>NZ_CP051685.1:4800000-6230599 GCF_012849555.1 Massilia forsythiae
ACGTGCGTTGCAGCGTGGGCGAAAGCCCGCTGTGGTGCGCGCGGCAGGCCGCATGGTACTGGGTCGATATCGCGGCGATGACCATTTGGCGCCTGGATGCCGCGTCCGGGCGGCTCGCCAGCTGGCAAACGACGGAAAAGGTCGCATCGATCGCGCTGACGGAAAGTGGCGGCTTGATCGCCGGCATGGAGAGCGGTATTTTCAGCCTCGAGCTGGGCAGCAGCGGGATGGCCGCACAGCGGAAGCTGGGGGCGCCGCCTGGCGGCATGGGCCCCGGCATGCGCTTCAACGACGGCCGTTGCGACCGCCAGGGGCGGTTCTGGAGCGGCACCATGTTCGCCGACATCGCCGCCAACCGGCCGCTGGGTAACCTGCACCGCTACACCGTGCGGGACGGCGTCTCGGCGCCGGTCGTCTCGGGCCTGCTGGTGCAGAACGGCCTGGCCTGGTCGCCGGATGGCCGGACCATGTATCTGTCCGACTCCCATCCGCAGCGCCAGCTGGTATGGGCATTCGACTACGATCCCGACGACGGCGTGCCGAGCGGGCAACGCCTGTTCGTCGACATGCAAACGCTTCCGGGGCGTCCGGATGGCGCGGCGGTCGACAGCGACGGCTGTTACTGGATCTGCGGGAATGACGGCGGCTGCGTGCTGCGTTTCACGCCCGACGGCAAGCTAGACCGGCGCGTCGACGTACCGATGTTGAAACCCTCGATGTGCAGCTTTGGCGGCGCCGGCCTCGATACGCTGCTCGTGACCTCGATCGCCGTCGGCAAGACCGAAGGCGACGTCTGGGCCGGCGCCATCGTCATGCTGCGGCCCGGCGTCATCGGCGTGGCCGAAACACCGTTTCCAGCCTGAGCACGACCCAGGCGGCGTGGCCCCCGTCCGGCCCGCCGCCATCTTCCAAGTTCCATCTTCCATCACCCGACACGCCGGGCGAACCCGGCGCGACAGTGTTGACTGTAACGTTACAGTAGACGCCTCAGCAAAAGGCGTCCGTCGTTCAGAAGGTATAGGTCGCGCGTAGGTTGAACGCGCGGCCGACCGGACTGGCTTGTCCGCTGAGATAGCCCTCGTTGCGGTAGTTGGCGGCCGGCGGGTCGCGGTCGAACACGTTGTTCACGCCGCCCATGAACGACCACTTGCGGAACCCGGTATAGACCAGTGACCAGTTGACCAGCAGATAGGGATCGATGCGGTGATAGAACAAGGAATCCGCGTTCAGGTCCTCGAAGCTTTGCCGATACTGTTCGGACAGCGTCGAACTCCAGTGGCCGCCGCTGCTGCGCCATTTTTGCGACGCCGTGTAGCGCCACCGGTAGATGAAGAGGTTGGCGTCGAGCGGACCGAAGGTGTTGACGCTGTCGATCCAGGGGCTGTCGTTGGTCAGCCGGGTGCGGAAGTTGTGCACGTAGGTGCCGTCGAGCTGGACGCCGAAGGTACCCCAGCGCGTGCGCGGCAGCGTGTAGGTGGCCGTCACGTCGACGCCGTCGGTGCGCTGGCCGCCCATGTTGTTCAGGCGGTCGTCGATGTACAGCAGCGCGTTGGTCTTGGGATCGCGCACGAACAGACTGGCGTACTGCGGCTGGAACAGCGTGGCCTGAGCCATCTGGCCGATCGCATCGCGCAGGCGCACGTTCCAGTAGTCGAGCGAGACCAGCAATGACCGGGTCGGCGTGAGCACGACGCCCAAGTTGATCGTGCGTGACTTCTCGGGCCCGATCGAGGGGTTGGCGCCCGTGTTGACCGGGAGCCTTGCGGTGCACACCGTGGTGGGCGAATAGCCGGGCAGGGCTGTGCCCCCCGAATTGCCGCCGACCGCGCCACCCGGGCACAGCAGCGGATCGTTGTAGGTGGTGGTGGTCACGCCGGTCGGCCCGTTGACGGCGCCGAAGTAACGCTCGCCCAGCGTCGGCGCACGAAAGCCCGTGCCGACCGCCCCGCGCAGCATTAGCCAGCCGGACGGCTTGTAGCGGAAGCTGAGCTTGGGATTGGTGGTGCTGCCGAAGTCGTTGTAGCGGTCGGTACGCACGGCGATGTCGACGTCCAGCGACTTGGTCAGTGGCGCGTCCAGTTCCGCATACATCGATGTCACGTTGCGCGACGCGTGCACGTCGAGCGCGGCGGTGGACGAGCCGGTCTGGCCGCCGGACAGTGCGACGCTCGGCGGAACGAAAGAGCGGCCAAAGTCGTGATAGGCCGTGACGCCGGCGGCGACGGCCAGGACACCGCCCGGAAGCCGCATCAGCTCACGGCTGACCGTCAGGTCGGCGCCGGTAAGGCGCGTCAAGCCCTTGCCGGCCAGTTCGCCGTTGGTCGAGATACTTGCGAGGTAGGTCTTGCCCTTCTCGTCCTGCAGGCCGAACGGATTCAGGACGCCGTTGGACACGCCGGCCAGGAGGCCATAGCTGTTGACGAAGCCGGAACGGAACGAGGAATTGGTCGCGTAGACCGCGTTCCACAGGCCGACCTTGTAGTCCCAGGCCCCGAGACGGCCTTCGTCCTCGAGCATCACGCGTGATTGCGACTTCTGGTAGTTCAGCACGGTCGGGCCGAGGTCGCCGATCAGCGACCACCCCAGCGTCAGCGTCTGGTTGGTGATCCCGGCCATCGCGGGCGTGACGCCTTTGCCCGGATAGTAGGGACTGCTCGGCGTGATGGTCAGCGCCGGAAAATTCGGAATCGAGGCGTCCAGGCCCGTGGTCGGGTTCTTTACGGGACGAACATAGATCGTGGAATACAGCACCGAGGCCGTCAACTTGTTATCCTCGGACAGCATCTTCGAACCCTTGAGGAACAGCGAGCTCTGCTTCTTCGCCGTGGTCAGCGTCAGCGTGTTGGCGTTCGCGATCGCGGAGCAGGTATTGCTGGTGCCCGGCGTCGAATACGGCGGCAGGCAACCGCTGCCGTAATACGGACTGCCGGTGATGGTCTTGTTGCCGACCTTGGTCGAGCCGTTGGCCAGCGTGACGTTGGCCGGCACCGCGTTGGTGCCCCTGGTCAGGTGCGGCGCCGTGAAACCCGCGCTCATCAGCCGTTCGGTGCTGGTGATGTCGGGTCGGGCGTCCTGGCCGAGGGGAACGCTTTTATTCAAGTCCCCCGTGACGTAGACGTTCCAGCCATCACTCGACAAGGTTCCCTTGCCGGCGATGAAGGAGAGCCCTTCGGTCTCGCCGCCGCCGCTGCGCTGCGGCACGCTGCCCTTGAGCGTGAACGAAGCGCCGCTGTAGGCCTTCTTGGTGACGAAGTTGATCACGCCGCCGATGGCGTCGCTGCCGTACACCGACGAAGCGCCGTCGCGCAGCACCTCGGTGCGGTCGAGCGCGCTGACCGGAATCGTGTTCGGGTCGATCGAGCTGTCGGACAGACGCTTGCCGTCGAGAAGGACGAGCGTGCGCGAGGTGCCGATCCCGCGCATGTTGGCGCCGTTGCCGTTGCCGGCGCCGGTGGCCGGCTCGTAGTCGGCCGCGGTCGAGATCGACATCAGCACGTCGGCCACCGTGATCGCGCCCTGGGCGATCCAGTCCTCGGCCTTGGTCACCGTGACCGGCAGCGCCTGGTCGGCGGCGGCGCGCTTGATGCTGGAGCCGGTGATCTCGACCTTGCTGACCGCGTCCGCGGCCGGGGCTTGCTGGGCGCCGGCCGCGGGCGCCAGGCCCAGCAGGGCGAGGGTGACCGCGGCAGCGAGCGGGGTGCGGTCGAACCGCATTGATTGCATCGTCTTCAAAACTTGATCTCCTTGGGTTTGTCGTTGGTTTTATGTGGGCCTACGCGCACCCAGCCACGCCGCGTAGCGTGCGGTGGTCTCGGGCGCCGTCGGCGGATGCGCGGCGGTCATGGCTGGGGTCCTTCGCGCTCGAACACGGTGTTGCTGAAAACGACGTGCTCGGCCGTGATGCGCTTGGCCGCATAGTAGCGGTCCCATTGGGCGCTGCTGATCGTGTGCTTGCCGGTGTCGGGGTCGAGCGCCTGCAGGTAATCGCCGAACTTGAAGTAGATCGCGCGCTCGTCCGGCTTGATGCGCGTATGGCCCTCGCGCTGCACGCCGTCGGGACCTGTCACCGCCACGCGCGCATCGCCGCCGTCGAACCGGACGTCCAGGTCGAAGGGCTGGCCGGAGCGCACCGTCCCCAGCGCCGTCGTGGCCTCCTTGCCGTCGGTGCCAAGCATGCGCACCAGGATGTCGAACACGCCGTTGTCGGGCTTGCCATCCAGGCCCTGGCGGTCCGCCGTGTCCTGCACGTAGACCTTGACGATGGTGTCCAGTCCTTCTACGTGGTACTGGGCCACGATGGTCTTGGCGCCGTCCGGCAGCTGCGCCGTCACGCGCGCGGCGAAATGCTCGTGCGTTTGCGCGGCGGGCCGGCGCAGCTTGTCGGCGATCTTGAATTCGTTGCGGTAGCCGTGGCCATGGCCGGAATCGTACTTCGCGTCCAGCGCGCTGAACCGCAGCGTGCCGTCGTACGGCGCCGCGTACGGCGGCTTGCCTTCGAGGTCGAACTGGCGCTCCAGCGCGTCGCGCGGCGTGAAGGCGGGGGCGGCGGACGCGGGCGCCATCGTGGCCGTCAGCGACGCCAGCGGCAGGGCGCAGGCCAGCATACGGAGGGCGGTCTTCATTTGAGCATCTCCTGCAGCAGCGGTTGCATGGCGTCGGCCCACAGCTGGTAGCCGGCCGGACCTGGGTGCAACTGGTCTGGCATGATGGTGTTGGGAATCTTGCCGTCCTGGCCCAGGAAGGTCGCGTTGATGTTCAGGAAGCGGATGTCGCGGCCATTGTCGAGCTGGACCAGGTCGCGGTTCACGGCGTCGATGGTGCGCATGCGCCGGGCCGCGTCCTCGATGCCGGCGTCGGTCACCGGCTTGCCGGTTGTGTCACGCGGGCCGCGCGGGAAGATGCCGAGCACCAGGATCTTCGCCGCCGGCAGCTTGGCGCGGATCATGCCGACGATCTTGCGGTCCGCGGCCGCGATCTCCTCGGCCGGGTAATCGCCGCTGTTGTTGGTGCCGAGCATGAACACCACGAGCTTTGGCGCAATACCGTCCAGTTCGCCGTGCTCGATGCGCCAGATGACGTGTCCGGTCCGGTCGCCGCCGATACCGAAATTGGCCGGCTGGTACTTGCCGTAATAAGCGTCCCAGATGTGCGGCGCGATGTGCCAGCGCTCGGTGATCGAGTCGCCAAGGAACAGCAGCCCGATCGGGCCGCTCCTGGCGCGTGCCAGGATCGCTTCGTGCTTTTTCAGGAACGTGCCGTCATCCTTCTTTTCGAGCGCTTGCGACGCGTTCGGCTTGTCCGCCGCGGCGTGCGCATGGAAGGGGCCGGCCGCGAGCGCGAGCGCCAGTAGCAGGGAATTACGAAACGCGGGTTTCATCGAGGTCTCCAGTCTTCTTGCGGGATGAATGGGGCTGCACGCGGTCGACCCGACCGCCCAGCCAGAGGGATAGGAATACGAGGGGCAGCAGCGCGGCGCCCAGGATGAAGAAGGGCGTGTAGTCGCCGCCGACGGTCAGGACCGGCACCAGTTGCATGCACACGATGACGCCCAGCACGGCCGAAGTGCCGCTCAGGCCCGCCAGGGTGCCGACCGTTTTGCCCGAGTAGAAATCGCTGGGCAGCGTCTGGATGTTGGTGATGGCCGCCTGGAAGCCGAACAGGATCACGCCGATGGCCAGCACGGCCAGCACCGGCGTGGCTGCCGCGGCGCTCAGGATCAGCGCCGGAAACATCAGCAGCAGGCCGCCCGCGATCACCGACTTGCGGGCCCGGTTCACGCTCCAGCCGCGCGCCAGCAAGCGGCCGCACAGCCAGCCGCCGACCAGCGCGCCGGCTGCCGCGCCGACGTAGGGCACCCAGGCGAACATGCCGATCTCCTTGACGTCGAAGCCGAAGCGTTCGTTCAGGTACAGCGGCAGCCAGCTGACGAACAGCCACCAGACCGGATCGATGAAGAAGCGCGCGCCGATCACGCCCCAGCTCTGGCGATGGCGCAGCAACTGGGCCAGCGTCGGAACATAGTCGTCCTGCGCCGCGGCGGCGGCGCCCGATCCGGACAGGATCAGCGCGCGTTCGTCGGCGCCGATCCATGGGTGGGCGGCCGGACCGGTCTTGTACACGATCAGCCAGGGCACGATCCAGATGAAACCGAGCGAGCCGATCAGCACGAAGGTCGCTTTCCAGCCGACCGCCGCATACAGCAGGGCCACCAGCGGCGGCGCGATCACGGAGCCGAGCGACGCGCCGGCGCCGAAAATGCCCTGGCCGAGCGCGCGTTCGCGCACGGGGAACCATTCGGCGATGGCCTTGGTGGCGCCTGGCCAGTTGCCGGCTTCGCCGACGCCCAGCATCGTGCGGAACAGGCCGAACGACAGCGCCGAACGCGCCACGTAATGCAGCGCGATCGCGCCGGACCAGACCAGGATCGACAGCATGAAGCCGATCCGGGTGCCGAGGGCGTCGAACAGCTTGCCGAACAGTGACTGTCCGACCGCGTAGCCGATCAGGAAGATGGTCACGATGTTGGCGTAGTCGCGCTTGTCCATGCCCAGTTCCGCCGCGATGCCGGGCCACATGACCGCCAGCGCGGACCGGTCGATGTAGTTGATGATCGTCGCGACCGCCACCAGCGAGATGATCAGCCAGCGCAAGCCTTTGATGGTTTTCATGCCTGTGTCTCCATGTGGGTTCCGGTGCGGCCGGCGCGGGCCGATGCCTCGTCCAGTTGCGCGCGGTCCGGCAGGCCGTCGCAATCGCCTCGGAATTGCACGACGCGGGCGCCGATGGCGCAGCCGCGCGCGGCCGCGTCGCGCAAGTCCAGGCCGTCGAGCAAGGCGCTGATCACGCCGACCGCGAAGCCGTCCCCGGCGCCGACGGTGTCCACCACGCGCGCCACCGGCACGCCGGGCACGATGCCGGGTTCGACGCCGGCGCCGGCCACATAGGCGCCTGCCGGCCCGAGCTTGACGACTACCTGGCGCACGCCCCGTTCGAGGTAATAGCCGGCGATCGCCGCCGGCTCGTCGCAGCCGGTCAACATCCGGCCCTCCGCCAGGCCAGGCAGCACGAGGTCGGCTTCGCAGGCGAGCGCATTGACCGTCTCGATCATCGCCGAGCGCGACGGCCACAGGCGCGGCCGCAGGTTCGGGTCGAAGCTCACGGTCCGGCCGCCGGCGCGGGCCTGGCGCGCCAGCGCGAACGCGAGCTCCCGGCAACCACGCGACAGGGCCGGGCAGATGCCCGTCAGGTGCACCAGGCGCGCGCGACCGAAATCGCTGTCGGGCGCCGGCAGGTCGCGCGCCGACAGGTGGCTCGCGGCCGAGCCGCGCCGGAAGTACTCGACCTCGGGGTCGGCGCCGCCGACCGCCATCTGCTTCAGCATCAGGCCGGTCGGGTAGCGCACGTCCATCCACAGGTGGCGCAGGTCGAGCCGTTCGGCGGCCATGAAGGCGCGCAGGCGGCGCCCCGCGCTATCCTTGCCCAGGCTGCCGATGTAGCCAACGTGGAAGCCCAGCCGGGCGAGGCCGACCGCGACGTTCAGTTCGGCGCCCGCGGTGGCGCGCTCGAATACGTCGACACTCTCCAGCGGGCCCGGCGTGCGCGCCATCAGCAGCGCCATCGCCTCGCCCACGGTCACGACGTCCGGCACCGTCACGGACGGCGCTCCGCGATCGACAGCCGGGTCACGAGCGTCGCGTCGCGGCTGGGGGGCAGCGACAGCCGCAGCACCGTGCCGCGTTCCTCGGTCGGGCCGCGGTCGACGTGGCCCGGCGGTCCGGCGGCGACCACGACCCCCGGCTCGATCACGCCCTTGGCCGCCCCCGTGCCGACCTCCACCGCCAGCGCCGCCGGCGCGCCCTGCACCAGGTAGGTGTGCGCGCCGTTCTTGGCGATGACGCCGTCGCCGTGCACCTGCGCGGTCAGCACCACCGGCTTGCTGGCCCGCAGCGTGTCGGTCACGGTCCATGCGCCGCGCGCATAGCGGAAGCGCCGCTGCAGCTTGTCGACGCCAAGTTCGGGACGGTAGGCGCCGGTCAGGTCGGCGACCAGTTCGGCGCCGTCGCGGCCCAGCCGGACGCTGGTAAAGCGGATCGCATCCAGGCGCGCGTACGTGTAATCGCGGAAGGCGTCGTGGCCGCCGCCCTCGTTGGCCTGGCCATGGCCGTCGATCAGCAGCGTATTGCTCAACTTGCTGGTCGGGATGCCGGCATAGCCCATCGGGCCGGTCAGGTAGGTGCCGGCGCCGTACAGGATGAAGCTGCCGGCGTCCGGGTGCGAATGGCCGGTCTCGAGGTGCCAGTCGGGCAGCTTGCCGATCAGGGACGCGACGTGGTGGCCTTCCGGCGGCCCGGCGCGGAACGCGAACGCGGTGGCGCGCGGCGTCCAGTCGCTGCGCCAGTACACGGTGCCGAGGTCGTCGAAATGGTGGTAGGGCGGCAGCGCCGTCATCGGTGCGGACTGGATCGCCGGGTCGCGCCACAGCAGGGTCCAGAAGTCTTCCGCGCACACGTGGCCGAGCGAGGCCATCCAGTCCGCCACGCCCTGCGCCTGTGGATCGGAAAAGCGCGCGGCTAGCCGGTACAGCAGGTTGTAGTTCGAATTGAGCTTGCCGCCCGGGTGCGTGCGCGCCGGTTCCTCGCCCTGGCGCGCGCGCGTGACCGGACCCTCGAACACGTCGCCGAAGTCATACACGTCCTGGCCGTTGGGCGTGAGCGAGTGCGCGATGTACAGGTGGGCGCGGCGTAGGGCCGGGGTATCGTACAAGTCGTCGCCGGCGGCGTGGGCGAAGGCGTCCAGCGCGTGGACGATCCACGGCATCGAGAAGATCCAGTATTCCACGCCTTCGTAGAAATAACCGTCGGGCGAGGCCACGTCCAGCACGCGGCTGAAGATGGCGCGCGCCAGAGCGGCCCAGCGCGCCGCGTCCGGGGTGTCGTCCCACAGCGCATACGCGGCCACGGCCAGGCCGGCGATCGGGATGAAGCAGTGGTTCTGGCTGTACGAGTACGACTTGCCCGGGGTTGGCATGAAGTGGTCGGCAAGGATGCCGGCCTGGCGCACTAGCTTGTCGCGATAGCGCGCGCGGTCGGCCGGGTCGAGCACGTCGTACAGCAGGTCATAGCCGGCGCCCAGGCCGTACAGCAGATGGCCGGCGGCCAGGTCGATGTCGGGTTTGCTGTAGGTATAGCCCCAGACCGGGTAGCTGACGGCGGCGTCCATGTAGCGCCGCGCGGCCTCCAGGTAGCGGGCGTCGCCCTCGATGCGGTAGGCCAGGGCCGCGCCGATGATGCCGATGGCGGTGTCGTTCTGGGCGCGCCGTTTCTGGGCCGGCGCCGGCGCCGGCGGCTGGCGCAGCGCGATCAGGCTGGCCAGCGCGGCTTGCCACTGCGCGCGGTGGCTGCCCTTGGCGCGCTGGCGCAGGGTGTCCAGGCCGCCGGCGGTGACGAACACGCGCGGATGCACGCCTTGCAGCTCGCGGCGCAGCGCGGCCGGGTGGGCCGCCATGATGGTTTGCAGCGGATGCGGACCGGCCATCTTCGTGTTCTGGCCGGTGCCCAGCGATTCGCGTTCGTCCTGCGCCAATGCGTTGTTCAGGGCCAGGACCGGCAGCGTCAGGCCGGCGCCGAGGAAACGGCGTCGCGTAAAGGTGAAGTTCATCGTGTATTTCGCTCCGTTCAATACAAACCCAGGCCGCCGTTGACCTGGACGATCTCGCCGGCCAGGAAGGCGGCGCGTTCGGACGCCAGGAACACCACCAGGTTGGCCACGTCCTCGGGCGCGCCCTCGCGCCGGGCCGGCGTCCGCTCCACGATGGCCTGGCGATTGGCCGGCGTATTAAAGGTGTCGTGGAAGCGGGTGGCGATCAGGCCCGGCGACACGCCGTTGACGCGGATGCCCAGCGGGCCGGCTTCCTTCGCCAGCGCGCGCGTGAAGCCGGCCACGGCCGCCTTGGACGCGGCGTAGTGGGCCGAGCCCGGGCCGCCGCCGTCGAAAGCCGCCAGCGAGGACATCGTGACGATCGATCCGCGCCGGCGCGGCTCCATGCGCTTCAACGCCGCATGGCAGATCGCGAAGGTGCTGGTGAGGTTCAGGTTCACGGCGTCGGCCCATAGCGACAGCGGCATCTCCGCGACCCGGCAGCGCTGGATCAGGCCGCCGATATTGGCGAACACGACGTCGATCTCGCCGATCACATGTTCGGCCTCGGCGAAGACGCGTTCGGCGGCGCCGCTGTCGCTCATGTCGGCCTGGATCGCGTGCGCGCGACGGCCCATGGCGCGGATCTGGCCCACGACCTCGTCGGCCTCGGCGGCGCTGCTCCAGTAGGTCAGCACGACGTCGGCGCCCGCCTGCGCCAGCGCCAGCGAGCTGGCCTTGCCGATGCCCGATGCGCCGCCGGTGACCAGGGCTTTCTTTCCGATGAGTTCCATATGCTTTGTTTTCCTTTGGTGGTGATGGTTAAGTACGCGGTGCCGCCGTCGAGCCCCGGACGACCAGTTCCGGCGCGAACAGCCCGGCTTCGTCGGTCGTGGCCGTGGCCGACGACGGCGCCAGGATGCGCTGCACGGCGGCGTCGGCCATGGCCTGGATCGGCTGGCGCACCGTGGTCAGCGGCGGATCGTGGGCGACCGCGAAAAAGATGTCGTCGATGCCGATCAGCGACACGTCGCGCGGCACCTGCCTGCCCAGCTGCCGCAGGCCGACACCGATCCCGATCGCCATCATGTCGTTGATGCCGATCGCCGCCGTCGGCCGGCTCGCGGCCGCCAGCAGGCGCGCCGCCGCGCTGCGGCCCAGCTCGAACAGCTGGGTATCGCCGTGCGGGTCGCGCGGCGCTTCGCTCGCGTCGACGATGATCAGTTCGCCGGTGAGCCCCGCGCGCGCGACGCCCTGCTGGAAGCCCTTGAGGCGATCCTGGCGGTTCAGCGTGTACGGTGGCGGCGTCACCAGCGCGATCGAGTGGTGGCCCAGGGCGGCCAGGTGGTCGACCGCCAGCGCGGTGGCGCTGACGTTGTCCACCGAGACCGTAGCGATGCGGTCGTGGCTTTCCGAGGAACGCCGGATATCGAAGGCCACGACCGGGCAGCGCGCGGCGATCGTCGCCAGGTGGTCGGTGTCATTCAGCGCGGATCCGGTGACGATGCCTTTCGCGCCGTAGGCCAGCAGGTCGGCGGTGACGGCGCGCTCGCGGTCCGGATCGCGGAAGGTGCTGAACGTCATCACCTGGCAGCCGTCGCGCGCGGCCGCCGTCTCCACCGCGCAGGCTAGCGCCCCGAAGAACTGGTTCGCCAACGAGGGCACCAGCAGGCCGACCATCGCCGCCACGCCGGTCTTGAGCTGGCGCGCCGCGCTGTTCGGGCGGTAGCCCAGCTGCTCGATGGCTTGCTGGATCTTCAGGCGGGTCCCGGGACGCATCTGTTCCATCCGGTTGTTCAGGAAGTTCGAGATGCTCGTGGTCGAGACGCCGGCCAGCCTGGCCACGTCCTGGATTCTGGGTTCGTTCATGGTGTCGTCCGTTCGTTCAGAACGTCATGTCCAGCCGGATCGAGGTGTAACGGAACGCGTCGCGCGCCGGCTGCCAGCCATACGATTTGATGTCGGGTCCGCTGGTCCGCTTGAAGTTCAGGAACGAGCCGACGTTGCCGACCGCGTAGTGCTTGTCGAGCACGTTGCGCACGCCCACCGACAGCTTGTAGCGTCCCGTGGCGTCGGCGACGTGGGCGCCGAGGTCGAGGATGCCGTAGCCCGGGCGGTCGAGGCTCGGGTCCTGGCTGATCGCGCCGCGCACGGCCGACTGGGTGCGCCACTGCGCGTTGACGGCGACCGGATACGGCAGCCAGGCCGCCCGCGGCAGCGTGTATTCGGCGCCCATCGACAGCTTCCACTTGGGCGAATTCGGCATCGCGCCGCCGCTGGCGTCGCGTAGGAAGGCGCCGGGCACCAGGCGGTTCGGAATCGTGCAATCGGTCGCGCCGCTGTAGCAGGTGCCCTGGTCCCAGGACCGGATCGTGGCGCGCGTGAAGGCCAGGTTGGCGTTCAGCAGCAGGGCGCGCGTCGCCAGCACGGTGGCGTCGGCTTCGAAGCCGCGCGTCTGGATCGCCGGGATGCTGTACAGGACGCTGGCCAGGCTGCCGTCCGAGAAGCGCTCGGTGGCCGAGGTCTGGTAGTCGCGGAAGCGGGTCTGGAAAAAGGCTGCGTTGAAGGTGGCGCGGTTGTTCCACAGATTGGCCTTCAGGCCGGCTTCCAGGCTGAACGCTTTCTCGGCCGCCAGCGGCAGGTGGGCGAACACGTTCGGGTTGTTGGCGCCGCTGGTCATGTCGTAGGCGACGCCCTTGTTGCCGGTCGAGGCGGTGCCATAGGCCATCACGTCGCGGGTGACGTGGAAGCTGTAGCCCAGCTTGCCCGTCATCGCCGTCGCCTCGTGCTGGGGGCGACGTAGTAGTACTCGCCGGTGTGCACGTTGTTCGGCGCGGACGACGACAGGCTGTCGATCGTATGGAAGGAATAGTTGTTGGTCTCGCGGTTCAGGCGCAGGCCCGCGCTCAGGCTGTGCCGCGGCGCAAAGTCCCAGTTCGTGTTGGCGTAGATCGCATGGTTCAGGATGCCCGAATCGGTGAGGTAGTTGGTGAAATTCGTTTCCTTCACAAACGGGTTGCCGCGGTAATAGGTCCGATACATGGTATTGCGCGACAGCCACACGCCGACCAGGTAGCGGAACGCACTGCCGTCCGGCGAGGTCAGGCGGAATTCCTGGGTCGATGTCTTGCTGGCCGTGGTGCCGTTGATCATGGGCGGATCGGCGATGCCGGACGGTTTGCCGCTCGCGTTCACCTGGTAGTACGTCGAGATCAGGTCGATGTTGTCGTTGTCGCGGAAGTCATTCGACAGGTTGTTGTCGACCGAGGTGATCGAGGTCAGCGTATGCCCGGCCAGTGGCGAGGCGTCCGGAAACGCGTAGTTGGCGCGCACGCCGATGCCGCGGTCGGTCGACTCCAGCCCGGTCGGCGAATCGTTGCGGATCTCCCGGTTCAAGGGGCCGATGTGGATGTCGCGCAGGACGGCGGTATTCGACAGCGCCGTGTAGTTCTTGTTGTACAGGTAGCCGACGCCCGGATCGATCGCGATGATGGCGGCCGTGTTACCGGTCGACAGCGAGTGGTCGAAATGCGGCGCGATCAGCACGTCGAGGTCGGGCGTCACCCGCCACTGCAGCTTGGCCAGGACGCTCTTACCGCCCGAGCCGTTCTGCATCGTGTCGTTCGTCAGGTTGTGCAGCATGCCCGGGAAATCCGTCTTGCTGACGTACAGGCGCAGCCCGACGTCCTCGCTCAGGCGCCCGCTCAGGGCGGCGGAGGCACGGTATTCGTGGTCGCTGGTACGGTACAGGCTCACGCGGGTCTGCATCGGGCCCGATCCGATCGGCTTGGTCGTCATCAGCACGGCGCCGGCGATCGAGCTCTTGCCGAACAGCGTACTTTGCGGTCCCTTCAGCACTTCCACGCGCACCACGTCGGTCGCATCCTTGAATGCCTGCTGCGCCTGCGAATAAGGGATGTCGTCGACCAGGATCGCGACGTCGCCCTCGATGCCCAGATTGTTGGAGGTGGTGCCGATGCCGCGCATGTTGATGCTGTTGGTGCCGACCTGGGTGCCGACCGAGATCGACAGAGCGGGCGACAGATTGACGATGTCGACTAGTTCGCGCACGTTGTTGCGCTGCAGGGTTTCCTCGCCGAGCACCGAGATAGATGCGGGCACGTCCTCGAGCTTTTCGACCCGGCGGTTGGCGGTGACGACCACTTGCTCGAGCTTGGGTTGTGCGGCGGATGCTGCTTGCCGATCGGCCGGCTGCGAGGCCTCGTCCTTGCCCGCTTGTTGCGCCTGTACAGGGCTCCAGGCCAGCAGCGCCAGCGTGGTCGCGGTGGCGATCGGCAAACGCGCGCAGCGCACCGGCCGGAATGCGGTATGGCTCAACATGTTGTCTCCTTCGTTATTGTAGTTTCGACCGAAACATTTATCTGTATCGTTACAGTAGAAGGGTAAAAAATTCCGGCGTCGGGATGAAGGAAACGTCCCAAAGGATTTACTGTATCGTTATACTGTAGCGATGCAGTGGAGGATATACGAACGGTTCGGCAAGTCAACTGCTTTTTTGTCGCGACGGTCCGGGTGCCTCCGGTCGGGCACCCGCGGTCCGTATCCAAGCAGGAGACGGCGCTCAGAAGATGAGCCGCGCTTCGATGGAATCGTCGAGCGTCTTGCCGACGACGGCGCCGACCGCCGCCTTGGCCGCCGCCACCGCGTCGCCGTGTTTGTTGTCTCAATAGTATCCCGACACGGGCGCGACCTGGACGACGGTGATGCGCGGATCGTTCTCTCCTTCGGTAAACCACGTCCGCGGCAGCGGATTCCACAAGTCCTTGATGCGGCTGGCATCGCGCGAGATGCTGGCGCGGTCGTCCATGCGGACAAATCCGGAATGCTTGTCGGTCTGGAAGGTCAGGGCCACGTTCCGGTCGGCGTCGATCTCGGCGTTCTTGTGGCTGTCGTCGGCGCTGAGGAACCACAGGTTGCCGGCGTCGTCCACCTGCCAAGTTGCAGTACACCCTAATTAGGCGTTAGGAAATCTCGGCAAAGCGCGTCAGGATAGGGTCGCGGAAGCGATTTATTGACACCTGACTGGAAGGCTCATAGATTTCAGCCTGACATTGACAACAGGGAGGTCCCTTGAAAGGCCAACGAATCGGTTACGTCAGGGTCAGCAGTTTCGAGCAGAACCCGGACCGGCAGCTCGAGCACGTACAGGTGGACAGGGTGTTTACCGACAAGGCATCGGGCAAAGACACGCAGCGGCCGCAGCTGGAAGCGCTGCTGGGCTTCGTGCGCGAGGGCGACACCGTGGTCGTGCACAGCATGGACCGTTTGGCCCGCAACCTGGACGACCTACGACGCCTTGTGCAGAGCCTGACCAGGCGCGGCGTGCGGATCGAGTTCGCCAAAGAGTGTTTGGCCTTTACCGGTGAGAACTCGCCAATGGCAAACCTGATGCTGTCGGTGATGGGCGCTTTTGCCGAGTTTGAGCGCGCACTTATCCGTGAACGGCAGCGCGAGGGGATCGCGCTGGCCAAGCAGCGCGGGGCCTACCGCGGCCGCAAAAAAGCGCTCGCGCCCGAGCGCGTGACCGAGCTACGCACTCGGGTCGCCGACGGCAAGCCGAAGGCAACCGTAGCGCGCGACCTCGGCATCAGTCGGGAGACTCTTTACCAATACCTGAAAACAGAATAACCGCATGCCACGTCGTTCGATCCTATCCGCCACCGAGCTTGACAACCTCCTGACCTTACCCACTGCCAAAGACGACCTGATCCGATACTACGAATTCAGCGAATCCGACCTGTCTGTTATCCGGCAGCGGCGCGGCCCTGCCAATCGCCTCGGCTTCGCGGTACAACTCTGCTATCTGCGCTTCCCTGGCGTCATCCTCGGTGCCGACCAGGCACCGTTCCCGGCCCTGCTCAAATTCGTTGCCGAACAGTTGAATGTGCCGGCCGAGTGCTGGGCGGAGTACGGCCAGCGCGACCAGACGCGGCGCGAGCACCTTGTCGAACTGCAGAGCGTTTTCGGCTACCAGCTCTTTACGATGGGCCACTATCGGCGGTCCGTGCACACCTTGACCGAGATCGCCAAGCAGACCGACAAAGGCGTCGTGCTGGCCAGCACCCTCATCGAGAATCTGCGGCAACAATCGGTGATCCAGCCCGCGCTAGGTGCGATCGAGCGAATCTGTGCGGAAGCGATCACGCGGGCTAACCGGCACATCTACGCCACGTTGTGTAAGCCGCTATCGTCTCTGCACCGCCGACGGCTGGGTGACCTGCTCAATCGACGGGACAACGGCAGGACAACGTGGCTGGCTTGGCTGCGCCAGTCGCCGGCCAAGCCGAATTCACGCCACATGCTAGAACACATCGAGCGCCTGAAGGTCTGGCAGGCGATTGGTCTACCTGAGGGGATCGATCTGCTGGTTCACCAAAACCGTCTACTCAAGATCGCCCGGGAGGGTGGTCAGATGACGCCGGCCGACCTGGCGAAGTTCGAACCTCAACGGCGTTACGCCACGCTGGCCGCATTGGCGATCGACGGCGCGGCAACCGTGATTGATGAAATCATCGACCTACACGACCGCATCCTCGGCAAACTGTTCAACGCGGCCAGGAACAAGCATCAGCAGCAGTTCCAGGCGTCCGGCAAGGCTATCAACGACAAGCTGAAACTGTACGGCCGCATCGGTCAGGCCCTATTGGAAGCCAAGCAATCGGGTGCAGACCCGTTCGCGGCCATCGAAGGGGTGATGTCCTGGAATGCGTTCGCCGAAAGCGTCACCGAGGCGCAAAAGCTCGCCCAGCCTGGCGATTTCGATTTCCTGCACCGGGTTGGCGAGAGTTACGCGACCTTGCGCCGATACGCGCCCGCGTTCCTCGATGTGCTCAAGCTGCGCGCGGCGCCGGCTGCCCGTGATGTGCTTGATGCGATCGACGTGCTGCGAACCATGAACGCCGACAATGCCCGCAAGCTGCCGGCAGGGGCGCCGACTGACTTCATCAAAAGACGGTGGGAAAAGCTGGTCATGACCGACGCAGGCCTCGACCGCCGCTACTACGAGCTGTGCGCGTTGTCGGAGCTGAAGAACGCGCTGCGCTCGGGAGACGTCTGGGTGCAGGGATCGCGCCAGTTCAAGGATTTCGAGGACTACCTGGTGCCGATCGACAGGTTCGCGGCGTTGAAGATCGCGGGCGATCTGCCGCTGTCGGTGGCCACGGACGGCGACCGCTACCTGCATGACCGGATCGGCTTGCTGGAACAGCAGCTGGCCGAGGTCAACCGGATGGCCTTGGCCAATGACTTGCCGGATGCGGTGCTCACGGAATCGGGCTTGAAGATTACGCCGCTTGACGCGGTAGTGCCTGACGGCGCTCAGATCCTGGTAGACCAGACTGCAGCCATCCTCCCACACATCAAGATCACAGAGCTGCTATTGGAAGTGGACGAATGGACCGGGTTCACTCGACACTTCATGCATTTGAAGTCCGGTGACATGGCCAAGGACAAGAATTTGCTGCTCACGACGATCCTTGCCGACGCGATCAACCTGGGCCTGACCAAAATGGCCGAGTCGTGCCCTGGCACGACATACTCGAAGCTGGCGTGGCTGCAGGCCTGGCACATCCGCGACGACACCTATTCCGCTGCGCTGGCCGAGCTGGTCAATGCACAGTCCCGACATCCCTTCGCGAAACACTGGGGTGACGGCACCACGTCGTCCTCGGACGGCCAGCGCTTCAGGGCTGGCAACAAGGCCGAGAGCACTGGCCACATCAACCCGAAATACGGCAGTGAGCCAGGGCGGCTGTTCTATACCCACATTTCGGACCAGTACGCGCCGTTTCATACAAAGGTTGTCAACGTCGGCGTGCGCGACTCGACCTATGTGCTCGACGGCCTTCTGTACCACGAGTCCGATTTGCGGATCGAGGAACACTACACTGACACGGCCGGCTTTACTGATCACGTTTTTGCGTTGATGCACCTGCTCGGGTTCAGGTTCGCGCCGCGCATCCGCGACCTGGGCGATACTAAGCTCTACCTCTCGAGGAACGATGTTAGCTATGACGGACTCAAGTCGATGATCGGCGGGACGCTCAACATCAAGCACGTTCGCGCTCACTGGGATGAGATTCTGAGGCTGGCCACGTCGATCAAGCAGGGGATGATCACGGCGTCCTTGATGCTGAGGAAGCTAGGTAGTTATCCGCGCCAGAACGGCCTGGCTGTCGCGTTGCGCGAGCTGGGACGGATTGAGCGAACGCTGTTCATCCTCGACTGGCTGCAGAGCGTCGAGCTACGGCGCCGCGTGCACGCAGGGCTCAACAAGGGCGAAGCGCGCAACGCCTTGGCGCGTGCCGTGTTTTTCAATCGTCTTGGCGAGATCCGCGATCGGGGCTTCGAGCAGCAGCGTTACAGAGCAAGCGGCCTCAATCTGGTGACGGCCGCCATCGTACTCTGGAATACCGTCTACCTTGAGCGGGCCACGAATGCGCTGCGTGGCCATGGCCAGAGCGTCGATATCGGCCTGTTGCAGTACCTATCGCCGCTTGGCTGGGAACATATCAATCTGACAGGCGATTACGTGTGGCGTAGCAGTGCGAAGGTAGGTGCCGGCAAGTTCAGACCACTGAGACCGCGCCAAACGGCTTAGCGTGCTTTATTTTCCGTTTTCTGAGGCGACCCCTTCCTGCCGACGCCGATCGACCCCGCGCAGCTGGCACGCTTCGTGGCGGCCGCGCACAGCGCGCCCAGCGTCGGCCTGATGCAGCCATGGCGCTTCATCCGCATCGCCGACCGCGCGCTGCGCCAGGCCATCCACGCCCACGTCGAGGAAGAGCGCGTGCAGACCGCGCACGCGCTCGGCCGGCGCGCCGACGACTTCATGCGCCTGAAGGTGGAGGGCATCCTCGATTGCGCCGAGGTGCTGGTGGTGGGCCTGATGGACAAGCGCGAACCCTACGTGTTCGGGCGCCGCACCATGCCGCAGATGGACCTGGCCTCGGCATCGTGCGCGATCCAGAACTTCTGGCTGGCGGCGCGCGCCGAGGGCATCGGGGCAGGGTGGGTGTCGCTGTTCGATCCGCAGCGCATCCGGGAACTGTGCGCGATGCCGGCGGACAGCGTGCCGATCGCGGTGTTGTGCGTCGGCCACGTGGAAGCGTTCTACGCGGCGCCGATGCTGGAGGAAGAGGGCTGGGACAAGCGCCAGCCGGTGGCGGGCGTGCTGTACGAGGATGCCTGGGCGGCGGCGCCGGGCGGCTGAGCGCCGCGGACACGCGTAAAGATAGGTAAACGTGCTTGAAGGGGGCGTGCGCGCTGAATAGGATGGGCTCGTACATACGGCCGGCCCGGCCGGCTTCGCGACCAACCTACTCAAGGCACGACACATGGCAAACGACTTGCGGGATCAGCGGCGCGCCCACGCCGACCACGACAACCCGTCTTCGCAGGCGCCCGGCGAACGTCCATCCCGGCCCGACGAGACGCTTCCTCCGGTGTCGAAGCGGCGCCAGGCCCTGGGCGGCGCCCTCGGTACCCTCAGCGCGCTCGCCCTGGCGGCGTGCGGCGGGAGTTCGGGCGGAAGCACCTCCTCGTCCAGCAATGCGGCCCTGGCCGGCCTGAGCGTCTCGTCGGGCGCGCTGTCGCCGACCTTCGTCGCGACCACCGCGGCCTACACGGTGGCGGTGGCCAACGGCGTGGCGTCGATCGCGTTCGTGCCCACCGTTGCCGACAGCGCCGCCAGCGTCAAGATCAACGGCAGCGCCGTCGCCAGCGGCGCCACCTCCGCCGCGGTAACGCTGGCGGTGGGGGCGAATACCGTGTCGATCGTCGTCACGGCCGGCAACGGCACCAGCACGCAGACCTATACCGTGGTCGTCACGCGCGCCGCAGCGACCGCCTCCAGCGTCGCCACCCTGTCGGCCCTGAGCGTCTCGGCCGGCACCCTGTCGCCGGCGTTTGCCAGCGGCACCAGCGCCTACGCCGTGGCGGTGGCCAGCACGGTCAGTACCATCACGCTCACGCCGACGGCCGCGAACACGTCGGCGACGGTGCTGGTGAACGGCCAGGCCGTGGCCAGCGGCGCCGCCTCCGCGGCCATCTCCCTGAGCGCCGGCGTGACCACGATCAGCATCCTCGTCACCGCGCAGGACGGCGTGACGACGCTCACCTACACCGTCTCCGTGACCCGCGCCACCTCGACCGTCAGCAGCGACGCCACGCTGCGCGCCCTGTCGCTGTCGTCCGGTGTGCTGTCGCCCGCGTTCAGCGCCTCCATGCTGGCCTACACGGCGACGGTCGCCAACAACGTCGCTTCCTTGACCGTCGTGGCCTCGCCCAGCAACGGCAACGCCACGGTGACCGTCAACGGCAGCGCGACCAACGGCGAGGGCAGCTCGTCCGCCATCGCGCTGGCGGTGGGCAGCAACGCCATCACCGTGGTCGTGCGCGCGCAGGACGGCAGCACCGTGTCCACCACGACCGTCAGCGTCACCCGCGAGGCCGCAACCACCTCGACGCTCGCCACGCTGAGCGCGCTGACCCTGTCCAGCGGCAGCCTGTCGCCGACCTTCAGCGCCGCCACCACCGCGTACACGGCGGCGGTGGCCAACAGCGTGGCGTCGATCACGGTGACGCCGACGACGTCGAGCAGCGCCGCCAGTGTCACCGTCAACGGGACGACGGTGGCCAGCGGCAGCGCCGCCAGCATCGCGCTGGCGGTCGGCAGCAATACGCTCACCATCGTCGTGACCGCCCAGGACGGCGCCACGCGCACCACCTACACCGCGACCGTCACCCGCGCCGCGGTCGGCAGCTGCACGCTGACCGCCAGCGAGACCGACGGGCCGTATCCGCTGTACGCCGTCCTGACCAACTCGACCATCCGCCGCAGCGACATCACCGAGGGCAAGACCGGCGTGCCGCTGACGCTGACCATCACGCTGCAAGACCTCAGCAACGGCTGCACCCCGGTGGCCGGCGCGGCGATCTATATCTGGCACTGTGACAAGGACGGCTTGTATTCGGGCTACAGCAGCAACCAGAACGCCGGGCAGGCCGGCCTGACCTACCTGCGCGGCGTGCAGACCACCGATGCCAACGGCCAGGTGACGTTCACCACCATCTTCCCCGGCTGGTACGTCGGCAGGATTACCCACATCCATGCCCAGGTGTACGTGACGAACAGCTTGGGCGGCACGGCCACGGCCACCACGCAGTTCGCGTTCCCGCAGGCGGTAACCGCGGCCGTGTATGCGAGTTCGCTGTACACGAAAGGGCAGAACACCTCGGTGACCTCGTTTTCGGCTGATAACGTCTTCAGCGACGGCACCAGCACCGAGATGCTCGACACCAGCGGCAGCGTGGCGGCCGGCTACCAGGCCGCTATCACGGTGACGATCGCCTGACCGGCCCCGCTGTTCCATCGCCGCAGCGACGCTTTCACCGAAGCATCCGCTGCGGCAAGACGGTCGGGCCGGTATGCAAAGGTGTTAGCGCACAACATATTTGTTAACGAATTGCCTCCTGTCTCACATTTCGGTTGATTTCTTGTGCAGATTTCATAACACTGCATAAAGAACGCGCGCTTCGGCCACACGAAGCCCATCGAAAAAACGGAGGAGACAAATGAAAACCAAACGCCTGGCCGCGCTCGTCGCGGCCGGCCTGTTCGCGTGCGCGCACGCGTCGGCCGAGCACTACCACTGGGACAGCGTCGCCGTCGGCGGCGGCGGCTACGTCACCGGCATCATCCCCAGCAAGAGCGAGCGCGGCGTAGTGTATGCGCGCACCGATGTCGGCGGCGCCTACCGCTACGACGCCGCCAGCGGACGCTGGGTGGCGCTGCTGGACTGGGTGTCCGACGGCGAGACCGGCCTGCAGGGCGTCGAGTCGCTGGCGATCGATCCCAACGATGCCGCCAACGTCTACCTGCTGGCCGGCACCAGCTACTTCAACAACGGCAAGACCGTCATCCTGCATTCGACCGACTACGGCCGCAGCTTCAAGACCATCGACGTCACCGGCAAATTCAAGGCGCACGGCAACGGCATGGGGCGCCAGTCCGGCGAAAAGCTGCAGGTCGATCCGGGCGACGGCGCGGTGGTGTACGCCGGCACCCGGCGCGACGGCCTGTTCCGCAGCCTGGATGCCGGCGTTACCTGGAACCGCCTGGATTCGCTGCCGGTGACGGCCACCGCCAACGACAACGGCATCGGCTTCGTGCTGCTCGACCCCACCAGCGTCGACAACGGCCGCGCGCAGCGCATCTTCGTGGGCGTCTCGCGCTTCGGTTCGGCCGGCCCCAACCTGTATTTCAGCTACGACGGCGGCGACAGCTTCGAGCCGGTGGCGGGCGGCCCGGCCGGCCTGATGCCGCAGCGCGCCGTGCTGTCGCCGGACGGCGCGCTGGTGGTCACCTACGCCAACGGCGCCGGTCCCTACGGCACCACGGCCGAGCCGTTCGACCGCGGCCAGATCTGGGAATACGATGCCGCCGGCGGCAACTGGACCAACGTCACGCCGGCCGGCCTGGGCAACCCGTTCAGCGGCATCAGCATGGACCCGCGCGACCCGAAGCACCTGGTCGCCTCGACCATCAACACCTGGAAGCTGCAGCACGACAATGCCTACGGCGACCGTATCTACAGCTCGCGCGACGGCGGCCGCAACTGGAGCGACGTGGTGCAGCGCGGCTTCAGGCTGGACAGCAAGGGCGTGGACTGGATCAAGACCGAGGCGGTCCACTGGGCCGGCAGCGTCGAATTCGATCCCTTCGACACGCGCCAGGCCTGGGTCACTTCCGGCAACGGCGTGTTCAAGACGCCCGACATCGATGCCGCCGCGCCGACCTGGAACTTCGACGTGGCCGGGCTCGAGGAAACCGTGCCGACCGCCGCCGAGAGCGTGGCCGGCGCACCCTTCGTGTCCGTCATGCTCGACTACGACGGCTTCGTCCAGCGTAGCCCGGACGCCTACGGCAGCATCCACCAGCCGCGCATGGGCAGCACGTCCGGCCTGGCGGTCGCCGCGCGCAACCCGAACGTCATGGCGCGCGCCGGCAGCGCCCTGTATACCACCACCAACGGCGGCGCCGGCTGGACCCGGTCGGCCACGATCAACGGCAGCCAGGGACAATTGGCGCTATCGGCCGACGGCTACGCACTGCTGCACAGCCCGTCGAATTCCGCCACCAGCTACCGCTCGACCGATTTCGGCACCAACTGGCGCGCCATCGCCGGCCTGGCGGTGCGCAACGCGCGCCCGGTCGCCGACCGCGTGAATCCGACCAAATTCTATGCCTTCGACGGCGGCAGCTTCTACGCCAGCGCGGACGGCGGCGCCTCGTTCGCCGTGAAAAGCACGCTGGCGGGCGGCGGCGCCAGCCTGGTGCGCGCAACGCCGGAACGCGAAGGCGACGTCTGGGTATGCCTGAACGACGGCGTGGCGCACACCGTCGACGGCGGCGCCACGTTCGCCAGGCTGGCGGCGGTCTCGGCCTGCGGCGCCATCGGCCTGGGCAAGGCTGCGCCGGGCAGCGACTATCCGGCCCTGTACATGTGGGGCACGGTGGGCACGGTGCACGGCCTGCTGCGCTCGATCGACAAGGGCGCGAGCTGGGTGCGCGTCAACGACGACGCCCACGAATACGGCGGTACCGGCAACGGCCAGTTCGTGGTCGGCGACATGAACACCTACGGCATGGTCTACATGAGCACCGTGGGCCGCGGCATCGTCTACGGCATGGTCGCGGACAACGGCGAGGTGACGGTGACGCCGGCGGTGGCGACGCCGGGCACGCCGTCCGCGCCGGTCAACAAGTGCGAGTACCTGGTGACCGCATCGTGGAGCGGCGGCTACAACGCGGCGGTGCGCATCACCAACAACCGCGCCAACCCGGTCAACGGCTGGACCGTCGGCTGGACCTACAGCGACGGCTCGGTCGTGCAGGGTTCCTGGAACGCCGCCGTGACGGGCACGCCGCCGACCTATAGCGCGAGCGCCAACCAGAGCTGGAACACGGTGATCGCGCCGGGCGGTACGGCCGAATTCGGCCTGACGGTGAGCGGCTCGGCGCTGCCGACGGTGACCGGCGACGTCTGCAACTGAAGGAAACGGCGCCTCGCACAACCGCCGCACGCCGGCCATGCGGCGCGCAGCGGCTTGCCGAGGCGCCCCGGAACGACAACGATAACGATAACCATATGAGGACTAGCATGACACTCCGACTCCTGCCGCTGCTGGCCGCCCTGGCCGCGTCAAACCTGGCCGCTGCCCACGCCGGCGCCGCCGTGCTGAACTTCGACGACCTCGACGCCAAGGGCAAGCTGTCCACGATCGGCGCCTACAACCCCTACGGCGGCTTCACCTTCGACCGCAACTGGTACCTGGGCGACACCACGGTGGGCGGCTACGCCAACGCCGCCCACTCCGGCGGCAACTTCGTCAACAACGGCTTCGGCGTGAACCGCCTCAGCGTGACCAGCGCGAACGCCTTCGACTTCGCCGGCGCCTGGTTCGCGGCGCCGGCCATCAACGGCACGCAGGCCACCTCGGTCAACATCATGGGCTACGATGCGCTCGGCGCGCTGGTCGGCAGCACCGGCGACGTGGCCATCACCAACAGCTTCGCCTTCGTCGCCGCCAATTTTATCGGCGTGACGCGCCTGGTGATCTCGCGCGACAAGGGCTTTTTCGTGATGGACGATTTCACGGTGGCGGACGCGGCGCAGGTGCCGGAACCGGCGGGGCTGTTCGCGCTGGGGCTGGGGTTGGTGGGGTGGATGGCGCGCAGGCCGCGGCGGAGGGCTTGAGGCGCTGAGCCTGCGTCGTCCCCGCGGATGCGGGGACCCATGCTGAAGTGCCGAAATCGCTCCGATCAACAGTACGGAAACGCTTCGGATATCGGCTTTGGATGCTCGGTATGGGTCCCCGCCTTGAACTGCCCTAAGGAAGTTGGACAGGAAAACCGTTCAACTTTCGAAGGATCAGATGTTCAAGTATCTAGACGAATTCAAGCACAAGGTAGTGCTGGAGTACTTCAGCGGTACCATGGGTTTCCGCCGTTTGTCGGCGCATCACGAGGTAAATATTGGATCGGTCAAACGATGGGTAGCGGCTTATCGTTTGCATGGGATGGAAGGAATCAGCCGCAAGGTAACGCGCTATGATGCCCAGTTTAAGCTGTCGGCACTACAGTACATGTGGGACAATGGATTGTCGATGAAACAGACGGCAGCCATCTTCAATGTTCGCAACCCGACCAGTATTGGGATATGGGAGAGCCGCTATAGCAGCGGTGGCTTGGAGGCATTGGCCAAGCCGCACAATCACGCTCGCCAAATGAAAGCACCTACGAAAAAACCTGCCGCCAAACCTGATGCCGAACGTACGCTTGATGAGGTGCTCAAGGAAAACGAGTACTTGCGTATGGAGGTAGAGGTTCTAAAAAAGCTGCAAGCCTTAGCTCAAGCACAAAAGCAGCCCGCGCCCAAAAAGCGCAGGTAGTGCATGAATTAAGGCAAAAATACCCAATTGTTACCCTGCTCAAGATCGTCAATCTTCCCAAGAGCAATTTTTACTATTGGGACAAGGCCAGGCAAAGGCCAGATAGACACGAAGGCATCAAACAGCTTATCAAGATGACGTTTGATGCGCACAAAGGGCGTTACGGCTACCGCCGCGTAGCAAGCGCCTTGGTACAGGCAGGTAAAAAAATTCATGCCAATACCGTCCAACGGCTGATGCAGGCAGAAGGATTGAAGTCGTCACAACGAGTTAAACGATATAAATCGTATAAAGGTCAAGTAGGCATAGTCGCGCCAAATGTGCTCAAGCGGGAGTTTACTGCAGGCGAACCTAACCAGAAATGGGTCACTGACGTCACCGAGTTCAAAGTAGGGCAAGACAAGCTGTACTTCTCACCAATCAAGGATTTGTTTAACGGGGAAATCGTTGCGTATTCATTCGATACACGGCCAGTGTTCACCCTGGTAACTTCAATGCTCACGAAGGCACAGCAAAAGCTGGGCATCAATGAAAAACCAATGCTTCATTCGGACCAGGGCTGGCATTACCAGATGACTCAATACCGCAAGATGCTGAGCGACGCCGGCATGGAGCAAAGCATGTCCAACAAAGGTAACTGCTACGACAACGCGTCCATGGAAAGCTTCTTCGGCATCTTGAAGTCAGAGTGTTTCCACAATCACAAATTTGCCAGCATCGATGACCTAAAGAAGACCATCGTGGATTACGTGCAGTATTACAATCAAGACCGGATCAGGATCGGCCTTGGCGGCATGAGTCCTGTTCAATATAGACTAGCACACGCCAAGACCGCATAATCCCCCTGTCCAACTTTCTTAGGTCACTTCACCTTCGCGGGGACGACGTTACGGGTTGGTTCAGGCCTGCCGCGCCGGCATGCCGCGCATCGCCGCCGCGATCGCCTCGCGCAGCGGCTTGGCGCGCAGCTGGGCGTCGTAGGGACACGGGCGCATCGGCAGCTTGTCCTTGCGCGGCGCTTCGTCCCAGGTCTGCAGCCAGCTGATGTTGTCCGACATGCCCCACAACAGGAAGTCGCGCAGGCCCGGGTACGACAGCGTCAGGTCGAGGTAGTCGCGCGCCGCTGCGGCCACGCCGGCGTCGCGGCGGGCGATGTCGGCCGGCAGGCGGCGGTCGTTGACGTCGAACTCGGTGATCAACAGGCCGTAACCCATGCCGGTGACCTCGTCCAGGAAACGGCGCCATTCCGCCAGGTCGCGCTGCCTGCCGCTCGTGCCCTGGTTTTTGCCGCCATCGATGTCGTCCCACGAGCCGATGTGGCTCTGCAGGCCGAGCGCGTCGACCGGCGTACCGCGCTTTTTCAGTTCCGCCAGCAGCGCCAGCACGCCGGCGCGGTGCCTGGCGCTGCCGGCGTCGCCGCGCATATAGTCGTTGTAGACCAGCTGCGCATGCGGCGCGTACTCGTGCGCCAGGCGGAACGCCAGGTCGATCTGCTCGATGGCGCCGAGCGGGCGGGTGAGGGCGTTCTGGCGCAGCTTGCCGTCGGCCGGGTCGACCGCTTCGTTGACCACGTCCCAGCTGTCCAATGCGCTGCCGAAATGCTCGCACACGGTCTTGACGTGCTTGCGCATCAGTGCTTCCACGCCGCGCTTCGGGTCTGCGCCGAAGTCTTCCCTGGCGACCCAGGCCGGCAGCCATTTCTCGGCCTGCCAGAACAGGTTGTGGCCGCGCATCGCCATGCCCTTGTCCCTGGCCCAGGCCAGCATGGCGTCGGCCGGGCCGAAGCGGTAGGCGTCGCGCGCCGGTTCCAGGCCCTGCCACTTCATCTCGTTCTCGGCCACGATGATGCCGCATTCGCGCTCGACCAGCGCGCGGTAGGCCGCGTCGCCGAACTGGTTGCGGCCGCCGCCGACCGCGGTGCCGAAGCGCAGGCCCTTGCGGCGTGCGATCTCCTTCAGCGGTTCGGCCGCGTCGGCCGCAGCGGCGTGTGACAGGCCGGGCAGGGCGAGGGCCGGCAGCAGGGTGGCGCCGGCGAGGGCGCCGAGCATGGTGCGTCGTGTGGTCATGCTTGTCTCCGATTGCGATCGTTATGGGGATGGATCATTGCGTTCAGCCGTGGCCGGGCGCGAAGGGAAAACGCAGTGCCTGGTAGTATTCGAGCGGATGCGCGGGCGCGCGCGTGCCGGGCGGCAGCGCCAGGCCCGAAACATGCTGGAAGTAGGCCAGGCAGGCGTCGCGCCACCACACGGCGTCGGCATGCTGGCGCGCCAGGCGCTGGGCCACGTCGCCGCCGCGGCGCGCGTCAACCAGCGGGCGCACGCGCTCCCAGCCGGCCTGCAGCGCCGCCGCTTCCGCCACGCCGCGGTCGTAGTGCGCCACCAGTTCCTGCCACAGGGTGCGGCCGGACGGCATGCGGTAGTCCCACGGCAGGTGGTGGAACCACAGCAGCAGTTCGGAAGGGGTAGTGGCCGGGTCGGCGAAGCGGCGCGCCACCTCGGGCGCGTACTGGAACACCGCCTTGCTGCCGGCGGCGCCGCGTTCGAAGCCGATGCCGTCGCGCCCGGCGCGGTGGTAATACACCGGGTTCCAGTCGGGCCGCTCCAGGTCGTCGATCCAGGGCGCCGGGCCGTGGTGGTGGCCGGTGCCCATGATGTGGTGCAGGCCGAGCGGCGTCATGTAGTCGACCACCGCCTCGCGCGAGCGCATCATCAGCGCCGTCACCGGCTCGGTCACGCGTGCGTCCGTGGACCAGGTCTGCGCCGCCCATTCGCGCGCGATGGCGCGGCTGTCGCCGAGCGGGTCCCAGGCCAGGCGGCCGAAGGCGTACCAGTTGGCCTGGTCGAAGTCCGAGCCGGACCAGTTGCGGCTGCTGCCGATGTTGGCCACGCCGGCGATCCCACCCACCTTTGCGACATCGTGACCGCCTTCGAGCACCTGCGCCACCGTCAGCGCCGGCGCCGCGGCGCCGCCGGCGCGGGTGTCGAAGCGCAGTGCTTCCTCGAACAGCGGCCCCAGGTAGGCCAGGTGGGTGGCGAAACCGAGGTACTCCTTGGTGATCTGGAATTCCATCATCAGCGGCGTGGCCGGCATGGCGCCGAACAGCGGGTGCACGGGCTCGCGCGGCTGGAAGTCGATCGGCCCGTTCTTCACCTGCACGATGACGTTGGCGTCGAAGCTGCCGTCCAGCGGCTTGAACTGCTCGTAGGCCTGGGCGGCGCGGTCGTTGTTCTGGCTCGGGTGCGACGCCGGGTTGTAGACGAAGGCGCGCCACATCACGATGCCGCCGTGCGGCGCCAGCGCGCGCGCCAGCATGTTGGCGCCTTCGGCGTGGTTGCGGCCGTAGTCCTGCGGTCCCGGCTGTCCTTCGGAATTGGCTTTCACCAGGAAGCCGCCGAAATCCGGTATCGCCGCGTACAGTTCGTCCGCCTTGGCGCGCCACCAGGCCGCCACCGCCGGGTCGAGCGGGTCGGCGGTTTTGGTGGCGCCCAGTTCCAGCGGGGTCGACCAGCGCACCGACAGGTAGACGCGCATGCCGTACGGGCGCAGCACGCCGGCCACGGCGGCGGCCTTGGCGATGAAGGGCGCGGACAGCACCGCGGCCTTGGCGTTGACGTTGTTCAGCACCGCGCCGTTGATGCCGAGCGAGGCGTTGGCGCGCGCATAGTCGGTGGTGCGCGGGTCGATCACGTCCGGCAGTTCCCACCAGTTCCAGATCGATTCGCCGGCATAGCCGCGCTCCACGGTGCGGTCGAGGTTGTCCCAGTGGTCGAGGATGCGGCGTGGCAGGGCCGGGCTGGACGCCAGTTCGATGCGCGCCAGGTCCCGATCGGCCGCGCCGGTGCCGGTCTGCAGCGCGCGCAGCCAGGCGAAGCTGCCGTACAGCAGGCCGGTATCGGCGTTGGCGGCGATCAGGATCACGTCCGCATCGCGCAGGCGGGTGCGCTGCACCAGGTAGCCTTCCGGCCCCAGCGCGCGCAGCCTGGCCTGGCCGGCAAACGACGGCGGCAGGTCGGCGGCGCGCGCCAGCACCACGCTGCCGGCGGCGAGCCGGGTCGCTGCTATTGCGGCGGCGGGCGTGGCCGGCGTGCGGCCCAGCAGGCCGGCCAGCCCGCGCTGCAGCTCGGCGCGCGCGGCGCGCACGGTCGGGCTGTCCGGCGCCAGGGTGACGATGGCGGCGGCGCTGTCCTGCAATTGCGCGCGCGCGGTGGCCGGCAGGGGGCGGTAGCGCAGCCACAGCTCGTAGCCGTCTTCGTCGGCGGCCAGCGCGGGCCGCGCGAGGACCAAGCCGATGAGGCATGCCGCCAGCAGGCGCGCCGCCAGGAACAAGACAGAATGCGCGGCTGGACGGCGCGGGAAAAGTCGCTGCACGAGGTGTCTCCGGTTGTTTTCTTGACTGCGTTTTTTATGGAAGCGTGGCTCGTGCGAGCTTAACCGGCGGCGCGATGTTAGCGCAAACCTTATTTCGATGAAATCGATTTCTGGGGCCATTGCCGAGCTAGGCGGCCTATCTACCGCCATCGCTGGGGGTGATGTTCCTGTGCTAAGATAGCGCAAACAACCGCTAGCATAAGGACGCGCCGGACATGACGAAAGCCAAAGTAGAGACCATGCAGGAAGAGGTCGAGCGCCGCGGCCAGCCGACCATGGCCGACGTCGCCAAGCTGGCGGGCGTGTCCGCGATGACGGTGTCGCGCGTCATGAACGGCAAGGGCCTGGTGCGCGAGAGCACGCGGCGCAAGGTGGCCGATGCCGTCACCGCCCTGAACTACACCCCCAACCAGGAAGCGCGCAATCTGGCCGGTTCCAAGCCGATCCGCGTCGGTTTCCTGTACAGCAATCCGAGCGCCGGCTACCTGAGCGAATTCCTGGTCGGCCTGCTGAACCAGTCGGGCCTGAACAACGTGCAGCTGTTCGTCGAGAAGTGCGAGGCCGGCCAGCACGAGGAAGCGCAGACCCGCCACCTGATCGAGAACGGCCTGGACGGCATCATCCTGCCGCCGCCGCTGTGCGACAGCGAGGCCGTCATCGCCTGCATCGCCGATTCCGGCATCCCGGCGGTGGTGGTGGCCTGCGGCCTGCCGGACGAGCGCGTGGGCGCGGTCAGCGTCGACGACTACGAGGCCGCCCACCACATGACGCGCCACCTGATCGCCCTGGGCCACCAGCGCATCGGCTTCGTGGTCGGCCACCCGAACCAGACCGCCAGCGCGCGCCGCCTGGCCGGCCACCGCGCCGCCATCGAGGAAAAGGGCGCCGACAAGTCGGAAGAACTGGTGGTGCAGGGCATGTTCACCTACCGCTCCGGCCTGGACGCGGCCGAGCACCTGCTGGCGCTGGACGAACGTCCCAGCGCGATCTTCGCCAGCAACGACGACATGGCCGCCGCCGCGGTGGCGGTGGCGCACCGCCTGGGGCTGGACGTGCCGGGCGACCTGACCGTCACCGGCTTCGACGACACCGCGCTGGCCACCACCATCTGGCCGGAGCTGACCACCGTGCGCCAGCCGATCGCCGAGATGGCGCGCGAAGCGGTGCAGTCGCTGGTGCGGCGCGTGCGCGCCCAGCGCGAAGGCGTGGCGGCGGCCCCGGAGCGGGTGCGCATGGACTTCGAGCTGGTGCGGCGCCAGTCCGACGCCGCCCCGCGCGTGCGCCCGCCGGCGCGCCTGCCGAGCGTCAAGATGCCGGCCAAGCCGGTCGCCAAGGGCGGCGCCGGCGCCAAGCGCGCGCACGCCGCCGGTTGAACCGGCTTGCCGACGCGTCCGGCCGCTGCATGGAGCGCGGCGACGCGGGTGCCGCATGAACGCGTGGACGGCGCGCGCGTCGCGTCGAATCGCACGTCCCCACCGAGCCGTCCACCCTGCGCCAGCATCACTCGTAGGCGCCCACTATTTCATTGACAACCACTAATTTCGCCGTTTAGACTCCGATGATTGCGGTAACATTTCTGTTATGGAAATGTTCGATTTCTGTGGCAGCGCACAACGATTTGCAGCAAGCAAACGTCCGCCGGCATGACCGGCGGGATATAACGACAAGCAGTGGAGACGAAAATCGATGGCAATCAAACGTAGGGAATTCCTGGCGACCGTCGGCAGCGCGGCCGGCCTGGCGACCGTGGGCAGCGTGCCCGCGCTGGCGCATGCGGCCCAGGCGGCGGCGTCCGGCGGCGCGCCGTTGTACAAGCAGGCCGGCGCCGCGGTCGACGCGCGCGTGGACGACCTGCTGCGGCGCATGACGCTGGACGAAAAGATCGCCCAGATGCAGTGCGTGTGGCAGCAGAAGGCGGCGCTGCAGAACCCGGACACCAGCTTCTCCGCCGACAAGGCGGCCAAGGCGCACCCGCACGGCATGGGCATGTTCGCCCGGCCCTCGGACCGCCAGCTGGGCGCGGCCACGGCCGCCGGCGACGCCGGCGAGACCGCCCACCGCGGCCCGAAGGAGACCGCCGACTACGTCAACGCCGTGCAGAAGTGGGCCATGGAGCGCACCCGCCTGGGCATCCCGGTGCTGATGCACGAGGAAGCGCTGCACGGCTATGTGACGCGCGAGGCGACCAGCTTCCCGCAGGCGATCGGCCTGGCCTCCAGCTTCGACCCGGCCCTGGTGACGAAGATCTTCGGCGTGGCCGCGCGCGAGATGCGCGCGCGCGGCGCCAACCTGGCGCTGGCGCCGGTGGTGGACGTGGCGCGCGAGCCGCGCTGGGGCCGCATCGAGGAAACCTACGGCGAAGACCCGCACCTGTGCGGCGTGATGGGCAAGGCCGCGGTGATCGGCTTTTCCGGCGAGACGCTGCCGCTGGCGCCGGACAAGGTCTACGCCACCCTGAAGCACATGACCGGCCACGGCCAGCCCGAGAGCGGCACCAACATCGGCCCGGCCAACCTGGGCGAGCGCACGCTGCGCGAGGATTTCTTCCCGCCGTTCGAAAAGGTCATCCGCGAGACGAAGATCGCCGCCGTCATGCCGTCGTATAACGAAATCGACGGCTTGCCCTCGCACGCCAACCGCTGGCTGCTGACCGACGTGCTGCGCAAGGAATGGGGCTTCAAGGGCGTCACCGTGTCCGACTACATGGCGGTCAACGAGCTGATCACGCGCCACCACCTGGCCGCCACGCCCAAGGAAGCGGCGCTGCGCGCGGTCAAGGCCGGGGTCGACATCGAGACCCCGGACCCGCTGGGCTACCTGACCCTGGCCGAGCTGGTCAAGGAAAACAAGATCGCCGTGGCCGAACTCGACGCCATGGTGCGCCGCATCCTGAAACTGAAATTCGAGGCCGGCCTGTTCGAGAATCCGTACGCGGATGCCGCCCAGGCCGATGCCCGCACCGCCACGCCGGATGCGATCGCGCTGGCGCTGGAGGCGGCGCGCCGCAGCGCCGTGCTGCTGAAAAACGACAAGAATCTGCTGCCGCTGCAGGCAAATAAAGTCGGCAAGATGCTGCTGCTCGGCACCCACGCCAAGGACACGCCGATCGGCGGCTATTCCGACGTGCCGCGCCACGTGGTCTCGGTCTACGAAGGCTTGCAGAAGGAAGCGCAGGCGCAGGGCTTTGCGCTGGCCTACGCGGAAGGCGTGCGCCTGACCGAGGGCCGCGTGTGGGGCAAGGACGAGATCGTCTTTACCAAGCCGGAAGTCAACGCGCGCCTGATCGCCGAGGCGGTCGCGGCGGCGAAATCGGCCGACACCATCGTCATGGTCCTGGGCGACAACGAGCAGACCGCACGCGAAGCCTGGGCCGACAACCACCTGGGCGACCGCACCTCGCTGGACCTGATCGGCCAGCAGAACGACCTGGCGCGCGCCATCTTCGCGCTGAACAAGCCGACCGTGGTGGTGCTGCTGAACGGGCGTCCCTTGTCGGTCAACCTGCTGGCCGAACGCGCCGATGCGCTGCTGGAATGCTGGTACATGGGCCAGGAGACCGGCCACGCGGTGGCCGACCTGCTGTTCGGCCGCGCCAACCCGGGCGGCAAGCTGCCGGTCTCGATCGCGCGCGACACCGGCCAGCTGCCGGTGTTCTACAACCGCAAGCCGAGCAGCCGGCGCGGCTACATCGACGGCGTCACCACGCCCTTGTACCCGTTCGGCTTCGGCCTGTCGTACACCCGCTTCGAGATCGGCGAGCCGCGCCTGGAGCAGGCCCGCATCGGCACGGGCGGCAGCACGCGCGCCCTGGTCGAGGTGCGCAACAGCGGCAGCCGCCGCGGCGACGAGGTGGTGCAGCTGTACATCCGCGACGACGTCAGCTCGGTCACCCGGCCGCTGCTGGAACTGAAGGGCTTCCAGCGCGTGACCCTGGAGCCGGGCGAGCGCCGCACGCTCGCCTTCGACATCAAGCCGACCGACCTGTGGTTCTACAATGCCGACATGCAGCGCGTGGTGGAGCCGGGCACCTTTACCATTTTCGCCGGACCGAACAGCGCGGACCTGAAGAAGACCACGCTGACGGTGGCGTAAGCCATCCGGCACCATCTACACGAGAGACATCATGACAGCACAACAAGCGAACCTCCTGCCGGACGACCTGGACAATGCGTTGCTGGTGGGCCGCGTGTGGCGCCCCGCCGGCGCAGCGCAGGCCGTGGCCGGCCCGGCCGTGGTGGCCGTGCGGCGCGGCCGCGTGGTCGACATCACCCGCCACGCGGCGACCGTGTCCGACCTGTTCGAGCGCGACGACGCCGCCGCCATCGTGCGCGGCGCCGAAGGCGAGGACCTTGGCGACGTGGCCGAGCTGATGCTGGCGGCGCCCACCGCCGGCGGCCAAGACGGCGACGTGCCGCGCCTGCTGGCCCCGTGCGACCTGCAAGCCATCAAGGCCTGCGGCGTCACCTTCGCGGTGAGCCTGCTGGAACGCGTGATCGAGGAGCAGGCCAAGGGCGACCCGGCGCGCGCGACCGAATTGCGCGGCCAGCTGCAGGCCTCGATCGGCACCAACCTTTCCGAGATCAAGCCGGGTTCCGACGCCGCGCTGCGCCTGAAGACCGAGCTGTCCGGCCGCGGCCTGTGGTCGCAGTACATGGAAGTCGGCATCGGCCCGTATGCCGAGGTGTTCACCAAGTCGCAGCCGATGTCGGCGGTCGGCCATGGCGTCGAGGTCGGCCTGCACCCGGCCTCGCACTGGAACAACCCGGAGCCGGAAATCGTGCTGGCGGTGAACAGCCGCGGCCAGGTGGTCGGCGCCACGCTCGGCAACGACGTCAACCTGCGCGACATCGAGGGCCGCAGCGCGCTCCTGCTGGGCAAGGCCAAGGACAACAACGGTTCCTGCGCGATCGGCCCCTTCATCCGCCTGTTCGACAACGGCTTCACGCTGGACACGCTGCGCCAGTGCGAAGTGCGCATGCTGATCGAAGGCGTCGACGACGGCTTCGAGCTGGAAGGCAGGAGCCGCATGCGCGAGATCAGCCGCGACCCGCTCGACCTGGTCGCCCAGACCTGCGGCGCCCACCACCAGTATCCGGACGGCTTCATGCTGTTCCTGGGTACGATGTTCTCGCCGATCAAGGACCGCGACAGCGCGGGCGGCGGCTTCACCCACCACGCCGGCGACCGCGTCAGCATCTCGACGCCGTCGCTGGGCACGCTGGTCAACAGCGTCCAGCGCAGCGACGAGATCGCGCCCTGGACCTTCGGCGTGCGTGCCCTGTACGACAACCTGGCGCGGCGCGGCCTGCTCGCCGCCGCCAACCCAACCGCCTGAGCGGCGTTTTCACTGGAATTCGAACATCACATGTCAGACACCAATCAACAAGCTTTCGTCTACGCGACCTATCCCGACCTGGCCGGCAAGCGTGTGGTCATCACCGGCGGCGGCAGCGGCATCGGCGCCGAACTGGTCAGCGCCTTCGTGGGCCAGGGCGCACGCGTCTGGTTCCTCGATATCGCCGAGGAAGCCGGCCGCGCACTGGAACAGAAACTGGCCGGCGCGGCCCAGCCGGCGCGCTTCGTCAAGTGCGACCTGACCGACATCCCGGCGCTGCAGGCCACCTTCGCCGCCATCGTCGCCGAAGCCGGCGCGGTCGACATCCTGCTCAACAACGCGGCCAACGACGACCGCCACGAGATCGAGGACGTCACCCCGGCCTACTGGGACAACCGCATGGCGGTCAACCTGCGCCATAAATTCTTTTGCTCGCAGGCCGTCATTCCCGGCATGAAGGCGCAGAACTACGGCGTGATCCTGAACTTCGGCTCGATCTCGTGGTACCTGGCCTCGTCGCAGCTGGACCTGTACATGACCGCCAAGGCCGGCATCGAAGGCATGACGCGCGGCATGGCACGCGACCTCGGCAAGTACGGCATCCGCGCCAACACCGTGGTGCCGGGCGCGGTGCGCACCCCGCGCCAGCAGGCGCTGTGGCACACGCCGGAAGAAGAGGCGCGCATCCTGGCCGGCCAGTGCATCCAGGAGCGCGTCGAGATGCAGGACGTGGCGGCCTTGTCGCTGTTCCTGGCCTCGAGCAACGGCCGCCGCTGCAGCGGCCGCGAATACTTCGTCGACGCGGGATGGTACGGCGCATGAGCATCGACGACAAACTGGAAGGCATCACGCCGGTTCCGTTGTGGGAAGTCGGCGCGATCCTCGGCGAGGGCGTGCTGTGGGACGCGCCCAATCGACGCGTGTGGTTCGTCGACATCAAGGGCCGGCGCCTGCACCGCTGCGCGCACGACGGCGCCGACCGGCGCAGCTGGGATGCGCCGGGCCAGGTCAGCTTCATCGTGCCGGCTTCCGACGGCAGCATGGTGTGCTCGCTGGAAGACGGCATGTACCGCTTCGACGACGCCACCGGCGAGTTCCACCCGCTGGCCAAGGTCGAGGCGGACGACACCGGCAACCGCTTCAACGACGGCTACGTCGACGCCGCCGGCCGCCTGTGGTTCGGCTCGATGGACGACGGCGAGAGCGCCCCGACCGGGGCGCTGTACCGCTACGACGGCCGCCACGTGGCGCGCATGGATGACGGCTATATCATCACCAACGGCCCGGCGGCCAGCCCGGACGGACGCACGCTGTACCACACCGACACGCTCGGCAAGAAGGTGTACGCCTTCGACCTGGCGGCCGACGGCGCGCTGGCGAACAAACGCCTGTTCGTGGAACTGAACGAAGGCGGCGGCCACCCGGACGGTATGGCGGTCGACGCCGACGGCTGCGTCTGGATCGCCACCTTCGGCGGCTGGCGCATCGACCGCTACGACGCCGGCGGCAACAAAGTCGGCGAAGTGCGCTTCCCGTGCTCGAACATCACCAAGCTGGCCTTCGGCGGCGGCGACCTGCGCACCGCCTACGTGACCACGGCGCGCAAGGGCTTGTCGGAAGAGAAGCTGGCGCAGCAGCCGCTGGCCGGCGCGCTGTTCACCTTCCGCGCCGAAACGCCGGGCCTGCCGCAGCACGTGCTGCGCATCGAGGAGTGAGACGATGACCGAAAACACGAAAGACCAGGCCGGGCCGCGCCGTTTCCGCTCGCAGGACTGGTTCGACAACGAAGACCGCATCGACATGACCGCGCTGTACCTGGAGCGCTTCATGAACTACGGGATCACGCCCGAGGAACTCCGCTCCGGCAAGCCGATCATCGGCATCGCCCAGAGCGGCAGCGACATCGCGCCGTGCAACCGCATCCACCTGGAGCTGGCCAAGCGCGTGCGCGACGGCATCCGCGACGCCGGCGGCATCCCGATGGAATTCCCGCTGCACCCGATCTTCGAGAATTGCCGCCGCCCGACCGCGGCGCTGGACCGCAACCTGGCCTACCTGGGCCTGGTCGAGATCCTGCACGGCTACCCGATCGACGCCGTGGTCCTGACCACCGGCTGCGACAAGACCACGCCGGCGCAGCTGATGGCGGCGGCCACGGTCGACATCCCGGCCATCGTCCTGTCCGGCGGGCCGATGCTGGACGGCTGGTTCGAGGGCGAACTGGTGGGTTCCGGCGCCGCCATCTGGAAGGGCCGCCGCCGCCTGGCCGCGGGCGAGATCGACGAGGACAAGTTCATCCAGATCGCCACCGCCTCGGCGCCGTCGGCCGGCCACTGCAACACCATGGGCACGGCGTCGACCATGAACGCCGTCGCCGAAGCGCTCGGCATGTCGCTTACCGGCTGCTCGGCGATTCCCGCGCCCTACCGCGAACGCGGCCAGATGGCCTACGAGACCGGCCGCCGCATCGTCGGCATGGCCTTCGAGGACCTGCGTCCCTTGTCGATTCTGACGCGCGAAGCCTTCCTGGACGCCATCGTGGTCAACGCCGCCATCGGCGGCTCCAGCAACGCCCAGCCGCACATCGTCGCCATGGCGCGCCACGCCGGCGTGGAGATCACGCCGGAAGACTGGATGACCTACGGCTACGACGTGCCGCTGCTGCTGAACATGCAGCCGGCCGGCAAGTACCTGGGTGAGCGCTACCACCGCGCCGGCGGTACTCCGGCCATCATGTGGGAGCTGGAGCAGAAGGGCTTGTTGCGCTCGCAGCGCCCGACCGTCACCGGCCGCTCGATGGCCGAGAACCTGGTCGGTCGCGAAAGCCATGACCGCGAGATGATCCGCCCGTTCGACGATCCGCTCAAGCAGACCGCCGGCTTCCTGGTCTTGAAGGGCAACCTGTTTGACTTCGCCATCATGAAGACCAGCGTCATTTCGCCGAGCTTCCGCGAGCGCTACCTGTCGACGCCGGGTTCGGAAAACCGCTTCGAGTGCCGCGTGGTGGTGTTCGACGGGTCGGACGACTACCACCACCGCATCAACGATCCGGCATTGGCGATCGACGAGCGCACCATGCTGGTCATCCGCGGCGCCGGTCCGGTGGGCTGGCCGGGATCGGCCGAGGTCGTCAACATGCAGCCGCCGGATGCGCTGATCAAGCGCGGCATCACGGCGCTGCCGACGCTGGGCGACGGCCGCCAGTCCGGCACCTCGGACAGCCCGTCGATCCTGAACGCCTCGCCGGAAAGCGCGGCCGGCGGCAACCTGGCGCTGCTGCGCACCGGCGACGTGGTACGCGTCGACCTGAACGACGGCAGCTGCAACGTGCTGCTGGCGGACGCCGAGCTGGAAGCGCGCCGCCAGGACGCGCCGCCGCCGATCCCGCCGAACCAGACCCCGTGGCAGCAGATCTACCGCGCCACGGTCGGGCAGCTGCACACCGGCGCCTGCATGGAGCTGGCGCTGCCGTACCGCGCGGTGGCGCAGGAGATGCCAAGGCATAACCATTGATGGTTGCCGCTTCCCGCTCCTGCGGGAAGCGGCAGGCGCTGGGCAGCCTGCACTCTGGCGTCGCAAACCAGCGTCGTTCCCGACATTGCCGGAAACGACTCCCCGCGCAGGCGCACTACTGTCCAAGATAATCGTTATCTCTGCTTTAAGCGGCTTTTGTTGCTAGCAGTCACGTAAAATAACTCCTAGCCAACAACTCGTCGTCCCCGCGAAGGCGGAGATCCATACTGAGCTGGAAAATTTGGTAGTTCAGAGGCAGCGAAAGTGCTTCCAAAATCCCAACTTTAGATATGCAGAATGGGTCCCCGCCTTCGCGGGGAGTCGTTTCAGGCAGTGCCTGGAACGACGGTTTTTAGGCCAGCAATACTATCTTGGACAGTAGTGCGCGCAGGCGGGGACCCATAGCGAGCAAGCAGGATCGACATGCAAGCCCTTCGACTCTGTTACCGTCAGCATCACCTCGTCCGAACGATACAACAAGGTTCCACTACCGTTAGCCAGCGCGCTGGACAGTGATAGACTTGGTCTTCCGAACATCTCGTCAATGGAGTGCTGCATGGGCGAAAGGGCGATCATCAGACAGGGCGACAGGACTTCTCATGGTGGAACGGTCGTCGAGGGCCATCCTTTCTTGCTCATCTATGGCAAGCCGGCGGCTGGCGCCGGGCACAAGGTGCATTGCCCCCGGTGTCCAGGCAATGTCGTCATCGTCGAAGGAGCGGTAAACGCGACCATGATGGGTGTCAGGGTCGCGGTCGAAGGCATGAAGACCTCCTGCGGCGCCACCCTCATCGCGTCGCAAATCACTGCGACCATCGAATGTGGCTCCGGCTTCACTACGGCCCCGTCGACGGCCGCCCCTGTCGCATCTGCTGCCACTAAAGTGGACCCATCAGTCAAGACACTCAGCCGGCTAGTTTAAGCTGTGTCCGTTTCCACTTCAGCAGCTGCCCGGCGCTGCCCCGTACTGCCGATTTTTTCTTGCTCTAGGCCCGCGTCGCCGAACCTGTCGACGATCAGCGCACCGCCTCCGACACCGGCGCGGTAGACATGATCCGGCGTCTCATATCTCAACGCCTGATGCGGTCGCTCGGCGTTGTAGAACACAAAGTACTGCGCCAGGCCGACTGTTAGTTCGGGCATGTTGGCATAACCCTTCAGGTACACGTCTTCGTACTTCACGTTGCGCCACAAGCGCTCGACGAAGATGTTGTCCAGCGCCCGCCCGCGTCCGTCCATGCTGATCGCCACACCTTCGCGCTTGAGCACGCCGGTAAAGGCGTCGCTGGTGAACTGCGCGCCCTGGTCGCTGTTGAATACATCCGGCCTGCCGTGGTGGCGCAGCGCATCTTCCAGGCAGTCCACGCAGAACGACGCGTCCATGCTGTTGCTGATGCGCCAGGCCAGTACCCGGCGCGAGTACCAGTCGATGATCGCCACCAGGTAGGCAAAGCCACGCGCCAGGCGGATATAGGTCAGATCCGTACTCCACACCTGGTTCGGTCGCGTGACTGCTACCCCGCGCAACAGGTATGGATAGACCTTGTGCTGCGGATGCGGCTTGCTCGTCGCCGGCCCCGGCGCCATGCCCGCCAGACCCATTTCCCGCATCAAGCGCTGCACGCGCTTGCGATTGACCTGGTGCCCTCGACCTCGCAGGAACACCGCCATGCGCCGGCTACCGTAGAACGGCCGGCCGGTGTATTCCTCGTCGATCAGGGCGCGCAATCGGTCGTCTTCCTCGTTCATGCATGCCTGGCGTGTTACCGCTTCCAGCCGCCGATACACCGTCGAACGCGGCACGCCGGCCAGTTCGCACTGCATGGTCAGCGGCATCGCGTCTTCCCGCGCAATCCACCGTGCCCGCTCGGCAGGACTCATTCCCCAAGCTTTTTTTTGAGCCAATCCACCTGCATCTTCAACTTGCCGATCTCGCTGTACAGCTTGTCCTCGGGACTGCTTTCGTCCACCGGCTTCGGCCCGCGCTTGACGTCGAACAGCGCGCCGGCGTTCTCCAGAATCTCCTTCTTCCACTGCGTCACCAACTGCGGATGCACGTCGTGCTCCTGCGCGATCTCGTTGATCGTCTTCACCCCGCGCACCGCTTCCAGCCCGAGCTTGCCCTTGAACTCGGCACTGTGCACCCTGCGTTTTTTACCTTCACTCATTCGCTGTCATCCTTTCGCGGACGACAGCTTAAACCACTGTCTCAAATTCGGGGTCCACTATACACTTCTTTGGCGGGAGACGATTCGGGCACGCACAATTCGAGTTCCTCGCGGAGAAGCGCCGACAAGGTGACGCTTCCCTACGACGAGCAAGTGCGCGTGCTGGACCAAGACGGACAACCCATCGCCGGCATGCCCTACCATATCATCGACGGGTCCGGAAAGGTCTACAAAGGACTAACCGACGGTGCCGGATGCTGCCAGCGCGTCCACACCGAAAACGCCCAGTCGCTCGCCATATTGACCGGCGCTCCCGCTTTGGAGAAATGGTGATGAGCGCCTTTGAATTCGAGACGCTGACCAACACGGCGCCAGGATCTCGGCGGGACGTTACCAGTCACCACATGCCCGCCCGGGCGTTTTTCTTCATCGTCGTCGACGAAGTCGGGAAAGAAGGTTTTCTAGTCAGGAAAGTTTACGCGACGCCAACGAGTCCCTACCTTTCAAGCATGAACTTGTCTCCCTTGGCGCAGCTTAGTCAGGTGCAGCCGGAGAAATATGGGTTGATGCCGAAGAAGTGGGGGGCTCCGCCGACGGTGGCCGAGCACGTCATGGGCAACAGCTCGTCGTCTTACGTGTCATCGAGTTCCATCTTTCCGGAAGGGTCACCGCGCTTCGACGGCCGATCGGTTTTCATCGATATCGCCAAAGCGAAAGCCGCTGGTGCGCGCTTGGTATCCACTGAGGAGATTCTCGCTTCGCTCAACCAATACAAGGCCCAGAACCCGCACTTGGCCAAACGCGTCGACAAGATCGCCATGTATGTACAGGACTTTGATAGAGAGGTGCTGGTCCATAGCGAGAAAGTGCCGCCCAAGGCAATTTTCAACACCAGCTCGCTGAAGGTCGCCAAGGTTGCCACGGGCGCTGGACGGGTAGTGCAAGTGCTTGGCATCGTCTTGACAGCTTACGATCTGGAGCAGGCGTCGGAGAAATCCTTCCAAGCCAAAAGCGTCAAGCCGATCTCTGCTGAAGTGATCCGGCAAGCCGGCGGCTGGGGAGCGGCGGCGGCAGGTTTCAAACTCGGCGGCGTCGCCGGCGCTGCTTTGGGCATCGAAACCGGACCCGGTGCGGTACTCACCGGCTTGGCCGGCGGCATCATTTTTGGCGCTGCCGGTTATTTCGGAGCGGACTGGGTGGCCGACCATATCGACAAGAATTGAGGATCCGATGGATTTTTTCAAACGCATCGCGGCCGCGTTCGGGGCTGGAGCGACGCGAGACAACATGGCCGGCAGCTATCCGCCAGCGGCTCTGGACGAATTGTCCAACTTTCGACCTTACCCTCCAAAAGTCTTTTTGAAAGGCCAGGGCGTGTTCGCCTATCGCCTCGAATTCGGAGCGCTCGAAGCGGACGCCGCCGGCGTCGTCGGCGCTTTGGCGTCCGAGTTCGGATGGCCCAACCCGGCATTGCTCCAGGAGGGCCATGCCCGGCGCGGCGACAAATCGGTTCACTTTTCCATCCGCTCTGAATTCGGCGGCGTCGTCGTGGTGATCGTCACAAACTGCGCCGCGTTGATTAATAAAATCGACGCGCTAAATATTGTGCCTCCTCCGCCGTGGCTCGCCTTCCCTGATGCCGACCCATCGAGCTTGGGGAGTCTCCAAGGGGCCATGGAATATTGGTGGGATTGGCTGTTCTCGCCATTCTGGAGCGAGTTGGACGCGCGCGGCCGGGTGGCCTACCTTTCACGCTTTGCTGCACATGACGATTGGTTGGAATTTTTGTCTTCCCGCGCGCTTTGAGTCCAGCCGCGCGTTTGCCAACTTGTGCTGCCAAAACCGCACGGCCAACTATTCAAGACCGGTACTTCGGCCCGTTATGCAGGAACACCCCGCCCTGGTACGTCAGCGTGATGTCCTGCATCTCCTCCCAGTTCGCCGCATCCGGCACCCTGTTCGCGAATTGCGCCGAACTCTGTTCCGGCTTGTACCCCAAAAAGCGCGCATGCTTGTCGTCCCACCAGCGTCCTGGATTGTCCGAGGTGCCGAAGGTGATCGTGTGTCCCACGCGCGGCGTCAGCAGCGAGCGGCGCAGCAGCTGCACCAGGTCGTCCAGGCCGAGCCAGGTGGTCAGCTGGCGGTAGTTGGTCGCCTCCGGCCAGCAGTAGCCGATGCGGATGCACACGGTCTCGATGCCGAACCGGTCCCAGTAGTAGCGCGACAGCGATTCGCCGAACACCTTCGACACGCCGTAGTAGCCGTCCGGGCGCGGCGGCATGCCGGCGTCGACCAGGTCGGTGGTCTTGTACATGCCCATCGTGTGGTTGGTGCTGGCGAACACCACGCGGCGGATGCCGAGCTTGTGCACCGCCTCGTACAAATTGACCGTGCCGAGGATGTTGGCCTGCATGATCGGCGCGAACGCTTCCTCGGTGGAGACGCCGCCGAAGTGCAGGATCGCATCGACGCCCTCGCACATGGCCATCACCTGGTCCCTGTCCGCCAGGTCGCACCGGACGGTTTCCTCGCCGGGGCCGGCGGGGCCGAGGTCGGCCAGGTCGGCCAGGCGCACGATATCGGCGAACTGCCCTAGGTGCGGGCGCAGGCGCTGGCCGAGGTTGCCGGCGGCGCCGGTGAAGAGGATGCGTTTGAAGGGTTTGGTCATGGGCGTGAAATCGTGTCTGATAATGGGGATGCCAAATAGGCGTCGTCCCCGCGGAGGCGGGGACCCATACATCGCTACAGAAGTCGTTACGTCGGCGTTTCGGCTTCGTGATGCTCGGCATGGGTCCCCGCCTGCGCGGGGACGACGGATCAAGCGGTGGCAGCGATGCGACCGCTGCTGGATCAGGATGCCGTGGTCAACGTCCCATCCACCACGCGCGCCAGGCCCAGCGGGTTACCGTCGCGCAGCGCTTCCGGCAGCAGGTCGGCCGGCACGTCCTGGTAGCACACCGGGCGCAGGAAGCGCTCGATGGCGGTGGCGCCGACCGAGGTGCTGCGGCTGTCGGAAGTGGCCGGGAACGGGCCGCCGTGCACCATCGCGTGCGAGACTTCGACGCCGGTCGGCCAGCCGTTGAACAGGATGCGGCCGGCCTTGCGCTCCAGCGTCGGCAGCAGCGCGGCGGCGATGCCGTGGTCGGCGCCGGTGGCGTGCACGGTGGCGGTCAATTGACCTTCCAGGTGGCGCGCCACGGCGACGATCTCGGCTTCGTCGCGGCAGGAGATCAGCACCGAGGCCGGTCCGAAGATCTCTTCTTCCAGCGCCGGGGTGGCCAGGTAGGTGGCGGCGTCGCACTGGTACAGCGCGGCCTGGGCGGCGTGGCCCTGGCCTTCGGCGGTGCCGCGCGCCACCAGTTCCAGGCCGGCGACGCCGGTGCGGCGCTCGATGGCGTCGGTGTAGGCTTTATGGATGCCGGCGGTCAGCATGGTGCCGGCGCCCTTGCCCTGCAGCGCGGTGGCGGCGGCGGTGCGGAAGGCGTCCAGCGCTTCGCCCGCCAGGCCGATCACCAGGCCCGGGTTGGTGCAGAACTGGCCGACGCCCAGGGTCAGCGAATCGACGAAGCCGGCGCCCAGCGCGGCGCCTTTTTCGGCCAGCGCGCCCGGCAGCACGAACACCGGGTTGATGCTGCTCATTTCGGCATACACCGGGATCGGTTCCTTGCGCGCGGCCGCGGTCTGCATCAGCGAGATGCCGCCCTGGCGCGAGCCGGTGAAGCCGACCGCCTTGATGGCCGGGTGGTCGACCAGCGCCTGGCCGATCGAGCGGCCTTCGCCGATCAGCATCGAGAACACGCCTTCCGGCATGTCGCACTCGATGGCAGCTTTTTGCACGGCCTTGCCGACCAGTTCCGAGGTGCCCAGGTGGGCGCTGTGCGCCTTGACCACCACCGGGCAGCCGGCCGCCAGCGCCGAGGCGGTGTCGCCGCCGGCCACCGAGAACGCCAGCGGGAAGTTGGAGGCGCCGAACACGGCCACTGGACCGAGCGGGATCTTGCGCAGGCGCAGGTCGGCGCGCGGCGGGGTGCGCTGCGGCAGCGGCGAATCGATGGTCGCTTCCAGGAAGTAGCCGTCGCGGACCACCTTGGCGAACAGGCGCAGCTGGTTCACGGTGCGCATGCGCTCGCCTTCCAGGCGCGCGGCCGGCAGGCCGCTCTCGGCCGAGGCGCGCTCGATCAGCAGCGGGCCGATGTCGAGGATCTGCTGGGCGATCGCTTCCAGGAAGCGCGCGCGCCCTTCCAGCGGGACGTTGCGGTAGGCGTCGAAGGCTTGCTCGGCGAGCAGGCAGGCTTCCTGCAGCTGCTCCGGGTGCGCCAGGCCGAATGCCGGCTCCAGGTTGGCGCGGGTGGCAGGGTTGAAGGCGCTGGCGGTGCCGGCGTTGCCGCGCACGGTGCGGCGGCCGATGATCATGTCGCCATTGACGGTCATGGAGTCTCCTTGGAGGTTGGTGTGGAAAGGGGTGGATGAAGCGGCTGCGCCCCGCCGCGCGGCCGGCGGGCGGCAGCGGGGTGGGGCGCGGGGTGCGCAGGGGGATGCGCGCAAAGCGGGACAGTACGGTCGGGTCGAACCATGCATTCTCCGGAACGAGGGACGAACGGGGCGGCTTGCCGGGGTGGCGCCGCCGCGTTGTCCGTCGTACCGTCAGAAATTGTAACTCGCCTGGACCGTGTAGCGCGGACCGGTGGCGAACCAGGCGTGCCCGAAGGTGCCGGCGTGCTGCTGCATGGTCTGCTTCGAGATGGCGTCGTTCAGGTTCTGCGCTTCCAGGCCGATGCGGAACTTGTCGTTCACGTTCCAGAAGATCGAGGCATCGACCTGGCCGTAGGCTTCCTGCCACAGCGGCAAGCCCCAGGCCACGTTGTGCTGGCCGCGGGTCGGGCTGGCCGGGTTGGTGTCGGTGCCGTTGGTGTCGCGGGTGCCGAACACGTTCACGCCGGCCAGGTAGCGCGAGCGCCAGTTGTACGCTACGCGCGCCTGGATCGGACCCTGCTCGTACATCAGCGCCAGGTTGACCGTCTTGCGCGACAAGCCCTGCAGCGGCAGGTCGCCGAAGGTACGGCCGTCGGTGTCGCAACCGTTGACGTACAGGTTCAGGTTGGTGGCGCCGTCGGCGCCCGAGCAGTACTCGGAATACACCGGGTTGTTCAGCTTGCGCTTGCTGTCGACGTAGGTGAAGCTGGCCTGCGTGCCGAAGCCGCGCGCCCAGTCCGGCAGGAAGTCGTAGAACTGCTGGTAGGCCACCTCGAAGCCGCGCGCGAAGCCATGGGCGCCGTTGACCGGGCCGGTGACCGTGAAGCTGCGGGTGGTGCCGGCGACGTCGGTCACGTCGTAGTTGTACAGCTGGTTGACGATGATGTTCTTCAGGTCCTTGTTGAAGGCCGCGAAGGTCAGCGAACCGCTCTTGGTGAAGTACCATTCCGCGGTCAGGTCGGTCGACACCCCGGTGGTCGGGCGCAGGTTCGGGTTGCCGTTGGCGGTGCCGGTCAGCGACACGCCGCTCACCACTACCGCTTTGGTGACCGGGTCGGTGACGCTCTGGATCGAGCGCGACAGCGGAATGTAGCCCTGCAGCTGGTTGAAGTCCGGACGCGACATCGACTTGGCGGCGGCGAAGCGGAACTGCAGCTTGTCGCTGTACTTCATGCGCAGGTTCAGGCTCGGCAGGACGTTGTTGTAGTCGTTCTCGTAGTTGCGTGCGGTGGCAAAGGTGGCGATGTTCGGGATCAGGTCGCGCCCGGTCACGCTCGGCGCGGTGCCGAAATCGACCGCGCTCGGGTTGTAGGTGGTGTAGCCGAACGCGGTCGACTTGGTCTTCACGTAGCGCACGCCGATGTTGCCGTCGATCGGGTACGGCAGGTCGTCGAAGCCGAAGCGCAGCTGGGTGTAGAACGCGCGCGTCTTCTCTTCCTGGTAGTTGACGCTGACCGGGTCGCCGTCGAAGCCGGCCGGGGTCCACACGGTGCAGGTCGAGCCCTGCTCCTTGCACAGGATGTCGTGGTAGGTGTGCAGCTTGGCATAGCTGTCCGGATAGCCGCGCGCCACGGCGTCGGTCGGGAACACGATGCCCGGCACGGACACGTCGCCGCTGAAGAAGTTGTTGAACTGGGTCAGCTCGGCGCCGCCCGAGAAGCGCGGATCGTTCAGCGTGGCCAGGTGCGGGATCTGCCAGCCCACCATCCACGGCTGGGTGATGCCTTGCCAGTTGTAGCTCGGGTTGGTGTTCTGGTTGCGCGAATCGCGGTTCTGCAGGCGCACGCCGAAACGGATGTCGCGCAGCACCGGGTTGTCGAAGTTATAGCGGGCGTCGGTCTTCCAGGCCTTGCTCTCCGCGCGCGAGGCGTCGCGGTGTTCCATCGTGTAGGCCCAGTAGTAATTGGCCGGGTTCGACAGATAGGCGATGTCGCTCTGGTCGAAGGTGAACTTGGGCAGCGAGCCGGTCAGGTCGACGGTTTCCTTCGGCATCTGCACGCCGGTGGCGACGTCCGAGTCGAGCGCGTTGGTGCGCGCGCGCACCAGCTGGAAGTCGGTGGTGAAGGTCAGGTCCGGCGCGGCGCGCCATTGCAGGTTCAGCGCCAGGTCGCTGGTCTTCGACTTGCGGTCGGAGACGCGGCGGTCGGTGTTGAAGTTGACGCCGCCGTTCTTCGGATTCGAGATCACGCCCGACAGCAGCGCGCCGTTGGCGTCATAGACCCCGTTGGTGACCTGCATGTCGTAGGCGCGGTCGCCGGTTTCCTGCGACAGCAGCGCCTGTTCCGACCAGCTTTCCTTGTAGCGCGATTCGAAGTAGGTGAGGGCGGCGGTGAAGTCGCGCACCGGACGCCACTGGAAGGCGGCGTAGGTGCCCTTGCGGTCGCGGTCGATGGTCTGCGAGCGCCACTGGGCGCCGCGCGGCACCCAGACCGTGCGGGTCGGGTCGATGTTGGTGTGCGGGTAGTAACCCTCGACGAACAGCTCGTCGTTGCGGGTGTTGCTCTTCGACGAAGCCAGGTCGATCAGGGCGCCGAATTCGCCGAACGGCGTGTTCCAGCGGTTCGACAGCAGCAGCGAGCCGGACGGCTGCGACTTGCCCTTGCGCAGGTCGGAGTGGGTGTACGAGCCGATCGCCGAGCCCTTGAAGCCCTTGTAGTCGAACGGCATGGCGGTGCGCAGATTGACCAGGCCGGACACGCCGCCCTCGGTCTGCTCGGCCGACGGGTTCTTGTAGACGTCGACGCCGGCCATCAGCTCGGGCGGCACGTCGGTGAAGCTGAGCGAGCGGCCGCCGTTGGCCGAGAACGATTCGCGCCCGTTCAACTCGGAGCGCACGTAGGTCAGGCCGCGGATCGCGATGCCCGAACCTTCGACCGCGTAGTGCTGCGGGTCGCCCGGCATGCTGCGGTCCATGGTCACGCCGACCACGCGGCTGAGGACTTCGGTGATCGAACGGTCGGGCAGCTTGCCGATGTCTTCGGCGACGATCGAGTCGACCACCTCGTCGGCATCCTGCTTGAGCTTCTGCGCCGATTGCAGCGCGGCGCGCTGGCCGCTGACCACCACCACGGCGGGCTTGGCGCCGGCGGCGGTGTTGGCCGGGTTGGTGTTGGTGTTGACGGCGTCGCCGGTCTGGGCCCAGGCGGCGCCGCTATAGGCGATGGCGATGGCGAACTGCGCAACCGCCGCGGCGATTGCAGTCTTCTGGAACTTCTTCACTTTGTCTCCCCCGATACAGGTGGCTATATTTTTTTGAACGAACCGCCAGTGCGACCGGATGATTGGCTTAACACTGGTTGTTGTACGCTACCATACAATTTTCATAAATACCTTACTAGGCTGTAAGTTTTGTGAATACGCAACAGAGTACGTACAATTTTGTCTCGTAAATAGACAAGAAGCCATGTCAACAAAGAACAGAGTTGCGTATTTGCGACAGTAGTGGCGCAGAATTGCATGGGCAAAAAGCATGCTGCGACTGACTCCCGGTCAACGTTCCGGATCCTGGCGCTGCCGCCCTGTGCAGGAAACAAGGTCCACAAAGGCATGAACGGCTCGTCTTGTACCCGTCCACGGCACCATTCTTGCCGAACGGCGTCGAGATGGCGACGATGGCGTTGTAAACAAAGAAAAATTATCCGTTGTTTAGTAAATACCGGAAGTTCATGGCAAAGCGTGCAACATATGTTAGCGTGAACATTTCGCTTGCCATGGGGTGGGCGCTTCGCTTACGATGCGCGCATAAGCCGGTAATATGAATAACAACAATCAATAGCAGCTTGCAGGAGACACATGTTTGACGCACAGTGCGCCGCGGCGCGCGCCGCCGCCGTGTTTCTCGTGTTTGCGGCAGTTGCGTGAAACATGATGGAAATGGACCGATGAAGTTGAACCGCCTGGCAACCGCCCTGGCCGTCGCGCTGACGCTGACGTCGTGCGCGATGGTGCGCCATGACGCCGCCTCCGGCGCCGTCATGGCGGGCGTCGCCACGCCCGGCGCTTCCGGGCCGGACGCTGCCTACGTGTGGGACAGCGTCGCCATCGGCGGCGGCGGCTTCGTCACCGCCGTCATCCCCAGCCGCAGCGAGCCGGGCGTCGCCTATGCGCGCACCGACGTCGGCGGCGCCTACCGCTGGGACGCCAGTCAACGGCGCTGGCATCCGCTGCTGGACTGGGTCTCGGAAGACCAGACCGGCTACCTCGGCATCGATGCGCTGGCGATCGATCCGCACGACGCCGCGAAGGTCTACCTGCTGGCCGGCATCGCTTACCTGAACGGCGGCCGCACCGCCATCCTGCGCTCGACCGACTACGGCAAGACCTTCGCCACCATCGACGTCAGCGCGCAATTCAAGACCCACGGCAACGGCATGGGCCGCCAGGACGGCGAACGCCTCGCCGTCGATCCGGGCGCGCCGCGTGTGCTGTACCTCGGTTCGCGCCGCGACGGCCTGTTCAAGAGCACCGACGCCGGCGATACCTGGAACCGCGTCACCGCGCTCGACGTGAGCGCCACACCGAACGACGTCGGCATCGTCATGGTGCTGCCGGATCCCGCCAGCGCCAACGGTGGACCGGCGCGGCGCCTGTTCGTCGGCGTGTCGCGCTTCGGCAGCGCCGGCCCCAGCCTGTACCGCAGCGACGACGGCGGCGCCAGCTTCGCGCCGGTGAAAGGCGCGCCCACCGACCTGATGCCGCAGCGCGCCGCCTTCGACGGCGCCGGCAACCTGGTCGTCACCTACGCCAACGGCGCCGGCCCGCATCCGGACCGCAGCGGACGCGAACCGATGGACCGCGGCCAGGTGTGGAAGTACCGCATCGCCGGCGGCGCCTGGACCGACATCACGCCGCGCGGCTGGACCCGGCCGTTCGCCGGCATCAGCGTCGATCCCCGCGATCCGCGGCGGCTGGTGGTCTCCACCATCAATACCTATTTGCCGCAGGGCGATGCCAAGGGCGACCGCATCTTCGTCAGCCGCGACGGCGGCGCCAGCTGGACCGATGTCGTCGCGCGCGGCTTCGCGCGCGACGCCGCCGGCGTGCCCTGGCTGAAGGGCCATGCGATCCACTGGGCCGGCTCGGTCGAGTTCGACCCGAGCGATCCGCGCGCGGTCTGGGTCACGTCCGGCAACGGCGTGTTCCGCACGGCCGACATCGATGCGTCGCCCGCCACCTGGACCTTCACCGTGGACGGGCTGGAAGAGACCGTACCGCTGGGCCTGGCCAGCCGGGAAGGGCGGCCGCTGGTCTCGGCCATCGGCGACTACGACGGTTTTCTCCACGACGAGCCGGCCCGCCACGGCCGCATCCACGATCCGCAGATCGGCACCACCACCGGCCTGGCCGTGGCGGGAAGCCGTCCGGACACGATGGCGCGCCTGGGCGACAAGCTGATGCTCACCAGCGACGGCGGCGCCAGCTGGCGCGCCGCGCCGGCGCTGAACGGCAAGCGCGGCCAGGTGGCGCTGTCGAGCGACGGCGCCGTCATCCTGCATGCGCCGGAACGCTCGAACGGCGCCTGGCGCTCGCTCGATGGCGGCGCCAGCTGGACGCCGGTCGCCGGACTGGCCGGCGAACGCCTGCGCCCGGTGGCCGACGCGGTCGACGCGCGCGTGTTCTACGCCTACGCCGGCGGCAAGCTGCTGGCCAGCAGCGATGGCGGCGCCAGCTTCGCACCGCGCGCCAGCCTGCCGGTGGGCGGCTCCAGCCTGCTGCGCGCCATGCCGGGCCGCGCCGGCGACCTGTGGGTGGCGCTCAAGGGCGCCGGCCTGGCCCATTCGCTCGACGGCGGCGCCAGCTTCACCAGGATCGCGGCGGTGAGCGACTGCGGCGCGGTCGGCTACGGCAAGGCGGCGCCGGGCGCAGCCTACCCGGCCCTGTACATCTGGGGCACGGTGGCCGGCCGGCGCGGCGTGCACCGCTCCCTGGACGGCGGCGCCACCTGGCTGCGCATCAACGACGACGCCCACCAGTACGGCGGCCCCGGCGACGGCCAGTTCGTCGTCGGCGACATGAACCGCTTCGGCGTGGTCTACATGAGCACCGCCGGGCGCGGCATCGTCTACGGCAAGCCGGCCGCAACCCCGAACTGAGCGAAACGACCCCATGCGCCTTCTTCCGGACCTGTTTATGAAATCGATTCCATGGCCGTCGCGGCACCCCGTGAATACGCTGTTGCGCGCTGCGTTACTGGCCGCCGGCCTGCTGGGCGCGGGCATCGCCGGCGCCGCGCCGGAACTGGTGCTGCACTACGACCGCCCGGCCCGGGACGACGACGCCGGCTGGGAACGCGAGGCGCTCCCGATCGGCAACGGCCGCATCGGCGCCATGGTGTTCGGCCAGCCGGGCCGCGAACACCTGCAGTTCAACGAGATCTCGCTGTGGACCGGCGACGACAAGGTGATGGGCGCCTACCAGCCGTTCGGCGACGTGCTGGTCGACCTGCCCGGCCACGCCGACGGCGTGCAGGACTACCGCCGCAGCCTGGACCTGGCGCGCGGCGTGCACGAAGTCGCCTACACGCACGGCGGCGTGCACTTCAAGCGCGAAGCCTGGGCCAGCAATCCGGCGCAGGTGATCGTGCTGCGCCTCAGCGCCGACCGCCCCGGCCAGTACTCCGGTTCGGTGACGCTGGGCGACCGCCACGGCGCCCACCTGGCCGCCGCCGGCAACCGCCTGTACGCGAGCGGCACGCTGGCCGGCTGGTTCCAGCCCGGCTCCAAGCTGTCGACCAACGTGATGGACTACGCCAGCCAGGTGCAGGTGCTGAACCAGGGCGGCAAGGTCGCCGTCGACGGCCAGCGCATCGTCTTCACCGATTGCGACAGCGTGACCCTGGTGCTGGGCGCCGGCACCAGCTACGTGCTCGACGCCGCGCGCCGCTTCCAGGGGGAGAATCCGCTGCCGCGCGTGACGCGCCAGGTGAGCGCGGCCGCCGCCCGTGCGGCAGCCGAGCTGCGCGCCGAGCACGAGCGCGACTTCGGCGCCCTGGTGGGCCGGGTGGCGCTCGACCTGGGCGACACGGCGCCCGCGCGGCGCGCGCTGCCGACCGACGCGCGCCTGACGGCGTACACGAAAGAGGGCATGGACCCGGAACTGGAAGCGCAGCTGTTCCAGTACGGCCGCTACCTGCTGGCATCCAGCTCGCGCGGTTCGCTGCCGGCCAACCTGCAGGGCCTGTGGAACAACAGCCTGACGCCGCCGTGGAACGCCGACTACCACACCAACATCAACATCCAGATGAACTACTGGCCGGCCGAGGTCGCGAACCTGAGCGAACTGGCGACGCCGTTCTTCGGCCTGGTCAACGGCCTGGCGCCGGTGTGGCGCGGCGCCACTGCGGGCGAATTCAAGACGCAGGACGGCAAGCCGGTGCGCGGCTGGACCGTGCGCACCGAGTCGAACCCGTTCGGCGCCACCGATTATTTGTGGAACAAGACCGCCAACGCCTGGTACGCCCAGCACTTCTGGGAACACTACGCGTTCACCCAGGACCGCGCCTTTCTGCGCGACGTGGCCTACCCGATGATGAAGGAAGCCAGCGCTTTCTGGCAGGACTACCTGAAGCAGCTGCCGGACGGCCGCCTGGTGGCGCCGCAGGGCTGGTCGCCCGAGCACGGACCGATCGAGGACGGCGTCACCTACGACCAGGAAATCGTCTGGGACCTGTTCAACAATACCGTGCAGGCGGCCGATGCGCTCGGCGTCGACCGTCCGCTGCGCGACCGCCTGGCCGCCATGCGCGACCGCCTGGCGGCGCCGCGCGTGGGCAGCTGGGGCCAGCTGCTCGAATGGCTGGACGAAAAGAAGGATCCGGTGCTGGACACGCCGGGCGACACCCACCGCCACGTGTCGCACCTGTTCGGCCTGTTCCCCGGGCGCCAGATCACGCCGGGCCGCACGCCGGCGCTGGCCGCCGCGGCGCGCAAGACCCTGCAAGCGCGCGGCGACGCCGGCACCGGCTGGTCGATGGCCTGGAAGATGGCCTACTGGGCGCGCCTGCGCGACGGCGACCACGCCTACCGCATGCTGCGCGGCCTGCTGGCCACGCCGGGCGCGCGCGCATCCGAACAGGCCGGCATCGGCTCGGAGCACAACAACGCCGGCGGCATCTACCCGAACATGCTCGATGCGCACCCGCCGTTCCAGATCGACGGCAACTTCGGCGCCACCGCCGCCATCGCCGAACTGCTGCTGCAGTCGCACGACAGCGAGATCGAGTTGCTGCCGGCGCTGCCTTCGGCCTGGCCGGACGGTTCGGTGAAGGGCTTGCGCGCGCGCGGCGCGCTCGAGGTGGACCTGGCGTGGAAGGCGGGCAAGCTGGTGGCGGCCACGCTGCGCCCGGCGCCCGGCGCGGCGGCCGGCAAGACGGTCAAGGTGCGCTACGGCGCGCGCGCGATCCAGGTGCCGCTGGCGGCCGGGCGCGCGCTCACGCTGGAGGCCGACCGGTTCTGAACGACATTTTCAACGGATTGTCCCGGACCGCCATGCGTCCGGGTGTTGCAGCGAAGCGGCAGGCGGTCCTGCCCGTATAAACAGTTTTACGATACCCATTGGGAGACATGATGCATCAATTCAGGAAGACCGCCATCGCGGTCGCAGCGGCGCAGATCGCACTGCTGGCAAGCGGCGCAGTATTCGCACAAACCACCGACGGCGCCGCGGCGTCCGCACCGGCGGCCGGCGCGCAAGTGCCGGGCGGCGCCAACATGGTCGTGGTCACCGGCCAGCGCGCCGCGCTGAACTCGGCCCAGAAACTCAAGCAGAACTCGGACGAGATCGTCGACTCGATCGTCGCCGACGACATCGGCAAGCTGCCGGACCGCTCGGTCACCGAGGTGCTGCAGCGCGTGGTCGGCGTCACCATCGACCGCACCATGGCCAAGGGCGACCCCGAGCACTACTCGGTGGAAGGCTCGGGCGTGAACATCCGTGGCCTGACCTACGTGCGCTCGGAACTCAACGGCCGCGATTCGTTCTCGGCCAACGGCGGCCGCTCGCTCAATTTCGAAGACGTGCCGCCGGAACTGATGGCCGGCGTCGACATCTACAAGAACCCGTCGGCCGAGCAGATCGAAGGCGGCATTGGCGGCCTGGTCAACCTGCGCACCGCCATGCCGTTCGACTTCAAGGGCCGCAAGGTCGCCGTGTCGCTGCAGACCACCCGCTCGGAACTGAAGAAGGGCAAGATGTCGCCGTCCGGTTCGATCATGTATTCGGACCGCTGGAAGACCGGCTTCGGCGAGATCGGCGCCCTGGTCGACCTGGCGTACTCGGAAAGCGCGACCCGCACCGACGCCTTCCAGGTCGAGCCCTACTACCCGCGCACCGACGTGGAGCCGGGCCGCACCGTGTGGATCCCGAAGGGTTCGCAGTGGCGCACCCTGAACTTCGACCGCAAGCGCGAAGGCGCGTACGGCGCCCTGCAGTGGAAGAAGGACGCCACCCTGAGCTCGTCGCTGACCTACTTCAAGTCGAAGTACAAGATGCAGTGGGACGAGCAGGCGATCTTCTCGGCCGCCAGCCCCTACAACATCCGTGTCGCCCCGGGCGCCACCTATGACGCCAAGGGCGCGCTGCTGACCGGCACCCTGAGCGACCCGATCGACGGCGGCATCGACTTCGGCGCCGACACCCGCGCCGCCAACCGCATCTCCAGCACCACCGACGTGTCGTGGCACGTGAGCTGGCGTCCGACCAGCAGCTGGGCCTTCGACACCGACGTCCAGCGCATCAAGGCCAAGTCGACCAGCTTCGACTCGACCGTCGCCACCGCGATCAAGATGCAGCAGGAGAACATCGACCTGCGCGGCAGCGTGCCGACGCTGAACTTCAGCGACGCCGACCGCGCCTACCTGGCCAACCCGAACAACTACTACTGGTCGTTCACCCAGGAGCACATGGACCGCAGCACCGCCGACGAATGGGCGGTCAAGGCCGACGCCAAGTACACCTTCGACGATCCGGTGCTGCGCGACGTGCGTTTCGGCGTGCGCTTCACCGACCGCGACGCCGTCACCCAGAACTCGAACCCGAGCTACAACTGGGCCGCGATCACCATGCCGTGGCAGGGCGAACTGGGCGGCCGCCTGGCCTACCTGGGCGACCCGCGCTTCTCGAACCAGACCCAGGTCTACGGTTTCCCCAACTTCTTCAACAACAACACCAACGTGCCGGCGCTGGTGTTCCCGAACACGTCGCTGGCCACCGGCTACCCGGCCAGCTACACCGCCCTGCACCAGTACTACAACGTGCTGTGCGCGCAAGCCGGCAACACCTGCTCGACCTGGAAGGCGGCCAGCTTCGGCACCGACCCGGCCGGCACCAACTCGCAGAGCGAAAAGACCGGCGCCGCCTTCGCCCAGCTGCGCTTCGGCTTCGACGACCTCAAGTACCCGGTGGACGGCAACGTCGGCCTGCGCTACGTGAAGACCGACATGAAGGCGCGCGGCTACATCGTGTTCAACCCGACCGGCATCCCGAACGATCCGGCCGGCTTCCCGACCACCGGCGCCGCCATCCCGGTCATCGCCGCCTCGTCGTCGGCGCGCGAGTTCGACAACAGCTACCACAACGTGCTGCCGAGCCTGAACCTGCGCATGAAGGCGACCGAGAAGCTGCAGTTCCGCTTCGGCGCCGCGATGGGCATCTCGCGTCCGGACTTCAGCCAGCTGCAGGGCTACACCACGCTGTCGGAAAACGTCGACTCGACCCTGGTCTCGAACGCCGCCGGCACGCCGCTGTCGCGCATCGTCAACAACGTCAGCCTGACCGGCACCAGCGACGGCAACCCGAACCTGCGACCGATCCAGTCGCGCCAGGTCGACCTGACCGCCGAGTGGTACTTCGCCAAGGCCGGCTCGCTGACCATGGCGGTGTTCAACAAGGACCTGAAGGACATCATCGTCACCCAGTCCTACAGCTATCCGCTGCAGGGCACCGACGGCAAGTCGTACAACTTCAACGTGACCGCGCCGGTCAACGGCGCGCGCGGCCGCGCACGCGGCATGGAGATCGCCTACCAGCAGTACTTCGACATGCTGCCGGGCTGGCTGTCGGGCTTCGGCCTGCAAGCCAACTACACCTACGTGGACGGCAAGCAGAAGCTGTACAACCCGGTGTATTCGGTCTACTGCTCGGGCAGCGACGGCGGCACCAGCAACCTGAACCTGAACCTGAACGGCTGCGACATCGACGGCAAGACCTTCGGCGACCTGCCGCTGCAGGGCCTGTCGAAGAACACGTACAACGTGGCGCTGATGTACGACAAGGAGAAGTTCTCGGCGCGCCTGGCCTGGAACTGGCGCTCGAAGAACCTGCAGGGCGTGAACGTGAACGGTACCCGCGGCACCGACGGCACCGACACCAACCCGGCCAGCAGCACCGTCGGCCAGCACAACGTGGCCTGGGCGCTGCCGACCTACGCCGATTCGTACGGCCAGCTGGATGCCTCGGTGTTCTACAACATCAGCGAAAACCTGTCGCTCGGCCTGGAAGCGCAGAACCTGACCGACGCCAAGTACAAGCAGCTGATGCAGCAGGGGATCGGCCTGAAGGGCCGCGCCTGGTTCGTCTCGGGCCCGCGCTACACGGCCTCGCTGCGTTACTCGTTCTAAGCAGCACGACGGCGGCCGGGATGTTCTCCCGGCCGTTTTTTTCACACGCCGACGCCGAAGGACCCGCTCGCGCATGACTACCCCATTTTTCCGCCGCGCCGCCCTGTGCGCGTTCCTGGCCGCTGCCGGCCTCCATACAGTGTCAATCGCCGCTGCGACCGCCGCCGAGATGCCGCGCTTGGTCGAGCAGAACGGCCGCCACGCCCTGCTGGTCGACGGCGCCCCGTTCCTGGTGCTGGGCGGCCAGGCCCAGAACTCCAGCAACTATCCGGCCGCGCTGCCCAAGGTGTGGGAAGCGCTCAAGGACGCCCACGCCAACACCCTCGAGATCCCGGTGGCCTGGGAACAGATCGAGCCGCGCGAAGGCAAGTTCGACTTCGGCTACGTCGACACCCTGGTGGCGCAGGCGCGCCAGAACGGCATGCGCCTGGTGCTGCTGTGGTTCGGCACCTGGAAGAATACCGGCCCGTCGTACACGCCGGAGTGGGTCAAGTTCGACAACACGCGCTTCCCGCGCATGGTCGACAAGGACGGCAAGACCAGCTACTGCCTGTCGCCGCTGGGCGAAGCCACGCTGGCGGCCGATAAAAAGGCCTTCGTGGCGCTGATGGAGCACGTCAGGAAAATCGACGCGGACAAGAAGACCGTGATCATGGTGCAGGTCGAGAACGAGGTCGGCACCTACGGCGTGGCGCGCGACTACGGCGCGCGCGGCCAGGCCGCCTTTGCCCAGCCGGTGCCCGCCGCCGTGTTGGCGCAACAGCCGGCGCCGGCCGGCCGCCCGGCCCAGGGCAACTGGTCCGAGGTATACGGCGACTACGCCGAACAGTATTTCCACAGCTGGGCCATCGCCAGCTACATCGAGGAGATCGCCAAGGCCGGCCGCGCCGTGTACGACCTGCCGATGTACGTGAACAACGCGCTGCGCGATCCGCAGCCGCTGGACGACCCGCGCGCGCCGCTGCCGTGGCGCGCCAACTTCGCCAGCGGCGGCCCGACCTACGACGTGATCGGCATCTACAAGGCCGCCGCGCCGCACATCGACTTCGCCGCGCCCGACATCTACATGCCGGAATCGAACAAGGTCAGCGCCATCCTGGCCAGCTTCCAGCGCCGCGACAATGCGCTGATGGTGCCGGAAATGGGCAATGCCGAAGGCTATGCGCGCTACGTCTACCAGATCATCGGCAAGGGCGCACTGGGCGTGGCGCCGTTCGGCATCGACTACGCCGAATACAGCAACTACCCGCTCGGCGCGAAATACATCGACCGCCGCATGGTCGAGCCGTTCGCGAAGATCTACAAGGTGTTCGCGCCGATGGGACGCACCTGGGCCAAATGGGCGCTGGCCGGCCGCACCTGGGGCGTGGCCGAAGGCGACGACCGCGCGCCGCAGACGGTGGAGATGAACGGCTGGAAGGCGACCCTGTCGTTCCGCGAATTCCAGTTCGGCGAGCGCGAATACCTGCGCGACAAGACCGAATTCGCCGCCGGTACCGAGCACCCGTCGGGCGGCGTGGCGATCGCCCAGGTCGGCCCGGACGAGTTCGTGCTGATCGGGCAGCAGATCCGTGTCAAGCTGTCCGGGCTGGGGGCCAACAAGGAGAAGCCGTCGATGTACGCGCGCGTGGAAGAAGGGCGCTTCGACAAGGACGGCAAGTGGGTCATGGAGCGCAACTGGAACGGCGACCAGACCGACTACGGCCTGAACCTGCCGGCAACGCCGACGGTTCTGAAAGTGAGGATGGGGACCTATTGAAGTGAAGATCCGGATGGTTTGAAATCCTATCGCCAAATCACCCGCACCGTAAAACAACGTCGTCCCCGCGCAGGCGGGGACCCATGCTGAGTTCAAAGAAGCCGAAGTGCTCGCGTATCGACATTGGTAGCTAAGTATGGGTCCCCGCCTTCGCGGGGACGACGCATTGAGGCCGACACAAGAAGAAACGCAGCCGACCAATTCAGGAGACAAACCACATGCGCCTCACCCACATCGCCACCGCCACCATGCTGCTCGCCACGAGCACCGCGGCCTTGGCCGGCACCTGGCAAAAAACCGCCACCGGCATCGACATTACCCCCGACACCGGCCCCGCCAGACTGGTCCGCCTGAACCTGATGAGCGACAACATCATCCAGGTGCTGAAACTCGACCGGGCCGACAAAACCCTGACGCCTTCACTGATGACGGTGGCCCGGCCGTGCAGCGCCTGCCGCTTCACGGTCGACGCCAGCGGCGGCGCCGCCGGCACGGTGCGCCTCAAGGCCGGCAAGGTCAGCGCCGAAGTCGCGCTCAAGGACGGCAAGCTGCGCTTCTTCGACGCCGCCGGCAAGCCCTTCCTGACCCAGGCCAGCGAAGCCATGACGCAGGTGGACGTCGGCGGCAAGCCCTTCCTGGCGATCCAGGAAGGCTTCAACCACGGCACCAAGGATGCGTTCTACGGCCTGGGCCAGCACCAGAACGCCCAGATGAACTACAACGGCGAAGACGTGCTGCTGGCCCAGCACAACATGATCGCCTCGGTGCCCTTCGTGGTCTCGGACAAGAACTACGGCCTGCTGTGGGATAACAACGCGATCACCCGCTTCGGCGACCCCAAGCCCTACGCCTGGCTGTCGCGCGACCTGGCGCTCACCGACGAGGCGGGCAAGCCGGGCGGCCTGACGGCGCGCTACTACATCGACGGCAAGCTGGCCCTGACGCGCCAGGAAAAGGACATCGCCTACCAGTACCTGAAGGACCTGGCCGAATACTGGCCGAAAGAACTGCCGTCGGTGAAGGAACTGGCCGGCAAGGACGTCAAGGTGGTGTGGGACGGCGCCATGGCCAGCAGCAAGCCGGGCGTGCACAAGATGCAGCTGTACGCGTCCGACTACGCGACCTTGTCCATCGGCGGCAAGCAGGTGATGGACGTGTGGCGCCAGGGCTGGAACCCGTGGTACCACAACTTCGAGGTGACGTTCGAAAAGGACAAGCCGGTCAAGCTGCACCTGGAATGGAGGGCCTCCGGCGGCATGGTGGCGATGACCCACAACGACCCGCTGCCGGCGCCCGAGCGCCACTCGCTGACCATGTCGTCCGAGGTGGCCGAAGCGATCAATTACTACGTCATCAGCGCCGACAGCATGGACCACGTGATCGGCGGCTACCGCCTTCTCACCGGCCAGCAGCCGATGATGCCGAAGTGGGCCTACGGCTTCTGGCAATCGCGCCAGCGCTACGAGACCCAGCAGCAGCTGCTGGACGTGGTGGCCGAGTACCGCAAGCGCGGCTGGCCGCTGGATAACATCGTGCAGGACTGGTTCTACTGGCCCGAGAACGGCTGGGGTTCGCACGACTTCGACAAGGCGCGTTTCCCCGATCCGAAGGGCATGGTCGACGCCGTGCACAAGCAGCACGCGCGCATCATGATTTCCATCTGGGGCAAGTTCTACGCCAACACCGACAACTACAAGGAACTGGCGGCCAAGGGCCACATGTGGACCAAGAACGTCGAGGACGGCGCGCTCGACTGGGTCGGCCCCGGCTACAAAAATTCGCACTACGATCCGTACACGAAAGAGGCGCGCGATATCTACTACCGCCAGATGAAGGGCAAGCTGGTCGACCTCGGCTTCGACGCCTGGTGGATGGACAATACCGAGCCGGACGTGCTGTCGAACACCCGTCCCGAGGACTTCAAGAAGCTGATCGGCCCCACCGTCTACGGCGCCGGCGAAGTCACCTTCAATCCGTACAGCCTGGTGCATTCGGGCGGCATGGTCGAGGGCCTGCGGCGCGACCAGCCGGACACGCGCCAGTTCATCCTGTCGCGCTCCGGCTTCGCCGGCATCCAGCGCAACGCGGTGGCGGTGTGGAGCGGCGACACCGCCAGCCGCTGGAACAATTTGTACGACCAGATCGCCTCGGGCGTGAACTTCTCGATGTCCGGCATCCCGAACTGGACCCACGACATCGGCGGCTACGCGCAGGAAACGCGCTACCAGGTCGGCGACGTCGGCTCGGCCCAGGAAAACCGGTCCACCGGCCAGAAGGCGGCGAATCCGGAAGACATGAAGGAATGGCGCGAGCTGAACCTGCGCTGGTTCCAGTTCGGCGCCTTCTCTCCGCTGTTCCGTTCGCACGGCGAAGTGGTCAAGCGCGAGATCTACAACATCGCCGCCGGCGACGACGCCATGCGCGATGCGATGGTCGGCTACCTGAAGCTGCGCTACCGCCTGATGCCCTACATTTACTCGATGGCGGCCGACACCCACTATGAGTCGGGCACCATGATGCGCGGCCTGGTGATGGACTTCCCGCGCGACGAGCGCGTGAAGAACATCAAGGACCAGTACCTGTTCGGGCACGCGCTGATGGTGGCGCCGGTGACCGCCTACGGCGCGCGCAGCCGCACGGTTTACTTCCCGGCCGGCGCCGACTGGATCGACTTCGACACCGGCATGCGCCACCAGGGCGGCACCACCGCCACGGTGGATGCGCCCCTGAACCGCATCCCGCTGTTCCTCAAGGCCGGCGCGGTGCTGCCGACCGGCCCGGTGACCCAGTACGTCGACGAGAAGCCGGACGCGCCGATCGTGCTGCAGGTGGTGGCCGGCGCCAGCGGCGAATGCAGCCTGTACGAGGACGACGGCGTGACCAACGCCTACCAGCGCGGCGAATCCAGCCGCATCGCGGTGCGCTACGACGACAAGGCCGGCACCGTGACGATCGGCGCGCGCGCCGGCCAGTACAAGGGCATGCCGGCCCGGCGCCAGTTCAAGGTGCGCGTGCTGCGCGCCGGCACGGCGCCGGCGGCGGACCTGGATGCGGCCGACAAGAGCGTGGAGTACGACGGCAGGGCGGTGGTGATCAAGCTGTGAGCACCGTCGCAGCTGATTCGTCGTTCCCGCGCAGGCGGGAACCCATACACAGCTTCCATGGTTGGCTGCATATGAATTGAAGTGTCAGGTCAATGCACGGATTTTAGTAAGTGAGCATGGGTCCCCGCCTGCGCGGGAACGACGCTGTAACGGATAACGGAATGCGAAAACATTACTCCATCTTTGCCTGCCGCCTGCTGGCGGCACTGACGCTGTCGGCAGCCGCGGCTGCGCTTCCCGCGACTGCCGCATCCGCGCCGACGACATCCGCCACCCACGCCACCCTCAGCGACCCCGACGCCACCCCCGCCACGCGCGCCCTGTACGCCTGGCTGCGCGGCATCTGGGGCAAGCAGATCATCGCCGGCCAGCAAGACCTGACCTGGAACGACGGCGCCGACATGGCCCGGCGCGTGTTCGACGACACCGGCAAGTACCCGGCCCTGATGGGCTACGACTTCATGAACAGCGGCCTCGCCGGCCCCGACGCCCAGGGCGCGCACCAGGTCGACGAAGCGATCGCCTTCGCCCGCCGCGGCGGCCTGGTGACCTTTTGCTGGCACTGGCGCGACCCGGCCCGGCTGGCCGTGGCCGGAGCGGGCCGCGGCAATTTCTACGCGCGCGAGCGCGACGCGGCGAAGAACACCGGCTTCACCATTCCGATGAAGGAGGGCCGCCTGGACACGGCCAGCCCAGGCTACGCCCAGCTCGACGCCGGCATCGACCTGGTCGCCGGCGAGCTGCGGCGCCTGGCCGATGCCGGCGTGGTCGTGCTGTGGCGGCCGCTGCACGAGGCGTCCGGCAACAAGGGCGACGGCTGGTTCTGGTGGGGCCGCACCCGCGGCGACGGCGTGCCGCAGGCGCAGGCTTATATCCAGCTGTGGCGCCACATGCACGAGCGCCTGGTGCGCACGCACGGCCTGCACAACCTGGTGTGGGTGTGGAACGGCCAGGACCCGGCCTGGTATCCCGGCGACGACGTGGTCGACGTGGTCGGCTACGACATCTACGACGACGACAAGAATGGCGACGCCAAGGCCTACAAGTCGCAGGCCGCCACCTACCGCGCCGCGCGCGCCATCGGCAACCGCGACAAGCCGGTGGCGCTCAGCGAAACGAGCTACATTCCCGACCCGGACAAGATGCTGGCCGACGGCGCGCCCTGGCTGTGGTTTACGGTGTGGAACGACGGCCATGCCCCGGCCGGCGCCACCGACAAGGACAATTTCTGGAGCGGCGACTACTACAACACGCTCACCCACAAGAACAAGGTGTACCACCATCCGAACGTCATCACGCTGGACAAGCTGCCGGCATTCCTGAAAGCGCCCCAATGAAATCAACGCAATCGACCACCGTTTCCCCACTGCGCGCCGGCGCGCTGGCGCTACTCGCCGCCGGCCTGCTGCACGCCGGCCCGGCCCTGGCCGGCACCGCCGTCGCGCCAAGCGACAAGCGCCTGCAATACACCGGCCGCATCGATTTTTCCAGGCCGTCCGCACCGGTACTCTCCTGGCCCGGCAGCGCCATCGCCGGCAATTTCACCGGCAGTTCGCTGTCCGTGACGCTGGACGACCAGAACGGCAAGAACTACTTCAACGTGTTCCTGGACGGCGACCTCACGTACCCGTTCGTGCTGGAAGCGTTCAAGGGCGAAAAGACCTACCTGGTGGCGCAGCACCTGGCGCCGGGCCGGCACAGCTTCCTGATCACCAAGCGCACCGAAGGCGAGGAGGGCGCCACCACCGTGCGCGGCTTCGAGCTGGCCGACGGCGGCCAATTGCTGGCGCCGCCGCCGCGCCCGGCGCGCCGCATCGAATTCTTCGGCGACTCCATCACCAGCGGCATGGGCGACGAGGGCGCCGACAATGGCCGCGACGACCGGCAGAAGGACAAGAACAACTTCATGTCCTACGCCAGCATCGCCGCGCGCCAGCTGGGCGCCGAAGCGCACGTGACCTCGCAGAGCGGCATCGGCCTGATGATCAGCTGGTTCCCGTTCACCATGCCGGACTTCTACGACCAGCTGAGCGCGGTCGGCGACAACGACAGCAAGTGGGATTTTTCCAGCTGGACGCCGGACGTGGTGGTGGTCAACCTGTTCCAGAACGACGCCTGGCTGGTCGACCGCGAGCACCGCCTGAAGCCGGAGCCGACCCCGGCCCAGCGCATCGAGGCGTACCGGACCTTCGTCGCGCGCATCCGCCAGCTGTACCCGAAGGCCTACATCGTGTGCGCGCTGGGCAGCATGGACGCGACCAAAGCGGATTCGCCCTGGCCCGGCTACGTGACGGCGGCGGTGGAGCGCCTGCGCAAGGAAGACGGCGAGAAGCGCATCGACACGCTGTTCTTCGACTTCACCGGCTATGGCCAGCATCCGCGCATCAAGCAGCACCAGGCGAATGCGGCCAGGCTGAGCGCGTTCATCAAGGGCAAGATGGGCTGGTGACGCGGCCGACACATGTCGTATGTTTCCGCGCCGCTCACGCAGTGATCTGAAGGGTGGTGCGGGCGGCGATTGGCTATAGCAGCGAGTGAAGAGTGATGTTACTGACGATTGGCGGGAATCGACCCAGAGCGGTCATCGAGGTTTGTATGGTATTGGCCAGTGACGTAGACCCTCTTCACCCTACTCTCGCAAATCTACGTCTGAGCTATTTGCCATTCCTTGGAGTGCAGCTCGCGACTCATCGGTTCCTATTCGAGCCAATGCGTACGCACACTTGCGTCGAAATTCTTGAAGATTGCCCCAGCGAATGAACTCTTGAAAAGGCGTGTTAGCTGCTTTCACTATAGCCGGGACTGCGTTACGTGCGCCGATTAAACCTAGCTCGAACACGGTGTCCTCATAACGGTCATGCCCTTCTGTCACGAGCAGCTTGGTTAAGAGGTCTACGCGCGCGGGGCCTTCAGGCGTGGCCTCTAGAGCCTGAAGCAACTCAGGTGTAAGTTTGCTTTCGGTCATAAATGATGTGGTTGATGAAGGTGAGATCCTGACCGATCTCGGCCGTTTGACCTAGCATATCAGGTTGTCCGGTCGGAAAATTCACGGACTGTCACGACCGGCAGCAACCGACCCAAAGCAGCCCTTCAATTTATTTGTCAAAGACTGCTTCATATTTTGCTTGCTCCCAAAAGCTAGCGAGTGGTGACGTAACGGCGACAGCCTTCGAATATCCCAGTCTCTAAGTCGCCGATATGAAGGCCAGAGGCATCCCATGCCGTAAAGCTGCGACGGAATTTCCGTCATGCGACCAACAGAATTCAAATTCGTGCTCTGCTGGGTCTTCGATGACCGCGGTCGTACTTGCCATATTGATGGTCAAGCGTGGCGTAGATTTAGCCGCCATGATTTTCTTCCATTCACCCTCGGTGATCGGTTGAATTCGCATGTAAAGAATGACGTCGCGTTCGATTTTCCTGCTTGATGGCGCAGTGAGATAGAGGTGAGCCACCTGTCCATCGTCCTCCAGGATAGCCATGCGGCCCGACACTGCATTCTTTGAATTAAGGAATATTTGGTCAGCCATGGCAATGGATGTGAAGACAAGTAGCCCCAAGGTTGCGATGCTTCGCACCACCAGATTGCTTGTTTTCAAAATAAGATCTTCAGCGAAATTTTTTCTCACACGATTCGTGCTTGAATGATTGATAACTAAGGGCAGCAGCATGCGGCCATGCAAGGCATGTCCGCTTTTGGCCCAGGCTGTGTAAAAACTCGGGAAAAATCGTCGAACAAAAAAATCGACCTCTCAGAACGGCCGCTACGCGATTTTCTCGAGGTCGGGAGGGGTCGCCCTACCCATGAAAATTTAAGTTTTTTGCGTTTTAATAAAGCTTGGGCCGATTTCGGCCATTCAAGCCAGCATAGCAGGTTGCCAAGCTGAAAAATTCACGGACTATCACGAAGGCCGGACTCGACCCAAACCGGACGTATGACGATCTCATCTACGACCCTGTTACAGGACCGTGATGCCTAGCTCGCTATATACATTCTTCGCTGCCGATTCCGCGGTGTCCGCAGTTACGAGCGTATGGATCGCGTCTGCTGGATATACAACATACTGAGCTGCCGTTCCATGGCCGCGTCTTGCCGTCCACTGTACGGCAACTGCCGACCGAAACCGGCCGTTTAACAACTAGCTGCTTCGGTTTCTTCGCATTAGACGTGCGACCAGTATGGGCAGTAATCCGAACGGTCCAAAGGCGGCTAGAAAGCCGCCGAAGAAGCCTAGCACTGTGCGAAGCACCCTTTGCCATACCTGTATTGTTCCGCCATAGTCACTATCAAAGGCGACGACGCAAAAGGCGGAAAAGGCACCGACTAGAATTCCTACAACTGTCGGGCCAAGTAATGTTTCTCGTTCGGACGAAGTAATTTTCTGGAATATTCTGACGTGCCAGCACATAGGAGTCTGACTTAAATTGACGCTCAACAAGTATCTGCTTCTGGCCGGTTGCGGACGTAGCGGAACCATTATAGGCAATGTGTCCACTAGTTCAATGCCCGAAGTTGTGTCCGTACTTCCTTGACGACTTGCTCTCCATCCGGCATCACTTCTGAATTCCCACAGCTATCGATCCACGTGCCACGCTTTGTACGAGAAACGAACAGGATGTGTTCTTCGCCAATCGACATGGGGTAACGGGACGATGTGTTTTCATTCCTCACCACGATAACGCCCGACAAAGTCCCTTTCAGCTTTTTTAGGACTTCGATGGTCACATTGGATGCGGTAACGCCATCGGGATCGTCCGCATCCTCCTGTAACTGCTGCTCTGATAGCACACGACCGATGACGATTGCTTCAGCAGTACGAACCTCTGTCTTGAGTGGAATATTGTATCCAGATCTGGCGGTTCCCGGATAAAAGCAGACAGCATTGGCAGCAGGAAGATGTGCTACAAGTACCAGCAGAAGCGATACAGCCGAAACGGTTTTCAGATTCATAAAAGGGAGTGGTACGACTAGGAAAGAACGACCGCGCTTGGCCGATCTTGGCCCCTCAGCTTAGCATATCATGTGTCAAGCCGCAAAGATCATGGACTGTCGCAACAGGCAGGAACCGACCCATACCGGACGTTCAAATAGCGCAGATCATACAAACAGCGTTCGTTGTCCGGGTGGCCGCTTGCGAGCCATTTCGGCAAAACCTTGGTAAAAAAACGGAATGTTGTCGGCTGTGTCACCGCTTAAACGACCGCGTACTTTGTCCCAGGTGGAGATGGCAATATGCGTCTCCGGCTCACCTACGACAAGAACCGGACCTCGCGTATCGTCAATCCATGCGTACTCGCCACCATATGTTGCGCGGGCCACTTCAAGGATGTAACAGCCGAGCAGTTGAACAAGTCCCGAAACCTGCGACTGCGGCATTTCTCCTACGTAATCGGACGCTTCTGCCAGCATTTCTTCAACAATCGAAAGGCTTTCCTCCGAAAAATCCAGACCATTATTCGATCGTTCATGAAACGTGGTTACGGCGCGCTTGGCGGTAGATACCACGTCATCAAGGGCTGTGCTCATCAATTTTCTCTCATAATTTTTGGCGTTTTCTGAACGGGTAATGCTGCTTGTGGCCGAACTCGGCCCTTCAGCCCAGCATGTCAGGTTGCCAAGTTAAAATTCAGTAAGTGTCGTGACAGACCGGATCCGTCCAGAAGTGGTCATTCTAAATCATTCAAAAAACTTTCCATTTCCGCTGTTGTCAATCGTACAAAAATTCTCGAAGGCAATACAGTGGCCTGCATCGAAGCCGCTGCCATCACGACATCTTCGAGCCTGGAATCGTCCCGCGCTGTCCGTATCGACCGCATCGTATCCGCCCAGCACAATCTTGTTGAGCAGGCGCAGCCCCGCGGGTTACATGACTTCATGCCGGGCCGCTTCCTCGCAGGCCGCCGCCCAGGCGAAAAAATTGGAGGTGTTCTACGCGCAGGGCTGGGTCAAGGGATCGCAGCGCCGCATCGCGCTTTGCAGGCGGCCATGGTTAGAAACCGAGAAACTGTGTGAGGGCGGGACATCATGCGCGGCCGTCGTGACTTTCTGCCCGCAAGACCGATAATCGTCCATATGAAGACCGCACCTGCCACCATCACGATCGGGGATTATTCTCAGCTGGCGTAGCTCGCCTGGAGCCGCAAGCCCAGTGATGTCATTACCGGCAAAGAGGCATTTGCGCTCTACGAGGGCAACTGGCGCATGGTCGACCAGAATCAGCTTGGCCAGACTGAACAGAGGCTGATCGAAGCGTTGAAAGAGGTTTTTGGCCACGGACTGATAAATGTTTGAACGCGACCATCACAACCGTATCCAGACCCTTCTGTCGGCACTAAAAACGGACTTCCTGTCTGAGAACGAGTGCTTCTTCGGTGGCGGCACCGCCACCGTCCTGGCGCTGGATGAATAACGCCCGACCTGCCAGTGACCACAGAACGCCATGGCGGCGCCGGGCTTGCCGCAGCTGTGCGGGGCGTGGGGAGCGCAGACAGCCGTGCTCTCCGGGTCACTAGAGCGGAACCTCGTCCTGCTTCAGGTACCACTTCAGCGCGCGAACGGCCATCGCATGGTCGTCCACGCCTGCCAGGCCCGATACGGTGATCGTGCCGATCTGGCCTTTGCCCTTCAGAATGATCGGGAACGCGCCGCCGTGGGCGGCAAAGTCTTTCGTGTCGAACGCCGGCAAGTTGTTGAAGTCTTGGCCATTGTCGATGGCTTCGATGTGCGTGAAGAACGATGCGTGGCCGGTTCGATTGACCAGATTGCTCTTGCGACGGATCCAGTCGATGTTGTTCGGGCTGGTGCCGGCCATGGCGTGGAAGAACAACGGGTTGCGGTCGACGGTCACGTCGACCGTGACCGCGACCTTCTCCGCCTTGGCCTGCTCGATGATGCGGTTGCCGATCGCGAGCGCGGTATCGTTGTCGAACGACGTGAACTGCAGCGCCTGTTCCTGGCGCTTGATGACGTCGATCGAGGGATCGTTTTTCTTCTTGTTCATCGTGTTTTCCGGCTTGGTGGCGCCCGGCGCTGCTGCGCCCGGCGGGTTGGCGGCTGCGGCGTCGGCCGGCAGCGCAGCAAGCAGCGAGCCTGCTGCGATCAAGCCGGCGCAGACGGTTCGGACAAGTGTGACGGCCATGGCGTTGGGTGCCCCTCCTGTTGTTGTTGTCCGACGAGTATAACGGATCGCCGTGTGCGCTTGCTGGTCGGAACATGCGCCTGCAACGATTCGCTATCGCGCGCGAGTAACGTCCGGGAAATGAACGAATGACAATGACGTGGTTCACCCGCGTGTTGCAGTACGTCGGTGACGGCGAGCGTTTTTGCGCATGGTTGTTGATTCGAACCAAACACCATAAGACTTCCATCGATTTCAGTGAAAAGATTAAAGTCCGACAAGTCATACTGCCAAGTGCCCGTCGTCATTTCCAATCACCGAAAGGCACACCCACGATGCTTTCAACCCGGCACGGCACCCGCAACACCGGCCTTCGCAGCGCGCTGCAACGGCGCGTGCTGCGCAGATGGCGGCGCGGCATGGAGGCGCGCGCGGAAAGCGCGCTGCTGAAGGACGACCATGCGCGCCTGCAGGCGCGCCTGAACCTGCTGCGCGAAGCCACCAGCGACGGCTTGTGGGACGTCGAGATCGGCCAGCGCAAGCTGACCGACCCGGCCAACCAGTTCCTGTGGTCGCACCAGGTGCGCAAGCTGCTCGGCTATCCGGACGAGACGGCGCTGCCGAACGGGCTGAACACGTGGTTCGCGGTGATGCACCCGGACGACGTGGAAGCGACCAAGACGGCGTTCACCGCGCACATCCTCGACCGCAGCGGCGCCACGCCCTACGACGTGCATTACCGCCTGCGCTGCAACAGCGGCGACTATCGCTGGTTCCGCGCGATCGGCCTGGCCCAGCGCGACGAGACCGGGCGCGCGATCCGCATCGCCGGCTCGCTATGCGACATCACCGACCGGCGCGAGATCCTGGGCCTGAAGCGCTACGCGGAAGCCTTGATCGCCAGCCTGCCGACCGGCCTGATGGTGCTGAGCGACACCCTGGCGGTGGTGAGCGCCAACCGCGCCTTCTGCGACATCCTGACGCTGCCCGGCGAGGGCGATGTGGCCGGCCTCGACTTCGGCGCCGTGCTGCCGCAGCCGGGATTGCGCGAGCAGGCCGCCGCCATGCTGGCGACCGGCGGCACCCGCCACGGCGTCGGCGTCGACCTGCGCGGCAAGCGCCTGCGCCTGACCCTGGCCGGCGTGCAGCTGGCCGAGGGCGAACGGCGCCTGCTGCTGATGGCCGAGGACGTGACCGAGGAGCAGAGCCTGCGCGAGCAGGCGCGCGCGCACGCGGCGCGCCACCGCGACCAGGCCTCGCTGCTGGACAAGGCGCGCGACGCCATCATCGTGCGCGCCATCGACGGCGCCATCCAGTACTGGAACAAGGGCGCCGAGCGCCTGTACGGCTGGAGCGACGAGGAAGTGATGGGCAAGCGCATCGACCACTGGCTGTACCGCGACGGCCCCGACTCCTCCAGCGATGCGGTGCGCACGACGCTGGACACCGGCGAGTGGCTGGGGGAGGTGGCGCAGCGCCGCAAGGACGGCGGGCTGCTGGTGGTGGAGGGCCACTGGACGCTGGTGCGCGACGACGACAACCGGCCCAAGTCGATCCTGGTGATCAATACCGACGTTACCCAGCGCAAGGCCACCGACGAAAAGATCCGCAACCTGGCGCTGTACGACACCCTGACCGGGCTGGCCAACCGCAGCCTGTTCACCGAGCGCATGAAGGCCGCGCTGGCCGAGGCGCAGCGCGCCGGTACGCCGCTGGCGATCCTGTACATGGACCTGAACCGCTTCAAGGAAATCAACGACACCCAAGGCCACGGCGTCGGCGACCAGGTCTTGATCAAGGTGGCGCGCCGCTTCCAGGCGGCGCTGCGCGCGCGCGAGATCCTGGCGCGCCTGGCCGGCGACGAATTCGTGGTGGTGGCCGAGCGCGCCGACCACGTCACCGCCGCGCTGATCGCCGGCCGGCTGGCGCAGGCCATGGCCGATCCGGTGGCGATCCAGGGACATACCTTCGCGGTCGGCCTGTCGATCGGCATCGCCACCTATCCGCGCGACGGCGCCGGCATGGAAGACCTGCTCAAGCGCGCCGACATCGCCATGTACCGCGCCAAGGCGGCCGGCGGCGGCTTCGTGTTCTACCAGCCCGAGATGAGCGACGGCCTGGTCGAGCGCATGGAACTGGCCAAGGACCTGGGCCATGCGCTGGCCGCCGGCGCGCTGGAACTGCACTACCAGCCGCAGGTGAACCTGGACGACGGCCGCGCCATCGGCGCCGAGGCGCTGCTGCGCTGGCGCGACCCGCAGCGCGGCTGGGTCAGCCCGGCCGTGTTCATCCCCATCGCCGAGAGCCGCGGCATGATCGGCGCGCTCGGCAAGTGGGTGCTGGGCGAGGCCTGCCGCCAGGTGCGCGCCTGGCGCGACGCCGGCCTGGCGTTTCCGGGGCGGCTGTGGGTCAACCTGGCTGCCCAGCAGCTGGCGGAAAAAGGCATCGTCGAGACCATCCGCGCCACCACGCGCGCGGCCGGCGTCGATTCCAGCTGCCTGGCGCTGGAGCTGACCGAGAGCGGCCTGATGGAAAACGTGGAAGGCGCCATCGAGATCATGGACACGCTGCGGCGCGACGGCTTTTCCATCGCCATCGACGATTTCGGCACCGGCTATTCGTCGCTGGCCTACCTCAAGCGCCTGCCGGCCGACAAGCTGAAGATCGACATGTCCTTCGTGCGCGACATGCTGAGCGACCACCACGACTACACCATCGTCACCACCATCATCGGCATGGCGCGCAACCTCGGGCTGGAAGTGATCGCCGAGGGCGTCGAGGCGCAGGCGCAGGCGCGCGCGCTGCGCGCCCTCGGCTGCAACGAGGCCCAGGGCTATTACTTCGGGCGGCCGGAGCCGGCCGCCGCCTTCGCCGCCAGGTGGCTGGCGCCGGCGGCCTTGCCGGCCACCGTTCCCTCGACGTAGGCGCGGTGCTCCGGCATGCGCGCCGCCGCCTGCGCGACCAGGTCGCGCACGCCGGCGAAGTGGCCGTGCACCTGGCGGATGTCGACGCGGTCGGCCAGCGGGTCGTAGCGCCTGGGCGTGATGCCGAGTCCCATCATCATCGCCACGAACGAGGGTTCGGCGAAGCCGTCGCGGTCCAGCACCGCCACGCGCCCGGTCTCGCGGAACAATTCGATCTGGTGGCGCAAGGGTTCCGGCACCGGCATGGCGGCGCAATGGCGCCAGAAGTCGGAATCGTCGCGCGCGGTCAGCTTGTAGTGCAGGATGATGAAGTCGCGCACCGATTCGTAGCGGCCGCCCATCACGCGGTTGAATTCGTCCGCCAGCGCCGGGCTGCAGTCGCGCTGCGGGAACAGTTCGACCAGCTTGCCGACCGCGGTCTCGATCAGGTGGATGCTGGTCGATTCCAGCGGTTCCACGAAGCCGGCCGACAGGCCGATCGCGATGCAGTTCTTGACCCATGACTTGCGCCGGCGCCCGGTGACGAAGCGCAGCTGGCGCGGCTGGTCCAGCGCCGCGCCGTCCAGGCCGTCCAGCAGCACGCGCGCCGCTTCCTCGTCGCTGGTGAAGGCGTCGCTGTACACGTGGCCGTTGCCGGTGCGGTGCTGCAGCGGGATACGCCAGGTCCAGCCGGCCGCCCTGGCGCTGGAGCGGGTGTAGGGCGTGAGCTTGTCCACGCTCGCGCAGGGCACGGCGAGGGCGCTGTTGCACGGCAGCCGGTCGCTCCAGTCCTCGTAGCCGGCCTGCAGCGCACCCTCGATCAGCAGGCCGCGGAAGCCCGAGCAATCGATGAACAGGTCGCCCTCGACGCGGCGGCCGTCGCGCAGCTTGACGGCGGTGATGAAGCCGCTGTCCGGATGCTGCTCGACCGCGGTGATGGTGCCTTCGATGCGCTGCGCGCCGCGCGCCATGGCGTAGTCGCGCAGGTAGTTCGCGTACAGGCCGGCGTCGAAATGGAAGCCGTAGGAATAGGCGTCGCTGATGCCCGGCGTCTGCCCGCCCGGCGCAGCGAAGCGGTTCTCGCGCGCCATCACCGACGACATCGACCAGTTTTCCAGCGCCGGCATGCGGTCGAACTCGCGCGCCAGGCGCAGCCAGTACATGTGCACCGGGCTGTTGCCGAGTGTCGGGCCGAAGTCGCCGAAGCCGTGGAAGAAGCGGTTGCCGAGGTGGCCCCAGTCGCGGAACTCGATGCCCAGCTTGTAGGTGGCGCGCGTCCTGGCGATGAAGTCGGCCTCGTCCAGCCCGAGCGCGGCGTTGTAGAAGCGGATCGTCGGCAGGGTCGCCTCGCCGACGCCGATGGTGCCGATCTCGGGCGACTCGACCACCACTACCTCGCAGCGGCCGCCGTCATGGCCGGGACCGCCCAGGCGCTGCGCTAGCGGCGCCGCGCTCATCCAGCCGGCGGTGCCGCCGCCCACGATGACGATCCTGCGGATGGTGTTGTCGTTGGTATCGCTCATGGCGCCTGCTCGTCTCCGTTGTCGGTTGCCGGCGCGTCCATGCGCGCCATGACCGGCAGTGTAGAACAGCGCACCCGGCAGCGGCAACAGGAATGTTTGCGCTCAACAAACCCGGCCGGATTTATCCGATTGCCCCGCGTCCTCGTATCCGGCCCGGCCGCCGCGGCGGACCGACGGCGCTGGCAGGCGGGCGCGGTCTCGCGCCCCGGCGGGAAGAGCGCGGCACCATCGTCTTCGCCGTAGCCGATCTCGAGCGATTGTTGCGCCGCTATTACAGATAGTTAATACTGCCCGCAAACTTATTTTTAGCTTATAGAATGTGCATGAATTTTCTATAATGCATGGAACGACGTGATTTCCCTGTTGCATTACCACGAGTGCCCGCGATGTGGCGGCATGCGGTGAACGAGGAGGACGACGGTGACCGGACAAGCGGAACAGGAAACAAGGATTGCCTCGTCCGAAGCGCAGCACCCCGCAGTGGCCCGATGGCGCGCCAGCCGCATATCCCGGGCCGGTCTGGAAGAGCGCGACAATGTCTTTTTCGCCGCGATCGAAATGACGCGCGTCCCGATCGTGGTCAGCGATCCCAACCAGGCCGATAACCCGATCGTCTTCGTCAATCCGGCGTTTTGCGAACTGACGCACTACGCGGACGCCGACATCGTCGGCAAGAACTGCCGTGTCCTGCAAGGCGACGATACCGACCCAGAGGCGGTCGCCGCACTGCGCCGGGCCGTGTGCGAGAACCGCTCGGTCGCGGTCGACATCCTCAACTATAAGGCCGACGGCCACCCGTTCTGGAACGCCGTGTTCATCGGCCCGATCCACGACGCCGGCGGGCGGGTGTTGTACTGGTTCGGGTCGATGATGGACATCACCAGCCGCAAGTTCGGCGAGCAAGCCCTGTTGCAAGCACAAAAAATGGAAGTGCTGGGACAGCTGACCGCCGGCGTCGCGCACGACTTCAACAACCTGCTGCAAGTGGTGGCCGGCAATCTCGACCTGGTGCGCACGATCCCGGGCAGTCCCGCCGCCGCGCTGCTGGCAGTCGAACGCGCCGCGCTCGCCGTGCGAAAAGCCGGCAAGCTGACCAACCAGCTGCTGACCTTCGCCCGCAAGCAGCACTTGAAGCCCTTGCGCCTGAACATGAATGGCCTGGTGGTCGAATTCAGCGAGATGCTGGCGCGTACGCTGGGCAGCAAGATCGATCTGGAACTGGCGTTGCAACCGGGCTTGCCGTCTTGCCAGCTCGATCCGGCGCAGATGGAAATGGCGCTGCTGAACGTGCTGGTGAATGCGCGCGATGCCATGCCGGACGGCGGCAAGGTGGTGCTGGCGACGTCGATGCTGCCGACCGGGACCCGCTTCGGCGGGCAGGAACGCTTGCGTGCGCCGCACGTGATGATCAGCGTGGCCGACCAGGGTGCGGGCATGACGCCGGACACGCTCGGCCGCGCCAGGGAGCCGTTCTTCACCACCAAGGCGACCGGCACCGGCCTGGGCCTGGCGATGGTCCATGGCTTTGCCCAGCAATCCGGGGGCTGGCTGGATATCCAGAGCGAGGTCGGCAAGGGGACCGCGATACGCATGGCGTTTCCGGTGGCGCTGCACGGCGGGGGAGACTCGGACCAGCGCAGCGGCGCCCGCGCCGACGGCTGGACCCCGATCCACGCCATGGGCATGCGTACGGTCTTGCTGGTCGACGGCATTGCGCCGGATGCGCGCGACGTCATGGAAACCTACCTGCGCCGCTTCGGCTACCGCGTGCTGGGCGCGGCCGGCATCGACCAGGCGGTGGCGCTGGCCGACGGCCATGGCCGCATCGACCTGCTGGTGGCCAGCCTGACCCTCGACGACGGCGGCGACGCCATGCGGCTGGTGGATGCGCTGCGCCTGCGCCAGCCGGACATGCCGGCGATCTTCGGCGTGGATTTCGCCAGCGCGGCGTCGCTCGCGGCCGCCGCCGCCGCAAGTGACGCGCAATCGATTGCCAGGTCCAGCCGGATGGGCCAGCTGGCCGAGCGGGTGCGCGTCGCCCTGAAGGTGGATGTGCGTGCCGCTGCCGAACCCGAGGCACGCGGGCAGGAGCCTTGAGACGGCGCCAGCGGCGTCCAGCGTACCGGCGAACAGCGCACCAGAGGTCGGCGCACCAGAGGCTAACGCACCAGCGATTGCAGCGCCCCCGCCACGTACACCAGCGGCGCGTTCCAGTTGATGGCGACCTCGTTGCTGGCGTAGCTGCAGACGTCGTCCAGCCAGGACAGCGCCGGCAGGGCGGACGGGTAGCGCGTGCCGGCCGGGCAGGACGGCAAGTCTTGCTGGCCCGGATTCGGCCCGCCCACCAGCCAGCCCGGCACCGGCGCCGCGATGCCGTCCGCCTGCGACGGCCGGTGGTGCGGATGCAGCGGCGCCCGGGCGCCGAAGCCGGTGACGAACGAGGTGCCGAGCGCGTTGCGGCCGAGGACATAGTCCAGCGCCGACTGCGCCGCATCCAGGTAGGCCGGGCGCGGATCCAGGCGGTAGGCGGCCACCAGCATCATCGCCTGGTTCAGGATCACCGCGTTGCTGCCCCAGACGAAATCGCCGGCCGCCATGCTCACGCGGTAGGGCGAAGCGTTCCAGCGCGCCGCCAGGCGCTCGGCTTCCTGCGCCAGGCGCTTGCGCACCGGCGCGATGTCGACGCCCTCCGGCAGGCGCTTGCTTTGCTGCGCCAGCGAGATCCAGCCCAGCGGCGCGACGTCGGCCCAGCCGGGTTCCGCGCTGCGCTCGCCGGCTGGCAGCGCCGGCTTGCCGGGACGCGCGGCCGGCGCCGGCATCGACAGCGCCAGGGCGCGGTAGTCGTCCTTGCCGGTGGCGATCAGCAACTCGGCCGCGGCCCAGGCGAATTCGTCGTCGACGTGGTCGTCGCCGTAGGTGCCGGTCTTGACGTCGTCCGGCTGGCGGTACAGCGCATGGGGGTTGGCGCGCGCCCAGCGCCAGGCCGCTTCGGCCGCCGCCAGGAAGCGCGCCGAGCGGCCGGGCGCTTGCGCGTCGAACGGCGCCAGCACGCGGCTGGCGGTCGCCATCACGGCGGCGAAGTCGAGCGCCGCCGCGGTGGTCTTCTGCACCACGTAGCGCGGCGCCGTGGCGCGCTCGGGCATGACCATGCCGTCGAAGGACAGGTTGGTCAGCTTGTGGTACACGCCGCCGTCGGCCGGGTCCTGCATGGTGGCCATCCAGTCGAGGTTCCACAGCGCCTCGTTCAGCAGGTCGGGCAGGCCGTTGCCCGATTCCGGCAGGCGCACGCCGAGCTTACCGAACCAGTCCGGGAAGTGTTCGTAGGCGGCCAGCAACGTATAGGTGCTGATGCCGGAATTGACGATGTACTTGTTGTAGTCGCCGGCGTCGTACCAGCCTTTCGGGCTGGCGATGACGGTGCCGGCCGGGCGCGCCTTCGAGGCCGCCGACGCGTGCACCAGCACCTTGTCGTCCGGGTGCCCGGCCGCGCGCGCGTAGATGCCGGCCACCTGCGGGCCCAGGGCGATGCCGGCGCGGTTGATCGTATAGGCGCGGATGGCGCCGGCGTCCAGGTCGCGGTAGGCATTGGCATCGATCGGGAACGGCGCCGAATCGGGCAGGCCGGCCACGCGCAGGCGGTAGCGGCCCGCCGTGCGCAGCGTGGAAAAGTCGGCCACGCGCACGGTTTCTGCGGAGGCGTCCCAGCGGGCGGCGTCGCCCAGCTTGCCTTCGAACACCTGCTTGCCGTTGGCGGCATCGACTACCGTGAAGCGCGATGCCGCGCCGGCCGGCACCACCGCCAGCTTGTGCGCGGCCGGCAGGAAGCCGAGCTGGTTGATCTTGATGGCGCGGCCCCGGCATTGCCGGCGGCGGGCGCGTCCTGGGCGCCGGCGCCGGCGGCCGCCAGCGCGATGCCGGCCGCCAGCAGGCATCGGGTGGCGGCTTGCCGGGAAGGTTTGAATGGCTGGGCGGCGGCGCGGCGTGCGCCGCGCCCTGGGACCGGTTGCTGCATGTCGTCATCCTCTTCGTTGTATGCCGGATCGGCTGTAATCGATTTCATCCTACCGTGTCCGATGAAATCAAGTCAATAATGCAGTATGCGTAAGGTGACAGGCCGCGGTGCGATGGCGTATGCTTGCCGCGCTCATCCGGGAAGGCCGCGCTCTTCCGCATCGAGAATGCCCGTAACAAGAACTCCCGCACCGGGAACTCCCGCACCGGGAACAATGGAGACCACGCCGTGACACCCGCCATGCCGATCCGCACCATCCTGGGCGCCGCCGCGCTCGCCTGCGCCGCCACCTGCGCCCCTGCCGGCGCCGCCGACGGCGCGCCCTTCGACGTCGCCGTCACCGTCGACGACCTCAGCGTGCACGGCCCGCTGCCGCGCGGCCTGAGCTGGGACGGCATCGCGCGCGCGTATATCGACACGCTCAGGGCGCACCATGTGCCGCAGGCCTGGGGCTTCGTCAATGCCAAGCGCCTGCAGGAACAACCGGCCAGCAGCGCGGTGCTGGACGACTGGCGCCGCGTCGGCTGGCCGCTCGGCAACCACACCTACAGCCACCTCGGCCTGAGCCAGGCGCCGTCGCTGCACGCCTGGATCGACGATGCCCGCGCCGGCGAGCCGGTGCTGGCCGCGCGCATGGGCAAGGCCGACTGGCACGTGCTGCGCTTTCCCTTCCTCGACGGCGGCGACGAGGTGCCGCGCCACGACGGCGCCATTACCTGGCTGAATGCGCAGGGCTACCGCATCGCCGAGGTCAGCATCAGCTTCGACGACTGGGCCTACACCGACACCTACGCGCGCTGCCTGGACAAGGGCGACGCGGCGGCGATCGCGCGCATGAAGGCCGACTACCTGCGCCGCGTCGACGCCGCCATCGTGCGCACGCGCGCCCTGTCACAGCGCGTGTACGGCCGCATGATCCCGCAGGTGCTCTTGACGCACCTGGGCGCCTGGAGCGCGGCCACGCTGCCGGACGTGATGGCGAGGCTGGACGCCGCCGGCGCGCGCTACGTGACGCTGGAGCAGGCGCAGAACGACGCCGCCTACCGCGCGCCCAGTCCGCGCGTCGGCAACGGCATGCTGATGGAGCGCCATGCGCAGGACTTGCGTATCGACGTCGCCGGCCTGCCGGCGCCGGCGCCGGTGATGGCGCTGGAAAACGTCTGCCGGTGACGGGCCGTGTCGCCGGCGATCGTCATCCAAATGCGACAGCGCGGCCTGGCCGGCCCGGCCGGCGCCGCAAGGCCGCCGCGCCGGCCAGGCCGGCCAGCAGCAACGCGTATTGGCCCGGTTCGGGCACCGCGGGCACTTCGGCCCCCGGGCCGGAAAACTGGATGCTGAAGCCGGTGACGTCGGCGGACAGGGCGCCCCTGACATCGGGCCCGTCCCAGCTGCTGGCTTCGCGCGTCCATTCCATCGTGCCGCCCAGCAGCGCGGCATGCTCCAGGGCCAGGACCGACCAGGCGTCGAGACCGTCGAAGGTGTCCGGAGAAAATTCCAGCCGCTGGACCAGGGAATACCTGACGTAGCCGCCGTACATTTCGCCGTACAGGTACAGCTCGAAACCATCGACCACTTCGCCCGCCGCATTCACGACATTGTCGTGCAGCTGGATCTGGTTGAAGGGATTGTTATTCCAGGCCGGGGTCCGGTCGAACGCGGCGAGATGGCTTCCCGACGCCACGTCGAATCGCGTGAATTCCCCCATGGACTGGTTGATGAGCGTGCCTGCATCGATCGCCGAGAAAGTGAAGTTGGCTTCGTTGGCGAAATCGACGGTGATGGGCGTGCCTGCTTGCAAGTACCCGAGTTCAAAGATGCGGTTGTCGGTGGACGTGACGGCGCCGCTGATGCTCGTACTCAGGAACAAGGGCTCGGCATGGATCGATGCGGACAGCGCGGCCAGGGCGAGGGCGGCAAGCCATTTGACAGTGGACATCATGTTCTCCATTGGTATGCGCACTGGATGTGCATGCCCAGTGTAGGGCCGGGTCCGGCGCGCGTTGTCCCGCCAACGCAAGCCGGATGGACGCGTACCGTCAAGCGCGCGCCCGCCGTTTCGTGGCAGGGGCGGCTCTGTATGGACGTTTGCTTGCCTCAGCGAAAACCGCATGACGATCCTCGAAAACCTTCGTTGGCGATCGAATCGTGCGCGCTTACCCTGGCGGCTCCACGACCCATCCGCGAGCCGCCATGTCCGCCGTACTGCAACCACGCCAGCATTTCGCCATCAAACCGTTCGAGGCCGCGCTCGGCGCCGAAGTGCTCGGGCTCGATTTGTCGCGGCCGCTCGACGACGAGGACTTCGCGCGCCTGCACCGCGCCCACCTGCTGCACCACGTGCTGGTGTTCCGCGACCAGGACATCACGCCGCGCCAGCAAATGGAATTCAGCCGCCGCTTCGGGCCGCTGCAGATCCACGTGCTGCGCCAGTTCCAGCTGCCGGAAGAGCCGGAAATCCTGATCGTCTCCAACATCCGCGAGAACGGCCAGCCGATCGGCCTGGGAGACGCCGGCCATTTCTGGCATTCCGACCTGTCGTACAAGGAAACCCCGAGCCTGGGCTCGATGCTGCATGCGCAGGAACTCCCGGCCGTCGGCGGCGACACCCTGTTCGCCAACCAGCACACGGCCTGGGAACAGCTGCCCGGCCACCTGCGCCGCGCGGTGGAGCACGCCAGGGCCGAGCACAGCTACCTGGCGCGCTACGCGGATCTGCAAAAGAAAAACCCGTGGCGCCCGAACCTGACCCAGGCCCAGATCGACGAGGTGAAACCGGTGGTGCACCCGGTGGTGCGCACCCACCCGGAAACCGGGCGCAAGGCGCTGTTCGTCAGCGAGCATTTCACCACGCGCATCGTCGGCCTCCCGGAAGACGAGAGCCGCGCGCTGCTGGACGAACTGTTCGACCTGAGCACCCGCCCGGAATTCGTCTACCGCCACCGGTGGCAGCCGCAGGACATGGTGTTCTGGGACAACCGCTCGGTGATGCACCTGGCCGCCGGCACGCCGGACGACCAGCGCCGCAAGCTGTACCGCACCACGATCGAGGGCGACGCGCCGTTCTGACGGCTACCCCGCGCCATGTCCCGGACGGCCGCCCGCGGCCGCACCGCGACCCGACCCACCCGCCACCCGACCCACCCGAAAGACCCGATGATGCGTTCGACCCTGCCACGCCTGTCCCTCACCAAGTTCGCCGTCACGCTGGCGTCGTCCGCCGCCATCGCCGCCGTGCCGCTGTGCGCCCATGCCGAAGGCCAGTTGCGCATCGCCCAGCAGTTCGGCGTGGTGTACATGCTGCTCAACGTGGCGCAGGACCAGAAGCTGATCGAGAAGCACGGCAAGCAGCAGGGCGTGCCGATCAAGGTCGACTGGGTTCAGCTTTCCGGCGGCAACGCGGTCAACGATGCATTGCTGTCCGGCTCGATCGACGTGGCCGGCGCCGGCGTCGGCCCGCTGCTGACCATCTGGGACCGCACCAGGGGGCGCCAGAACGTCAGGGGCGTGGCTTCGCTCGGCAATTTTCCGTACTACCTGATCTCGACCAACCCGAAGGTCAGGACCATCGCCGACTTCGGCGACAAGGACCGCATCGCGCTGCCGGCCGTGACCGTGTCGGTGCAGGCGCGCATCCTGCAGATGGCGGCCGCCAAGCAGTGGGGCACCGGCCAGTTCGCGCGCCTGGACCGCCTGACCCAGACGCTGCCGCACCCGGACGCCAGCGCCGCCATCATCGCCGGCAAGACCGAGATCAACGCCCACTTCGCCACGCCGCCGTACCAGGAGCAGGAACTGGCCGGCAATCCGAATGCCCACATCGTGCTCGATTCGTACGACGTGCAGGGCGGCCCGGCCTCGTCCACGGTGCTGTACGCTACCGAGAAGTACGTGAAGGAGAACCCGAAGACCTACCGCGCCTTCATCGACGCGCTGGCCGAGGCGGCGCAGCTGATCAAGACCGATCCGGAGCTGGCGGCCGACGCCTACCTGCGCGTCACCAAGGGCAAGATCGACCGCGCGCTGCTGCTGAAGGTGATCAAAGACCCGCAGAACCAGTTCAAGGTGGCGCCGCAGAACACGCTGGGCCTGGCCACCTTCCTGAACGCCGCCGGCGCCATCAAGAACAAGCCCGCCAGCTGGCGCGATTACTTCTTCGAACACCCGGCGCTGGCGTCGGGCAGTTGAGCGAGCCGAGGAGCCCGACATGAACGTCCTGCCTTTCCTGGTGGTGCAAAACGACGCGCTGCTGCGCGCCCATGGCGTCACCATCGAGTACCCATCCGGGCGCGGCACCGTGCGCGCCACCCACGAGGTCAGCTTCGACGTCTGGCGCGGCGACCGTTTCGTCCTGCTGGGCCCATCCGGCTGCGGCAAGTCGACGCTGCTGAAGGCGGTCGGCGGCTTCATCGCGCCGCGCGCCGGCAGCCTGATGCTGAACGACCGCCCGATCCTGAAGCCGGGGCCGGACCGCATCGTCGTGTTCCAGGAATTCGACCAGCTGCCGCCCTGGAAGACGGTGAAACAGAACGTGATGTTCCCGCTGCTGGCCGGCGGCGCCGCGCGCAAGGAAGCCGAGGCGCGCGCGCTGCACTGGATCGCCAAGGTGGGATTGGGCCGCTTCGTCGACGCCTATCCGCACACGCTGTCGGGCGGCATGAAGGCGCGCGTGGCGATCGCGCGCGCGCTGGCGATGCAGCCGCAGATCCTGCTGATGGACGAACCCTTCGCCGCGCTCGATGCGCTCACGCGCCGGCGCATGCAGGAAGAACTGCAGGCGCTGTGGGAAGAGGCGCGCTTCACGATGCTGTTCGTGACCCACTCGATCGAGGAAGCGCTGGTGGTCGGCAACCGCATCCTGCTGCTGTCGCCGCATCCGGGCCGGGTACGCGCCGAGATCAACAGCCACCAGTTCGGCCTGCACAGCGCCGGCAGCCCGGAATTCCAGGCCGCCGCCAACCGCATCCACGGCTTGCTGTTCGGCCCCGAGGACACGGCCGGCCGGCCCGGGCGGCACGGCGATCGCAACCGCCAGGCGGTGCCGACATGAGCGCGCAATGGGATCCGCCGGTGCGGCCGGAATACGAGGTGCCGCTGGCGACCGGCGTTGGCGCCGCCGCGCTCGCGGCGCCGGGCCTGGACGGCGGCGCCGCCGTGGCCGGCCGGCCGTTCAGCGTCGGCGAGCGCCTGCTGCAGAACGGCTGGCTGCGCAAGGGCGTCCTGCTGGCCGTGATCGCGGTTCTGTGGGAAGCGGCGGCGCGCTGGACCGGCAACGACCTGCTGCTGCCGGGCGCGCTGCAGACCGGACGCGCGCTGGCCGACGGCATCGCCTCGGGCGAGCTGATCGGCTACGTCGGCGTGTCGCTGTGGGTGCTGCTGCAGGGCTACCTGGCCGGCGTCGCCGGCGCCTTTTTGCTGACTTCGCTGGCCATGTCGACCCGCATCGGGCGCGACCTGCTGGAAACGCTGACCGCCATGTTCAATCCGCTGCCGGCGATTGCGCTGCTGCCGCTGGCCCTGCTGTGGTTCGGCCTGGGCAAGGGCAGCCTGGTGTTCGTGCTGATGCATTCGGTGATGTGGCCGCTGGCGCTGAATACCTACGCCGGCTTTCGCGGGGTGCCGGAGACGCTGCGCATGGCCGGCCGCAACTACGGCCTCGGCGGCGCGCGCCTGATCGTGCAGATCCTGGTGCCGGCGGCGCTGCCGGCGATCCTGTCCGGCCTGAAGATCGGCTGGGCCTTCGCCTGGCGCACGCTGATCGCGGCCGAGCTGGTGTTCGGCACCACCTCCGGCAAGGGCGGCCTCGGCTGGTACATCTTCCAGAGCCGCAACGAGCTGTTCACCGATAAAGTGTTTGCCGGGCTGGCGATGGTGATCGTGATCGGCCTGCTGTTCGAGAACATCGTGTTCCAGTCGGTCGAGCGGCTGACGGTGCGGCGCTGGGGGATGCAGCGCTGACACTGCACCGGCGCCGGCGCCGGCGCTAGCCGGAATGTTGCACAAATGTTGTACCGGGGCCGGCCATGGCGCTGCCGGCACGGGTTTTCCAGCCGCCGGCGATGCATCGTGGCATAATCTGTTGCCTTAAGTAAATACACTTAATTTGAGCAATTAGATTAACCGACAGGGGCGCATCGGCGCTGGAGACCCAATGAAACTATCGGATTTGAAGATTGGAACACGACTGGCCTTGAGTTATGGCTTGCTGTGCCTGGCAATGGCGACATTGGTTGCGATGGCGATCGCCGGTCTCGGGCGCATGAGCGAGAGCGCCGACAACCTCGGCAACAAGCGTTTGCCGCGCATCGAGCTCAGCACGAGGCTGCAGAAGGAAGTGACCGATATCGCCATCGCGATGCGCAACATTATGTTGAGCGAGGATGCGGCCGACCGCGCCAGGCAAGCGACCGAAATCGCTTCGTCGCAGGACGACATCGGGCGCATCCTCGGCCAGCTCGACAAGCTGGTCAAGAGCGAGACCGGACGCGCCATCCTGAAACGTCAGGTCGAGCTGAACGGCGAATACGGCAAGCGCCGCCGACAGCTGCTGGCGCTGATCGAGGCCGGCGACGAGCGCGGCGCGCGCGCGTTCCTGGCAGCGCAACTGCGTCCGGTCTTCGTGGCCTACATGGGGGCCATCGACGACCAGATCCAGTGGCAGCGCAAGCAGGGCATCGAGGATGCTGCCGCCGCCCAGCAGACCTATCGCGACACGCGCTGGCAGATGATCGCCATCGGCCTGGCCATGCTCGCCGCGGCCGGCGCCATGGGCTGGTGGATCACGCGTTCGATCGTGGCGCCGCTGAAGCAGGCGCTGGTGGTGGCGCGCGCAGTGGCGACCGGCGACCTCACCGTCCGGGTCGAGGCGTCGAGCAGGTGCGAGGTCGGCCAGCTGATGGGCGCGCTGAAGGCGATGAACGACAACCTGGTGGCTACCGTGGGCACCGTGCGCGGCGGCAGCGATGCCATCGCCACCGCCTCGGCGCAGGTAGCCGCCGGCAACCAGGACCTGTCCACACGCACCGAGCAGCAGGCCGGCGCGCTGGAAGAAACCGCGTCGTCGATGGAGCAACTGACCGGCACGGTGCGCCAGAATGCCGACAATGCGCGCCAGGCCAACACGCTGGCCGAGACCGCGTCCGGCGTGGCCACCCGCGGCGGCGCGGTGATCGCCGACGTGGTCGACACCATGGCGCAGATCGACGCCGCATCCGGCAAGATCGCCGACATCATTTCGGTCATCGACGGCATCGCCTTCCAGACCAACATCCTGGCGCTGAATGCGGCGGTGGAAGCGGCGCGCGCCGGCGAGCAGGGCCGCGGCTTCGCGGTCGTGGCCGGCGAGGTGCGCAACCTGGCGCAGCGCTCGGCGGCGGCGGCCAAGGAAATCAAGGCGCTGATCGACGATTCGAGCGGCAAGGTACAGGCCGGCAGCCGGCTGGTGCAGCAGGCCGGCGCCACCATGGGCGAGATCGTCGACAGCGTGCGCCGCGTGGCCGACATCCTCGGCGCGATCTCGTCGGCCAGCCAGGAGCAGAGCGCCGGGATCGAGCAGGTCAACCGCGCCATCACTCAGATGGACGACGTGACCCAGCAGAACGCGGCCCTGGTGGAACAGGCCGCGGCGGCGTCGCAGTCGCTGCAGGACCAGGCCGGCCGGCTGGCGCAGGCGGTGGCCGTGTTCAGGCTGGATAGGCCGACGCTGGGGGCGGCCTCGACGGGCGGCGCGGCGCGGGTTGCCAACCTGCTTGCGTTGCGCTAGCATCGCCGGCCGGCGCCTTGCCCTTGCCCAATCCGGATCGACCATGACCTTCCTGAACGTCCCCTACGCAGAAAAAGACGAAGCCCGCGCACTCGGCGCACGCTGGAACCCGGGCCGCAAGCGCTGGTACGTGCCGGACGGCGTCGCGCTCGAGGCGTTCGCCAAATGGATGCCCGAGGAGGGCGCCGCGGCGCCGGCAAGTGCCGGCGGCAAGGGCGGCGGCAAACCCGGCGCCGGCAGCGCAGGCGGGCGCGTGGATGCGCGCGCCGCCAAGCCGGTGACCGGTGCCCGGTATGTCGAGCTGGAGCACGACTGCAATCCCTTCGACGCCTGCGCCGAATGCGCGCCCACGCTGGAAAAAAGCGGCTGGACGGCAGCGCGCGCCGGGCTGCTGGAAGCAATCGGCCGCCTCAGGCGCTGACGCCGCGGCGGCGCAGGCGGTCGCGCGGTCGCGCGGTGGCGCGGGCAGCCGGGCGTGCGCATGCAGCCTGCCGCTGCACAGGCGCGGGCGCTGCAGGGCGACGATTCCCGAGCGTCCGCGTGCGGCCATCCGGGGCGGCGCAAACCGCTCGATGTGTTGTCAAGTTGCTTGCGTTCAATATCTTTTTGGCACATAATACGACGCGCAGGAACGCAGCGAATATCGGCGCGTGCCTGCAGCGAACGCCGCACGATGCGGCATTCCACCACAGCCGCGCTTCGCCGCGCGCGTCGCCGATCGATGTCCTCCAGCAGGCCGATACGCCATGAATAGTCCCACCGCGCCGCATCGCCTGCGGCGATGCCGCCGGCTTCGCGGCGCCGTGTTCGCCGCCGGCGTGCTGGCTGCCTGCTGGGCCGGACCGGCCCGGCCGCAGGAAGCCGGCGGCGCCCTGCGTGCGCTCGAAGCCAGGGTCAGGGCGGCCGATGCCGGCGTGCTGCCCGACCTGCTGGCAGCGGGCAAGGCATTCCCCGAGGGGAGTTCGTATGCGCTGCGCGCACCGTACCTGAGGCTGCTGCGCCAGGCCTACCTGGACGCCGGCGACGCGGCCGCGGTCTACCGCACCGACGCCGCCCTGCTGCGCCTGGCCGGCGCCGCCGGCGACCGCGCCGGCATGGCCAACGCCGAACTGGGACGGGTCGGCCAGCGGCTGGCGAGCGACCCGGCGGCGGCGCTGGAGCTGCTGAGCGCGATCGATGGCCGCTTTGCCGACGTCGACAGCCCGGCCTTCCTGGCCGCCGTCCAGCAGCTGTACGGCGACGTGTACGTCGCGCTGGGCCAGTTCGATTTCGCACTGAGCCACTACTTCAAGGCGCAAGCGCTGTGCGCGCGCCATCCGGGACTGCTGCATCCGACCGCCAATGCGGTGCGCCTGTCGATGGCCAACGCCTACGTGTATTCGCAGGCGCCGGACAAGGTGCTGGCCGTGCTGCCGCCGGCCGGGCGCGACGGCGCCGCGCTGGCGCAGCCGGACGCGGCGCGCGCCTTCATCTACCGGGGCATCGCCCAGACCATGCTCGGCGCGATGCGCGAGGGCCACGCGGCCTACCGGCAGGCGCTGGCGATCGCGCAGGCGCACGGCCTGGCGCGCATCGAGGCCAACGTGCTGGCGAACATTGCCGACGCCTTCTTGCAGCAGCGGGATTACCGGCAGGCGGCGCGCGCCGCGCGCGCGGCGATGGCGCTGGCGGCGCGCAGCGGCGACGCCGGCAACGGCCTCATTGCGCGCGCCAACCTCGGTTTCGCGCTGGCCGGCGGCGGCCAGGTCGAGCAGGGCGTGCGCCACATCGATGGCGTGGCGGCGGAACTGCGCGCCTCCGGCAGCCTGCCCGACCTGGCCAACGTGCTCGCCGAAAAAAGCCGCATGCTGGCGCGCGCCGGCCGTTATCGCCAGGCGTGGCAGGCGGCCCAGGAGCGCGAGGAAATTACCGGCAGGCTGTCGGCGGCGGAACGCGAGCGCACCACGGCGGTGTTGCGCGAACAGTTCGACGTCCAGCAGCGCGCGGTCCAGTTCGAGAACCTGCGCCGCGAGAACGCGCTCAAGGACCACGAACTGCGGGTGCGGCGGCGCTGGCAACTGGTGGCGTCCGGCGGCGCCGTGCTGGCCCTGCTGCTGTGCGGCTTCGTCTGGCGCCTGTACCGGCGCGCCGCCTGCGCCGGCCGCCGCCTGGAGCAGATGAACGGCGAACTGGCGTTTCACTCCACCCACGACGCGCTGACCGGCCTGCGCAACCGGCGCTCGTTCCACGACGCCATGGACGCGCGCGGCGCCGCGGCCGGGGGTGGGGCCTGTTTCATCCTGCTCGACATCGACCACTTCAAGGCCATCAACGACTGCCATGGCCATGCGGCCGGCGATGCGGTGCTGGTCGAGGTGGCGCGTCGCCTGCGCGCGGCGGTCGGCGCGCGCGGCGCGACGATGCGCTGGGGCGGCGAGGAATTCCTGGTCCATTGCGACGGCGTCGGCGCCGAGTCCGGCGTGGAGGCCGGCGTCAAGGCGGCCCTGCTGCGCGACCTGCTGGATGCCGTGGCGGCGACGCCGGTCGATGCCGGCGCCGGCGCGGCAATCGCCGTCAGCATCAGCGCCGGCGCGGTGGTGACGGAACCGGCGCAAGTGCAGTGGCAGCAGGCGCTGGCCCGGGCCGACCGTGCGCTGTACGACGCCAAGCGCGGCGGCCGCAACCGCGCCTGGCTGGTGGCCGGTGCGGCGGCGCGGCTGGTGCTGCCGGGCGCGCATGGTGTCCCGGCCGCGGTGGACCGCGCCGCCCGCGCCGCCTGAGCGCGGCCACGCACGCACGCCGGTCCGCCGTGCGGCCGGTCGTGCCGCTGACTGTGCGGCTTACTGCGCCGGCATCACCAGCACCTGCAGCCCCGACTGCATCTGCGGCGCATGGTAAACGCGCTGGGTCGCCTTGATGAAATCCTCCGGTTTCGCCTGCGGGATCGAGACGAAGGTCTGCGGGTTCAGGTCGACCAGCGGGAACCACGAACTCTGCACCTGCACCATGATGCGGTGGCCGCGGCGGAAGGTGTGGTTCACGTCGCCCAGGTGGTAGCTGATCGCCTCCACCTTGTTCGGCGTAAAGGCTTCCGGCTGTTCGAAGCTGTTGCGGAACTTCCCGCGCAGCGGGTTGCCGCGCACCAGCATCTGGTAGCCGGCCAGCGAGGGGGCCGGCGCCGCCACGTCGCGGCCACGCTCCTGCGGATCTGTCGAAGGGTACTCGGCCGGGAACACGTCGATCAGCTTGACCACCCAGTCGGCATCGGTGCCGCTGGTGGACACGAACAGCTTCGGCGTCACCGGGCCGGCGATGGTCACGTCTTCTTCCAGCACCTCGCTGCGGTAGACCAGCACGTCCGGGCGGGTGGCGGCGAAGCGCTGGTCGGACACCATGTACTCCTTGGGCACGTCGGTCGACGCGTAGCCGATGTAGGGCACCGGCTTGGCCGGATCGGACACGTATTCGTCGTAGGCGGCGCCAGCGCCGTTGCCCGGCGCTGCGGCGGCCGGCTGCTGCCAGGTGAGCTTGCCGCCGGTGCCGAAGTACAGCGTGCGCGCCCTGGCCGGACGCGGCGGCCAGGCATCGTAGTGGCGCCACACGTTGGAGCCGGTCTCGAAGGCCGTCACCTCGGACAAGGGGCGCGCCGGCTTGACGCCTTTCAGGTGCTGCTCGAAGAACGGAAACTGGATGCCGGTCCGGAAATCCTCGCCGGTCTTGCGGTCGAACGAGACCTGGCCCAGGCGCTTGCCGTCCAGGCCGGCCCAGCCGCCGTGCACCCACGGGCCGATCACCAGGCCGTTGTAGATGGCGGGGTTGTATTTCTTGATCGACTGGTAGGTGGTGAACGGGCCTTGCGGGTCCTCGGCGTCGAACCAGCCGCCCACGGTCAGCACGGCGGCCTTGATGTTCTTCAGGTGCGGCGCGATCGCGCGCGTCTGCCAGAAGGCGTCGTAGGTGTCGTGCTCGATGGTCGGCGCCAGCAGCGCGCGCTGGTTCGGGCTCAAGGTGCCGAGGATGTTGCGCATGGTCCGGTGCTGCAGGAAGAAGTCGTAGCCGTCGGCCGCGCCGTAGTCGAAGCTGGACCAGGTTTTGGGCAGCGGCGTCGGGTTCTGCTGCTCGGTGAACGCCGCGTAGAAGCCGAAGTTCGCCGCCAGCATGAAGGCGCCGCCGTGGTAGGAGTCGTCGCCCATGTACAGATCCGTCACCGGCGCCTGCGGCGAGGCGGCCTTGATCGACGGGTGCGAATCGATGATGCTGGCCGAGGTGTAGAAGCCGGGGTAGCTGATGCCGTAGATGCCGGCCTTGCCGTTGTTGTTGGGGACGTGCTTGAGCAGCCATTCCATGGTGTCGAACATGTCCTGGCTTTCCTGGCCTTCGCCGGCGGCGCGCTTGCCGCTTGCGTGCGGCGTCATCTCCACCCACTTGCCCTCGGACATGTAGCGCCCGCGCACGTCCTGCTTGACGAAGATATAGCCGGCGTCCTCGAATTCCTTGGACGGGCCGATCTGCTTGGGGAACCAGTCCTCGCCGTAGTGGCGCTCGCCGTCCGCGTTCACGCCCACGCTGTAGGGCGTGCGGTTGACCAGGAACGGATACGGTTTCGACGCGTCCTTGGGCGCGTACACCACGGTGAACAGGCGGGTGCCGTCGCGCATCGGGATGCGGTACTCGTACTTGGTGTAGGTCTCGCGCAGGTCGCGCTGCGGTGCGGCCGCTTCGGCCGCTTCGGCGGCAGCGGCGCCATGGGCGAGGGGGGCGCCGAACGCGAGCGCCAGCATCAGGGACAGCAGGGGAAGGGGACGGCGGGTCATGGTTTCCTGGACGGGAAGGGCAAAGCGGCAAGTATATGCGCGCGGGATGCGGATTGCCATGGCGGCATCGTCCGGCACGGTCCGGTATTGACGTGCGCACGATAGCCCGCGGCGGCACCGGGGCTGCGCCCGAAGCCGTGCATAATCCGTTCCAACACACTGGAGCCGACCGCATGCACGCATCCCCCCATCCGCGCCCACCGAGGCGGCGCAAGCTGCTGGCGGCGCTCGCCGTCCTGCTGGTCCTGCTGGCGCTGGGCGCCTGGGCCGTCATGTGGCGCCCGGCGATCGATCCGCAGCCGCGCGCGCCGCAATTCGACGCCGCCCTCGTCGAACGCGGCGCCAACGTGGCCATGCTGGGCAGCTGCGCCGCCTGCCACACGGTCGACCTGAACCGGCCGTTCGCCGGCGGCCGGCCGCTGGCCACGCCTTTCGGCACCATCTACAGCACCAACATCACGCCGGACGTACGCACCGGCATCGGCGCCTGGAGCGAAGCGGCCTTTACGCGCGCGCTGCGCGAGGGCGTGGCGCGCGACGGCCGCCTGCTGTACCCGGCCTTCCCCTACGACCATTACACGCGCATGGCGCAGGACGACATCCGCGCCCTGTACGCCTACTTCATGACGCGTCCCAGCCTGGACGCGCCGGCGCACCCGAACGAGCTGCACTTCCCGATGAACTTCCGGCCGCTGGTCGGCTTCTGGAACATCCTGTACCTGGACCGCAGCCCGTGGCGGCCCGACCCGGCGCAGGGCGCCGAATGGAACCGCGGCGCCTACCTGGCCGACGCCGTGGCGCATTGCTCGGCTTGCCACAGCCCGCGCACGCGCCTGGGCGGCGAAGAGCGCAAGCGCTTCCTGGACGGCGGCGAGGCCGAAGGCTGGTACGCGCCGGCGCTGAACGCCAGGTCGCCGTCGCCGCTGCCGTGGTCGCGCGCGCACCTGGCCGAGTACCTGCGCACCGGCATCGCCACGGACCACGCGATGGCCGGCGGGCCGATGCAGTCGGTGGTCGACAACCTGCGCCTGGCCGACGCGCGCGACGTGGACGCCATGGCCACCTACATGCACAGCTTCCTGGCCCTGGCGCCGGCGCGCGACACGCCGGCGCAACGGGTCGCCGCGCTGCCGGCGCCGGTGCCGGTGCCGATGCGGATGCCGGCGCCGCGCGAGGGTGATCCCGACCTGGCGCGCATGCGCCTCGGCCACGAGGTGTATGCCGCATCCTGCGCGCGCTGCCACGACCTGGGCCGCACGCCGACCTCCGGTTCGGCGCTGCCGCTGCAAAAGGCGGTGGCGCTGTACGACCCGGACCCGCGCAGCCTGATCCGCATCGTGCGCGACGGCATCGAACCGCCGGACGGCGAGCCGGCGCGCTGGATGCCCGCCTTCGCCGGCATCCTGACCGACGAGCAGACCGTCGCGCTGGCCGCCTACCTGCGCCGCTACGGCGCCGCCCAGCCGGCCTGGAACACCCTTGAGGACGACGTCCGGAAAGCCAAGCAGCCATGACCACCTACCACCTGCGCGTGAACGGCCGCGAGCACGCGGTCGACACCGATCCCGACACGCCGCTGCTGTACGTGCTGCGCAACGAGCTGCAGCTGGACGGCGCCAAGTTCGGCTGCGGCCTGGGCCAGTGCGGCGCCTGCACCGTGACGCTGGACGGCGCCGCCGTGATGTCGTGCATGGTGCCGGTGGCCACCGTGGGCAGCCGCCCGGTCGGCACCGTCGAGGGACTGGGCAGCGCCAAGGTGCCCGGCGTGCTGCAGCAAGCCTTCATCGACGAGCAGGCGGCCCAGTGCGGCTACTGCATCGCCGGCATGATCATGCGCGCCACCAGCCTGCTGGCGCACAACGCGGCGCCCAGCGACGCCGAGATCCGCAAGCACATGATGCCCAACCTGTGCCGCTGCGGCACCCACATGCGCATCCTGCGCGCGGTGCGGCGCGCCGCCGACACGCTCAAGGCCGGCGGCGCCCACGCGGCCTCGGGCAAGACCGGAGGCAAGGCATGACGGACCGCCTGCAGAATCCGGCGCGCCGCCGCCTCCTCGCCGCCGGCGGTTCGCTCACGCTGGCGTTTTCCATGGGGCCGGCCTGGGGCCAGGCCGAGAACGAAGCCTCGAGCGGCAAGCTGCCCGGCAGCCTGGACAAGGATCCGTGGCTCGATTCCTGGATCCGCATCGACGCCGACAACCGCATCACCGTCTTCACCGGCAAGGCCGAGCTGGGGCAGGGCATCAAGACCGCGCTGCTGCAGGTGGCGGCCGAGGAACTCGGCGTGGCGCCGCCGCGCATCGCGCTGGTCACGGCCGACACCGCGCGCACCCCGAACGAGGGCTACACCGCCGGCAGCCATTCGATGCAGGACAGCGGTACCGCGCTGCGCTACGCCGCGGCCCAGGTGCACGCCCTGCTGGCCGGCTTCGCCGCGCAGCGCTTCGGCGTCGACCCCAGCATCCTGATGACGCGCGACGGCGCCCTGCGCACGCCGGACGGGCGGCGTGCCACCTACGGCGAACTGGTGGCGGGGCGCCAGCTGCACCTGCGCGCCGACCCGGCGACCAAGCCGCGCGCGCCGGCCATGCACACGGTGGTGGGAAAAAGCCTGCCGCGCGTCGACATCCCGGCCAAGGTCAGCGGCGGCACCGCCTATGTGCAGGACCTGCGCCCGTCGGGCATGGTGCATGCGCGCGTGGTGCGTCCGCCTTCCGCGGCCGCGCGCTTGCTCAGCCTGGATGCGGGCGGCGTGGCGCGCCTGCCCGGCGTATTGAAGGTGGTGCGCGACGGCCGCTTCCTGGCGGTGATCGCCGACGGCGAATACCGCGCCGTCAAGGCGGCTACCGCGCTGGCGCTGGCGGCGCGCTGGGACGTGCCGGCCGACCTGCCCGCGGGGATGGACACGGCGGCGCTGGTGCGCAGCCTGCCGGCGCAGTCGTATCCGATCCTGGAGCGCAGCGATCCGGCAGCGCAGGCGGGCGGCGGGCGCACGCTGTCGGCATCCTACAGCCGCCCGTTCCAGCTGCACGCCTCGGTGGGTCCCTCGTGCGCCATTGCCCAGCTGGTCGACGGCAAGTACACCGTGTGGACCCACAGCCAGGGCGTGTATCCGCTGCGCGAGGCGCTGGCCGAACTGCTGGGGGCGAAGAAGGACGCGATCCGCTGCATCCACATCGAGGGTTCCGGCTGCTACGGCCACAACGCCGCCGACGACGTGGCCGCCGACGCCGCGCTGCTGGCGCGCGCCTGGCCGGGCAAGCCGGTGCGGGTGCAGCTGATGCGCGAGGACGAGCACGGGCACGAGCCGTTCGGCGCGCCGATGTCGACGATGGTCGCGGCCACGCTGGACGCGGGCGGACGCATCGCCGACTGGCGCTATGAAGTCTGGAGTCCGCCGCACAACACGCGGCCCGGCAAGGCCGGCAACCTGCTGGCGGCGACCCACCTGGCAAAGCCGTTCGTGCCGCCGACGCCGAAGCCGAGCCCGCAGCCGGAAGGCGCCGGCGACCGCAACGGCGTGCCGTACTACGTCTTGCCGAACGCGCGCGTGGTGCACCACTTCCAGCCGGGCGCGCCGCTGCGCACCTCGGCGCTGCGTTCGCTCGGCGCCTACGGCAACGTGTTCTCGATCGAGAGCTTCATGGACGAGCTGGCGCACGCCGCGGGCGTCGATCCGGTGGCGTTCCGCCTGCGCCACCTGGACGACGAGCGCGCCATCGAGGTGGTGCGCACCGCCGCGCAGCGTTTCGGCTGGGACGCGTACAAGAAGACGCCGCGGCGCGGACGCGGCTTCGCCTTCGCCCGGTATAAAAACCTGGCGGCGTTCTGCGCCATCGCGCTGGAAGTCGAGGTGGTGCGCGAGACCGGCCTGGTGCGCATCACGCGCGCGGTGGCGGCGGTCGATTGCGGCGAGGTGGTCAATCCGGACGGCGTGCGCAACCAGATCGAGGGCGGCATCATCCAGTCGGCCAGCTGGACGCTGCTGGAGCGCGTGCGCTTCGACGCTTCGCAGGTGCTCACGCGCGACTGGGCCGGCTACCCGATCCTGCGCTTCAACCAGGTGCCCGAGCGCATCGACATCCACCTGGCCGAACGCGCGGGCCAGCCCTTCCTCGGCACCGGCGAGGCGGCGCAAGGGCCGACATCGGCGGCGATCGCGAATGCCGTCGCCGATGCCTGCGGCCTGCGCCTGCGCGACGTGCCGCTGGACCGGGCGCGGGTGCGCACGGGGCGCTGATAGCGGGATGCCGGCAGGGGGGGCGCCGGCTGTTGTTAATGGCGCACGCAATTGTTAAATAATAAAAATAGTTTGTGAACTATTCCCACAAGACACCAAGGGTTTCTATAATCCAATTTTTCCCTGGCCCCGGTGTCCGCCCATGTTCAAGAACGTCAGCATCAAAGCCCGCCTGATCTTCGTCATCGTCCTGCTCGGCCTGGAGCTGATCGTCGGCGCCGCCGTCGGCCTGGTCAGTCTGGCGCGCTCCAACACCAACCTGCACGACCTGTACGTGGACAGCATCGTCTGCCTGGGACAACTGGACCAGGTGGTGCGCAAGCTGGACCTGAACCAGCTGAACGTGGTCGAGGCGCTGGTGGCCGACCCGCAGCGCGTCACGGTGTTACTGGACGAGGTGGCGCGCAACGGCGCCGTGGTCGACGCCCAATGGAAGGACTACAGCGCCACCAGGATGGCGGACGGCGAAAAGGAACTGGCGGACCGTTTCGTGCAGGCGCGGGCGCGCTACGAAAGCGAGGCCTTGCAGCCGGCCATCGCGGCGCTGCGCGCAGGCGATGCGGCCAGGGCCACCGAACTGGCGCACGGCAAGATGAAGGCATTGTTCGTGCCGGTGCGCGAGGCCGTCGACGGCCTCATCAAGATCCAGCTGAACGAAGCCGACAAGGCCCAGCAGGGCTCGCAGACGACCTTCGAACTGGTGCGCCTGGTATGCCTGAGCGGCATGGCCTTCGGCCTGGTGCTGGCCGGCGTGGTCGGCGCCATGCTGGTGCGCGGCATCGTCCGGCCGCTGGAAGAAGCCGTCAGCGTGGCCGGCGCGGTGGCGAACGGCGACCTGACCCGCAACATCGCCGCCCGCGCCAACGACGAGACCGGCCGCCTGATGACGGCCCTGAACAGCATGAACGCGGGCCTGGCCACCATCGTCGGCCGCGTGCGCGCCGGCACCGACACCATCGCCACCGCATCCAGCGAGATCGCGGCCGGCAACCTCGACCTGTCCAACCGCACCGAGCAGCAGGCCGCCGCGCTGGAAGAAACGGCCTCGTCGATGGAGCAGCTGACCTCGACCGTCAAGCAGAACGCCGACAATGCGCGCCAGGCCAACACGCTGGCGCTGTCGGCCTCCAGCGTCGCGGCCAAGGGCGGCACGGTGATGACCGAGGTGGTCAGCACCATGGGCGCGATCAATACCGCGTCGGCGCGCATCGCCGACATCATCGGCGTCATCGACGGCATCGCCTTCCAGACCAATATCCTGGCGCTGAACGCGGCGGTGGAAGCGGCGCGCGCCGGCGAACAGGGCCGCGGCTTCGCGGTGGTGGCCGGCGAGGTGCGCAGCCTGGCGCAACGCAGCGCCTCGGCGGCCAAGGAAATCAAGTCGCTGATCGACGACTCGGTGCGCAGCGTGCACCACGGCTCGCAGCTGGTCGACCAGGCCGGCGCCACGATGGGCGAGATCGTCACCGGCGTGAGCCGCGTCACGGACATCATGGCCGAGATCATGTCGGCCAGCCAGGAACAGACCACCGGCATCGAACAGGTGAACCGCGCCATCACCCAGATGGACCAGGCCACCCAGCAGAACGCCGCGCTGGTGGAGCAGGCGTCGGCGGCGGCGCAGGCGTTGCGCGAGGAAGCCGACGAGCTGGCGCGCACGGTGGGCACGTTTCATTTGCGCGCCCAGGCAGGCACGCCGGCGCCGGCCGGCGCTCCCGCGCGCGCCACTGCACGCCTTGCCCTCGACGCCGGTAAATCCGCGTAAAGAATCGTCAAGCCGGCGCAGGCCGGCACCTCGTCCCGCGGCGGCGGCGCTATCATCGGCGCGCCTGTGACCACCGCCGAAAGGATGACCATGACGACAGCGCGCGCGCCGCGCCGCCACCCGACCCCGCGCGTTCCGGCGCCGCCCGCCCGCGCCCGCGCCGCGGCGGATGCGCCGGCCGCCTTCACCACGCCCGGCGCATCCACGACGCCTGCCGCGTCGGCCACGCCGGCGCAGCTGGTGCCGCCCGGGGTGCTGCGCGACGCGCGCCGCATCCTGTTCGTCACCCACCTGGCGATCGGCGACTTCACCTACCTGCAGGGCTGCCTGCGCGCCTTTGCCGAAGCCCATCCGCACATCGCGCTGCACCTGTGGGTGGACGAACGGCGCCGCACCGACGACCCGGCCCGGTGGGAGCACCTGCGCCGCTACGCGCTGTACGACTGGCTCGCCGCCTGTCCCTGGATCGCCAAGGTCTACGACCGCACCTACAATACCGCGACGCTGCGCGCGTCGGTGCGCGAGGCCCAGGCCATGGCGTATCCGCTGGTGGTGTCGCTGGCGGTGGTCGACTGCCACCGCTATGCGCGCCTGGCGCGCGAGATCAGCCCGGCCGGCTTCGTGTTCGGCCTGACCCGGCCGGCCGAGCGCGCGCTGCATGCGTTTTCGCGCATGGTCGCCTACCGCCGCCTGGACGCCTCGCTGCCGGTCTACCGCGACCCCGCCGGCCGGCACATCAGCGACATCTACGCCGGCTGGTTCCAGCGCTGCTTCGGCCTGGCGGTCGCGCCGGCGCGGCGCTGGCCGCGGCTCGACATCCCGGCCCGCTGGGACGACGCCGCGCGCGCGCACCTGGCCGCGTGGGGGCTGGCGCACGTGGCGCGCGCCGACCTGGTGTTCGTCAACCCGTGGTCGAAGTCGCCCGACCGCACCTGGCCGCTGGAACGGGTGATCGAGCTGGTGCGCGCGTTGCCGCGCCGGCCCGGCTGGCAGGACGCCCACTTCATCGTCAACGTGGTGCCGGAGGAACTGGCGCAGGTGCGCGCGCTGCTGGCGCGCCACGGCGACGCGGCGCTGGCGCGCGTACGCCTGTTCTGCGCCGAGACGCATTTCTTCGAACTGCCGGCGGCCATGCGCCTGTGCGGCCTGGTGATCTCGGTGGAGACCGCGGTCATGCACCTGGCGAACGCGGTACGGGTGCCGGTGATCGCGCTGATGCGTGCCAACCACCCGGAATGGGCGCCGATCGACAAGGCGGCCAGTACCGTCGTCACCGTGGCGGGGCGGGAGGACTGGGTCGCCGGCATCGCGGTCGACCAGGTGCTGGCACAGTTAGAGCCGAGGCCCGGCGCGTAGGGTGGAGAGCTATACCGCGGTCTTCGCATCGCGCCTACGGTGACGCCGTCCACCCTACGCATCCGGCCATGCCGGTGATGGCCGGGCGCTTCCCGATCACGGGCGCGTCGCGCCAGAGCCGGGCGCCGCCTGCCAGCCCAGCCCCAGCGCCTTGTGCAGCGCCACGAAATCCCCGGTCAATGCCGCCTGCGCCTGCGCCAGGTTCTGCTCGGCGCTGATCTGCTGGCGCTCGGTGTCGAGCACGTCGATCAGGCTGGCGGTGCCGGCGCGCTGGCGCGCCGCCATCAGCATGGCGGCGCGGTCGGCCGCGGCCTTGTTGCGGGCGATGGTCGCCACCGTGGCGCGGCGCTGGCGGAAGCGCGACAGCGCGCTTTCGGCGTCGCGCAGCGCGCCCAGCACGGCGGCGCGGTACTGCGCCTCGGCTTCGTCGCGCACGCCCTGGGCCTGCTCGATGCGCGCCGTGTTGCGGCCGAAGTCGAGGAAGTTCCAGGCCAGTTGCGGCGCCAGGATCGCCGAAAAATCGTCCAGGTGCGTGAGGTCGGACGGATGCGTGCCGCCGATGCCGATCAGGCCGAGCAGGGTCAGGCGCGGAAAGCGCGCGGCGTCGGCCTGGCCGACCTGCGCGGTGCGCGCCGCCAGCGTGCGCTCGGCGGCGCGGATATCGGGCCGGCGGCGCAGCATGGCGGCCGGATCGCCCACCGCCACCGAGGCCGGCGGCAGCGGCACCGCCGGCAAGGCAGCCAGCTGCGCGTCCTGCTGCGTGCCCGGCGGGACGATGGTCGGCGCGCCCGGTGCGCTGCCTGCCGGCGCGCCGCGTTGCGCACTCCGCTGCGGATTCACCTGCGGATCCGTCTGCGGATTCGGCTGCAGCGCCGGTCCGGCGGCGGCCGGCGTGCCCGGCGGCACCGTGAGCGCGGCCAGCTGCGCATCCAGCGCGCCCGGCGCCGCCCCCACCAGCACCGCCAGTTCGTCGCGGTAGCTGTCCAGTTCCGTCTGCAGCGGCTCGCCCTCGGCGCGCGTGGCTTCCAGCTGGCCCTGCAGGCGCGCCAGGTCGAGCTGCGACGCGGTGCCGCGCTCGACCCGCTTGGCGGTCAGGTCGAGGATGCGCTGCTGGCGCGCCACCGCGGCGTCCGACAGCGCCACGCGCTGCTGGCTGCTGCGCAAATTGACGTAGGCTTGCGCCACCTCGGCGGTGAGGCTCAACTGGGCGTCGGCCAGGCTGGCCTCGGCCGCCTCCAGCTGGGCGCCGGCCGCTTCCACCGCGCGCCGGCGGCCGCCGAACAGGTCGATTTCCCAGGTGGCGTCGAAGCCGACGCTGTACAGGTTCAACGAGGACGGCAGGCTGACACCGGATTGCGCCGCGTCGCCGGACGAAGCCGACCGGCTGCCGCCGAGGGCATCGCCCAGCGGCGGCAGGCGCGCGTGCGCCGCCAGCAGCGTGCCGGTGCCGTTGGGACGGCCGTTGGCGCGTTCCGTGCGCAGGCCGGCGCGCGCCTGGCGCAGGCGCGCGCGCGCCACGTCCAGGTTGGGGTTGGCGCGCAGGGCGCGCTCGACCAGCGCGTCCAGGGTCGGGTCGCCGAGCGCGGTCCACCACCGGGCCAACACCTGGCCGCCGGGCTGGACCGGGTTGTCGTCCGGATTGGCCGACGGCGCGCCGGCGCGGGCGAAACCGGCGCCGGCCGGCGGCGCGGCGTCGGCCGGCGGACCGGCATAATCCTTGCCGGCGCTGGCGCAGCCCGCCAGGAGCGCGCACAGCAACAGGGTGGGCGTGAAACGCGGGGTCGTACGATGGCGCATGCTTGTCTTCCTTGATCGATTCGAAGGGGCCTCAATGGGCTCCGGCCGCCGGCGCCTTGGTGTTCAGCGGGCGCAGGAACAGCACCAGCGGGATCACGCAGCCGATGCCGACCGACAGGATCCAGAACAGGTCCGTGTAGGTCATGGTCAGCGCCTGCGCCTGGAGCGTGCCCTGCAGCGCACGCAGCGCCTGCGGCATGCCGCCCAGCGCCTGCGCCTGGCCGGCCAGGTAATCCTGCACGCCGCCGCGGTTGGCGTTCAGCGATTCTTCCAGGCGGCGCGAGTGCAGCCACAGGCGCTGGTCCTGCAGCACGGCGATGCCGGCCAGCGCCAGCGAGCCGCCCAGGTTGCGCGCCGCGTTGAACAGGCCGGCGGCGTCGCTGGCATGGTCGCGCGACACCGACTGGATCGCCGCCTGGTTCAGGAACACCATGGCGAAGATGGTGCCGACCCCGCGGATCAGCTGCGACACCACGAAGTCGGCGCCGCTGGCCTGCGCGCTCAGGTCGGTCTCGGTGTAGGCGCTGATCGCCAGCACGGACAGCCCGAAGCCGACGGCCAGGCGGATGTCGATATACTTGATCATCAGCGGCACCAGCGGCATCATCATCAGCGCCGGCAAGCCGCCCAGCGCCACGATCTTGCCGGCCTGCAGTGCGTTGTAATTGGAGATGGTGGCCAGGAATTGCGGGATCACGTACGAGGTGCCGTAGATGACCATGCCGACCGTGATGCCCATCACGACCACGCTGCCGAACTGGCGGTCGAGCAGCAGGCGCAGCTGGATCACCGGGCGCTTGGCGGTCAGTTGGCCGATCATCAGCACCACGAAGCCGGCCATCGAGAGGATGGTGAGCCAGATGATCAGGCTGGACGAGAACCACTGCACCCGTTCGCCTTCCTCCAGCACCACGGTCAGCCCGCCCAGGAAGGCGGCCAGGCCGAAGATGCCGAGCCAGTCGGCTTCGGCCAGCAGGGCCAGGCGCGGCGGCTCGTGCTTGAGGCCGACCAGCAGCAGCGCCACCAGGCCGGCGCACACCGGCACGTTGAGGAAGAAGGCGTAGTGCCAGCTGAGGTTCTCGGTGAGCCAGCCGCCGATCAGCGGGCCGACCACCGGCCCCAGGATGGCGGTGGCGCCGAACATTGCGGTGCCGATCGGCTGCTGGCTGCGCGGCAGGCGGGTGGCGATGATGGTCTGCGCGGTCGGGATCATGGCGCCGCCGGTGATGCCCTGGCCGACGCGGCCGGCGATCATCATCGGCAGCGTGGTGGACAGGCCGCACAGCACGGAAAACGCGGTGAACAGTGCCGCCACCGCCAGCAGGAAGGTGCGCAGCCCGAGCACCCGTTCCAGCCAGCCGGACAGCGGGATCATGACGATCTCCGCCACCAGGTAGCCGGTGGCGATCCAGGTGCCCTCGGTGCCGCTGGCGCCGATCTCGCCCTGGATGGTCGGCAGCGAGGAATTCACGATCGAGATGTCGAGCGTCGCCATCAGCGCGCCCAGCGTCCCGGCCGCCACCGCCAGCCAGGCGCCGGCGTCGGCCTTGCCTTCGGCGGGCGCCTGCGCCTCGGCGGATGCGCCCTTCGCGGCCGCGCTCATCCGCGCGCTTCCCGGCGCTGCTCGTCGCGTTGAGCGTCACGCCGATCTTCGCGCCCGTCCTCGCGCCGCTTTTCCTGGTGCTTGGCGCGCTTGATGGCGTCCTTGTTGTCGCTGGTGTCGATCTCGACCTTCACCGACAGGCCCGGCACCAGCAACTGGCGCGTTTCCGGGCCGGTATCGACCGCGATGCGCACCGGCACGCGCTGGACGATCTTGGTGAAGTTGCCGGTGGCGTTCTGCGGCGGCAGCAGCGAGAACTGGGCGCCGGTGCCGGGCGAAAAACTCTCGATGCGGCCGTGCAGGTCGACGCCGGGCAGGGCGTCGACCTTGATCGCGGCCGGCTGGCCGATGCGCATGCGGCCGATCTGCGTTTCCTTGAAGTTGGCGGTGATGTACAGGCTGCCGGTCGGCACCAGCGACATCAGGCGCGCGCCCGGCTGCACGAACTGGCCGACGCGCACGGTCTGGTCGCCGACGCGGCCGGCGATGCTGGCGGTCAGCAGGGTCGATTGCAGGTTGACGTTGGCCGCCTTGAGCTGGGCCTCGGCGGTGCCGGCCTGCGCTTCGGCCTGGCGCACCTGGGCGCGCAGCGACGTGATGCGCTTTTCGGCGTTGGCCAGCGCGGCGCGCTGCACCGCCACCTGCTTGTCGCTCTGGGTGGCCTGGTTGCGGCGCTGGGCCAGCGTCTCGCCGTTCTCGGCGCCGATGTCCACCAGCGGGGCGTAGCGCCGCACTTCGTTGTTGGCGAAGCCGGCGCTGGCGCGCGCCGCCTCCAGCTGGGCGCGCGCCTCGGCCACCGCCGATTCCTGCTCGCCGATCTGGGCGCGCACCGCGTCGGCATTCGCCTTGGCGATCGCGATCTGCGCTTCGAACTGCTCGGTCTGGGCGCGGTAGTCGCGCGCGTCGATGCGCGCCAGCGCCTGCCCGGCCTTGACATCCTGGTTGTCCTTGACCAGCACTTCCTCGACATAGCCGCCGACCTTGGGCGCGACCGTCACCGTGTCCGCCTGCAGGAAGGCGTCGTCGGTCTCCTCGTGGTAGCGGCCGACCAGCAGGTGCCAGGCCAGCCAGCCGAGGCCGATCACCACGGCCAGGCCGCCGAAGGCGAACAGGGCGATGCGGATCTTTTTCTTCTTTTCCGGCGCGACCTGCTTGTCGTCGCCTTCCTTCTTGTCGTCGCCGCCTTTGTCGCCGGCGTCCTCGTGGTCGCCTGCCTTGTCGTCGCCGCCGTCCCGGTCGTCCTTGTCCTTGTTCTTGTCCTTGTCGCCGCCGTCCCCGGCATCGTTGTTCCTGCCGGCGGCCGGCTTGTCGTCGGCGCGCCGGCCGCCGGCGGACGAGGCGGGTTTGCGGACTTGGTCGTTGGGTTCGGTCGCTTGCGTGTCGGTCATGGGGCGGTTCCGTCGGGCGTGGAGGTGGGTCGGGTGTCGGGGTGGTGAACGGCGGCGGCGTCGCGGCGCGCGGCCTCGAAGGCGACCAGGGCGCCGGCGTAGCCGGCCAGGCGCGCGCTCCAGGCGTCGGCGGCGCCGGGCGCATCGAGCAGCGCGGCGTCGGCAGCGCGCAATTGGTCCTGACCGTAGTACGGGTAGGCGACCAGGCCGAAGATGGAAAAGGCCAGCGCCTGCAGCTCGCGGTCGGGCGCGTCCAGGCCGAGATGGCGCTGCAGCAGCGCGACCAGGCGCGCGTGCAGGCGCAAGCGGCTGGCGCGCTCTTCCTCCAGCATGCCGGTCGGCTCGAAGCTTTCGCGAAAGCGCAGGCGCACGCTGAGCAGGGCGTCGGCGCCCTGGCCGAGCGGCTGCAGGCAGGTGCGCATGTACAGCGCCAGGGCCTCGGCCAAGGCCAGGGCCGGCGCATCGAAAGCGGGAACGGCGGTGGCGCCGGCGCATACCGGCTCGAACAGCGCCGCGCGGTACAGGCCGGCCTTGTCGCCGAAATAATAGGCGATGGCGGCGACGTTGACGCCGGCCGCCTGGGCGATCTCGCGCACCGGGGTGGCGGCCTGGCCGCGCTCGACGAACAGGCGCAACGCGGCGGACAGGATGCGTTCGCGCGCCTGGATGCCGTCGGTGCGTGGCTTGCGTGAGGAAGTCGTCGGCGGCGCCGGCGCAGGCGCCGCGTCCGCCGATGGGGCGGCGGCGCCCGGCGCGATCGTGCGCGGATTGCTGCTCGTCATTTAGTTAAACGATTGTTTGAGTTAAATCAATCGTACACTTATTGACAAGATTATGCGGTTTGAATCGTGCGTGCCTGGATTCGAAAAACCGCGTGCCGGTCCCGATGCCGGCGCTGGCCGGGAAAAATTGACCGATTCACCTTCCGCGGCGCCGGCGTCCAGTCGCGACGCGGGCGAAGCCATCGACGACCTGCGCGGGCAGCATGCTCACCATGCCGTGCAGTATCAGCGGCACCAGCACGAACTCGTCGACCGCGCCGAGCACCGGCAGCGCAAAATTCGCCGGCTCGAGGGCGAACAGCGCCAGGCCGGCCAGGCCGGGCAGCAGCCACCCGGGCCGGTTTTCGTGGCGGATGGCGAACCACAACAGGCGCAAGTCCTGGCCGGCGACGGTGCGCCACAGTGCGAATAGGCGTTTCAAGGCGTTCTCCTTCGTGACGTGGGACGTTGGTGTCCTCGATATGGCTTGTCCGGCCCGGAACGCAATAGGCAGAGGATGCGCATGGCGTCGTGTCGACAACGCGGCGCCGGTGCCGGCCGCACCCGGCTACTCTACCGCCACACGGCGCGCCTCCGGATCGCGTTCCTGCACGAAGCGCAGCAAGGCATCGGCGGTGACGGTATCGATGTGCCCCGCCATGCGCCGCTCGAACGGGTGGTCGTCGAAGGCGACGTTGGCGCGCGTCATGCGCGCGCCCAGGCGCACCGCCGCCGGCACCTCCACCGTGCCCGGCCGGTAAGGCTGCTGCTTGAGCCAGGCCTGCGCTTCGGCGCGCGTCTCGACTTGGCCGGGCGGCGCCATGCCGGCCGCCAGCACTTCCAGCAGCCACTGGTTGGAATTCTGGTAGCGCGTCGAGAACGCGTAGGACAGCATGTTGTAGCGCGGCTCGTGCAGGCGGCGCGGCGTGCGCGTCGCCAGCACCCGCTTCAGGCCGGCCTGCAACTGCGCGCCCGGCACCAGGATCGCGGCGTCGTAGCGGTGCAGGTCGGTCAGGAAGAAGTTGCCGACGCCTTCGTCGTACAGGTCGGACGACGCCGTGCCGCAGGCGTTCAGCTCATGCACCACGGTCCAGCGGCCGGCCGGATGGTCGCGCACCGCGATCCCCATGTGCGACCAGCGCAGGCCGTAGCGGCCCAGGTCCTGGCCCGAGCGCGCCAGCAGGGCCACCTCGGCGCCGCTGGCATCCAGCGCGGCGACCGTCTTGCGCGCCAGCTCCATCGATTGCACCACCTCGGTGGCGCGCAAGGGTTCTTCGCGGCAGGTGGCGCCGGCATGGGCCGGCGGCGCCGGCGTCCAGGCCAGCAGCGCGGCCAGGGACAGCGCTGCCAGGCCGCGCGCCGGCGCCGGGGAAGGTGCCCCAGCCGGTCTGCGCGCGTGCGCGGCGGCGCCCATCACGCCCCCGAGCGCGCGTGGTGCAGCAGCGCCTTGCCGGCCTCGTTGGGGATGAAGGCGAGCGCCTTGCCCGACAGGACCAGTACCTGGCCGGTGGCCGTGGCCACCACCTGCAGCACCGTGCCGGCCGCCAGCGACAGCCCGCGCGCGGCCTGCCCCGACAGGCGCACGGTAGCGGTGCTGGCCTGGCCGGCGCCCTGGAGCACCAGGTCGACGCCCTCGGCCGAGGTCTCGACCGCCGCCACCACCACGCTGCCGGTGACCGAGACCGCCACCAGCGAGCCGGCGATCACCAGGCCGGACGCGTCGGCCGACAGACGCGACGGCGCGGACGCGTCGCCGTTGCCCGAGGCGGCAACCGCGCCGGGCGACAGGCCCATGGCGAGCGACAGGGACAGCAGCGCGACCAGCAGCTTGTGTTTCATGATGCCTCCTTCGGTAAACACGTCGATATGAGGAAATCATGCCCCGAGGCCGCCGCCGTCACAAGCGTTTATTGCACAGGCGCGGCGCCGGCAGCCGCCGGTAGCGCGATCCGCTACCGGCCGTCGCGCCGGACGCGACCGCGCGGATGTGCAAAGCGTGTGGAGGCGAAGTGCGGATTGCCATTAATATGACGAATATGATCACATTGCCTGCCTGTCAAGGCAGACGCTTCACCTCCGTAGTCCACACCCGAGGAATCGACTCCCATGGAACAATCCACCGATATCAACCAGACCCGCCGCGGCATCCTGATCGGCGGCGCGCTGTCGGCCACCGCCGCCGCCGTGCCGTCGATGGCGGCGCCCCAGGCCGGCGCCGCGTCCGGCACGCCTGCTACCACGCCGCCGCCGGTCACCGGCAAGGTCACGTTGCGCGTCAACGGCCAGCCGCAGACGCTGGAACTGGACACCCGCACCACCTTGCTCGACGTGCTGCGCGAGCACCTGCACCTGACCGGCACCAAGAAGGGCTGCGACCAGGGCCAGTGCGGCGCCTGCACCGTGATGGTCAACGGCCGCCGCATCAATTCCTGCCTCAGTCTGGCGGTGATGCACGAAGGCGACGAGATCACCACCATCGAAGGCCTCGGCACCCCGGACAAGCTGCACCCGATGCAGGCCGCCTTCGTGAAGCACGACGGTTACCAGTGCGGCTACTGTACCCCCGGCCAGATCTGTTCGGCGGTGGCGGCGCTGGACGAGATCAAGCGCGGCATCCCGAGCCACGTCACGGGCGACCTGAACGCGAAACCGCTGCTGTCGATCGACGAGCTGCGCGAGCGCATGAGCGGCAACATCTGTCGCTGCGGGGCGTACTCGAACATCATGGAAGCGATCAACGAAGTCGCCGGCGGCAATGTGAAGGGGGCCAAGGCATGAAGGCATTCACCTACCAACGCGCGGCCAATCCGGCCGACGCCGCCGCGGCGGCCATGAAAAACAAGGGATCGCGCTTCATCGCCGGCGGCACCAACCTGCTCGATCTGATGAAGCTGGAGATCGAGACGCCGACCCACCTGATCGACGTGAATGGCCTCGGCCTGGACAAGATCGAGCCGACCCAGGACGGCGGCCTGCGCGTGGGCGCGCTGGTGCGCAACACCGACCTGGCGTCGGATGCGCGCGTGCGCAAGGACTACGCCGTGCTGTCGCGCGCGCTGCTGGCCGGCGCCTCGGCCCAGTTGCGCAACAAGGCGACCACCGCCGGGAACCTGCTGCAGCGCACCCGCTGCCCGTATTTCTACGACACCTACCAGCCGTGCAACAAGCGCACGCCGGGCAGCGGCTGCTCTGCCATCGGCGGCTACACCCGCAACCACGCCATCGTCGGCACCAGCGAGTTGTGCATTGCCACCCACCCGAGCGACATGGCGGTGGCGATGCAGCTGCTGGACGTGGGCGTGGAAACGGTACGTGCCGACGGCGCGCGCCGCACGATCCCGATCGCGGATTTCTACCGGCTGCCGGGCAACACCCCGCACATCGAGAACAACCTGCAGCCAGGCGAGCTGATCACCGCGGTGACGCTGCCCAAGCCCTTGGGCGGCAAGCATTACTACCAAAAGGTGCGTGACCGCGCCTCGTACGCCTTCGCGCTCATTTCGGTGGCGGCGGTGGTGCAGCCGGACGGCAGCGGCCGCGTGGCGGTCGGCGGCGTCGCCCACCGCCCATGGCGCGTGCCGGCCGCCGACCAGCAACTGCGCAACGGTGCCAAGGCGGCCACGGACGCGCTGCTGGCCGGCGCCCGCACCACCGACGACAACGCGTTCAAGGTGCCGCTGGTGCAGCGCACCCTGGCCTCGGTGCTGGCGCAAGCCCGCAAAGCTTAACCGGACGACGACAATGAAATTCACCACACCCGCCACCACCAATCCGATCGACCGCCTGAAGGTCATCGGCAAGCCCACCGACCGTATCGACGGCCCGTTGAAAACCACCGGCACCGCGCCCTACGCGTACGAACAGCACAAGGCGGCGCCGAACGCCGCCTACGGATGGGTCATCGGTTCCGCCATCGCCAAGGGCCGCATCAATGCCATCGACACGGCCGCCGCCCGCCGCGCGCCCGGCGTGCTGGCCGTGGTCACCTACGAAAACGCCGGCAAGATCAACAAAGGCGACTTCAATACGGCGCGCCTGCTGGCCGGCCCGGAAGTGCAGCACTACCACCAGGCCGTCGCCGTCGTCGTGGCCGAGACCTTCGAGCAGGCGCGCGCCGCGGCCTCGCTGGTGAAGGTCGATTACGCCAAGGTGCAGGGCGTGTACGACCTGGACGCCGCCATGAACGCGGCCAAGACGCCACCTGCGAAGGACGACAAGCCGGCGACCAGGGTCGCCGACTTCGACGGCGCCTTCGCCAAGGCGCCCGTCAAGCTGGACGCCACCTACACCACGCCGGACCAGTCGCACGCGATGATGGAGCCGCACGCCACCATCGCCGTCTGGGAAGGCGATAAATTGACGTTGTGGACCTCGAACCAGATGATCAACTGGGGCAAGAAGGACATGGCCAAGACCCTCGGCATCCCGGTCGAGAACGTGCGCCTGGTGTCGCCCTACATCGGCGGCGGCTTCGGCGGCAAGCTGTTCCTGCGTTCGGAAGCGCTGATGGCGGCGCTGGGCGCCAAGGCGGCCGGCCGCCCGGTCAAGGTGACGCTGCAGCGCGCGCTGATGATGAACAACACCACGCACCGTCCGGCCACGATCCAGCGCGTGCGCATCGGCGCCACGCGCGAGGGACGCATCACGGCGATCGCCCACGAGAGCTGGTCGGGCGACCTGCCGGACGGCCAGCCGGAAACCGCGGTCAACCAGACGCGCCTGCTGTACGCCGGCGCCAACCGCATGACCCACCTGCGCCTGGCGGTGCTGGATCTCCCGGAAGGCAACGCCATGCGCGCGCCGGGCGAGGCGCCGGGCATGATGGCGCTGGAAATCGCGATGGACGAGATGGCCGAGAAGCTCAAGATGGACCCGGTCACCTTCCGCATCGTCAACGACACCACGGTCGATCCGGAAAAGCCGGGCCGCAAGTTCTCGCAGCGGCGCCTGGTCGACACGCTGCGCCTCGGCGCCGAGCGCTTCGGCTGGAACAAGAGGAACGCCACGCCGGGCCAGGTGCGCGAGGGCCGCTGGCTGATCGGCTACGGCGTGGCAGCGGCCTTCCGCAACAACATGAACATGAAGTCGGCGGCGCGCGTGCGCCTGGAGCGCGACGGCGGCATCACGGTGGAAACCGACATGACCGACATCGGCACCGGTTCCTACACCATCATCGCCCAGACCGCGGCGGAGATGCTGGGCGTGCCGCTCGAACGCGTGACGGTGCGCCTGGGCGACTCCGCCTATCCGGTGTCCTCCGGCTCGGGCGGCCAGTGGGGCGGCAACAGCTCGACCGCCGGCGTGTACGCCGCCTGCGTCAAGCTGCGCGAGAACATCGCCAGGAAGGCCGGTATGGACCCGGCCCAGGCCGATTTCGCGGACGGCGCGGTGCGCGCCGGCGGCAAGTCGCAAGACTTGCGCCAGCTGGCGGCGCAGGGCGACATCACCGGCGAGGACACGATGGAATACGGCGACCTCGACAAGAAGTTCCAGCAATCGACCTTCGGCGGCCACTTCGTCGAGGTGGCGGTGGACGCCGCCACCGGCGAGATCCGCGTGCGCCGCATGCTGGCGGTGTGCGCGGCCGGGCGCATCCTGAACCCGAAGTCGGCGCGCAGCCAGGTGATCGGCGCCATGACCATGGGCGTGGGCGCGGCGCTGATGGAAGACCTGGTGGTCGACAAGCGCATCGGCTACTTCGTCAACCACGACCTGGCGGGCTACGAGGTGCCGGTGCACGCCGACATCCCGCACCAGGAGGTCGTCTTCCTCGACGAGACCGACCCGATGACCTCGCCGATGAAGGCCAAGGGCGTGGGCGAGCTGGGGATCTGCGGCGTGGCGGCGGCGGTGGCGAATGCCATCTACAACGCCACCGGCGTGCGCGTGCGCGATTATCCGGTGACGCTGGACAAGCTGCTGGCGAAGATGCCGCTGGCGGTGTAATCACGATGCCGGCGGTGGTTTGAACACGATGCCGGCATGATCGTAGGGTGGACGCGGCTGGCGAGGCGGCTGCGCCGTCCACGTGTTCATGCGATGCCCGGATGCCCGGAATACCGCGACAATGCATGCGGTACGTGGATGCGTGGACGGGAAACCCGCCCACCCTACAAGGGCGTGAACCATCGCGCCAAGGCGGGCTCGGCACCCGCCGGACAGCCTTCATCATCACCTGCCCAAGCCACGATCCCATCCGGCCGCACCAGTAGCGCGGAGATCCCCAGCTGCTCCCGGGCCGGGCCGGCGACATAATCGACTCGTTCGGCATACCCGGACGCCAGACCGGCCAATCCGGCATCCCCACCGAAATCCAGCAGCAACCCACGCCCGTCGCGCAGCAGGTCGTCCACGCGCCTGCCATCTTCCAGCTCGAAGCGCGGCACGCTGTAACCCGCAAGCGGATGGGCGTCGGCCTTTTCTCCCAGGTCGACACGCGTATCGACCCCCCAGATCCTCCCGGCGACATGGGTCGCGCCGTCGCGCGTCTGCAGCAGTTCGCGCACGATCGCGCTCAGCGCCCGCGCCCCCGGGTCGGGCCGCATCAGCGCCACCTGCGCGCGCGACCAGTCCAGCACGCGCGCACCGGGCGGGTGACGTTCGGCCTCGTAGGTGTCCAGCAAGCCGTCCGGCGCACGTCCCTGGACAGTGGCGGCCAGCTTCCAGCCCAGGTTCATGGCGTCGCCCAGCCCCAGGTTCAGGCCCTGGCCGCCGAGCGGCGCGTGGATGTGGGCGGCGTCCCCGGCCAGCAGCACGCGGCCCCTGCGGTAGCGGGTGGCCTGGCGCGCGCGGTCGGTCCAGGTGCTGGCCGCGTGCAGGGCGCTCACGCCCACATCGGTACCCGACACGCGCCGCAGCACCGCCTGCACCTGCTCCAGGGTGGGCGGCGTGGCGCCATGGCCGGCGCCGCCGTCGAATTCTTGCATGACCAAAAAGCCGGGCTGCGACTGGAAGAACATGCCGGTCGCGGTCAGGGTACGGCCGGGGGGCAGGCGCTCGGGATCGGCCAGGTCCACCTGCGCCGAATAGCCGGTGAACTCCGGTTCGGTGCCGGCGAAGTCGAAGCCGCCCAGCTTGCGCACCGTGCTGCGCGCGCCGTCGCAGCCGACCAGCCAGCCGGCGCGCAGCGTTTCGCTGTACGTCATGCCGCCGTCCGCAAGCTCGCCGCCGGCCCGCACGGTGACGCCGCCGGCATCCTGCTCGACGCCGGCGATGGCGGCGCCGCGGCGGATCGTCACCCCCAGCGCCTGCGCGCGGTGCGCCAGCACGCTTTCCAGTTCCGCCATCTCGGAGAGCATGCTGGTGTCGAGCGAACCCGGCAGGCGCCGCGTCCAGCGCGCGCGCTCGATGTCCTCGTCGAAGAACGGCAGGCCGGCGAAATGGCCTATCTGGCGCCGCGCCGGCGGCGCCGGCATGCGCGCCGGATCGCCGAACGGATGCTTCAGGCGGCGCGGCACTTCCAGCTGCTCCAGCAGGCCGCGCCGCGCCAGCGCCTCGACGGACGGCGCCGACAGGCCGCGGATGCCGAACGGCAGCCGCTTCATCGGCGCATCGGCCTGGGCGGCCTGTTCCAGCACCAGCACCGAGCAGCCGGCGAGCGCCAGTTCGCAGGCGAGGAACAGGCCGACCGGACCGGCGCCGGCGACGATGACGTCGTGATGTGGGTGATGGCGATTCATGGGAGATGACGAATTCAATAAAAATAGACTGGGTATGAAAATATACCCGGTATATATAAACTATGCTAGCATCGCCGTCATGTCAATGCCTTCCGACCTCCGCTCGCGCAAGCGCCTGGCCACCCGCCAGGGTATTTCGGACGCCGCCACGCGCCTGTTCCTGGAGCGCGGCTTCGACCACGTGACCGTGGACCAGATCGCCGCCGCCGCCGACGTCGGGCGCATGACGGTGTTCAATCACTTCCCGCGCAAGGAAGACATGCTGTTCGACCGCGACGAGGCGTTGCGCGAGATGCTGCGCCGCAGCCTGCAGGAGCGCGACCCTGCCGTCGGCCCGGTCGAGACCCTGCGCCGCCTGGCGCACCGGCTGGTGGCCGAGGATAGCCCGAGCCTACGCTTCAGCCCCGACAGCGAACGCTTCGCCGCCACGGTCGAGGGCAGCGCCACGCTGCAGGCGCGCGCGCGGGCGATCCGCGACGAAATCGCCGGCATGATCGCGCAGACCCTGGCGGCGACGGCGGGCAGGGCGCCGCACGATCCGGATGCGCGGCTGGCGGCGGGCCTGCTGCTGGCCACCTGGAGCGCGGCCTTGATCGAAGCGCACGGCGTCTACCGCGCCGGCCACGATGCGCCAGCGGCGCAGGCGGCGTTCCTGGCGCTGGTCGACCGCGGCAGCCGCGGCATCGGCGCCGCGATGGCGGGCACGCCATACGCCTGAAGCGCATGGCGCCGTCCGGCCGCCGCAACGGATGTACGCACGCGACGCACGATTGAAATTCATCTAGTTGCCATGTGGAAAACTGATAGAATTGATGAAACTGACGAACACGCCAGGATCATCGCTTTTCCGCCGGACGCCGCCATGACCGATTTCCATCCACACACCAGCTTCTTTCCGCAGGGCGCCGTCGAGCGCATGTTGTCCAGCCAGGGCGCCAGCGCGCTCGGCGCCATGCAGGACTGGCCCGTCGTGCTGCGCCACGCGGTGCGCTTCATGCTCGACGCGGCGGCGCCGGCGTTCCTGGTGTGGGGGCCGCGCCACATCTTGCTGTACAACGATGCCTGCACCTCGCTGCTGGGCAGCCTGCATCCGGCCGCGCTGGGACGTCCGCTGGAACAGGCCTGGCCGCAGGCCTGGGACGCGCTGCGCCCGGCGCTGGCCGACCTGCCGCAGGTCGCCTTCCAGCTGGGACAGCCGCGCGTCGCCACGCCGGGCGTCGCCACGCCGGGCGTCGCCACGCCGGGCTTCGGCACACCCGCCGACGGCCGCGCCGGCCAGGCGCCGCCGATGTCGTGCGCGCCGCTGCGCGACCTGGACGGCAGCGTGCACGGCCTTTCCTGCACGCTGCCGGAGTGCGCCGCCACTTTCGGCAGCGACCCGCGCTTCCGCGCCATCGCCGACGCCATGCCGCAGCTGGTGTGGTCGACGCTGCCGGACGGCTTCCACGACTACTACAACCGGCGCTGGTACGACTTCACCGGCATGCGGCCGGGTTCCACCGACGGCGACGGCTGGAACGGCATGTTCCACGCGGACGACCAGGAACGCGCCTGGGCCGCCTGGCGCCACTCGCTGGCCAGCGGCGCGCCCTACGAGATCGAATACCGGCTGCGCCACCACAGCGGACAATACCGCTGGATGCTGGGGCACGCGCAGCCGATCCGCGACGCCGGCGGGCGTATCGTGCGCTGGATGGGCACCTGCACCGACATCCACCAGCAAAAGCAGAACGAGGCGGCGCTGCGCGACGCGCGCCTGCGCCAGAAGGCGGCGCTGGTGGCGGCCGACATCGGCACCTGGACCTACGACATCCGCGCCGACCGCGTGTACGCCGACCGCAACTTGGCGGCGATCTTCGGCGTGTCGACCGCGGATGCCGACGGCGGGCCGCTGGCCGCCTACCTGGGCGCGATCCACGCCGACGACCTGGAACCGGTGCAGGCGGCGATCCGCGCCTCGGTGGCGTCCGGCGAAGCCTACGAATGCCGTTACCGCGTGCGCCTGGCGGACGGCGGCTGGCGCCACCTGCTGGCGCGCGGCAAGGTCAGCGCGGATGCCGATGGCCAGCCGGCCTGGCTGCCGGGCGTGGTGGTCGACGTCAGCCGGCAAAAGCAGGCCGAGGATGCGCTGCGCGCCAGCGAGGCGCAGTTCCGCGCGCTGGCCGACACGCTGCGCGAAGCCGACCAGCGGAAGGACGAGTTCCTGGCGATGCTGGCGCACGAACTGCGCAATCCGCTGGCGCCGATCACCGCCGCGGCCGACTTCCTCACCATCGGCACGCCGGACGAGGCGCGCGTGCGCCAGGTCACCGCGATCATCGCGCGCCAGGCCAGCCACATGAGCGGCCTGATCGACGACCTGCTGGACGTCTCGCGCGTCACCCGCGGCCACATCACGCTGCACCGGGCGCCGGTGGCGCTGGCCGGCGTGGTGGCCGAGGCGGTCGAGCAGGTGCGTCCGCTGATCGCCGCCAAGGGCCACCAGTTGACGTTGGAGCTGCCGCCGCAGGACGCGGCGGTGCTGGGCGACCGCAAGCGCCTGGTGCAGATCTTCGCCAACGTGCTCGGCAACGCCGCCAAGTACACGCCGGCCGGCGGCCGGCTGGCGGTCGAGATGCGGGTGGACGAGGGCGGCGACGGCATCACGGTCGACGTGCTGGACGACGGCATCGGCATGGCGCCCGAGCTGGTCAAGCGCGCCTTCGACCTGTTTTCGCAGGGCGAGCGCAGCATCGACCGTTCCCAGGGCGGCCTGGGCATCGGGCTGGCGCTGGTGCGCAGCCTGGTCGAGCTGCACGGCGGCCGCGTCGAGGCGCACAGCGCCGGCCCCGGACAGGGCAGCCGCTTCGCCATCCGGCTGCCGCGCCGGCGCGATCCCGCCGAAGCCGCGCCGCCGGCCGATGCGCAGGCCGGTGCGGCCGGCGCGGCGGCGCTGGAAGTCATGATCGTCGACGACAACGTGGACGCGGCCCAGATCCTGGCGATGTTCGTCGAGGCGCTCGGCCACCGTCCCACGGTCTGGCACAGCCCGGCGCGCGCGCTGGAGCACGCGGCGCGCACGCGCCCGGACCTGTGCGTGCTCGACATCGGCCTGCCCGAATTCGACGGCCACGAACTGGCCGCGCGCCTGCGCCGCCTGCCCGGCATGGAGCACGCGCCGCTGGTCGCGGTCAGCGGCTACGGCCAGGCCGAGGACCGCCGGCGCGCGCTGGCGGCGGGGTTCGACCGGCATTTCGTCAAGCCGGTGAAGGGCGAGGATATCCTGGAGGTGCTGCAAAAGGTGGCGGCGGAAAAGGCCGGAAGCGCGCGGGAAAGGGCGATTGCCGATCCTCCCTGAACCACCGATTTGTGGCTTCGGTCATGGCAGCTACGCCACCAGCGCCCCCGCCAGTGACACCAGCGCAATCGTCCCGGCAACCCATCCCAGCCTGGCCACCGCGCGCCCCGCATAGGTCAGGCTCAAGGCCGATACCAGCGCCCCCGCCGTCAACACGCCCAGCCAGGCGACGACGCCCTTGGCGCCGCCCCACAGCGCCACGCACGCCGCCAGCGCCACCAGCAGCGCCACGCTGCCCAGGATGCGCAGCTGGCGCCGCCGCAGCGGCGAGGGCGCGCTGCCGCGGCCGTGCAGTCCCTCCCAGTGGCGGTCCATCGCCAGGCTGAGGGAACAGAAACCGCCGGTCGCGGCGCCCAGCGCCCCCAGCGCCAGCATCGGAACGAGCGCGCTCATGCCGCGCTCCCGGCCAGGCGCACGGCGCGCGCCGGCGTCCTGCGCAGGCGCAGCGCGGCGGCCACCAGCGCCAGCCCGAGCAGCAGCGTCACCAGGTCGAAGCCGGCCACCGCCCACAGGCCCATGCCGATGCTGCGCGCCAGGCCGGCGCCGCCCGTGGCTGCGTTCAAGAGCGGCAGCAGCGCGAACAGCAGGCCGCCCAGGCCCAGCTGCAGCTGCCACATCCAGCGCCTGGGCAGCAACAGCGCCGCCAGCGCGGCCACGCCCCACACCGCGAAGAACCAGCCGATCTCGGCGTCGGCGCGCTGCGCGACTGCGTTCGGCAGCAGGCGGTTGGCCCAGAAAAAGGCGGCCATCGCCAGCGGCAGGCCGGCCACTGCGCCCAGGTTGAGGCCGTCGACCAGGCGCAGGCCGACGCCGCTGGCGAACCCCGCTTCCCCCTGCTTGCGCAGCTTGGCCAGCTTGGGCCGTTCCTTCACCGCCCACATCAAGAGCCCGGTGGCCACCATCACGCAGCCGGCCAGGCCGGACAGGAAGAACAAGGCGCGCAGCAGCGGATCGGCGAAGCGGCCCACGTGCAGGCCAACCATGACGCCGCGCGTGGCCACGGCGGCGCCGTTCTCTCCGGTGCGCGACTGCAGCGTGCCGCTGACGCCGTCGAAGGTCATGGTCGGCAGGTCGTTGCCGATGCCGTGGCCCTCGCCCTGGACCACCGTCACCGTGGCGCGCGCATCGCCGGCCAGGTTGACGGTGACCCGGCCCACCGGCGCGCCATGCCAGGCGGCGCTGGCCTGCGCCAGCATCGGCGCCAGGGGCGCCAGCGGCGCGCGCTCGCCGGACGGCTTGGCGTTGCCGGCCGGCCCGCCGTTCAGGTCGGCGTAGAAAGCATCGGTGCGGTCCTGGTACACGGCCTGCACGCCGCCCGGCAGGTACAGGAACATCAAGGTGACCAGGCCGGTGTAGGTGATCATCAGGTGGTAGGGCAGCGCCAGCACGGCGCTGACGTTGTGGGCGTCGAGCCAGGAACGCTGTCCCTTGCCGGGCCGGAAGGTGAAGAAATCCTTGAAGATGCGTTTATGGGTGACGATGCCCGACAGGATCGCCACCAGCATGAACATGGCGCAGCAACCCACGATCCAGCGGCCCCAGATGGCGGGCATGTAGTGCAGGTCGAAGTGCAGGCGGAAGAAGAAGTCGCCGCCCTGCGTGGCGCGCGCCTTGCCCAATTCCTGGCCGCTGGCCGGGTCGAGCACGGCGCTGCCGAACTGGCGCTGGCCGCGCTTCGGTTCTTCCTTCCTGGCGCCGGCCTGGCCGTCCGCCCCAGGTTGCGGCTTCGGCGCCGGCACCCAGCTGGCGCGCACGGTCGGGTCGCGCTCGCTCGGCATGGTGACGTACCAGCGCCGGCCGCCGGCCGCCTTGTGTTCCAGCACGCGCTGGGCGTTGGCAATGGCGGTTTCCTGCGTCGCCGGGACCGATGCCGCGGCGTGCAGCTCGGGTTTCATCCACAGCGTGATCTCGTCGCGGAAGTAGCTGGCGGTGCCGGTGGCGAACACCATGAACAGCACCCAGCCGACCAGCAGGCCGGACCAGGTGTGCAGCCATGCCATCGACTGGCGGAAGCCTTCCTTCATGACTGGCCTCCGCTGCGGGCCAGCAGCACCAGGCCCGGAACGACGGCGAACAGCGCCAGGCCGACCCAGGCGCGGGTGGCGCTGCGGGCGGCGAAGGCCCACATCGCCGCGCACGGGTACACGGCCAGCCCGGTCAGGGTGGCGCTGACCACCGCCTCCACCGGGCGCAGCGGCAGCACGGCCGCCAGGGCGTTGGTGGACAGCGCGGCGACGCCGTAGCCGCCCAGGATCGCGGCCAGCGCGCGCGCGGCGACCGCGCCGCGTTGGCGCAGGGTGATCCCGGCGCGGCGCTGCTTCGGTGCCGGCCTCGGCGCGGCGGGATGGTCGGACATGTCGACTGCGTTCATGGTGTCCTCAGAAGGTGGCGCGCAGCGTGGCGGCGAGGTTGCGCGGTTCGCCGTACCAGTTGCCGCCGCCGGTGCTGCCCAGCGTGCGGTAGTAGCGCTTGTCGAACAGGTTGTTCAGGTTGACGGCGAGGTCGAGGTTGCGGTCGATGCGGTAGCCGACGCGGCCCGACCATAGCGCGTAGCCGCGCTGCTCGATGCGCAGCGCGCCGCTGGTCTTGTAGGCCAGGCTCTGGGCGTTGACGCCGGCGCCCGCGCTCCAGGCCGACCAGGCCCCTGGCGGCTGCCAGTTGGCCCACAGGCGCGCGATGTGCCTGGGCGTGAAGGTCGACAGCGGCTGGTTCTCGTTGGCGCTGGCCGTGCCGGTGGCGGTGCGGTCGCGCAGATAGCGGGTCTGGTTGAAGGTATAGCCGGCGGCCAGTTCCACGCCCGGCAGCAGGCCGCCGTTGAGTTCCGCGTCCAGGCCCTGGCTGCGCACCTTGCCTTCGGCGACGTAGCAGGACCCACCTAGCGGCGAGGCCGGGCAGGGCGTCGGCTGGCCGGGGTCGACCTGCGAGCGGTTATCCTCGATCACGCGGAACAGCGCCAGCGCCGCGTTCAGGCGCCCGCCCGCCAGTTCGCCTTTCAATCCGGCTTCGACATTGCTGCCGGTGGCCGCCTTCAGGGGCTGGCCGCCGGCGGTGACCAGGTTGGCCTGCGAGCGGAAGATCTCGGCGTAGCTGAGATAGCCGGTCCAGTCGCGCGCCAGGTCGACGCTCAGGGCGCCGTAGGGCGTGAACTTGTGGTTTTCCTCGAACGGCGCGATGGTCCAGACGTTGGTGACCAGGTTGCGCGTGCTGGTTTCGAAGTTGCTGACGCGCCCGCCCAGCACCAGCTTGACGCGCTCGGCCAGCGCCAGCCGCAGCGATCCGTACACGCCGGACTGGCGCAGCAGGTTGTGGGTGTGGGCGGCGGCGCGCGCCGGCACGGTCGGCGCCACCGCATAGGCGAACGGATCGAAGGCAAATGGATCGATCGATGGATTGGCGACGCGGTACAGCTGGCTGGCGAGGTCGTAGTCGCGCTGCTGCCAGTTGGCGCCCACCAGCACGTCGTGGCGGCGGCCGAAGGCGTCGAAACCGCCTTCCAGCGTGGCGTCGACGGCGTCCTGGTCGCCCACCAGCTTCTGGCCGAACGAGGACAGCGCCGGGCGCGCGCCGGTCGCGAGGTTCACGGTGCCGAAGGCCGAGCCGCTCAGGTCGTCGTTGGACTCGCGCATGTGGGTCACGCCCAGCTTGGCGTTCCAGCCGGCCTGGAGACGGTGGCGCAGGTCGGCGAAGGCGGTGGTGGTCTTGACGTCGGTGTGCGACCAGGCGGCGTTCAGGTAGGTGTCGCGCGGCAGGTCGAGGTCGCGCCCGTCGCTGTAGCGCGGCAGGCCGCCGTAGAACGGTCGCATGACGTTGCGCTCGACGTCGACGCCGGCGCCGAGCGTGGTGGCGGGGCCGAGGTCGGCTTCGAACACCGCGTAGCCGACGCGGTGGCGGGTGTTCGCCGCGTCGTAGAAGAACTTGCGTTCCTGGCCCACGCCCACCACGCGCGCGCGCAGCGTGCCGGCCGCGTTCAGCAGCACGCTGGCGTCGCCCTCGGCGCGGTAGTCGTCCCAGCGGCCGGCGCTCAGCCGGGCGGCAAGTTGCGCCGCCTTGAGCGGGCGCTTGCGCACCAGGTTGACGGTGCCGCCCGGCTGGCCGGCGCCGTTGAACAGGCCGGCCGGCCCGCGCAGCACCTCGACCCGGTCGAACACCGCCAGGTCGGGGCTGATGGCGAAGCCGTTGCCGCGCTGGGTCGGCACGCCGTCGTACTGCACGGTGTCCACCAGGAAGCCGCGCGAATAGAAGCTGCGCTCGTAGCTGCTGCCCTGCTCGACGACGATGCCGGTGTTGGCCTGCAGCGCTTCGTCGAGCGAACGCAGGTTCTGGTCGTCGAGGCGCTCGCGCGTCAGCACCGTCACCGATTGCGGCGTCTCGCGCAGGCTTGGGCTGCCCTTGGCGACGCCGGCCTGGCCGGCGCCGTAGCGCTCGTCGATGCGGGCGCCGGTGACGACCACGGCGTGGGTGACGGGTTCATCGGCGGCGGGCAGGGACTGGGCCTGGCCGAACGAGGGAAGAGCGGGAAAGGCGAGCGCGAGCAGGGCGCACAGGGGCAGGCGCGGAGGCAAAGTCGTCATGCAGGTTGTTATCGGTGTGGGAAGGGAGGGCGTGCGCGGGGTCAAGGCGAACGCAAATGAGAATGATTCGCATTCTAACGCGATCATTGATTTTTTGGAACCGCTTTTTCCGCTATTGCGGCGCGACTGCGGGCACTACAGCGGGCACCACAGCGGGCGCGGCGGCGATCGTGCTGCCGCCGGTCAGGCGCCGACGGCGTCTTCGCCCCGCACCGCCGCGACCAGGTCGTCGATGCGCCGGCCCTCGCAAGCCAGTGCCAGGCCGGCGCCGAACACCGGCTCCGCCAGGCGCGTGAGCACCGAGCCGCTCGGCATTTCCAGCGCCAGGCGCGCGCCGCGTTCCCAGGCGTGGCGCACCGTGTCGGCCCACAGCACCGGGTGCGCCATGTTTGCGGCCAGGTCGGCGCCGATGCGGGCGCCGTCGAACAGGGCGCGCGCGGCGCTGCTGCTGACGTAGGTGAGCTGGGGACGGCGCAGCGGCACCATTTCCATGGCGGCCGCCAGCCGGCCGGCCTGGTCGGCCAGCAGCGCGCAATGCGACGGCACCGGCACCGCCAGCCGTTCGGCGCGCAGCGCGCCGTGCTGCAGCGCCAGGCCGGCCAGCGCGGCCAGCGCGGCGTCGGAACCCGCCGCCACCAGCTGGCGCTCGCCGTTCAGGTTGGCCAGGTACACCGGCGTGGCCGGCGTGTGCACCGCGGCCAGCAGCGGCGCCAGCTGGCGCGCCGTCAGGCCGGCGATCGCGCTCATGCCGTAGCCGCGCGGATAGGCGTCTTCCATCAGCGTGGCGCGCAGCCGCACCAGGCGCACGGCATCGGCGAAATCGAGCACGCCGGCCGTCACCGCCGCCGGCCAGGCGCCGATCGACAGGCCGGCCACCATCCGCGGACCGGCGCCGTGCGCGGCCAGCACACGCGCCATGGCCACCCCGGCCACCAGCAGGCACAGTTGCACGGCGACGGTCGAGCGCAGCGCGGCTTCGCCGTCGAGCGCCAGGACGTGAAAGGGTGCGTCCGGCGCACGGCCCAGCGCGCGGCCGGCTTCGTCCAGCGTGCGCGCGGTCTCGGGGTGGTCCGGCAGCGCATGCAGCATGCCGGGCCGCTGGGCGCCCTGGCCGGGAAAGGTGAACAGGACGCTCATGCGGCGTCCATGGCCCCGCCGTCGTCGGCCCAAGCCCACGGATCGGCCAGCAGCAGCGGGCCGCGCGCGGTCTTGAGCAGCACGCGCCCGGCGCCGCGCACCAGTTCCGCCAGGGCGAAGCCGCCGTGGCCGGTGTCGACCTGGATATCGAGGCGGCACGGGGCGGCGTCCGCCAGTTTCGCCAGCGCCGCCAGCGTGGCGGCCGGCGGCGCCGCCGGCGCGCGCACCAGCAGGTCGAGGTCGCTGCCGGAACGCAGCACCGGCAGGCCGGTCGCCAGCCAGAAGCCGGCGCCGCCGGCCGGACCCCAGGCCAGGCCGAGCGCATCCAGGCGCGGCGCGAGCAGCAGCAGGGCGGCGATGCAGGGCAGTCCTTCCGCAGCCTGGCGCGGGCGTCCGTCGCCGGGGCCGCGCAGCCCGGCCGCCAGCTGCTCCGGCGTGACGCGGCGCGCCAGCGCACCCAGGTCGGCCAGGCCGGCGCAGCGCTGGCTGCGCTGCAGGCCGCGCGCGCCCGCCGCCACCCGGCCGGGCGGGGCGGGCGCGCGCCGCACCACCAGCGGCGTCCGCATCAACCATCGTGTATCGAGCCACGATGGCAAGTCGCTGGCTGCGCCAGCGCCGGCAGCGGCGCCGGCATCCGCAGCGCCGTTGTCCGGGGCGCCGGCCGCCGGGTCGCCGGCCGCCGTCTCGCCGGCCGTGCCTCCCACCGCGCCGCGCACGCTCCACCCGGCGCGGCACGACGCCGCCGCCGTGAACCCGCCGGCGCGCGCCAGCCACAGTAGGTCGTGCGGACGCGGCGCCGCCATGTCAGCCGACCAGCGCACGGGTCGCGAAGAACAGCAGCGACGGCCCCAGCAGGCAGCCGAGGCCGGTATGGAAGGTGGCCACCAGCGCGCCGTAGGGCACCAGGCGGCGGTCGGTGGCGGCCAGGCCGGCCGAGACGCCGCTGACGGTGCCGGCCAGGCCGCCGAACACCATCGCCGAGCGCGGCGTGCGCAGGCGCAGGAAGCGCGCCGCCGCCGGCGTGCCGACCATCACCATGATCGCCTTGACCAGGCCGGTGGCGATGCTGAGCGCCATGATCTCGGACGAGGCGCCGATGGCCGCGCCGGTGACCGGGCCGACGATGTAGGTGACGGCGCCGGCGCCGATGGTGGTCAGGCTGACCGCGTCGCGGTAGCCGAAGGCCCAGGCTACGCTGGCGCCGACGGTGAAGGGCAGCACGGTGCCGAGCAGCAGCGCGGCGACGCCGACCAGGCCGGCCTTGCGCGCTTCCACCACCTGCACCTCGAAGGCGGTGGCGACGATAGCGAAGTCGCGCAGCATGGCGCCGCCCATCAGGCCGACGCCGGCGAACAGCGAGACGTCGGCCAGGCCGTTCTTGCCGCCGGTCTGGATGCCGCCCCAGTAGGCCAGCGCCAGGCCGATCACGATGGCGATCGCCGAGCCGTGCACGCGGCCGAAGGTCAGGCGGCGCGACAGCTGCATCGATACCAGCATCACCAGGCCGACCAGGGCGAAGGCCAGCACCAGGCCGTTGTGCTTGGCGGTTTTTTCCAGCAGTTCGATCATGGCGTTCTCCTCAGGCGCGGCGCGTGGCGCCCGGTTTGGGGTTGCTGTCGGCATCGGCGCCGAACGGCGCATCCGGCACGTCGCGCTCGCTGCGGTTGATCAGGGCGATGCAGCCGGCACAGGCCAGCACGGTGGCGAAGGCGGCCAGCAGCGCCACCGGGCCGCCGCGCAGCGCCGAGACCACGTTCTGCTGGGCCGCCATCGCGACCACCACCGGGATGTACATCGCGCCCCAGAACGCCACGCCCATCTCGGTGGGTTCCGGCATCAGCCCGCGCCGGTGCATGTACAGCCGCGCGCAGATCAGCAGGATCATGGCGATGCCGACCCCGCCGACGTTGGTCTTGGCGCCGAGCAGCGCGCCCAGCAAATCGCCCAGGAAGATCCCGAGCAGGTGGCATACGGCCAGCAATGCGGTTCCATAGATAATCATGTGTGTCTCCTCACGTCCAGGATTCGGTTGCCGCCGCCCCAGGATCTGTGGCGTCCTTCGGGACGGCGGCGTCGTGCACTTGCTTCGCTAGAGAATGGTGTCCTAGTCGGCGGCCTCCCATTGCGCTTCCAGCAGCGCATGCACGCGGCGCGAGGCTTGCCGGTGTCGGCCCTGCAGGCGGCCTTCGAGGCCGCGTTCGGGGTCGGCCAGGATGTCGGCCAGCGCGTCTTCCAGCGCGCCGTGCACCAGCGCCAGGTCCTGCTCGTCCGGCAAGGCGGGATCGGTCAGCCCGAGCACGCGCCACAGGATGCCGAGGGTGGCGAAGCTGCGCAGGTCGTAGGCCATCGGCGGCACGCTGGCGGCCAGCCGTTCCAGCGCGTCCACCGAACGCAGCGTGACGCGCGCGGCGGAGGCCTTGCCCATCGCGTGCACCATCACCGCCGGGTCGTCCAGCGCGATCAGGCGGTTGGCCTGGTAGCCGTGCGCCAGGAAGGCGCCCGACATGGCCAGCCCGACCACCAGGCCGATCACCGGATGGCCGGCCAGGCGCGCCTCGGCATAGGCGCCGGCGGCGCCGGCCAGCGCCTGGTGGATGCCGAAGGCTTCCTCGCGCCGGCCGTAGGCCTGGCTGGGCGCGTCGATCACGGCCACGATCGGCCGCCTGACGGCGGCGTCGCGGTCCATTTCGATCACCTCCTGCACCGCCTGCGCCAGCTGCCAGCCCTCGACCAGGCCGACCTCGCCGGTGCGCGCGCGCGGGAAGCGGTTGGATGGGTCGGGCACCACCGCGATCCAGCGCGCCGGCTGCCCTTTCAGCGGCGCGTCGCAGACCCGCACCGCCGGCCAGTCGTGCAGCGCATCGGCGCCGCCGGTGAGCAGGCGCAGCCACATGGCGCCGCGCGAGGACGGCGCCTGCCGGGGCGCCGCATCCGCCGCCGTGTTCACCTCGGTCGCCAGCGCGCCGGCGCCGGCCGTTCCATCGATTCGATTCGATTCCATCATGCTTCTCCCGGGTAGACGGCGCGGACCGATGCCGGCGTCGGCTGTTCTTCGGTAGCGGCCCGCGCCAGGGCGGCCAGGTAGACATCCGCCTGCTGGCTGCGGTGCTGCGCCGGCACCCCGCGTGCGAACAGGGCGGCGACGATGGCGCGGATGGCGCCGCTGTCGTCGTCCACGCAGGCATCGGCCAGCCCGGTGGCGTGGCGCTGCTCGCCGCCGGTGAGACCCCAGACCAGGGCGCGGTTGCGCGCATCGAATTCGGCCACGCCGGCTTCCTGCTCGATCACCTGCGGCCCGTTCAGGCCCAGGCGCGCCTCGCGCGTCAGCACCAGGTACGAGCACAGCCCGGCCGCGATCGACATGCCGCCGTAGCAGCCGACCGTGCCGGCGCTGACGCCGATCACCGGCCGGTAGCGGCGCAGGTCGACGATGGCGGCGTGGATTTCGGCGATCGCCGCCAGGCCCAGGTTGGCTTCCTGCAGGCGCACGCCGCCGGTCTCGAACAGGATCACGGCCTGGGTCGGGATGCCGCGCCGGTTGTCGCGCGCCGCCAGTTCCAGCGCGCCGGCGATCTTGGCGCCGCCGACTTCGCCCATGCTGCCGCCCTGGAACGCGCCCTCGATGGCCAGCACCACGGTCGGCAGGCCGGCCAGCAAGCCCTTGGCCACCACCACGCCGTCGTCGGACTGGGTGACCAGGCCCTGCATGGCCAGCCAGGGCGAGGCGATGCGCTCGAACGGCCCCGCCAGTTCGCGCATGCTGCCCGCGTCGAGCAGCGCCCCCGCGCGGCTGCGCGCGCCGCGTTCGATGAAGCTGTCGCGCCGTAGCAGCGCTTCGATGCGGGCGTCGGGGGCGGGCGCCGGGCTGTCTGCCGGGTGCACGGCGTGGGATACGGTGTCGACGCTCATGATGCCGCTCCCATCTGCTGTGCTTCTTCGAAGGCCTGCTCGATGCGCATGCGCACCACGCCCGGCGTCGCGCCGTTGTCGTTGATCTCGATGCGCGCCGCCGGCAGGGCGCCGGCGCCGAACACGCGTTCCAGCAGCGCCGTCCAGGTGGCGCCGTAGCCGTCCACCGAGGTCTGCACCGCCACCGTAGTGCGGCCGTCGGCGCCCGGTTCCAGCAGCACTTCCAGGTCGCCCGAGCTGACCACGCCGGTCACCGTGCGCGAGCGCGCCGCTTGGCCGGCGCCGAACGAGAATGCCAGTTTCTCCATGATTTACTCCGTCTCCATTGTCGTGTCGCGGCGTTCGCCGCCGTTGCCGGCCGGGCTGCCGGTCCGCGCAGGCCGTAGAACCTATCCCAGCAGGGAACCGGTCGTTGCTGACGCGCCTGACAAGCGGGTGCCGCGTTGCTCGTCGTTGCATGGCTCGCCATGCGCCTCCTCGCGCCTTGCCCGCGCTTGCCAGTCATCGTCATCAACTTCCCTCTCCCTACCGGGATAGGTTCTTCGCCCGGCAGCGTCGATGCGCGCGGTGTCCAGTCGATCGAGCAGCAGCGCCGCCGCCAGCAGGTCGGCCGCGCCGCCGGGCGATACGTGCAGCCGGCGCAGGCGCGCCTCCAGCGCGGCGAAGGCGCGGCGTCCGTTGGGCGCCGCCATGCCGCCGCGCGCCAAGACCCGCCGCGCGCCCGTCTGCGCCGCATGCAGGGCGGCGGCGCCGCCGCGCGCCAGCAGGCAGGTGTCGTCCAGGCCGGCCATCACCGCCAGCAGGGCATTCACGCGCGCCTGCGGCTCGGCGTCGCCGCGGGCGCGCGCCGAACGCAGCATCGGCAGCGCGTGCCCGGTCACCGCCGGGAAGCCGGCGCGCGCCTGGCCGCGGGCGCCACCCACGCCGTGGACGCGGCAGGCCAGCTCGCCCTTGTTGCCGGTGTGCGCCGGCGCGCCGGGATCGTCGATGCGCGCCAGGCGGCCGGCCAGCCGGGCGATGCCGGTGGCCGTGTCGTGCATTGCGGTCTTGGTAGCCGTCGTCTCGCGGGCGGGGCCGGCGCCGTTGGCGGCACCATGCAGCGCGTAACGCGCCGCTGCCGTCACCAGCAGGCCCAGCGCCCAGATCGCGCCGCGGTGGGTATTGACGCCGCCGGTGGCCGCCATCATCGCGCCTTCCGCCGCGCGGCCGATGGCGCCGATGCGGCGCCGCAGCGCGGGCAAGTCGTCGACGGCGGCGCCGGCGCGGGCCATGTCGAGAAAGGCCGGGCGCAGCGCCCACGCCGAGCGGCACATCAGCATCCAGCGCATGTCGGCGTGGGCGCCGCCGCCGCGCAGGTCGACCAGGCCGGGCTTCGGCGTCAGCAGCGCCTCGTCGACCAGCGCCGCCACCGCCAGGTCCGCCAGCCGCTCGGCCAGGGCATCGGCCGGCGCGCTGCGCGCCGTTCCGGCGCCGCTCGCCGTGACCATCGGAATCAGCGCCGTCATCACCAGCTCCTGAACTTGGCCGGCGGCTGGTACAGCCCGCCCGACCAGTCGACCAGCTCGCCGATGCTCTTGGCCGCCAGCAGCGAGCGCGTGGCCTCGGCGCGCTGCACGCCGATGTCTTCCGGCAGCGCCACCAGCCCGTCGCGGCGCAGTCGCGCGGTGGCGGCGGGATCGTGGCGCAGGCCGATCGGCGTCACCCCGGCCACCGCCGCCAGCATCGCCTTGCGCTCTTCCAGCGAGCGCGCCTTGTACAGGTAGGCGATGCCTTCCTCGGTCAGCACGTGGGTGACGTCGTCGCCGTAGATCATGATGGGCGCCAGCGGCATGCCGGACGCTTTTCCCACCTCGACCGCGTCGAGCGATTCGACGATGGTCGGCGCGGTGCCGTCCTGGAAGGTCTCGACCATCTGCACCACCAGCTTCTTGCCGCGCGCCAGCGGGTCGATGCCGCCGCCGTCGGTACCGCCATCCACCAGGTCGAGCCAGGCCGGCGTGGCGTGGCGGCGGCCGTGCGGATCGTGGCCCATGTTGGGCGCGCCGCCGAAGCCGGTCAGGCGCCCGTGGGTCACGGTCGACGAGTTGCCCAGGCCGTCCATCTGCAGCGTCGAGCCGATGAACAGGTCGACCGCGTACTGGCCGGCCAGCTGGCAAAAGGCGCGGTTCGAGCGCATCGAGCCGTCGCGCCCGGTGAAGAAGATGTCGGGACGCGCCGCGGTGTAAGCTTCCATGCCGAGTTCGGCGCCGAAGCAGTATACGCTCTCGACCCAGCCGGACTCGATCGCCGGGATCAGGGTCGGGTGCGGGTTCAGCGTCCAGTTGCGGCAGATCTTGTTTTTCAGGCCGAGGCGTGCGCCGTAGGTCGGCAGCAGCAGTTCGATCGCCGCGGTGTTGAAGCCGATGCCGTGGTTCAGCGACTGCACCTGGTGGCGCTCGTACACGCCGCGGATCGCCATCATCGCCATCAGCACGTGCACCGGCTTGACCAGGCGCGGGTCGCGCGTGAACAGCGGCTCGATATAAAACGGTTTATCCGACTGCACCACGAAGTCGATCCACGAGCCCGGCACGTCCACGCGCGGCAGGTCCTGCGGGTCGTCGACGATCTGGTTGACCTGGGCGATCACGATGCCGTCGCGGAAGGCCGCCGCTTCCACCAGCGCCGGCGTGTCCTCGGTGCTGGGACCGGTGTACAGGTTGCCGGCGCGGTCGGCCTTGTAGCCGGCCACCATCACCACGTTCGGCGCCAGGTCGACGTACAGGCGCGCATACAGCTCGATGTAGGTGTGCAGCGCGCCGACCTGCAGGGTACCGTCCTGCAGGAACTGCGAGATGCGCAGGCTCTGCGCGCCGGCATAGGCGAAATCCAGCTTGCTGGCGATGCCGCGCTCGAACAGGTCCAGGTGTTCCGGCAGGCTGACGCTGGGCATGATCATGTGCAGCCGGTTGACCCGCTCGGGATCGACCCGCACCAGCGCGCGCGCCAGGAAGTCGGCCTGCTTCTGGTTGTTCCCCTCCAGGACCACGCGGTCGCCGCTGACCACCAGCGATTCCAGCGCTTCGGCCAGGCGGTCGGCGGGCAGGACCGCGCCGTCGGCCAGGTGGCGCACCGCGTCCAGGCGCCGGCGCTTTTCCTGGCGCCGGGTGTCCCAGCGGCGCGCCGGGGCCGCCGCTTGCGCGGGGTTCGAGCTTCCCATGTTGTCTCCTTTGTATGCAGCGTGTGATGCCAGCATAGGAAGCGGCGATGCCGGTTTCAATCAACGCGGCGCGCGAACGTTTACTCTGAGGCTAACGGTTGCGGTAATCTCGACGCTGCTCACACTCTGGAACCGCCATGATCGACGAAGAAATCACGCTGAAAAAACTCGAGGTGTTCCTGGCCTTCATGCGCCTGCACAGCCTGGCGCGCGTGTCCGAGGAAGTCGGGCAGAGCACGGTCAGCGTGCACCGCGCGCTGCATTCGCTGGAAGAAGGCTTGCGCTGTCCGCTGTTCCGGCGCGAGGGGCGCAACCTGGCGCCGCTGCCGGCCGCCTTCGTGTTCGCCAGGCACGTCCAGCGCGCGGTGGCCGAGACCGAGGAAGGCATCCGCCAGGCGCGCGAACTGGCCGGCGTGGAAGGCCGGCGCCTCAAGATAGGCTCGCTGTATTCGCTGACGCTGCGCTGCATTCCGCAACTGCTGATGGGCTTGAAGCTGCGCCGCCCGGAACTGCAGGTGGACCTCACGCTGGGCTCGAACCAGGAATTGCAGCAGGGGCTGGAAGAAGGTCGGCTGGACGCGATCGTGATCGGCCTGCAGGCGCCGCTCGACGAGGCGCGCGCCGATGCGCGTTTCCTGAACGTGCCGCTGTTCGAGGACGAGGTGCGCCTGGCCGCGCCGCTCGGCTCGCCGTACGCCGGCCGCGACCACGTCGACCTGCGCGACCTGCGCGGCGAAAAGTTCATTACCCTGGGCAGCGGCTTCGTCACCGCCCACAGCTTCGACCACGCGTTCCAGCAGGCCGGCTACGTGCCGGAGACCGTCCTGCGCGTGAGCGACATCTTTTCGCTGATCAACCTGGTGGCCGGCGGCATGGGCTACAGCCTGCTGCCCGGCCGCGTGGCCGGCTTCAGCAGCCGCATCGACCTGATCCCGCTGGATGCGCGCTATGCGTCGCGCCAGGCGATCACGCTGCTGCTGTCGACGGCGCGCGAGCGCGATCCGAATTTGCTCGCGCTGGCGGCGGAGTGCCGGATGTATGGGGTGAAGCGGGAGGCGTTGCCGGGGTGACGGCGACTTCGGGGTGTCGACCGGCGCGTTGGCGGTGGGGTGCGGCGGCTTGCGCGTTCAAGGGACGGTCGCGCGACGATGTGCGGGCCTTGGGACCAGACCGACGGTTCGCGCGACGAGCGCCATCGGCTATCGGGAAGCCGGATAGGGAGCGCAGCCGTCGACTTCGGCCAGGAACCCCTGCGCCAGATACCCCGGAATCTTGCCGAATTCCCCCAGGATGCGCGCCCGGAACGCCTCGTCCTCGTGCCAGCGCGCGGCCGGCACGCCGAAATAGTTCACGGCGCACAGCGACATGCGCAAGCCCGGCCAGTGGCGCTGCATGGTCATCAGGTAGCGCCGCGCCGAGCAGACCTTGCCGATCAGGACCACGCTGCGGATGGCGGCGAGATCGGTGGCGGCAGCCACCGCGGCGCGGCCGAAGCGCACGTTCTCGCCGGTGTTGGTGGCGGCGCTTTCCAGGATCAGGGCGGACTCGGGCATGCCGAGCCGCAGCAGCCGTCCGGCGATGACCTCGGCCTCGGCTTGGGCGATGCCGGCGGTCGCCCCGCCAGAGACCAGCAGGCGCCCGAACATGCCCTCGTTCCAGAGCGAGATGGCCGCTTCGCAGAACGCGTCCACGCCGTGGCGCGTGCCGAACAGGAAGCCGAGGTCCGACGGCGCCGGCGGAAAGGCCGGCATCATGTAGTCGGCGATGCGCTGCAGGTCGGCGTCCGGCATGGGTTCCTCGGTGTTCGGTCGGTCGGCCGACGATGTCAGCCGATGATAACAGTACCGGTCCTTGCCGGGTGAATCAGGCGCGGCGGCGCCGCCGTGCGACCAGCAGGCCGCCCAGGCCGATCGCCAGCAGCGCCGCGCTGCCCGGTGCCGGCACCACCGTGGTCACGCCTTCGATCACGTCGTTCTGGCAGGTCTCGCCCCAGTGCATCGCGAACGAGCTGTAGTTCAGCAGTTCGGACGAGGCCAGGTTGATGGTGAAGGTCAGCGCCTTGTCGGCGGTGACCGACCAGGTGCCGGTCAGGCCGGTGTCCTTGACCGTCTTCGAGGCCGTGTTCACCGCGGTGGCCTGGCCGTTGCGGTAATAGCAGGCGCTGCCGAGCGCGCAGCTCATGAAGGATTCCGAATTCTTGATGTTGGCGGCGTTGGTGGCGCCGTTCAGCTGGTACAGCTTGAAGGTGCCGCCGGTGTTGCTCCAGCGGTTGTCCAGGCTGAAGCCGTAGTCCCACAGCGTGCCGTTGGACGCGTTGTCCTTTTCGTGGTGGCTGTCGGTGCCGTACGGGTTCCAGGTGTCGGCCAGGAACACGTCGCCGTAGCCGATGCCGTTGCGCGCCTGGGTCGATTCGACGCCGGCGTGGCCGGCGAAGCTGGTGGCGATGGCGATCGTCAGCACGGTGCCGGCGCGGGTGATGGTGGCGCCCTGGATGTCGTAGACGCTGCCGCCGATGACGTCGCCCAGGTTGTGGCTGTCCGAGCCCCAGTAGGCGTTGACGCCGACGTCGCTGATGCCGCCGGCCTGGGCCGAAGCGCCGGCCAGGCAGGCGAGGGTGGCGCAAGCGAACTTGATCGTGTGTTTCAAGGAATCCCCCGGAACGTATGGAAACAATATTTTTGTGTACGGCATGACATATGCCATGAGTAAACGTTAATTATAAATCAGTTACTTGATGTTTTATCACATTCATTCAAGTAATTTTACTTGCATGATGGATAGTTTAAGGTTGACAATGCATGACCTGCGTTGCAACCCGAAGCGCCTGCCGGCGCGCCCATCCATGTCCACTCGTCCTTTCACGCGCCACGGCGCTGTCCGCTGCGCGCCACTCTTGCTGGCGCTGGTCCTGTCCGCCTGCGCCAACCAGTCCGGCGACGAGCTGCGCGCCCAGGCGCGCGACCTGGCCGCCAAGGGCGACTACAAGGGCGCGGTGATCACCCTGAAGAACGCCACCGAGAGCGATCCGCACAACGCCGCTACCCGTTACCTGCTGGCGCGCACCTACATCGAGACCGGCGACTCGCTGCCGGCGGAAAAGGAAGCGCGCCTGGCCGTGCGCGAGGGCTATGCGCGCGCCCCTGCGGTGGCGGTGCTGGGCCGCGCGCTGATCCTGCAGGGCGAGTTCCGCAAGGCGCTCGAGCTGACCGCGGACCAGGCCTACGAAAAGGACGTGCTGCCGGTGCGCGCCGACGCCTTCCTGGCGCTGGGCGAGCGCGGCAAGGCGCGCGACATGTTCACCCAGGCGCTGCGCATCGATCCCGGTAGCGCCGAGGCGCAGATCGGACTCGGCCGCATCGCCTACCTGGACGGCGACGTCGCCGCGGCCCATGCCCACGCGGCGCGCGTGCTGAAGGCGCAGCCGCGCAGCGCCGAGGCGCTGATGTTCGAGGCCGACCTGCTGCGCGCCGAAAAGCGCCACGACGAGGCCTTCGCCACCTACGACAAGGTGGTGGCGATCGTCCCGCAGCACCGCTCGGCGCACATCGAAAAGGCCTATATGGCGGTCGGCCTGGGACGCTACGACCTGGCGCAGGCCGAGCTGAACGCCGCATCCAGGCTGGCGCCGGGCAGCGTGCTGGTGGTGTACACCCAGGCGCTGCTCGACTATTCGCGCGGGCGTCCGGAAGCGGCGCGCGATTCGCTGCACAAGGTGCTGCGGGCGGCGCCCGAGCACATGCCGAGCGTGCTGCTGGCGGGCGCGGTCAGCCTCAAGCTCGGTTCCGACTACCTGGCGGAACACCACTTGCGCCACTACCTGGAAGTCCACCCGGACAACGTCGCCGCCCGAAAGATGCTGGCCACGGCGCTGCTGGGCACCGGCCACGGCCAGCAGGCCATGGGCGTGCTGGAGCCGGCCCTGAAGGCGTCCGGCAAGGACGTCGAGCTGCTGTCGATCGCCGGCCAGACCCACCTGCAGGCGGGACGCTTCGAGCGCGCGGTCGACCTGTTCGGCCAGGCCAGCGCGCTCGATCCGTCCTCGGCCGGGCTACGCACCTCGCTCGGCCTGAGCCGGCTGGGGCAGGGCGACAATACGCAGGCGGTGCGCGAGCTGCTAGCCGCCACCGAACTGGATCGCGGCTCGGCCGAGGCGGCGGTGGCGCTGATCCGCACCGAGTTGCAGCTGGAGCACCTGGACGGCGCGCTGCGCGCCGCCGAAGCGCTGCAGCGGGTGCAGCCGTCCAATGCGGTGGCCTGGGAATTGCTGGGCCGCGCCCATGCCGCGCGCCGGGAATGGGCGCCGGCGCGCGCGGCATTCCAGCGCGCGCTGGCGCTGGCGCCGTCGCATTACCCGGCGGCGGCCGGCCTGGCCCAGCTGGCCCTGCGCGACGGCGCCTCCAAAGAGGACGGCAAGCGCGGCGCCGAGGCTGCGCGCCGCGAACTGCTCGACTTCCTGGAGCACAATCCGCGCAGCGTCGACGCCATGACCGCGCTGTCGACGCTGGCCGCCGGGCAGCGCCAGGAACAGGACGCCACGCGCTGGCTGCAGCGCGCCGCCGCGCTCGACCCGGCCGCGGTCGGCCCGGCGGTGAACCTGATCGCGCAATACCTGCGCACCAGCCAGCCGGAACCGGCGCTGAACCTGGCGCGCACGCTGCAGGTGGCCAACCCGGAAAACGCCGACCTGCTCGACCTGCTCGGCAAGAGCCAGCTGGCCAACGGCCTGATCAAGGAGGCGCTGCGCAGCTACAAGAGCCTGCAGGCGGCGCTGCCGCGCTCGGCCCAGGTGCTGATGCAGGTGGCGGCGCTGCAGCTGTTACTGGGCAATCCGGGCCAGGCCGAGGCCGACCTCAAGGGCGTGCTGGCGATGCAGCCGGACTTTCCGTCGGCCCAGGTGGAACTGGCCGAAATCCACGTGCGCAAGGGCCAGCCCGACCTGGCGCTGATCATCGCCGAACGCATGCAGCGCCAGCATCCGCGCGGCGCCGCCGGCTTCCAGCTGCAGGGCGACGTGCTGATGGCCAAGCGCCAGCCGGCCGAGGCGCTGGCCGCCTACGAGCGCGCCTATGCGCTTAATCCCGGCAGCGAGCTGGTGATCAAGAGCGACAACGCGCTGCGCCAGGCCGGACGCGCCGACGAGGCGGGACAGCGCCTGGAGCGCTGGCTGGCGGCGCATCCGGACGACCTGCGCGCGCTGGCCTACCGCGCCCAGACCTGGATGGCGGCGCGCGAGTTCCGCCGCGCCGCCGGCCAGCTGGAAGCGGTGCTGGCGCGCCAGCCGCGCAATGTGGTCGTGCGCAACAACCTGGCGCTGGCCTACCAGGAACTGGGCGATGCGCGCGCGCTGGCCACCGCCGAGGCGGCGCTCAAGGATGCCGGCGAACAGGCCGACGTGATGGACACGCTGGCCTGGATCCTGGTCGGGCAGGGCGACACCGGGCGCGCGCTGCCGCTGCTGTACAAGGCGCGCGCGCTGTCGCCCAAGGCGCGCGACATCCGCTTCCACCTGGCGGCGGCGCTGGACAAGGCCGGCGAAAAGGCGGCGGCGCGCAAGGAGCTGGAAAGCCTGGCCACCGGCGACATGCGCTTCGCGCAGGCCGACGACGCGCGCAAGCTGCTGGAGCGATTGAGGTAGGGTGGACGTGTAATCGTCAAGCTTCCGGCGTCCAGCCCAGGCGCTGTTCGAACAGTGTACGGTACAGCGTGCGGATCTCCTGCGGCACCTTGCGCACGTACTCTTCCGCCTTGCGGCGCTGCTCGCCGCGCATGCCATCCAAAAACGCGACCGCCTCGTGCGCGCTGGGGGCGCGCTCGCTGACCTTGGCGAACTTGGCCGGCAGCGCGGTCCACACTACCCCGTCGATGCCGCGTTCGCGCATCCAGGCCGCCACCACGTCCCCCACCGCGCCGTACGAGAATTCGTGCGGATCGGGGATGCTGCCGACGAACTGCGGGCATTCGATGCGGATCTTTTCGCGCTGGCGCAGCATCTCGCGCGCGGCGCCGATATCGTGGGTGTCCAGCATGGCCCAGTAGGTCGGCACCGGCGGCGCGCTCTCGTGCAGGACGATCGCCAATTCCTCGCTGTCGTCGCTGTCGCGCACGAATTCGAGCGGCAGCAGCGGGCCGTCCGGATGCCATGGCGTGGCGAGCTTGAGCGGTTCGGGCGCCCAGATCAGGGAGCCCCAGGAGATACAGGCGATGTTCATGACGTGCTTTCTGGATTGACGGCGGGAGGAAATGCGTTGCTGCGGCGACGTCGGCCGGGCGCGCCGCAAGCGCGGCGCCATGGATTGCGAGGCCGACGGTAGGATTCTACCTAACTGTACGTAACGCAATGTTTCCCTATCGTGCGCGCGATGCGGGTCATGCGCGCCGCACGATCGGCGAACCCTCTGCCGCCCGCACGGTCCAGTGAATGGGGCGCCGCTGCCGGCACGGTCGCGGCGCCGGCCCGCAACCCGACCCCGAGGTACCCATGAACGATACCGAAGTCCTGATCGCCGGCGCCGGTCCCACCGGCCTGGTGCTGGCGCTGTGGCTGACGCGGCTCGGCGTGACGGTGCGCATCGTCGACAAGGCCGATGCCCCCGGCACCACCTCGCGCGCGCTGGCCGTCCACGCGCGCACGCTGGAACTGTACCGCCAGATGGATCTCGACCGCGACGTGGTCGCGGCCGGCATGCGCAACCCGGCGGTCAACCTATGGGTCAAGGGCAGGCGCCGCGCGCGCCTGGACTTCCGCGATGCCGGCCGGCGCCTGACGCCATTCCCGTTCGTGCTGATCTATCCGCAGGACCGCCACGAGGCGCTGCTGGTCGAGCGCCTGCAGCAGGCCGGCGTGACGGTCGAGCGGCGCACCGAGCTGACCGGCTTCGACAGCGACGACGGCAGCGACGGCGGCGGCGGCCGCATCCGCGCGCGCCTGCGCGGCCCGGACGGCGTCGAGCGCACCTGCAGCGCGGCCTGGCTGGCCGGCTGCGACGGCGCCCACTCGACGGTGCGCCATGCGCTCGGCGCCGGCTTCGCGGGCGGCACCTACGAACAGGTGTTCTACGTGGCCGACGTCGAGGCCGCGGGCACGGCGGCCGACGGCGAGATCCACCTGTCGGTGGAGCATGCCGACTTCGTCATCCTGCTCGGCTATAGCGCTACCGGCCAGGGCCGCCTGATCGGCGCCCTGCGCGGCCGCGCGGCTGCCCCCGGCCCCGACGCCACGGCGCCGGACTTCGACGACGTGCGCCGCGCCGGCATCGCCAGCCTGGGACTGGACATCCGCCGCGTGAACTGGTTTTCCAGCTACCGGGTGCACCACCGCGTCACCGACCGCTACCGCAGCGGGCGCGCCTTCTTGCTGGGCGACGCCGCCCACGTGCACAGCCCGGCCGGCGGCCAGGGCATGAACACCGGCATCGGCGACGCCGTCAACCTGGCCTGGAAGCTGGCCGCGGTACTGCGCGGCCATGCCACCGAGGCGCTGCTCGACAGCTACGAGCAGGAACGCATCGCCTTCGCGCGCAAGCTGGTCGAGACCACCGACCGCGCCTTTTCCTTCATGACGGCGCAGGGCATGCTGGCCGAGTTCGTGCGTACCCGCATCGCGCCGCCGCTGGCGAGCGCCGCGTACGGCGTCAAGCCGTTGCGCGAAAAGATGTTCCGCATGCTGTCGCAGACCGCGCTGCACTACCGCGACAGCCCGCTCAGCGAAGGCATGGCGGGCGAGGTCAGGGCCGGCGAGCGCCTGCCCTGGATCGGCCACGACGGGCCCGACAACCATGCGCCGCTGGCGGCGATCGCCTGGCAGGCGCACGTGTACGGCGACCCCGCGCCCGACCTGCAGGCCTGGTGCCGCCAGGCCGGGCTGGCGCTGCACCGCTACGACTGGAGCCAGGCCTGCTACGACGCCGGCCTGGCGCGCGACGCCACCTACCTGGTGCGGCCGGACGGCTACACCGCCCTGTGCGATCCTGCCGGCGCGCCGGCCAGGCTGGAGCGCTGGTTCGGCAGCCGCGCCATGACGCCGCGCGTCGGCTGAGCGGTTGCGCTGTTGCGCGGGCATGCCGTTTCGTCATCGCGGCGTCCGCGCAAGGGTGCGCTTCGTGTAGAGTGAACGGACGATTCCCGCACCGTGCGCGGCGCGGCCACCCACCGGAGACCACGATGAACGAAGCAGCGCGCCGCGCCGTCATCCAGCGCTACCTGGACGCCTACAACGCCTTCGATATCGAGCGCATGCTGGCGCAACTGGCGGACGACGTGCATTTCGAGGACGTTTCCGGCGGCCAGGTGACGGCGACGGCCGACGGCATCGACGCCTTCCGCCGCCTGGCCGAACAGGGCTGCCGGCTGTTCTCCGAGCGCGAGCAGCGCATCACCGCGCTGGCCTTCGACGGCGACACGGCGCGCGTGGAGATCGCCTGGCGCGGGCGTTTCGCGGTGGACGTGCCGGGCGGACCGCGGGCGGGCACGCAGGCCGCGCTGCAGGGGCGGTCCGAATTCACCTTCGACGGGCTGCGCATCGCGCGGCTGGTCGACGCCAGCTGACGGCACGCTCAGCCCAGCGCTTTATCGGCGGCCTGGATGCCCCACCAGGCCGCTTCCTCGAACACCGAAAAGCCGGACAGGTCGGCATGCGCGAACAGCAGCGGACCATCCGCCTCGCGCAGCGCGCGCAGGCCGGCGTTGGCGCGAAAGCCCGGCAGCGGCTCCGCCATCGCATGGCCGCGCAGCGTGATCTCGACCCGTTCGACACAGGGCGCGAAGGCCCAGCCGTAGGCGCTTTCCAGGTCGCGGCTCGCCAGCTCGACCAGCTCGCGTGGGCTGGCCGCCTGCAGCCAGCGGCGCGCGTCCTCCGGCGTGCGGTCGGACAGCGCCACGTAGGCGGTGAACACGGTCTTGTCCGGCGGCGTGACGCGGATGTCCTGGTGGGTCGAGACCACGTAGCCCAGGCCCGGCTCGCCGTAGACCACGTTGTCCCACGACAGCGGCGCCTGCGGCAGTTCGCGCGGGAAGTCCCGCATCAGGAAATTCGCCACCAGCCACGGCGCGTAGGCCGGCGTATGGCGGCGCGCGTCGAAGCCGAGCTGCGCGATGTCGTCCACCACGCGCGCCGCCACGTACAGCGGCATCGCGCAGATGGCCTTGCGCGCCTTGACGAGATACGTGCGCGCAAGCGGGCGGCCGGGCGCGCCCTCGAGCGTGAAGCACAGCGCCTCGACGCCGGCGCCGGTGCGCTTGACCGAGACCACGGTGCCGGCGCGGCGTTCGATGCCGGAGCGCGCCGCCAACTGGCGCGCCAGTGGCGCCAGCCCGCCCGGCCAGGTCAGCCAGGCGCCGTCGGCGCTGTTGGCCGCCTTGCCCCAGCGGCTGCAATAGTAATGCAGGCCGGCCCAGGCCGAGACGCGGTCGTAGCGGGTGCCGTAGTCGTCGCGGCAGCAATAGTTCAGGTACCAGTGCAGGGACGGCGCGCGGTAGCCCTGGCGATCCAGCCACTGCTTCAGCGTGATGCGGTCCAGCGCCTGCCAGCGCGCGTCGTCGGAGGACAGCACGGTCGGGAACACGAAGGCGCGCCGGCCGTCCTCGCCGCGCGCGCTGCGCAGGCGCTCCACCTCGGCAAAGAAGCGCCGGTGTTCCCGCAACTCCCAGTCGGGCACGCCGGCGGTGGGCAGGAAGCCGTCTTGCCAGGCGCCGCGGTACAGCAGGCGTTCTTCCGGGCCGTGCAAAATGAAACGCTCGTCGTAGACCGGGCGCTCGCCATACGGGTCGCCCTGGATGATGCCGAGGTCGTGCAGCATCGCGCGCACGTGGCGCGATTCGGGCGAGGGCAGCGGCAGGTAGTGGGCGCCGGTGGGGTACTCGAGCATCGTGTCGCCGCTGCCGAAATGGCCGCCGGCGGCGTTGCCGTCCGGCTGCGGGCCGTCGACCATCAGCATGCCGCGCAGGCCGGCGCGGCCCAATGCCCAGGCCGCGCTCAGGCCGGCCACGCCGGAACCGAGGATGGCGACGTCGGTGGTGACGGTTTCCGCCGGCGGCGGCAGCACGGCGCCGGTGTTCGCCAGGTCGCGCAGGAAGTGGCCCTCGGCGCGGCCCGGGTACAGCACGCTCGGCGTGATCTCTTGCCAGGCGGCGAAGGCGGCGGCCCCGCCCAGGCCGGCCAGGCCGGCGCCGGCGGCGCTCTTGACGAAGCTGCGGCGGTCCATCAGCGGATCACCTGGCGCCAGTCGTGCTCGAACTCGCGCACCAGCGACTGCGTGTTCAGGCGATTCGGCGCCATCGGCAGGCGCGCCATGTCGGGCGGGAAGGCGAACATCTCGCGCGTGGTGTCTGCATTCAGGTAGCGCATCGGCAGCGCGTAGCGCTCGGGCGGCGCGTAGCCGGGGCGGTTGGCCGCCAGAATAAAACCCCATTCGCCGAACGAGGGCACGTAGGCGTGGTACGGGTAGGTGGCGAAGCCGACCTCGCGCAGCGTGGCGTCGATGGTCCAGTAGGCGCGCGGCGCGAAGAACGGCGAGGTCGACTGCACCACGACCAGGCCGTTTTCGCTGACCCGTTTCTTCAGCAGGCCGTAGAACGGCACCGAGTACAGCTTGCCGAGGGCGAAGCTGGACGGGTCGGGGAAGTCGACGATGGCGGCGTCGAACATGCCGTCCGCATGCTGCAGCCATTGCGCGGCGTCGGCATTGATCACGGTGACGCGCGGATCGGACAGCGAGCCGCGGTTGAGCGCCTTGAGTTCCGCGCGTTGCGTAAAGGCGCGGGTCATGGCCGGATCGAGGTCGACCAGCGTCACGTGGCGGATGTTCGGGTAGCGCAGGATCTCGCGCAGCGCCAGGCCGTCGCCGCCGCCCAGCACCAGCACGCTGCGCGCCCACGGCAGCGCGCCCAGCACCGGATGCACCAGCGCCTCGTGGTAGCGGTACTCGTCGCGCGAGGAAAATTGCAGGTTGCCGTTGATGTACAGGCGCAGGTCGTCCTTCCAGCGCGTGACCACCAGGCGCTGGTACGGGGTGCTGGTGGCGTACACGACCTCGTCGCCGAACAGGCCGTGTTCTCCCCAGTCGACCATGCGCTCGGACAGGCCGAAGCCGAGCGCCAGCAGGAACAGCACGGCGCAGGCGCGCAGCACCCGGCCGGCCAGGTCGGCCAGCTCGGCGCGGAAGGCGTACAGGGTCCAGCAGGCCACGCCGACGTTCAGCATGCCGAACAGGAAGCCGGTGCGCACCAGCCCCAGGTGCGGCGCCAGCACCAGCGGGAACAGCAGGGACACCGCCAGCGCGCCGAGGTAGTCGAAGGTCAGCACCCGGCTCACCAGTTCGGTGAACGCGGTCTGGCGCGCGTTCAGGGCGCGCATCACCAGCGGCACCTCCATGCCGACCAGCAGGCCGACCAGGAACACCAGCACGTACAGCAGCGTGCGGAACGGCGCCGTCATCCAGGAAAAGCTCATGAACAGCAGCGCCGCCGAGACGCCGCCGATCAGGCCGACCGCCAGCTCGATGTCGATGAAGCGCGCCAGCACGTCCTCGTCGGCCACGTATTTCGAGACGTGGGCGCCGACGCCCATGGCGAACAGGTAGCAGCCGATGATGGTCGAAAATTGCAGGATCGAGTCGCCCAGCAGGTAGCTCGACAAGGCGCCGGCGACCAGCTCGTAGGCCAGGCCGCAGGATGCCACGACGAATACCGACAGGATCAATATTCTTTTGGTCATCGGACAACTTTTACCTTAAGATGCGACATACCGTGTTTACCGTTTCCTTGGAGAATTGCGTGCCCGCCATCCTAAACTATCTGCTGCACCTGGTGACGGCCGGCGCGCTGGTTCTGGCGTTTTTTGTCGTGTACACGCGCGTGACGCCGTACGACGAGGTACAGCTGATCCGCCAGGGCAACCACGCCGCCGCGCTGTCGCTGGGCGGCAGCCTGATCGGCTTTTCGGCGACCATCGCCTCGGCCCTGATGCACACGGCGGATTATTATCAATTCGCCGGCTGGGCGCTCGGCGCGCTGATCGTGCAGTTGCTGGTGTGGGTGCTGGCCACGCGCCTGCTGCGCATGTCCAAGGACCAGATCGAGGCCGACAACAGCGCCTTCGGCGGCCTGCTGGGTGCGATCTCGCTGTCGATCGGCATCGTCAACGCCGGCTGCATTTCCTGAGCGCCGCCGCACCATTCCATCATCCGATTCGAGGAGGACGCCATGTCCCTGGGTTCATTCATCAAGAAGCAGTTCATCGACGTCATCCAGTGGAACGAGGACAGCGAGGGCGTGCTGGCCTGGCGCTTCCCGATGCAGGATTTCGAAATCCAGAACGGGGCCATCCTCAACGTGCGCGAATCGCAGGTGGCGGTGTTCGTCAACGAGGGCGCCATCGCCGACGTGTTCGGCCCCGGCACCCACAAGCTCACCACGCGCACGCTGCCGGTGCTGACCAACCTGCGCAACTGGGACAAGCTGTTCGATTCGCCGTTCAAGTCGGACGTGGTGTTCTTCAGCACGCGCGTGCAGACCGGGCGCAAGTGGGGCACGCCGCAGCCGATCACCATCCGCGACCAGGACTTCGACATGATCCGCGTGCGCGCCTTCGGCATGTACTCTTATCGCATCATGGACCCGCGCCGCTTCTATACCGAGATCAGCGGCACCCGCGCCGAGTACACGCGCGACCAGGTCGAGGACCAGTTGCGCGGCATCCTGCTGGCGACCATGGCGACCTCGCTCGGCGTGTCGAAGGTGGCTTTCCTCGACATGGCGGCCAACCAGGCGCTGATGGCGCAGCAGGTGCGCAAGGACCTGGAGGCGGCGTTCGCGCGCTACGGCATCGGCCTGGACGAATTCAACGTGGCCAGCGTCAGCCTGCCGGAAGAACTGCAGGCGGCGCTGGACGAGCGCATCTCCGCCGGCATGAAGGGTTCGCTGGCGGCCGACAAGATCAGCGGCTTCACCCGCTTCCAGGTGGCCAGCAGCATTCCGCTGGCGGCGCAGAACGAAGGGGGCGCGGCCGGCCTGGGCGCCAGCCTGGGCGCGGGACTGGCGGTCGGCCAGGCGATGGCGCAGGGGATGAGCGGGGCGTTCGCGCCGGGCGTCGGCACGCCGGGCGCTGCAACGGTTCCTGCGGCGCCGGCCGCCGAGCCGGTCGAGGAGCGCCTGGCCAAGCTGAAGGCGCTGCTGGACCGCGGCCTGATCTCGGCCGCCGACTACGACGGCGCCAAGGCCGAGCTGCTGAAAAAGCTGATCGGCTGAGCCGCGCATGCAGATCGTCTCCTGTCCATCCTGCGGTGCGCCGGTCGAGTTCAAGTCGCATGCCTCGGTGCAGGCGGTGTGCGAATTCTGCCGCGCCACGGTGGTCAAGGAGGCGGGCGCGGTGCGCGACCTCGGGCGCATGGCGGATGTGCTCGAGGATTATTCGCCGATCCAGCTCGGCAGCGCCGGCACTTTCGGGCAGCGCGCCTTCACCGTGGTCGGACGCATCCAGCTGCGCTACGACGCCGGCATATGGAACGAATGGTTCTTGCTGTTCGACGACGGCGGCGACGGCTGGCTGGGCGATTCGGCCGGCCGCTACGTGGTGACCGTCGAGCGCGAACCCGGCGCCGCCTGGCCGGCCTTCGACGCCATCGCAGTCGGACGCGAGACCGACATCGGCCTGGGACGCGCCTTCATCGCTGCCGAAAAACGCACGGCGCGCTGCATCTGCGGCCAGGGCGAACTGCCTTTCCGGGTCGGCGCCGGCTGGGAAGCGCGGGTGGCGGACTTCCGCCGCGGCGGCGACTTCGTCACCCTCGATTATTCGGACGGCGAGACCCCGCAGCTGTACGCCGGCGCGGCCGTCACGCTGGACGGCCTGCAATGCCAGCTGCTGCGCGACGACGAGGCGATCAGGGCCAGCGCCGGGCGCTACCGCGGCCGCGTCGATGCGCTGTCCTGCCCGCAGTGCGGTACGGCGATCGCCTGGGTGCCGGGTGTGACCGCCAACCTGGTCTGCCAACATTGCCGCAGCCTGCTGGACGCGTCCACGCCGGCGGTCGCGGTGCTGGCCATCGGCGAGCAGGCGCAGCAGCAGCGCTTCACCATTCCGCTCGGCAGCAAGGGCACGGTCGGCGGACGCGAGGTGCGCGTGCTGGGCGCCATGCGCCGCAGCGACGACGAGGGCGAAACCTGGACCGAATACCTGCTGCACAACCCGCGCGCCGGCTTTTCCTGGCTGGTGGAGACCGGGGACGGATGGTGGCGCGCCGACGTGATGGATACCTGGCCGGGCACTGCCGGCGCCGTGGCGGTGCGGCTGGACGGCGCTGCCTTCACGCTGATGTACCAGTACCGGGCGCGCGTCGAGCTGGCGCTGGGCGCGTTCCACTGGCGCGTCAGGGCCGGCGACACCGTGCAGGTCTCGGAATACCGGCATGGGCAGGCCAGCCTGTCGTCCGAGCTGAATGCCGAGGAGTACACCTGGTCGCGCTCCAGCCGTGTCGCCGCCGACCAGGTACGCGCCTGGTTCGGCCTGGGCGCAGCGCCGGCGCGCCGGGATGCATCCCGCGCCGCCATGCGCGAACAGGCGTCGCCGCTCGGCCAGTCGCGCGGCTTCCTGCTGTGGCTGTTCGGACTGAACGCGATTCCGCTGCTGCTGCATTTCCGCGCCGCCGCGCCCTGGGTGTTGGTGGGCATGCTGGCGCTGGCGCTGCCGCCTTTCCTGTTCCGGCATGAATAACAACAAGTATTTCCTGTACGCGCTGTTCGTGGTGCTGGTGACCACCTTCGGCAGCTGGCTCAGCCTGCTCGGCGGCGCCGGCAGTGCGGGCGGGGCGGGCGGCGGCAGCAGCTGGAGCTCGGGCTCGCGCGGCGGCTACGGCGGAGGCGGCGGCTACAGCGGCGGCGGGAGCGGGCACAAGTGAGCACCGCTGCCGATGGGCTCGCCAATCCGGCCGCCGATACCGCCGCGGATGCCGGCGCCGGTATCGGCGCGGATGCCAGCGCGGTTGCCGCCACTGCGGTGGCCGCTGAGGTAGCCGACGCGATCGCCGGCTCTGCTGCCGTTGCGCTGCCGCCCGCGTCCGCCTACCGGCCCGCCGGCACCCACCTGCTGGCCGACCTGCACGAGGTCGCGCCGGCATTGCTGCGCGATGCCGGCGCCATCGACGCGCTGCTGCGGCGCGCCGCGCTGGCCGCCGGCGCGCGCATCCTGCACGGCCATTTCCACACCTTCGGCGCCGGCGGCGGCGTGACCGGCGTGCTGCTGCTGGCCGAATCGCACATCTCGATCCATACCTGGCCGGAGAACGGCTTCGCCGCGCTCGACATCTTCATGTGCGGCGCAGCGCGTCCGCGCCTGGCGCTGGCGGCGATCGAGGCGGCGCTGCAAGCCGGCCGCGTGACGCTGCGCAGCGTGGCGCGCGGCTGAGCCGTCCGGCCGGCGCCGGACTCAGAGTTCGATCGCGAAATCCGGCCTGAATCCTTCCTGTTCGCCCTTGCTGAGGTAGCCCAGCGGATTGGCCACCACGCGGCAGCGCCACGGCTTGCCGTCCGCGTGTTCGCCTTCGACCACGTAATCCTGCGGGCAGTGCAGGTGGCCGTGCATCCACAGATCCGCCAATGGAAACAGTTCGTCGAGCGCGTTGCAGAAGCCGGCGGTGCCCGGCGTCAGGCCATAGCGCGGATCGGCGCTGAGCAGGCTGGGCGCGTAGTGCGTCACCGCCACGGTGACGCCGTCGAACGGCTGCGCCAGCGCGCCGCGCAGCCAGTCCTGGCAATCCAGCGCCATCGCGCGCTGGCCCTCGGCCAGCACCGGCTGGCCGTCCTGCAGCGTGGTGTTCTTGCTCAGGTAGTAATTGGCGGCGCGGAAGGCTTTTTCGCGCTGTTTCAGCTGGCGCGTGACGTCGGGTTCGCGTGCAGCGAGGGCATCGAAATCGGCCCACAGCGTGGTGCCGACGAAGCGCACGTGGCCGATGACGATGGCCGCGCGGTCCAGCCATTCGATGCCCAGGCGCGCGCAGGTGGCGCGCAGGCGCTGGTTCGCCTGCCCGAATTCGAGGCCGTCGTATTCGTGGTTGCCGGGCAGGTACAGCACGCGCGCGCGCGGCGCGTCCTGGCGCAGCGGCGAAAAGCGTGCCAGGCCGAAGTCGTCGCTGGCCAGGCGCGAGCCGGATTGGTAGGAACCGATGTCGCCGGCCAGCACCACGACGTCGGTGTCGGCGGCAATGAGGGGGCGGAAGTCGGCGTAGCGTTCGAGGTGGAGGTCGGAAAAGAGCTGTAGGCGCATGCATGGAGTATATAGCCTCAACGCGAGCCTTGACGCGAGTCTCGAAGCGCGGTCCGGCGCGGCAATGATTGCCATACGGTAGCGCGTGTGCGGATTCGCCACGCATCGAAAAAAAGCCCTGGCGGACTGCTACCGGCGCCCGCGGCGCGGTATATGATGGTGTCACTGCGTTGTAAAAATAACAGCGTATGTTCATTGTTGCTTCGGATCGATCGTCGTGCGCTGTAGTTCTCGCGTTCTAGTTCTTGCGTTTTAGTTCTTGCGTCTTAGTCACCGCACGCGCCGCATGGCTGGTCTGCGCGCGTGCCCGCCATGTCACAACCAGGTGTTCGACGTCCCGGCCGTCCGTGCCGCCGGCGGGACGGCTGCGCCCTGCAACGAGGAGCACGACGATGAAAACCATGACCGGCAATCACTTGCCAATAACGCAGCAGAACGCGGCGAAAAGCATCGTTCTACTCCTGGTGCTGACCGCGGGCCTGCTGGCGGTACCGCTGGTGGCGATGCAGTTCACGCACGACGTGGCGTGGAAGCGGGCCGACATCGCCATGGCCATCGTGCTGCTGGTCGGAACCGGCCTGATCTACGAACTGGTGGTCAAGCGCGCCCGCCATGGCGTGATCCGGGCGCTCGGCGGGGTGGTGCTGGCCGCGACGCTGGTCTTCGTCTGGCTCGAACTGGCAGTGGGCATCATCCGCATCGCCGGGATTTCCGGCACCTGATGCCGGCGCGCGCCGGCGGCCTACTGCGGCGGCCGGCCTGTCACGCCTGCTTCACGCTCCTACGCCGCGCGAATGCCGCGGCGGCGATCCACACGGGGCATTCCCGATACCTTCGCCCTGCATCCCACGTGGCGAAAAAAACACAAGATCAACCTAAATTTACGACCATTAAGCTGGCGCATGGCGTTGCCGTTGCAGCGGGTGTAATCTGAATCTTTCGTCACGTAAATTCATGTTGATGCATGGCGCGCGCCGGTGCTGCAAAAGCCGCGGTCTGCGTGGCGCGGAAAAGTTTGTTGTCGTAGTACTATATTAACTAATCCACCATGAACGAGAGGATGTCGATGAGCACCGATGCAGGTTTTCGCCTTTCCCGTTTCGCCCAGCAAAAGCAGCGCGCACGCCGTGTGCGCATCGGCGTGATGCTGGTGTTGTGCGCACTGCCGGTGGCGGTTGCGCTGGCCAAGGCCGGCACCGCCCTGGCCCAGACCGCGGTCTGAACGGCGCGCCGGGCTGCGGGGCTTTTCGCCCAGGCCAGGCGCGCCACTCCATCCGCTAGACTGCATCATCCACTAGACTGCATCATCCGCTGCGCCGCTCGGCCCGCGGCCCCGATCCAGCCCAATCCTCCCGTCAGTTCTGATTCCGCGCCGAAGGCAGCGCCCGCCGGTCATTCGCCTATTGCCGTCATTCCGGTCCTCTCCATCGTTTCCGCCGTCCTGCCGGCGATCGTTCGTTATCCGGCGCGGCGCGGCAGACACATGGATTCTCTGATAACGTCCTCCTTTTGACCCGGCGCGGCGCATGCCGCGCCATCGAATGGAGCGACCGATGCAATACAAACGACTCGGCAAGACCGGCCTGCAGGTCTCCCCGCTGGCCCTCGGCTGCATGACCTTCGGCGTGCCCGAGCGTGGCACCCATCCCTGGACCCTGGACGAGGAAGCCAGCCGCCCGATCATCCGTCGCGCGGTCGAGCTGGGCATCAACTTCTTCGACACCGCCAACATGTATTCGGACGGCACCAGCGAGGAAATCGTCGGCCGCGCGCTGAAGGATTTCACGCGGCGCGAGGAAACCGTGATCGCGACCAAGCTGTACTACCCGATGGGCAAGGGGCCGAACCGCGGCGGCCTGTCGCGCAAGGCGATCATGACCGAGGTCGACGCCAGCCTGCGCCGCCTCGGCACCGACTACATCGACCTGTACCAGATCCACCGCTGGGATGACGATACGCCGCTCGAGGAAACGCTGGAAGCGCTGCACGACGTGGTCAAGGCCGGCAAGGTGCGCTACCTGGGCGCTTCCTCGATGCACGCCTGGCAGTTCGCGCGGGCGCTGTACCTGGCCGAACGCCACGGCTGGACCCGCTTCGTGAGCATGCAGAACCACCTGAACCTGCTGTACCGCGAGGAAGAGCGCGAGATGCTGCCGCTGTGCGCGGCGGAAGGCATCGGCGTGATCCCGTGGAGCCCGCTGGCGCGCGGCCGCCTGGCGCGCGACTGGGACGTGGCCAGCAAGCGCTCCGATACCGACGAGGTGACGCGCCGCCTGTATGCGGCGACCGAGGACGCCGACCGCCGCGTGGCCGACGCCGTCAAGGCGGTGGCCGGGGCGCGCGGCGTTCCGCGCGCGCAGGTGGCGATGGCCTGGGTGGCGCAGAAGGCGGGGGTGACGGCGCCGATCGTCGGCGCCTCCCGGCTGTCGCAGCTGGAAGACGCGGCGGCGGCCCTGAAACTGCGCTTGTCCGCCGAGGAAATCGCGCAGTTGGAAGCGCCGTACGTGCCGCACCGGGTGGCCGGGTTCGTGTGACCAGGCGGACTTTTCCGGGATTGGCCGACTTGCGTCAGGATCGTTACTAATTAAAACAAATTAGCGGCAAATCAACGCCGCTGGGGCATTAGGATAATGGCATGAACTTCAGTTTCCTGTCACCAGATGCCGGAGTCTGCACGGTCAGGCTCTGGGCCAGCGGCCGCTACGGCTTTTCGCTGCCAAAGAAGGTCGAGATCAGTACCGCTCTCGGCGTCACCCACACGTTCTTGTACTTCAACAAGAAAGTCCGGCTTGCGGCCGAGCTCAGCAAACGGACGATCGTCAACATCGCGATCGCCCAGTTCCTGCGCGGCGACCACAAGGGCCTCGATGCGGTCGAGATCGATGCCGACACGCCACCCTACGACGGCGAGCTGACCTCGCTGCGGCCGGCGGTGCCGCGCGCGCCGCTGCGAGTCAGGCCAGGCAAGTCGCATGCGCGCATGAAACCGACCAGCGGACCGCCGACGCCGGAGTGAGCGCGGTAGCGGCCTGCCGGCCTGCTGCATGCGCATGCGCGCGTGCGGCCTTGCCGCGCGGCCCTCATGGCGTGACCGACGGCGCCCGTTTCAGGCAGCGCAGCGCGAAGGTCGAGCGCGTGTGGCGCACGCCGGGCAGCTTGTACAGCTTCTGGCGCAGGAAACGTTCGTAGCCCTCGGTGCCGGACACCGCCACCTTGATCAGGTAATCGTACTCGCCCGACAGCAGGTAGGCTTCCATCACTTCCGGCAGCTCGGCCAGGGCGTCGGAAAAGGCCTTGAAGATCTCGTCGTCGTGGCGGTCGACGGTGACCTCGATGATCACCGTGTCGGGCAGGCCCAGCGCGCGCTGGTCGAGCGTGGCCACGTAGCCGGTGATGTAGCCGGCTTCCTCCAGCGCCTTGACGCGGTGCCAGCACGGCGTCGGCGACAGGTGCACCGTGTCCGCCAGTTTCTGGTTGCTGATGCGGCCGTCGCGGCTGAGGGTGCGCAGGATGTGGCGGTCGGTGTCGTCCAGCTGGCCGTCTTTCATTGCAAGGCTTCTTTCTTCGCTTGGGAATGGTCAGAGATGATCTCTCTGCATTATAGCTTTCCCGAAGAAGATCCTTTCGAAACTGGTCCTGTTATCGCTACCGAACAGAAGCCTATTTCACGGCGCTTCCATTAACATCCTGTTTTCTTTGTGCAGTGCACCAGCGGCGATCGAGCGGTCGCGTTGCGCGCGTCCGGCTCCGCCGCGCGCAGGCCTGGCGCCGTGTCAGATTTCATCGAATTCAGGAGTCCTCGTGTCAGAAGCCGTATCACGTTCAGGTCTGGGTTATCGCAGCGATGCCATCGGCGCCGAGCTGCCGCTCATGCTGGTCACGCCCGCGCTGTTCGCCGCCAACCTGATCGTCGCCCGCTGGGCCGAAAGCGCCGCCATTCCGCCGGTGTTCCTGGCCTTCGGCCGCTGGGCGCTGGCCTTCCTGATCCTGTTGCCGACCGTCGGCCCGCGCATGTGGGCGCTGCGCCGCACGCTGCTGGCCAACTGGCCGCGCATCCTGCTGCTGTCCGGCCTGGGCATGGGCGTGGCGGTGGCCCCGCAATACATCGGCGCGCGCCATACGGCCGCCGCCAACGTGGCGATCATCTTCGCCGCCTGCCCGGCGCTGGTGACGCTGATCGAGACCCTGGTATGGAAGGCGCCGCTGGCGCGCAAGCAGGCCGGCGGCATGCTGCTGGCGATCCTGGGCGTGTTCATCGTGCTGTCGCGCGGCGACGTCACGGCCCTGGGCCAGCTGCAGTTCGGCCAGGGCGACCTGTGGGTGGTGCTGGCCGCCTGCGGCTGGGCGCTGTACACCGTGTTCAACAAGCGCGTGCCGCTGCCGCCGCTGCCGAGCACCGTGAAACTGGCTTCCCTGATCGCCGGCGGCGCGCTGGTGCTGGCGCCGTTCGCGGCGCTGGAAGCATGGAACGGCCCGACCCCGGACTTCGGTGACGCCCGCCTGTATGCCGCGCTCGGCTTCCTGGCGGTCGTGCCCAGCCTGGGCGCCTACTTCTGCTTCGATCGCCTGGTATCCCTGACCGGCCCGGCGCGCGCCAGCATGGCGCTGTACCTGATCCCGCTGTTCGCCACGCTGGCCGCCTGGCCGCTGCTGGGCGAGGCGCCGCACCTGTACCACCTGGCCGGGTTCAGCGTGATCCTGGGCGGCGTGGCACTGGCGGGGATGCGGCGCAAGCGCTGAAGATCTGACAGACTCGGATGGCTGTTTTTTCGGTTGTTCGATGGGGTTGTCCGCGATGGCCACGTAACAATGCGCCGTCGTCCCCGGCCTTGGCGGCCCCCTTGGCGGGGACCCATAGATAGAATCCAAAGCCGCTTGCTATGAGCAGTGGCGACTCCGCACAGGTTAGCGTGTGTGGAAGCTCAGCATGGGTCCCCGCCTGCGCGGGGACGACGGACAGGATGGCGCGTGTGCTCGTGGCGAGGTAGATGACCTCTCGCCGACTTTCAATACGCCGTCATGCTGTATGGCCGTGCGCTCTTGTCCTTGCCCCACGCCGTATCCGGCGCCGCCTGCATGGTGAATACCAGCTCTCCGCCCGCCATGATCTCGTCGTGCCGCAGGAAACTGCGCGCCAACGGCTGGCCGTTCAGGCGCACGGCCCCGACGTAGCCGTTGGACGGGTCGAAATGTTCGGCGCGGATGATGAAGCGCTTGCCGTTCGGCAGGTTCAGTGCGGCGCGCTGCACGAAGGGACGGCCGATCGCATACTCGTTGCTGCCCGGCGCCACCGGATAGAAGCCGAGCGCGGTGAACGCGAGCCAGGCCGAGGTCTGGCCGAGGTCGTCGTTGCCGGCCAGGCCGTCCGGCGCGTCGCGGTACTGGCTGGACACGATCTGCGCCAGGCGCGCCTGGGTCTTGTACGGTGCGCCGGCGTAGTCGTACAGGTAGGCCACGTGGTGCGAAGGCTCGTTGCCGTGGGCGTAGTGGCCGATCAGGCCGGAGATGTCTTCCATATGCGCGTACACGGCCGGGTCGACCCTGGCGTCGAACACCTGGTCGATCTTGGCCACCAGGCCGGCATCGCCGCCCAGCATGCCGACCAGGCCGGCGTTATCGTGCGGCATGTACCAGGAATACTGCCAGGCGCTGCCTTCCGTATAGTCGCTGCCGAAGTTCGATTGCGTCGGATCGAACGGCGTGCGGAATTCGCCGCTCGACTTGCGCGCGCGCACGAAGCCGGTAGCGCGGTCGAACACGTTGCGCCAGTTTTTCGCGCGCGCATAATACTTCGCCGCCACCGCCTTCTTGCCCATCTTCTCGGCCATGCGCGCGATGGTCCAGTCGTCGAACGCATACTCTACCGTCTTCGACGCCGCTTCCGGTTCCAGGTCGATCGGCACGTAACCCAGCTTCATGTAGTGTTCCAGGCCGCCGTAGGGGCCGTAGTCGGCGCTGGCCGTCATCGCCTTGAGGGCTTCCTCTGCGTCGAAGCCCGGCAAGCCCTTCATGTAGGCGTCGGCGATCACCGGCACCGCGTGGTAGCCGATCATGCACCAGGTTTCCAGGCCGGCGAACTGCCATACCGGCAGGATGCCGTAGGGGCTGGCCTGTTGCGACGCGACCAGCGAGCGCACGAAGTCGGCGTTGCGCTGCGCCGGCTGGATCAGCGTCAGCAGCGGGTGCAGGGCGCGGTAGGTGTCCCACAGCGAAAAGGTCGAGTGGAAGCGGAAGCCCTCGGCCTGGTGCACGGCGTTGTCCGGCCCGCGGTACCGGCCGTCGCGGTCCATGAACAGGCTCGGGGCCAGCATGCTGTGGTACAGGCTCGTCGTCACCATGCGCTTCATCGGCTGCGGCGCCTCGATCTCGACCGCGCCCAGCGCCCCTTCCCAGGCGTCGTGCGCGCGCCGGCGCTCGGCGTCGAAGTCCCAGCCGGGCATCTCGTCCAGGTTGGCCAGCGCGCCGTCCTCGCTCACCGCCGACACCGCCACCTTCACCAGCAGCGGCGCATCGCGCAGGTCGCCGAAGTCGAACAGGGCTTCCAGCGCCTTGCCCTCGACCTGCACCTTGTCGGACGCGGTCTTGCCGGGCGGCGCGAAGCCCTTGTACTCGACGCCTTCCTCGCGATTCAGTAGCTGGTGGGTGGCGAACGGGCGCGAGAAGCGGATCGCGAAATACAGCTGCCGCCCTGGCGCCCAGCCGCGCGTCTCGCGCATGCCGGTGACGGTGTCGGCGCCGCGCATGCGCACGCGCGACCACAAGTTCTTGCCGGGATAGTCGTAGATGCTGGAACGCAGGTCGAACAGCACCTTGGCGGCGCTGCCCGCCTTGTAGCGGTAGCGGTGCAGGCCGACGCGCTCGCTGGCGGTGAGCTCGACGTCGACGGCATTGTCGCGCAGTTTCACCGCGTAGTAGCCGGGCTCGGCGTGCTCCTCCGCGTGCGAGAAGCGCGAACGGTAGCCGCTGAACGGCCGCTCCGGATAGCCTGGGTCGAGCTTGATCTCGCCGCTGGCCGGCATCAGGAGCACGTCGCCCAGGTCGGAATGGCCGGCGCCGGAAAAGTGGGTGTGCGAAAAGCCCAGGATGGAATCGTCTTCGTAGCGGTAGCCGGCGGCCCACGGATAGCTCTGGCGGAAATGGCGCACCTGGGTGTCCGGGCTGAGCTGGATCATGCCGAACGGGCGGGTGGCGCCGGGAAAGGTGTGGCCGTCGCCGCCGGTGCCGATGAAGACGTTGACGTCGTCGGTGCGGGCGCCGGGGGCGGCCTGCACCGCCGCGCCATGCAGGGCGGCCAGGGCCAGGACGACGGCGCCCGCGCACGCGCGCCGGCACAACTGGGAAGGGGAACGAACGGCCATGCTGTCTCCGATAGCGATAACGAACCGCAAACATAACGCGAAAGTTTTATGACAGGCAAGACATGCACGATGCGATCGCCGATTCCGGATGCTGCAATGGCGATAACAGGTGTGATCGGAACGGCATTGTCGCTTTTGCCAAGCCCATTGATGGATTGTCAAAGAAGCGCTTGTGCGCCGCCGTGTTTGCGCAACAAACCTGTGCGCTGTCGCTTTTTCACGACCAAGCCGGGGTTTTTTACGCTAACATTGACGTACGGAAATTTTTGAAGTCGTACGGCATCGGAGGCGTGATGGACAGGAAGCGGGTATTCGAGGGTATTCGGCACGCGGCGCGGCGGCAGGCCGGTTTCACCCTGATCGAACTGATGGTCGTGGTGGCGCTGGTCGGCATCCTGGGTGCGGTCGCCATTCCCGCCTACCGCGACTACGTCACGCGCGGGCGCCTGACCGACGCCTTTTCGGCGCTCGGCAGCGCCCAGACCCAGGCCGAGGAATTCTGGTCGAACGCCCACACCTACGCCGGCTTCGACCAGGGCACGCCGCGCCGCCTGCCGGCTGACAGCGCCAACTTCACGTATTCGCTGCCGGTCGCGACCGACTCGGCCTTCAAGATCACCGCCACGGGGCGCGCAGCCGCCAACGGCTTCGTCTACAGCATCGACCAGTCCGGCACCCGTTCCACCGACCAGTCGCCGACCGGCTGGGGCACCAGCGCCACCTGCTGGATCGACCGCAAGGGGGGGCAGTGCGTCCAGTGACGCCGGCGCCGCGCACGGACGGCTTCACCCTGGTCGAGGCCGCGGTGGTGGTGGCGGTGCTCGCCATCCTGCTCGGCATCGCCGTGCCGTCCATGTCGAACTGGCTGCTGGCCAAGAAGGCCGCCGCCGCCGCGGTGTTCTACAGGGAAGGGCTGGCACAGGCGCGCAGCCAGGCGGTGGCGCACAACAGCGCCAGCCGCCTGGTCCTGCTGGACAATGCCAACGGCCAGATGGACTGGCGCGTCGACATCTGCTTTCCGACCCTGTCCACGCCCTGCAACGACAGCACCGGTTCGTGGTCGACCGCCTCGGCCCCGGCCGGCGGCGACCCGGACGAGAGCGGCGGCTTCCGCTCGCTCTACAAGAGCAGCGCCGCCTTGCCGGGTGTCGACGCCATGACCGCCACGGTCACGCCGCTGGAGGCGGAAAGCGTGGTCTTCACGCCGCTCGGCTGGGTCGATACCCGCGTCGCACCGCGCATCGCGCGCCTGACACTGGCGCCGGCGCGCAAGCGCAGCGGCGCCTTCCCGCGCTCGGCGGTGGCGCTGACGCTGGCCGGCGTGGCCGGCATCTGCGACCCCGACGCCGCCGCCCATGCCGCCAAGGGGTGCCCGCCATGACCGCGCCGCGCCTGCCCGCCGGATCGCCCACGCGCCGCCAGCGCGGCATCGCCCTGATCGAGGCGCTGGTGGCGGTGGCGCTGCTGGCGATCGGCCTGCTCGGCGCGATCGGCCTGCAGGCGCGCTCGCAGTCGGCGCTGGCCGATACCGGCATGCGCGCCGAGGCCACCATCGCCGCCGACAAGCTGCTCGGCATCATGGCCAGCGACCAGCCCAACCTGGCCGCGTATGCGCTGGCGGCGGGCGCCACGCCGGGCGCGCGCCTGCAGCCGTGGGTCACCGAGACCCGCGCCCGCATCCCCGGCGCCGGCCTGGCCGTGGCGGTGGCGCCGGTGACCGGCACCTCGCGTACCCAGGTGACGGTCACCATTTCGTGGACGCGCAAGGCGAATACCGCGGCCAACAGCCACAGCGTCGTTTCCTATATCGCGAACGCATCATGACGCCCGTCCGCCGCCGTGCATCCGGCTTTTCCCTGATCGAGCTGATGATCAGCATCACCATCGGCATGCTGGCGCTGGTGTTCGCCATGCGCATGGTCACCGGCGCCGAGCGCAGCCGCAACACCGCGCTGGGCGGATCGGATGCGATGCAGAACGGGATGGTGGCGCTGTTCACGCTCGGCAGCGACGCCGGCCAGGCCGGGTTCGGCCTCAACGATCCGCTGCTGGCCGGCTGCAACACGGTGTTCAGCGACACTTCCGGCTACGCCATGGCGCCGGCCACGCGCGCCGGCGCCACCATCCATCCGCTGGCGCCGGTGGTGATCGAATCGAACGGCGCCGCGCCCGACCGCATCACCTTCTATGGCGGCAGTGCGATGGGCGGCGCGCCGACCTTGCGCCTGACCGGCAACTACGCCAGCGGCGCCCGCATCGAGGTCGACCGCGTGCCGTTCGGCTTCGCCCGCAACCACGTGATCGTGGTGGCCCCCGAGCAGATCGGCGGCGACTGCGCGCTGGCGCAGATTTCCGACGATCCGGCCAAGCTGCCGCTGCCGCCGGCCCAGCAATACCTGGTCGCCGCGCAGGGCAGCGGCTACCGCTTCAACAGCGGCAACCTGGGCGCCGCCTTCACCGGCGGCGCGGCGCGCCTGTTCAACCTCGGGCCGGCCGACGGCCTGGCCTTCCATACCTGGTCGGTGGCGGACGGCTTCCTGCAGCTGCGCTCGACCGACCTGGCCGGCGCATCGGGTGCGGCGGCCACGGTGGCCGACAACGTGGTGTCGATCAAGGCGCAGTACGGCTTCGACACGCGCACCGGCACCGCCTTCCAGCCGCAGAGCGGGCTGCAGGTGAACCAGTGGTCGTCCACCATCATCAATGCCGACGGCAGCGGCGTGCTGGGGGACGCCGGCGACTACCAGCACGTGGCCGCCGTGCGCCTGGCCGTGGTGGCGCGCAGCAAGGCGCCGGAAAGCCCGTCCAACGGCGCCGCCTGCACCGCCACCGTCGCCAAGCCGGTGGTGTTCGCGGCCGAGGCGCCGCAGGGCGTGACCGCGGTGCCGGTGACGGTGGACGTGGCGGTGGCCGGCGACAGCGTCGACTGGCGCTGCTACCGCTACCGCGTGTTCGAGACCGTGGTCACGCTGCGCAACGCCGGATGGAGGCCATGATGAGGCACCCTGTATCGAGGCAGGCGCGCCGGCGCGGGGTGGCGCTGCCGGTGATGCTGGTGATCCTGACGCTGATGCTGGTGTCCGGCATCTACCTGATGAAGTCGATCCACTCGACCACGCTGGCCACCGGCAACCTGGCCTACGACGCGACCCTGACGCAGTCGGTCGACCTCGGCCTGCATACCGGCTTCGAGTGGCTCAGCGCCACCGCCGCCGGCAACAAGGCGCTGCTCAGCCAGGACGACGCCGCGCACGGCTACGTGGCGCTGCTGGACACCAGCCAGAACGCGCGCGACAGCGGTTTCTGGACCGGCAGCCAGACCGTGGCCGCCGCCGGCGGCGGCACCATCGAATACGTGATCCACCGCATGTGCCTGCAGCGCCTGGCCTTCGACGACGCCAAGAACCAGTGCGTGCAGACCGCGTCCACCAGCGGCCAGCTCGGCACCACCGTGGCGATGGGCACCAGCCTGGCCTCGGATTCGCCGGCGTACACGGCCAGCCCTTACGTGCATTACGTGATCACCGCGCGCCTGCGCGGGGCCAAGGGCGCCAGCGTCACCAACCAGATGATCGTGCTGATCGGGGCTTGAGCGCCGCCAACCGCCAGCCGTTTTTTGCCGCCGTTTTTTTGTCAGGCTTTTCATGAAGACCATCCTCGGCCGTTCCGGCGCCAGCCTCCTCGCTTCCGTCCTCGCTTCCGTCCTCGCCCTGGCCTTGCTGCCGGCCGGCGCGGCACTCGCCGGCGTGACCAGCATCGCCCAGCTGCCGCTGCTGAACATCAGCGGCACCGGCAACGTCAAGCCCAACCTGATGCTGCTGTACGATAACTCGGGTTCGATGACCTACAACTTCACGCCCGACTACATCGACGACACCTCCACCTGCCGCGCCGCCAGCAAGATGTCCGGCGGGACGATGGCGTGTGCGGTCGGTCACCCGCCGTTCAACAGCGCCGATTTCAACCGCCAGTACTATGATCCGAAGGTGCGCTACACGCCGCCGGTCAAGGCCGACGGCACCTCCTACGCGTCGATGACGCGCGCCGCCACCAGCGCCTGGACCTCGGTCACCACCGACGGCTTCGGCATCAACAAGCGCGACCTGACCAATGCCAGCACGTCCACCACCAACCTGGTCAGCGGTTTTCCCGACCTGCGCTGGTGCGACAGCAACCGCACCAATTGCGCCTACAATACCGCCACCTATACCTACCCGAGCGACGCGCGCACCTATTCCAGCAGCTTCCTCGGCAATCCCTACTACTACACGATCAACGTCGCCGAGTACTGCTCCGACGCCAACCTCACCAACTGCCAGAGCACGTCGGTGGGCGCGGCGGCGCCGTCCGGCTACCCGTACGAGGCCAAGATACGCTGGTGCGACAGCCGGTCGCTGACCAATTGCCAGGCCAAGTATGTCGGCAACTTCAGGTACCCGCGCTTCAGCAATCCGAACACGGGCGTGACCGCGGCCTACGGCACCATCACGATCGGCGCCAGCACCAGCGGCGCGGCGATGAGCATCGACAGCGTCACGGTGAGCGAAGCGAACGGCGACGTCGTCATCACCAACGGCGCGGTGGCCGCCTCGGGCGGCACCAACAGCGCCACCAAGCGCGCCACGCTGGCCACCGACCTGGCAGCCTCGATCATCGCCAAGACCGGTCTCGCCAACCAGTACGTGGCCTGCGTGCGCACCCCGACCAACTCGTCGGTGCCGGCCTGCTCCAGCTACGGCATCACGCTGGGCGGCGACAACATGCTGGCGGTGATCCCGATCGACTGCATCAGCGCCGGCAGCGCCAAGACGTCCAACCTGTGCTCGCTGGTGGCCGACGGCACCCGCAGCGGCTGGGGCATCGGCGTCAGCACCCAGCGCGTGATCGTCGACCCGACCGATCGCCCGACGGCGATCATCACCGTCAGCGGCACCGGTTCCAGCAGCAACACCGCGTCGCTGGCCGCCGGCACCAGCCTGGGCAGCACCAAGCTGCTGGCGTCGAACACCAGCCTGGGCAAGGGGGCAAGCGCGGCCACCGTCGCCACCGCGATCCGTGCCGCGATCAAGAACAACACTTCGCAGACCGCGATCGTTGCCTATGCCGGCGGCGACAAGACGACCGACGTGTGCGCCAAGTACAGCAGCACATCCACCACCACCATCTGCCTGGTCGACACCGTCTCGCTCACCGGCGGCGACGCCGTCGCCATGGGCGCGCTCAGCAACGGCGGCACGCTGGCGTTCGCCACGGTCAAGAGCAGCGTCCCGGCCGCCGGCGCCTACGACATCATTCCGTTCGCCACCTCGGCGCTGGGCGCCGGCGCCGCGGTGTTCGTGCGCACCGACATCGTCTCGACCAGGAGCAGTTATCCGCGCGCGAGCGCGCGCAGCGACTGCGCCGGCAGCACCTGCACCTACGACGAGGAAATGACCAACTTCGCCAACTGGTACGCCTACTACAAGACGCGCAACCAGATGATGAAGACCGCCGTCGGCCAGGCATTCCAGGCGCTCACCGCCAACTACAACGTCGGCATCGTGTCGCTGTCGACCGCCGCCGCCGAAGGTACGATGACGGTGCCGCGCGAATTCTCGTCGACCAACCGCAGCAGCTGGTACGCCAGCCTGTATGCCATGGACGGCAACCTGTCGACCCCGATCCGCAAGGCGCTGCACGCGATCGGCAAGATGTACGCCAACCAGAGCCCGTACAAGATGGCGGCCGGGTCCGAGGCGGTGCAGTACCCGTGCCAGCAGAACTTCACCTTCATCACCACCGACGGCTACTGGAACGGCGACCCCGCCGGCGACGTGGCCAACAACGACAACGTCGAGAGCGCGGCGCGCTTCTGCACCCGCGCCAGCGGTTGCCTGGATACGAGCACGCAGACGGTGGCTTCGCTGGCCGACGTCTCGCTGTACTGGTACAACGGCGGCTCCAATACGGCGGCGTCCTCGCTGCGCCCGGAACTCGAGGATTTCACCCGCACCGGCCTGGTGCCGGCTTCCAGCGGCGACAACCGGCGCCTGCACATGAACACCTACGCGCTCGGCCTGGGCGTGGACGGCATCATGAACTACGAGGCCAACTACGAGACGCCCAAGTCGGGCGGCGACTTCTACAACTTGATCACCGGCGTCGCCAAGGGCTGCCCGTGGAACAACAACCAGGCCTACGTCTGGCCCGATCCGGTCACCACCGACGCCAGCCCCTCGGCCGCCTACCAGTCGCGCGTGGACGACCTGTGGCACGCCGCCATCAACGGCCACGGCAGGTACTTCGCCGCCTCCGACCCGACCCAGGTGGTGCAGGGCCTGAGTTCGGCGCTGTCGAACATCGAGGTGCGGGTGGGCGCCGCCGCGGCCGCCGCCACCTCGACGCCCAACATCTCGCAGGAAGACAACGACATCTTCTCGTCCACCTTCACCACCGTGAAGTGGTTCGGCGAGCTCTCCGACCGCAAGATCGACACCGCCACCGGCATCGTCGGCACCGGCGCGGTCTGGACCTCGTCCGATACCGTCGGCCGCAAGGTGGCCGCCAGCAGCGACACGCGCACCATCTGGATGCTCGACACCGCGGCCGCGGGCACGCTCAAGACCTTCAAGTACGCCTCGATGAACGCGACCGAAAAGGCCTGGTTCGACAACAAGTGCGGCGCGCTGGGCCAGTGCGCCAGCCTGTCGGCCGACAACCGCGCCATCGTCAACGACGGCGCCAACATCGTCGACTGGCTGCGCGGCCAGCAGCAATACGCCGACGACACCGTCATGCGCGGCTACGCCCATACCGACAAGGTGCCGGCCGGCCTGAGCGCCGTCCTGCCGATCGTGATGGGCGACATCGCCTCGTCCAAGCCGGCCTACCTGCGCGACCCGCGCAAGAGCTATACCGCGGCCGGCTATGCCGACTTCAAGACCGCCAACACCGGCCGCCGCCCGAGCGTGTTCGTGGCCGCCAACGACGGCATGCTGCACGCGTTCGATGCCAAGACCGGCGAGGAGATGTGGGCCTACGCGCCGCGCATCACGATGAAGAAGCTGTACCTGCAGGCCAGTACGACCTACGGCACCAACCACCAGTTCACCACCGACGGCGCGCCCGAGATCGGCGACGTCAAGATCGGCACCACCTGGCGCAGCGTGGTGGTGGCCGGCCTGAACGCCGGCGGGCGCGGCTTCTATGCGCTGGACGTGACCGATCCCGCCAACCCCAAGGGATTGTGGGAACTGTGCGCCGACAGCGCCGTGTGCAGCGGCGTCAACTACGATGCCGACCTCGGCCTGTCGTTCGGCAATCCGCAGTTCGGCACCTGGAAGGATGCGTCCGGCACCGAGCGCTCGGTGGTGTTCCTGACGTCCGGCTACAACAACGTGCCCGGCGCCGACAACGTGAATGGGGGCGACGGCAAGGGTTACCTGTACGTGGTGGACGCCGGCACCGGCCAGGTGCTGAGCAAGACCGGCACTGGCATCGGCAGCACCGGCACGCCGTCGGGCTTTGCGCGCATCACCGCGATCACCGCCAATCCGCTGACCGACCCGCTGGTGACCTACGTGTACGGCGGCGACAACCAGGGCAAGATGTGGCGCTTCGACTTCACCAGGCCCGGCAACCCGGCCGTGCTGCAGATGGGCGATGCCGGCACCGCCCAGCCGGTCACCACGCGGCCCGAGGTGACCATGTGCGCGGTCAACAACACCGACGGCCAGGGCACGGTCAGCGCCGGCGCCGGCATCGCGGTGGTGTTCGGCACCGGCCGCCTGCTGGACGTGTCCGACATCGGCGTGAGCGACACCCAGAGCGTGTACGTGCTGCGCGACAAGGGCGTCGGCATCGCCGCCGCCGACTGGCGCGCCGCCGCCAGGATGTCGCGCCAGCGCCTGGCCAAGGTCGGCGACGATGCCGGCAGCTATACCATCTCCGGGCCGTCGGTCGACCTGGGCACCCAGGCCGGCTGGTATTTCGACCTCGACCAGAACAGCGGCGAGCGCGTCAACCTGGATCCGAAGGTGGTGGACGGCACCGTCAACGTGGTCACCAACCTGCCGACCTCGTCGTCGGCGTGCTCGGTCGGCGGTACCAGCAACCTGTACCAGCTGGACGTCTGCACCGGCAAGCCGGTACTGACCGACGACAGCATCGGCCTGATCGCCGGGCGCGCGCTGTCGAACACCTCGGCCACGGTCGGCTTCATCGTGGTCCAGCTGCCGAACGGCACGCGCAAGGTGGTGGCCACCACCGCCAACGGCGACACCGTGACCACCAGGGCGCCGTCGGCCAAGTCGCAGGGCGCCCACAAGGCCGGCTGGCGCCGCGTGCGCGACTGATCCGGCGCGGCGCCTGTTTCAGTAGCGACGCCGGGCTCGGTCCACGGGGACGGGCTCCTGGGCGTTGCGGTCGGCGGCGCCAGCCGTACCGGCCGCTGCGCCCCTCTCTGCGCCGCCGCCGGGCGCATCCCCGGCCGGCGCGGCAGGGACCTGCAGCATCTGCAGCGTCTGCAGCGTCTGTGTGTCGGCGACGCCGCCCTCCGTCACGCGCAGCTGCACCGGCAGCCAGCCGCGCTCCGGCGCCAGCCACACCTCCAGGCGCGCCTGGCCGGGCGCGGCCTGCTGCACCAGACGCCAGGCCGGCAAGGCGCCCAGCGCCGTGGCCACGCTTTCCAGGCCGGCCACCGCGAAGCGCATCCGCGTCACCGCATCCGTCCCGGCCACCGCGACCTCGATCGGCCGGCCCAGCGCGTGTTCGATCTGGTCCGGTTCGCCCAGGCCGATCGCGGCCAGCTGCAGCGGCAGCGTGGCGCGGTCGAGCACGCCGAGACTGTCGGCCGCGCCGGCACCGTCCCCGGGCAGCAGCACGCGGCCGTCCTCGGTGAACTGCGTGACCAGTTCGCGGCCGTCGCGCCGCTCCACGGCGCGGCGCGGCAGCATGCCGGCGTCGCCGCTGGCGCCGCTGCTGTCCAGCCGTCCCAGCACCCCGTCCACGCTCAGTGCGTAGCGCCTGCCGTCGCTGCGCCAGTCGATGCGGGCGTCGGCCAGGCGCCGGTCCGGCATGGCCGGCGCCTGGCGCGTGCGCGCGTAGGTCAGCAAGACCGGGGGCGGCATGCGCACGCGGTAGCGGCCGGGAACCGGGCCGGCGGGATCGGCCTGGTCCGCCGGACCGCTCGCGCCGGCGCCGCCGGCGGGCAGTGCGCCGGCCGGGAGCGACCCGTCCGGTAGCGACCCGTCCGGGATGGCGCCGGCGGATGCGCCGGCCGGCGCCGCCGTGTCGCCGGTATCCAGTGGGATAGCCTGCTGCTGCTGCTGCTGCTGCTGCTGCTGCTGCTGCGCCGGTGCCCCAGTTGCGGATGCAACGGCATCGGGCGCCGGCACGGCGTCGGCCGCGCGCGCGGGCGCGGCAGTGGGCATGCGCGGGTCCGCGGCATGCGGCGCATCCGCCGGCGCCGGCGCCGCCAGCCCGGCCGGCGCCAGCCGCAGTACCAGGCCGTCCGCAAGCGGCGCCCGCGGCGTTGCAGGGGCCGGCGCTTGCGCGGCGATCCAGCGCAGCACGAGTCCGTGCAGCAGCGCCGACAACGCGCACAGGGCGAGCAGGCGGCGGTGGCGGCGCAGCCGCGCTGCGGGCATGGTGCTTCCTTTCATCGGGTGGATTGGCACGGATTCTACGCCATCGCCCGCTGCGCCGGCACGGCAGGCCGGCGCACGCGCCAGGCGTCCGCCGCCGCCGCCGGGTTTGCCGCAATAATACGAGGATCAAGATGACCGCGGCGGGTCCGCGAGGGAGAATCGATGACTGCAACGAATCGCCAAGGGACGGCGCGCAAACGGCCGGTGCCGCTGGACCAGGTCAGGTTCTGGCTGGAACCCGGCCCGGTGGTACTGGTCAGTTCGGCCCACGACGGCGAGCGCGACGTGATGGTGATGGGCTGGCATACCGTGATCGAATTCACGCCCTCGCTGATCGGCTGCGTGATTTCGTCGGCCAACCACAGCTTTGGGCTGATCCGCGCCAGCCGCGAGTGCGTGCTCAACCTGCCGACCGCGGCCCAGCTGGAGCAGGTGCTCGGCGTCGGCTCGACCAGCGGCGCCGACACCGACAAGTTCGCCGCCTTCGGCCTCACGCCGGAACCGGCCGAGCAGGTCGGCGCACCCGCGATCCGCGAATGCCACGCCCAGTTCGAATGCCGCCTGCACGACGACAGCCTGGTCGACAAGTACAATTTCTTCGTCTGGGAAGTGGTGGCGGCGCGCGCGCTGGCTTCGCCGCGCCATCCGGAAACGCTGCACTACAAGGGGGACGGCACCTTCATGCTGGCCGGCGAGATCGTCCGGCGGCGCCGGCCCGGCCTGAAATGAGGCGGCGCCGCGGTCAGCGCGGGTGACGCAGCCGTCCCGGCACGTGCAGGGTGGCGCGCGCGGCGTTCGCGCGCCGGCGCGGCAGGGCGCCGGCAGGGGCGTCGGCCAGCGCCGTCGCGCCGGCCTGGGCGCTGCCCAGGCGGTGCTGGGCCAGCACGTCGAGCAGGGCGCACAGGACCTCGCGCCCGAGAGGCGCATCGCCGCCCTCGACCAGCGGCAGCACCCGGTGCAGCGCGCTCAGCACCACGGCGTTTTCCTCGCCCTGCTCGCGCTGGCGCTCCACGCCGAGCGTGCAGGTCAGGGTTTCCTCGTGGCGGAAGCCGGCCTCGACTTCGGCGACGACGAGCGCGAAGCCGCACGCGAACGCGCCGTCCGGCTGTGCCGCCAGCGCATGCAGGCGCGTGCACAGGCTCTTGCGCGCATGCCGCAACGCCGCGCCCAGCGGGCGCGGACGGCTGGCGATGGTGCGAGCGGGGTGTCGCGGGGGCATGGCACGGTTCTCCGTCTGCAAAGCAAATATGCAAACCAGGCAGTCAGTTTCTGTACTACGTCACGGCTGATTTGATCAAGATCACGAAGGATGTTTTAAACCCGGAGCATACGCTCCATGACGCGGCTTGGCCGCACCGATGAAAGGAATACCATGACCCGACTCACCGTCATCGCCACCCTGCGCGCGCAGGCGGGACACGAAGATGCCCTCGGCGAACAGCTGCGAGCCCTGGTGGCGCCCACCCGGCGCGAGCCCGGTTGCCTGGATTACGACCTGCACCGCAGCAACGACGACCCGGCCGAGTACGTTTTCTATGAAAACTGGATCGGCAAGGACGATCTCGACAAGCACCTGCAGATGCCGCACATGCGCGCCTTCGCCGAATTGGCGCCAGGGCTGCTGGACGGTCCGGTACGCACCCAGCTGCTGACCATGTTCGGTGAACCGGCGCGCTAGCACAGCCGCGCCGGCCGCCGCCACGGCAATTCCGATCGCGCTTCAGCGCACCACCAGCACCGGTATCGCGCTGTGGGTCAGCACCTTGGCGGTCTCGCTGCCCAGCAGCCGCGCCGCCATGCCGCGGCGGCCGTGCGAGGCCATCACGATCAGGTCGCAGGCCCGGTCGCGCGCGGCCTGCACGATCGCCTCGTGCGGCGAGTCGTGGCGCACCAGCAGCGCCTCGCAGGCGACGCCGGTCTCGCCGGCACGCCGGCGCACGTAGGCCAGGCCGTCCTGCGCCTGCTGCTCGCGTTCGTGGCGCCAGGCGTCGTCGATCGGCGCCGCCAGTCCCAGTTCCGGCGCCAGCAGGTAGGGCGGCGTGCTGGCATGCATGCCGATCACCACGGCGCCGGCCGGCGCCGCCAGGCGCAGCGCCATCTCGATGGCCCGCGCCGACAGTTCGGTGCCGTCGGTCGGCACCAGGATGCGTCGATACATCGGCTGCTCCCGTCATCGGTGGAAACGGACCGTGTGCGCGCCGACGAGTCCATGAAGATGCGTCGATAAGAGGCCAGGCCCGCCGCCCTCAGCGGTGCACCAGCACCGGCACCGTCCCGTGTACCAGCACGCGCTCGGTCTCGCTGCCGAGCAGCAGGCCGTGCAGCCCGCGCCGGCCGTGCGAGGCCATCAGGATCAGGTCGCAGCCGAGCCGGGCGGCGGCCTCGACGATCGCCTCGTAGGGACGGTCCGCGTTCACCTGCTCCAGCCGGCATGGCACCCCGGCGGCGCGCGCGGCGTTCTCGACATCGGCCAGCATGCGGCGCGCGCGCCTGGCGCTGGCGGCGGCGTACTGCTCGGGCGTGTCTTCCAGCATGTCGGGATCGGCGCTGAGTACGCGGAACGACGGCACCGCGGTCAGCCCGACGACGTCGGCGCCCAGTTCGCGTGCAAAGGCGACGCCGGCCAGGATCGCGCGTTGCGAGGCGTCGGAACCGTCGGTCGGCAACAGGATGCGCCGGAATACCGGGCCGGCGGCGGGCGCACCGGCGGCTGCGGCGGCTGCATCCGGCTTGCCGGTGTCGCCGGGCGCAATCTGCGATGCGTTCATGTGCGCTCCTTCCGGACGGCGGCTGTCGACGGCTTGAGCATGGCGAAACGACGCATGGCTTCTTTGAGATATATCAATCTCGTTGGCCGCCTGCCTGCGTCCGGGACGCGGATTATTCCGGCGCCAGCTGGAAACTGCCCTCGGCCACGGCGCGCCCGCCGCTGTTGACCACGTAGCCGCCGCCGGCCAGGTCGGCGCCCAGCACCAGTTCGCTCCCCAGCGGCGCCGGCGCGCGGAAACGTCCGGCCAGCGCCACCAGCGGGCGGCCCCCGGCCAGTTCCAGTTCGGCGCACGCGCGCGCCAGCGTGTGCATGCCGTGGATGATGGGGCGGCGCATCCCCATCAGGTGCGCCGACCAGCTCCACAGGTGGATCGGGTTCCAGTCGCCCGACAAGGCCGCGTAGGCGCGGCCGCTGTTCCCGGCCAGGCGCCAGGCGGCCAGCGCCGGCAGCGCCGCCGCGGCCGGGCGCGCATGCGGCTGGTTGCCGCGGCGCGCGCGCTGGCCGCGCACCATCAGGTAGGTGCTGCGGCAGGCGAACACCGTATGGCCGTCCTGCTCGCCGATGGTGTCGAGGGTGGCGTACACGGCGCCGTCCTCGGCCGGCGGCTGCACCGCCACGCTGGTGGCCAGCAGCAGCGGCGCGTCCGGCCGCGCCGGGGTTTCCACCCGCAGCGCGTTCTCGGTGTGCACCGCGCCCGGCAGGCGGAACGGGAAGTCCTGGTCGAGCATGGTCGCCACCTGGGCGCGCTGCGCCAGCAGGTAATAGAAGGTGAGCGGGATGCCCTGGCCGGGAAAGCCGAGCGCGTCGCGGTAGCGGCGCAGCTGGACGGCATCGATGGCGGCCAGGCGGAACACGGTGCGCGGCGTGCGCGCGCCGGACTTGCGGCGCGGGCGCTTGAACAGGGCGCGCAGCAGGGTGGCGGCGTTCAGCGGCGGCAGCGCACGCGCTGAGGGCGGCGCCGACGGCTTGGGTGACGGACGGGAAGCGAAGCGGGACGGTCGGTCGGTGGACATCGATACGGTTTCGGGTAAAACCTGCATTGTGCCTGAAACCGTATGTTGCACCGCAAACCTTGTTAGTTGAGCGTATCCGCGTTACCCTATCGTTTTGGCATAAAGAATGTCTTAATCATACGAGGATGGAATGAAGAAGCAGGTGTTGTTGGCGGTTGCGGTGTGTGCAGGTAGTGCAGGGGCGGGCGCGGCGGCCGCCCAGGAAACGGTGAAGATCGGCCACGTGGCCGCGATGACCGGCCCGGTCGCCCACTTCGGCAAGGACAGCGAAAACGGCGCGCGCATGGCGATCGATGCCCTCAACGCGCGCGGCGCCACGATCGGCGGGCGCAAGGTCGCCTGGCAACTGGTCGGCGAGGACGACGGCGGCGACCCCAAGCAGGCCACCGCGGCGGCCCAGAAGCTGGCCGACGCCAGGGTCAACGGCGTGATCGGCCACGAGACCTCGGGCACCACCATTCCGGCCTCGAAGATCTATTACGATGCCGGCATCCCGCAGATCTCGGCGTCGGCGACCAATCCGAAATACACGCAGCAGGGTTTCAACACGGCGTTCCGGGTGGTGGCCAACGACATCCAGCTCGGCCGCGCGCTGGGCCGCTACGCGGTCAAGACCATGGCCGCCAAGCGCGTCGCCGTGATCGACGACCGCACCGCCTACGGCCAGGGCCTGGCGACCGAGTTCGCCAACGGCTTGCGCCAGCAGGGCGTCAATGTGGTCGCCAAGGAATTCACCAACGATAAGGCGACCGACTTCTCGGCGATCCTGACCCGCATCCGCGCCAGCAACCCCGACCTGGTGTTCTTCGGCGGCATGAACGCGGTGGCCGGACCCATGCTGCGCCAGATGAAGCAGCTCGGCATGAACGTGCGCATGATGGGCGGCGACGGCATCTGCTCGGACGAGATGCACAAGCTGTCCGGCGGCACCATGGCCGACGGCCAGGTGGTGTGCGCCGAGGCCGGCGGCGTCGAGGCAGCCGGCATGCCCGCCATGGACGCCTTCCGCGCCGCCTACCGCAAGCGCTTCGGCATCGACGTCCAGATCATCGCGCCGTACTCCTACGACGCAGTGCTGGCGATCGCCGCGGCGATGGACAAGGCCGGCTCGTCCAGCCCGGCGAAATACCTGCCGCAGCTGGCCAGGACCAACTACAAGGGCGTGACCGGCAACATCGCCTTCGATGCCCATGGCGACATCCGCGACGGCGTCATCACCCTGTACACCTTCAAGGGCGGCCACCGCACCCAGATCGCGGTCACCAGGTAACAGCCGGCGCGCGGCGCCATGGGCATGTGCCGCGGCGCCCCTGGCGGCGCGGTCTCAGGCGGCCGGCAAGTCGCCCGCCGCCAGCGGGAGCGCCGCCAGCGGCAGCGGATCGGCGCGGCTGCCGCCGGCAGGGCCGACGGCGATGACGTCCCCGGGCGGATCGCCGGCGCCGGCCGGCGCGCTGTCCGGCTGGGCGGCGGGCGTATCCAGCACCAGGTTGCCGATCAGGCGCCGCGCCGAGCGCAGCACCTGTGCCGACAGGGCCGGATCGCCCTTGGCGGCGCCGCGCGCGATCGCCACGCTACCGATCATGGCCGATACCGCGACCAGCGCGCGCGCGGTGGCGTCGTCTTCCGGATGGCGTTCGGCGATCTGGTGCTCGAACACCCGCACCAGCATCATATAGCCTTCGGCGAAGCGGGCGCTGATGGCCTTGTCCTGGCGCCCGATCTCGCTGGCCGACGCCGCGATCGCGCAGCGGTTGCCGTAATCGTCGCGTCCCTCGACAGAGAAATAGTCGTCCAGGAAGCGCGCCAGGTCGGGCACGCCGTCGACGCTGTCGGCGAACATGCGTTCGTGGGCCTGGTCCAGGCCGTAGGAAAGCGCTTCCAGCGCCAGTTCTTCCTTGGATTTGAAATGGGCGTACAGCGCCCCGTGGGTGAGGCCGGCTTCCTTGCTGATCTCGGCGACACCGACGCCGTCGATGCCCCGTGCGCGAAACAGCTTGCTCGCGGCCCTGATCAGTGCGGCCCGGTTCTCGGCGGCCTTTTCCTTGCTGATTCTCATGGCTGTTGCAGTGTGGTTTGATGGCGGCGATTGCGCCGGGAGCGAGCGGCCTGGGCGCCGAGATGCCGCAGTCCGCTCGAAATGGTGGATTCAGTATAACCCCATGGTATTCGCTTGGCGCGTCGGAAAATTAGTGACGTGACATCTGCATTTGGGCAAAATCGATGCCTTCCAGACCTGTAAACAGCGAAAAACGCCATATTTGATGGCTGCCGGCAACGGTAACGCCCGATCGTGTCAATACTGCTATGCTGAATTGGCGAAAGTGCCGGCCGCAGGCGATGCCGGCGCCACGCCGCCAATCCATCAATCCCGCCGTCTAGAGGTCCGTCCAGCATGCAAACGATCGAAGTGCGCCCCGATGCGCCGTTTTACGTGGTGCTCAACGCCGGGTCCGGCCGCGCCGAAACCGAACTGCGCTGCTCGACCATCCGCGACGTGCTGGAAGCGGCCGGGCGCGCCTGCGAGCTGGAAGTCGTGCACGACGCCAACGAACTCGGCGCGGCCGCCCGCCGCATGGCCGAGCGCGCCGCACGCGACGGCGCCGTGCTGGTGGCGGCCGGCGGCGACGGCACCCTCAACACGGTGGCGCACGAGGCGGTGCGCAGCGACTGCGTGTTCGGCGTGCTGCCGCAGGGCACCTTCAATTATTTCGGGCGCACCCACAGCATTCCCGAAGACCTGGGCGAGGCGGTGCGGGCGCTGCTGCGCGCGCGCGTGCGGCCGGTACAGATCGGCATGGTCAACGAGCGCATCTTCCTGGTCAACGCCAGCGTCGGGCTGTACCCGAAGCTGCTCGAGGAGCGCGAGCACGACAAGCGCCAGTACGGGCGCTCGCGCGTGGTGGCGCTGTTTTCCGCGCTGAAGACCGCGCTCGGGTCGCACCGCAACCTGCGCATCACGCTGGAACTGGACGGCAGCACGCGGCGCCTGCGCACGCCCACGCTATTCGTCGGCAACAACCGGCTGCAGATGGAGCAGGTCGGCATGGCGCCGCTCGAACAGGCGCTGGGAGAAGGACGGCTGGCGGCGATCGCGCCCAAGCCGGTCGGCAAGCTGCGCATGCTGGGCCTGCTGCTGCGCGGCGCGCTGGGACGGCTGGGCGAGGCCGAGGACGTGGTCTCGTTCGATTTCAAGAACATGACGGTGCGCGCGCCGCTGCTGTCGCCGCGGCGGCGCATGAAGGTCGCCGCCGACGGCGAGGTCTGCAAGATGGCGCTGCCGCTGCGCTTCCGGGCCATCGAGGGCCGCCTGGCGCTGCTGGTGCCGGAGGATGGCCAAGGCGCCGCGCAGGAGCGCGCCGCCGATCGCGATACCGAGACGGCCTGAGCGCCCGGGGCGCGGTGCGCCGGTCGCCGCGCCGCCGCTCACCCCGCGCGCAGCAGCGCGCCGAGCGCGTCCAGCGGGATCGGGCGCGCCAGCAGGTAGCCCTGCGCCTCGTCGCAGCTGGCGGCGCGCAGGAAGTCCAGCACCTCGGCGGTTTCCACGCCTTCCGCCACCACCTGCATGCGCAGCGCGTGCGCCATGTCGACGAAGGCCTTGATGAAGTCGAAGGCGCTGATGCGGCCGTCTTCCTGCATCACGAACGAACGGTCCAGCTTGAGCACGTCGATCGGGAAGCGGCGCAGGTAGGCCAGCCCGGAATAGCCGGTGCCGAAGTCGTCCACCGCCAGCTTGACGCCCAGGCCCTGCAGCTCGCCCAGCATGGCGGCGGTGCGCTCCATGTCCTCGATCAGCGCGCTTTCCGTCACTTCCAGTTCCAGGCAATGCGGCGCCAGCCCGCTGCTTTCCAGCACCGTGCGCACCTCGCCGACGAAGCCGGGCTGCGCCAGCTGGCGCGCCGAGACGTTTACCGACACCCGCAGCGGCCGGCCCAGCTCTTCCACCAGCCGGCGCGTCTGGAGGCAGGCCTCGCGCAGCACCCAGCCGCCGATCGCGACGATCAGCCCGGTCTCCTCGGCGATGCCGATGAATTCGCCGGGCGGCACCCGGCCCAGCTGCGGATGCTGCCAGCGGATCAGCGCCTCGAAGCCGACCACCGTCATGCCGTCCAGGTCGATGCGCGGCTGGTAGTGCAGCTCGAATTCCTGGCGCGCCAGCGCCGGCCGCAGCGATACCTCGAGCGCCATGCGCGCCTGCGCCGCCTGGGTCATGGCCGCCTCGAAGAAGCGGTAGCGGTTGCGCCCGGCATTCTTGGCGCGGTACATGGCGGTGTCGGCGGCCTGGAACAGCAGCTCGCGGGTGGTGCCGTCCTGCGGGTACAGGCTGATGCCGATCGAGGCGCCGATGATCACGTCCTGGGCGCCGATCCGCACCGGCGCGGTCAATGTCTGCAGCAGCTTGGCGCCGATGCGGGCGGCGGCCGCGGCGCCGCTGCCGCAGTCGGCGGCCACCACGAATTCGTCGCCGCCCAGGCGCGCCACCACGTCGCCGGGCCGCAGCGCGCTGCGCAGGCGCGCCGCCACCTCGCACAGCAGCTCGTCGCCCAGCTCGTGGCCGAAGGAATCGTTGATTTCCTTGAAGCGGTCGAGGTCGAGGAACATCACCGCCACCGCGGCGTCCGCCGCGCAGCGTCCCAGCATCGCCTGCACGCGCTCGTGCAGCAGCGCGCGGTTGGGCAGGCCGGTCAGGGTGTCGTGCGTGGCCAGCTCGTGCAGCCGGTGCTCGGCCTGCTTGCGATCGGTGATGTCGGTCATCAGGCCGGTCACGCTTTCCAGCACGCCGTCGGCGCCGCGGCGCACGCTGCCGTTGAACAGCACGTGCAGCGCATGGCCGTGGGCATGGCGGATCACCGCTTCCACACCCTGCACCCCGGCGTTGCCGGCGCGCGCCAGGCTGCTCCACGGGAAGGCGACGAACAATTCGTCCAGGCAGCGTCCGACCAGCGCGTCGCGCGCCTGGCCGGCGAGCGCGCACAGGGCCGGATTGACGTCCAGGATGCGGCCGGCGGCGCTGGCCAGCACGTAGCCGGACGGCGTCATCTCGATCACCTCGCGGAAGCGTTGCTCGCTCTCGCGCAGCCGGCGCTCGGCCTGGTCGCGCTCGGTGAGGTCGCGGATGATGGCCTGGAAATAGACCTGGCCGCCTTCCTCGAACAGCGACACGTGCACCTCCGCCGGGAAGGTGCTGCCGTCGCGGCGGCGCTTGGTGATGCGCAGCAGGTGCGTGTTGCCGGCGCGCAGGCTGTCGAACAGCGCGGCGTCGTAGGTATAGCCGTCGTCGATGTCGCGCACGCTGCGGCCGACGAATTCGTGTTCGGCATAGCCGAAGTGGGCGCAGGCGCGGCCGTTGGCGGCGACCACGCGCAGTTCGCGGTCGGCGATCAGGATGCTGTCGCCGGCCTGCTGGAACAGGTTGCGGAAGCGCGCCTCACTTTTCCGGAGCGCGTCGGCGGCGCTGCGTTTCTCGGTGATGTCGTGGAAGTACACGGACAGGCCGTCCTCGGTCGGATAGGCGCGCATCTCGATCCAGGCGCCCGGATGCCACTCGACCTCGGCCATGGCGGGCTGGCCGCTCTCCATCGCCGCGCGGTAGTGCGCCATCAACACCGTGCCTTCGAGCTGCGGCACCACTTCCAGCAAGGGACGGCCGACGCCGCTGCCCGGCTCGACGCCGACGAAGCGCGCCGCCTTGCGGTTGGCGTACACGATGCGCCAGCCGCGGTCGAGCGACACGAAGGCGTCGCCGATGCTTTCCAGCATGACGTTCATGCGCTCGCGCGACTGGCGCAGCGCGGCGCTGGCCAGGCGGGGCTCGGTGACGTCGCGCGCGCTGGCGTACATCAAGCCTTCGACTTCGGACCAGCGCCCCGACATCGACAGGTAGATCACGCGCCCGTCCTTGCACAGCCAGCGCAGCTCGCGCTCGCGGCAGTCGGCGCCGGCGCGCACCGCCACGCCGAGCTCCTCCAGCGCGCTGCGGTCGTCCGGGTGCAGGACATCGTAGCAACTGCGTCCGGCCAGTTCCGCCGGCTGGTAGCCGAGGATGTCGCGCACCGCCGGGTTCACCCGCAGAATGATGCCGTGGCGATCGAGTACCGCCATCAGGTCGAAGGTATTGTCGATATGCGCGTTGCAGTCGTCACACGGTGACGTGAAGGCCAGGGGCAGGGTCATGGGTTCCATTCGGCGTGCGGCGCGGCCGCGGCGGATTCCAACAGGGCAGGACTGGTCGCGACCAGCGCCGGCGGTGCGCGCGGCTGGCGCACGTCGGCGGTGCGCCGCGTCCGATCGGGACATGGCTGCAAGAGAATTTTAACATTCCCTGTGGAAATATTCAGTACGCATCGACACATTCTGCGTACCGAGGCCGAGTGTGACGCAAATGTTACGGAACAACTGACATTACGATATGACGCATGCGCCCCTGGCGGGCACCGCGGGCGGAAGCGGGGGCCGGCAAGGGCAGGCGATCCGCCGCAGCGGATGCCTGCCGAAGCAGCGCGCACGATCTCGGGAGACGGCCGGCTGCGCGCGCGCGCCGGTGGCGCTCAGCGCCGCGGCGGCTTGTCGGCGTCGAGGTCGTCCTGCTGCGGGCGGTCCGGCGGCAACTGGCCGCTCTGGCTGGACTGGCTACCGCTCTGGCGGCTCGTGCCCTGGCGCCCGGGATCCTGCTGGCCGCCTTGCCGACCGATATCCTGCTGGGTACCGCCCTGGCGGCCAGCGCCCTGATCGCGGCCGATATCCTGCTGGCGACCGACATCCTGCTGGCGACCGATATCCTGCTGGCGGCCGCTATCCTGCTGGCCGCCGCTCTGCCGGCTGACATCCTGGTTGCCTTGCCGTCCGCCCAGCAGGCTGTCGTCCTGCAAGTCGTCGTCGCGCCCTGCGCCCTGGCCGCGCTGCGCATTGCCCTGCGACGGCGAACTGCCCGACTGGCCCTGGCGCCCGCTCTGCAGGTTACCGCTGCCGGCCTGGTTCGGCGTGCCCGGATTTCCCTTCATACCCTTGTCCTTGGGATCTTGATTGGTCGGCATGATGGTCTCCTGAATAAGTGGATAAGAATCTCATCGTAGGACATCTTAATGGACCGGCAATCGGACAATCTGCCAGGCTTGCGTAGGATGTCCCGCACAAAGTCAGCAGTATTTCAGATGAAAAATTGACATGTTGATCAATTCGTGGCGCAATCGCGGGTCGGCCGCGAGTCGGCCAGTTTCCGGGACGACAACAATAATGAACACGACCAGTGCAGGAAAAGGCAGGGGGAGGGGGACCGGGCGCGCCACGCTGGAAGCGGTGGCGGGCCTGGCGGGGGTATCCACGATGACGGCGTCGCGCGCGCTCAGCCAGCCGCGCCTGGTGTCGGACGCCACCCGCGCGCGCGTCGAGCAGGCGGTGGCCGAACTCGGCTACGTGCCCAACCGCGCCGCGCGCGCGCTGGCCTCGGCCCAGTCGCGCGTGATCGTGGTGCTGGTGCCGTCGCTGTCGAACGCCGTCTTCACGGCGGTGCTGGACGGCATCCACGACGCGGTCGAGGCCAGCCAGTACCAGCTGCTGATCGGGAATACCCGCTACGCCGCCGCCGAGGAAGAAAAGCTGCTCAACATCTACCTGCAGTCGAACCCGGACGGGGTGCTGCTGTCCGGCCACGCGGACAGCCCGCACGTGCAGCGCGTGCTCGGCAATTCGCGCATCCCGATCGTGTCGATGATGGACCTGGCCGACGGGCCGGACGAGCTGTCGGTCGGCTTTTCCCAGATCGACGCCGGCGGCGCCATGACCGATTACCTGCTCGGCAAGGGCTATCGGCGCATCGCCTTCATCGGCGCCCAGCGCGACGAGCGCACGCTGCGCCGGGCCGACGGCTGGCGGCGCGCCATGGCGGCGGCCGGGCTGGGCGACGAGCGCCTGGAGATCATGGTCGGCGAGCCGTCCACCATCGCGCTGGGGGCGCAGCTGATGCAGCGCGCGCTGCGCGAGGTGCCCGGCTGCGACGCCGTGTTCTGCTGCAACGACGACCTGGCCCAGGGCGCGATCTACCACTGCCAGCGCCACGGCGTGCGCGTGCCGGACGACGTCGCCGTGGCCGGCTTCAACGACCTGCCGTCGTCGGCCTGGATGCTGCCCTCGCTGACCACGGTCGACACGCCGCGCTACCGCATCGGCTTCGAGGCAGCGTCGCTGCTGCTGGACGTGATCGCCGGGCGCGAACCGGCGCAGCGGCGCATCGACCTCGGCTTCACGCTGCGCCCGCGCGAAAGCGCATGAGCGTGGCCGATCGCGCCCGCGCGGCGGCCTTGCAGGCATCTTTTCCTACAGGCTACCTGTCTAAATAGACAGGTATTTGATGCAATTTTGATGCAGATTTTTTGACGTCCCTTCCCTATACTGCAATCGGACCCCATTCAAACCTGAAAGGATTTCCATGGCTGTCCAGTTGCATGGCGGGCAGGCGGGCAGCGGCGCCGACGCGTGGTTCCGCCCGCTGTTCGAGGGGAACGGGCTGGCGATGCTGGCGTGCGACGCCCAGTCCCTGCGCGTCCTCGACCTGAACCAGGCGATGGTCGAGCAGTTCGGCCATGGGCGTGCGGCGCTGCTCGGCATGCACCTGCCGGAACTGCTGGCGGCGCAGGACGGCGCGGCCGGTCCGTTCGGCCGCGTGCACCGCTTCCTGCATGCCGACGGCAGCGCGCGCCAGGTGTTGCCGCAGCCGTGGCCGGTCGGCGCGGCCGGGCGCGCCGCCGACACCGATGCCGATGGCGCCCACGGCGGCCTGGTGCTGGTGGCGCTGCAGGACGTGACCTTCCTGGTGGACGAGCAGGCGCGCCTGATGGACGACCAGGACGAACTGCGGCGCGCCCAGGCGCTCGGCCTGATCGGCAACTGGCGCTGGGACGGCGGCCGCGGCGCCGTGCTGGCGGCTTCGCCCGAAGGCTATCGCATCCTCGGCTTCCCGCCCGGCGACCTGCCGGTGGGGCCGCGCGACGTGCTGGCGCGCATCCACATCGAAGACCGCGCCGCGGTGCTGGCGGCGCGCCGGCGCGCGCTGGCCGAGCCGGAACGCCACGTCGACCTGCAGTTCCGCATGGTGCAGCCGGACGGCGAACTGCGCTGGGTGCACGTGGTGGCCGAGGTGCGCCGCGACGGCGCCGGCCCGCCCGCCCTGTCCGGGCTGGTGCAGGACATCACGGCGCGCCGCGGCGTGGAGGAAGACGTGATGCGCCTGGCCTACTACGACACGCTCACCGGGCTGCCCAACCGCAACCTGTTCGAGCGGCATTGCCGTGCGCGCCTGGCGCAGCTCGGCCGCGACCGGCTGGCCTGCCTGATCGTCGACCTGGTGCACTTCCGCGACGTGAACTATGCGCTGACCCACCTGTACGGCGACCTGCTGCTGGCGCTGGTGGCCGACCGCCTGGGCGCCCTGATCGACGGCGCCGGCCTGCTGGCGCGGGTCGACGCCCGCTTCACCATCCTGCTGGAAGACGCCGACGAGGCCCGGGCACGCCACTGGGCGGCGCGCATCCACGAAGTGCTGGAAGCGCCGTTCTCGGTGGTCGGCATCTGGTGCGCGCTCGGTGCGCGCATCGGCGTGGCGCTGGCGCCGAGCCAGGGCCGCGACTACCACACGCTGCTGCGCAAGGCCGACATCGCGCTGTACCAGGCGGCCCAGGCCGGACGCAACACGGCGGTGTACGACGCCGGCATCGATCCGCACACGCCGGGGAGGCTGTCGCTGGTGGGCGACTTCCGCGCCGCCATCGAGGATGGGCAGCTGCGCCTGTTCTGCCAGCCGAAGGTCGACATCCGCTCGCGCCAGATCGTCGGCGCCGAAGCGCTGGTGCGCTGGTGGCATCCGGAAAAGGGCTGCATCGCGCCGGAGTCCTTCGTGCCGCTGCTGGAATCGACCGAACTCATCCACCTGCTCACCGGCCACATGCTGGAAGGGGCGGTGGCCCAGTGCGAAGCCTGGCGCAGCGAAGGCGTGCTGCTGCCGATCGCGGTCAACCTGTCGGCGCGCGACGTCGGCGTGCTGGCCCTGTCGGAACAGCTGCGCGCGCTGCTGGAACGGCACGGCTCGCGCGCCGGCATGATCGGCCTGGAAGTCACCGAGAGCAGCCTGATGAGCAACCCGACCGCCGGCATCGCCGAACTGCAGCGCCTCAGCGCGATGGGCTTCCGCCTGTACGTGGACGATTTCGGCACCGGCTATTCCTCGCTGAGCTACCTGAGCCGGCTGCCGGTGGACGTGATCAAGATCGACCACGCCTTCACCATGAAGATGATCGACGACCCGCGCGCGGCGGCGATCGTCAAGTCGACCATCCACCTGGCGCACGACCTGGGCATGGAAGTGGTGGCCGAGGGCGTCAGCGAACGGCGCATCTGGGACGCGCTGCAGGCGCTCGGCTGCGACGAGGCGCAGGGCTACTACATCGCGCCGCCGCTGCCGGCCGAGGACCTGCTGGCCTGGGCCAGATCGTCCCCGTACTCCCTGCGCGGAGAACGCGCAACGGCTTGAGCGCCGCACCGCTTCCTGTGACGCTCCCGGTGGCCACGTGCCGGTAAACGTCGTCCCCGCGCAGGCGGGGACCCATGCACCGCTTCCACAGCCGATCACCGCGCCCACCGCCCGCAACCCGAAAAACCGCGATCCCTACAGCGCCCCGCGCCTGTCGCGCAGCGAGCGCCGCCCCCGGTCCGCTTGCGCTAGCATGACTTTTCCCATTCAAGCAAAGGAGCACTTCCCATGGCAAAAGTCCTGGTCCTGTACTACTCCACCTACGGCCACGTCGAGCAACTGGCCAACGCCGTCGCCGAAGGCGCCCGCGCCGCCGGCGCCACCGTCGACGTCAAGCGCGTCCCGGAAACCGCGCCGGAAGACGTCGCCCGCAACAGCCACTTCAAGCTCGACCAGCAGGCCCCGATCGCCACCGTCGACGAGCTGCCCGGCTACGACGCCATCGTCATCGGCGCCCCGACCCGCTATGGCCGCATGCCGTCGCAGATGGCGGCCTTCCTCGACCAGACCGGCGGCCTGTGGGCCACGGGCGCGCTGCAGGGCAAGGTCGGTGCCGCCTTCACCTCGACCGCGAGCCAGCACGGCGGCCAGGAAACCACGCAATTCTCGATCATCACCAACCTGCTGCACTTCGGCATGGTGGTGGTCGGCCTGCCGTACAGCTTCGCCGGCCTGACCACGCTCGACGAGATCGCCGGCGGCAGTCCATACGGCGCCAGCACCATCGCCGGCGGCAAGGGCGAGCGCCAGCCCAGTGCGATCGACCTGGACGGCGCGCGTCACCAGGGCGAAGTGGTGGCGAAGACGGCGGCCAAGCTGTTCGGCTGAAGCGCCAGTCCGCGCCGGTCAGCTTGCCCTGGTCACCAGCTGCATCACCCGGCGCAGTTTCGGCGCCACCATCGGCGTGGTCAGCATGGTGCTGCCGATCGCCATCAGCAGCAGGGCGGTAAAGGTGGCGCTGGTGATCAGGCCCTTGTCGAGCAGGATGTTGACGAAGATGATCATGATCAGCGCCTTGGTCTGCAGCAGCCAGCCGATGACCGAGGCCTCGCCCGGTCCCCAATTCAGGATGCGGCCGGCGATGCGCACGCCGATCAGCTTGCCGGCGACGGAGGCCGCCAGCAGCACCCCTGCGGCCAGGAACACGGCGGCGCCGCCGCCTTCCCAGCTGGTCTTGAGGCCGGTGCTGAGGAAGTACACCGGCATCAGCGTCAGCAGCAGGTGGTGGCGCAGCAGGTCCATGTTGCGCTGGTCGAACCAGTGCGCATCCATCACCACGCCGGCCAGGAAGGCGCCTACCATGAAGTGCAGCCCGGCCCAGTCGGCGGCGAGGGCGCAGGCGGCCAGCCAGATCAGCGCCACCGGCCAGCGGTCGCGTTCCTCCAGCCTGCCCATCAGCTTGCGGAATCCCCAGGCGGCGGCCACGAAGCCGAACAGGAAGCCGGCCTGGCGGCCGACGCGGGTCCAGTCCAGCAGGATCACGGCCAGCACGCCCCAGATGGCGACGTCGTCCAGGCTGGCGTAGCGCAGGATGCGCTGGCCGATCGGCTCGCGCAGGATGGCCAGCTTTTCCATCAGCAGGATCAGGATCGGCAGCGCGGTCACGGCGCAGGCCATGCCGACGCCCATCACGAATTGCCAGTCCGCGGCCCTGGCGCCTTTCCATCCCACATAGCCCAACATGCCCAGCGCCGCCACGCAGCCGAACAGCAGCGGCGTGCCCAGCGCCAGCGAGGCGGTGATCACGCTTTCGCGCCGGTGCTCCCAAGCCTTCTTCAAATCCAGCTCGATCCCGGCGATCATCACGAAGATCATCACCGACCACCAGGCGATGCCGGACAGCGCGCCCGTCACCTGCGGATTGAACACGAAGCGGTAGTACTCGGGATAGGCGCGTCCCAGGATGCCGGGGCCGAGCAACACGCCGGTGATGATCTGCACGATCACCAGCGGGGCGTAATAATCGGTGCCGCCGATGCGCCAGACCAGCCAGGGCAGGGTCAGGATGATCAGCATGGCGAGCAGGAAAATCTCGGTCGTTCCCATCGTGTCTCCAGTGTGGACGGTGTTTTATTACCTGGCCGATCGCACCCGGCCTGGGTGGCTTGCCAAAGTTTTTCGCCATTCTGCCCAGTTTTGTAGGAAAATTCACCTATATATTTTCTATTTGACACTAAAACCGGCGCGGGCTATGCTCCCGAAAAAGTCATGGTAACGTTTCCAACGCGTGCCGCAGTGACAGCCGGGATGGAGACGAGATGTTCCGAGCAGGCACGAAGGCGGCCGCCGCGCGGCTGCGCTTGTGGTTGCGTGGCCGGCGCCGCGCAGCGCATGGCCTGGCGCTGATGCTGGCGGCAGCGCCGGCGCTGGCGGCCGGCGCGCACCAGGCGGCGCCGCGCGCCGAGGTGATCCACTGGTGGACCTCGGGCGGCGAATCGGCCGCGGTGCGCCAGGTGGCGCAGGCCTACCGCGCCGCCGGCGGCGAGTGGGTCGACACCGCCATCGCCGGCGGCGACCAGGCGCGCGCCGTCACCCTGAACCGCATCATCGGCGGCAATCCGCCCACCGCGGCCCAGTTCAACACCTCCAAGCAGTTCCTCGACATCATCGAGGAAAACCTACTCAACGACGTCGACGCGGTGGCCCGGCGCGATGGCTGGGACCGCTTGCTGCCGGAGCCGATCCTGGGCGTGATCCGGGTCGGCGGCCATTACTACGCGGCGCCGCTGAACATCCACATGCAGACTTGGCTGTGGTATTCGAAGGCGGCCTTCGCCCGCGCGGGCGTCAAGGCCGAACCGCGCAGCGTGGACGAGCTGTTCGCGGTGCTCGACCGGCTCAAGGCGGCCGGCCTGGTCGCGCTGGCGCACGGCGGCCAGCCGTGGCAGGAAAACATCCTGTTCTCGATGATCCTGTCCAACCTGGGCGGGCGCGACCTGTACCTGCGCGTGGTGCGCGACCGCGACCAGGCAGCCATCCGCTCGGGCGACTTCCGGCGCGTGCTGCTGGCGTATAAACGCCTGCGCGACTACGTCGACCCGGCCGCCCCGGGGCGCAACTGGAACGACGCCACCGCCTTGCTGATCACCGGCCGCGCCGGCATCCAGATCACGGGCGACTGGGCCAAGGGCGAGTTCACCGCCGCCGGCATGCTGCCCGGGCGCGACTTCGGCTGCCTGCCGGGCCTGTCCGCCGCCAGCCCCTACCTGGTGCAGGGCGACGTGCTGGTCTTTCCCAGGACCGACGATCCGGCGACCGTGCGCGCCCAGCAGCTGGTGGCGCGCGTGGCCGGCGACCCCGGCGTGCAGCTGGCCTTCAACCGTTTGAAGGGTTCGCTGCCGGCGCGCCTGGATGCCGACGTCTCCGGCCTGGACGCCTGCGCGCGCGCCGGCATGGCGATCCTGCGCGAACGCGGACGCGCGCTCGGCGTCACCGAGGTGTACCTGACACCGGACCAGAACGGCGCGCTGCAGGACGTGCTGACCGCCTACTGGAACACCGACATGCCGGTCGAGCGCGCCCAGTCCAGCATCGCCTCGGCGCTGCGCTACTGAATGAAAGGCGCCATGGCCACCACCGCCCGCCGCAAGCCCGCATCCGCGCACATCGCGCCGCACATCGCGCCGCACATCGCCTTGCTGCCGATGGCCGCCACCGTGCTGGCCGGCTACGTCGGCGCCGCCCTGTGGACGGTCTACATCTCGCTGACGGCGTCGCGCACCTTCCCGTCCGGCCGCTTCATCGGCCTGGCCCAGTACCGGCGCCTGTTCGACAACGAGCGCTGGATGCTGTCGCTGCACAACCTGGCCGCCTATGGCGCCGTGTTCGTGCTGGCCTGCCTGGTCATCGGCTTCCTGCTGGCGGTGTGCATCGACCGCCAGGTGAGCGGCGAGGGCGTGCTGCGCACCGTGTTCCTGTATCCGTATGCGATGTCCTTCGTGGCCACCGGCCTGGTGTGGCAATGGCTGCTGGCCCCTGGCGACGGCATCGACGGCCTGCTCGGAAACATCGGCCTGCACATCGACTGGATCGTGCGCCAGGACCTGGCCATCTACGCGGTCGCGCTGGCCGGCATCTGGCAAGCCTCCGGGCTGGTGATGGCGCTGCTGCTGGCCGGGCTGCGCGGCGTCGACCCGGACATCTGGAAGGCGGCGCGCCTGGACGGCATTCCGGCCTGGCGCGTGTACCTGCAGGTGGTGCTGCCGATGCTGTGGCCGACCGTGGCCACCGTGCTGCTGCTGCTGCTGACCGCAGTGGTCAAGCTGTACGACGCCGTGGTCGCCATGACCCAGGGCGGACCCGGCACCGCCAGCGAGGTGCCGGCCAAGTTCATCATGGACCACCTGTTCCTGCGCTCCAACGTCGGCCTGGCCTCGGCCGGCGCGGTGCTGCTGCTGGCCCCGGTTCTGGCGCTGCTGGCGCCGTACGCCTACGCGCGCAGCCGCAGGGAAGCCGCATGAACCGCCATCCGCCCGTCGCCGCGCCCATGGCGCGCGCCGTGGCCGTGCCGCCGCCGCGCTCCGGCCGCGTCCGCGGCGAAGCCGGCCGCCGCGGTAAACGTCCGCGCCGTCGCGGCAGCCGCAGCGCACGCATCGGCTTGTACGCCTTCCTGGTCACCGCCGCGCTGTTCTTCCTGCTGCCGCTGTACGTGATGGTGGTGACGTCGCTGAAACCGATGGAAGAGATCCGCCAGGGCGGCATCTTCGCGCTGCCGCACGCGCTCACGCTGGCGCCGTGGCGCCAGGCCTGGAGCGGCGTCTGCACCGGCGCCGCCTGCGAGGGCGTGCGCACCGGCTTCTGGAATTCGGTGGCGATCGCCGTGCCCAGCACCGTGCTGGCGATCCTGCTGGGCGCGGTGAACGGCTATGCGCTGTCGTTCTGGCGCCCGCGCGGCGCCGGGGTGCTGTTCGCGGTCCTGCTGGCCGGCGCCTTTTTGCCGGTGCAGGTGATGATCTACCCGCTGGTGCGGGTGATGGCGCTGGCCGGCCTGTTCGGATCGCTGCCGGCGATCGTGCTGGTGCACCTGGTCTTCGGCATGCCGGTGATGACGCTGCTGTTCCGGAATTACTATGCCGGCGTGCCGCACGAGTTGTTCCAGGCGGCGCGCATCGACGGCGGCGGCTTCTGGCGCATCTTCTTGCAGGTGATGCTGCCGCTGTCGCTGCCGGTGATCGTAGTGGCCGCCATCATGCAGGTGACGGGCGTGTGGAACGACTACATCCTCGGCCTGGTGTTCGCCGGGCGCGACAACCTGCCGATGACGGTCCAGCTGAACAACGTGATCAACACCACCACCGGCATCCGCCTGTACAACGTCAACATGGCCGCCACCATCCTGACCGCGCTGCTGCCGCTGGCCCTGTATTTCCTGTCCGGCCGCTGGTTCGTGCGCGGCATCGCCGCCGGCGCCGTGAAAGGCTGAGCTCCACCCCATGTCCAACGTCCACCTGCGCGCACTGCGCGTCACCCTCGGCGGCAAGACCGTCATCCAGGGCCTGGACCTGCGGGTCGAGCCGGGCGAGTTCCTGGTGCTGCTGGGACCCTCCGGCTGCGGCAAGTCGACCCTGCTGCACGCCATCGCCGGCCTGGTCGACGTCGACGAGGGCGTGGTCGAGATCGGCGGGCGCGACCTGACCGACGCCGACCCGAGCGAGCGCGGCATCGGCATGGTGTTCCAGTCGTACGCGCTGTACCCGACCATGACGGTCGCGGACAACATGGCCTTCGGGCTGCGCGTGGCCGGCATGCCGAAGGACGAGATCCGCCGCCGCGTGGGCAACATCGCGTCGATGCTGCAGCTGGAGGCGCTGCTCAAGCGCAAGCCGGCGCAGCTGTCCGGCGGCCAGCGCCAGCGCGTCGCCATCGGCCGCGCGCTGGTGCGCGAGGCGCGCGTGCTGCTGTTCGACGAACCGCTGTCCAACCTGGACGCCAAGCTGCGCGCCGACCTGCGCCGCGAACTCAAGTTGCTGCACCAGTCGCTCGGTTCCACCATGATCTACGTGACCCACGACCAGGTCGAGGCGATGACGCTGGCCAGCCGCATCGTGGTGATGCAGGGCGGGCGAATCCAGCAAATCGGCGCGCCCGCCGACGTGTACGCGCGCCCGGCCAACCGCTTCGTCGCCGGTTTTCTCGGCGCGCCGCCGATGGCCTTCGTCGACGGCGCCCTGGACGCCGCTGGCGTGTTCCGCGCCGGGCCGCTGGTGCTGGACGGCCTGGCGCAGGCCGAGGAGGCCGGGGCGGCCTTGCCGCCGCGCCCGGTGGTGCTGGGCGTGCGCCCGGAACACGTGACGCTCGCGGAGGGTGCGCCCGGCGCCGGCATGCTGGCCGGCGAAGTCACGCTGGTCGAACCGATGGGTAACCACCAGGTGGTGTGGCTGCGCTGCGGCGGCCATGTGCTTTCGGCGCTGGTGCACGACGCACGCCGCTTCGCGCCGGGGCAGGGCGTGGCATTCCGTATCGACGCGGCGCGTGTCTCGCTGTTCGATCCGGACACGGGCGTGCGGCTGGAAACGATGCGCGCGCCCGTGCAAATTTAGGCAAAGACCGGCGTGGGGATGGATACATGGCGGCGCGGATGCGGTATGCTCCGCATCTTGCCAACCTGTTTACTAAACGCGGCGATCAACAACATCAAGCGGACGAGGACCTGCCTGTGGCGACAATCAAGGACGTAGCGAAGCTGGCCGGCGTCGGCCTGGGAACGGCGTCGCGCGTGGTGAGCGGGCGCGGCTCGGTGTCGCCGGCGACGCTGGAGCGCGTCAAGAAGGCGATCGACGAACTCGGTTTCCGGCCCTCGCACGCAGCGCGCCAGCTGCTGTCCGGCACCAGCCGCATGGTCGGCGTCTACATCCCGGTCCTGAGCGGCACCTTCTACACGCCGATCCTGCAGATCATCGACACCCAACTGCGCGCCGCCGGCCTGCACATGGTGCTGGCCTTCGGCGCCGGCCTCGGCGACGAGCGGCGCCAGGCCATCGAAGGCATCGAATTCCTGGTCGAACGCGGCTGCGACGGCCTGATCGTGATGACCGGCGCCCTGCAGGAAGCCGACGTCGCCGCGCTCGGCGCCAAGGCGGCACGCCTGGTGGCGCTGAACCACAGCTTCGCCTCGCTGCCCGAGCAATGCTTCACGGTCGACCACAAGCTGGGCGGCCGCGTCGCGGCGCGCGCGCTGCTCGACCACAAGCACCGCCGGATCGCGCTGGTGGAAGGCCCGCGCCGCCTGGAAGACAACAACGAACGCGTGGCCGGCTTCCTGGAAGAGCTGGCCGCGCAAGGCATCGACCCGGACGGTGTCTGGCGCGTGGAGAGCGATTTTTCGCCGGCCGGCGGCTGGGCCGCGGCCAAGCAGCTGCTGGATTCCGGTTACGCCTGTACCGCGCTGTTCTGCGCCAACGACGAAATGGCGGCGGGTGCGCTGTCGTACTTCCAGGAAGCCGGCGTGCGCGTGCCGCACGAGCTGTCGGTACTCGGCTACGACGACACGCCCAGCGCCGCCTTTTCGGCGCCGCGCCTGACCACCGTGCACATGCCGTGGCGCGAGATGACCCAGAACGGCATCGACGCCTTGCTCAACCTGTGCTACGACATGAAGCGGCCGGTGATGCGCGATTTCCCGGTCAGCCTGACGGTGCGCGCCTCGCTGGCGCCGGCGCCGGCTGCGCGCGGACGGCGCAAGGCGGCCGCCTGATCGCCTGCCGCGCAGCCGGCGGACGCGCGCGCGGCTTTTTTTTGCGTCCAGTTTGGAAAGCTTTCCATATCGTCGCTGCGTAACCGATCCAGTTCGCCCACCGATAACGACAACGCGGCCGGCGCTACCGCTGGTTCCTCGATCCGCTGTAGTGCCGCGGCGAATGGCAAAGCGGCTTTGGGTAAATGCGCTGATATTTGACATGTTGATGTTTTAGATCAATGCATCAATTCCACCTCATAAAGTGTTTCCATTTGACATCCAAAAATGGTGGAAGGGAGGTCACCATGACCGGGTCCAGGTAAATGGCCGGAGGCCGGGATGTGCAAATGAACTTGAAAGCCTTGATGGAGGCGTTGGCCGGCATGTCCGAGGCCGACCGCCCCATCCGTTTGCGGTTGTCACATGCGCAGCAGGTATTGGAAGACGTCTTGCTGGTCAAGCGCGTCGTCGGTAGGGAAACGGTCTGCGGGGGCCTGGATTACCGTCTTTTATGCGTGTCGACGCGCGCCGATCTGGCGTTGAAGGAATTCATCGCCTTGCCGGCCGAACTGCAATTCGTGACGGATCGCGGCGAGCTGCGATCAGTGTGCGGCATCGTCGCGCAAGCCGCGGCCGGCCAGAGCGACGGTGGCCTCGCCACGTACGAATTGTTCATCCGCGATGCCTTGGCGCTGATGGAGCAACGCGTCAATACCCGTGTCTTCCGCAGCCTGAACGAGCTGGACATCACCAGGATCATCCTGGGCGAATGGCGCCGAAGTAATCCGGTACTCGCAAAAGCCTTCGATATCGATTGGTCGTGCCTTACCGGCACCTATCCGGCCCGTGAATTCACGATGCAGCACAATGAATCCGACGCCGACTTCCTGCGCCGCCTGTGGAAACGGCGCGGGATCGCCTGGTGCATCCGGCCGGGCCAGCCGGGCGCGTTGCGGACCCGGGAGACCGCGGCACACACGTTGGTGCTGTTCGACGATGCATTCAAGTTGCCGCGACAGGCTGCAGGCACGATACGCTTCCATCGCGACAGCGCCACCGAAAAGAGCGATGCCATCGTCGCCTGGAGTCCGGTACGCAAGCTCAAGCCCGGCAACGTCGGTCGGCTGACCTGGGATTATCTGCAGGGCCGCGCGACGACCAGTACGACGGCGTCGTGCATCAACCAGGGAACGACCGGCAACCGTTTTGCGGCCAGCCTGGACGATTACCTGATCGACGTGCCGCATGCGGGGGCCAATCGCGACGATTACTGCGAACTCGGCGAACTGCGCATGAAGCGTCATGAATACGAGTCGAAATGGTTTCATGGAGAAGGCAGCGTGCGCGCGCTCTGTGTCGCGCAGTGGTTCACCCTGACCGGGCATCGCGACATCGACAAGCATCCGGAAAAGGAACGGGAATTCATCGTCACCTCGCTCGAGGTGGACGCCGAAAACAACCTGCCGAAAACCATCGACGAGCCCATACGCCGCCTGTTCGCGGCCAACGGGTGGCACGATGCCTCGTCCGCCGACGCGCTGCGCCAGGCGAGCGTAGAACGCGGCACGCGCTACGCCAACCGTTTTTCCTGCGTACGGCGCGGCATTCCGATCGTACCCGCTTTCGACCCGCGTACCGACTTGCCGCGCCCGCAACTCCAGAGCGCGATCGTGGTCGGTCCACCGGGCGAGGAAGTGCATTGCGACGAACACGGACGGGCCAAGGTGCGCTTTCCAGGTACCCGCGTGGAAGACCACAGCCATGCGCACGGCGCCGGTGCCAGCGGCAGCGACCGGGATTCGGCGTGGGTGCGGGTCGCCAGCAGCTGGGCCGGGAACGGCTACGGATCGATCGCGCTGCCGCGCGTCGGCGACGAGGTGATCGTCGATTTCCTCGGAGGCGATCCGGACAAGCCGATCATCGTGGCCCGTGTGTATGGCAACGAAGCGGCGCCGACCTTCAGCCATGCCGGTGCGCTGCCCGCGAACCGCTACCTGGCCGGTATCAAGAGCAAGGAAGTGCAGGGCACGCGCTACAACCAGCTGCGATTGGATGACACGCCCGGCCAGATCAATGCGCAATTGTCTTCACAACACGGTCATAGCGAGCTGAACCTGGGATGGCTCACCCACCCCCGCAGCGAAGGCAGGGGACAGGCGCGCGGCGAAGGGGCGGAGTTGCGCAGCGACGGCGCGGTTGCGGTGCGCGGTGCAAAGGGCGTACTCATCAGTGCGAGCGAACGAACCAAGGCCGGCGGCAAGCAGCTGGACCGCACGGAACTGATCGGCCTGGTGGAGGCACTGCAGGGCGTCCAGCAGCATCTGTCCGAATTGTCGCTGGCGCATTATGCCGACGAGAGCGATGACAAGGAGCTCAAGCAATTGATCGGCTACCTGCGACAGTGGGAAGCCGGCAGCAATACGGATTCGGACGGTACCGGTGGCGGACAGCCTGTGGTGGCGCTGTCGGCCCCCGCGGGTATTGCCGTGACGAGCCATTACAACGTGGCCATCGGCGCGCAGACCCATGTCGACATGGTCAGCGTCGGCAATACCCAGCTGTCCGCCGGCAAGAAGCTGCTGGCGCGGGCAGCGGATAGCATCAGCCTGTTCGCGCATCGGCTCGGCATGAAGCTGGTGGCCGCCAGTGGCAAGCTGGAATTGCAGGCGCATGGCGACGATATCGAATTGACGTCGTCCAAGCGCATCGTGCTGACTGCCAACGACGAGATCGTGCTGCAGGCGCCCAAGCTGCGTTTCGTGGCGCAGGGGGCGCAGGTCGATATCGGCGGCGGCACGATCGCGCAGCAGAGCAGTGGCGACCATGTCATCAAGTCGGCCAAGTTCATTCACGTCGGGCCGGGTGGAGGAACGCCGCCCGGCGTTACGCTGCCGACAACCGATGCCACGCACCACCAGCAAGTCATCTTGCGCTGGGTAGGTAGTGATGCGCCGATCAAGAATCATCGGTATCGGATTACGACGGAAGGCCACCTCGAATAACCCAGTTTTGAACGTCAGCAGGCAATCTGAACCACGATTTAGCGTGCCGCGACTCTCCGACAACGCGATTTTTGATCGCGACACGTACATGAACAGGCTGGTTTGGCAGCCGCAGGCTGCCAAACCGTGGGTTTAGAACGGTGCCAGACCGCGTTCTTTCAAGAATACGAGACGCTTGAGGTTGTAACTGGCAGCCTTCAACTGCAGGACGAAGGTCGTGCGCACGATGCCGAGGCAGCGCACCAGTTTTCCACCCATTTGAGCCAGGGCGCCGAATACATGCTCGACACGGGCTCGCGGTGTGGCGATCGCGCGGTTGCGCCGTTTCTGCGTCTCGGAAATGCCTTTGGTCGCATGGCCGCGTCGTTGAATATGCACGCGCCACCCGGCTTGTTTCAATCTGGCTTCGCGTTCGATACTGGGGTAGCCACGGTCGGCATAGACATCCCGGCTTGTGTTGCTCAGGTCGAGCAATTCCTCGAAGACCGTGGTGTCGGCTACGGCAGCATGGGTGATGGCGATCTTGCGGATCAGCTTGCAACGCTTGTCGACGCTGGCGTGCAGCTTGTACCCAAAATGATTCTTGCCGTGCTTTTTGGTCCACTTGGCATCGACGTCCTTTTGCGCGCGCTTATGCGGTTTCCAGCCTAGCGGCATCGTGCCTTCCTTGACCGTCTCGGCCTCTTCCCGCTTGTTACGTTGAACCGGGGCTTGGACCAGCGAAGCGTCGACGATCTGGCCGCAGCGGGCAAGATAGCCTTGCGACAGCAGCTGTTGCTGGACTTGCTCGAATACTTGATTGCCTACGCCTGCCTGGGCCAAACGGTCACGGAACAGCCAGATCGTCTTGGCGTCGGGGATGCTGCTGCTTTCCGTCAGGTCCAGAAAACGCAGGAAGCTGCGCCGGTCCAGCAACTGATACTCCAGCGCGTCGTCGGCCAGGTTGTAGAGCTGTTGCAGCACCAGGATCTTGATCATCAACACTGTCGGGTATGGCGGACGGCCGCCCTTGGCACGCGACGGACGCGGCGCGGCGGCATCGATGCTCCCCGCCAGCGCCTCGAAATCCACATGCTCGGCCAGGCCCACCAGCGGATCGCCCAGCTTCGCGCGCCGGTCCTCGCGCTCCTGCTCGGCAAATAGACTGATCCGGGGTTTCATCACGGCGACACTCACTGGCTTGGTTCGATCTCAAGATTTTACCCAGCCGGCGTCAGGTCAGCCGAGGTTTTTAGAGGTGGCCGGAAGACGGGCGCACGTTCGAGGGTCGAACGGATGAAAAAGGTATTACCGAACGTTTTAAGAGTGTTATTCCGTTCGGACAATATGTCGTGGAGGCGCTTGACGACTGAAGGGTTCGCTACCTTCACTCTAGGTTTTATCAACGAAAGCTTATGATGACTAATTCAGAGCACCGTCTACCTGCTAAACAACATAAGAATGCTGCTCGCAAAGCCGAGGGTTTTGCAACTCCGCAGCAAGACAAAAAACTACAGTGTGCTCGGATTCTTCCCAAGCGTGTATTACCAATTATCTTTCTGCCCGGTATTATGGGGTCGAATTTGCGCATGAGCCAAAAGCGGCAGCAGGAACTGAAGCGGAAAGATAATATCTCATGGCGGCCAGATATTTTGGGTGCGGGGAACGTTAGGCAGAACAGCAAGTTTTCCGCCCGAGAACGACAGTTGCAACTTGATCCCTTGGAAACTACCGTCGACATTTATGATCCTGCAGGGCCTTTCGATATCAGCGGTGACGGGCGACATAGTAATGTAGAGCTGAACAAGGACTTCCACTCTTCGTTACTCGTGGATGATCAAGTAACTATACAAAATGGACGCACAGCTGTCCAAAAGGCGCGTGCTCGAGGTTGGGGTGAAGTCTACTTCAAAAGCTATGGAAAGCTGCTGCAGCACCTCGAATCGCGTCTCGGCTTTACAATTTTCGATGGCAAGGTACGGGATGAATGGCGCGATGTAATTGGTGTTAATCCGGGGGCGTGGCAGCCACATGCGAGCTTGCCGCAACAAGCAATAACTGAAGAAGAACTGCTGAATGTAGTATCTGGCTGCTGGTTTCCAGTTTATGCGTTCGGTTATAACTGGCTGCAGTCCAATGGTAGGAGCGCTGTAGACATCGCAAGTCGTATCAATCGAGTCATGGAGGAATTGAATCAATCTGGTTATGAATGCAATCATGTGATCGTTGTTACTCATTCCATGGGCGGATTGGTTGGGCGAGCACTGGTTCATCCTTCCTACGGAAATATGCAAGACAAGATTCTAGGTGTCATACACGGTGTCATGCCAGCGATCGGAGCGCCAGCGGCTTACAAAAGGATGAAGGCGGGGTTTGAAGATCCTGGTTTGGCATTTGCAGCCGAAGCAAGCATTGCTGCCAAAGTTTCAGGAAATTATGGTGACGAGGTTACTGCAGTGCTGGCAAATTCGCCAGGCGGGCTGCAGTTGTTACCTACTGGATCATATGGAAATGGGTGGCTTCGGATTCGACATAAAGGGCATGACTTGGAGTCTTGGCCAAAAAACGGAGATCCATATGGCGAGATCTATAAAATCAAGAGGAAATGGTATGCACTGTTTCGCGAGGATTGGATAAACCCCTCTGGGAACCTTCCAATCCGTGGAGGTGGGACATTTGTACGGACATGTGAATACCTGGATTACGCACAATCTTTTCACAAACAGATTGCGAACACATTCCATCTTAATAGTTACGCACATTACGGGGCAGATAGACAGCAGGCAAGCTTCGGGCAAGTAATATGGGAAATTGGAGAGAACTGTGCTGATCCAAGCGGCTGGCAAGAATGGCCTATAATTAGTGATTCGAAACAAGGTAAATTAGAGCTTGTTCGATGGGATATGCTCGGCCGTAATGCAAAAAATTTTGTTCTTGTAGAAGAAGGTGTGCCTGACTCAATCTACGCAACAATAGCGCCGCCAACGTCAGTCGGCGATCAAACTGTACCTGCTCAATCCGCTGATTATCAACTTAATAGTGGTGTATTTAAGGCGGTGTTTCGTCAAAGTGGGTACGATCATCAATCTAGCTATAAAAACGCGCGCGTTATTGCCGCCACCCTTTATAGCATTATCCGTATAGCTCAAAGTGCAAATTGGAGATGTAAAATATGAGCGTGTCAAAACGCAAGAGGAAGTTTCGCTTTGTTTGTCTAGTTGTGGCTCTGATTTTTTGCGGTTGCGACCATACGCCCAATTCATGGAAAAAACCGAACATGATTTCACTTTCTCCACGTCTGCAAGACGTCTTTGCAAAAACGAAGGCTGTATGTTTTGGTAGGTTCGTCGTCGAAGTCCCTGCAGCCGCAACAGTCGTATGGGGCGAAGTGGCACTGCCGCTAGATGTAGAGGTATATATCGATGGTGCTAAGCAAGTCGCGGATATGGCTGATAAGTTTATAGCCGATCTGAAAAGCGAAAAAGCAATCAATCAAAAAAATGTGCCGTTACTCCTTTCGGTTGATCAAACAGGTCATCCTGAAGGCCGACTTGTTACTGGCTACGAAAGTTTCGAGTCGATTAACGGACTTAAAATCAGTGGATTTTTCAGTTTTAACAAAGATGGTGTGGTAATAAGATCACGTCCAATGCGTGAAGATCAAAATTTGGCGATTGCGGAAATTAAGAGTATTGCTAATAGATTGCGCCAGCGGTTGCCGAATGAAATTCCTAGTGAGCCGGGAAATTGTTTAGAGAACGGGTTTTTGCTGGATAGGGCTGGCGTCGATGAAAATCGATCCTTTGAACATGTCCGCATCGGTGTTCGTTTGGATGAAATTCCTGATGCGCATTTCTCGATTTACGTCGCGCCTTCCAACCCGGACGATCCAGAAGGTGACTCATTGAAGAGACAGTTCGATCGCATTAGGAACGATCCGATGACCCCAGAGGAAGCGAAGGTACTAGCAGCCACCAGATTTTTGCGCGAGAGTACACGCGAAATCGGTGATTGGAAAACCGGCTACGAAGTGTTAATGCGTTCGCCGGACGAGGATGGCTCACATACGCATCACGATTTCCAGGCAAAATTTTTAGGCGTAGCGCGTGATCCGTACAAACCTTACGCAGACATCCAGCTTCAAACTGGTGTTTCCGACAATGCTGCGGGCGCAACCAAGGCTAGTCTCACAGACGAGGAAGCCCTGGCAGTATGGGACAAGATCACCAGTTCGATCCGCGTACGTCCCACCACCGCTTCACCAAACAAGAATGCACACGCCGAGTCCGCCCCACGGTTACCGCTCGGAGAACTCGCCGCCACTGGCCGTACCTGTCCGCAAACCGGCTGGTGGCAGGCGGATGAAGCCGGACCGGTCGAAGGCGGAGCGCGCCGGTATTTCAAATCGGGGGAACGGATGCCGCATGTGATGGCACTCGGTGAGCCGTCGCTATGGCAGAAACTCAAGGGAGAGCGACCATCCTATCGCAGCGGCACCGTATGGAAGCTGGTCAGCTACGACGACGCGCCTGCCCAGCCGCATGCGGTGGCAGCGGCATCACCTGCGCCGGCTGGCGCCGCCGATCCACACGGTTCCGGTACCGCGCCCGGCAACCCGGCCGACGGCCAGAACGGCGCCACCCTACCAGACCACAAAGGCTGACCCATGCGCAACGTGATACGTCTCGGCGATCCCACCTCCCACGGCGGCAAGGTCGAAAGCGTCGGTGCCACCCATTTCACGGTCGACGGCATCGCCGTCGCCCGCGTGGGCGATGTCTGCAGCTGTCCCATCAAGGGGCACGACAAATGCACCATCGCCGAAGGCGATCCGCACCATCTCATCGATGGCATCGCAGTCGCGTATGAAGGCCACAAGACCACGTGCGGCGCCACGCTGACCGCCACGACGGGACGCTTCAGCCGGGCGTGATCGAGGCACGGTGTGCCGGGACTGGGGTGCACCGCATCGTGCGCTCCCCGCGCCTTCGGCACATCGTCGGACAGGCCGCGTGCGGCGCCCGGGTATCCATCGATACTTCCCGGTTGACATCGCAACCGATTCCCTTCACTATCTGCGCATTGGATTGGAATCGTTTCCAATCGGGTGGCCTGGATGCCGCCGACAGCATAACGACAACACGGAGACACCGTATGAGCACCATTTACCGCCGCGGCGCGTTGCGTCCGCGTCCACGCGCGCGCCTTGCGCTTTCGCTGGCCGTCGCGCTGGCGATCCCGGTCCTGGCCGCCCAGGCGCAGCAGAACCAGCCTGTCATGCAGCCCGCAGCGGCGCCGGCCGCGGCAAAACGTATCCAGGCCGACTGGCCTCACATCGACAGCGCCATCCGCAAGGACCCGGCGCTGGAAGCGCGCGTCGCCGCCATCGTCGGCAAGATGACGCTGGCGCAGAAGATCGGCCAGATGACCCAGGCCGAGATCAAGATGGTCACGCCGGACGACGTGCGCACCTACTACCTCGGCTCGGTGCTGAACGGCGGCGGCAGCTGGCCGCGCGATGACAAGCACGCGTCCGCCGGCGACTGGCTGGCGATGGCCAACGCCTTCCACGACGCGTCGATGGCGACCGACATGGCGGTCAAGGTGCCTGTGATCTGGGGTACCGATGCGGTCCACGGCCACAACAACCTGTACGGCGCTACCCAGTTCCCGCATAACATCGGCCTGGGTGCGGCGCGCGATCCGGCGCTGGTCGGCGCGATCGCCGCCGCTACCGGCCGCGCCGTGCGCGCCACCGGCATCGCCTGGGCCTTCGCGCCGACCGTCGCCGTAGTGCGCGACGACCGCTGGGGGCGCACCTACGAAAGCTTCTCGGAGGATCCGCGCCTGGTGCGCGAGTACGCCGGCGCCTACATCGCGGGCATGCAGGGCGCGTTCAAGGACGACGCCAACGTGGTGGCCAGCATCAAGCATTTCATGGGCGACGGCGGTACCGAGAACGGCGTCAACACCGGCGTGACCAGGGTCGGCGAGCAGGAGATGCTCGCGATCCACGCGCAGGGCTACCTGAGCGGCCTGGCGGCCGGCGCACAGACGGTGATGGTGTCGTTCAATAGCTGGAATGACGTGGTGTCCGGCGTCGACCATGGCAAGCTGCACGGCAGCCGCCGCGTGATGACCGAGATCCTGAAGGAGCAGATGGGCTTCGACGGCTTCATCGTCACCGACTACAACGGCATCGGCGAAGTGAGCGGTTGCCGCAACGACCGCTGCGCCCAGGCGATCAATGCCGGCGTCGACATGGTGATGGTGCCGAACGACTGGAAAGCGTTCATCGCCAACACGATGGACGACGTCCGGGCCGGCCGCATTCCGATGGCGCGCATCGACGACGCGGTCACGCGCATCGTGCGCGTCAAGCTGCGCGCCGGATTGTTCGGCAAGCGCCCGTCCGACAACCGTTATGCCGGCAAGGATGCCGACCTGCAGGCGCGCGAGTTGGCGCGGCGCGCGGTGCGCGAGTCGCTGGTGCTGCTGAAGAACGAAGGACCGGCGCTGCCGCTCGCGGTCGGGGCGACGGGTGCGGCGGGCAAGGCGAAACGCATCCTGGTGGTCGGCAAGGCGGCGGACACCATGTCCGACCAGACCGGCGGCTGGTCGCTGACCTGGCAGGGCACCGCCAATGTCAACGCCGACTTCCCGAATGCCGACACAATCCTGGCCGCCATCCGCGCCGCGGCCGGCGCCGCCAACGTCAGCTACAGCGCCGACGGCAAGGACGTCGATCCGTCGCGCTTCGATGCGGTGATCGCGGTGGTCGGCGAAGGCCCGTATGCCGAGGGCGACGGCGACATCGTCTTGTCCGGCACGCTGCGCCACAGCAGCCGCTATCCCGGCGACCTGGCGCTGCTGCAGGCGGTCAAGGGCAGGGCCAAGGCCACGCCGGTGGTGACGGTGTTCCTGTCCGGCCGGCCGCTGTGGGTCAACGACTTGCTGAACCTGTCGGACACTTTCATCGCCGCCTGGCTGCCGGGCACCGAAGGCAAGGGCGTGTCCGACCTGCTGGTGGCGCAGCCGGGCGCGCCGCGCTACGACTTCCGCGGCAAGCTGTCGTTCTCGTGGCCGCGGGGCGTGTGCCAGACGCCGCTGAACCTCGGCGATCCGGGCTACACCACCACCAATGCGCCGCTGTTCGCCTACGGCTACGGGCTCGCGAACGGCGCCCGCTCGCGCCTGGGCCGGCTGGACACGCGCTACCCGGCGGGCGGCTGTAGCGCCTCCAACGTGTTCCCGCTGTTCGGCCAGGCCGACCGCGCCAGCTTCCCGATCGTGCTCCGGAGCGGCGCCGCCAGCCGTGCTCCCGGCAGCGACCTCAACGCGGCCATCGCGCTGCCCGGCATCAGCGCGGCGGTGGCGCAGATCAATACCCAACAGGATGCGCGCCTGGTGACCTGGGACGGTAGCGCCGGCGCCGACGCGGCGCGTTACGAGGCGCGCGGCGCCGACGCCCTGGCGCTGCCGGCGGCGATCGTGAAAGACGGCGCGCTGCGCTTCGATACCCGTGTCGAAACGGCGCCGGCCGGCAAGGTGACGCTGGCGATGCTGTGCGGCGATGGCGCTTCCAGCCAGGGAGCGGGCGCCTGCGGCCGTCCGCTCGACGCCACCGCGCTGTTCGCGCGACTGGCCGGCAAGGGCAAGCAATCGGTCAAGGTGCCGCTGGCCTGCTTCACGGCGCAGGGCGTCGAGCTGGCGCGCGTGCGCGCGCCGTTCAGCGTGGCCAGCAGCGGCGCCTTCGCGGCCGCCTTCGGCAACGTCGACGTGGTCGGCGGCGCGGCGCGCGACGCCGACGCGGTGCGCTGCGAGGACCTGCGATGAACGCGCCCGCCGGGCCGGGCAGGCGCGCCGCCGCTGGCGCGGACGCCGATGCCGGCGCCGGGCTGCGCCTGCTGGCCGACATCGGCGGCACCAATGCCCGCTTCGCGCTGCAGGATGCGACGGCGCATGCGCGAGATGGTGGCGCCGGCCTGGCCGCCGCCGCCGGTTTCGTCGACATCGGGGTGCTGGCCTGCAGCGAACACGCCACCATCGGCGCCGCGCTCGACGCCTACCTGACACGGGCGGCGGCGCGCGGCTTGGCGGTGGACGGCATCCGCCACGCGGCGCTGGCGATCGCCAATCCGGTCGAGGGCGACGCCGTCTGCATGACCAACCACCACTGGCGCTTTTCGATCGCTGCCCTGCGCGCCGAGCGCGGGCTCGACACCCTGCTGGTGCTGAACGATTTCCAGGCGCTGGCGATGGCGCTGCCGCACCTGCGCGCCGGCCAGCGCGAAACCGTCGGCGCGAGCACGGGCACGAGCACCGGCGCCGGTCCGGGTTCAGCCAGCCCGGTGGCGGCGCCGGGCCGGCCGATCGGCCTGGTCGGACCCGGCACCGGCCTGGGCGTCTCCGCCGTGGTGCCGTGCGGCGGGCGCTGGATCGCGCTGGCGGGCGAGGGCGGCCACGCCAGCTTCGCCGCGGCCACGCGCGCCGAGGCGCGGATCCTGGATGCGCTGCAGGAGCGCTTCGGCCACGTCTCGGCCGAGCGCCTGTTGTCCGGCACCGGCCTGGAGCTGATCCACGCGGTGACGGCCGCACGGCACCTGCCTGCGCCCGAGATTACGCGGCGCGCCTTGGCGGATGACGACGCCGCTTGCCGCGCCACCGTCGCGACCTTTTGCGCGGTGCTGGGCAGCGTGGCCGGCAACGTCGCGCTGACGCTGGGCGCCACCGGCGGCATGTATATCGGTGGCGGCATCGTGCCGCGCCTCGGGCGGCTGTTCCACGACTCCGCCTTCCGCGCGCGCTTCGAAGACAAGGGACGCCTGCAGCCCTACCTGGCCCGTATTCCGACCTGGCTGGTCACCGAGCCTTATCCGGCGCTGCACGGCGCGGCGGCGCTGCTGGCCGAATCCATCGCCGAAGACAGCGCCGAACGCAGCCATGAACGCGGCGCCGGCGCGCGCCGGCCGGCACCCGCACGCCACTGATTTCTCCTCCCTTTCCCGGCGTCGGCCGTCAGCGGCCGCGCCGGGTTTTTTGTTTCAGTTTTGCCGGCGGATCGTGTAAGATGCGCGCATTCCATTGGGGAGTAGCCTGCTTCCGTCCCCGGAAGTTCCCGTATCAACACACTCGGCGCGCACGTCTCCAGCGCCGTGGTACGGGCAGCCTTTTAGGTTGGCAAGACCTTTGGTATGCCTGCGCGCCGTGACCGGGCCGCGCGGGCGTACCTTTCGTTTGCGCCCGGCCGAAAGCACTACATGAATTTCCTCGCCACCGCCGCCATCGCCCTGGCCATGTCCACCGACGCCTTTGCCGTCGCCATCGGCAAGGGCGCGGCCCTGCAGCGGCCCCAGCTCAGGGAAGCGCTGCGCACCGGCGCCATCTTCGGCGTGATCGAAGGCCTGACGCCCTTGCTCGGCTGGGCGCTCGGCCACGCCGCCGCCCCCTATGTCGACGCCTGGGACCATTGGATCGCCTTTACCTTGCTGGGCGTGCTGGGACTGCGCATGATCCGCGAGAGCGTGTCTGCCGACGAGGACGAGGAGGACAAGCCGCAGCGCCACGGCTTCTGGCTGCTGGCGATCACCGGCTTCGCCACCAGCATCGACGCGATGGTGGTCGGCGCCGGCCTGGCGCTGGTCGACGCCAACATCTTCACCACCGCCGGCGCGATCGGCCTGGCGACCTTCGTGATGGTGACGCTGGGCGTGATGCTGGGGCGCGGCCTGGGCCGCATCGTCGGCAAGCGCGCCGAACTGATGGGCGGCCTGGTGCTGATCGGGATCGGCTGCCTGATCCTCTACGAGCACATCGGGCGTTGACGATGTCTTCAGACGCCGAAACGGGCGAAGGCGCGCGTCACCAGCGCATGCGCGTCGCGCTCGATGATGGCGTTGTGCGCCGTGATCACGCGCGTGAACGGCCAGGCCAGCACGCTGCGCGCGGCGGCCGCCGTGTGTTTTTCACGTGCCACCAGGCGCACCGTGCGCGGCACGTCGACCCGGCCGCGCACGCCGGTGACGCGCGCATACAGCGCGGCGCGCCAGTCCAATCGGCCGCACCAGCACTGCACCAGGTCGGTCATGACCAGCGTGGCGGAGGCGCGGTGGAACCACACCGTTTCCTGCACCAGCGGGATCGGAAAACGCACCTGGTCGAGTTCGCCGGCCCACGCCGGTTCGACCCGCTCGCCGAGGGGATGCAAACCGGTGAGGTCGCTGCGCTTGCGCGCCAGGCCGGGCGGGCCGTACAGCGCGGCGTCCGGGAACTGGCGCCGGCAATGGCCGGCGAACAGGTGATGGGCCAGGTTCGGGGCGACGATCCAGGCCACCTCGCCGAGCGCAGCCAGCTGCTCGCGCACCTCGGCGCCGAAGCGCACCGGGGAATGGATCCACAGGCGGCCGTCCCGGAAGCGCACCACCGTCATGCGCGAAGTCACGGGAACGCCCGCGGCCGTCATGCCGCGCTCCATGTGCCACAGGTCCGGTGCGAGCTGCACGAGCATGTCGTTCTCCAGGAAGGGTCGATTCAGCGTTCCGGCGCGCTCGCCTCGTCGGCAGCGCCGGCCGCGGCCGCGGCGGCCTGCACCGGCCGGGCGCCGCTGCGTCCCTCGACCAGGCGCCGCCCCAGCCAGCGGCGCAGCGGCACGTCATAATAGGTCAGGCACAGCCAGGCCAGCGCCACGCTGGCGCCGAACGCCGCCAGCGCCACCGGCCAGCCGTCCGCCAACTTGACCTTGCCGTCCACGGCCCAGGCGGTGTAGGTGTACACGATCGGGTAATGCACGATGTACAGCGGATACGAGATCGCACCGAGGACGCCGCAGACGCGCGCAGGCGCTCCCGCCGCCACCGCGCCGCTGGCGCCCAGCCAGACCACCAGCGGGAACAGCACGATGATACAGACCGCTTCATACAGGCCGTTCATCCACAGCGTCGACGCACCGCCGACGCGCGGCATCGCCAAGATCGCCGCCACCAGCAGCGCGCACAGCGGAAAAGAATGGGCGATGCGGCTTGGGCGCACCATGCGCGACAGCAGCAGGCCGGCGAAGAACGGGTACATCAGGCGGGTGAAGCCGAGCTGCAGCTGCGCCGGTTCCAGCGACCAGCCGCCGATGACGTCGCCGTTCGGTCCCCACACCGTGTGCTGCGCCAGCGCGCAGCCGGCCACGAACACGAGGATTGCCAGCGCCGTATTGGAAAAGCGCCGGATCACCAGCGCGTACAGGAGGTTGGCGACGTACTCGAAGAACAGCGACCAGGCCGGCCCGTTCAGCGCGTGCATCTCGCCCCAGCCGCGCACGTCCATCGAGGGCGGCAGCGGCAACAGCGTCATGCCGACCACCAGCGCCAGCAGCACGTCGCCCGCCGTGGCGCCGGCGTATTTCGGGAAGATGCCGCTGGCCTGGAACGGGAACATCAGGGCGCCGATGAGCATCGCGATCACGATCATCGGATGCAGGCGCACCAGGCGGCGCTTGCAGAAGTCGGCAAATGTCATGCGCTGCCAGCGGTCGTCGTAGGCGTAGCCGATCACGAAGCCGGACAGCACGAAGAAGAAGTCGACCGCCAGGTAGCCGTGGTTGATCAGCTGCTCGAAGCGGTTCGGCGCATGTGCCTCGAACAGGTGGAAGGCGACCACCATCAGCGCCGCCACGCCGCGCAGGCCGTCCAGGATCGGGTAGTGGCGCTTGCTGTCGCCGAAGGCGGCATCGATGCTGGTCGAGTTCATGGATGTGCCCACCTCAGGCCTTGGCCGGGCAATAGCGCGCCACGTAGTCGCCGTGTTGCGGCAGCTGCGAGGCGGTGCGGCGCACGTTGGCGCGGATGCCTTCCAGGAAGCCGGATAGTTCCTCGTCGCCCATCAGGTCGGCGGTGTGGTGGTGGGTGGCCGGCATCATCCCTTGTCCGAGCATCACCTGCACCCAGGAGTTTTCCGCGAACAGTTCGTTCTGCAGGCGGAACACGCGCCCGGTGTCGCGGAACAGCGCGATGCGGTGGCGCAGCGATTCCGGCACGTCCATGGTCGCCGCGGCTTCCCAGTACGGCGTGTCGCGCCGGTTGGTGACCTTGTAGTGCAGGATGATGAAGTCGCGGATGGTGCGGATGTCTTCCGCCGCCTGGGCGTTGTACTCGTCGATGTCGGTCTGGTGGATGCCGTGTGTCGGGAACAGCTGCAGCAGGCGCACGATGGCGCGTTGGATCAGGTGGATGCTGGTCGACTCGATCGGTTCCAGGAAGCCGCTGGCCAGGCCCATGCCGATACAGTTGGCGGCCCACACCTGCTTTCTCTGGCCGGGACGGAAGCGGATCGTGCGCGGTTCGGTCAGTTTCTTGCCCTGGACATTGGCCAGCAGCGCGGCGCGCGCCGTGTCGTCGTCGACGTGACGGCTGGAGAACACGATGCCGTTGCCGACCCGGCCCTGCAGGCCGATGCGCCACTGCCAGCCCCAGTCGTGGGCGATGGCGCGCGTGTACGGCACCACCGGCCCGGTCGACTCGGTCTGCAGCGCGATGGCGCTGTCGTTGAACAGCCATCGCGACCAGTCCTCGTATTCGACACCCAGCGCCTGGCCCAGCAGCAGCGAGCGGAAACCGGTGCAATCGATGAACAGGTCGCCCTCCACGCGGCTGCCCGAATCCAGGCGCAGCGCCGCGATGTGGCCGCTGGCCTCGTTCTTTTCCACCGCGGCGATCTTCGCTTCGATGCGCTCGACGCCGAAGTGTTCCGAGAAGCGGCGCAGGTAGCGCGCGTAGCGGGTGGCGTCCAGGTGGTAGGCGTAGTTCAAGCCATCCTTGGGCAGGTGGGCGAAGCGGTTTTCCCTGGCCGCCAGCAGTTCCAGGCAATAGTCGCCGTAGTCGTGCGCCAGGCCGCGCTCGCGGCCCTTGTGCCAGAAGTGCTGGAAACCGGCGCTCCAGTGGTCGGTGCCGGTCAGGCCGAACGAGTGGATGTAGTCTTCGCCGCGCGCGCGCCAGTTCTCGAAGCTGATGCCGAGCTTGAAGGTGGCCTGCGTCGCAGCCATGAATTCGCGCTCGTCGATGTCGAGCAGGCGGTGGAAGTGCACCAGCGAGGGAATGGTCGCCTCGCCGACGCCGACCGTGCCGATCTCGTCGGATTCCACCAGCTTGATGTCGAGCACCTTGCCGAGCGTGCGCGAGAGCGCCGCCGCCGCCATCCAGCCGGCGGTGCCGCCGCCGGCGATCACCACGCGCCGGATCGGGCCGTTCTGTTTGTCGTGTTCCATGTGGGTCTCCTGGCGCGTCGCCCCTCGTGCGCGCGTCTTTTTGTATTAACGGTTTATGCGTTTCAGCAGCTGGCCGCGCAGCGTGCGCGCGCGCTCGTCGTCGAGCGGCGCCAGCGCGTAGCGCGCCTGCGGCGGAATGTGATCGAGCGCCTCGGCGTCTGGCTCGAAGATATAGTGGCGGAACATCTCTTGCCAGGCGCGCCGCTGCTCGGGCGGCAGTTCGCGCATGGTCAGCAGCGCCAGCATGAGCGCGTTGGTCGGCGTGTCCATGTAGTCGGGCGACTGGCGCCACCAGTAGTTCACCAGCACGTTGAACGGCGCCAGCGCCTCCACGTGGTGCCACCACATCGACGGGATGAAGATGGCGTCGCCGGCGTCCAGTTCGGCCACCTGCGCGTGTTCCAGCGCCTGCCGGAAGCGCGGAAAGCGCGCGAAGTCGGGCGCCGTCACGTCGACCAGGCTGATCGACTGGCCCGCCGGCGTGAAGTCGATCGGGCCGATGTACAAATTGGCCAGCTGCTCGGGCGGGAACAGCGTGAAGCGGCGGCGTCCGGCCGCCACCACCGCCAGGTTGTCCGGCAGGTCGTAGTGCGCGGCGATGCGGGTGCGGTTGCCGATCCAGATGCTGGCCAGCGCGTCGCGACCGTGCAGGTCGACGTCGTTGTCGGCGCGCAGGCCCGGCAGCGCGGTGTCGATCGTGGTCGAGCCGACGTAGATCGCCGGTTGCGGCTGGCCCGGCGCGGCGGCGTCCCTGTCGCGGTGGCCGCGCATCTCGTCCAGCACCGCGTCCAGGCGCGCGCGCACGGAAAAGAAATTGAAGCCGCTCAGGGTGTCGTCGTAGAAGAAGCGCCCGCCGATCTCGGGCTTGCCCAGCATGGCGTTGACGGTGGCGTCGCGGTAGAAGCGGCGCAGGTAGGCGTCGCCGGCATCGATGGAGTCGCGCGCGGCGCGCACCAGCGGCCAGCCTGCGGCCAGGCCGCGCACGATGTACGGTCGGGTGGCGCGCAGCAGCTCGTCCGGCAATGCGGGCCGTGCGCCGGGCGCGGCCGGCGCAATGGCGATCTCGCGCATCGGCGCGGGTGTCGGTGCGGGTATCGGCGCGGACGGCATGGCGCTAAGCATATCGCTAGACCCGGATGGCATCGAAGCCGGCCCGGGCGCGCTGTGCGTGGCGGTCGCGGTTGGCGCGGTTGCGGCGCTCGATCAGGCCGCGGAACTGCGACAGCGAGGCCACCGCCATGTAGATCGCCTGCAGGTAGCCGGCGCGGTTGAGGCGCTCCAGGCGCTCGGCCGGCAGGTCGAGCAGCCGTTCTTCGTGGATCGTGTAGAAGCCGGCCAGGCGGTTCTGCGAGCCGTCGTCCAGTTCGATGTCGAGCGCGAACGATTCCAGCAGCTCGAGTTCCATCAGCGCCGCGACGAAGCCGCGCGAGGCCGTCAAGCCTTCGTGGATGGTGCGCAGCACCGAGGCGATGCGCTCGAGGTATTCGCTGGTGCCGCCGTAGGTGAGGAACAGCGCCTCGCCGACGCCGGGCGCGGTCGACAGGCGCGGGCTGTCGAGGTCCACGTGCACCGACAGTTCCTCGGCGCCGCGCCCGATCATGAAGGGCTGGCGCTCGACGGTGAGCGGAATCGCCGGCGCGTCCCAGCGCGCCTGGCCGGTCTCGTGGTCCTCGACCAGGAACAGGTTCTCGCCTTCCTCGAAGCCGAGCAGCGCGACCGGGTCGAACGACATGCCGTCGGCGGTCCTGGCGAACACGATCGGGTAGCTGGCCTGCAGTTCGCGGAACTCGGCCGGGAAGGTCAGGGCCGACATGACGGCATCGCCGTAGGCGGCGCCGCGCGCGGTGATCACGCGCAGGTCCTTGTGGTCGACGCTGTTGAGCAGTACGTGGTTGGGCATCGGTGTGTCTCTCTTCGTTTGTTATTGGTATGTGGTGCGGTTCAGGTGCGCGGCAGGCCGCGCCGCGCCGCGTGCGTCAGCAGTTCGCGGTTGGACGGCAGCGCCGGCAGCATTTTGGCGGCCAGGCGCGCCGCTTCGCGCACGCACTCGTCAGCCAGCCGCGGCAGGTCGGAGGCGCGCGCCGCGCCGTCCAGCGTAAAACCCATCCCGTACAGGATGTACTGGTAGCTGGCGGCCGGGAACACTTCCTCGATGCGCGGGAAGTCGCGCCGCGACGGCGGACGCGTGCGCCACAGGTCGAGCAGCTCACGCAGGCGCGCGGGCATGGTGCGTGCCTCGCGGTGCTCGATCCAGAACGGGCTGTCGGCGCGTTTCGACAGCACGTAGTGCAGCTTGAGGAATTCGATCACGCGTTCCCAGCGATAGGTAAAGGCCTCGTTGAAGCGCGCCGCCACCGCGTCGACCTGGGCGCGCGTGGCCGGCATGTCGTCGGCCAGCCAGGCCGCGGCCATCTCGACCAGCGCCAGCGCCGACGCTTCCAGCGGTTCGATGAAGCCGCTCGACAAGCCGATCGCGACGCAGTTGCGGTGCCAGAAGCGCGCCCGGTAGCCCGGCTCGAAGGCCAGTCTGCGCGCCGCCGGCTGGTCCTGCGGCGCCGGGCCGCCCGTGGCGGCGACATAGGCGCGCAGGTCGCGTTCGGCATCCTCGTCGCTGCAATGGGCGCTCGAATACACGTGGCCGATGCCGCGCCGGGTCGGCAGGCCGATGTCCCAGATCCAGCCGCTGCGCTGGGCGGTGGAGGTGGTCTGGGAAGCGATCGGCGCGTCCGGGGTGGCGTACGGCACCTGCAGCGCCAGCGCGCGGTCGTTGAACAGCACGTCCTTTTTTTCCACCAGCGGCACGCCGTAGTGCCCGCCGAGCAGCAGCGATTGCATGCCGGTGCAGTCGATGAACAGGTCGCCGGTCAAGCGTTCTTCGCCCGGCGCGCGCTCGCGCAGGCGCAGCGCGGCGATGTCGCCGTTCTCGTGGGATTCGATGGCGTCGACGTGGGCGCGCAGGTGGCGCACGCCGAGCCGGTCGGTGCAGTGGCGGCGCAGGAACTCGCCGAACTTGCCGGCATCCAGGTGGTAGCCGTAGTTGGCCACCGCGGCGAACTCCGGCGTGTGCGGCTGCTTGGGTGCGCGCCCGTGCAGGCACAGGTGCGGCTGGAAGCTGACCAGCTCGGCGAACGCGATGTCGTGCTGCGTGTCGCGCTTGATGCGCTGCCAGGCAGCGGCCAGGTTGGCGTCGCCGTAGCCCTGGGGCAGGACGAACGGGTGGAAGTAAGTGTCGCGCGCGCTGCCGTCGACCCAGCGGTCGAAACGGGAGCCTTGCTTGAAGGCGGCGTCGCATTCGCGCAGGAAGTCGGATTCCGACACGCCAATGCGGCGCAGCGTGTCGCGCATCGAAGGCCAGGTGCCTTCGCCGACGCCGATCGGCGCCACGCCGGGCGATTCGACCAGCGTTACGCGCAGCGACGGATGCTCGGCGGCGAAGACCGCGGCGGCCAGCCAGCCGGCGGACCCGCCGCCGACCACCACGATGTGTTCGATGGTGTTGCTCATCACAGCTTTCATGTCGAACCGGACTGCATGAGTCTACCTGAAAAGCTGTCTTTGGAACAACTTCTAGTTTGTTGAAAAAGTTGGTCGGGCAAGTGTGCCCGTGCGCCGGCCTCAAGGCCGTCGTCCCCGCGAAGGCGGGGACCCATACATAGCAACCGGCATCGGCGTCGTATCAGCGCCTCTCAACGTACCGACTTCGGAAGCTCAGTATGGGTCCCCGCCTGCGCGGGGACGACGTTTCAGCGCTGACTCGTCAGGCGAACGCTTTCATCAGAACTTGTACCGCGCCCCCACCATGTAGCGCGGGCCGTTCTGCGTCGCGTACTCCACCATCTGCTTGGTGCGGCCGTGCGTGCGGGTGATCGAATCGGTCAGGTTCATGCCCTCGAACTGCAGCGTCAGCCGGTCGGTGACGTTGTAGCCGATGTTCACGTCCAGCTGACCGTAGGCTTCCACGTACACCGGGTTCGGGCCGGCGCTGTCGAAGGTCGAGGCCAGGAATTCGCCGCGCCAGTTCCAGGCGGTGCGCACGCTCCACTTGTCGTTCTCGTAGATGCCGACCAGGTTGTACGAGTTCGACAGGCCCGGCAGTGCGAACTGCTCGCCGATCGAGGTGTTGTCGTAGCGCAGGCCCGAGTGCACGTAGGTGTAGTTGGCCTGCAGGCCGAAGCCCGAGTTGCCGAACATGTGCTGCAGATTGAATTCCAGGCCGTTCAGGCTGGCCTTCTTCTGGTTCGACGAAGTCGTGATGCGGAAGTTGGCGATCGGGTCGCTCTGCTGGCCGGTGATCGTGCCGGTGGCGTTGCCGTTGGCATCGTCCGCGCCGCGCACCACGCCCGGCGCGCCGGCATGGTTGCGGAAGATGTAGTTGCGGATGCAGGTGGTGTCGGCATTGCCGCAGCCGCGCGCCAGCGCCTCGTTCCAGAAGGTGCCGCCGACCGGGGTGTGCAGGTTGAATGGCGTGGCCAGGAACTGCGACTGGCCGGCGAAGTTGTCCAGGTCCTTGTAGAACGCGTTCACCGAGGCGAAGCTCTGCTTGGCGTAGTACCACTCGAACGACAGGTCGAAGTTCTTCGACTTGACGGGTTTCAGCGCCGGGTTGCCCTGGTGGCCGGTGCCGCCTTCCACGCGCGCCAGCGAATCCAGGATCTGGCCGCCGGCGATCTGGTCGTAGCGCGGACGGCCGATGGTCTCGCCGTAGCTGGCGCGCACCTTCATGTCGGGGCGCACGTCCATGTCCCAGTCGATGCTCGGCAACAGGTTGTTGTACTTGCCGCCCAGCGTGGTGAAGGTCGGCGCGCCGAAGTTGACCGAGAATTCGTTCTGCGAACCCCAGCTGATCGAGTTCGCGGCCGGCACCAGCGCGGTCGAGAGCACGTCGGTCTTTTCGTAGCGCAGGCCGATCGCGGTGTGCATCGGCATTGCCGTGTCCCAGTCGGTATTGAACTGCAGGTACAGGTACTTCGATTTCTCGGTGGTGCGCTGGTCCTGGTCGAAGGTGGTCTTGGCCGTGTACAGCTGCGGCTTGCCGGTGGCGCTGGCCGCGACCTGGCGCACCTCGTTGAAGTTGAAGGTGTAGAAATTGTTGAACAGGTTCGGGTTGCCGCTGCCGTCGATCTGGTCGAAGTAGCCGCGCACGGTGGCCGGGTGGAACAGGCTGCTCGGGTAGTCCGAGGCCTTGGTGGCGCCGCCCCAGGTGTCGCTCTGGTTGTTCGACAGCGCCGAGCGGTTCTTGACCTCGGTCGCGCCCAGGCCGAAGTTCAGGTTCGACGATTCCAGCATGCGCAGGCGGCCCTTCACCTGCGCCTGGTCGACTTCGCCCTTCATGTAGCCGTTCTGGAAGTTGGAACCGGTGACCTGCTGTGGCGCGCGCGCGAAGTCGGCGCCGGCGATCGACAGTACCGGGAAGTCGTGCGAGAAGTCGGCCGAGGTATCGCCGCGGCTGAAGCTGGCGGTGCCCAGGGTGTTGAAGGAACCCAGCGGGCTGTCGGCTTTCGACTCGGCGGTCGAACGATGCGCGTCGAACTCGAGCTTGAGGTCGGCATTGGCGCGCCACTGGGCATTGAAGCCGAGCGACTTGTTCTGGGTCTTGGTGGCGAAGTCGCCGCCGCCCATGGCGATGTCGCTGGTGGCCGGCGAGATCTGCTCGGTGTACACCAGCGGCGCCGCCACCGGGCCATTGGTCCAGGTCGAGGTCGACGGGCCGAAGTTGAACCAGGCCGAGACGTCGTTGCGCTTGGTCTGGATCTTGTTTTCCGAGTAGGTGTAGTCGAGGGTGGTGACCAGGTCCTTGACCGGCGCGAACTGCAGGGTCAGCTGGCCGTTGGTGCGCTGGCGCTTGACGCCCGAGAAGCTGTAGTTCAGGTTCTGCGGCACCTCGTACAGGGTGCTGCCCTGGGGCCGGTTGACGGCGCCGGTGGCCGGGATGGTGCCCCAGTTGTTCTCGTCGCCGCGGAACGGACCCTTCCAGCCGCTCGACACGGACGCCTGGTTGTAGCCCAGGTTGCGTTCCTGGTAGCTGGCGCTGATGCCCAGGCCCCACTTGCCGTCGGCGCTGGTGGTGCTGTAGATGCCCGAGAATTCCGGCGTGGTCGACTTGCTGGCCTTGACGTCGCCCGGCAGGTTGTTGTTGGTGGTGTCGTGCACCGCCTTGACGCCGATGCTGGACCAGGTGCCCAGCTTGTCCAGCGGCCGTGCGGTGACCACGTTGATGGTGGCGCCGATGCCGCCGGTCGGGGTCTCGGCGCGGCTGGTCTTGTACACCTGCAGCTGCGAGATCGCTTCCGAGGCCAGGTTGGCGAAGTCGAAGGCGCGGCCGTTCAGGTCGCCCAGGTTCGAGGTCGGCATCTGGCGGCCGTTGAGCAGCACCATGTTGTAGTCGGGGCCGATGCCGCGCACGGTGACCTTCGATCCTTCGCCGATCGAGCGGTCGATCGACACGCCCGAGATGCGCTGCAGCGATTCCGCCAGGTTGGTATCGGGGAACTTGCCGATGTCCTCGGCCACGATGCCGTCGACGATACCGTCCGAATTGCGCTTCAGGTTCAGCGACGAGGCCAGCGACTGGCGCAGGCCGGTGACCTTCACCTGCTGCACCGCACCGGGGGCGGCGCTATCGTAGGGGGTGGCGACCGGCGCCACGCCGTTATCCTGCACCTGCGCCTGGGCCGGGTTCTGCACCTGGTCTTGCGCGTGGGCGGGGAACACGATCGCCGCGCAGGCGCCGGCCACGGCCAGGCTGATCAGTTTTTGCTTCGCCTTGGGATGATTCATTGGGTCTCCTGTTTATTCTTCATTGTATGGAAACGTTTCCATGCAGTGCTGGAATCTTAGGTTTAAGAAAATCAATTGTCAACGGAATATTGTTCTGTAATACAACCAATTCTTTAAAGCGCGGATTGGGCGCAACACTCGGGGCCGCGCGACATTGGCGCGGAGCTGGCGCGAAGCTGGCGCCGGTGTGGCGCGCGTCCTGCCAAGGATTTGACACGTGAAATTTTCGGCTGCTATAGTCGGCGCGCCTGGGAAGGTTTCCAGGCGATCGCGGTCACGACCGATCAACCAGCACGGCGTGAGGCCGGATGCGTAGCAAGGACATGTTCGACACCAGGAGACGCATGCCGCGCGCAGCCGCATCGGCGGTGCTGGCGCTGGCCTGCATGGTGGCAGCGGCCATGGCGGTGCGACCGTCCATGGCCGCTGCCAGGGCTGGCACGGTGCCGGCAATGCCGATCCCGCAAGCGCCCGGCTGGATACTCGACTGGCACGACGAATTCGACGGCCGCGAACTCGACCGCACCAAATGGGTCGCGGAAACCGGCGACCCGCGCAACGGCAACGACGAACGGCAGTTCTACACCGCACGGCCGCAAAACCTGCGCGTCGAGGACGGCAAGCTGGTGATCGAGGCGCGCCGCGAACGCTACGAAGGCAAGGACTATACGTCGGCGCGCATCAAGACCCAGGGCCTGCAGGAACGCACCTATGGCCGCTACGAGGCAAGGATCCGGATCCCGCGCGGGCAGGGCATCTGGCCGGCGTTCTGGATGCTGGGCGCCGACATCGGCACCGCCGGCTGGCCGCGTTGCGGCGAGATCGACATCATGGAAAACATCGGCAAGGAACCGGGCCTCGTGCACGGCACCCTGCACGGCCCCGGCTACTCGGGCGAGAAGGGCGTCGGCAAGCCGTCCGCGCTGGACAAGGGCGCCTACGCCGACGATTTCCACCTGTATGCGGTGGAATGGGAGCCGGGCGAGATCCGCTGGTTCCGCGACGGCATCCTGTACCACACGGCGCGCCCGGACACGGTCGGCGGCGACTGGGTGTTCGCGCATCAGTTCTTCGTGATCCTCAACCTGGCCGTGGGCGGCTACTGGCCCGGCTATCCGGATGGGACCACGCCGCTGCCGCAGCACATGCTGGTCGACTACGTGCGCGTCTATCGCCGGGCGAAATAGTCGCCCGTTAGCCCGTTATAGAGTGAAAACTATTCACTACCTGTAAAACGTTATCGCCCAATGAAAGAGAACATTATTTCCCTCAGCGGAAACTCTTTTAATGTTGCCAGATGATTGACGACTGCTATCGGCATAGACTGTATAGAAACGCGAAATACACGCGTTTTCAAGGGTCTCTTTACCATTGCGGACCTCAAGAAAACGTCTTTGAGAGCGTTTGCGGAGGCCGAGTCTTGACAATATACTGTTCGCTTCGGGTATTTACCCATCCTGGGCCAAAAGCAGACGCACGATACTGGAGAGATATGGTGGGATACCTTCGACTAGTCCCCGGGCAACCTGCTATGCTGTGTCGAACTGTGTCGAACTGTGGCGATCGGACGAAAGCGGGCGATGAAAGTTTCAATGAAGAGTGATGACAAGCTTGTAGAAAAAATTCTCCAGTCTCTCCTGGATTTGGAGCAACGAGGTGAACTCGTTCTCACGACAAATTTTGGTGCCGACGCCGCAAGATACATTCTGGGTTCGGCACTGGAACAATTGGTTGCTGATTTTGGCAAATCCGAGAGTCCTATGGAGGTCACGATCCCGTATTTGCTAGAAGAAACTATTGAAGAAGTACGGAAAAAATTTGATGTTTCGGAGGCGCGCGCGAGAGAAATTACCGGCGCCTATTATGAACTGCTCCGCAAACGTTTGCCACTTGAGAGAATCGCTGAGTTCTATTGGCACGAAACCTCTGGCGAAATGGCCAAGCGTTCTTACTACCGGATTGAGCTTGGGAGAGACGAGGCCGGCCTCGACTACCTGGACTGGCGCCACAATTATTAATTCTTTCGATTGCAAACCGTTAGCTTGTACAGAGTCTACTCGACAGTACGCTTTGGGTCGGTTGCTGAGGGTCGTGACAGTCAGTAAATTTTCTGACCGGGCAACCTGCTATACTATATGGGACGGCCAAGATCGGCCAGAATCGGGCACTTGGCGTGGACGCCATGCACTGACATTAGACCAGAAATTAAAACTAGTGAACGAGATTCATGATGCAAAAAACAATAGGCGCCACGAACAAAACAAAGTGGATGAACATCGTCGGCGCGGTTTTGTGGGCTTTGACTGGCTTAGCTCTCTTTGCCCAGAAGTTCGGTGCCCAAATATCGTTCAACACCCTTATGGCGATTCTTGTGCTGTACAGTTTTATCGTACTTATTCCGGCCGGCACGGCCGTCGCACTTTCCAGTCCCTCTAGGATCGGTCTGCGTAAAGTCATGATCGGCTTGAACGTGTTGTTGATCCTGTTAGTAATTCTCGGGTTTGCGGCAGGCATGTATTTAAGAACCTCTGGATTTTTGGGCTATCTTGGATTATTAATATTTTTAGTCCCAGCTGGACTAAATGTGAAAGCGCTTCAACCGCTGTCGATGCGCTTTCAAAACATGATGGAGCAATGAGCTTACGAGATTATCCGTAATATTTGAGCCGGTTGTCTGTTGTGTGAACGTCTGCAATGGGTCGGTTCCGGTCGGTCGCACCACTTGACGACTTTTCAGCGTATCAACATGCTATGTTGCTTTCGAAGGCCGGGTTCGGCCAGAAGCAGGCTTCCGCGTTGCAGTACGTTCAAATTCAATATCGCTCACAGAGGACGGACATGAGTATGTGGCAGGTAGCCGCTGTAGGCTGGGGTTTTATGAAGGATGGCGTCGAACACGACTGCGAACTGTCGGGTCTCGTTCGCGCAAAAAATCCCGGTGAGGCGTTTTCCAAAGTCTGCAATATTGCGACAAAGGACCATCCAGAACTCCTGCAGGCAGCGGGGCCGTTTCCGCGCCCTGTAATCAATCCCGACGAGATTCAAGAAGTACCTAAAACGCGGTTAGTTGGCGCAGATCAGGTCGAGCTTTATTGGATTAGAAAATAGATCCGCTCTGGGTCGATAGCAGACGACCAGATAAGTCTGCAAACGGTTAGAAATTTACTTTGACCCTGACGCGAATCGCCAGAAGTAGGCGTTATACTTTTTCGGCGACAAGAAGCTAGCTTTGGAGGGTTATGGGGGGGAATGCCATGTTATCTAGAATAGATTTGTCTAGCGATGAGGTAAAAGCTGAGCAGTCAGTCAATGTGGCTATTTTCCGTAAACGTCAGCTTCGCGTATGGTTCGGTTTTGGCAGCGTTTTCTTAGGGCCACTAGTTCTAGACGCCTTTCTTGTTAAGCAAAATGACGCGGTAATTGTCGGTTTTGTGTTTGTAAGCATTATTTTTGTTGTATTCGCTGTACTGCTGTATAAGTGCCCTAACTGCGCGACTCAGCCATTGAGTGTTTCATGTTCTATCGCCGACGAAGCTAGATACAACAAGGGTGTTCATCCCTTACCTGTGCGATGCATGACCTGCGGTTTTTATTTATCAGGAAGGGCTTTGAAAAAGGACATTCAGAGGCAAAAACAAGCAAATTTACACGGTCACTGAACGTCTGCTTCGGGTCGGAAGCGTCCCCTCGTGGCACTCCGTAATTTTTCATTGTGGAAACCTGCTTTGCTGATCCCGAAAGCCGGATCCGGTCAATAACAGAAGCTGATAGGTTCAGAGTCTGAATCCCTTGTCTGGTCAAAAGAATTGAAGTTGTAGTGGTGTCTGTTCGCTTGGAGAATGAATTGCATAAAAAGTCCTCGCCACGCTTACCTCTTCATACAGTAGAGCAGCTATTCGAAAAGCTGAAGTATGACGAGTCGCGTCTTGAACAATCGTGGAGTGTCTATGACACGTTTAACTTCGTAGTTACAGCGCATCACCTGTACATCGACTGGCTGCAAGGAAAACGAGGAGCTACGGCCGAACAAGCTCACCGGGCACACAACCTTTCAAGTGAAGCCAAAGCTCTTTTTAAGGCTGTAACAGAAGTATCAAACGGGACAAAACACTGGGAACTTACCGATCCTAAGAAAAAAGAAAGTCAAATTATTGATGAGGTCACGCCTCCATGCATAGATGACTATGAGTCATATTGCTTTGGAGAGATGGTGCATTTCCGCTTTAATGACTATTATATTAGTATTTTTGCCGCATCTGCTTTAATTATTGGGTATTTCGAATGGATGATCTTTGGCAAAGACAAGCCAACTGCAGACGAGCTCGATGATGCCCTTGCCAGTTTTAAGATAGCGCCTACTTAACGTCTCTTTAACCCTGTCTCTAGCTCGCTTTAGTTCGGTTGCAGGCGTTCAGCAAAGACCGCTTTCGGCCAGGAGCGGTCGTAGCCAGGGTATTCAATTTATTCTGTCAGGTGCGTTACAACGCATTGCTAAGGAAGAGCACAGTGGAACTTGAATTCATCGGTGCGCCTCCCGCGATTGAGGGACAGACGTGCGAAGGGTTGATCTGCGAAGGTTTCGAGTTTGAAGGAGAGCCGATCCAAACGGCAAATGTCACCTATCTGAAGTTCGCTGGTATATGGCACCGTTTGTGTTTCGATCTTGGCACAGTGCACTGGCGAACATGGCCAACAGATCCAGAACCCTGGTCCATTGGTGAGGAAGGGTGGAACTATCCTCATATTGATGTGGCGCTTTCCGCTGAGCTGGTCGGTGTGCGCCTCAAGTCTTATAGAACGTTGGCTACCGAACGTGGAGCATGCGTAATATTCGAATTCGAGAACGGCCGCAAAGTGCTTATCAACGATGTTGAAGACTGTACGAGCTACGAGGTAATTTAACTATCTGCAGTGCCGGTAAAATCTAAATTTCGAACGACTGCTCTGGGTCGATTCCGGCCAGTCGTGACAGTCTGTGAATTTTTCGCCGGGCCAACTTGCTATGCTGGACCGAACGGCCGAGATCGGCCAGAAGCGGACATTTGATGCTCCCCCATGTCAACGATAAATCCATGAAAGTAGAATTCCTTAGTCCTCGCGATGCCTACCTTGAGTTCGACCAAATCCTCGTTGCCGCTGGTGAGATATCGGACTCCGAGGTCATCGCAAGCGTGGCTGCGACCGTTGATAGCGCACCGCTTGCCCGAGTAGACATTCTTGCGAGTGCAGGCGAATCGTGCTTCAGGGACGTACGTGTCAATGACAGCATGATTTACATTGGCTACGGGCGGTTCGTATTCGTCGTTGACGTTCATCTTGGCTACATGCGCCGCTTCTCACTAAGCGGGTATTTCGGGCATTTATATGACTCGCGTGACCTGGATCATCTTGATCGTCAGATCTCCATCCTTGCCGCATCCGCATCTGAAGTGCTCGCATTTGACCGTAAAGGCGATCTGATCTGGAAGCAGCAAGACCTTGGAATTGATGGCGTGGTACTCCACCGTGCGACACCCGGGAGGATTGATGGAGAAGGAGAATGGGATCCACCTGGTGGGTGGCGACCGTTTAGCTTAAGGTCAGACACTGGTTCGATAATCCGATGACCGCTTAGGGTCGAATCCAGCCGGTCGTGACCGTTCGTGACTTTTCCGATCAGGCAACCTGCTATTCTGACCTGAAGGGTCGAGATCGGCCATAAGCAGACATATCAAGTATTGAAAAATCATGCATTCACACCCTATGCTTGATCTTCCCCCGCCCGATACGCTGAAATGCATCATGCAGTCGCTTTCAATGCTGGATGCAATATTGGAAGAGGAATGGGAGTTCCGGTACTTTTCTTTCGATTCCAGCTGGTCGCTTGATACGCAGATGGGCTCGATGCGTAATGGCCAAGGCGACGATCTGTTTGCTGTCTTTGATCCAACTGGATGTTTTATTCGAGGGTTCGATCACGAAGCTGCAATGTCGCCGTGGGCTTTGAATCCTCCGAAAATCTGGCCGGGCGTCCTGGAACATGTCCCAAAGCAGTTCTCGTCCTCGTTGACAGAGCCGGCGTTTCACATGGAAGATACGACTTTCTGCCTCTGGTTCCTGGCAGATGCTCAGGCTTGGAATCAGGGCCAGATCGCATACCCTTTGGCGAGCGATCCGGATGGCTCGTCATGGATGCTTTCGTACTATATGGGTGGACCGCAGACCTACCGTGACTTTGCCGAGCATTACTACGAGGTTGATATTCCCGCTGAAGTCATTGCGCGATTCTACAAACATGAGCCCCTTTCCTCGGCTCTGATTCAAGCGCTGGGATCGAGGCGAAGCTATGATCAACTCGTCGTCGAGGCTGCGACGATCGGCTATCCGACCTTCTGACCCAGGCCCATCTTGTGTCCGCTTTGGGTCGAATCCGGCCGGTCGTAATAGTCGGTTAAATTTCCGATCGGGCAACCTGCTATGCTGGGCCGACCGGCCGAGATCCGCCAACAGCGGCCACTGGTACTCTCTGAAGGAGTGCTCGACCTTGGAACAATTTGCCCATGTCACTAAGATCAATAACCACTGTATCGTCAGATGGGTGGGTACTGAAATGGCATTCGCTGGAGGAGCAGCAGATGATGGCATGGTTACATGCACCCATCCAGATGTTCCATATCTCCAGTTCATCAGCCTTGATGTTCAGTTGGAAAACGGCTTGGTCTATCGCATGTTGTAACAGTCTGACGACGGAACAGGCTGTTACGGATTGCATCTGATGTATCGAGAACAAATGGACATGCTATCGAGTCTTGAATGCGGCAGTATCTACCGCACTCGAGAGATTATCGAACTTCCGATCGGACAAGCGAATGTTTTAGTTACCGGATGTGATGGGGAGAACGCTGATCTTCGGATTGAGATCGAAATTGGTGGGCATATCGTGTCGTGCTGGGCAGCGGAAGTCCATGAGCTCGACAACGGGAGGTTGGAGGTGATTCGAAAAGATGAGTCGATCCTTATTCAGGTAGATGATATGCGGCCCAGTCAGTGTTTTCAAAAAATTTAATGCGAATTGGGAAATCTGTACCGATCAGACGATCATACTGGCGTAACGTCTGCAAGCGACTATGAATGGCTGCTTGTGGTAGATTCCAGCCGGTCGCAGCTAATGATGGATTTGCATCCGGTAGACTTCTATGCGGATCGCAATGACCCGTTTCGGCCAGTATCGGAAATTTCAACGGTGATGCTTGTCCGCCGTCATGCATTAAAGGAGGTGTATTGAAGGCCAATTTCGTAACTGACACGGCGACGATGTGCGTCTTTGATATCGCTTCCCTCAAGCATCGTCTCGAAGACGATGCTGATTGGTGGTCTATCCCTGACGCTGAACTTGCAGAGGTAAATCGAGGGAACGTCGCCTTCCTTAACCTCGGTAGTGACGGTAAATACTCGTTCACCTTCGCCGAAGAGGTTCAGTGTCCTCAGGTTGAAGTGAACTTGCGTGTGCCGTCAGGGCGTCTCTTTGCAGGTGCGGCCGAAGAAGTCACTGCGGAAGCGTTTGAGCCAGAAGCCGCGCGCGGCGGGATGTTCATCGACATTCAACCAGGCGAATACACGCTTCGTGTTTCACGCGATGGAAATGAAATTTCGCTCTCGCTACACCTCGCTCATGGCTCGAACCGTAACGAGTTCGACAGCCTGATCAGGATTTAATCGTGCGTCGTGCCAAAAATCCCTCAAATTTACCCGTTACTTTGAACCTGACGGCGCCCAATTCTATATGCAGGACACGTCCGCTTGGATGCACTGGGACTCGAACCGGGTGGCGATTTCACGGCTTCCCTACGGGCAACTCCGCGTCGATCCTTTTACACATCGACCGCACCTGCTGATCCGCACTCGTCGAATCGGGACGGTACGTCGCCACATGGCGATGTTTTTATCCATGCACCGCCCCGGTGACACAGTTGACGTGGCATGATGCCGGCCTCCACGACAGAAGAGAGACCTTCGAGCATGCATATCACGGCCGCGTCGTCCAACCGCCGCACGAATCAGAGCAGCACGCCGCCGCGCCGGCCGGCGGCCCTGCTGTCCGCGGCCCTGCTGTGCAGCCTGCTGGCCGGCTGCGCCGCGCCCCAGCGCCCGGCGCGCTCGCTGGCCGACAACGAGATCCAGCGCGTGATGCGGCGCGAGCAGGTGCAGGGCCTGGCGCTGGCCACCATCGAGGACGGCAAGGTCGGCAAGGTGCGCGTGTTCGGCCAGCGCAACGCCGCGCTGGGCCAGCCGCTGACCGACGAGACGGTGCTGTACGGCGCCGCGCTGACCAAGACCGCCTTCGCCTACATGGTGCTGCAGCTGGCCGACGAGGGCAAGCTCGACCTGGACGCGCCGCTGAACCGCCTGCTGCCCAAGCCGCTGCCGTACTACCACGAGCGGCCGTTCGACTACGCCGACCTGGCCGACGACCCGCGCTGGAAGAGCATCACTCCGCGCATGCTGTTGATGCACGGGGCCGGCTTCGCCAACTTCCGCTGGCTGGAAGACGACGAGCGCCTGCGCATCCACTTCGAGCCGGGCAGCCGCTATGCCCATTCCAGCGAAGGCTACCAATTGCTGCAGATGATCCTGGAGCAGGTGCTGGGGCTGGACGTCGACTTCGAGATGCAGCGGCGCGTGTTCGACCGCTTCGGCATGCGCCGCACCGCGATGCGCTGGCGTCCGGGCTTTGCCGACAACGCCGCCGAGGGCTATGCCTTCGACGGCAGCGTGCAGCCGCACGAGCGCCGCTACCGGGTGCGCGCGGCGGCCTCGATGGACACCACCGTCGCCGACCAGGCGCGGTTGTGGGCCGGCATGATGCGCGGCGACGGCCTTAGTCCGGCCGGGCGCGAGGCCATGGTGAAAGCCTGGCTGCCGGTGGCATCGCGGCGCCAGTTCCCGACCTTCGACGCGGCGCGCGCCGACTGGCCGCAGGGGCTGGCCGCCGGCCTCGGCGTGCTCACCTTCCGCCAGGGCGCAAGTACCGCCTGGTACGTGGCCGGCCATGACGAGTGGAGCGCCAACCTGGCGCTGTGCGTGGAGCAGGGGCGGCGCTGCGTGGTCATGCTGTCCAACGACGTGCGCGCCGAGCGCCTGTTCCCGGAACTGGCGCGCCTTGCCCTGGGCGACGTCGCCCTGCCGTGGGCCTGGGAATACCAGTGGGCCGAGCAGCCGTAGAGCGCATCCCATCCGCCTTGCCGCACCGGCGATCCCGTTGAAAGCGTCCGCGCGGCCGCAACGGTAGAATGGCTGTTTCATCCGACGAGGACTATCCGGTGACTCTTGCGCACGACCGCATGCCGACCTGGCTGATGCTGCTGATCGCCGCCGCCTGCGGCCTGATCGTCGCCAACATCTATTATGCGCAGCCGCTGGTCGGCCCGATCCGCGCCGCCATCGGCTTGCCGGCCGAGGCGGCCGGGCTGATCGTCACGCTGACCCAGCTCGGCTACGGCGCCGGCCTGCTGCTGGCGGTGCCGCTGGGCGACCTGGTCGAGAACCGCCGCCTGGTGCTGGGGCTGATGGGCGTGCTCGGGCTGGCGCTGCTGGGCGCGATGTTCGCGCGCCAGGCCGCCGCCTTCCTGGCCTGCAGCCTGGCGATCGGCTTCGGCGCGGTGGCGGTGCAGGTGCTGGTGCCGTACGCCTCGCACATGGCGGCCGAGGAGGAGCGCGGGCGCGTGGTCGGCAACATCGTCAGCGGGCTGATGCTCGGCATCATGCTGGCGCGTCCGGTCGCCAGCTTCCTCGCGCACCTGGTGTCGTGGCAGGCGGTGTACGGGCTGTCGGTGCTGCTGATGGCCCTGCTGGCACTGGTGCTGCGATTGCTGCTGCCGGCGCGCGTGCCGCCGGCCACGCTCGGCTATGCCGCGCTGCTCGGTTCGATGGGCGGGATCGTCGCGCGCTTCCCGGTGCTGCGCCGGCGCGCGCTGTACCAGGCCGGCATGTTCGGCGCCTTCAGCGTGTTCTGGACCGTGACGCCGCTGCTGCTGTCCGGCCCCGCCTTCGGCCTCGACCAGAGCGGCATCGCGCTGTTCGCGCTGGCCGGGGTGGCGGGCGCGGTGGCGGCGCCGATCGCCGGACGCGTGGCCGACCGCGGCTGGACCCGTCCCGCCACCGCCTTCTGCATCGCCGTCGTGATCGCCGCCTTCGGCGCCACGCTGGCTACTGCCCACGACGGCGCCTCGATGCACGCGCGCCTGGCGCTGCTGACGCTGGCGGCGGTGGTGCTGGACTTCGGCGTCTCCGGCAACCTGGTGCTGGGCCAGCGCGCCATCTACGCGCTCGGCGCCGAGGTGCGCAGCCGCGTCAACGGCATCTACATGGCGACCTTCTTCCTGGGCGGCGCGGCCGGCTCGGCGCTGGGCGCCTGGGCCTATGCGCGCGCCGGCTGGGGCGGTGCCTGCGCGGTCGGCATGGCGCTGCCGGCGCTGGCGCTGCTGTTGTTCCTGAGCGAACGGCGCGCAACGGTGGCGGCGCCGGTGGTCTAGACAACCCGGGTGGGAAAACCGGCGCAAACGTTTGCGCGTGCTCGCGGGAACCATCGGCGCGCGCTTCTTCTCCAAACGCGGTATTCATTGCGAGTTTATTTTTCCGTCCCGGCCCAAATAGCGCACGAATCGTCTAGACTGCGGCTTTGTTCATTTGCAAACATTACGATGTCGGACACCACCGCCACGCCCAGCTCGCAACCCGTCGCACCCGGCGTCGTGCCGAGCACACTGCAGTTCCCGGTGGTCGGCATCGGCGCTTCCGCCGGCGGCCTGCCGGCGCTGCTGCACCTGTTCGAGAACATGCCGGCGGCCAACGAGATGGCCTTCGTGGTGATCCTGCACCTGTCGCCCAAGCACCCCAGCTCGGCGGCGGCGATCCTGCAGCGCGCCACCCGCATGCCGGTGGAGCAGGTGACGTCGCCGGTGAAGATCGAGCCGGGTCACGTGTACGTGATCGCGCCGAATTACCGCCTGACGATGGTCGACGGCCTGCTGATCGTGGACGAACTGGAGCGTCCGCGCGGCCAGCACGTGGCGATCGATTTGTTCTTCCGCACGCTGGCGGACGCGCACCGCGCGCGCGCGATCGCCATCGTGCTGTCCGGCACCGGGGCCGACGGCGCGGTCGGCGTCACCCGCATCAAGGAGCAGGGCGGCGTGACGCTGGTGCAGGCGCCCGAGGATGCCGAGCACGACGGCATGCCCAAGGCGGCGATCCGCACCGGCGTGGTCGACTTCGTGCTGCCGGTGGTGGACATGCCGCAGAAGCTGATCGAATTGTGGAACAACGCCAAGTCGATCCGCCTGCCGGCGCCGGCCGACGGCGAGGCGCCGGTGGCGCACGAGTTGGCCGAAGCGCGCATCGAGGAGGACGCCGCCAGTGCCGAGGATGCGCTGCAGGACATCATCACGCGTCTGCTGCAGTACACCGGCCACGATTTCCGCCACTACAAGCGCGCCACCGTGCTGCGCCGCATCGAGCGCCGCCTGCTGGTGCGGCAAGTGCATACGCTGCCCGAGTACCGGGCATTGCTGGAAGCCGATCCGGGCGAGAACAAGGCGCTGCTGGACGACATGCTGATCGGCGTGACCAACTTCTTCCGCGACCGCGAAGCCTTCGAGTCGCTCGAGCGCGACGTGATTCCCGAGCTGTTCAAGGACAAGGTGCCGGCCGACGAAATCCGCGCCTGGGTCGCCGCCTGCGCCACCGGCGAGGAAGCGTATTCGCTGGCGATGCTGATGGCCGACCAGGCCGCGCTGGTGGAACATCCGCCGGCATTCCAGGTGTTCGCCTCCGACATCGACGACCGCGCCATCGATGCCGCGCGTTCGGGCAACTATCCGTCTGCGATCATCACCGACGTGGTGCCGGCGCGCCTGCGCCAGTACTTCAGCAAGGAAGAGGACCGCTACCGCATCCGCAAGCCGCTGCGCGACCGCATCCTGTTCGCCTCGCACAACCTGCTGCGCGACCCGCCATTTTCGCGCCTGGACTTGATCTCCTGCCGCAACCTGCTGATCTACCTGAACCGCGACGTGCAGGCGCGCGTGCTGCAGACCTTCCATTTCGCCCTCAAGCCCGGCGGCTACCTGTTCCTGGGTAGTTCGGAGTCGGCCGAATCGGTGTCCGAGTACTTCGTGGCGGTGGACAAGAAGAACCGCATCTACCGCGCCCGCGGCGGCGGCGGCCGCGCCCTGAGCCACCACAATCCGGGCTCGACCGTGTTCGGCGCGCGCCTGCCCGAGGTGGCGCGCGCCAAGCTGCCGGGCAAGCCGCAGTTCTCGTACGCCGAGTTGCACCTGCGCGCGCTGGCCGAGGCAGCGCCGCCCTCGGTGGTGACCGACCGCGAAGGCAACATCGTGCACATGTCGCAGCAGGCCGGGCAATACTTGCGCATGGTCGGCGGCGAGCCGTCGCGCAGCCTGCTGGCGCTGGTGCTGCCGGAACTGCGCATGGAACTGCGTTCGGCCATGTACCAGGCGCTGCAGCACGAGGGCGGTATCGCGTGCCGCCCGGTGGGCCTGCCGGAAAAGCAGGAGCTCGGCACCATCGCCATGACGGTGCGCATGTTCCGCGAGGAAGAATCGGAGGCCGACTTCCTGCTGGTGGTGTTCGCCCGGGTGGAGCCGGCGCCCGAACGGGTGGCGGCGGCGCGCCAGGACGGCAGCCACGACGTGGTGCTGGCCCAGCTCGAGTCGGAGCTGCAGCGCAAGCGCGAGCAGCTGCAGGAAACCATCGAGAGTTCGGAAGTCTCGACCGAGGAGCTGCGCGCGTCCAATGAAGAATTGCAGGCCATCAACGAAGAGCTGCGCTCGGCCACCGAGGAGCTGGAAACCAGCAAGGAAGAGCTGCAGTCGGTCAACGAGGAGCTGGTTACCGTCAACTACGAGCTGAAGGTCAAGGTCGAGGAAACCGGCAAGGCCAACGACGACCTGAACAACCTGATCGCCTCGACCAACATCGCCACCATCTTCGTCGACAGCGGCCTGCGCATCAAGCGCTTCACGCCGCGCGCGACCGACCTGTTCTCGATCATCGCCTCCGACATCGGCCGCTCGCTGCTCGACCTGACCCACAAGCTCGACTACGACCAGCTGGCAGGCGACGTCAACGCCACCTTCGAGACGCTGCACCTGGTCGAGCGCGAGGTGCGCAGCAACGACGGTCGCTGCTACATCGTGCGCCTGCTGCCCTACCGCACCAACGAGGACCGCATCGAAGGCGCGGTGATGACCTTCTTCGACATCACGCTGCGGCGCCAGGCCGAGGAACAGGCGCGCGCCAGCGAGGCGCGCATGCGCATGGTGGCCGACAGCGCCAACGACTTCGCCATCGTCACGCTCGACGAGGAAGGCCGCGTGACCAGCTGGAACATCGGCGCCGAGCACCTGTTCGGCTACGCCGCCGAGGACATGCTGGGCCAGCCGCTGGACCGCCTGTTCACGCCGGAAGACCTGGCCGCCGGCGCGCCGGAAATCGAGCTGCGGCGCGCGCGCCAGGACGGCCGCGCCCAGGACGAGCGCTGGCATGTGCGCAAGGACGGCAGCCGCTTCTTCTGCAGCGGCGTCACCACGCCGCTGCGCAACGGCGATTTCTTCGGCTACGCCAAGATCGCGCGCGACGAAACCGCGCGCGAGCGCCAGGGCGAGGCGCGCGAACAGGCGCTGAACCGCGAGCAGGCCGAGCGCAGCGGCGCCGAGCAGGCCGCGGCGCAGAAGGACGAGTTCCTGTCGGTGATGGCGCACGAACTGCGCCACCCGCTCAACATGATCCACATTAACGCCGAGCTCCTGTCGCGCATGCCGGAACTGCGCCAGTCGCCCACCTTCATGCGCGCCGCCTCGGTGATCCGCAGCTCGGTGATGAGCCAGGCCAAGATCATCGACGACCTGATGGACATGTCGCGCGTGCGCACCGGCAAGCTGTCGCTGACGCTGGCGCCGGTGGTGCCGGACGTGCTGGTGCGCGGCATCGTCGATGTCGCCCGCAGCGACCCGGCGGCGCGCGACCTGCGCCTCGATGTGAGCGGCGGCGCCGACGGCCTGCCGGTGATGGCGGACGTGGTGCGCATCGAACAGGTGCTGCTGAACCTGCTCAGCAACGCGATGAAGTTCACGCCGGCGCAGGGCAGCATCGAGGTGCGCCTGGCGCGCGAGGACGGTCATGCGCGCATCGACGTGGTCGACGACGGCCAGGGCATCGCGCCCGAGTTCCTGCCGCACGTGTTCGACATGTACGGCCAGAGCGCGGCCAACGGCGCGCGCGGCAAGGGCGGCCTGGGCATCGGGCTGGCGCTGGTGCGCGAGATCGTCGGCCTGCACGGCGGACGGGTGGAGGCCGCCTCGGAGGGCCTGGGCAAGGGCGCGCGCTTCAGCATCTGGCTGCCGCTGGTGGACGGCCACGCCGGGCTGGGGTCCGGAAACCAGGACGATGCCGAAGACGGCCTGGCCGGGCTGCGCATCCTGGTGGTGGACGATGTCGAGGACATCCTGCACGTGTTCAAGGCGCTGCTGGAGATGAGCGGCGCGGCCGTGTTCGACACGCCCAGCGCCGGCGAGGGCCTGGCGATCCTGGCGCGCGAGCGCGTCGACCTGGTGATCTCGGACATCACCATGCCGGAGATGGACGGTTACGAATTCCTGCGGCGGGCGCGCGCCATCGACGGCTACGCGGCGCTGCCGGCGATCGCCATCACCGGCATGAGCAGGGAGAGCGACGTCGCGCAGGCCCACGCGGCCGGGTTTTCGGCGCACATCGGCAAACCGGTGTCGGTGGACAAACTGACCGCGGCGGTGCGCGAGCTGTTGCCGCGGCAGGAAAAGCGGGCTGGCAGTGCTGGGAGCGAAGCGATCGAATAATCCGTCGTCCCCGCGCAGGCGGGGACCCATAGTGAGCATGCGAAATCGTTACGCAAGCACCTCGACACTGTCAATGTCGGCATGGGTCCCCGCCAAGGGGGCCGCCAAGGCCGGGGACGACGTTGCTAGGCCGCGTGTTTCAACGCGCGGTCTTGATCATCGCCGGATACCCCACATCCGCGCTCGCCTTCTTCAGGTCCGCCACGCTGGCCTGCGCATCGTCGTACACGATCACCGCCTCGCGCTTCTCGTAGCTGACGTTCACCTTGCTCACCCCCGGCACCTTGCTGAGGGCGGCCTTGATGGTGATCGGGCAGGTGGCGCAATCCATGGTCGGCACGTTCAGCGCCACGGTCTGGGTCTTGGCGAGGGCGGACTGCGGCGCGGCCAGCAGGCCGGCGGCGGCCACGGCGGCGAACAGGGACAGGAGCTTGGTCGTTTTCATGTCGTGGGATTGGATCGATGGAAATGTTGAGGCCGCGCGCACGCGGCGCACGGGTCGGCGTTCAGTAGAACAGCGGCGCCACCAGCGGAAAGCCCAGCAGCAGCGCGATGAACAGCGCGCAGCCGACGAACACGCGGCGCAGCAGCGGCCGCGTGGTGGCGCAGCTGCCATCTTCCAGCGAGCACACTTGGGCCCGCCGGAACAGCAGCCAGCCGGCCCAGCCCAGCGCGCCCAGCGTCACCGCGATCGCGTACGGCGTGACCGGCTTCATCGACTGCAGCGTGGCCATCCAGGCGCCGGTGATCCCGGCCAGCACCAGCACCAGCGGCAGCACGCAACAGGTGGAGGCCAGCAGCGAGGCCAGTACGGCCAGCGCCACCAGGCGGCCGGCCTTGCGTTCGGTGGCGGCGGGCGGGTCCGCCGGGGGCGCCGGCGCACGGGAAGAGGTATTCGCGTTCATGTCGGCGCCAGCATAGCAGAGCGCCGCCGATCCTGCCGGCGGCGTGCGATGCGGGACAGGCTCAGAGCGCGCGCGCGGTGATCACGTACTTGAATGCGTCCGGGTTCAGCGGGTCGTACGGCTCGCCGCGGTTCTCGGCCTGCGGGTACATCAGGAAGCCGACCTTGCCGATCGCCTTGGAACCCTGCAGCGGCACGTCGTGGGCGAAGTTGTAACCCATCCAGTTGCCTTCCCAGCCGCCGAACAGTGCCCGCTTGACCGGCGCGACCACCGGATGGTCCGGGTCCTTGATCCATTCCGCGGTTTCCTGGCGCATCACCTTGGTGACGTCGGCGGGGTCCATCGCAACCCAGCCGTGGCGCTTCAGGTAGACCTCGGCGCGGCAGTGCTGGGCGCCCTGCAGCGCGGCCGGCTTGCCGCCCAGTTCGCGGTAGCCGAAGGCGCTCGGGGCGATGCGGACGCCGTACACGTCGCGCGCCGGCACGCCCACGGCGCGGCACAGGCCAACGAACAGGCCGTTCAGGTCGGCGCACTTGCCGCTCAGGTTGGACGTCTCCAGCATGGTCTTGATGTCGCCCAGGCCGCAACCCTTCACCTTCGGCTCGCGGAAGGTGTTCAGCAGGATCCAGTCGTAGATGCGCTGTACCTTGTCCTCGTCGGTGCGCGCGCCGGCCACGATCTGGTTGGCGGTCTTGAGCACGATGCCGTCCAGCGGCATCAGGTCGGTGGGCTTCAGCCACAGGCGCAGGTCCTCGGCGGATGCGCCGCCGTTGCGGGTGCTTTTCCAGTTCTCGCCGCGGTCGCGGGTCTGCACGCGCGACACCACTTCCAGCACGGGAGGCGCGCTGCCGTCGAACTCGGCCACCAGGTACTTGGCGCCGTAGCGGCTGTCGGACACGGCGCGCATCGACTTGGCATTGCCGCTCCAGCTGTTGGACAGCGTGCGCTGCCAGTCGGTGTCGACCGCGGGCAGCGGCACCCACACCGTGGACGGGCCCTGGGCGCGCTGCAGGTCGATGCGCGTGACCACCTCGAAACCCTTCCACTCGCCCGGCTGCGGATCGAAACGGCGCTGTTGCTCCTGCTGCTGCGCCTGCTGGGCAAACAGGGCGCGCGGCAGCGCGGCGGCGAGCAGCAGGCCGCCGGTCGCTTTCAGGACGAGGCGGCGTTGGAAGTTGGTTTCACGCATGGGTGGTTCCTTTGTTGTGATTGTTGAATGATGTCGTCGGGCGTGTACGCGCAGGCCGCGCTCATTCGGCCAGCAGCGCCTCGATGGCGCGCTGCAGCCGCTCGTCGCCGGCGGTCAGCTCGCCGGTGCTGCGCCAGCGCGCGCGGCCCTGGCGGTCGACCAGAATCGTGGTCGGCATCACGCCCAGCGTCCAGACCTTGAAGGCCTCGCCCGAGCGGTCGCGCGCCTGCGCGTACGGGATCGGGTGGGCGGCGCCGAAGGCCTGGATGGCGTCCAGCGATTCCTTGTAGTTCACGCCGACCACCGCGACCCGGTCGCGCCAGGCCTCGCGCCCGGCCAGCGCGCCCAGCAGCGGCAGCTCGGCCACGCACGGTCCGCACCAGCTGGCCCAGAAGTTCACCACCACGACCTTGCCGCGCAGGCGCGCCAGGTCCCAGTCGCCGCCGTCCAGGCCGGCCAGCTTGAGCGGCGGGGTCGGCTGCTTCGCCGGCCAGGCCTGCAGCGACGCCACCGGCGCCGCAGCCGCGCTCGGCGCCAGGACGGGCAGCGTGGCGCCCGCCAGCAGGCACAGGACGGATGCGGCGCGGCGGTGCGGCAGTATGATGGACATGTGACGGCGGCGGGAGACGAAAACAAGCGCCATGATACCAGAGGGCGTGCAGGGATGCCCGGCGCCGGCCGGCCCCTGCGCCTGCCGGACCGGCGCGCCTTTTTCGCCACGCCGCGCGTGCGGCGCTTGCGTGCGCGGGTCCCGCATGCGTAGAGTGGTTGTATCGCGTACGTAAGCACGGCGCATTCCATCACAACCATCGCGCGGCGCCCGCCGCCATGCCGAGGAGGCAAACGTGGAATATCCCCGCCCCCAATTGCGCCGCGCCGCCTGGCGCAGCCTGGACGGCCCGTGGCAGGCCATGCTCGACGATCAGGCCGTGCACGTCGACCCGGCCGAGGTCGCGTTCGACCGCAGCATCGTGGTGCCGTTCCCGCCCGAGGCGCGCGCCAGCGGCGTGCACGACATGGCGTTCCGGCGCCGCATCTGGTACCGCCGCCGCCTGCGCCTCGACCCCGGCATGATGCCCGGTCCCGAGGAACGCCTGATGCTGCACTTCGGCGCGGTCAACCACCGCGCCCGCGTGTGGGTCAACGGCCGCTTCGCGGTCGAGCACCGCGGCGGCCACAGCCCGTTCGCCATCGACGTCACGCGCCACCTGGACGGGCCGGAACTGGAGGTCGCGGTGCAGGCCGACGACGATCCGCTCGACATGCACAAGGCGCGCGGCAAGATGGATTGGGAGGCCGAGCCGCACAAGATCTGGTACCCGCGCACCAGCGGCATCTGGCGCACCGTGTGGATCGAGAAGGTGGCGCGCACCCACGTGACGCAGTTGCGCTGGACCGCCGACGTGGCCGTCTGGCAGGTCCGCCTGGACGCCGACGTCGCCCACGTGCCGGAAGGCGGCATGGCCAACGTCACCCTGCGCCTGGGCGAGCGCCTGCTGGTGGCCGACCGCTGCCTGCTGACCGGGCCGCGCCTGTCGCGCATCTTCCAGCTGCCCGACCCCGGCATCGACGATGCCCGCGCCCTGTGGATGTGGAGCCCGGAAAGCCCACAGCTGATCGAGGCCGAGGTCGAACTGCGCGATGCCGCCGGTAACCTGCTGGACGCGGTGCAGAGCTACACCGCGCTGCGCACCGTCGGCGTCGAGGGCGAGCGCTTCGTGCTCAACAGCCGTCCCTACTACCTGCGCATGGTGCTCGACCAGGGCTACTGGCCGGACAGCCTGATGGTGGCCTCCAGCGAGCAGCTGCGCCACGACGTCCTGCTGATCAAGCGGCTCGGCTTCAACGGCGTGCGCAAGCACCAGAAGTCGGAAGACCCGCGCTGGCTGTACTGGTGCGACGTGCTCGGCCTGTGCGTGTGGGGCGAGATGCCGTCCGCCTACGGCTTTTCCAACGCCACCGTGCACGGCGTGATGGAGGAATGGAAGGAACTGGTCGAGCGCGACGTCTCGCACCCGTGCATCGTGGCCTGGGTGCCGACCAACGAGTCCTGGGGCGTGCCGGAACTGATGAACGACCCGCGCCAGGTGGATTTCGTGCGCGCCCTGTACCACATGACGCGCGCGCTGGACGGCACCCGCCCGGTGGTCGGCAACGACGGCTGGGAGATGCCCTGCGGCGACTTCGTCAGCGTGCACGACTACGCCCAGGACCCGGCCGTGCTGGCCGAGCGCTACGGCACCCGCGAACGCGTCGCCTACACCCTCGAGCACGTGCAGCCGGACCGCCGCCGGCTGGTGATCGACGGCTTCAGCGGCCAGGGCCGGCCGCTGTTCCTGTCCGAGTTCGGCGGCATCGCCTGCATGACGCCCGTCGCCGCCGGCCAGGAGGCGGACCGGCGCGGCTGGGGCTATTCGGTGGCGCGCGACGGCCGCGAACTGCTGGCGCGCTACCAGGAACTGATGGCGGCGGTGCATGCCTGCCGGCCGCTGTCCGGCTTCTGCTACACCCAGCTGGCCGACACCTTCCTGGAAAAGAACGGCCTGCTGACCGAGCACCGGGTGCCGAAGGCGCCGATCGACGCGCTGGCGGCCGCCACGCGCGGGCCGGATGCGCGCCTGCACGACTGGCACCTCGACCCGCTCGGGCACGACGAACGCTGGCGCACGCGGCGCGGGCCGGATTTCCCCGACGCGTGGAGTCGGGTCGGCGAGACCGCCGAGGTGCTGCCGTACCGCAGCGAGCGCCCGACGGCGACCGAGCCTGGGCCGGACCAGGGCGCCGGGGCGACCGGCGCCCCGGAAGATGACGATCCCGGCGCCGGTGGCCCGGGCGGCCATCCCGCCCGCGCGACCCGGACGGGCCCGGCCGGCTTCGAGCGGCGCGCGCGGCCGCGCACGCGCAAGCATGTGGCGTGACATGATTTTAGGTGGGGCAAACCGCTACCCGGAATGAATCGCCGACCGGGAGACCGTCGTTCCAGGCACTGCCTGAAACGACGCCCCGCGAAGGCGCACTACTGTCCAAGATAGTATTGCTGGCCTAAAAACCGTCGTCCCCGCGAAGGCGGGGACCCATGCTGAGTGCCAAAAGTCGGCATTTTTGAAATGTTCTGGTTGCTTCTGGGTACCAAATTCTCTTGCTCAGTATGGGTCCCCGCCTGCGCGGGGACGACGCGTTGTCGGCAGAGAATAAAGGCGCTCAGTCACCGCCGTCGATCACCCGCAACAACGCCGCCAGGTCCACCGGCTTGACGAAATGGTGGTCGAACCCGGCGCTGCGCGACAGCGCGCGGTCGTGGGCCTGGCCGTAGCCGCTCAGCGCCAGGTACAGCGGCGGCGGTCCGTCCGGCGCGGCGGTGGCGCGCAGGCGCCGCGCCAGTTCGTAGCCGTCGATGTCGGGCAGGCCGATGTCGAGGATGAACACCTCGGGCGGCGGCGCCATGGCCGCCGCCAGCGCCAGCGCTTCGCGCGATCCGGCGGCGGTCGCCGGCGCGTGGCCGAGCGCGGCCAGGATGCCGGCCAGCGACGCCGCGGCATCCAGGTTGTCGTCGACGACCAGGATGCGCCGTCCCCGGCCCTGGAGCGCGGCGAGCGCCGGCGCGGCAGCTTCCTCAGCGACCGGCGCGGCCGCCGCGGACGCATGCGGCGGCGCCGGCGCGTCCCCGGCCAGCGGCAGGGCGACGCTGAAGGTGCTGCCGCGTCCGCTGCCCGCGCTGTGCGCCTCGACCCGGCCGCCGTGCAGCTGCACCAGGCTGCGCACCAGCGCCAGGCCCAGCCCCAGGCCGCCCTGGGCGCGGTCGGGCGTGCGCTCGGCCTGGGTGAACAGGTCGAATACGTGCGGCAGCATGCCGGCGCCGATGCCGATGCCGTCGTCGCGCACGTCGATGCGCACCTGGCCGTCCGCCACCGACGTGCTGAGGTCGATGCTTCCGCCCGGCGGCGAGTATTTCGCCGCATTGTTCAGCAGGTTGGACAGCACCTGCACCAGGCGCGTGCGGTCGCCGTCGACCAGGGCGCCGCCGTCGCCGAGGTGCAGGCGCAGCGCGTGGCGGCGCGCCTCGATCAGCGGGCGCGCCTGCTCGACCGCGGCGGCCACCACGCCGTCCAGGCCGATCCGCTCGCGCGCCAGTTCGACCAGCCCGCGCGTGACGCGCGAGACGTCCAGCAGGTCGTCGACCAGCTCGGTCATGTGCGCCACCTGGCGGGTGATCACCTCGCTCGCGTGGCGCACCCGACGCGCGTCGGCGCCGGCCAGCGCCAGCAGCTGGGCGGCGCTGCTGATCGGCGCCAGCGGGTTGCGCAGCTCGTGCGCCAGCATCGCCAGGAACTCGTCCTTGCGCCGGGCTTCGTCGCGCAATGCTTCCTCGCCGGTTTTCTGGTCGTGGATATCGGTCAGGGTGCCCATCCAGCGCCGCGCGCGCCCATCGGCGCCATTCACCGGCAGGCCGCGGTTCAGCACCCAGCGGTAGGCGCCGCTGCAGTGCAGCAGCCGGTGCTCGAGTTCGTACATGCCGGCGCCGCCCAGCGCCGCCCGCCAGGCGCGCAGCACGCCCGGCAAGTCGTCCGGGTGGATGGCGCGCTGCCAGCCGTCGCCCAGCAGCTCGGCGGCCGGGATGCCGGTGAATTCCTGCCAGCGTCCGTTGACGTAGTCGTTGACGCCGTCCGCATCGGTCGACCACACCATCTGCGGAATCATCTCGGCGATCAGGCGGAAGCGCGCTTCGCTGTCGAGCACGGCGCGCTCGGCCGCCTTGCGCGCGCCGATGTCGGCCACGATGCCGGCGAAGCGGCGCCGTCCGAGCGGATCGGTGAACACCTTGCCGCGCGCATTGACCCAGACCGCGCCGCCGTCGTCCTGCGGGATGCGGTAGTCGATGTCGTAGGGCGCGCCGGCGGCGGTGGTGGCCTGCACGGCGTCGAGCACGCGCTGGCGGTCCTCGGGCGCGATCGCCTGCACCATCCGCGCCAGCGCCGCGCTGGAACGTTCGAGGTCGCCGTCCACCTTGAACAGGCGCTTCAGGCGCTCGTCGAGGCGGCCCTCGAAGGTATCCAGGTCGTACGACCAGGTGCCGACCGTGCCGGACGCCTCCAGCGCCAGCGCCAGGTGCTGCTCGGCGTCCTGGTGGCGCGCCAGTGCCTGCACCCTGGCGGTCACCTCGATCACGGTGCAGACCACGCCGCGCACCGCGCCCGCGTCGTCGCGCAGCGGACTGAAAGAAAAAGTGAACCAGGCGCGCTCGGGATGGCCGTGGCGCTCGATCGTCGCCGGCACCTCCTCGCGGAAGATCGATGCGCCGTCCAGCACCCGGCGCGCCTGCGGGGCGACCTCGTCCCAGGTCTCGCGCCACACCTCGCGCAGCGGACGGCCGAGGGCGGCATCGGCGCGTGCGCCGAGTTCGGCGCGGTAGGCTTCGTTGAAGAAGGTGAACAGGTCTTCGCCCCAGCCGACCACCGTAGGAAAGGCCGAATCGAGCACCATGCCGAGCGCATGGCGCAGCGCCGGCGGCCAGCCCGCAGGGTCGCCCAGCGGGTGGGCGCGCCAGTCGTGCGTCCGGATGCGTTCGGCCATCGGGCCGCGCTGCGCCAGAAATGTTGCGTCGTCCTGCGTGCCGTCCACCGTGGTTCCGCTCAGAAATCGAAAGCGCCATTGTACGCGCAGGCGGTCTCCGGGCCCGCCCGGGCCGGCTAGCGTGCGCCGAGGAAGGTCTTCAGTTCGTCCTGGAAGCGCGCCGGCTGGTCCCACATGATGAAATGGGCGCTGTCCGGGATGCGTTTCAGGGTGGCGCCCTTGGCCGGGGCGTAGGCCGCCTTGTAGAAGCCGTCGATTTGCGCGTCCGTCAGCGGCGCGCCCTTGGGCAGCACATACAGCACGGTCAGGGGAACCGCGATCTTCGGCAGTTCCGGCCCGAGGTCGGTGGTCAGCAGTTCGCGGTAGGCGTTGGCGGAGACGTCCGTGTCGCTGGCCAGCGAATCCTCGACCGCGCCGGGCCGCATGGCGGCACTGTTCACCATGCCGTCGATGGTGTCCACGGCGCGCTTGCCGCGCTGTTCCGGCGAGGCGGAGCGCATGCCGGCGCTGATGCGCTCGGCCATCGGCTGCATCCCCGCCGCGGTCGCGCCGGGGCCGCCGAACATGGCGCCCATGAACGGGAACATGTCGACCACCATCAGGCGCGACAGCGCGTCCGGATGGCGCGCCGCCAGCATCATGCCGATGGTGCCGCCCATCGAATGGCCGACCACGGCCGGGCGGCGCAGGCCGCTCGCCGCGATGTAGCGCGCGATGTCCTCGGCCACCGGCGCCGCCACCAGGCCTTCCTTGTTGGCGCCGGCCGGCTGGCCGGCGAAACCGGCCACCTGCACCAGGTGGTAGCGGTAGCCGGGCACCGCGGCGATCGTCGAGGCCCAGGTGCGCGGCGAGGAATTCAGTCCCGGGATCAGGATCACGTCGGGACCGCTGCCTTCCACGCGCACGCTGATGCGCTCCGAGGAAAACGGCGGCGCCGGCGTGGCGGCAAGGGCGTGCGCCGTGGACAGCGCAAGGGCCAGGGCGGCGCCGTGGGCGAGGAAGGAACGGCGCGTCGGCAGTGCGAAAGACATCGGATCTCCTGTTGGACGGTTCGGGCGCGCAGCGCGTCGGCCACCGGGCCGCGGCGTCGCGCGCGCCGCGAGGCGGCCATCCGATGATAACAGCGTTCCATTTCAAAATTGCAACATATGCATGCAATTTTCATCGGCGGTGCAAGCGCTGGGCCGATACGTCAGTCCCAGTCGTGCGCCGGCTCCTCGTCCACCGCGCGGCGGTCGCGCGCGATCATGGTTTCCAGTTCCTCGCGCGCGCGCTTGGCCATCGAGGTGTAGACGGCGCGGTCCTTGTAGTACGGATAGACGGCGTGCACGTTGGCGGTGTTGTAGCGGCGGAACCGGGCGGCCGCCTGGCGCGTGCGGTAGGCGCTTTGGCCGAGGCCGTCGACCAGGACGCTGCGCCCCAGCTGCAGCGCCGACTCGAAGGTCTCGCGCTCGATGACGCCGACGCCGCGGTCCATCAGTTGATAATAATGGGTGATGTTGCGGGCGCGCGCGAAGATCGGCAGCGCCGGGTAGTCGCGCCGGATGGCGTCGACCAGCGCCAGGCTGTCCTCGATGTCGTCGATCGCCACCACCAGCGCGCGCGCATGGCCGGCGCCGGCGGCGCGCAGCAGGTCGGCGCGGGTGGCGTCGCCGTAGAACACCTTGAAGCCGAAGTTGCGCAGCACCTCGACCTGGTCGGGGTCGTGGTCGAGCACGGTCAGCGGTACGTCGCTGGTGTGCAGGAAGCGGCCGACGATCTGGCCGAAGCGCCCGAAGCCGGCGATGATCACGTGGTCCCGGTTCGGCTCGATGGCATCGGCCGGGCGCCTGGCGCCGGCGCCGCCGTGGCGCTGGCGCCAGGCGCCCACGCGGTCGTGCGCCATCAGCGCCAGCGGCGTCACCACCATCGACAGCGCCACCACCACCACCAGGATCGAGGCCGTGTCGGGCGAGAACACGCGCGCCGTGGCGGCCGCGCCGAACACCACGAAGGCGAATTCGCCGCCCTGCGCCAGCAGCAGCGCGAACTGCAGGTGCTGGCCGCGGGCGATGCCGAGCGCGCGGCTGAGCAGCGTCAGCAGCGCCGCCTTGATGGCGAAGAAGCCGGCGACCAGGCCCAGCACCAGAGCCGGCCGGGCCAGGAACACGGCGAAGTCGACCGACATGCCGACCGCGATGAAGAACAGCCCCAGCAGCAAGCCCTTGAACGGCTCCAGGTCGGTCTCCAGCGCGTGGCGGTATTCGGAATCGGCCAGCAGCACGCCGGCCATGAAGGCGCCCAGCGCCATCGACACGCCCACCCACTGCATCAGCAGCGAAATGGCGATCACCAGCAGCAGGGCGAAGGCGGTGAAGATCTCGCGCGTGTCGGTCTTGGCGATGAAGCGCAGCAGCGGACGGATCAGGAAGCGGCCGGCCACCACCAGCCCGGCCAGTACCGCCGCCACCTTGATCGCCGCCAGCCAGGCGTTGCCGCCGCCGCCGGCGCTTTCCGGCACGCCCAGCAGCGGCACGATGGCGATCATCGGGATCGCGGCGATATCCTGGAACAGCAGGATCGAAAAGCCGGCCTGGCCGGCCGGGGTCGGCATCAGGTTGCGCTCTTCCAGCGACGCCAGGGCGATGGCGGTGGACGACAGCGACAGCCCGAGGCCGCCGATCAGCGCCACCTTCCAGTCGATGCCGGCCAGCAGCGCGGCGCCGCACAGGCCGGCCGCGACCAGCGCGACCTGGGCGCCGCCCCAGCCGAAGATCGGCCGGCGCAGCGACCACAGCCGGCTCGGCTCCAGTTCCAGGCCGATCAGGAACAGCAGCAGCACCACGCCGAACTCGGCGAAGTGCAGCGCGTCCTCCACCTCGGCGATCAGGCGGAAGCCGAACGGGCCGATCAGGATGCCGGCCAGCAGGTAGCCGAGCACCGCGCCCAGGCCGAGGCGCTTGGCCAGCGGCACCACGATCACCGCCGCGGCCAGGTAGATGCAGGCGTTCAGCAGCAGGTTATGTTCCATGGACATCCTCCGTCAGCGCGCGCAGGCGCAGGGTGAAGGCGGCGGCCTGCGCGTCGAGCGCGGCCGCGCCGGCCTGGGCGCTGCCGTACAGGACCAGCGGGTCGATCCAGTCCATGCCGCACAGCGCCGCGGCCTGCTCGAACGGCGCCAGGAAGTCCGCGACCGGACGGCCGTGCATCCCGCCGGGCGTCCACGCCTCCGGCGCGCTGCCGGTGCCGGTCACCAGCCACCACCCCTTGCCGCGCAGCGCGTCGCCGCCGGCGCCGTAGGCCCAGCCCTGGCGCAGCGTGGCTTCCATCCACTCCTTCATCAGCGCCGGCATGCCGTACCAGCGCAGCGGATGCAGGAACACGACCACGCGCGCCGCCGCCAGCAGGGCGCGCTCGCGGTCGCCGTCGACGTCGAAGTCGGGATAGGTTTCGTACAGGTCGTGCAGAGTCACGCCGGGCAGGGCGCGCGCGGCGTCGGCCAGGCGCCGCATCAGCGGCGAACGCTGCGGCGCCGGATGGGCGTACAGGACCAGGATGGAATCGGGCGTCATGCAGTGGGCGGCCGGCGCGGCCGCGCGGGATGGTTGTCGAGCAGGCATTCTAGCCTACGGCGCCAGGCGGGCCCACGCCCGACATGTCCTACAACACGGTCAGGCGTATGCCGATTCCCGGCCAGCGCCGGATGGCTATCATGGACAGCAATTCAACAAGCAATGGAGCACATCATGGCAGACGACAACAAAAGCGGCCTGGGCCGCACCTACGACCAGGTGACCAAGGACGGCACCAGCAGCGCCGCCACCATGGGTACCGGCGGCACCGGCAATGTCGGCAGCATGTCGGGCGAACGCGCCGCGCAGCAGGCCGAGAACGGCAATGCGCAGTCGGCGCGGACCGACGACCTGCTGAGCGACGGCTCGGAAAAGGAGCGCAACGGTTTCGTCGGCCAGGGACCGGGCGAACTGGAAACCGGCATGGACGGCATCGGCGGCGCTGCCGCCGTCAACCCGGGCAACCGGCAGGGTTGAGATGGCAGCCGGCCGTGCCGGCAATCCGATCCGAGACATAAGGTAAAACGCCTTCCCGTTGCATGGGAAGGCGTTTTTGCGTGGGCTTCACGCGCGTTCCGCCTTGCGCCTCGCGTGCTTGTCGCGCAAGCGGCCCGGCCGCGCCATGGCGGCCGTTCGCGAGCCGGGTGCCGCTTCAGATGTGCAGCGCGTGCCCCAGCGCCCGCAGCGCCGCTTCCTGCACCGCCTCGCCCAGCGTCGGGTGCGCGTGAATCGTGCCGGCCACGTCTTCCAGTTGCGCGCCCATCTCGATCGACTGGACGAAGGCCGTGCTCAGTTCCGCCACCCCGGCGCCGACCGCCTGCCAGCCGACGATCAGGTGGTTGTCGCGGCGCGCCACCACACGCACGAAGCCATCGGTGTTCTCGATGGTCATGGCGCGGCCGTTGGCCGAGAACGGGAAGCTGGCGCTGATCACGTCCAGCCCCAGGCGCGCCGCGTCCTGCGGACTGGCGCCGACCACGACCACTTCCGGATCGGTGAAGCAGACCGCGGGTATCGCCGCCGGCGTGAAGTGACGGCGCTTGCCGGCGATGATCTCGGCCACCATCTCGCCCTGCGCCATGGCGCGGTGCGCCAGCATCGGCTCGCCGGTCAGGTCGCCGATCGCCCACACGTTGCGCATCGAGGTGCGGCACTGGTTGTCGACCCGCACGGCGCGGCCGTGCATGTCGAGCATCAGGCTTTCCAGGCCGAAGCCGGCGGTACGCGGACGGCGCCCGACCGCCACCAGCACGCGGTCCGCCGCCAGCACGGTTTCCTCGCCGCCGGCATTGCGCATGCGCACGCCGGACCCGTCCGGCGCCATGCCCAGCACGCTCGATTCGAGGTGCAGCTCGATACCCAGGCGCTTCAGGCTGGCTGCCACCGGTTTGGCCAGTTCGTCGTCGTAGGCCGGCAGCACGCGGCCGGCGGCTTCCACCACGCTGACGCGCGCGCCCAGCTTGCGGTAGGCGGTGCCCAGCTCCAGGCCGATGTAGCCGGCGCCGACCACCACCAGGTGCTGCGGCACACTCTGCGGCGACAGCGCCTCGGTGGCAGAGACCACCGGGCCGCCGAACGGCAGGAACGGCAGTTCCACCGCCTGCGAACCGGTCGCCAGCAGCAGGTGCTCGCAGCGGATGCGCAGCGGCGCGTCGGCCTGGTTGCCCGTGCCGCCCGCGCTGGTCGCGTTGGCTTCAGCCGATGGCGATGAAGATGCAGCGGCTGCGGGTGCAGAACCCGCCGCGTCCGCCGCTGCCATCGCCGCGATCGCACTTGCCTCGTCGGCCGGTTGCGCCGCGGGTGCCGTGCGCACCTCGACCGTCTTGCCGTCGAGGATGGTGGCCCAGCCCTTGACGACCTTGACCTTGTTTTTCTTGAGCAAGGCGCCGACGCCGCCGGTCAGGCGCTTGACGATGCCGTCCTTCCAGTGCACCGTCTGCGCCAGGTCGATGGTCGGCGCGGCGCTGCGGATGCCGAGCGGGTGTCCCCGGTCTCCGGCGGCCGCGTACTGGGCGACCTTGTGGAATTCCTCGGCCGCGTGGATCAGCGCCTTGGACGGGATGCAGCCGATGTTCAGGCAGGTGCCGCCCAGTTCGGCGCCCTCGACCAGGATGGTCGGAATGCCGAGCTGGCCGGCGCGGATCGCGGCCACGTAGCCGCCGGGGCCGCCGCCGATGATCAGCAATGTGGTGTTTTCGGTGTTCGCTTGCATGGTCATGGTTTGTCGTCGCCCCTCATTCGATGAACAGGGTGGCCGGGCATTCCAGGTAGCCGCGCACGGTCTGGATGAATTCCGCCGCCACCATGCCGTCGATCACGCGGTGGTCGAACGAGGACGACAAATTCATCATCTTGCGCGCCACCATGCCGCCGTTCTTCACTACCGGGCGCTCGACGATGCGGTTGACGCCGACGATCGCCACTTCCGGATGGTTGATCACCGGGGTGCTGACGATGCCGCCGAGCGCGCCCAGGCTGGTGATGGTGATGGTCGAGCCGGACAGTTCGTCGCGCGCCGCCTTGCCGGTGCGCGCGGCTTCCGCCAGGCGCGCGATTTCCTCGGCGCTCGACCATGGATCGCGCGCCTCGGCGTGGCGCACCACCGGCACCATCAGGCCGGCGTCGGTCTGCGCGGCGACGCCGATGTGGACCGCCTGGTGGCGGGTGACGACGCCGCCGCCTTCGCTGTCGTCGTAGCGCGCATTGACTTCGGGGAAGCGGCGCACCGCCAGCACCACCGCGCGCATGATCAGCGGCAGCAGCGTCAGGCGCGCGCGCTCGTTGCCGTAGCGCGCATTCAACTGCACGCGCAGCGCTTCCAGCTCGGTGACGTCGATTTCTTCCACATAGGTGAAATGCGGGATCTGGCGCTTGGCGTGCTGCATCTTCTCGGCGATCTTGCGGCGCAGGCCGATCACCGGGACCGCTTCCTCGCCGTCCCGCTGCGCATAGCGCTCGTCGGCGCTGCCGGCAGCGTGGCCGTGGGCGCCGCCGGCAATGTAGGCGTCGAGGTCGGCATGGCCGATGCGTCCGGCCGGGCCGCTGCCGGCCACGTATTGCAGTTCGATGCCCAGGTCCCAGGCGCGCTTGCGCACGGCCGGGGCGGCCAGCGGCTTGTCGCCTTCGGCGCGCAAGGCCGGACGGCGCTGTTGGGTGGCGTTGGCCGCCACGGCGCGCGCCGGATGCGCCGGTGCGCTTGCCGGCTTGCCGGCGCCGGGCGCTTGCCTGCCGGATGCGCCGGGAGCGCCAGCAGCGCCGCTGCCCGTACCGGCTGCGCCGCTGCCGGCCGTTGCCGGCCGATCCTGCGCAGCCGCGCCGGACCGCGCACCGGCGGCGGCGCCCTTGTCCGTGGCGCCCGCCGGTGCGGCCGCCCTGGCGCCCATGTCCGGGCCGACGCGGTCCGGTCCCAGGTCCGCCGGCGACGCCGGCTCGGCCGCCGCGGCGTGTGCGGCGCCGGCCGCCGCATGATTGGCCGCGACGTTGCCCGCGCCCTCGACTTCCAGGCGGATCAGTTCGGCGCCGACCGCCAGCGATTCGCCCACCTTGCCGCCCAGCGCGGCCACGGTGCCGTGCACCGGCGACGGAATCTCGACCGTCGCCTTGTCGGTCATCACGTCGGCCAGGATCTGGTCTTCGGTGACGGCGTCGCCCGGCTGCACGCGCCAGGCCACGACTTCCACTTCAGCAATGCCTTCGCCCAGGTCGGGCATCTTGATCAGGTGAATGCCCATTTGTCACGCCTCCATCGCTCGTTTGAATGCCGCACCCACGCGGTCGGGTCCCGGGAAGTACGCCCATTCCTGGGCGTGTGGATACGGGGTGTCCCAGCCGGTGACGCGCTCGATCGGCGCTTCCAGGTGGTAAAAACAATGTTCCTGTACCAGTGCCGCGAGTTCGGCGCCGAAGCCGCTGGTACGGGTGGCTTCGTGCACCACCACGCAGCGGCCGGTCTTCTTCACCGATTCGAGCACCGTCTCCAGGTCGAGCGGCCACAGCGTGCGCAGGTCGATGATCTCGGCGTCGATGCCGGTTTCGCTGGCGGCCGCCTCGGACACCCATACCATGGTGCCGTAGGTCAGCACGGTGAGATCCGATCCTTCGCGGAATACCGCCGCCTTGTCCAGCGGCACCTTGTAGTAACCCTCCGGCACCTCGCCCATCGGGTGCTTGGACCAGGACACGACCGGACGGTCGTGGTGGCCGTCGAACGGGCCGTTGTACAGGCGCTTCGGCTCCAGGAAGATCACCGGGTCGTCGTTCTCGATGGCGGCGATCAGCAAGCCCTTGGCGTCGTACGGGTTCGACGGCATCACGGTGCGCAGGCCGCACACGTGGGTGAAAAAGGCTTCCGGGCTCTGGCTGTGGGTCTGGCCGCCGTAGATGCCGCCGCCGCAGGGCATGCGGATGGTCAGCGGCGCCGTGAAGTCGCCGGCCGAGCGGTAGCGCAGGCGCGCCGCTTCCGAGACGATCTGGTCGGTCGCCGGATAGAAATAGTCGGCGAACTGGATCTCGATCACCGGGCGCAGGCCGTAGGCGGCCATGCCGACGGCGGTGCCGACGATGCCGCCTTCCGAGATCGGCGCGTCGAACACGCGCTGCTTGCCGTACTTCGCCTGCATGCCGTCGGTGACGCGGAACACGCCGCCGAAGTAGCCGACGTCCTGGCCGAACACGACCACGTCGTCGTCGCGGCCGAGCATCACGTCCATCGCCGAGCGCAGCGCCTGGATCATGGTCATCGGCACGCGCTTGCCTGCCGTCTCTTCGGCCGCATCGTCCTGCGCGGCGGCCTTGTCGTTCTGAATGTCTCGCATCACCTCATACCCCCAGTTGTTGGCGTTGGCGGCGCAGGTGTTCGGGCATCTCCTTGTAGACGTCCTCGAACATCGACGCGGCGCTCGGCACGCGGCCGTCGACCAGTGTGCCGAATTGCTCGGCCTGTTTTTGCGCTGCCAGCACTTCGGCTTCCAGCTCGGCCTGCAGGGCCGCGTGCTCGTCGTCCGACCACCAGCCGAGCTTGGTCAGGTGACGGCGCAGGCGCCCGATCGGGTCGCCCAGCGGGAAATGGGTCCATTCGTCGGCCGGGCGGTAGCGCGCCGGGTCGTCCGAGGTCGAGTGCGGGCCGGCGCGGTAGGTCACCCATTCGATCAGGGTCGGGCCGAGGTTGCGGCGGGCGCGTTCGGCGGCCCAGCAGGAGGCGGCGTACACCGCCAGGAAGTCGTTGCCGTCGACGCGCAGCGAAGCGATGCCGGCGCCCACGCCGCGCGCGGCGAAGGTCACGCTCTCGCCGCCGGCGATGGCCTGGAAGGTCGAGATGGCCCACTGGTTGTTGACCACGTTGAGGATCACCGGCGCGCGGTAGACGTGGGCGAAGGTGAGGCCGGTATGGAAGTCGCTCTCGGCGGTGGCGCCGTCGCCGATCCAGGACGAGGCGATTTTCGTGTCGCCCTTGATCGCCGAAGCCATGGCCCAGCCGACCGCCTGCGGCACCTGGGTCGCCAGGTTGCCGGAGATCGTGAAGAAGCCCTTGTCCTTGACCGAATACATCACCGGCAACTGGCGGCCCTTGAGCGGGTCGCGCTCGTTGGACAGCAGCTGGCAGACCATGTCGACCAGCGGGTATTCGCGCGCCATCAGGAGGCTCTGCTGGCGGTAGGTCGGGAAGCACATGTCGCCGTCCTTCAGGGCCAGCGCGTGGGCGCTGCCGATGGCTTCCTCGCCGAGCGAGGTCATGTAGAAGGACAGCTTTTTCTGGCGCTGGGCGATGACCATGCGCGCATCGAAGATGCGGGTCTTCATCATCGTGCGCAAGCCGAAGCGCAATTTCTCGCGGTCCAGTTCCGGATTCCAGGGGCCGACGGCATCGTCGTCGTCGTCGAGCACGCGGACCAGGCCGGACGCCAGCGCGGCCGTATCCTGGTAGCCGACGTCGGTGGGGGGACGCGGGACCGAACCCGCGGGGGAGACATCGAGGTACGAAAAGTCAGTCTTGCAACCCGGGCGGCCGGTAGGCTCCGGGACATGCAGGGACAGAGGCTTACTCTGGCTCATAATCGCTTTTTCCTTGGTAAGGTTTGTGCGGCGGAGCACATCATAAGTCCCCGGATAGCCCGGCACACAGCCGTTCGGGAACTATTTTTCTGCTGCTTTGCAGCAGGAAAAATGCTCGAAAGCAGCCTTCATGGGGATGCGTACGAGGTGATCACGTTAGCACGCAGTGCAGCGAAACGGGGACGCCGCCGGGCAGGCGGACACAGGAAAATGCGCGTGCTTTGCGCTGGCGCGCATGGCGAGCACGTACATTCGTAGGAACAATTGTTATCCGATAAGGCGACCGCAGCCGGTCTCAGCGCCCTAACAGGCGCTTCAGCACGTCCCAGTAGCCGACCGGCGCCAGCCGCTCCAGCCAGGCCGCGGTGACGGCGTCGCTGCCGACCAGGATGCGCGCGCGCCGTTGCTGGATGCCGCGCGCGATGATGTCGGCAGCCCGCTCGGGCGGCATGCGCAGCAGCCGCTGTACCTGCCTGCGACCACGTTCGATCTGTTCCGGCGTGGCATGGCGCGGCATGCGTGCGTTGCGCGCGATGGCGGTCGCCACGCCGCCCGGATGCACCACCGACACGCCAACGCAGCTGCCTTGCAGCTCATGCCGCAGCGCATGCGAAAACCCGCGCACCGCGAACTTGCTGGCCGCGTAGGCGGTCTGGCCGGGTGGGGTGATGATGCCGTAGATGCTCGACAAGTTGACGATACGCGCCTCGTCGCTGGTGCGCAGCAGCGGCAGGAAAGCGCGCGTCATGCGCACCACGCCACCGAAGTTGATTTCCAGCAGCCAGTCGAAGTCGTCCTCGTCGACCTGCTCGAAGCTGCCGCCCAGCGCCACCCCGGCATTGTTGACCAGCAGGTCGACGCGCTTGTGGGCGGCGTCCACCTGCCGCGGCAGGGCGCGCACCGCGGCGCGGTCGGCCACGTCGACCCGGTGCGCGGTGGCGCGCACGTCCAGGTGCTGGGCGGCGCGCGCGGTATCGGCGGCCGCCTCGCCATCGATGTCGACCAGCGCCAGGTGGCAGCCGCGTCCGGCCAGCGCCAGCGCCAGCGCGCGGCCGATGCCGTTGCCGGCGCCGGTGATGACGGCGACGCGATTGCCCAGATCCATGCCCGGATCGTTCATGCCAGTACCTTCCGGTTGTATTGTTGGGTCTACCGAGATTCTTGACTGACACTGTACATTGTCAGAAAGACCTTGGCAACATTCTGTGCCAGAATGCGGCATGCCAGCAGACCCGACCACCACCCGACCCTATCGCGGCGTCCCGCAAGACGAGCGCCGCGCCCAGCGCCGCCGCCAGCTGGTCGCGGCCGGCGTGGCCGTGTATGGCCAGCGCGGCTATCGCCACGCCACGGTGAAGGCGGTGTGCGCGGCCGCCGGCCTGACCGAGCGCTATTTCTACGAATCGTTTCCGAACAGCGAAGCGCTGCTGATCGCCTGCTTCGAGACGGTGACCTGTGCGGTGCTGGAAGAAATCATGGCGGCGGCGCGCGACGCCGGCGGCGGCCGTCCGGGACGCGCACGCGCCATGCTGCAGACCTATTTCGCGGCGCTGCAGCGCGACCCGCCCTCGGCGCGCGTGTTCCTGGTCGAGATCCGCGGGGTCAGCCGCGCCGTCGACCGCGCCTTCGACGTCGCCTTGCGCGACATCGGCCGGCAGGTGGCGCGCGTGATCGCGCCGCCAGGCGCTCCGGCCGACCCGCTGCTACAGGCCGGCATCGTCGGCGGCGTGATCCACATCGCGCTGCGCTGGATCGAGGATGGCTACGCGCCGCCGATCGAGGACGTCACCGGCAGCGCGCTGCGCCTGGCGGTGGTCCTGGCGCGGCCGGTGCGTGACGCCCCTCCGGAAGTGCGGGCGACACCCTAGCACCTGTCCCGGCAGCGATTCCGGCCTGGCGAGGCAGGTTCTTGATCAGGGCCAGTCGAATTCGACCCAGGTGGGTGCATGGTCGCTCGGCTTCTCGCGCCCGCGCACCTCGCGGTCGACCCCGGCCGCCGTCAATCGCGGCGCCAGCGACGGGCTCAGCAGCAGGTGGTCGATGCGCAGGCCGGCATTGCGGCCGTAGGCGTCGCGGAAATAATCCCAGAACGTATAGATGATCTGGTCCGGGTGGGTGGCGCGCAGCGCGTCGCACCAGCCCTGTCCGAGCAGCTCGTTCCAGGCGGCGCGCGTCTCGGGGCGGAACAACGCGTCCTCGCGCCAGCGCTCGGGCTTGTACACGTCGATGTCGGTCGGGATCACGTTGTAGTCGCCGCACAGCACCACCGGCATGCCGCTGTCGATCAATTCCTGGGCGCGCGCCTGCAAGCGCTCCATCCAGCGCAGTTTGTAGTCGAACTTGGGCCCCGGTGCGGGATTGCCGTTGGGCAGGTACAGGCCGCCGACCAGCACGCCGTTCACCACCGCCTCGATGTAGCGGCTCTGCTCGTCGGCCGGGTCGCCCGGCAGGCCGCGCACGACTTCCTGCGGCTCGACCCCGCGCGCCAGCAGCGCGACGCCGTTCCAGCTCTTCTGGCCGTGCCAGACCGGGCAATAGCCGGCGGCGCGGATGGCGGCTTCGGGAAACTTGTCTTGCGGCGCCTTGAGTTCCTGCAGGCAGGCGACGTCGGGTCGGGTTTCTTCGAGCCATTGCAGCAGGGCGGGCAGGCGGGTATTGATGCTGTTGACGTTGAAGGTGGCGATGCGCATGCCGGCGTGCTCCATGAGGTGGTGTTGACGCTATTCTGACCGCAGATGCGCCCGCTCGCCGCACGATGGCGGGAGCGCCATCGCGTCGCTATCGTCAGGTAGTCAAACTACTCTGGAAACGCGTCGAATTGCGTGAGCTATGCCCGTCGAAGTGCCTTTCGGTGTAAATTTACTACCTTAGCGGCACGAATTCTGGCATGCTCTCGCCCAGCCGCACAGCCCGGCCCGCACGCACAACGACATCAACCAGACCGAGACGAACGCCATGCTTCATTCCGCCACGCCCATCCTCCGCAGCGCCGACCGACCCGCCGTGCCGGCGCCGAAACGGCTCGCCTTGCTGGTCGGCCTGCTGGCGGCCTCGCTCGCCTTCGGCCCACAGGCTGCGGCGCAGAACGCCGCGCGCACCTTCCTCGGCTGGCAGAGCGGACCCGACGGCGTGTTGCAGGTCACGACCAGCGACGGCCGCTACCTGATCAAGCCGTACGCCGCCGACATCGTCGAGACCAGCTTCGTGCCGCGCGGCCAGCAGGACACGGGGACGTCGCACGCGGTGGTGCTGGCGCCCGGCCAGGTGGCGGCGACGGTGAAGGAGGAGGCCGGCCGCGTGCAACTGGCCACGGGCGGCATCACGGTCACGGTCGAGAAGAAGCCGTTCCGCATCAGCTACGCCTATAAAGGCCGTCCGCTGGTTGCCGAAAAGCGCGGCTACGGGCACGCGGGCAAGCTGGAATCGATCGAGTTCGCGCTCGATCCCGACGAGGCGCTGTACGGCGCCGGCGCGCGCGCCGCCGGCATGAACCGGCGCGGCCAGCGTTTTACCTTGTACAACAAGGCGTCCTACGGCTTCGGCAAGACCGCGGCGCAGATGGGCTACGGCATCCCGATGGCGCTGTCCTCGCGCCGCTACGCGATCCACTTCGACAATCCGCAGTCCGGCTACCTCGACTTCGACAGCCGTCATGACGGCACGCTGCGCTTCGAGACCATCGGCGGGCGCAAGACCTACCAGGTGGTGGCCGGCGACGACTGGGCCCAGGTCATGGACGGCACCACCCGCCTGACCGGACGCCAGCCGCTGCCGCCGCGCTGGGCCTTCGGCAACTTCGCCAGCCGCTTCGGCTACCACGACGAGGCCGAGACGCGCGCCGTGGTCGAGCGTTTCCGCCGGGACGACATTCCGCTGGACGCGGTGGTGCTCGACCTGTACTGGTTCGGCAAGACCGTCAAGGGCACGATGGGCAACCTGGCCTGGGACCGCGACAGCTTCCCGCATGCCGAGCAGATGATGGCCGATTTTTCGCGCCAGGGCGTCAAGACAGTGGTCATCACCGAGCCTTTTGTCCTGACCACGTCGAAACGCTGGCAGGAAGCGGCGTCGAAGGGCGTGCTGGCGACCGGCAAGGACGGCAAGCCGTTCACCTTCGACTTTTATTTCGGCAACACCGGCCTGGTCGACGTGTTCGCGCCGCGGGCACAGGACTGGTTCTGGAACATCTACAAGGAACTCAAGGCCGGCGGCGTGGCCGGCTGGTGGGGCGATCTGGGCGAGCCGGAAATGCATCCGTCCGCCGCGCGCCACGCCGCCGGCAGCGCCGACGAGGTCCACAACATCTACGGCCACCAGTGGGCGCGCCTGATCGCCGACGGCTATGCACGCGACTTCCCGCAGGAGCGGCCGTTCATCCTGATGCGCTCCGGCTATTCGGGGTCGCAGCGCTTCGGCATGATCCCGTGGTCGGGCGACGTCGGCCGCGGCTGGGGCGGGCTGCAGTCGCAGGTCGAGATTTCGTTGCAGATGGGGATGCAGGGCCAGGCCTACATGCACTCCGACCTGGGCGGTTTCGCCGGTCCGGTGCTGGACGACGAACTGTACGTGCGCTGGCTGCAGTACGGCGTGTTCCAGCCGGTGTTCCGCCCGCACGCCCAGGAATCGGTGGCGCCGGAACCGGTGTTCCGCGAGGCGGCGACGAAAGCGCTGGCGCGGGACGCGGTGCGCCTGCGCTACGCCATGCTGCCGTATAACTACACGGCCGCCTTCGACAACAGCCGCACCGGCATGCCGCTGATGCGTCCGGTGATGTTCGAGGAGCCGGAAAACGACATGGTGCCGGTCGGCACCATCGCCACCACCTACCTGTGGGGGTCGGACCTGCTGGTGTCGCCGGTGGTGGAGCCGGGCGCGACGCGCCAGGAAGTGTATTTCCCGAAGATGGCCGGGCGCGCCGACAGCGTCTGGTTCGATTTCTACACGGACAAGCCGCACCGCGGCGGCATCGTCGAGACCGTGCGCCCGGTGGCGCAGCACATCCCGACCTACGTGCGTGCCGGCGCCTTCGTGCCGCTGGCGAAGGTGGTGCACAGCACCAGCGAGTACGACGGGCGCGAACTGGAGCTGCACTACTGGCACGATGCGAGTGTGAACGAGGCGAGCGGCAAGCTGTACGACGACGACGGCCACAGCGCGCATGCCTTCGAGGACGGCAACTACCAGCTGGTGCGCTTTTCCGGCAAGACCCGGGACGGACGCCTGGAAATCGGCCTGCTGCCGCAAGCCGGTGCGCGCGCCGCCGTGGTCGAGCGCCGCTTCGCCTTAAAAGTGCACAACGTCGGCGCCAGGCCGCGCGCGGTGGAAGCCGGCGGCCAGGCGCTGCCGTTCACCTGGAACGCCGAGCGCCGGCTGCTGGAAGTGAGCCTGCCGCCGTTGCGCCAGGCGCCGCTGCAGGTGGCCGTCACCTTGTAATCGCGAAAATGTCCGCCGCGGCGTTTCCATGCTGTCTGGTTTCCGGCACGCATGAATGCGCTGCCGCATGCATGACGCATGTGCTTTCCTGTCCAGCTGCGGTTTTTGTGTAGACTTCGGCATCCGAAGCGAATGCCTGACGTTCCATGAAAACCCAACTGTTGCAAGATATCGACGAAAACGGCTCGGCGGCGAAGCGGCGGCTGCCGTCCCTGCCGGCCTTGCCGACGCCCGGCGCGCCCGCGTCGCGCGCGGCGCCCGACCCGGCGGCTTCCGCGGCGGCGCTGCCGCAGGCGCCGGCGCCGGCGGAGGGCGCCGGCCTTGCGCCGTTCGCGGCGGCGCCGGACAGCGATTCGTCCGTACCGGCGCAGATCGCCACCACCGCCGGCTGGTTTGCGGCGCCGGTGCCCGCTCCCGGTGCGCAGCCGTGGGCGGCGCCGCTTGCGGGCGATGTTGCAGAGGCCGGTCTCGGGGGCGTGAACCTGTCCAAGGAGGCATCACCCGTCGTGGCGGTGCGCGCGCACGGCGCGCCGGCGCCGCGCGACCCGCGCGTCTGGTCGGTGCGCCGGGCGGCAGGCACCGATGGCGCCGGCGATGTGCGGGCGGCAGGCAGCGGATCGTCCATGCAGGCGCCCGCTGCGCCGAGCGATCTTCCCTGGAACCCGTTGCCGGTCGCGGCGCATGCCGTGGACAATGCCGCGCCGGAGGACGGGAACGGCATCCATCCCGCCGCATCGACCGGGCACTACCTGAGCAAGACGCCGGAACCCGCATTCCTGTACGACACCGGCGCCGCGCCGCAGCGCGATGCCGTGCCGGAAGCGCTGTTCAGCTTCGATCCCGGGGCCGATGCCGCGGCCGGGCTTGCGCTCGAGCACCGTGCCGCACCCGAACCCGTCATCGCGCAGCAAGCCGGGCCGGCGCCGCATGGCCACGCCGCTATGGACGCCGGCTTCGCGCCGGACGACAGCAGCACCGCGGCAGGCGCCGTCACGCCGCAACCCTTGTTCAGCTTCGACGCGGATGCGGCCGAGGACATGCACGCTGCGCCGCAGGGCGATCCGCATCTTGCCGGCGATGCCGCCGCGGCAGGACACGCCGCTGCCGAGCCGTTGTTCACGTTCGAGCCGGACCCCGCGCCGGGCGCCGAATTCGCCCCGCAAGCCGGAATTTCGGCCCGGGCCGGGGCCAGGCCGGAGCCGCGTTTCGGCTTCGACGCCGCATCCGCAGCGGACGCCGGCGGCGCGCTTGCAGACGAGATGCCGCCTCGGCATCGTCCCGCCCGGGACGACGGCGCCGGCGCTGACGGTAGCGATCCGGCGGATGGCGCCGCCACGCCGGCGGTGGCTGCATCCGCGTCCGCGGCGATGGCCGGCGGCATGGCGCCGCCCGCCGCCGAGGCGGCCGTGGACGGCGCGATGCCGGCGCCCGCAACCGCGGCGCCGCCGGTATCCCAGGACCCCGACTGGCTGGCGGAGCGGCTGCGCGAAGACCTGGCGCTGCGCAGTGCGCCGGCGCCTGGCGCCTGGAAGCGGCGCACGGCGCTGTGGGGCGTGGCGGGCGTGCTGGTGGCGCTGGCCGGCGCCGGCGGCGTGGCCCTGTACCAGGATCACCGCACCGACAGCGCCCTGGCGGCAGTGGCGGACAGCAAGCCGGCGGCCCCGGCTGCGGCCCGGGAGCTAGTCGCTGCGGCAGCCCCGGCGACGGCCGCGGAGCCGGCGCCCGGCCCGAATTCGCCGCTCGGGCCGATGGCCTCGACCATTGCCGGCCGCGCGCCGTCCGACGCGCCCGCCGGCGCCCAGGCCGCCGCGCCGACGCTGCCGGCCAGCCCGCAAGCGGCCGCCGGCATGGTCGGCGCCCCGGCTGCCGCACCAGCGGCTGCCGACGGTGCAATGACCGTCGCCGCGCTGGGCGTCGCCGGGCCAGGAAACGCGCCGGCCTCGAAGCCGGCATCGAACGCGGTCTCGCGCAGCGAAGGCGAGCGTGAGAAGGATCGCGCGCGTGAAAAGGAACGCGAGCGTGAAAAGTCACGCGAGCGCGAGCGCGAGACGGAACGCGAGCACAAGCGCGAAGCCGACGCCAGACGCCAGCGCGAGGCCGGACGCGCGGCCGAGCGCAAGCAGGAAGCCGCACGCGTGGCCGAACGCAAGCGCGACAGCGAACGCGCGGCCGAGCGCAAACGCGAACGCGAGGCGGCCGGCGCCGCCCAGCGCAAGCGCGCCGCCAAGGCGGAATCGCGGGCCGCGCCTGCGGTCGCGGCCAAGGAGCCGTCGCCGCGCGAACGGCGCGAAGCGACCCTGCGCCAGTGCCGCGCGCGCGGCTACAGCGAGCGTCAGTGCATCCGCCGCGGTTGCACCACGACGCGCTACGGCTTCGCCTGCAAGGGCTGACGACGGCTCGACGCAGCCCGGGAAACAGGCTGTGCGCGCGCCGTCATGGCGCGCCCGTGCCGGTGCCGGCGTCCTTTCTGCGCTGCTGGTCGATCAGGCGATGGCAGCGCTGCAGCGCGCCGTGCCAGGCGGCAGGCGCCGGCTGTACCGACTCTGGATACACGTCGGACTGGCGCAGCTTCAGCACGTCGTGGTCGATGAAGGCGTAGCGCCGGAACAGCGCCACGTCGGTGCCGGAGTCGCCGGTCACGAAACCATACATCGATTGCCGGCAATGCAAGCCGTCGCCCAGGTCCGCTTCGGCGGTTGAATTGCCGTCGAACAGCAGCGTCAAGACCAGCCATAGCGAGGCCAGCAGCCACACGCACGCACACAGGATGCCGGCGCCGGCGCCGAGCAGGCGCGGCCGCAGTGAAAAGGGCAGCAGCGCAACGAAACCGGACGCAATCCACGCCAGCCAAAGCGCGCCCAGGTTCGCCATGCGGTCGGCGAGCGACCATCCCTGCCAGGCGCACAGCACTGCCGCCGCCACCAGCATGCTCGCGCCGAGATGGGCGCGCGCCGCACGCCAGGCCGCGCCGCCGGGTTCGCGCTGGCGCATGAGCAGCCATGGCGCGCACAGCGCAACCAGGGCGCCGGCGGCAAGCAGGACGACAAGGGAAGTGGGCATGCGGATCGTTTCCGGTGGCAGGTCGTATTGCGGCATGATACGCACTCCGGACCCGGCAATCGTCACGCATTGTCACCGCCGGCCGGCCGCCGCCGGGCGCCGGCCGGGCCTTCAGCCGCGCAGCCGCAGGCGCATGCGCAGCGTTTCCGGCTCCATCACGAAGCCCATCTTTTCGTCCGGTTCGCCGCCATGCCCGGTCGCCACGTCGGCGATGTCGAAGCGCGCCAGCAGCATCGCCATCGCCACCTTGATTTCCAGGAGCGCCAGGTAACGCCCCGGGCAGGTGCGCGGGCCGGCGCCGAACGGCATCGACGCCTTCTTGCTGACCGCGTCGTCGAGCCAGCGCTGCGGATCGAAGGCGGCGGCATCGGCGAAGCTGGCGTCGTCCAGGCTGCCGGCGCGCATCACGCACCAGACGATGGTCCCCCTGGTCACCTGCACGTCGCCGACCACGGTGTCGGCCAGCGCCTCCAGCGGGATGAAGGCGGCCGGCGGCTTCAGGCGCAGTGCCTCGTGCGCGCAGGCCTCGACGAAATCGAGCCGGTCGACCTGCTCGATGGCGAGCGTGTCCAGGTCGGGCGCGACCGCCAGCACTTCCGCGCGCGCCCGCGCCAGCGCCTGCGGATGGCGGTGCAGCAGCCAGATCAGCCAGGCCAGGCTGTTGGACGTGGTGTCCTCTCCGGCCAGCAGCATGGTCAGCACGTTGCCCGCCACGTCGCGTTCGCTGACGCCGCTGCCTTCCTGGGCGGCCGCCGCCAGCATCGCTTCGAGCATGTTGCGCGGCTGTGCGGCAGGCGCCGCCTCCTGGCGCATGCGTGCCGCCGCTTGCGCGACCAGCGCGTCCACTGCCGTGCGCGTGGCGGCGACGCTGCGTTCCAGGTCGCGGTCGCGCGGCAACTTGAGGTAGCGCCAGTACGGGAACGGCGCCAGGCTGCGCCGCGCCACCGCCGGCAGGATGCGGTCCAGGTGGCGCTGGATCGCGTTGTCGCCATGCTCGATGGTGTTCACGTCGCTGCCGAAGGCCAGGCCGGCGACGATGTCGACCGTGTACAGGCGCAGCTCGGCGCCCAGGTCGATGCGGCGTCCGCTGCGGGCGGCGTCTTCCCAGCGCCGCCGCAGGCGCCGGGCGACCTCCACCAGCGACGGAAAATATGCCTTGACCGCCTGCGGCGCAAAGGCTTGCATCACCATGCGGCGCTGGTTGCGCCAGGCGGCGCCTTCCGCTTCGAACACGCCGGGCGGCATGCCCATTTCGGAAGCCACTTCGGTCGTGATGGCCGGCCGCCGGAAGGTCGCCGGGCGCTCGCGCAGCACCTGGGCGATCAGCTCGCTGTCCGCCACCGCCAGCAGGTCGCCGCGCGGAAAGGACACGCGGAACAGCGGCCCATACTGGCGGCTCCAGTCTTCCATGGTGCGGTGCACGCGCGCGCGGTCCATCTGCAGCAGGTTGCCGAACAGGGGCGCGGGACGCGGTCCCGGCAGGTCGGCCAGCAGGCGCGGGCCGGCGAACGCGATCGTGGTGTCTGGCATGGGGTACTCCTCGGTTGGAACGATGTGCGTGCAGTGTGACCCCGCGCGCGCCGCCTGTCTTGAACGTTTGCGACATGCGCGTTTGCGACATGCGCGTCGGCGTCGCTACAATGAGGCCATGCCCGAACCGAGGAACGCGATGCCCACTGCCAGCCCGTCCGCCATCCCCGAGCGCGCCCCGGCGCGCCCGACCGCGCGCCTGATCGCCCCGCAGCGCGCGCTGGCCTCATGCGTGGCAGCCTACGTAGCGCGCAGCACGCTCGGCAGCGCCGGGCCGGCCTTCAATCGCTACCCGGCCACGCCCCTGTGCGGCGTGTGCTGGCTGCTGGATGGCCCGACTGCCGCGGTCGAGGAGGGCGTGGTGTCGCAGGCAGTGGTGGCGCAGGCCGGCGAGGCCGTCTTCAGCGGCCCCCAGCCGCAGCCGTGGGCGACCTGGAACGCCGGTCCGGCGCGCTTCTTCGTCGCGCTGTTCTACCCGGACGCGCTGCACGCGCTGGCCGGGATCGACCTGCCGGCGTGCGTCGGCAAGCTGCTGCCGGCCGGCGCGGTGCTGGGCGCGCCCTGGCAGGACCTGACGGCGGCGCTGATGGCCGCCGCCGGCGACGCCGAGCGCGCCGCCCTGGTGGACGCCTTCCTGGCGCCGCGCTGGCAAGCGGCGCGCGGCCGCGCCGGCATCGAGCGCGGCGTGCTGGGCGACTGGGCGCGCCGGCTGGCGCTGCAGGCGGCCACCAGCGGCGCCGGGCGCGGCGTGCGCGTGGCCGAGCGCCGCATCAAGGCCTGGGCCGGGTTGCCGATGCGCACGCTGCAGCGCATGGGACGCGCCGAGCAGGCGCTGCTGGCCGCGCGCGCCGGCCAGGCCGGCGGCAAGATCTCGTGGAGCGGCGTGGCGGCCGATACCGGCTACGCCGACCAGGCGCACCTGACGCGCGAGGCGCGCGCCATGAGCGGCCTGTCGCCGACCGCGCTGGCCCGCGCGATCGAGCACGACGACAGCTACTGGATGTACCGCATCTGGTCGTGAGCGGCGCCGGCGCGCATTGCCCGCGCGCCGGCTCGCGTGCATGCATGCATGCGCGTACGAGGGCAACGCCTGCCGAGCGCCGATCCGCCGCACCGCTTAGAATGGCGCTTTCCGCACGCTTCCCAGGACCGACCATGAGCACTTCCCTGTACGACATCCCACTCAAGAAAATCGACGGCAGCGACACCACGCTGGCCGAATACCGCGGCAAGGTAGTGCTGGTGGTCAACGTCGCCTCGCAATGCGGCCTGACCCCGCAGTACGAAGGCCTGGAAGCGGCCTACGCGCGCCTGCGCGAGCGCGGCATGGTGGTGCTGGGCTTCCCCTCCAACGACTTCGCCGGCCAGGAACCGGGCAGCGAGGAGTCGATCGCCGCGTTCTGCCGCGGCACCTTCGGCGTGCAGTTCCCGATGTTCGCCAAGGTCAACGTCAACAGCGCCCCGCGCCATCCGCTGTACGCGGCGCTGATCGAAGCCATGCCGCGGATGCAGCCGAATCCGGACGGCACCCTGCTGGCCAAGCTGGAGCAGCACGGCCTGGCGCCCAGGCAAGAAGGCGACGTGGCCTGGAATTTCGAGAAATTCCTGATCGGCCGCGACGGCCGCGTGGTCGGCCGCTTCGCGCCGGACGTCACGGTCGACAGCCCGCAGCTGGTGCAGGCGATCGAGGCGGCGCTGGCGGATTGACCCCGTCGTCCCCGCGAAGGCGGGGACCCATTCTGAGTATCCGAAGTTGGTATTTTTGAAGCGCCCGAGTTGTTTCTAGTGCACCGAACTTTGTTGCTCAGTATGGGTCCCCGCCAAGGGGGCCGCCGAGGCCGGGGACGACGAGTGATGGGCTATGGCAGCGGTTATCCCGGGCACGCGTGCGCGGATGTGGGAAAGACAGCCTCAACGCCGCCCCGACAGATATCGCACCCCCTGCGGCCCATAGCTTTCCGCGTGCGGTTCGTCGCGCTGCAGGTGGAACACGTCGCCCGGCCCGTAGCGGCGCTCCCGGCCGCCGGTGACGATGCGGATCTCGCCCGCCAAAATCAGCGCCTTGGCCTCGAACGGATGCGCGTGCGCGTCCAGGCGGCCGTCCGGTTCGCGTTCGACCGTGACCGGTGCGGCGAAACCTTCGCGTTGCAGGAGTTCGATGAAGGCCTGGTGTTCCATGGTGTGCTCAGGTGACCGATGAGGATGGGCGAGTGTAGCACCGGCGCGCGCGGCGTGCAGGCCAGCGGGCCGCAAGCGGCGGCGTGCGATTGCGCCGATAATGGCCGTCCCCGCACACCGCTATCCGCACCGAGAAAGGCAAGCATGACCCAGCGCGTTCCCGTCGACTTGGCCAAGTCCTACCGTCTCCTCAACCACGGCCCGACCGTGATCGTCAGCAGCGCCCACGGCGGGCGCGCCAACCTGATGTCGGCCGCGTGGTCGATGCCGCTCGATTTCTCGCCGCCCAAGGTGGCGGTCGTGCTCGACAAGAGCACTGAGAACCTACCTCAGTAGTCCGGAGTCGCTACTGGCGCGCCTGCCAAACAGGTGCTGCGTTGCTCGTCCTTGCATGGCTCGCCATGCGGCGTCCTCGCGCCTTGCCCCTGCTTGCCATGCATCGCCATTAGCTTCCCCCTGCCTACTGAGATAGGTTCTTACACACGCGAACTGGTGGAGGCGTCCGGCAGCTTCGTGCTGGCCGTGCCGTCGCGCGCGATGGCGCGCCTCACGCTGGCGGTCGGTTCCGAGTCCGGGCGCGAGACCGACAAGTTCGCCGCGCACGGCATTGCCTGGACGCCGGGCGAGCACACCGGCGGGCCGCTGGTCGAGGGTTGCCTGGGCTGGCTGGAATGCCGCCTGATCCCGGAGCCGCACATCCAGCAAGCCTACGACCTGTTCCTGGGCGAAGTGGTCGGCGCCTGGGCCGACCCCACCGTATTCACCGACGGCCACTGGCACATGGAGGAGAGCGGCAAGCGCAGCATCCACTACGTGGCCGGCGGCCATTTTTTCGAGACCGGCGTGCCGTTCGAGGTCACGCCGGGACGCTGATGCCAGGACGGGCGCGCCTCAGCCGCGCGCCACCGCGGCGCCGCCGCGACGGCCCTCGGCCAGCCGGTAGCCGAGCGCCAGCAGCGCCAGCCAGGCCGGGATCAGGTACACCGACAGGCGCAGGTCCGGCGTGGCGAACATGATCGCCACGATGCCGGCCAGGTAGGCCAGGCACAGCCAGTTGGTCAGCGGATGCAGCGGGCTCGGGAACGCGGTCGACTGGCCGGCGGCGCGCTTGGCGGCGCGGAAGCGCAGGTGGCTCCAGCTGATCATCGCCCAGTTGATCAGCATGCCGGCCACGGCCAGGCCCATCAGGAGGCCGAGCGCCTTGCCCGGCAGCGCATAGTTGATGCCGACGCACAGCGCGGTGGCGGCGGCCGACACGCCCAGCGACACCAGCGGCACGCCGCGCCGGTTCACCTTCAGCAGCGCGCGCGGCGCATGGCCTTGCGTGGCCAGGCCGTACAGCATGCGGCTGTTCGAGTACACGCAGCTGTTGTAGACCGACAGCGCGGCGGTCAGCACCACCAGGTTGAGCGCATGCGCGACGATGCCGGCGTCGAGCGCCTGGAAGATCAGCACGAACGGGCTGGCACCGGGCACGATCCGGTTCCACGGGTACAGCGAAAGCAGCACCGCCAGCGAGCCGACGTAGAACACCAGGATGCGCCACAGCGTCTGGTTGGTGGCGCGCGGGATCGAGCGCGCCGGGTCGGCCGCCTCGGCCGCGGTGATGCCGATGACTTCCAGGCCGCCGAAGGAAAACATGATGATCGCCATCGACATCAGCAAGCCCTTGACGCCGTGGGCGAAGAAGCCGCCGTGCTGCCACAGGTTGGCCACCGTCGCCTGCGGGCCGGCGCCGCCGGTGGCCAGCAGGAAAGCGCCGTAGACGATCATCGCGACCACCGCCGCCACCTTGACCACCGAGAACCAGAATTCGCTCTCGCCGAAGGCGCGCACGTTGATCAGGCTGATGCCGTTGGCCAGCACGAAGCAGCCCAGCGCCGACACCCAGGGCGGCACCTGCGGCCACCAGTACTGTACGTAGATGCCGACCGCGGACAGTTCCGCCATGCTGACCAGCACGTACAGCACCCAGTAGTTCCAGCCCGAGACGAAGCCGGCGAAGCGGCCGCCGTACTTGTCGGCGAAGTGGCCGAAGGAGCCGGCCACCGGCTCGTCGACCATCATCTCACTCAGCTGGCGCATGATCAAGAAGGCGACCAGGCCGGCCACCGCGTAGCCCAGCACCACCGACGGGCCGGCCAGGCGCACGCTGTCGGCCACGCTGAGGAACAGGCCGGTGCCGATGGCGCCGCCCAGGGCGATCAGCTGGATGTGCCGGCTTTTCAGGCCGCGGTGGAGTCGGTTGTCGTCGGACGTCATGGAGCGCTTGTTCTTGCCAAAAAAGAACAAGGATTTTAATCGAAACGGGCGCCCCGAAGCGTGGTCCGGCCGTTTTACTTTAATTTACACAAAGAATTTCGCACTCGCTGCGAGCAGCCTGTAACATCCTTGGCATTTTGACCGACCACCATAACCAGAAAGTCATGGCACGACACGCATCCACGATGGTCCCGACCCGATCTTCCTTCACCTTGCAGCAAGCGCCGCGCCGCAGCGTACTGTATCTGGCCCTCGGCCTGGCGCTGTGCGAGCTGGCCGCGACGGCGCCGGCCCTGGCGCAGAGCGCCGGCACGACGGCGGCCAGCGCCGCCGCAGCCGATGCGCAGGCGGCGCCCGCATCCGCGCCTGCCACCACCAGCGGCGCAACTACCGGCACGGCAACCGGCACCGGCAAGGTCGCCACCGTCACCGTGCAGGGCGAGCGCCAGGTCAACCGCATCGACCGGCAAGTGTACGACGTCAAGCAGGACGTCAGCAGCACCAACGGTTCCGCCGCCGACATCCTCGGCAACGTGCCCTCGGTGTCGGTCGACCCGACCGGCGCGGTCTCGCTGCGCGGCAACAGCAACGTGCAGATCCTGGTGGACGGCAAGCCCTCGGCCATGCTGCAGGGCGACAGCCGCGGCTCCATGCTGCAGGCGATGCCGGCCGAGGATATCGATTCGGTCGAGGTCATCAACAACCCCGGCGCCGAGTTCGGCAACGAGGGCGGCGGCGGGCCGATCCTGAACCTGGTCATGAAGCGCAACCGCCGCGCCGGCGGCATGGGCGTGGTCAACGCCAACTACGGCAGCGAGGGGCGCTACAACTCCGCCGTCAACGGTTCCTACAACGAGGGCCGCTGGGGCATCCAGGGTGGCGTGTTCGTGCGCCACGACGGCCGCAACTCGACCGGCGAATACGACCGCGAGCGCATCGACCCGGCCACCGGCGCCAGCCAGCGCACCACCCAGACGTCCGCTAGCGCCGGCCTGAACGACATGCATGGCCTGCGCGGCGCCGTCACCTACAACCTGAGCGACGTCGATACCGTCGAAGCCAACCTCGGCCTGATGCGGCGCGGTAACGACAGCGTCGCCCAGGAACACGACCAGACCTTCGGCAGCACCGGCGTCACCACGGCCGATTACCAGCGCACCACCCGTACCAGCGGCGACAACCGCAGCAACATGGGCGGCCTGCGCTGGGACCACAAGGGCGAAAAGCTGGGCGAGCTGTTCAAGATGGACCTGCGCGTGTCGACCAACGACAGCGACGTCGACAACCGCTTCGACAACGCGTACGTGGTGCGTCCGGTGTTCGCCGACGCCGACGCCAGCCAGCGCCTGCAGGCCAACCACACCCGCATCGTCGACTACACCGGCGACTACGAGCTGCCGCTGGAGAACGGCTCGATCGTCAAGCTGGGCTACAAGATCGCCGACAACGACAGCGAGTTCGACAACCGCTACTACAACTTCAGCGGCGCGGTGCCGGTGGCGGATGCGCGCCTCACCAACGACTTCCAGGTCGACGAGCGCAACACCGCGCTGTACGGTTCCTACCAGTGGAAGCTGAGCGAGCGCTGGGGCGCATTGGTCGGCCTGCGCGCCGAGCACACCCACCTGGACATGGACCAGGTGACCACCGGCACCAGCATCACCAACAGCTACCTGAACTGGATCCCGAGCGCCTACGCCACCTACAAGCTGGACGACAAGACCAACCTGCGCTTCTCGTACGCGCGCCGCCTGCGCCGCGCCGGCGCCGGCCAGCTCAACCCGTTCGTCACCTACGTCGACGAATTGAACGAATCGAGCGGCAACCCGTTCCTGAAACCGGTCAAGACCGATTCCTTCGAGGTCGGCTACGAGACCAAGGCCGGCATCCTGGACGCCAACCTGCGCGGCTACTACCGCGACGACCACGACACCATCCGCACGCGCCAGACGGTGGTCGACGCCACGACCATCCTGACCACCTTCGAGAACGGCGGCAGCAACCGCGCCGGCGGCCTGGAATTCACGCTGAGCGGCAAGCTGACGCCAAAGCTGTCGATCAACACCAGCGGCAACCTGAACTACACCGAGCAGCAGCAGCTCGACCTGAACGGTGCCGAGGTCACGCGCCACGCGCCTTCGCTGAGCGTGCGCGGCAACCTGAACTACGCGCTGACGCCGCAGGACCAGTTGCAGGTGAAGGTGAATGCGCAGGGCAAGACCCTGTCCGGCAATGGCTACCGCCAGCCGTTCGCGACGCTCGACCTGAGCTACCGCCGCAACATCACCCAGCAGCTGTCGCTGGTGGTGAACGTGAACGACGTGTTCAATTCGCAGAAGGCGGAAACCATCATCGACACGCTCACCCTCAAGGAGCGCAACATCCGCCGCTTCGACGGCCAGATCGCCTTCGTCGGCTTGTCGTACCGCTTCGGCGGGGCGCAGGCCAATCGCAGCCGGCGCGACGGCCAGGACGGCGAGGGCTGGCGCAATGGTCCGCCGCCGGGCGGTCCGGGCGGACCCGGCGGGCCGGGCGGCTTCGGCGGTGGCCCGGGCGGCGGCGGACCCGGCATGTAAGTTCGACGGCGCCTCGCGGCGCCGTTTTATCAACCATAAATTGCAACTAACCGATAAATAAATTCATAGACGTAGGGTGGACGGCTCCGCCGTCCACGCGTCCAACCGACATCCGGTCAGACGCGCGCCATGCATGCACCGCGTGAACGCGTGGACGGGAAACCCGTCTACCCTACGCACCCGGCCCGGCAGCCCGGCTATCCACCACCCCCGGGATATCCTGCGTCGGCCGTCCGAACTTGCCTTTCAAATCGTCCACGCCCGACTGCGGCTTGGCCAGCGGCTTCAGGTCGACGCGCCGCTTGCGCTTGTCGGCGGTGCCGATCCCGGTGCGCGTATCGCGTTCTTCCTGCAGGTTGGGCAGGATCTCGCCGTCGCGGTTGAACGACCACGCCAGCATCGGTTCGCCCAGCGGCAGGGCGTCGCCGCGCTTGCCGTTGTGGCCGGTGTTCCAGACGTGCCAGGTCTTGCCGTAGCTATTCATTTTCTTCTTCATCAGCGCGTGCTCGGCCGCTTCCGGGATGCCGGGTGCGATCAGCTGGCCGGTCAGGATCTCGCCGTTGTGCGGGTGCCAATACTTGCGCTCGTCCTGGGGCAGGGTATTGAACAGCTTTTCCGAGATGATGTATTCGATGCCGTTCAGGTTGGCGGTCCTGGTATTGCCGTCGAACAGGGTGCACTGGGCCAGGTCCTCGTTCATCTGGCGGCAGAAGTGGTGTGCTTCCATTTGTTCTTCGGGATGGTCCTTCATCGGGTGGAAGCCGACCAGGTAGACATCGAAGTTCGACAGCGGCGCGTTACCCTGCAACAGCTTGGCGCCGGCTTCCAGCGCGCGCGTGCCGCCGGTCTTGGCGTCGCCGGCGGGCGCGGTGCGCGGCCTGGTGTCCTGGGCCTGGGCGGCGGGCATGGCCAGCGCCGCCGACACCAGCGCGCACTGGAGGGCCGGTCGGCCGCGGCGGAGGCGGGCGCGGATGGGCTCGAGAATCATGAAGGCTCCTTGTCGTTGTCGTTGTCGTTATCGTTCCGATGAGGCGGCCGCGGGCGCGCGCGTACCCGCCGGCGCACCCGCGGCCGGCGCTCAGGCGGATGGACCGCCCGGCGGCGCCGCGGTTCCCTGGCGATTCTTGCGCGCGCCGGCCACGGTCGGCACGGCGGTGGCATGCAGGCCGGCATACGGCGCGGCGCCCGATCCCGGGTTCGCGCCTTTCGCCGCGCCGCGACCGGCGCCGCGGGTAGCGGGCGTTGCGGCGGCCGGCGGCGGCACGGGAGCGGGGGCGACCAGCAGGCGATCGATGCGGTTGCCGTCCATGTCGACCACCTCGAACCGCCAGCCGTTCCAGTCGAGCAGGTCGCCGGTCTTCGGTATGTAGCCGAGCTGGTAGAGCATGAAGCCGGCCAGCGTGTGGTAGGCGTCGTCGTCCTCGTCGGGGAAGGCGAATTCGCTACCGGTGACGGTGCGGAAACGGTCCAGCACGACGCCGCCGTCCATCGACCAGCTGCCGTCCTCGCGCCGCACGGCGTCGTCCTGCGTATCGGCCTCGGCGGTGCCGACCTCGCCCACCAGCGCGCCCATCACGTCGGTCAGCGTCACCATGCCCTGGATGTCGCCGTACTCGTCGACGATCATCGCCAGTTCCACGCGTCCCTGTTTCAGCTGCTCGAGCAGGTCGATGGCGCTGCTGGACTCCGGCACGTACAGGATCGGCTCCACCGCCGCCGCGATGTCGAGCGACTGCAGCGACTGGCAGCGGATCGCCTGGCCGAACAGGTTGCGCGCGCGCACCACGCCGAGCACGTGCGAGCGGTCGCCGCGGAACACCGGGAAGCGGCTGTAGGGCGACGCGGCGATGCGCGCCAGGTTGCGCTCGAGCGGCTGGTCGAGGTCGAGGAATTCCAGGTCGACGCGCGGCGTCATCAGCGCGCGCAGGTGGCAGTCGTCCAGGCGCAGGGCGCGCGCGGCGATGTCGTACTCGGCGCGCTCGAACACGCCGGCGTCGGTGCTCTCGCGGATCATGCCGGTGACTTCTTCCTCGGTCGGGGTCTCGTCCTTCCGGTGGCGCATGCCGAGCAGGCGCATGATGGCGTCGGTGGTGATGCCCAGCAGGCGCACGAACGGATGCATCAGGCGCGACAGCGCCTGCAGCGGGCGCGCGATGATCGACGCCAGGAATTCCGGATACAGGATCGCGATGCGCTTGGGCACCAGTTCGCCCAGCACGATCGAGGCGAAGGTAATGCCGATCACCACGATCACCAGCGCGCCCGGATGCACCCAGTCGGGCGGCAGGCCGAGCGTGGCCAGCGCCGGCGCCAGGCGCGCCACCAGCGAGGCTTCGCCGAAGGCGCCGGTGAAGATGCCGATCAGGGTGATGCCGACCTGCACGGTGGACAGGAAGCGGGTCGGGTCGTCGGCCAGCGCGATCGCGGTGGCGGCCCCGGGGCTGCCCTCGGCGCGCATCCTTTCCAGGCGCATGCGCTTGGACGACACCACGGCCAGTTCGGACATCGCGAACAGGCCGTTGAGCAGGATGAGGGCCAGGATGATGAGGATGTCGGTCATGCGGTTTCCGGTGCGGCCGGGCGCAAGTACGCCCGGCGAGACGGCCCGTGCCGTCCCTTCAAGGCCCGATGATCGCACGACGGCGCCCGTGCGCCAACGGGTGCACGGGAGAAAGCGTTATCGGACGGGCAAAAAACGGCGGATCGGGCGGCCGCACGCGCGGGTCAGGCGCCGGCTTTTGCGCCTGGCCCGCGGCCAAAGCCCGTCGTTCCAGGCATTGCCTGAAACGACTCCCCGCGAAGGCGGGGACCCATACTGAACAACCATGATCGATATGCGCGCAGTCCGGCTCCGGTAACGCCAGCATGGGTCCCCGCCTGCGCGGGGACGACGGTGGCCTAAGACGCTGGGGGCTATTTGCGCGCCGGGTCGAAGTGCTTCCGTATCCCCGCCCAGCAATCCTGGTAATTGCCCTGCAGCTGCGGCGACGCCAGCGCCTGCGCGGTCGCCACCAGCGGGTTGCGCGTCTCGAACATGAAGGCCATCGTGTCGGCCACCTTGTGCGGCGTGCCGGTGTCGGCGCGGCTCGCCTTGTCGAAGGTGGCGGCGTCCGGCCCGTGCCCGCTCATGCAGTTGTGCAGGCTGGCTCCGCCCGGCATGAAGCCCTCGGCCTTGGCATCGTAGGCGCCGTGGACCAGGCCCATGAATTCGCTGGCCACGTTGCGGTGGAACCAGGGCGGACGGAAGGTGTCCTCGGCGGCCAGCCAGCGCGGCGGGAAGATCACGAAATCGAGCGTGTCGACGCCGGGCGTGTCCGAGGGCGACTGCAGCACCAGGAAGATCGACGGGTCCGGATGGTCGTAGCTGATCGAGCCGATGGTATTGAAGTGGCGCAGGTCGTACATATACGGCGCGTAATTGCCGTGCCAGGCCACCACGTCCAGCGGCGAATGCCCGATCGGCGCGCTCCACAGCTTGCCGCCGAATTTGGCCACCAGCGTGAAATCGCCCTCGACGTCCTCGTAGCGCGCCGCCGGCGCCAGGAAGTCGCGTGGGTTGGCCAGGCCGTTGGCGCCGAGCGGGCCCAGGTCCGGCAGGCGCAGCAGGGCGCCGAAGTTTTCGCACACGTAGCCGCGCGCCGCGCCGTCCGGCAGGTCCACCGTGAAGCGCACGCCGCGCGGGATCACCGCGATCTGCTGCGGTTCGATCTCCAGCAGGCCCAGTTCGGTGGCGATGGCCAGGCGGCCCTGCTGCGGCACGATCAGCAGTTCGCCGTCGCCGTCGTAGAAATAACGCCCTTGCATCGAGCGGTTGGCGGCGTACAGGTGGATCGCGCAGCCGCTCATCGCCGCGGCGGAACCGTTGCCGGCCATGGTCACCCAGCCGTCGATGAAGTCGGTCGGCTGCCCGTCCGGCGGGATCGGCAGCGGGCTCCAGCGCATCTGGTTGGGCGACGGCGCCAGGCGCTCGAAATCGTCGGTGATGCGGCCGTCGTCGATGCGGGTAAAGGCGCCGTGCATCGCCGCCGGGCGGATGCGGTACAGCCACGAGCGGCGGTTGTGGCTGCGCGGCGCGGTGAAGGCAGTGCCGGAGATCTGTTCGGCGTACAGGCCGTAGGCGACGCGCTGCGGCGAATTGCGGTGCGCCGGCAGCGCGCCCGGCAACGCCTCGGTGGCGAACTCGTTGCCGAACCCCGACTGGTAGCGTGCCGGATCGCTGCCGGCGCGCCTGGCGTCGGCGGCGTCAGTCTCGGCGGCTGGCGGCGTCATCGAATTCATGCAGGCATCTCCTTTAGTCAAGCGCGATTCCCTCACTGTAGAGGAGCAACCGATGTTTTACGAGATGAATAGATGAATGTAGACTATTCATGCGATCAATAATCCTATCTCGAGCATGACCGAACCAACTAGCATCGACCTGAACTTGCTGTCCGTGTTCCAGGAAGTCTACCGCGAGCGCCAGATCTCGGCGGCGGCGCGGCGCCTGGGCCTGAGCCAGTCGGCGGTCAGCAACGCGCTGGCGCGCCTGCGCCGCAGCTTCGGCGACGAATTGTTCGTGCGCACCGCGCACGGCATGCAGCCGACGCCGCTGGCCCAGCAGATGGCCGAGCCGATCGGCGCGGCGATGGTGCAGGTGGCGCTGGCGCTGAGCCAGCGCAGCCGCTTCGATGCGGCCACCAGCACGCGCCGCTTCACGCTGGCCATGACCGACGTCGGCGAGGTGTACTTCATGCCGGTGCTGATCGAACGCTGCCGCGCGGTGGCGCCGCAGGTGGAGATCGCTTCGCAGCGGGCCAATGCGCTGGCGCTGAAGGACGAGATGGAGACGGGGCGGGTGGACCTGGCGATCGGCGCCTTCGAGGACATGTCGGAGGCGCTGTTCCAGCGCCAGCTGTTCCGCCAGGGCTTCGTGAGCATGTTCCGCGCCGGGCATCCGCTGGGGAGCGGTGCGGTCGACCTGGCGCGCTTCACGGCGGCGACGCACCTGATCGTGGATGCGGCGCAGAGCCCGTACGACCGCATCAACACGCTGCTGGAAAAGGCCGGCGTGCTGGTGCGCACGCGCTTCCGGGTGCCGCATTTCACCGCGGTGCCGTACATCGTGGCCACCAGCGACCTGGTGGTGACGGTGCCGCACAAGCTGGCCGAAAGCGCCGCGGCGCCGTTCGGATTGAAATGGATCGAGCCGCCGCTGCCCTTGCCGACGCTGCAGACCAACGTGTTCTGGCACCGGCGCTTCAACCACGATCCGGGTATCGCGTGGTTGCGGGAACTGATCGTGGACGTGTTCGCCGAATAGCCGCACGACGGTGCGGACACGCGCAGGAGGAGATACAACCTATCATGAGGAATACGAAAAATGGCTGACCTGTTCGACAATCCGATGGGCCTGATGGGATTCGAGTTCGTCGAATTCGCGTCCCCCACGCCGGGCGTGCTGGAACCCGTGTTCGAAGCGCTCGGCTTTACCAGGGTCGCCGTGCACCGCTCGAAGGACGTGAGCCTGTACCGCCAGGGCGGCATCAACTTCATCATCAACAACGAGCCGAAGAGCGCCGCCGCCTACTTCGCCGCCGAGCACGGCCCATCCGCCTGCGGCATGGCCTTCCGCGTCAGGGATGCGCACCAGGCCTACGCGCGTGCATTGGAACTGGGCGCCCAGGCGCTGGAGATCCCGACCGGGCCGATGGAATTGCGCCTGCCGGCGATCAAGGGCATCGGCGGCGCGCCGCTGTACCTGATCGACCGCTTCGAGGAGGGAAAATCGATCTATGACATCGACTTCCGCTTCCTGGACGGCGTCGAGCGTCATCCGGCCGGACACGGCCTCTCGATCATCGACCACCTGACCCACAACGTCTACCGCGGGCGCATGGCCTACTGGGCCGGTTTCTACGAAAAACTGTTCAACTTCAAGGAAATCCGCTACTTCGACATCCAGGGCGAATACACCGGCCTCACCTCGAAGGCGATGACCGCGCCGGACGGCATGATCCGCATCCCGCTGAACGAGGAAAGCCAGGCCGGCGGCGGCCAGATCGAGGAATACCTGCTCAAGTTCAATGGCGAAGGCATCCAGCACATCGCGCTGCTGACCGACGACATCTACGCCACCGTGGACGGCCTGCGCGCCGCCGGCGTGCCCTTGATGACGGCGCCGCCGGTGACCTACTACGAGATGCTGGAAGGCCGCCTGCCGGACCATGGCGAGGACCTCGGCGCCCTGCAAGCGCGCGGCCTGCTGGTGGACGGCAAGATCGAAGGCGAGGGCGAGGACAAGAAGCGCCGCCTGCTGGTGCAGATCTTCTCGCAGAACCAGCTGGGGCCGGTGTTCTTCGAATTCATCCAGCGCAAGGGCGACGACGGCTTCGGCGAAGGCAACTTCAAGGCGCTGTTCGAGTCGATGGAGCGCGACCAGCTGCGCCGCGGCGCGCTCAAGACCGCGGCCTGAGGGAAATTTCGAGCGGCCGAACCATCTCCCGTCGTCCCCGCGCAGGCGGGGACCCATACCGAGTGACCACGGTCGCTACGCCAGCGTTCCGAACATAGCCGCCGCCAGGTCAGGGTTACCTACGCGACCGACGTGTATCCGCACGCGACGGCCGTGCTCCAATCACCATAACTGTTATCCTTCCCTCATGGCGGACCAGCCCGGCGTACTCTCGCGCCGCGGCTGCCGCGATGGGAGGATTCTTGCTGCACGCATTTGCCGTTCTCTTGCTGTTCCAGTGCCTGGGCGAAGCCCTGGCGTTCCTGGCCGGCCTGCCGGTGCCCGGCCCGGTGCTCGGCATGCTGCTGTTGCTGGCGGCGCTGGTAGCATGGCCGCGCCTGTTCCAGGTCGTGGAAAGCGGCGCCAACGAGCTGCTGCGCCACCTGTCGCTGCTGTTCCTGCCGGCCGGGGTCGGCATCGTGGCGGCGGCGGCCAGCGGCAGCGGCCACTGGCTGGCGATCGTCGCCGCCGTCGTGTTCAGCACGCTGCTGACGCTGGCCGTCACGGCGCTGGTGCTGAAAGCCTTCGGACCGGGCAGCGCTGTCGAACCACGCGAGGGCGGCGATGCCTAGCCTCGGCGCCTTCGGTTTCGCGGAACTCGGCCACTTCTGGGTCTACCTGTCGGCCTCGCCACTGCTGGGGCTGACCCTGACGCTGTGCGCCTACCTGTTCGCGCAATGGGTGTATGCCCGTTGCGGATTTTCGCCGCTGGCCAATCCGGTGGCGATCGCGATCGCGCTGATCAGCCTGGTACTGGCGCTGAGCGGCATGTCCTACCAGCGTTATTTTGCCGGCGCCCAGTTCGTCCACTTCCTGCTCGGGCCGGCCACGGTGGCGCTGGCGGTGCCGCTGGCCAGGCAGGTGCCGCGCCTGCGCCGCAGCCTGCTGCCGCTGGCCTGCGCGCTGCTCGCCGGCTGTGTCACCGCGCTGGTGAGCGCCACCGGTATCGCGCTGCTGCTGGGCGCTTCGCCGCAGCTGGCGGCATCGATCGCGCCGAAGTCGGCCACCACGCCGATCGCCATGGCGATCTCGGAACACCTGGGCGGCATTCCCGCACTGACCGCCGTGCTGGTGATCGGCACCGGCATCTTCGGCGCCGTCACCGCGCGCTTCCTGATGAACGCGCTGCGTATCGAGTCACATGCGGCGCGCGGCCTGGCGCTGGGCGTGGCTTCGCACGGCATCGGCACCGCGCGCGCATTCCAGGTCAGCGCCGAGATGGGCGCCTATGCCGGCCTGGGGATGGGGGTGAACGGGGTGCTGACGGCACTGCTGGCACCGTGGCTGGTGCCGCACCTGCTGCGCTGGATCGGCGGCTAGAAGCAGATCCGGGATCGTCCTCCGCGGGCACGGGCCGTCCGCGACCAACGCCCGCCACGAGAAACGGCCGCCACGAAAAGCGTCCCACAAGAAAAATGCCCGCCGTGAAGTGCGGGCATATCGTCGTCCCGCCGGAAAGCAGTCCGGCGGCAGGCCGCGGTCAGGGACCGCGGTGTCCAGGTGGCCTGGTCAGGCGCTCTTGCGCGTCACCGCCCGCGCGGCGAACAGGGCGCCGGCCACGCCGACGACCAGCGCCGCGGTGCTGCTCGAGAAACCGAGCGCGGTGTTGGCAGCGATCTTGCCGGCCTTCGGCGTCACCAGTTCCAGGCGGCGCTTGGTCATCTGCACGCCCAGTTCGGACAGCTTGTCCTTGCTCATGGTCTGCTCGGCTTCCGGCAGCAGCACGGTTTCCTCGTCGGCCACATGGTGCACCACGTCGCGCATCAGTTCGAACACCAGCTCATCGTGGCGCGGCGATTTCGGATCGGTACCGCGCAGTTCGGCAATCACGCTGCGCATCTCGTCGTGTTCTGGCTCGCTCTTGTCCATCACCTTGCGGTCGTGCGCGCGCGGCCGCATCGCCGGATAAAAGATTTCCTCTTCCAGGGTGGCGTGGATTTCCAGCGCGTCGCAGATGGTCTCGGCCAGCGCCTTTTTCACGCTCGGACGCTTGTCGACGGTGTACTGGTGAAAGGTCACCATCACGTGCGAGTGATCGAAACGGATCATGTCGGTGATGGATGGGCTCAGCTTTTTTAAAGAAAACATGGTTGTTCCTCCTGTTGGTCTTGTTTATATGACCATGTTAGTGCGTCCTTGGCAACTGCTGCGTAGGAGGTTCGCCCATGCCCTTGTCAGTCGCGCCCTCAGGCATGGGCGGTTCGCCGCTGTCAACGGCGAGACATGCCAGCTACCGTTGTAACCCGATTCGTATTGGAAGTATCAGGAGCAAAAAAAAGCCCCGGCGGACCGGGGCTCAACTCTGCTGATTCATCTTACCGCATGCGGGCAGGATTTGCTTGCCCGTACATACATCGATCGAAGGCGTCGCCGGCAAAGCTGTATCGCCGGCCACATTACCCTGCTCAGTTGCGGATCTCCAGCTTGCGGTTCAGGCTCAGCGCCGCCAGCGAGGCCAGCGCGCCGGACAGCAGGTACAGGCTGACGTAGCCGAGGCCGTAGTTGGCGGCCAGGCCGAGCGCCACCAGCGGGGCAAAAGCGGCGCCCACCAGCCATGCCAGGTCGGAGGTCAACGCGGCGCCGGTATAGCGGTAGCGCGACTGGAAGTTGGCGGTCACCGCGCCCGAGGCCTGGCCGTACGACAGGCCCAGCAGCAGGAAGCCGACCAGGATGAAGGTGTTCTGGCCGGCTTCGCCGCCTTCCATCAGCGTCGGCACGAAACCGGCGAAGAGGGCGATCAGCACGGCCAGGGTACCCAGCGTATTACGGCGGCCAAATTTATCGGCAATCACGCCGGACGCCACCACGCCGCCGATGGCCAGCACGGCGCCGACGATCTGCATGGTCAGGAAGTCGGCCATCGAGCGGGTGTCGTACAGCTGGATCCAGGACAGCGGGAACACCGTCACCAGGTGGAACAGCGCGTAGCTGGCCAGCGCGGCCAGGGCGCCGATCAGGATGTTGGTGCCCTGCATGCGGGTGACTTCGATGGCGCTCACCGGCTCCAGCTCGCGCTCGTCCAGCAGGTGGGCGTAGTCCGGCGTCGACACCAGGCGCAGGCGGGCGAACAGCGCGACCACGTTGATGGCGAAGGCGACGTAGAACGGGAAGCGCCAGCCCCAGACCAGGAAGTCGTCCTGCGACAGTTCGGTCAGCATGTAGGCGAAGATGCCCGCGGCGATGATGAAGCCGACCGGGGCGCCCAGCTGGCCCAGCATGGCGTACCAGCCGCGCTTGTTCTCGGGCGCATTCAGGGCCAGCAGCGACGGCAGGCCGTCCCAGGTGCCGCCCAGCGCGGCGCCCTGGCCCAGGCGCAGGATGGCCAGCGAGATGATGGCCCATTCGCCCCAGCGCGAGTAGGTCGGCAGGGCGGCGATGGTGACGGTGGCGGTGCCCAGCATGAACAGGGCGATGGTCAGCTTGATCTCGCGGCTGAAGCGGCGCTGGATCGCCATGAACACCAGCGTGCCGATCGGGCGCGCCACGTAGGCCAGGGAGAAGATGGCGAACGAATACAGCGTGCCTTCCAGGCGGTCGGCGAACGGGAAGAACACGGCCGGGAACACCAGCACCGAGGCGATCGCGTAGACGAAGAAGTCGAAGTATTCGGATGCCCGCCCGATCACCACGCCGACGGCGATGTCGCCGGGGGCGATGTGGGTATCGCGCGTATTGATGTTGCGGGCCCCGCTGCCGGGAGCGGAAATGGGAGCGGCGCCTGCGTCGCCGTACGGTGTCGTGCTCTGCATGGATGATTCTCCTGATGTCAATACGCCCAGCATAGCAGAAAGACAATTCGACCCGCGCCATGGTGCTGTACGGAAAGGGGTGGGACAAAACGTCCAATCGCCAAAGCTATGCCGTTGGCGTTACATTAGCATGTTATCTTTCCCATGTACTGTAAAACACAAGCATGATTCCTTCGACCTTACGTCGCGGACTCGTTCTCGCCCCCCTGGCAGCGCTGGCCGGCTGCAACACGGTGGTGCTGAACCCGTCAGGCGACATCGCCGCACAGCAGGCCCATCTCATCGTCATCTCGACGTTGCTGATGCTGTTGATCATCATCCCGGTGATCGCACTGACGCTCTGGTACGCCCACAAGTACCGCGCCAGCAACACCGAAGCCGAGTACCTGCCCGACTGGGACCACTCGACCAAGCTGGAACTGGTCATCTGGGGCGCGCCGCTCCTGATCATCATCGTGCTGGGCCTGATCACCTGGATCTACACCCACAAGCTCGACCCCTACCGTCCGCTCGACCGCCTGGACGCCAACCGTCCGCTGCCGGCATCGGCCAAGCCGCTGGTGGTGCAGGCCGTCGCCATGGACTGGAAATGGCTGTTCATCTATCCGGAGCAGGGCATCGCCACGGTCAACGAACTGGTGGTCCCGGTAGACGTGCCGGTGCGCTTCAAGATCAGCGCCACCTCCGTCATGAACGCGTTCTACGTGCCGGAACTGGCCGGCATGATCTACGCGATGCCGGGCATGGAAACCTCACTGAACGCGGTCCAGAACAAGCCGATCAAGTCGGTGGGCTTCTCGGCCAACTACAGCGGCGCCGGCTATTCGGACATGCGCTTCTCCTACCGCGGCGTGGCCCAGGGCGACTTCGACGGCTGGGTGAAGTCGGTCAAGGACGGCGGCGGCAACCTGAATCGCGCTTCGTACCTGACCCTGGAAAAGCCCAGCATCAAGGATCCGGTGCGTCACTACGCCAGCGTCGACAACGACATGTTCTATCGCGTCCTGAACCGCTGCGTCGCCGACGGCGTCGTCTGCATGGACAAGATGATGATGGACGACGAACGCAAGGCGCGTGAAATGGCCATGCGCAGCATGCCTCAACGAGCGGCAGCGACCCGCCTGGCGCAAGCCAACGGCGAAGTCTGCACCACGCCCAACAACTCTGTGAAGAAGTAACCATGCAAGAGCATTTCGACTTAGCGAAATTGATCTTCGGACGGCTCAGCTGGGAAGCGATTCCCTACCACGAGCCCATCCTGATCAGCACCTTCATCGCCGTCCTGCTGGGCGGCGCGGTGGTCCTGGCGGCCATCACCAAGTTCAAGCTGTGGGGCTACCTGTGGACCGACTGGTTCACCAGCATCGACCACAAGAAGATCGGCATCATGTACATGATCCTCGGCCTGGTCATGTTCCTGCGCGGCTTCGCCGACGCCCTGATGATGCGCGCCCAGCAGGCGTTCTCGTTCGGCGATTCGCACGGCTTCCTGCCGCCGCACCACTACGACCAGGTCTTCACCGCCCACGGCGTGATCATGATCTTCTTCGTGGCGATGCCGCTGGTGACCGGCCTGATGAACTACATCGTGCCGCTGCAGATCGGCGCGCGCGACGTGGCCTTCCCGTTCCTGAACAACTTCTCGTTCTGGATGACCACCATGGGCGCGCTGCTGGTGATGGCCTCGCTGTTCGTGGGCGAATTCGCCCGCACCGGCTGGCTGGCGTTCCCGCCGCTGTCCGGCATCCTGGCCAGCCCGGACGTCGGCGTCGACTACTACATATGGTCGCTGCAGATCGCCGGCGTCGGCACGCTGCTGTCGGGCGTGAACCTGATCGTCACCATCGTCAAGATGCGCGCGCCGGGCATGGGCCTGATGAAGATGCCGATCTTCACCTGGACCTCGCTGTGCACCAACATCCTGATCGTGATGGCCTTCCCGGTGCTGACCGCCGTGCTGGCGATGCTCGGCCTGGACCGCCTGTTCGACACCCACTTCTTCACGAACGAGCTGGGCGGCAACGCCATGATGTACGTGAACCTGATCTGGATCTGGGGCCACCCGGAGGTGTACATCCTGATCCTGCCGGCCTTCGGCATTTTCTCGGAAGTCGTGCCGACCTTCTGCAACAAGCGCCTGTTCGGCTACACCTCGATGGTATACGCGACCAGCGTGATCATGATCCTCTCGTACCTCGTGTGGCTGCACCACTTCTTCACGATGGGCTCCGGTGCGAGCGTGAACTCGTTCTTCGGCATCACCACGATGATCATCTCGATCCCGACCGGCGCCAAGCTGTTCAACTGGCTGTTCACCATGTACAAGGGCCGCATCCGCTACGAACTGCCGATGATGTGGACCGTGTCGTTCATGGTCACCTTCACCGTCGGCGGCATGACCGGCGTGATGCTGGCGGTCCCGCCAGCCGACTTCGTGCTGCACAACTCGCTGTTCCTGATCGCCCACTTCCACAACGTGATCATCGGCGGCGTGCTGTTCGGCCTGTTCGCGGGCGTCAACTACTGGTGGCCGAAGATGTTCGGCTTCAAGCTGGACCGTACCTGGGGCGTGCGTTCGTTCTGGCTGTGGACGATCGGCTTCTGGTTCGCCTTCATCCCGCCGTACATCCTGGGCTTCATGGGCGTGACCCGCCGCATGAGCCACTTCGAGGACCCGTCGATCCACTACCTGTTCCAGATCTCGCTGTTCGGCACGATCCTGATCGCGCTGGGCATCGGCTGCCTGCTGATGCAGGTGTTCGTCTCGATCATGAACCGCAAGAAGCTGCGCGACGTGACCGGCGACCCGTGGAACGGCCGCACCCTGGAGTGGGCCACCTCGTCGCCGCCGCCTGACTACAACTTCGCCTTCACCCCGGTGGTGTACGATACCGACACCTTCGCCGACATGAAGAAGAACGGCTACCAGCGTCCGCTCTCCGGCTACCTGCCGATCCACATGCCCAAGAACACCTGGGCCGGCTTCGTGATCGCGGCGCTGTCGTTCGTGATCGGTTTCGGCATCATCTGGCACATGTGGGCACTGGTTGCGGTGACGTTCGTCGCGATGATCGCCGCCATCATTTTCCACACCTTTAACTACCAGCGTGACTACTACATCCCTGCGGAAGAAGTGGCGCGCACGGAAGAAGCGCATACCCGACTGCTGAACGCCCATGTCTGATACCAACGTCATCTCTGCCGGCGCCCATGGCGCCGACGCGAGCTCGCGCTACTACGTGACCGAGCACCATCCGGAACAGGGCACGCTGCTCGGTTTCTGGCTCTACCTGATGAGCGACTGCCTCATCTTCGCCTGCCTGTTCGCGACCTACGCCGTACTGGGCCGCAACTACGCGGGCGGCCCCAGCGGCGCCGAGATCTTCGACCTGCCGCTGGTGGCGGTGAACACCGCCTTCCTGCTGCTGTCGTCGATCACCTACGGCTTCGCCATGCTGGCGGCGCAGCGCAAGGCGGTCGGCAGCGTGCAGCTGTGGCTGGCCATCACCGGCGTGCTGGGCGCCTGCTTCCTGGGCCTGGAACTGTACGAGTTTCAGCACCTGATCCACGAAGGCTTCGGCCCGTGGCGCAGCGGCTTCCTGACCGCGTTCTTCTCGCTGGTCGGCACCCACGGCCTGCACGTGACCTTCGGTATCGTGTGGCTGGTGACGCTGATGGTGCAAGTCGGCAAGCACGGCGTGAATGCCGCCAACTACCGCCGCCTGTCCTGCCTGTCGATGTTCTGGCACTTCCTGGACGTCATCTGGATCGGCGTGTTCACCTATGTCTACCTGATGGGAACCCTGCCATGAGCGCCCCGCACCAACACGGCCACCACGGCCACGCCCATGGCGGCCACGACGCCGCCCACGGCCACGTCGACCACGACGACCATATGGAAGCCCACGGCAGCCTGAAGGAATACGCGATCGGCTTCGTCCTGTCGGTGATCCTGACGGCGATCCCGTTCTGGATGGTGATGACCCACCAGCTGGCGCCGGAAATGACCAAGTTCGTGATCCTCGGCTTCGCCGCCGTCCAGGTGATCGTGCACATGGTCTACTTCCTGCACATGAATGCCAAGTCGGAAGGCGGCTGGAACATGATGGCGCTGCTCTTGACCGCCGTGCTCCTGTTCATCATCCTGAGCGGCTCGATCTGGGTCATGTACCACATGAACGCCAACATGATGCCGAACATGCTGAACGACAGCGGCGCCGTGCATGGCATGCACGACATGCAGTAAGCAGTAATGCGGGAGGACGATTTCGCGGCGGCGCAGGCAGGTTCCACGGCGTCGCGCACCGAAGCACCGGTTGCGCGCCGTGGCGCCAGGCTGGCCCTGGCGGCGCTGGCGCTGCTGCTGATCGTCCTGTTCGCCGGTCTCGGTACCTGGCAGGTGTTCCGCCTGCAATGGAAGCTGGACCTGATCGCACGCGTCGATGCGCGCGTGCACGCCGAACCGGCGCCGCCTCCCACGGCGGCCGCCGGCAGGCAGCTCACCGCGGCCGCCGACGAATACCGCCGGCTGCGCCTCTCCGGTTCCTATCTGTACGACCTCACCACCCCCGTCCAGGCGCTCACCGAGCAGGGCAGCGGCTATTGGCTGCTGACGCCGCTGTGCGTGAGCGACGGCCAGATCATCCTGGTCAACCGCGGCTTCATCCCGGCCACGCCGGGCGAGCGCACCCGCTACGACGCCCGCCGCGCCGGCTCCGATGTGCCGGCGGGCGCCGACCCATGCGCCAAGGCCGGGCCGCCGGTCACCATCACCGGGCTGCTGCGCGTCAGCGAGCGCGGCGGCCCGTTCACGCGCGCCAACGACCCCGGCGCCGGCCGCTGGTTCTCGCGCGACGCCGGCGCCATCGCCGCCGCGCGCGGCCTGCCGCGGGCCGCCCCGTATTTCGTCGACGCCGCCGCCGGCCAGAACGCGCCCGGCGCGCCGGATGCGCCGCAGGGCGGCCTCACGGTCGTCAGCTTCGCCAACAACCACCTCGGCTATGCGCTGACCTGGTACGCGCTGGCGGCCATGGTGGCCGGCGCCTGGTGGTGGGTCGCCCACGGCGCCGCCCGGCGCACGGCAAGGGCGGCGGGCATGGATGCGGACGAGCGTGGCGACTGATCCGCTGAAGGAGGGCAGCCGCCTCGGGCGCCTGCGCGGCGCCCTGACCTCGGCCGCCGACGTCGAATACGCGGCCGGCCACAAGAACATGCTGCAGCTGATCGAGCTGCGCTGGATCGCCGTGGTCGGCCAGATCACCACCATCGCCGGCGCCATCCTGGTGTTCGACGTGCACCTGCCGCTGGTGCAGATGCTGGAAGTGCTGGCCTGCCTGATCGCCTTCAACGTCGCCAGCCACCTGCGCTGGCACGAACACCGCGCCGTCACCAACAAGGAACTGTTCCTGGCCCTGCTGGTCGACGTCGCCAGCCTGACCATGCAGCTGTACCTGTCGGGCGGCACCACCAATCCGTTCGCCTTCTTGTACCTGCTGCAGGTGATCCTGTCGGCGGTGCTGCTGGAAGCCTGGTCGACCTGGATCATCGTGGCCATCACGCTGGCCTGCCTGGCCGGGCTGGCGGCGTTCGCGCACCCGCTGCCGCTGCCGTTCGACCACGCGCGCGGCATCTCCAGCCTGTACGTGCAGGGCATGCTGATCTGCTTCGTGCTGGATGCCGCGCTGCTGGTGGTGTTCATCTCGCGCATCACCAGCACGCTGCGCGCCAAGGCGGCCCAGCTGGCCGACCTGCGCCAGCGCGCCGCCGAGGAAGAGCATATCGTGCGCATGGGCCTGCTGGCCTCGGGCGCGGCGCACGAACTGGGCACGCCGCTGGCCACCGTGTACGTGATCCTGGGCGACTGGAAGCGCATGCGCGAATTCAAGGGCAACCCCGAACTGCTGGAAGAACTGACCGAAATGCAGACCCAGATCCAGCGCTGCAAGTCGATCGTCAGCGGCATCCTGCTGTCGGCCGGCGAGGCGCGCGGCGAATCGGCGGCGCGCACCACCATCCGCACCTTCCTCGACGGGCTGGTCGAGGACTGGCAGGACAGCCGGCCGGTGCGCGATTTTTCGTACGTCAACCGGATCGACGAGGACCGCCCGGTGGCCTTCGATTCGACCCTGAAGCAGACGATCGACAACGTGCTCGACAACGCGCTGGAAGCCTCGCCCGACTGGGTCGGCCTGGAAGCTTGCATCGAGGACGACACCCTGCGCCTGACGGTGTCCGACGCCGGCCCCGGCTTCGCGCCGGCGATGCTGGCCCAGTTCGGCAAGCCCTACCAGTCGAGCAAGGGGCGCGCCGGCGGCGGCCTCGGCCTGTTCCTGGTGGTGAACGTGGCGCGCACGCTGGGCGGCAGCGTGGCGGCGTCCAACCGGCCCGAGGGCGGCGCCCGCGTGGTGCTGACGCTGCCGCTGGCGGCCATCGCGCTCGGCCGCCAGTAAGGGCATAATCACGACATGGACACTACGATGCGCGACCAGGCCGGCGACGGCGACCCGGACGAGGCGGCCGAACCGCGCCTGCTCTTGATCATCGAGGACGACGACGCCTTCGCGCGCACCCTCGGCCGTTCCTTCGAGCGGCGCGGCTACCGCGTGCTGCTGGCGCCCGGGCTGGAAGAGGCGACCGCGCTGACCGAGGAACACGGCCCCGGCTACGCGGTGGTCGACCTGAAGCTGAAGGGCAACAGCTCGGGCCTGGCCTGCGTGCAGATGCTGCACCAGCACGACCCCGAGATGCTGATCGTGGTCCTGACCGGCTTCGCCAGCATCGGCACCGCGGTCGAGGCGATCAAGCTGGGCGCCTGCCAGTACCTGGCCAAGCCCTCGAACACCGACGACATCGAAGCCGCCTTCGACCACGTGGCGGGGAACACCGACATGGAACTGACCAACCGTTCCACCTCGATCAAGACGCTGGAGTGGGAGCGCATCCACGAAGTGCTGGCCGAGACCGACTTCAACATCTCCGAAGCCGCGCGCCGCCTCGGCATGCACCGTCGCACGCTGGCCCGCAAGCTCGAAAAGCAGCGCGTCAAATAAGGCGCAGGGCAGGGCGGCCCCGCCATTTTCCGTGACGCGTAGGGTGGACGTGGCCGGCGAGGCGGCTCCACCGAACCGTTTCCAATCAAAAATCGCTTGCGCCGTCCACGCGTTCAAGCGTGGCCTGCATGATCCCCGTTATTCCACGACCCGCACACCAAGCCGATAAGACATCGACGCGCCCAACTACATTATTGCAACTAACCGACTATAAAATAAACTATACAAAAACCAGCCATCAAAGCAGGTGGCCAGCCGACCGCCGCTTGGACATCCTAAACAGCACCCAAGCCATCCACAACCTCCTTGGCACCCGACAAGACCACACACACCTCGGATTTGGCACCACGCAAAACGCCCCGAAACGCCACAAGCAGACTCGACTATTGCGTACACCTTTATCGGCGCGCAAGATATTTTTGCTGATTGGAATGCCCGGTCCGTGTACGCGCATCAACACATGCCGTTCACAACCGCAAAGGAGTACCGCATGACTACGCAAAACGATGCGCCGGACGTTCCCGGATTCGCCCCCAACGGCCCCTACGACGGCGCCGGCTCGATACTGAGCACGATCGGCGGTCCGGCCGACCCGAACCCGCCGGAAAGCCTGGGCGCCGTCACCCCGGAAAGCGCGCGCCTGCTGGAAAAGGTGAGGGAAGACGCCGAGTTGGCGGCGGCGATGCCGTACAACGAGACCAAGCCGCTCGAATACGGCGCCGCGGCGCTCACGCCGCACCAGGGCGAAGTACGGCGGCCGGACACGCCCCTGGCCACCGCCAGCACGACCACCGAGGACATCGCGTCACGCAAGGTGGGCGACGGCACACCCGGGATCGGCGCCGATCCGCTGGCCGGGCCACTGGACCGGGTACGCGTCGACGATAGCGGACGCGAACTGACCACCAACCAGGGCGTCAAGGTGGCCGATAACCAGCACTCGCTGAAGATCGGGCTGCGCGGTCCGACCGCGATGGAGGATTTCATCCTGCGCGAAAAGATCACGCACTTCGACCACGAGCGCATTCCGGAGCGGGTGGTGCACGCGCGCGGCGCCGGCGCCCACGGCTATTTCGAGAACTACCACGACTTATCGAGCATCACGCGCGCGGGCCTGTTCTGCAAGCCCGGCAAGCGCACCCCGGTGTTCGTGCGCTTCTCGACCGTGGCCGGCTCGCGCGGCTCGGCGGATACCGCACGCGACGTGCGCGGCTTCGCCACCAAGTTCTATACGGAAGAGGGCGTGTTCGACCTGGTCGGCAACAACATCCCGGTGTTCTTCATCCAGGATGCGATGAAGTTCCCCGACCTGATCCATGCAGTCAAGCCGGAGCCGAACAACGAGATCCCGCAGGCGTCCAGCGCGCACGACACCTTCTACGATTTCGCCGGACTGTCGCCGGAAATCTTCCACATGCTGATGTGGGTGCTGTCCGACCGCGCCATCCCGCGCAGCTTCCGCACCATGCAGGGCTTCGGCGTGCACACCTTCCGCCTGGTGAATGCCAAGGGCGAATCGCATTTCGTGAAGTTCCACTGGACGCCGCTGCAGGGCACCCATTCGCTGGTGTGGGACGAGGCGGTCAAGGTGGCCGGCGCCGATGCCGATTTCCACCGGCGTGACCTGTGGGAAGCGATCGAATCCGGCAACTTCCCGGAATGGGAACTCGGCCTGCAGGTGTTCACCGAGGCGCAGGCGGCCGCCTTCCGCGTGTTCGACGTGCTCGACGCCACCAAAATCGTGCCGGAAGAACTGGTGCCGGTGCGGCCGGTCGGCAAGCTGGTCCTGGACCGCAATCCGGACAATTTCTTTGCCGAGACCGAGCAGGTGGCGTTCTGCATCGCCCACCTGGTGCCGGGCATCGACTTCAGCAACGATCCGCTGATGCAGGGCCGCATCCACTCGTATATCGACACCCAGCTGTCGCGGCTGGGCGGCGCCAACTTCCACGAGATCCCGATCAACGGCCCGGTGGCGCAGGTGCACAACAACCAGCGCGACGGCATGCACCGCCAGGCGATCAACCGCGGCCGCGTGGCCTACGAGCCGAATTCGCTGGCCGGCGGCTGCCCGTTCCAGGCCGGCGCGCGCGGCTTCGCCAGCTGGCCGGAACACGTCGAAGGCAGCAAGGTGCGCGGCAAAGCCGAGCTGTTCGCCGAGCACTACGGCCAGGCGCGCCTGTTCTGGAACAGCCAGAGCCCGTTCGAGCAGCAGCACATCATCGACGCCTTCCGCTTCGAGCTGACCCGGGTGCAGACGCCGGCGGTGCGCGAGCGTATCGTCGCCGGCCTGGCCAACATCAACGCACGCCTCGCGGCCGCGGTGGCGCGTGGCCTCGGCATCCCGGTGCCGGCGCCGCTGCCGCGCGTGAACGACACCCCGGTGCCGGACTATCCGCCGTCGCCGTCGCTGTCGCTGCTGTTCCGGCCAGGCCGCACCGGCATCCGCACCCGCCGGGTGGCGCTCGCCGCCGCCGAGGGCGTGGATGCGGCCGGCGCGCGCGAGCTGTACGCCTCGCTGCTCCGGGACGGCGCCCAGCCGCGCATCGTCGGCCAGAGACTAGGGGAGTTAAGCACGGCATCCGGACGCCCGCTCGACGTCGAGGTCAGCTTCGAGGCGACCCCGTCGGTCATGTACGACGGCCTGGTCGTGGGGCCGGGCGACGCCTCGGCGGCGGCGCTGGCGCGCGACGGCCGGGTGCTGGAATTCGTGCGCGACCAGTACCGGCACGGCAAGCCGATCCTGGTCATCGGCGCCGGACGCCAGCTGCTGGCGGCGGCCGTCATCCCGCTGGCCCTGCCGGACGGGTCGCCCGATCCCGGCCTGTTCCTGGCCGATGAGGCCGGGCTGGCAGCGGCATTGGCGGCATTCAAGGCGGCGCTGGCCCGGCACCGCACCTGGGCGCGCGAGACGGATCCGCCCAGGGTGTGAGTGCGAACGCCGGCGCTGGGGGAGGGTGGCGGCGGCGTGGCGTGATGGGGAGCGGCGAATTTCCGTTCGCGTCACGACAAATAATCGGCATCGATTTTCGTTTGCGTCACGGAAACTCCCGGATGACCACGTCATTCACCCCGTCGTCCCCGCGCAGGCGGGGACCCATACCGAGCTTCCAACACCACAGCCTTGAAAATCACGCACCATGTCGGGTTTAGTGGTCTCCGATGCGCAGCATGGGTCCCCGCCTGCGCGGGGACGACGAGGGTTTGTAGACGACATGAATGAAAAACGGCAGACCACGTCTGCCGTTCTCACACCAAGCGTCCCGGAGAAATGCATCCGGGCACATCACCATCCTCTTACCAAGTATACCCCGCCTTCACATAGTAGAACCGCCCATTGAACCCGTTCGGCGCAAACCCGCTATAGGTGTTGATGCCGAAGTTGTTCAGGTTGCCCACCGACGTCACCTGCGCCGGATAGCGGTTGGTGGCATTGTCGATGCCGAGCGTCACGCGCCAGTTGCTGGCCAGGCGCACGCTGCCGGACAGATCGAGCACCCATTGCGGATCGTAGGTCTGGTCCTGCGCCACGATGTTCTGCGGCACCGTGAAGCTGCCGTAGCGGGTCACGGTGGCGCGGCCGTTCCAGACGCTCTGCGTGTAGTCGGCCGACAGGCTCAGCTTGTCCTTGGGCGAACCGACGGTCAGGCGGTTGACGGTCTGGCGGTCCACCAGCAGCAGGTTGTTGGCGGCCAGGAAGGCCGGGTTGGCGGCCACGCGGCGCACTTCGTTGTCGTTGTGGTTGTAGGCCAGCGTGAAGTCGGTACGCGCGCCCTGCGGCAGCGCCAGGCGGTAGGTGCTGACCACGTCCACGCCCTTGGTGCGGGTGTCGACGGCGTTGGTGAAGTAGCGCGCCGCGCCCACGTAGGCGCCCTGGGCCGCCAGGGTGCGCTGCAGCGCTGCCGACAGCTGCAGGTTGGCCGAGAACACGATGCGGTCGTCGATGTCGATGCGGTAGAAGTCGACTGTGTTGGTCCAGTTGCGGGTCGGTTGCCACTGCGCACCCAGGCTCAGGTTGCGCGCCTTTTCGGGCTTGAGCGACTGGGCGCCGAGGGCGCGCGCGGCGGCGCTGTTCACGGCGAAGGTGCCGGTCTCGATCGGTGTGTTGACGCCGTTGATCACGATGAAGTTGGTGGTCGTGATGGTGTAGAACTGCTGGGCCAGCGACGGGGCGCGGAAGCCGTTCGAGGCGGTGGCGCGCAGCGCGAAGGCCGGCGTGAACGCATAGCGCAGCGACGCCTTGCCGGACGAGGTGCTGCCGAAGTCGCTGTAGCGCTCGTGGCGCGCGGCCAGCGAGCCGGACAGCTCCTTGGTGATGTCGCCTTCCAGGTTCAAATAGACCGACTGGTTGTTGCGGCTGTTCTTGCCGGCGTTTTCCGGACGGAAGCCGGAAAAGCCCTGCGAGCCGCCGCCGAAGTAGGAATTGGCCTCGCCGGCGCCGATCTCGTACGACTCGTAGCGCGCCTCGGCGCCCAGCGCCACCGTCAGCGGGCCGCTCATGAACGCCACCGGGATGTCGCGCGCCACGTCGATGTTGGCCACGTCCTGGGTCGAGGTCAGGCGGCCGGCGTAGAAGCTGGTCTGGCTCGGGTTGGCGAAGCCGGCGCTCAGGTTGGCGGTGTTGTCGACGTCGAGCTTGAAGCGGTTGCGGCCGAAGTTGACGCTCGCATCCCAACGCCAGCCGGCCAGGTCGCCGCGCAGGCCGGTGACCAGCGACGCATCGGTCGAGGTGCTGTCTTCCAGCGGCAGGAAGCCGTTCGGGTACAGCGTGCTGCGCAGGGTGGTGCGGGCATCGCTGGTATAGGCGGTACGGTAGTTGGCGGCGGCCGAGGTCTTGCGCTCGCCGTAGTTGGCGAAGGCGTACCAGTCGACGTTGTCGTTGATGCGGTACTGGCTGTTGACGAACAGCGTGCGCGGCTCGCTCTTCGGATCGCCCAGGCGCTGGGTGACTTGCCCCTGCAGCGCGCCGGCTTGCGGGCGCGGGTCGGGGCCGGCGCGGTTGGTCGGGTTGCGGTGCGCCGCTTCCAGCGCGATGCGTACCCAGCCGTCGTCGCCGAGCTTGAAGCCGGTGGAGCCGCGCAGGGTGGTCTGCTGGCCGTCGCCCTTGTCGTAGTTGCCGTAGCTGACTTCGGCGTCGCCGCCTTCCGCACCTTTTTTCAGGATGATGTTGACGACGCCGGCGATGGCATCGGAACCGTATTGCGCGGCGGCGCCGTCACGCAGCACCTCGATGTGGTCGATCGCCGCCAGCGGGATCGCATTCAGGTCGACCGGCGCCGAGCCGCGGCCCAGGGTGCCGTTGACGTTGACCACCGCCGAGGTATGGCGGCGCTTGCCGTTGACCAGGACCAGGGTCTGGTCCGGCGACAGGCCGCGCAGCTGGGCCGGACGCACGGCGTCGCTGGCGTCGGCGCCGGACGGGCGCGGGAAGTTCATCGACGGCAGCAGGCGGCCCAGCACCGTGGCCAGTTCGCCGGACCCTGTCGACTGGATTTCCCTGGCGCCGATCACGTCGACCGGGGATGCCGAATCGAGGGTGCGGCGGTTTAGCGAACGGGTGCCGGTGACGACCACGGTTTGCGGGTCGGCGCTGGCGTTCGGCGCAGCCGGCACGCCTTCCTGGCCCTGCTGTGCATGGGCCGGCAGGATCGAGGCGAGCAGGCCCAGGGCGAGCAGGGCGCGGGAGGCATTGGGGGCGGGGAATTTGACGCTCATTTTCTTCTTTCTGTTGTAAGACGGCGATGACGCCGGCGCTGCGGCTGGCGAAGGGGCGCAAGCTTAGCAGCCGGGAAACGCATTGGCCAATAACGAATGGGCTTATGCTTATACCGGAAATGCCGGTAAAGGCCCCCGCCCCAGGGGCGTGTACCGTAGCGCTGTGGTAGATTGCCAACTTTGCCAACCTGGTACAGGAATACCCATGCCGCTCGTTCGTCCTTCCTTCCGATCCATCAGTCCACCGCTACGCCAGGCTGGACGCCGGAGTGCGCGTCTATTGCCGCGCGCCGGCCTGTTGGCAATGCTGGCCGCGCTGGGCGGCTGCGCCGGCTTTCCCGGACAGCAGGCGCAGCAGGCGCCCGAGAGCGCCTTCGTGATCCTGGGCGAGGACGGCGCCCCGATCGCGCGCGCCATCACGCTGGCGCAGGCCTGCCCGGCGATCGAGATCGACGGCCGCACGTCGCCGATGACGGTGCGCGCGCCATGGGGTGCGATTCCGGTGCGGCCGCTGGAAGACGGCGGCAAGCGCCCGGCGCCGGCGTCGTCGACCGCGGTACTGTCGTGCGAGACGCCGATCCCGGCCGGCAGCACGCGCGTGGCGGTCGCCGGCCAGCCGCTGCCGCTGCCGAAGGCGGACAAGGCCTACCGCCGCATCGTGGTGATCGGCGACACCGGCTGCCGCCTGAAGGGCAAGGATTTCCAGGAGTGCAACGACCCGCACGCCTACCCGTTCGCGCACATCGCGGCCAGCGCCGCCGCCTGGAAGCCGGACCTGGTGGTGCACGTCGGCGATTTCCATTACCGCGAAGACCCGTGCCCGGCCGACCGTCCGGGCTGCGCCGGCTCGCCCTGGGGCTACAACTACGACGCCTGGAAGGCCGATTTCTTCACGCCGGCACGGACCCTGCTGGCGGCGGCGCCGTGGATCGTGGCACGCGGCAACCACGAAACCTGCAGCCGCGGCGGCCAGGGCTGGTGGCGCTATCTCGATCCGCACGCGTACGCGCCCCAACGCAGCTGCGACGATCCGGCCATGGATGTCGAGGCCGACTACACCGATCCGTACGCGGTGCCGATCGGCGGCGACGCCCAGTTCATCGTGTTCGACAGCGCGAACACGACGTACAAGGGTTTCAAGGCGGGCGACGTGCGACTGCAGAAGTACGCCGAGGCCTGGCGCAAGATGGAGGCGCTGAGCCGCGCCGCGCGCTTTAACATCGCCGTCGACCACCACCCCTTGTACGCCTTCGGCGCCAACCGCGACGCCGCCACCGGCGCCATCACGCTGTTCGGCGGCGACGCCGGGCTGGTGCAGGCCTTCGGCGCCTTCGGGCCGCGCCTGCTGCCATCGAACATCGACGTGCTGCTGTCCGGTCACGTGCACCTGTGGGAGCAGACCAGCTTCGGCAGCGACCATCCGACCCAGTTCGTGGCCGGCTTCGCCGGCACCGCCGAGGACATCGTGCCGCTGCCGGCCGCGGTGCCGCCGACCGTCACGCCGGCGCCGGGCGCACTGGTCGAGGCGATGAGCTCGTGGATCGACGGCTTCGGCTTCATGACCATGGAGCGCACCGGTCCCGACGCCTGGCACGCGGTGGTGCACGACCGCGACGGGCGCGCGCGCAATACCTGCGAGATCAAGGGCCGTCATTCGCGCTGCGCGTTGGCGCAGGTGCAGGGCGGCGGCGGCCGCTAGCGCCGGCTGCCTCGTCATGCCAGCAGCGCGCCGGCCGGCTCCGCCGCCGCAGTGTGCAGCCATTCGGACATGGCAAGCACCTGGTCACGGTATTGCTCCGCCATCGGCCCGCTGCCGTTGTAGCGGCGCACGGCGTCCGCCAGCACGCCATTGCTGGCGCGCAGCTTGTCGCTCATCTCGCGCTTGAAACGGTCGAGACAGGCGTCGAACTGGTACCACAGCTTGTCGGCGAAGAATTCTCGGTCATTTTCGATATGCTGGATATCGTACTGGAACAACCCGTATCCCCTGTATACCCAGGCGGCGTCCGGATAGCCGCGCAGGCGGCGTGTCTTGTTGGCTTCGCCGATCAGGTCGTCGGTCAGGGCGCTGCCATACAGGTCGCGGAATTCGGCGGTATTGCGGGGAAAGGCAGAGCGCTTGGTGCCGGGCACGTCGCCGCTGGCATCGAACACGCAGCGCATCAGGACCGCGTCCGGCGCCAGCCGGGACGTCCATCCCAGCCATACCGGTGCGGTTTCCTTGCAGGCGATGGCGCACACCAGTTCCGCATCGAGCCCGCTACCCTTCAGGCCGGCGAGCAGGCGGTCGCCGAAATGCGACATGATCCAGCGCCGGGTCTCCAGCGCCTTCGCCTCCGACAGCGGGAAGCCGGCCGGGGGCAGGGCCGCGGCCGCCCGCTTGAGGACGCTGCCGGCGGCGCGCTTTTCATCCGCCGCCTGGAACAGGGCGATCCAGGTGCGCGGGCCGACCACGCCGTCCACCGGCAATCCCTGCGTACGCTGGAAATCCATTAGCGACATCCGGGTGGCGTTGCCGTAAACCCCGTCGGGCGTGCCGCAGGGCGGATCGGTTCGGATGGCCGTCAGCGCCAGTTGCACCAGCATCACGTCCTCGCCGCGCATCAGGGGGAAGCGAAATGCAAGTTCACGTTGGTAATCCATGGTCTGGTTCCGTGTCGTCCTGCGTCCACTCATTGCCGCAACGCGCCCAGTGCGGCGGCCAGGTCGATGTTGCGGTAGCGCGCCGCGTCCACCAGCGCGATCAGCGCGTCGAACGCGGCATGCTGGGCTTCCGGCAAGTGCAAGCGCGCCGACATACCGGCGGCCGCATCGATGAGCCGGTTGGCGTCGGCGGGCGTCAGGCTGCGCAGCGCGCCTTGCGCCGCGGCCGATGCCAGTTCCGGCTGGATGGCGCCGGCAAGGGCGTCGGCCACCTGGCGCAGCGTATCCTGCTGGATATCGTCGGCCGAGTACGAGGCGAGCAGGGCCTGGCGCAAGTCCGCCAGCGCTACCTCCGCCTGTTGCCGCGTGAGCACGTCCTGGCCGCTGGCCGCATCCGTGCCGCAGGCGGCAACCAGGCGCGCCGTGCCATCCGGCGCCGCCAGGATGCCGGCCAGCGCCGTCTCCACCTGGGGCTGGGAACAGTGGACCAGCGCGCTGCCGGCGCGCTGCGCCGCTTGCAGGGCAGCGTGCATGCGCTCGGCGGTCACGGTGCCGAAATCGATGACGCCCTGGCCGACCGGTGCGCCCAGCATGCGCGCGCGCCAGCGCAGGTACTGGCTGGAACCGAGGCGGGCGCCGATGCCCAGCAAGGTCGCGAGGCGCGCGGTCGGGCCCAGCCCAGGCGGCGCCGGCGCGTCCGCCAGCAGCGGCGCGGCGCCGCGCAGCAGGGCCGGTAGCGGCGAGGCGGGGCCGGTCGCCGTATCGACGGCCTTGGCCAGCTGGCGCAGCTGATCGCTGGTGGCATTGCCGGCGGCGGCGCCCTGCAGTCCGGCCAGCGCCTGGCGCGCATCGGCCAGGCTTTGCGCCGCTTCCGGCGCGACCAGGCCGGACGACAAGGCCTCGCCGAAATCCTTGAGCACGGTGTCGGCCAGCGCCAGTTGGCGCGTGGCGTTGGCGAAGTCGGCGTCGAAGCCCTTGGCGTCCCTGGCCAATTGCAGCTGTTGCTCGGAATCGCTCCTGATGCGCTCGGTTTCCTCCCTGGACGTCCTGGCGTCGCGCGCCGCAGTCGCCGCCTCTCCCTTGGCGGCGTTGGCCTCTTCTTCCTTCTTCGCCGCGGTCTCGCGGGCATCGGCAATCTGGTTGACCGCCTTTTCCGGAATGCCCGCCGTGCGCGTGCCGAAATAGAAGCCGAAGACGCCGGCGATGATGCCGTTCATGTAGCCGGCGATCGATTCTTCCAGATCGAGCGCGTCATGGAACAGCAGCAGGGGCAAACCGACGACAGCGACCACCAGTGCCAGGACCGCGCGTACCGTGCCTTCCGGCAAACCCATCGGCAAATCCTTGATGTCCGCCAGGCTGGCCGCCTGGATCCGTCCGGTGGCGATCAGGTTGAAGAAGCGCGCCGCCAGCCACCAGAGGAAAAACACCAGGCAAACCCCGGCCACGAACACCATGCCGCCGATGACCATCTGGCGCACCGATGCTCTCGATGCCGCCGCCACCTGAGCGGCCGCAGGCGCACTCTCGGGAGCGCCGAAACTCAGGTGCCATGCCAGGGCGACCGTGAGCAGGGCGATGGCCGCGGCAATGCCGAGGGCGACGATGCGCACCGGCCAGCGCAGGATGTCCGGCCAGGAAACGCCGGCAGAAGAAGCGGAGACAGCCGATTTGGTGGCAAGCATGGGTTCCTCCGATGTTGAACGCGCATGGGCCGCGCCATCCTGCTCCCGCTTTCTTCCCGTGTATCGTTGGACCGGCATGCAAGTCAGCGGTTCGCAGGCGCTGCCGCAAAAAAGCGCAGCCGGGCGATCGTTTGCCGACGCAAGAACACGGCCGGCGACCCCGGGCATGCGCGGCACGGAAGACTACATTTCCACAAATGTTATTGCTTATAATCTATTAACCGTGTGATACTCGACTTCTGATCGGCGTCTTCAAGAAAGGGATTGTGCATGACCGATCCATATGTCTCCCTCGCGCAGCTGGCCTGGCCCCTGGCGCTGGTATTGTCGTGGATGGCCGGCGAAATCCTGTTCCGCTGGACCGGCCTACCGCGCATCAGCATCTATGGCCTGGCCGGCTTCGCGTTCGGCAACCTGGCCAAGGGCTTTGCGGCGCCGACCGACGACAACGCCTTCCTGCTGCTGGCCAACCTCGGCTTCGGGCTGATCCTGTTCGAGCTGGGCTACCGCATCAACCTGCGCTGGCTGCGCGCCAACCCGTGGATCGTGGCCACCTCGCTGGCCGAAAGCAGCCTGACCTTCGTCGCCGTGGTGCTGGTGGCGCAGGCATTCCGCATGCCGGCGCTGGCCGCCAGCCTGCTGGCCGCGCTGGCCATGGCCAGTTCGCCGGCCGGCCTGGTGCGCGTGTTCAACGAGCAGCAGGCCGGCGGCCAGGTCACCGAGCGCGCGCTGCACCTGAGCGCACTGAACTGCGTGCTGGCCGTGTTCGCCTACAACGCCATCGTCGGCATCGGCGTGTTCCAGACGTCGGGCAACCTCGGCCATGCGGCCGCCGCCAGCCTGCTGGTGCTGGGCGCATCGGCGCTGCTGGGCAGCGTGGCCGGCATGCTGGTGCCGAGGTGGCTGCGCGGCATGGGCCGGGCCGGCAGCAGCGGCGGCGACGCCACCATGACCTTCGCGCTGGCGGTGCTGCTGCTGGTGGCGGTGACCCACGTCCTGCACCTGTCGCCGGTGCTGGCCGCGCTGTCGTTCGGCCTGGTGGCGCGGCACCGCCGCAGCGCGCTCGGCGTGGCCCAGCGCAACTTCGGCGCCCTCGGCGACCTGCTGTCGGTGATGCTGTTCGTGTACGCCGCCTCGACGCTCGACTGGCAGCACGTCTGGGCCGGCCTCGGCCTGGGCACGCTGCTGGTGATCGTGCGCCTGACGGTCAAGGTCGGCGTGTGCGCGGCGTTCGCGCGCGTGTCCGGCATCTCGGTGCGCAAGGGCGCGCTGTCCGGCCTGGCGCTGGCGCCGATGGGCGTGTTCGCCGTGCTGCTGATCGAGCAGACGCGGCGCCTCGGCGTCGACCTGTTCCACAGCCTGGCGCCGCTGGCGGCGATCGCGCTGCTGCTGCAGCTGGCCGGCCCGCTGATCTCGCAGCGCGCGGTGATCGCCGCCAATGAAACCCCGTACGACAAGGAGGCCTGAGATGCCGTTCGAGACCGACAGCGCCGCTGGCGCGGCAGCAGCAGGCACAGGGGCAGCGCCGGCGCTGGAGCCGTTCCGTGCCTCGCAATCGCTGACCCTGGGCGTCGAGCTGGAACTGCAGCTGGTCAGCCTGTCCGACTTCGACCTGGTGCCGGCCTCGCCGGACATGCTGGACCTGCTGGCGCGCGCGCCGTTCCCGGGCAACGTGACGCCCGAGATCACCCAGAGCATGATCGAGATTAACTCCAGCGTGCACACCGGCCACGGCGAACTGCTGGCCCAGCTGCGCGAGATCCGCGACACGCTGGTGCGCGCCGGCGACCGCCTGAACGTGGGCGTGTGCGGCGGCGGCACCCATCCGTTCCAGCAATGGTCGCAACGGCGCATCTATGCCAAGCCGCGCTTTCGCGAAGTATCGCAGCTGTACGGCTACCTGGCCAAGCAGTTCACCGTGTTCGGCCAGCACGTGCACATCGGCTGCCGCTCGGGCGACGAGGCGCTGTACCTGCTGCATGCCCTGAACCGCTACGTGCCGCACTTCATCGCGCTGTCGGCGTCGTCGCCGTTCAGCCAGGGCAGCGACACCAGTTTCCAGTCGGCGCGCCTGAACTCGGTGTTCGCGTTTCCGCTGTCGGGGCGGGCGCCGTTCCTGCTGCGCTGGGATGCCTTCGCCGAAGATTACTTCAACCGCATGGCCGGCACCGGCATCGTGCGCAGCATGAAGGATTTTTACTGGGACCTGCGCCCCAAGCCGGAATATGGCACCATCGAACTGCGCGTCTGCGACACGCCGCTCTCGGTCGAGCGGGCGGCGGCGCTGGCCTGCTACCTGCAGGCGCTGTGCCGCTACCTGCTCGAAGGGAACGAGCCGGCGCCGCGCGAGGACGACTACCTGGTCTACAATTACAACCGCTTCCAGGCCTGCCGCTTCGGCCTGGACGGGACGCTGGTGCACCCGCAGCGCCACGAGCAGCTGCCGCTGCGCGAGGACATCCTCACCACGCTGCGCCGCCTGGAGCCGCACGCCGCGGCGCTCGGCAGCGGCGCCGCGCTGGACCTGCTGTACCGCGAGTCGCATACCGGCAGCGACGCCACCTTCCTGCGCCAGGCCTTCGAAGCCGACGGCAGCCGCGAAGCGATCGTCGACGCCGCGCTGCGGCGCTTCCGCGCCGGCGAATAAGGCGCGAGCGAACAGGGCAATGGGACGCGAACCATGCCGGCGCGGGCGCGGCGCGCGCCGCTGCCGCCGGCGCTACAGGCTGAGCGGCACCCGGGCGCCGGCCTCGTCCGCTTCGAGCAGCACGATCAGCTTGGCCAGGTCGTGTTCCAGCCGCGCCAGCGTGGCCGGATCGAGGCTGGACAGGGCGTCCGGCAGCACGCCGGCGAACGGCATCGGCGCGCTGCGCAACACGTCCTCGCCGGCCGCCAGCACGCGCAGCGACACGCTGCGCCGGTCCAGGCCTTCGCGGCTGGCGCCGGCCAGGCCGCGCTCGGACAGGCTCTTGATCAGGTTGCTGGCGGTGGACTGGTGGATGTCGAGCTCGCGTGCCAGTTCGGTCACGCCGATGCCGGGCCGGCGGGCGATCACCGACAGCGCCCACAGCTGGGCGCCGCCGACGCCGGCCTCGCGCTCGACCTGACGGAAGTGGGATTTGACGGAATTGAAGACGATGCGGAACTGGCGCAGCACGCGGGTGGCGGATGCGGGCTCGGCAGACTCGGTGGAAACAGGGGACATGGCCGGAGGAGAGCGGAAGAGACGCTCATTCTCCCATGCCCGCGCGCGCGTTGAAAGCGGGCGCGAACGGAAAAAGTGAGGGAATCGGTGAAATCGGAACACGACTGGAATGGTGGACTGCGCCAGGAGCTGGCCGACTGGCGCACCTGGGCGGCGCGCGCCCTGGTGGTGGCGCTGGCGGTGCTGGCCGGCCTGACCATCGTCGGCTTCACCTGGCTGGCCGAGACCGCCAGCGGCTGGTTCGAGGCGATGCGCCTGCGCGCGCCCTGGGCGCCGCTGCTGTGGACGCCGCTGTGCGCCGCCGCCATCGTCTGGTGCACGCGCCGCTTCTTCCCCGGCGCCGCCGGCTCCGGCATCCCGCAAGTGATGGCCACGCTGGAGCGCCGCGTGGGCGAGCGCGAGCGCGGCCTGTTCGTGTCGCTGCGCCTGAGCCTGGCCAAGATCGGGCTGACCGCCGCCGGCCTGCTCGGCGGGCTGTCGCTCGGGCGCGAGGGGCCGTCGGTGCAGATCGCCGCCGGCGTGATGCTGCAGGCGCGCCGCCTGATGCCGGCCGGCGCCGCGGTCGGCGTGCATGGCCTGCTGGTGGCGGGCGGGGCGGCCGGCATCGCCGCCGCCTTCAACACGCCGCTGGGCGGCGTCATGTTCGCCATCGAGGAGCTGGCGCGCTCGCCCGAGCAGCGCAGCAGCGGCCTGATCATCGCCGCCATCGTGCTGGCCGGCCTGGTGGCGGTGTCGGCGCACGGCAACGGCGTGTACTTCGGCGTCATCAAGGCGCACCAGATCGGCCTGGCGCTGCTGTGGCCCGGCCTGCTGCTGGCGGTGCTGGCCGGCATCGCCGGCGGCGTGTTCTCGCGCCTGCTGATCGCTTCGCTGTCCGGAACCGGCGCCGATCCGCTGTCGCGCCTGCGCGCGCGCCGGCCGGTGCTGTTCGCCGCCGGCTGCGGCCTGGCGGTGGCGGCGATCGGCGTGGCCACCGCCGGCGCCACCTTCGGTTCCGGCTACGCCAGCACCCGCGTGATGGTCGAGGGTACGGGAGCGATGCCGGTGGCCTATGCCTTGTTCAAGTTCATGGCGACCTGGCTGACCACCTGGGCCGGGGTGCCGGCCGGTATCTTCGCGCCCTCGCTGGCGATCGGCGCCGCCCTCGGCAACGACGTCGCGCTGCTGCTGTACGGCACGCAGATGCCGGCCCTGATCGCGCTCGGCATGGTCGGCTTCCTGGCGGCCGCCACCCAGGCGCCGCTGACGTCATTCATCATCGTCATGGAAATGGTCGACGGCCACGAGATGGTGCTCAGCCTGATGGCCTGCGCGCTGGTGTCGTGCGTGGTGGCGCGCGCGATCAGTCCGCCGCTGTACGCCACCCTGTCGCGGCTGCAGCTGGCGCGCCTGCCGCCGCCGGAGCCAGCGCCGAATCCGCCGTCATAATCGTCAATACGATACATCGGCGGCATATCCCTGCTACGATGGGATATGTCGATCCGAAACGCGTCCGCCGGCCGCTTGCGCATGCGGCTCCCGTCGCTGGCAACGCTCCTGACGTTGCTGGCGGGGCTTGCCGTGACCGGCGTGCTGGTGAAGGACATGCGCGAGGCCGGCTTCCAGCGCGCCCGGGCCGAATTCAACCGGCGCGTGGAAGTGCGCGGCGCCGTGGTGCGGCGCAGCTTCGCCAATGCCAGCGAAGTGCTGCGTGCGACGAATGCCCTGTTCTCGTCGATGGGAACGGTAGGGCGCGCCCAGTTCGAAGCGTTCGCGCGCGCGCTCGACAGCGGCGAGCCGGTATCGACCGAGCTGCTGCCGCTGCTGCAGGACACCCGGCGCCTGGGCATCGTGCTGGTCCAGCCGGTGTACCGGCCCGAGGCGCTGCTGCTGGGCGCGGCGGCGCGCCGGGCCGCGGTGATCGGCGACACCGCCGTCACCATCGACGTCGCCGACTTGGTCGGCGCCAGCCTGGCCAGTGCGCGCCTGCTGGGCCAGGAGGGCTTGAGGCTGGATCTGTACGGGCCGATCGAGGGCGGACGGCAGCTGGCGTACCGCTACGACGGCATCGTGTCGAACCACCGGCCGGCATGGCTGCGCTGGCTCGGCACCAGGGACTTCGCCGCCGTCGACCGCTTCGAGGTCGCCGGCCAGCCGTGGGAATTGCGCTTCCATGCGCGCGTGACGCTGCTGGCCGACGCGGTCATGCTGTTCACCACGGCGCTGCTGGGCATCCTGGCCAGCCTGAGCCTGGCGTTCTACGTGCAGGGCAGGGTGGCGCGCGCGCGCCGCACCGAGGCGCTGGTGCGGCGCCGCACCGCCGACCTGCGCGGCGCGATGGACGCGCTGCGCCTGTACCGGCGCGCCATCGATTCCAGCGCGAACGCGGTGATCCTGATCAGCGCCACCCAGCCGGATTATCCGGTCGAATACGTGAATCCGGCGTTCGAGCGCATGCGCGGCTTCGCCGCCGACGAAATCGTCGGGCACTCGCTGTACGAACTGGGGCTGCGCGAGCCGGACCAGGCCGCGGTCGCCGAGATCCGCGCCGCGATCCGCCAGCGCCGTCCCGGCCACGTCACCATGCGGGTGGTGTGCAAGGATGGCCAGTTCCTGCACGCCGAGGTCTACGTCGCGCCGGTGGTCGACGCCGCCGGGACCATCGAGCACGTGGTGATGACCCAGTACGACATCACCGTGGCCAAGCGCTACGAGGCGGAGCTGGAGGCGCGCGCCCGCTTCGACACGCTCACCGGCCTGGCCAACCGCGCCCTGCTGCACGACCGTATCGAAGGCGCGATCAACTACACGGCCGGCCAGGCGCCGGTATGGGTGGCGGCGCTCGACCTGGACCACTTCAAGTTCGTCAACGACACGCTCGGCCACGTGGCCGGCGACCGCCTGCTGCAGCTGGTGGCGGCGCGCATCGCCGGCGCGGTCGGGCGCAGCGATACCGTGGCGCGCACCGGCGGCGACGAGTTCGTGCTGGTGCTGCCGGGCCGGGCCAGCGAGGGCGAGGTGTCGGACACGGTGCTGGCGGTGCTGGCCGCGCTGGCCCATCCGCTCGAGCTGGAAGGCCAGCCGCTGATCCTGACCGGCAGCGCCGGCGTGGCGGCGTTCCCGTCCGACGGCAGCGACGCCATCGTCCTGATCCAGCACGCCGAGGTGGCGATGTACCGCGCCAAGGAAAGCGGCCGCAACACCGTGCAGTTCTATACCCCGAGCATGAATGCGCGGGCGCGCGAGCGGCTGGCCCTGGAAGTGGCCCTGCGCGGCGCCCTCAACCACGAACAGTTCGAGCTGCACTACCAGCCGCAGGTGGACCTGGCCAGCAGCGCCGTGGTCGGGGTCGAGGCGCTGATCCGCTGGCGCCACCCGAGCCTGGGCATGGTGCGTCCCGACCGCTTTATCACGCTGGCCGAGGAGACCGGCCTGATCGTGCCGATCGGCGCCTGGGTGCTGCGCACCGCCTGCCACCAGAGCCGCGCCTGGCAGCGCGCCGGGCATGCGCCGCTGCGCATCGGCGTCAACCTGTCGGCGCGCCAGTTCGCCGATCCCGGCCTGGTCAAGCAGATCGCGCGCGTGCTCGACGAGACCGGGGTGTCGCCATCCTGCCTCGAGGTCGAGATCACCGAAAGCCTGGTGATGGAAGACGTGGAAGGGGCGATCCGCACCATGGCCGAACTCAAGGGAATGGGATTGAAACTGTCGATCGACGACTTCGGCACCGGCTATTCCAGCCTGTCCTACCTGCGCCGCTTCCCGGTGGACGTGCTCAAGATCGACCGCTCGTTCGTGCGCGACATCGCCTTCAGCGAGGACGACGCCGCCATGGTCACCGCCATCATCGACCTGGCGCGCGGGCTGCGCATGCGCACCATCGCCGAGGGCGTCGAGACCGAGGCCCAGCTCGACTACCTGAGGCGGCGCGGCTGCGACGAGGTGCAGGGCCACGTCTACGGGCGCGCCGTGCCGGGCGCCGACCTCGAGGCCATGCTGCGGCGCGGGCGCCAGGTGGCGCCGCACTCGGTCGACGCCTGACGGCCGCATGCCTTACGCGCCCTGCATCGCCGGTGGTCGGCTATACTTGTGCCGCTCATAACGACGGTGACAGGAAAGAAAGTGGACGACCATAACGACGGCAGCCGCTGGGACGGCAGTGAACGCAGGCTGCTGGGCCGCGCCGGGGCGCGCGCGCGTGCCGCCTATGCGCGCACGCACGGCCACCTGATGCGCCAGCCGCCGCTGCGGCGCGCCCTGCTGGTCGCCGGCGGCGCCGTGCTGCTGCTGATCGGCCTGTTCGCCGTCTACATCGCGCTGCTGTTCCCGCTCACGCCGGCCATCAAGGACGTGAAACAGGCGCGCGTGGCGCGTCCGACCGTGGTGCAGTCGGCCGACGGGCGCGAGCTGGCCAGCTTCGAGCAGGGCATCCAGGAAAAGATCCCGCTGTCGCAGGTGTCGCCGCACGTGGTCGCCGCGCTGATCGCCACCGAGGACCGGCGCTTCTACGACCACCACGGCGTCGATTTCACGCGCATCGCCGGCGCCTTCGTCGCCAACCTGAAGGGCGACGCCCAGGGCGGCTCGACCATCACCCAGCAGCTGGCGCGCAACATGTTCCGCGACGAGATCGGGCGCGCCCGCAACGTCAACCGCAAGCTCAAGGAACTCATCACCGCCTTCAAGATCGAGAACACCTACAGCAAGACCGAGATCCTGGAAGCCTACCTAAACACGGTGCCGTTCCTGTACAACACCTACGGCATCGAGGCGGCGGCGCGCACCTATTTCGGCAAGCCGGCGGCGAAACTCGACGAGAACGAGGCCGCCACCCTGGTCGGCATGCTCAAGGGCACCGCCTACTACAACCCGGTGACCAATCCGGAGCGCTCGCTGGCGCGCCGCAACGTGGTGCTGGCGCAGATGCTGAAAACCGGCGCCTTCGACGAGAAACGCTACCGCCAGCTGGCGCGCCGGCCGCTGCGCCTGCACTTCGCGCGCCTGGCCGAAAAGAACGGCAAGGACGACCACTTCACCGCCTACGTGCGCAAGTGGCTGGTCGAATGGGCGAACAAGAACGACGTCGACCTGCAGCAGGACGGCCTGGTGGTGCAGACCACGCTCGACTACGACCTGCAGCAGACGGCGCAGCGCGCGGTCGAGCGCCAGGCCGACGCGCTGCAGGCGATCGCCGACGTCGATTGGGCAAACCCCTGGCAGGTCAACGCCAGCCAGCCGCAGACCTACGCCGACATGCGCGACCGGGTGACGCCGTTCGCCTATTTCTGGCAATCGCACGGCGACCTGCTGGACGCCTTCGTGCGCGAATCGGCCGACTACCGCAAGGCGGTCGACGGCGGCGAAGCGCCGGCCGCGGCCTTGACGCGCCTGAAGGGCGAGCGCGACTTCATGCGCCAGCTGAAGGCATCCAAGGCGCACCTGGAGGCCGGCTTCGTGGCGATGGACCCGGCCAGCGGCGAGGTCAAGGCCTGGGTCGGCAGCCGCAACTTCCAGCGCGAGCAGTACGACCACGTCTACCAGGCCGCACGCCAGCCCGGCTCCACCTTCAAGCCGATCGTCTACGCCGCCGCGCTGGAAAAGGGCATCGCCCCCGACCACCCCTACCTGGACGCGGTGTCGACCATCCGCTTCGCCGACGGCACCGTATGGCGCCCGACCGACATGAGCGGCACCAGCGGACGGCAAGTCCCGATGCGCGACGGCCTGGTGTACTCGAAGAACACGATCACCGCGCAGGTGATCCGCGACATCGGCGCGGCGCCGATCGCCAAGCTGGCGCGCGACCTCGGCGTGCGCCAGAGCAAGCTGTCGGCGGTGCCGTCGATCGGCCTGGGCACCAGCCCGGTGACGCTGCTCGAAATGGTGACCGCGTATTCCAGCATCGCCGCCCAGGGCGAGTACCGCCACCCGGTGTTCGTGCGCCGCATCGTCGACCGCGAGGGGCAGGTGGTGGCCGACTTCGGCGCCCAGAAGCCGGAACGCGTGCTGTCGCAGGACGTCGCCGCCACGCTGCTCGACCTGATGCGCGGCGTGATCAACCGCGGCACCGGCACCGCCATCCGCACCCGCTTCGGCATCACCGCCGACGTCGCCGGCAAGACCGGCACCACCCAGAACAATGCCGACGGCTGGTTCATCATGATGCACCCGAATCTGGTGGCCGGCGCCTGGGTGGGCTTCAACGACAACCGCGTCACCATGCGCTCCAACTACTGGGGCCAGGGCGGCCACAGCGCGATCCTGCTGGTGGGCGACTTCTTCAAGGCGGCCCTGGACGGCGGCAAGATCAGTGCAGACACCCTGTTCCCGGGCGGCCGCAAGATCGAACCGGCCGTGCGCCGCGTCGAGGAACCGGTCGAGGACATGGAAGAGGGCAACGACCTGGAGCAGGAAGGCGGACCGCCGCCGGACACCCCGCAGCCGGAGCAGGAACGCCCGCCGGAGCCGCCCGAACCGCCGCAGGCGCCACGCGACGAAACCAATTCACTGTCGAACGACGCCTGATGGCCGCGCCCAAGCACTATCCCGGCACGCCCGACGGCCGTTACTTCGTGGTCAGGGGACGTTTATGGCGCAGCAGCGATCCGGCCTTGGCGCCGGATGCACGCCAGGCGCTGGTCGAGCGCCTGATGGGGGCGCGCCGCCGGGTCGCTCTGGCGCGCAAGGCCGGCGATGCCGACGCCGAACGCGCCGCGCACGCGGACGTGGACGAGGCCAAGCGCGGCCTGGGCGAACGCGGGCCGGTATGGTGGACGGACGGGGCGCCGGACTACAACCGGCACATGGCGGCGAATACGCCGTATGCGGACTGGTACGCGGCGCTGCCCGCGGAAGATCGGGCGGACGTCGGTCGGGCGTGACGTTTGGATGATCGGATTGGACAACAACGCATGATCGGTTTGGACGCGTGGACGGGGAACCCGTCCACCCTACGAACCCGACATACCTGTACAAGCGGTTACAGGATGGGCGTCCCGCCCGTGACCGCATAGCGCGCGCCCGAGATATAGCTGGCTTCGTCGGACGCCAGCAGCACGTACACCGGCGCCAGCTCGGCCGGCTGGCCGGGACGCTTCATCGGCGTTTCCTGCCCGAAGGTGGCGACCTTTTCCGGCGGCAGGGTGGCCGGAATCAAGGGCGTCCAGATCGGCCCCGGTGCCACCGAGTTCACGCGGATTCCCTTTTCCGCCAGCGATTGCGCCAGCCCGGCGCTGAAGTTGGCGATCGCGCCCTTGGTCGTGGCGTAGGCCAGCAGCTGCGGCGAGGGCTTGTCGGAATTGACCGAGCTGGTGTTGATGATCGAGCCGCCCGGTTTCATGTGCTTCACCGCTGCCTTGCAGATGTGGAACATGGCGCTGATGTTGACGGCGAAGGTGCGGTTCCATTCCTCGTCCGGAATGTCCTCGATCGACTCGTGCGACATCTGGAAGGCGGCGTTGTTGACCACCACGTCCAGCTTGCCGAATGCCTGCACCGCCTGGTCGACCAGGGAGCGGCAATGGGCCGGGTCGGCCAGGTCGCCCGCCACCAGCACCGCCTTGCGGCCGGCCTCGCGCACCAGGCGCTCGGTCTCGCGCGCATCCTCGTGCTCGTTCAGGTAGGAAATCAGCACGTCGGCGCCTTCGCGCGCGAAGGCCAGCGCCACGGCGCGGCCGATGCCGCTGTCGGCGCCGGTGATCAGGGTCGCCTTGCCCTGCAGGCGGCCGTGGCCGACGTAGCTCTGCTCGCCGTGGTCCGGCTTGACGTTCATTTCCGTTTCGCTGCCGGGCGGCGTCTGCTGTTTCTCTTCGGGCATCGTGTCCTCCATCGCTTAGTGTGAGAGACGGATTCTAGGCGGCGCGGCCGCAATCGCGCGCCAGCGAGCCGTGCGGAAACGAAGCGAGCCGCGCGGCACGCATGCTCAGGGCGCCGGACGTACCACCGTGGACCGTGCCTCGGCGGCGCTGGCGCCGTCGGCATCGTTGCTGGCGTTGCCCTGCACCAGCAATTCCTGGGCGCGCGGCGCCGACGAGATGCCGAGATCGCGCAGCAGGCGCATGGTATCCAGCAGCACCGCCTGCTGGGTCTGCAGGAACAGCTTGTAGTCGGCATCGGTCAGGTTGTAGACGATGTCGTATTCGATGAAGCTCTGGTCCATCCTGGTCAGGTTGACGTGGTCGAACTTCACCTTGTCCTTGGCCGCGATGATGGCGCCCAGGCGCTCCGCCAGCGCCGCCGCCAGCTCGGGCGCGGTGGACGGGTTGATGCGCAGGGCGTACTGCACCCGGCGCGTACTCTGGCGCTTGAAGTTGTGCACCACCTTCTTGAGCAGTTCGGCGTTGGCGATCACGATCTGCTCGCCGGCCTGGGCGCGCACGCGCGTGGTCTTCAGGCCCACGTGCTCCACCGTGCCGGAAAAGTCCGGCACCGAGATCGAGTCGCCGACCTCGAACGGCTTGTCGATGGCGATCGACAGCGAGGCGAACAGGTCGCCCAGCACGTTCTGCACGGCCAGCGCCACCGCGATGCCGCCGATGCCCAGGCTGGCCACGAAGGTGGTGACGTTGATGCCGAGGTTGGACAGCATCGACAGCAGGAACACGGTCCAGACGCTCCATTGCAGCGCCCAGATCATCAGCGTGTGCGCCACCGTTACCTGCTGGTCTTCCATGCCCCTGCCGTGCACGCGGAAGTAGCGGCGCGCGGTGATGGCGATGGCGCGGTGCAGCCACAGCGCCAGCTGGGCGCCCAGGGTCAGGAACCACAGGTGGCCGACGCGCACGTCCCAGGGCGGCGGCAGGTCGAGCACCGAAACGCCGATCAGGATCGAGGTGGCCAGGATGGCGAGGTTGCTGGTGCGCGCCAGCGTATGGCGCAGCACGTCGGCGATCGGCTGGTGCGCCTGCTCGTCCGACAGTGCGCCGATGCGGCGCCGGAACAGCACCACGGCGCCGTGGATGAGGATAAAGCTGAGCACCGCCGCGCCGATGGCGAAGGCGGCGTTGGTCCAGCCGATGTCGAGGTTGGTGAGGTGGCCGCGGATATCCATGGGCTCCTTTCAGGTTGCGGCCGCGCGCCGGGGAGGGCGTGGGTAACGGCCTGGATGAAGGGCAGGATGGCGGACGTGGACGGCGCTGCGCAGCGAGGCGGTGGCGCGCCGTGGCGGCGCGAAGCCGCATCGGCCGGCGGCCTGTGCACGAACCATGGCCTGCCCGGAAGAGCACAAAGTATGGCGGCGGACCCGGCGCTAGTCGGTTAGCTGTCTCACCTTGCACCGCAATCGATTGCAACGATAAGGAAAAACTTTCGGTCAAGAAGAAAGTTCCCTTTATGAACTCGAGAAACTTGATAGTCCTCAGATGTTTAATCGTTATTCGGCGCGCATAAGGAAGCTCGGCAGTAGGATCGAGTTGCCGCTTGCACTATCGTGGTGCGATCCGGCAATTATTCTGGAGGCAAGCATGCGTATCCTCACTTCCCATCCCGGTGTACGCCTGAGCCTGCTGGCCGGCGCGGTAGCGCTCCTGGTGTCGGGCTGCCAGTGGCGCGGCGCGGTCGATCAGCGCATCGATCAACTCGGCGACTTGCACGGCCCGGTGCGCGACTTCACGGTCGAGCTGCGCGAAGGCACCAACATGGCGGCGGCGCCGTCGCCGGACGGGAGCCGCATCGTGTTTTCGGCGCAGGGCGCGCTGTGGACCATGCCGGTCGCGGGCGGCGAAGCGCGCCGCATCACCGGCTGGCAGCTGGAACCGACCGCGCCGGTGTGGTCGCCCGACGGCAGGCGCATCGCCTTCCAGAACTATGCGCCGGAAGGCAATTATCACGTCTGGACCATCGATCCGGACGGCCGCAATCCGCGCGCGTTGACCGCCGGTCCCAACGACGACCGCGAACCGGCCTGGCTGCCCGACGGCAGCGGCCTGGTATTCTCGTCCGACCGCGGCAACGACGGCCAATACAAGATCTGGCGGGTGGATGCCGGCGGCGGCGCGCCGCGGCAGGTCACCTTCGGCCCCGGCGCCGAAAGCAACCCGGTGGTGTCGCCGGACGGCGCGCGCATCGCCTATGCCGACGGTCCCGACGTCGTCACCGCGCCGCTGGCCGGCGGCGCCGCCACCGTGGTGGCGCCGGGTTCGAGCCCGGCCTGGACCCCGGACGGCGCCGGCCTGGTGTACCAGAACGCGGCGCGCCAGCTGGTGGTGAACGGCGCGCAAGTCACGGCGGACGAGGACCTGTTCCCGTTCCCGGTGCGCTACCTGCCGGACGGGCGCTTCCTGTACACGGCCGACGGCCGCATCCGCGTGCGCGACGGCGCCGGCGCGCATCCGGCCGACATCGGGTTCCGCGCCCGCCTGCAGCTGCGCCGCCCGCTGTTCGCCAACCCCAAGGAGCGGCACTTCGACGACCGCACGCTGCGCGCCGTGAAAGGGATCAGCGCGCCGGCGCTGTCGCCGGACGGGCAGAGCATCGCCTTCGTGGCGCTGAACGACGTGTGGGTAATGCGCATCGGCGAGGCGCCGCGGCGCCTGACCGACGACCGCGACCGCGACATGTCGCCGCAATGGACGGCGGACGGCCGCGCCGTCTATTTTTCCAGCGAGCGCGGCAACGCCGGCCAGCTGGCGGTCGACCAGGTCGAGGTCGCCAGCGGCGCGCGCACCCGGCTGGCGGCGATCCCGGGCCGCTCGATGGCCAATCCGAAGCTGTCGCCGGACGGCGGGCGCATCGCCTACAGCACGCTGAACGGCCAGCTGGAAGTCTGGAACCGCGCCGCCGGCACCTTCGAGGTGATCGCGCCGGCCGCCGGCAGCCAGATCAGCACGCCGCAGTGGCTGGCGGACGGCCGCCGCATCATGGTGGTCGACAACGAGCGCATCAACAACCGCTACCGCGAGGGCTACAACAAGCTGCGCGTGATCGACCTGGCAACGCGCCGGGCCGTGTTCTACCCGGTGGCGGCGGCCCCGCGCCAGATCTCGGAGCGCGACGAAGGCGCCGCCGTGCTGTCGCCGGACGGCACCCAGGTCGCCTTCATCATGGATTCGCTGCTGCACCTGATGGCGGTGAACCCGGACGGCTCGCCCGCCGGCGCGGCGCGCGTGGCCTCGAGCGAGCCGGCCGACCTGCCGTCCTGGGGCGACGCGCGCACCATCCTGTACAAGTCGGCGGACCGGGTGCGCATCGTGCGCCTGGACGGCGCCGGCGCGGCAGGCGCGCCCGTCGACGTGCCGGTGCGCCTGGACTGGCGCCAGGACGTGCCGGCCGGCTCGACCCTGATCCGCGCCGGAGCGCTGTGGGACGGCACCGCGCCGACGCTGCGCTACGACGTCGACATCCTGGTGCGCGGCAACCGCATCGCCTGGGTGCGGCCGCACGAGGACGGCGCGCAAACCCGGGCCGAGCGCTTCGTCGACGCGCGCGCACTGACGGTGATGCCGGGCCTGATCGAGACCCACATCCACCCGCTGACGCTGTACCAGGGCGGCCAGGTCGGCCAGTGGCTGCCGCTGATGCTGTCGTACGGCGTGACCACCGGCCAGTCGGTGGGCGGGCCGCTGCACCAGAGCGTCGAACTGCGCGAATCGCTGGAAGCCGGGCGCCTGGCCGGGCCGCGCCTGTTCGTCTCACCGCCGCTGTGGGAAGGCAACCGCCTGTTCTACCACTTCGCGCGCTCGCTGCGCACGCCGGCCGTCGCCGACATCGAGATCGCCAAGGCGAAGACGATGGACGCCGACTTCCTGAAGTCGTACGTGCGCGCGCCGTTCCCGGTGATGCGCCGCATCGCTCAGGGCGCGCTCGATCAGGGCGTGCCCAGCGGCACCCACCCGATCGCGCCGGGCGCGGCCACCGGCATCGGCGGCACCACGCACCTGTCGGCCACCCAGCGCATGGGCTACAGCTGGTCGAAGTCGTTCGGCAAGGCGATCACCTACCAGGACGCGGTGGCGGTCTACGGCCAGGGCAACTTCCGCCTGATCGACACGCTGTTCTCGGCGGCCAGCCTGGCCGGTCTGGACCCGGGCATCGCCGCCGACCCGCGCTTCGTGCTGGTGCCGCCCAACTTCGCGGCGGGACTGCAGAATGCCCAGCCGCCGACGCCCGCCCAGCTGGCGACGATCGTCAACGACGCCACCCAGCAGGCCAAGGTGGTGGCCGGCGGCGCGCTGGTCGCCAACGGCACCGATTCGCCGCTGGTGGCGCCGGGCATCCAGCTGCACATGAACCTGCGCGCCGCCGGCCTGGTGCTGGGTAACTACACGGCGCTGCAGACGGTGACGATCAACGCGGCGAAGATGGTGCAGGTCGAGCGTGACCTCGGTACGGTCGAGGCCGGCAAGCTGGCCGACCTGATCGCGGTGCGCGGCAACCCGCTGGCCGACCTGCGCGCCGCCGCCGCGGTGCAGGTGGTCATGAAGAACGGCCGCGCCTGGACCCAGGAAGACATCCTGGCACCGTTCCGCACCCCGGCGGCGCTGGCGGCGCGCCAGGACTCCCTGGCGGCATACGCGGCGCGCTGCAGGGCGCAGCCGCAGGAGTGCGCGGAAGATGGGGAGCATGCGCATTGAACCGGCGACCCGATGGCGGCTTCGATTCCGGCCACCCGCCTCACCCCGTCGTCCCCGCGAAGGCGGGGACCCAAGCTGACGTTGACAGTGTCGAGACGCTTGCGTAACGACTTCGGATACTCGGCATGGGTCCCCGCCAAGGCGGCCGCCAAGGCCGGGGACGGCGGCCATGCGCCGCCCATAACCCTCGGCGTCGTATTTTGAGGTACGCTATTGTCATTGCCACCATACCCACACCCCAGGAGACCCCATGAGCAAACCCTACGACAGCGCCCAGCCCGAGCGCAGCGCCATCGACGCCCAGGCCGGTATCGTGGCCCTCGATTTCGGCACCAACTGGTGCGGCTATTGCAAGGCCGCCGAGCCGGTCATCGACGACGCCCTGGCCGACCGTCCGGAAGTCACCCACATCAAGGTCGAGGACGGCCCCGGCCGGCCGCTGGGACGCTCGTTCCGCGTCAAGCTGTGGCCGACCGTGGTGGTGCTCAAGGATGGCCGGGAAATCGCACGCGTGGTGCGCCCGAGCGAGCGCCAGGACGTGGTCGGCGCGCTCGAACAGGCAGGTAGCGCATGAGCGTGGCCGGCGCGCCGGTGCGGCCTCCGATGGGCACCCCACCGGGCGGCCACGGTGAGCAGCGCGGCAGGCATCCGCGCAACCGTCCGGCGACGGTGCTGTTCGCCAGCCTGATCGGCACCACCATCGAATTCTTCGATTTCTACATCTACGCCACCGCCGCGGTGCTGGTGTTCCCCAAGCTGTTCTTCCCGGCCGGCGATCCGGCCGCGGCCACGCTGCAGTCGCTGGTCACCTTCGCCATCGCGTTCTTCGCGCGTCCGGTCGGCTCGGCCGTGTTCGGCCACTTCGGCGACCGCGTCGGGCGCAAGGCGACGCTGGTGGCGGCGCTGCTGACCATGGGCGTGTCCACCGTGCTGATCGGCCTGCTGCCGACCTACGCCGGCATCGGCATGGCGGCGCCGCTGCTGCTCGCGCTGTGCCGCTTCGGCCAGGGGCTGGGCCTGGGCGGCGAGTGGGGCGGGGCGGTGCTGCTGGCCACCGAGAATGCGCCGCCGGGCAAGCGCGCCTGGTACGGCATGTTCCCACAGCTGGGCGCGCCGATCGGCTTCTTCCTGTCCGGCGCCATCTTCCTGGTGCTGTCGCAGGCGATGAGCGACGCCGACTTCTTCCGCTACGGCTGGCGCATTCCCTTCCTGTCGAGCGCACTGCTGGTGGCGGTGGGGCTGTACGTGCGCCTCAAGATCACCGAGACGCCGGATTTCCAGGCTGTCCTCGACCGCAACGAGCGGGTGCGCCTGCCGGTCATGGAGGTCCTGGGCAGGCACACGCGCGTGCTGGTGCTCGGCACGCTGGCGGCGCTGGCGACCTTCGTGATCTTCTACCTGATGACGGTGTTCGCGCTCAGCTGGGGCACCAGCGCGCTCGGCTATACGCGCCAGCAATTCCTGCTGCTGCAGCTGTTCGCGATCGTGTTCTTCGGGCTGACCATCCCGGTGGCCGCGCTGCTGGCCGACCGCCATGGACGGCGCCGCGCCATGATCGCGGTATCCGCCGCGATCGCCGTGTTCGGCCTGCTGTTCGGGCCGATGTTCGGCAGCGGCAGCCTGGCCCTGGTGGCCGGCTTCATGGTGCTCGGCCAGTGCCTGATCGGCATGACCTACGGTCCGCTCGGCACCCTGCTGGGCGAACTGTTCCCGCCCGAGGTGCGCTATACCGGCGCCTCGCTGACCTTCAACCTGGCCGGCATCCTGGGCGCCTCGCTGGCGCCCTACATCGCCACCTGGCTGGCGACCCATCACGGATTGCACACAGTGGGCTGGTACCTGGGCGCCTCGGCCCTGGTCAGCCTGGGCGCGCTGCTGGCCCTCGGCGCACCGAAGAAGGCGTGAGGAGGACAGCATGGATCCGCACAGCGATGCCGGCGACGTGGGCGACCAGGACGGCGGCGCCGGGAAACCCATGGTCCTGCGCGGCGGCTGCGCCTGCGGCGCGGTGCGCTACGAGGCCGCGGCGGCGCCGTTCCACCGCACGCTGTGCCACTGCGCCGATTGCCGGCGCGCCGCCGGTGCCCCGGCGGTAGCCTGGTTCAGCGTGCCGGCGGCGGCGCTGGCGTGGGTGCGCGGGGCGCCGCGGCGACACCGTTCCAGCGCCGCGGTGGAGCGTGCCTTCTGCGGCCGCTGCGGCACCCAGCTCACGTACCGCCACGACGACATCCCCGGCGAAGTCGACATCACCACCTGCAGTTTGGACGATCCGGAGCAGGCGGCGCCGCAAGACCATACCTTCGCCGCACGCCGCCTGCGCTGGCTGCGTGTCGACGACGGCCTGCCGGTCTATCCGGCCACACGCGCCGCGGGAATGAGTTAGCTTAATTTCAATTAGTTGATTATAATGAAATGGTTTTATGCCAAATGTGGTGCAATAGCATCATGTTTGTGAAATTTTTCGCTGTTTTAATTGTTAAAAGTTATCATCGATAACTTACCACTTTTTGGAGAGCCTCCATGTTCAAATCCGCCCTGCGTATCGCCACCGCTTCCGTACTGATGACTGCCGCAATGGGCGCGTCCGCAGGCAACAGCAACACCGAGGATCTCGAGATTTCCGGCGTGTTCCAGGAAGTCGTCACGCCGTCGCTGCTGTGCCCGTCGAAGACCGCCGGCAACCTGGCCGGCTACGGCGAGAGCGAGGAACTGGGCGGCCGCGTGGTGTTCCTGTCGAGCGACTGCTTCGCGCAGAACGGCGCCACCTTCACCTTCAGCAACGGCCGCTTCCTGATCACCACCATGACCGGCGAGCTGCTGTTTGCGAACTACAGCGGCCAGGCGATCCCGACCGGCCAGGGCACCCAGGCAGCCTTCAACGGCGCCACCTTCCAGATCACCGGCGGCACCGGCCGCTATGCCAAGGCCAGCGGCGGCGGCAACATCACCGGCACCGAAGACCTGGTCACCGCCAAGGGCACGATCAAGCTGAGCGGCAAGATTACCTACAAGTGATGGCTGGCGGCCACCTGGCCGCCCGCACCATCGAACGGCGGCCCGGAGCGATCCCGGCCGCTTTTTTTCGTCCCCCGGATCGGCCTGGCGGCGGCAGACGCCTCGTTGCGCTGATCGCAAATGTGACATTTGGAGACTATTGAAACGGCATTTTTCAATACAATCCTGGCATTCCCCCAACTGGTGCCGATGCCTGGCAAACGGGAGCAGCGCCGCGCCCGCCTGCCAGGCGCGGCGACGGCGGCTCCGGCTGCCGGAATACGGCTCCTCGCACATCATGAAGACATCGTTCCTGCAAACCCTGCGCCTGCCGGCCGGTCTTGCTTTCCTTGCATGCGCCGCTCTGGCCGGCTGCGGCGGCGGGAGCGGCGGCGCGCCGGCCGCCGCGCCGCCCGTGGCCGTGACGCCCGTTCCCACGCCTGCACCCACGCCATCGCAGCAAGCACAGGTGACGGTCATCGCCGGCACGAAGCACGACGACGGCGTGCCTGTGGCTTTCAAGGACGGCAAGGGCACCATGGCCTCCTTCAACCGGCCCGAGCATTTCGTCCTCGACAAGAACGGCGTGATCTACGCCACCGACGCCTGCGGGATCCGCAAGATCGCCACCGACGGCACGGTCAGCACGCTGGCCGGCGCCGGCGCCGAATGCGATACCAGCGTCGACGGTACCGGCGCCGAGGCGCGCTTCACCACGTTGACCGGCATGACGGCGGATGCGGCCGGCAACCTGTACGTGGCGGAATACGGCGCCATCCGCCGCGTCACGCCCGAGGGCGTGGTGACGACTTTGGCGGGGGGTGTGCGTTCGCGCGACCAGCAAGACGGCATCGGGGCTGGCGCCACCTTCTATACCATCCTGGCCCTCGACATCGGCCCCGACGGGAACTTGCTGGTGAGCGACGGGGAATACGTCGGCCGCGACCGCGAAAGTCCCAAATGCGGACCGGGTGCCAACCGGCTGCGCCAGGTGACCTTGCAGGGTGTCGTGACGACGCTGCCGGAAAGCGTACTCGGTTGCGTGGCAGGCGCGGAAGAGGCGCCGCTTGCACTGGCTGTCGGGTTGCGCTTCGACAGTATCGGCAACTTGTATCTGTTCCATGGACATCATCTCGTCAAACGCGATGTCGATGGCAGCGCCCGGTACCTGAACAACGAAAAAGGCGAACGCATTTATGCTGGCGGCATGCCCGGTGTGGAAGCATTGAAATTGGCGCCGGACGACGCGGGAAGCCTGTTCTATCTCGACAGTTACAGCCTTTACAAGCTCGCCCCCGACGGGTCGCATACCATACCGCTGGACATTGATACGGTTGGTGCTCGTCGGGTGCGGGGGTTGACCTATATCGGCAACCACCAGTTCCTCACGGCGTTCGACAACCAGATCGTCAAGGTGACGCTGAAATAGACCGTGCCCGGCCCTGCCTCGGACGATGTGCTTCCTCGCTGTGGTTTCACTGCGTAACGCGGCAGTTTGTGCCAAAAAACATCGTTTCATAAAAATTCCCTAAGGAAAACATGCACGTTCATTAAAATATGTATTGACACCGGTCAGCATCATGCTTGATCGGCGTCGGTAGATCGCATATTTGTCTTGTCTTGCCTGATTTCTTTCATTTGAAAGTTCCATGAAACCTGCCGTCGTCCGTCCATCCCGTCCAAGCGTGCACACCCTGATGTGCCTCGCCATCGTCAGCGCCTTTCCTGTACAGGCGGCATTGGCGCAGGAAACCGCGCCCGTCCAGGAAGCGGCCGCCGCCGCGCAGCCGGGCACCGCACGCTTGGAAACAGTGATCGTCACCGCCCAGCGCCGCGCCGAAAATATCCGTGACGTACCGATGGCGGTCAGCACCATCGGCGGCGACCGCCTCGACACCTTCACCGCCGGCGGCCAGGACATCCGTTTCCTGTCCGGGCGCGCGCCCAGCCTGAACGTGGAGTCCGACTTCGGCCGTTCGTTCCCGCGCTTTTATATCCGCGGCCAGGGCAATACCGACTTCGACCTGAACGCGTCGCAGCCGGTCGGCCTGGTGGTCGACGACATCGTCCAGGAAAGCCCGATGCTGAAGGGCTTCCCGGTGTTCGACACCGACCAGATCGAGGTCTTGCGGGGTCCGCAGGGCACGCTGTTCGGCCGCAATTCGCCGGCCGGCGTGATCAAGTTCGATTCGGCGCGGCCGGTGTTCAAGCAGGAAGGCTATTTCAGTGTCGGCGCCGGCAACTACGGCGCCAAGAATGCCGAAGGCGCGTTCAACCTGCCGCTGGGCGAGACCGTGGCGGCGCGCCTGTCGCTGCAGTCGCAGAACCGCGACGACCGCGTGCACAACCCGCGTCCGACCGGCACGCGCGACTTCGAGGGCTACCACGACAACGCCGGCCGCCTGCAGGTGCTGTTCCAGCCGGACAAGATCTTCAGCGCGCTGTTCAACCTGCATGCGCGCGACCTCGACAACAACGCCACGCTGTTCCGCGCCAACATCATCAAGCCCGGCACCAGCGACCTGGTCGACGGCTTCGACTACGGCACGTATCCGACCGACGGCGTCAACAAGCAGACGCTGCGGACCAAGGGCGGCAGCATGCGCCTGCGCTGGAACCTCGACAACCTCACGCTGCACTCGATCACCGGCTACGAGAGCGCCAAGTTCACCAGCCGCGCCGACGTCGACGGCGGCTACGGCGCCGTGTATGCCCAGCCGAGCGGGCCGGGTTATATCCCGTTCGTGGTGGAGACGGCCGACCTGCTGCCGCATCACCGCCAGCTGACCCAGGAATTGCGTGCCGAGTCGAACGGTACCGGCCCGCTGCAGTGGATCGGCGGCCTGTTCTACTTCAAGGAACAGATCCAGATCGACAGCATCAGCTTCGATTCGCTGGCGGCCGGTAATCCGCAGAACCCGTTCTACGCCACCCAGAACCAGGACACCAGCTCGTGGGCGGCGTTCGGCTCGTTGAACTACGCGGTATCGAGCAAGCTCAAGCTGCGCGGCGGCCTGCGCTATACCAGGGACAGCAAGGACTTCTCGGCCAAGCGGGTCGAGGCCACCACGGCCGGCCCGTTCGTCATCGACAAGGATTCCAGCAACGTCAGCTGGGACCTGAGCGGCAATTATGCGCTCGACAAGGACACCAACCTGTATGCGCGCATCGCCACCGGCTACCGCGCGCCCAGCATGCAGGGCCGCCTGAACGGCCTGGGCGACCGACCATCGTTCGCCGGCGCCGAGAAAGCGCTGTCGTACGAGGCCGGCATCAAGCAGGACTTGTTCGACCGCCGCGCGCGCCTGTCGGCCAGCGTGTTCCAGTACCGGGTCAAGGACAAGCAGCTGACCGCCGGCAGCGGCGTGATCAACATGAACCAGTTGATCAATGCGGACAAGGTGACCGGGCAGGGCCTCGAGCTCGACTTCCAGGCGGTGCTCAGCGATTCGCTGCGCATGAGCCTCGGTACCAGCTACAACGACACCGAGATCAAGGACAGCACGCTGTTCGTCCAGCAGTGCGGCAACTTCGCCAACACCGGCGGGCGCGCCGGCTGCACCGTCACCGATCCGGTCGGTCCGTTCGCCGGTACCGTGCGCATCGACGGCAACCCGCTGCCGCGCGCACCCAAGTGGCAGAGCAACTTTACGCTGGCCTACAGCACGCCGCTGGGCGAGGGCGACCTGTTCGCCAACACCGACTGGGCCTACCGCAGCACCTACAACATGTTCCTGTACGAAGCCAGGGAATACAAGGCGCGCGCCCTGCTGGAAGGCGGCGTGCGCGTCGGCTACAAGTGGCAGCAGGGGAAATACGAAGTGGCCGCGTTCGGGCGCAACATCACTAACCGCATCCAGGTCGTCGGCGCGATCGACTTCGACAACCTGACCGGCATCCTGAACGAACCGCGCACGCTGGGCGTGCAGTTCAAGATGAATTTCTGAGCGCGAGCCCAGGGGCGGCGCATCTGCCGTCGTTCCCGGCACTGCCGAGAACGACTCCCCGCCATACTGAGCAAGAAAATTTGGTAGCCGGAAGCAATCAGAATGCTTCAAAAATACCAACTTTTGACACTCAGCATGGGTCCCCGCCTTCGCGGGGACGACGCTGTTTGTTGATCTTCAGAACGAATACACCAGCGTCAGCGACGTCTGGGTATCGGTGTTCTTCTTTTCCTCGGGCACGTTGGTATCGTTGCGCGCGCTGAACGCCGCCTTCATCTGCATCGTGCCGTTGATCTTGGTGCTGAGCGAGGTCTCGGCGATCGAATGCATGTTCGAGGTGCCGCGCTCCACGCTCACGGTCTGGCTGAATGCCGCCGACGGGCTGACGCGCCAGCGCAGCTGGGCCGCGCCGCGCACCGTCATGCCGGCCTCGGTGCCGCCGGCCGAGTTCACGCCGTGGAACACGCCCGGGCCGACCTCGACGTCGACCGTCTTGTCCTCGCGCCGCAGCAGCTGGGTGCCGTAGCCGACCGACATCGAGGAATAGCGCGTATAGGCGCCGAACTTGTCGTTCACGTGCGAACCGAGCACGAAGGCGCGGTTGCCGTCTTCCAGCAGTTTATATGCCGCCTTGGCCGACAGCGAATAGCGCTGCGCCGAACGGGTGCGGCTGCGCGAACCGTCGTCGTTGGCGATCTCGTCTTCCTTGAAGTAACCGGTGGCGATGTACTCGTTGCTCCAGTTGTTCATTTCGTGGCGCGCGTCGATCTTGCCGGTGACCGAGGTGCCGCTGGTGTTGCCGCTGGTGCTGATCGCGCCCAGCTCGGCCGACGTGTACCAGTTGCTGCCTTCGGGGATCGGCTTGTTGGGCGCCTGGGTGAAATAGGTGGACGAGGGCGCGCTGTCGGCGATATCGTCGGGAGCGGCGCTGGCCGCCTGGGCCGCGCAGGCCAGGGCCAGCGCGAAAAGCGAAAGAGATTTCATAAGCATCTTACGGCTGCCGTCCGGCGCGCCGGCGCCGGGCGCTGCGCGAGGACTGTCGTTCGTGGATGGTCCGCCGCTGTCGATGGGACGACACGGCAGAGGCGTCATTGTAGCCGAAAGCCGGGCCCGCCACCTTTTCCTGAACGGATTTTACGATCGGCGCATCCTCTGTAACGGATGTAATGCAATTGTTAACTCTACATTCATTATGTTTGCAATGTTGCCCGGCAGGTGGAAGAATGCCGGCCTTGCCGACATACCGGCGTGAATGTATAAAAGGAAGCACATTGATCAGGGTAATCATCGCCGACGATCACGAGTTGATCCGTGAAGGGATCAAGAAGATCGTCAGGCACAGCACCGACCTCAAGGTGGTCGGTGAAGCCGCGGACCTGAAACAGGCCATCGCGTTGATCGCCCAGGTACGGCCGGACGTGGCCGTGCTCGACATCAGCCTGCCAGACTACGACGGGCTGGACGGACTGGCGGAATTGCGGCGCCATTTTCCCGAACTGCGCATCGTGATGCTGAGCATGCATCCGGAAGAGCGCTACGCGCTGGCCGCGCTGCGTGCGGGCGCGCTGGGCTACGTGTCCAAGGCGACCGCCCCGGCCGAGCTGGTGGATGCGGTGCGCCGCGCCGCCGCCGGCCAGGCCTATCTCGGCCCGCGCATGAGCGAGCTGCTGGCGCGCGATGCCGGCAGCCCGGCGCCGCAGCCGCCGCACTACAGCCTGACGCCGCGCGAACTCGAGATCGTCGCGCTGATCGGCGCCGGGCTGCAGATCAAGCAGGTGGCGGCCGAGCTGGGCATCAGCATCAGCTCGGTGAATACCTACCGCAGCCGCATCTTCCGCAAGATGGGGTTGGCGTCGAATGCCGCGCTGATCCGCTATGCGTTGCAGCATGGATTGGCCGGCTGAGCCGATTGCCGTTGCCTGGATGTAACATTGTGTCGAGCTCCATGTCGTTAAATTTGCGACGGGGTTTGCCGGTTTCGCGAAGACTACCGCTGTTTTTCCGCCTTTTCCAGGACGGAAATCCACCAACGGATTCACCGCCGCAGGCAGGAAGTGCGGCAATTGTAAATACAGGATACCGGTCCGGGTAACGCGGCAGCGAATTTTATGCGACGGCCATAGTCGCTATCATCGAAGCAAGTTTTGTGGCGGGATTGCGTTGGCCGCCACGATCCGCTCCCATGACGAGCAGCACAACGGCAGACCGCCGTGAACGCGGTCGCAGGATGGCGATCAGACCATGACGATAACGCACGAACGAGACTTGCCGCACGATCCCTTGCCGCACGATCCGGCCGCGGACCCGGTGGATATCCTGGTGGTGGAAGACAATCCCGCCCAGGCGCGGCAGCTAGCGCGCCTGCTGCGCGCGGAACCGGGCTACGCGGTGCGCGTCGCCGCCGACGGCCATGCAGCGCTGGAAGCGGTGCAGCGGCGCCGTCCCGACCTCGTCATCAGCGACATCGCCATGCCGCGCATGGACGGTCTCACCCTGTGCCGCACCCTGAAGGCCGATCCGGCGCGCGCCGCCATCCCGGTGCTGCTGCTGGCGCGCGCCGGCACGCTGCACGACATCGTGCGCGGCCTGGACGCCGGCGCCGACGGCTTCGTGCGCAAGCCCTACGGCCCGGACCAGCTGCGCGCGCGCCTGCGCCGCATCCTGGTCGAAGGCAGGGACGGCGCGGCCGCACCGGCGCCCGAGGTCATGGCGGCGGAACGGCGCCAGGCCTACGGGCTGCTGGCCTCGACCTACGACGACGCGCTGCGCACCAACGCGGCGCTGGCCGACCGCCAGGCCGGACTGGAGCGCTCGTGTCGCACGCTGGGCGTGCTGGGCGCCATCGCCGGCGCCCTCAACGAAGCCGTCACCGAGCAGGCGGTGGCGCAGGTCGCGCTGGAGCAGCTGGCGCGCCTGCCGCTGTGCAGCGCTGCGGCGGTGAGCGTGTTCGGCCCCGACGGCGAGCCGCGCCTGATGGCGGCCGACGCCATCGTTGCCGCGCACCAGGGCGGCATCGCCGGCACTGTCGGGTCGGTCGCCGGCGCCGGCGCGGAGGGCTGCCGCTCGCAGGGCCGGTCCGGCGCCGGCTGCGGCAGCGCCTGCCTGCCGGTGGGACAGGCCTGGGACAGCTGCCTGTGCCTGCCGCTGGCGACGGCCGAATCGAACATCGGCACCCTGCACCTGCGCACCGAGGGCGAACTGGCGGCGGACGAGACCGCGCTGCTGGAGAACGTGGCGCGCCAGCTGGCGCTGGCGCTGGAACGGGCGCGCCTGTACACACGCCTGGAAACCCTGGTGGTCGAGCGTACCGAGGCGCTGCGCTCCGAGCGCAACCGGCTGTCGGCGATGGTCGAGACCACCGCCGCGCTGGTCCTGCTGACCGATGCGCAGGGCCGCATCGTGATGTTCAACCGCGCCTGCGAGGAAGCGCTGGGCTGGCGCGCGCAGGACGCGATCGGGCGGCCGTGCTGGGAAGTGGTGCAGCGCGCCGACGACCGCAGCGCGGTGCGGCGGATGTTCGAGGACCTTCCCGGCGGCCACCTGCCGGCGCGCCTGCAGGGAGAATGGCGCACGCGCGACGGCCGCACCCGTTCCATCATCTGGCGCAATACGCGCATCGAACGCGCCGACGGCAGTCTGGAATACGTGCTCGGCACCGGCATCGACGCCACCGAGCTGCGCGGCGCCGAGGAGCGCCTGCGCTACATCAGCAACTTCGACACGCTCACCGGCCTGCCCAACCGCCTGCTGCTGCGCGAACGCATGCGCCAGATGAAGGAGCAGGCGCGCGCCGGCGGCCAGCTGCTGGGCTTCATGCTGCTGCGCTTCGCGCGCATGGGCCTGATCCGCGAGACGCTCGGGCCGCTGGCGGAGCAGGCGCTGTACCAGCAGGTGGGGGCGCGCCTGCGCGAGATCGGCGGCGCCGACGCGGTGGCGCGCTTTTCCGACGGCGGCTTCGTGCTGGCGGCGCTGCGGCCGACCAGCGAAGGCCTGGCGGCGGCCGCGCGGCGGCTGCTGGCGGCGCTGGGCGCGCCCTATGCCCACGAGGGCGAGGAACTGCACCTCGACCCGAGCGTGGGCATCGCCGTGTTCCCCAACGACGGCCTGCGCTACGACGGCCTGGTGCGCTGCGCCGAGGCGGCCCTGCGCCAGGCCTTCGACGGCGTCGGCCAGCGCTACGCGTTCTACCGCCCGGAACTGAACCAGGGCGCCAACGACCGCTTCAAGATGGAGAACGGCCTGCGCCGCGCCGTCGACCGCGGCGAACTGGTGCTGCACTACCAGCCGCAGGTCGACCTTGCCAGCGGCGCCATCGTCGGCGCCGAGGCGCTGCTGCGCTGGAACCATCCGGAACGCGGGCTGGTCTACCCCGGCTGCTTCATCGGACTCGCCGAAGAGAGCGGCCTGATCCTGCCGATCGGCGCCAGCGCGCTGATGAGCGCCTGCGCCCAGATCCGCGAATGGCAGCAGGCCGGCCTGCCGGTGGTGCCGGTGTCGGTGAACCTGTCGGCGCACCAGTTCTCCGACCAGATCGTCAGCACCGTGAAAAGCATCCTGGACGCGTACGGCGTCGACCCTTGTTTGCTGGAGCTGGAACTGACCGAAAGCGCCTCGATGGCCGATGCCGGCAAAAGCTTCGAGCTGCTGGGCCAGCTGAAGGCGATGGGCATCCGCCTGGCGATCGACGACTTCGGCACCGGCTACTCCAACCTGAACTACCTGAAACGCTTCCCGGTCGACAAGCTCAAGCTCGACAAATCCTTCGTCGACGACATCGAAAACAATGCCGACGATCTGGCCATCTCGCGCGCGGTGATCGGCATGGCGCACGGCCTGCGCCTGACCGTGGTGGCCGAGGGCGTCGAGAACGCCGGCCAGCTGGGCCTGCTGACCGAACTGGGCTGCGACCTGGTACAGGGCTACCATTTCAGCCGGCCGGTGCCGGCCGAGGACTTTGCGCGCATGCTGCGCGAAGGCGGCCGGCTGGGGCCCGGTGCCGGGAACGCCTAAGACAGGTTCCAGGAAGCGATCCGGGAAGCCGGTGGCCGCCAGCGGCCTGCGCTAGCGCATCGCCAGCGGCTGGCGCGCGCGCGGCGGCGGAAAACCGGCATCCAGTTCGGCCACATCCTGCGCGCCCAGCCGCTCGGCCAGGTCGAGCGCCGCCCGGTTGGCGCGCACGTGCGCCGGCTGCACCGCCTTCGGGATCACGACCACGCCGTCCTGGCGCAGCAGCCAGGCCAGCGCCACCTGCGCCGGCGTGGCGCCGTGGCGGCGCGCCACCGCCTGCAGTGGCGGCGCCCCGAGCAGGGCCGCCTGTTCGTCCGGGTTCGATTCCAGCGGCGAATACGCCATCAGCGGCAGGCCGCGCGCGCGGCACCACGGCAGCAGGTCCCACTCGACCCCGCGCCGGGACAGGTTGTACAGCACCTGGTCGGTAGCCAACGCGGCGCCGTGGCGCAGGTCGGCGGCTTCCTGCATGTCATCCAGGTCGAAGTTGCTGACGCCGAAATCGCGGATCTTGCCCTGCTCGCGCAGGCGCGAAAAGGCGTCCAGCGTCTCTCCGAGCGGCACCGCGCCGCGCCAGTGCAGCAGGTACAGGTCGATGCACTCGGTCTTCAGGCGGCGCAGGCTGCGTTCGCAGGCGGCGGCCACGCCGGCGCGGCCGGCGTTGTGCGGATAGACCTTGCTGACCAAAAACACCTCGTCGCGGCGGCCGGCGATCGCCTGGCCGACCACTTCCTCGGCGCCGCCTTCGCCATACATCTCGGCGGTATCGATCAGCGTCATGCCCAGGTCCAGCCCGAGGCGCAGCGCATCCGCCTCGGCAACGCGCGCGGCGCGGTCTTCGCCCATGTTCCAGGTGCCCTGGCCGAGCACGGGGATGCTGCGGCCGGAGGGAAGGGGCAGGGTACGCATGGCGATTCCTTTCTGGTCGACGTTGTCGGGACAACACGATAGCATCCCGCGCCGTTCATGATACTTGCCAAAAGGTATCGAATTCTTTACAAAAATTTACCTAGATATAATGACTGTTCATTAACAATTACAGAGGAGGGAGTCATGCATTCGAACCGGTCGGTCATTCTGGCATTCATTGGCGCGCTGACATTGAGCGCTTGTGGCGGCGGTGGCGGTGGAGGCGGCGCCGCCACGTCGGCGCCGCCGGTGGCATCCACGCCGGTGCCAACCTTGCCGACGACGACCACGCCGGTCGCCACCCCGACACCGGTCACGCCCGCCACGCCGGCCGATCCGGCGCCGCCGGTCACACCGGGCGGGTCCTGGCTGACCTTCTCGCCGTCACCGGTCAACGTCAGCGTGACCGAAGGGCAGTCGGCCGAGTTCAAGGTCACCGCCAGGTCGAGCCGCATCGTCTCCCAGGAATTCACCGTCGGCATCATCGAGACCAAGGCTCTGATCACCACCGACTACCGGCTCGAAGCGCTGTCCGACCTCGAGTACGTGGCCACGCTGCACACCTCGCCGACGCTGACGCCGGGCACCTACACGAGCTACCTGCGGGTGCAGTTGTGCGCCGATGCGCCGCTGGTGTGCAACAGGCCGCTGGAGGGCTCGCCCTGGTACGTGCCGCTGAACGTCACGGTCAAGCCGAAGTAAGCAGACAACAGGTGAACGGCGGGTGCGGCGGATCGAGGCGGGTCGGCCGAACAGCCGCCTGCCGGATCAGGGCATGGCCCGGGGTGTGGATGGTTCGGCCTGGAACGGGTTTGCCGTCGGTATTGAAGCCGTGCCCGCCCCCTGACCCTGCTGCCGCGTCTTCGCGCTGTCGGCAATCCGCCGCGCCGCGGCGAGGGCGGCGGCGCGTTGCTCCCGAGTCAACTTCAGGTCGGTGCTTACTGCGTTCATCAGCTCACCGCCATCGGCATAGGCCGTGGCACCGGCATCGCCCGGCCTGCTGCGGTCAGCCGAGATCAGGCCGAGCGCGAGCCAATACCCATATCCGAGTACCGGATCAGGTTCCCGCAGTTCGGATCCGAACATATTCTGGATTCCCCACGCCGCCAGAGCCGCCTGGTCGCCTGTTTGGGTAGCCTGATCGAGCAGGGCACTTGCCTGCGCCTTCCATTCCCGCACCAGTGGATCGTCGGGACGTGTCTTGAGCGCGCTGGGGTCGCCGAAGGGCCCTTCGGAGGCGAACGCCACAGCGGCGCCCGGGACGCCGCCCTTGACGGCGAGTGCAAGATGATCGAGCCGGGCCAGGCGCTGGCGCTCGGTCATTTCACCGCACATCGCGGCGAAACTCTGCCGTTCGCGGGCATTCATGGCACGTGGGGCATGCAGTTTATCGTCGTGGATCGCAATATCGCGCCTGGCGTTGAACATCGCGCAGCCGGATACCAGCAGATAGGCCGCGTAAGCCTGTTGCGGATCGTTTCGCGCCAGCAGGCGCTCGACCTGCACGCCGACGGGCACGCCGTCTTCGGCAGCGGGCAGGGCGATCGCCGGCATGGGCGCCGCCTGCGCCGCGGCCGGCAAGGCGGGCCGCGGCGGCAGGGGCGCCAGCGCCGCCTTTACAAGCGGCGCTGGCAAGGTGTCGGGGCGCTGCTTCCAGGCCAGTCCGCCCGCCACGATGGCCGCCACGGCCAGCCCGCCTGCAAGCCATCATCCCGTTCCCCTATTCATCCGAACACTCCGATCATGTCGATCCAGCAAATGTAGCCGGTGCAGCGCCGTTCTTTCTCGCACAATGTCACGTCCGAAGGAAATCGGACCGTGCTCAGGTGCCGACGTACACGATCTTGAACGTGAACAAGGCCGCGATCACCCACACCACCGGCTTCACCTCGCGCGCCCGCCCGGTGGTGAGCTTCAATGCCGCATAGGTGATGAAGCCGAAGGCGATGCCCTCGGCGATCGAATAGGTGAACGGGATCACCAGCGCGGTCACCGCCGCCGGAATCGCCTCGGTGGTGTCGTTCCACTCGATGTCGCCCAAGTCGCGCAGCATCAGGCAGGCCACGAACAGCAGCGCGGGCGCGGTGGCATAGGCCGGCACCACGCCGGCCAGCGGGGCGATGAACAGGCAGGCCAGGAACAGCACGGCGACGGTGACGGCGGTGAGCCCCGTGCGCCCGCCGGCCTGCACGCCGGAAGCGCTTTCCAGGTAGGCGGTGGTGCTCGAGGTGCCCAGGGCGGCGCCGGCGACGATGGCGGCGCTGTCGGCCAGCAGCGCCTTGTTCAAACGTTCCATCTTGCCTTCCACCAGCAGGCCGGCGCGGCTGGCCACGCCCATCAGGGTGCCGGTGGCGTCGAACAGTTCGACCAGGAAGAACACCAGGATCACGTTGAGGATGCCGACCGCCAGCGCGCCCGGCACGTCCAATTGCAGGAAAGTGGGCGCGATCGAGGGCGGCGCGGAGACGAGGCCGTGGAAGCTGTTGCCGCCGAAGATAAAACTGAGCAGCGTCACCGCGACGATGCCGATCAGGATCGCGCCGCGCACGCGCAAGCGGTCCAGGGTGACGATCAGGAGGAACCCGGCGATGGCCATCAGCGCGCCGGGCCGGTGCAGGTCGCCGGCCTTGACCAGGGTCGGTTCGCTGGCCACCACGATGCCGGCGTTCTTCAGCGCGATCAGCGCCAGGAACATGCCCAGGCCCACCGTGATCGCCACCCGCAGCGAGCGCGGGATGCCGTTCACGATCCAGGCGCGCAGGCCGAACAGCGAGGCCAGCACGAACAGGCAGCCGGACACGAACACCGCGCCCAGCGCCGCCTGCCAGGGCACCTTCATGCCGAGCACCACGGCATAGGCGAAATAGGCGTTCAAGCCCATGCCGGGCGCCATCGCGATCGGGTAGTTGGCGTACAGGCCCATCACCGCGCTGCCCAGCGCCGCCACCAGGCAGGTGGCGACGAACACGGCTTCCTTCGGCATGCCGGCGTCGCCCAGGATCGACGGGTTGACGAAGATGATGTAGGCCATCGTCAGGAAGGTGGTCAGGCCGGCCAGCATCTCGGTGCGGGCGTCGCTGCCGCTCTGTTTCAGGTTGAAAAGTCGTTCCAGCATGGGCGGCGGGCTCCGGCGGGTCGGTGGATGGGGAGATCGGTGTTGTATGCGCGCGTCAGCGCGGCGCGCGGCCCAAGCATAGCACTGCCGCCGGACCCTGCTGCGCTATACAGACGAACAATTTTCCAGCCCAAAACAGGGAATGCGCCGCTCATTTCCTTGAGCGTTTGCCATGGCGCGAAAATATTGCCGTGCCAGATGCCCAAATCGTTCCCATGATGCGACAGAATCGCTTCTTTCTTTGCATTGACCAATTTCCCAACTGGTCTAACCAATTTATAATGTGGTCTGTTACAAAGTCGTTACCAAAGGGCAGCCAAAGCCCTTGCGCCAGTAATATATTAGGCATACCATTCTGATATATCAGAGCGTCCGATCCGGACGCCGCCCCTAACGCAAGGAGTTTTCACGCATGGCCGCTTTCATGGACAAAGACTTTCTTCTCACCACCGACGTCGCCCGCAAGCTGTACCACGAAGTGGCGGCCGGCCTGCCGGTGATCGACTACCACTCGCACCTGCAGCAGGGCGAGATCGCCGAGCGCAAACGATTCCGCAACATCGCCGAGCTGTGGCTGGGCGGCGACCACTACAAATGGCGCCTGATGCGCACCGCCGGCGTGCCCGAGGAATACTGCACCGGCGAGCGCTCGGACCGCGAAAAATTCGACGCCTTTTGCCGCGTGCTGCCGCTGGCCATCGGCAACCCGATCTATCACTGGAGCCACCTGGAGCTGCGCCGCATCTTCGGCATCGACCTGATCATCAACGAAAAGAACGCCGACGCGATCTGGGAACAGGCCAACGCCAAGCTGGCCACGATGGATACCTGGGCTTTCCTGGAACAGGCCAAGGTCGAGATCGCCTGCACCACCGACGACCCGGCCGACGACCTGCTGCAGCACGCCGAGATCGCCGCCTCCGCACTCAAGACGCGCGTGCTGCCGGCCTACCGTCCGGACAAGGCGATGCGCATCAACAACCCCGGCTTCGTCGAGTACGTGGCGCGACTGGCCGACGTCGCCGGCATGCAGATCGATTCCTTTGCCGGCCTGATCGCCGCGCTGGCCAAGCGCGTGGCCTTCTTCCACGAGCGCGGCGGCCGCATCTCCGACCACGCGATCGACATCGCGCTGCCAACCGTGGCAGCCACCGATGAACAGCTGGAAGCGATGTTCGCCAAGCGCATGGCGGGCGAACTGCTGAGCGATACGGAACAGGCGCAATACCTGCGCGGCCTGTTGCAGCGCATCGGCGCCGTGTACGCGGAGTTCGACTGGACCATGTGCTTCCACATCGGCGCCATGCGCAACAACAACCAGCGCATGCTGGACACGCTGGGCCCGGACACCGGCTTCGACTCGATTTCCGACATGACCACCAGTAACGGCCTGGTCGCGCTGCTGTCGAGCCTGGACGCGAACAAACAGCTGCCGCAGACCATGCTGTTCAACCTGAACCCGGCGATGAACGAAGTGCTGTCGACCATGATCGGCAACTTCCAGGACGGCAGCGTGGCCGGCAAGGTGCAGTTCGGCCCGGCCTGGTGGTTCAACGACCACAAGGTCGGCAACCTGGCCCAGCTGGTCGCCTTCGCGAATCACTCGGTGCTCGGCATCTTCGTGGGCATGGTGACCGATTCGCGCAGCTTCGCGTCCTACCCGCGCCACGACTACTTCCGCCGCCTGGTGTGCCGCCAGCTCGGCGAATGGGTCGAGGGCGGCGAGTATCCGGACGATTTCGACGCGCTGGCGACGGTGGTGCGCGGCATCTGCTACGACAACGCCAAGAAGTACTTCAAGCTCTAATCCCGAAGCCAAGCACAAGAAAAGGCTGCATTTCATGCAACGAGTAATCTGCATCCATCCGGACGACAGCATGCTGGTCGCCCTGGCCGACCTGGCGCCGGGCGACGTCGTCACCTGGAACGATGAGAACATCCTGGTCTCGACGCCGGTCAAGACCAAGCACAAGCTGGCGCGCCGCGCCTTCGCCGAGGGCGACCTCCTGAGCATGTACGGCGTGGTGGTCGGCAAGGCCACCCAGCCGATCCGCAAGGGCGAGGCGGTCACCACGGAAAACCTGGCGCACCATGCGGCGGAAGTCGAGATCGGCGAGTCGAAACCCTACACCTGGACGCCGCCCGACGTCGCCGACCTGGCCGAGGCCACCTTCGACGGCGTGGTGCGTGCCGACGGCCGCGTCGGCACCGCCAACTACTGGCTGATCTTCCCGCTGGTGTTCTGCGAGAACCGCAACGTCGAGCATTTGCGGAACGCCCTGGAACGTCCGCTCGGCTACGCCACCGACGACCTGGCGGCGCTGACGCTGTCGCTGCTGGGCGAGGACATGGCGGCATTTGAAGCACCAGCGAAGCCCGTGGTGCGTCCCTTTCCGAACCTGGACGGCGTGCGCGTGATCACCCACAACGGCGGCTGCGGCGGCACCCGCGCCGACGCCCGCTCGCTGTGCAAGGTGCTGTCGAGCTATGCCGACCACCCCAACGTGGCCGGCATCACCGTGTTCTCGCTGGGCTGCCAGAACGCGCAGATCGGCATGTTCAAGGACGCGCTGGCCAGGCAGAACCCGCACTTCGACAAGCCGGTGCTGATGTACGAACAGCAGCAGTGGGACAGCGAGGAAGCGATGATGAAGGCGGTGCTGCAGGACACGCTGGCGCACCTGAAGGATGCCAACAAGGTCACGCGCCGGCCGATGCCGCTGTCGCATCTGAAGATTGGCGTGAAATGCGGCGGTTCCGACGGCTTTTCCGGCATCTCGGCCAACCCGGCCATGGGCTACGTGTCGGACATGGTGGTCGCCGTGGGCGGCTCCTCGATCCTGGCCGAGTTCCCGGAACTGTGCGGCGTCGAGGCCAACCTGATCGAGCGCTGCGTGCAAGACGAGGATAAACGCCGCTTCCTGGGCATGATGCGCGACTTCGAGCAGCGCGCGCTGGCGGTCGGCACCCACTTCGCCGACAACCCGAGCCCGGGCAACATCCGCGACGGCCTGATCACCGACGCCATGAAGTCGGCCGGCGCCGCCAAGAAGGGCGGCACCTCGCCGATCGTCTCGGTGCTGGATTACGCGGAGCAGACCGACAAGCCCGGCCTGTCGCTGCTGTGCACCCCGGGCGGCGACGTCGAATCGGTGACCGGCATCGTGGCCTCGGGCGCCAACGTCGTGCTGTTCTCCACCGGTCTGGGCACGCCGACCGGCAACCCGATCGTGCCGGTGCTGAAAATTTCCAGCAACACCCGCGTGGCGACCAAGCTGAAGGACCTGATCGACTTCGATTGCGGCCCGATCATCGAGGGCACGCCGCTGCCGCAGGTGGCGCGCGGCCTGTTCGACATGGTGGTGGCCACCGCCGGCGGCAAGTACACCTGCAAGGCCGACCGCCTGCAGCAGTACGACTTCATATTCTGGAAGCGCGATATTTCGCTCTGACGGAACAGCATCAAGGAAAACATGGAACAGCTACACCGCAGCGCGCCGTTCGCGCTGCCCATCAAGGTCCTGCAGTTCGGCCAGGGCAACTTCATGCGCGGCTTCTTCGATTGGCAGGTCGACCTGCTGAACGAGCGCACCGGGCTGGATGCCGGCGTGGTGATCGTGCGCCCGCGCGGCGGCAAGCCGGGCGCCGATGCCACCCCGCTGCTGGACGTGCAGGACGGCCTGTTCACCGTGCTGGTGCGCGGCCTGGACGAAGCCGGCAACGCCGTCAAGGCCTACCGCAAAGTCGAGTGCGTGCAGCGCGAGATCGATCCCAACGCCGCCTATGGGGATTACCTGGCGCTGGCCGCCAATCCGGATGTGCGCTTCGTGGTCTCGAACACCACCGAGGCCGGCATCGCCGTCAACGACAGCGACCGCTTCGACGATGCGCCGCCCGTGGCCTTTCCGGCCAAGCTGGCCCAGTTCATGTTCGCACGCTGGCAGGCCTTCGAAGGCGCGGCCGACAAGGGCCTGGTGCTGCTGCCGTGCGAGCTGATCGACAAGAACGGCCCGGCCCTGAAGGCCGCGGTGCTGCACTTCGCGCGCCTGTGGAAGCTGGACGCCGGCTTCGCCGGCTGGGTCGAGAACGCCTGTACCTTCTGCTCGACGCTGGTCGACCGCATCGTCACCGGCTACCCGGCGGCGGATGCCGAGCAGGTGGCCCGGGACCTGGGCTACCAGGACCGGTTCCTGGTCGCGGCCGAATACTATTACCTGTTCGTGATCCAGGGGCCGAGCTGGGTCGGCGAGGAGCTGAAGCTGGCCGGCGCCGGCCTCAACGTGAAACTCGTCGACGACATTACGCCGTATAAAAAGCGCAAGGTCGGCATCCTCAACGGCGGCCACACCGCGCTGGTGCCGGTGGCCCTGCTGGCCGGCCTGGAAGCGGTGGGTCCGGCGGTCGAGGATGCCGCCGTCGGCGCCTTTTTGCGCGCCGCCATCGACGAGGAGATCATCCCGGCGCTGGAGATGGACCGCGCCGCGCTGCGCGATTTCGCCGGCGACGTGCTGCGCCGTTTCCGCAACCCGGCCATCCACCACAAGCTGTCGGCGATCGCCTTGAACAGCTGGAGCAAGTTCGCCGCGCGCGTGATGCCGCAGCTGCTGCGCTACGCCGAGCTGAACGCCGGCCGCCTGCCGCGCCGCCTGGTGCTGGCGCTGGCCGCCACGATGGTGCTGTACCGCGGCGCGGTAATCGACCTGTCCGACGACGCCGCCACGCTCGACTGGTTCCGCCAGGGCTGGGCGCAGGTCGATGCCGGCGCCTGGTCGCACGCGCAGCTGGCCGCCGGCTGGCTGGCCAACGGCGCGCTGTGGGGCAGGGACCTGAACGCCGTGCCCGGCCTGGCCGACGCGGTCACGCTCGCGCTCGAGCAGATCGGCCAGCAGGGCATCCGCGCACTGCTGGACTGAACCCACCCTTCACCTAAAGAGGCCGCCCACGGCCCCGGATGGCGCACGCCCGGCGTGCGCACGCCACCCCTTTGCCCGCAGCGGCAGGAGACAACATGAACAAGATGAAAGGCATGCGCTGGTGGATGGTCGGACTGGTCACGTTCGGCCTGATCGTCAACTACCTGGCGCGCAACACCCTGTCGGTCGCCGCGCCGACCATGATGAAGGACCTGTCGATCACCACCACCGAGTATTCGTACATCGTGGTGGCCTGGCAGATCTGCTACGCGGTGATGCAGCCGGTGGCCGGTTTCGTGCTGGACGCGGTCGGCACCAAGATCGGCTTCGCCGCGTTCGCGCTGGCCTGGTCGGTGGCCTGCGCCGGCGCCGCGCTGGCCAGCGGCTGGCAGAGCATGGCCTTCTTCCGCGGCCTACTGGGCCTGACCGAGGCGGCCGGCATCCCGGCCGGCGTGAAAGCGACCACCGAATGGTTCCCGGCGAAGGAGCGCTCGGTGGCGATCGGCTGGTTCAACATCGGTTCCTCGATCGGCGCCCTGTGCGCGCCGCCGCTGGTGGTCTGGACCATCCTGCACGGTACCTGGCAGATGTCCTTCGTCGTGGTCGGCGCCATCGGCATCGTCTGGACGCTGCTGTGGGTGCTGTTCTACAAGCACCCGCGCGACCAGAAGCGCCTGTCGGACGCCGAGCGCGACTACATCCTGTCCGGCCAGGACACGGCCTTCCAGGACGCGCCGGGCCAGGGCAGCGTGGCCAAGGCCTCGTGGAAGCAGATCGTCAGGAGCCGCAACTTCTGGTCGATCGCGATCCCGCGCTTCCTGTCGGAACCGGCGTGGCAGACCTTCAACGCCTGGATTCCGCTGTACATGGCGACCGAGCGCCACATGGACCTGAAAGAGATCGCCGCCTTCGCCTGGTTGCCGTTCCTGGCCGCCGACATTGGCTGCGTGCTGGGCGGCTACCTGTCGCCGCTGTTCCACAAGCATTTCAAGGTATCGCTGTTCAACTCGCGCAAGTGGGTCATGACCGTGGGCGCGCTGTCGATGGTGGCGCCGGGCTGCATCGGCCTGGTGGCCAGCCCCTACACCGCGATCTTCCTGCTGTGCATCGGCGGCTTCGCGCACCAGGTGCTGTCCGGCGCGCTGTATTCGATCACGTCGGACGTGTTCGGCAAGAACGAGGTGGCCACCGCCACCGGCCTGGCCGGCATGTCCGGCTACCTGGGCGCGACCGTGTTCACGCTGGTGTTCGGCGTGCTGGTCAAGGTCGTCGGCTACAGCCCGCTGTTCGCGGTGCTGGCGGTGTTCGACGTACTGGCCTGCATCGTGGTGTGGTCGCTGGTGCGCGACAAGAGCGGCCCGAATTCTCCCATCAAACCGAGACCGTCCCTGAAGACGGCTTAGGCCCTGTATCAGCAGGTCCGACCCGAGCAACCAAGCTGCAAGCAATGACGTAAGAGCAGTACTGGTTTTTTGCATGAAGCCCGCGCGAGCGGGTGCCAACTACACAAAGCAAGAGAGCATCACATGACGCAATTCATCATCGCCAGGAAGACCGTCCTGGCAGCCGCAGCCCTGGCATGCCTGGCAAACGCGGCCCAGGCCGAGACCACCCTCGGCGAACTGGCCAACCTGAAGGTCGACACCACCATCTACGGCTTCCTCAACGGACAGCTGGAATCGGTGCGCGCCACCGGCGGCGCGACGCCGTACGACAGCCGCGGCCGCGTCTCGGACGGCAATTCGCGCCTGGGCTTCCGCGGCAACATCGGCGTGACCGACGATTTGAAGGGCGTGTGGCAGATCGAAGCCGCGCTCAACAACTTCGACCAGGGCGGCGTGAACAACCGCGGCGAATCGACCTCGCTGACCTCGCGCAACACCTACGTCGGCATCGAGAGCGCCCGCTTCGGCACCTTCGTGGTCGGCAACAACGATTCCGTGTACCGCAGCCTGATCGGTTCGGGCGGCGAACTGGGCGGCAACCTGGGCCTGACCGTGCGCGGCCTGGACGTCTGGAACAACACCTCGGCCCAGTTGTCCGGCAACGCCGACAGCATCTTCTCGCGCGGCGAGGCGCGCTACAAGAACTCGGCGCACTACCTGTCGCCGGTGGTCTACGGCCTGCAGGTCGGCGCGTCCTACGGCTTCGACGAAAGCCAGGACAGCAACACCGACCGCGGCCGCTGGTCGGTGGCCGCCAAGTACGTCTGGGGTCCGCTGTCGCTGGGCCTCGGCTACGACCGCCAGAACAACACCGGGGTCAACACCACCGCGCTGGTCGAAGGCATCGGCTTCCGCACCATGGATTCGTCGGGCGTGAACACCAGCTTCGCCAAGGCGGTGGCGACGTACCGCCTGCCGACCCATACCACCATCGGCCTCGGCTTCGAGCAGGGCAAGTACGGCTACGAGGATGCCCCGGTGCCGACCGCCGGCAGCTTCTACACCGGCGTCACCTACGGCAGCATGAAGCAGAACGCGGTCATGGCCTCGGTGACCCAGCAGGTCGGCCGCGCCACCGTGATGGCCTCGGCCGGCAAGCTGTTCGACCTCAGGAACGCGACCTTCGCGCGCGCCGGCGACTACCGCGCCAACCAGTACTCGCTGGGCGCGATCTACGACCTGAACCGCTACCTGAGCCCGTACGTGTACTACACCAAGATCCGCAACGGCAGCCAGCAGAGCGTGAACCTGGGCCAGTCGCCGATCTACAGCAACAACAGCGGCTCGGAAGACGCCTTCCTGGCGCCGGGCAACAGCCCGCGCGCCTTCGGCATCGGCCTGATCGCGCGCTTCTGATCGCGCGCTTTTGATCGCGCCCGCGGCCGCACGCACTTCGACATACGAAACACATAAAGAGACACCGGAGCAGCACATGAACCAGCAACACCACAAACCGGCCGCCACCCGCGCGCGCCTGATCCTGCCGATGGCCGCCGCGGTCGCGGCCGCCCTGTCCGCCTGCGGCGGGGGCGGCGGCGGCGGCTCGGCCGAATCGGCGGTCGCCTACACCGCCGGCGCCGTGTACCAGGTCGGCACCACCACCTACGACGCCAACCTGCCGGCCGAGCCGACCCTGCCGACCGACGCGCAAGTCTGCGCCACGCTGGAAGCGAGCAACAACCTGGTGCGCCGTCCGGACGGCTCGCTGCCGCCGGAAGCCGACCCGAGCAAGGCCGGCGTAGGCGTGGCCGCCGACGCCGCCGTGATCAACCCGGACCAGGCCCGCATCCAGGCCGCGCTGGACGCCTGCGGCGCCGCCGTGGAAGCGGAAGTCGGCGCCAAGATCGCCGCCGCCGACGCCAGCGCCACCGCCAGCCAGAAGGCGGCGGCCAAGCCGAACGTCAACATCGCCGGCGTCTCGGGCGAGGAACTGGCCAAGCCGGCATACAAAGCCAGCAAGTTCGCGGTGCGCCTAGTGGTGAACTCCAAGGGCCCGGGCAACGGCTTCATCTCCGGCCCGCTGACCTTGCCGTCCGGCGTGACCCTGTGGATCGACAAGGGCGCCACCCTGTACGCCACGCGCGATGCGAAAGCCTATTCGCCCAACGCGGCCGGCCCGTACTGCGCCAACACCGCGGTGTCCGCCACCAAGGCCGGTTCCTCGTCGAACTGCTCGCCCCTGATCGGCGGCAACAACCTGGTCAACGCGGCGGTGATGGGCGACGGCGCCATCGACAGCCGCGGCTACGCCGAGATCGTCACCACCGACAAGCTGTACCCGATCATGAAGGTCGACCAGACCTGCTCGAACACCTACGCCGCCTACGCCAAGGGCCAGCAGGCCGCCGACAACACCCCGTGCGACGACGGCGGCACCTTCGTCAACTCGAAGTCCTCGGTGCGCAACATGACCTGGTGGGACCTGGCCTACCTGGGCAACATGGTCCAGAACGGCACCACCGGCTACGGTTCGCAGTCGAACTTCCGCATGATGGTGTTCAACTACGCCAAGAACCTGACCCTGTACCGCATCACCCTCAACAACAGCGCCAACTTCCACGTGGTGCCGAGCGGCGTCGACGGCCTGACCGTGTGGGGCGTGAAGGTGCAGACGCCGTCGCTGGCGGCGTTCGCCAACCCGGCCGGCAACGGCAACCCGCTGTACACCGGCGAGGTGTTCACCGAAGACAACGTCAAGAATACCGACGCCTTCGACCCGGGTTCGTCCTCGAAGGCGATCTCCGACTACCTCGGCACCGGCAGCAGCACCAAGTCGGCCGCCAAGATGTCGTTCGACGGCTACCTGAAGAACTTCGTGTTCGCCTATAACTACGTGTCGACCGGCGACGACGACATGGCGTTCAAGGGCAGCCAGAACCCGAGCCCGGCAGGTTCCGGCCTGCCCGGCATCGACGGCAACCGCGACGTCCGCTCCGACCGCAAGTACGGCATGGTGGTGGCGCACAACCACATCTACTACGGCCACGGCATCTCGGTCGGCTCCGAGACCAATGCCGGCGTGACCAACATCGAGGTCTACGACAATGCCTTCAGCGATTCGGAAGAGGGCTTGCGCATCAAGTCGGACTATGCGCGCGGCGGCGAGGTCAGCAACGTGCACTACAAGAACATCTGCGTCAAGGATGCGCTGAACGCACTGCTGTTCACCCCGTACTACTCGACCAAGGCGCTGCCGGCGGCCGGCCCGCTGTTCCCGAACTTCCATGACATCACCATGGAAAACGTGCGCATCCAGGGCAAGTCGGCGGTCAAGCTGCAGGGCTTCCAGGCGAATACCGGCGGCTTCGGCAACCCGCAATACCCGCTGGGCATGACCATGACCAACGTGGTGGCGGACGCGCCGGACAGCATCGCGCTGACCACCTCGGACGCCAACCTGACGATCAAGGGCGTGAACCTGCCGCTGATCGCGAATGCGGACAACCGCAACCTGATCAACGGCGTGCCGACCAAGGCGGTCGATCCGTCCAAGGTGGTGGATTGCTCGCGCGCCTACGTCGACTTCCCGGCCATCGGCTCCTCGAACTTCTTCGGGTCGACCTGGGACTCGCGCAAGTAATATTGCAGCACGGCGGCCCGCGCAGGCCGGCCGCCGGCCCCGTCTGCCCCGCGGCGGGCGGGGTTTTTTTACGAACACGACGACAACGATGTCAATTACGAGGAACGACATGGAAGCACACACCGTCTACGCGATCGGCGAATGCATGATCGAACTGCAGCGCGGCGCCGCCCCGGGGGGCGCCCACGCGTCCATGGACTACCGCTTCGGCGGCGACACGCTGAACGCGGCGGTCTACATGGCGCGCCTGCTGGATCCGGCAACCACGCGCGTGGCCTACGTCACCGGCCTGGGCGTGGACGGCATGTCGCAGGAAATGCTGGCCAGCTGGGAAGCCGAAGGCATCGACACCGGCAGCGTGCAGCGCCTGCCGGAGCGCCTGCCCGGCATCTACCTGATCGAGACCGATCCGGACGGCGAGCGCCGCTTCCATTACTGGCGCCAGGATTCGGCGGCGCGCCACTGGCTGGAAGCGCCCGAGGCCGGCAAGGTGCTGGTGCAGCTGGCGGCGGCGCGCATGGTGTATTTGTCCGGCATCAGCCTGGCGATCCTGTCGCCGGCCGACCGCGAACTCCTGATGTCCGCGCTGGCCCAGTGCCGCGCGCGCGGCGGCAGCGTGGTGTTCGACAACAACTACCGCCCGCGCCTGTGGGAAAACGCGGCCACCGCGCGCGAAGTCTACCTGCGCGTGCTGGCCAACACCGACATCGCGCTGCTGACCCTGGACGACGAGGTGGCGCTGTACGGCGCGCACACGGCGCGCGAGGCGGTCGAGCGCACCCGCGCCCTGGGCGTGAACGAGGTGGTGGTCAAATGCGGCGCCGAACCCTGCCTGGTGTGGGTCGAAGGCGAGCTGCACGAGGTGGCGCCGCAGCCGGTGCCGGACGTGGTCGACACCACCGCCGCCGGCGACTCGTTCGGCGCGGCCTACATGGCGGCGCGCCTGTCGGGGCGCGGTCCGCAGGACGCCGCCCGCGCCGGCCACCGCCTGGCGGGGGCCGTGATCCGCGTGCGCGGCGCGGTGATTCCGCGCAGCGCGATGCCGCCGGCCGAGGCGTGAGCGAACGCGTCGGCTAACCGATCACCCCGCGATCGCCCCAGTTTCGCTACACTTGCGACATGACTTGTCAAACCAATCCGACCTCCGCGGCGCGCGCCAGGGCCGAACCGGGCGCCGAATCCGGCATCAGCGCGGCGCGCCGGGTGTACCTGGCGCTGCGCCAGCGCATCGTCGAAATGAGCATGCTGCCCGGTGAACGCATCGTCGAACGCGACATCGCCGTGGAATTCGGCACCAGCCGCACCCCGGTGCACGAAGCCGTGCAGCGCCTCGCCGACGAAGGCCTGGTCGAGGTGATCCCGCGCTCCGGCACCTTCGTCGCGCGCATTCCGCTCGATGCGCTGGAAGAAGCCAACCTGGTGCGCCATGCGCTGGAAACCGCGATCATCGAAAAGGCGGCCCGGCGCACCGACGCCGCCGGCGTGGCGCGCCTGCGCGCCATCCTCGAGGAACAGGCGGTGGCCATCGCCGCCCGCGACTTCCGCGCCTTCCACCGCACCGACGAAGCCTTCCATGCGGCGCTGGCCGACTTGTCCGGCTGCCCCGGCGTGTGGCCGATGATCCAGCAGGCCAAGACGCAGATGGACCGCTACCGCCAGCTGACGCTGCCGCTCGAAGGGCGCATGGCCGGCGTGCTGGAGGAACACCGCGCCGTGGTCGAGGCCATCGCCGCCGGCGACGCCGCGCGCGCCACCGCCGCCATGCGCGAACACCTCGACCATGTAATGCCGGTGTTGGAAATCACACGAAAACTGCGCCCGGAATACTTCACGGCGCACCTCGACGGCCGGCCCCCACGGTAAAATTGCTCTAGATCAACAGCCGCGTCGTCGCCGCACTGTCCCGTGCCGGCGACGGCCGGCAAGCGCCCGCCGTACCCATCGCCGCGCGCCGTTTCAGAAAGAACCGCCATGAAAGTCTCCACCCGCCTGCTGGTCCTGGTCGGCGCCGCCGTCCTGGCCCTCGCCACCCTGGGCGCCCTCGGTCTATATACCTTGCAACACGCGCTGCTGAGCGGCCGCGAAGCGGAAATCGCCAACATGCTGCGCATGGGCGAACACCTGGTGTCCCACTACCACGACCAGGAAACGCAGGGGCGCATGACGCGCGCCCAGGCCCAGGCGGCCGCCAGGGATGCGCTGACCCAGCTCAACAACGACGGCAAGAGCTACTACTGGGTGCGCCTGCCGGATGGCCTCAACCTGGTGCATCCGAACCCGGCCAACGTCGGCAAGGTCGCCCAGGGCGAGACGGTGGACGGGCGCCCGGACGCCGAGGCCTACCGAGAAGCCCTGGCGCGCGGGCGCGTGGCCCTGGTCACCATGAAGACCAAGCACCCGGTCACCGGCCAGATGGCCGGCAAGCTGAACGGCGTCATCGCCTTCGAACCGTGGGACTGGTGGATCGGCACCGGCTTCTTCAGCGACGACATCGACGCCGTGTTCCGCGCCTCGGCGGCGCGCTTCTGGCTGGTGTTCGTGGCGGCGCTGGGCCTGATCGCGCTGCTGGGCTGGCGCCTGGTGCGCAGCATCAACCGCCAGCTGGGCGCCGATCCGGCCGAGGCCGCGGCGGTCACGCGCCGCATCGCCGCCAAGGACCTGTCGCAGGCGGTGCCGCTGGCCGGCGTGCCCGAGGGCAGCCTGCTGCGCGCCATCGCCGGCATGCAGGACGAGCTGGCCGGCACCGTGCGCCGCATCCGCGGCCATTCGGCCAGCATCGCCGACGCCTCGCGCCAGATCGCCGCCGGCAACCTCGACCTGTCGGCACGCACCGAGTCGCAGGCCAGCGCGCTGGAGCAGACCGCCGCCGCGATGGAAGAGCTGACCGGCACCGTGCGCCAGAACGCCGAGCACGCGCTGCAGGCCGACGCGCTGGCGCGGCGCGCATCGGGCGCGGCGCAGGGCGGCGGCGCCGTGATGGCCGACGTGGTGCGCAGCATGGAGGCGATCCAGGCCTCGTCGACGCGCATCGCGGACATCATCGGCGTGATCGACGGCATCGCCTTCCAGACCAACATCCTGGCCCTGAACGCGGCCGTGGAGGCGGCGCGCGCCGGCGAGCAGGGCAGGGGCTTCGCGGTGGTGGCGGCCGAGGTGCGTTCGCTGGCGCAGCGCTCGGCGGGCGCCGCCAGCGAGATCAAGACCCTCATCGAGGCCTCGGTCGGCGAGGTCGGCAACGGCGGCCGCCTGGTGGCGCAGGCCGGCGCCGCGATGGACACCATCGTCGGCGAGATCCGGCAAGTGAGCGCGATCATCGGCGAGATCTCGGCCGCCAGCGGCGAGCAGACCCAGGGCATCGACCAGATCAACGCGGCGATCATGGGCATGGACGGCGTGACCCAGCAGAACGCCGCGCTGGTGGAGCAGGCCGCGGCCGGCGCCGGCTCGCTGCAGGAGCTGGCGCAGGAGCTCGATGCGCTGGTGGCGGTGTTCCGCCTGGAGGCGGGCGCCGGTGCGGCCGGCAGCCATGCCGGCGCCGCGCGCCTCGCCGCCTGACGAAGCGGACGGGCGGCGGCACGAATCCGCACCTTCTGCAATAATGGATCCGGCCCTTCCGTGGTGAAGGGCCTTTTTTTTTGCATTCGAAACCAGGAGAAACGCCCCATGAGCGACAAGCTGCGCCTGCTGACATCCCCGTCCGCCTTTCCCAACCCGCAACGCGTGCGCCTGTTCATGCACGAAAAGGGCATCGCCGACGCCTTCGACGAAACCGTCTACGACATGAGCCCCGGCGGCGACCAGCGCAAGTGGCCGCACCTCAAGATGAACCCGTGGGGCGAGACCCCGACCCTGCTGCTGGCGGACGGCGGCTACCTGTCCGAGACCGCCGCCATCGTGCGTTACCTCGACCAGGCCTATCCGGGGCGCAAGATCATGGGAGAATCGGCGCTCGAGCAGGGACAGGATACGATGTGGGAAAACCGCATCTGGATCCACGTGCTGTACCGCATCGTCACCATGTTCCACGTGATGCACCAGGGCCTGGGACCGAAGCTGGAACTGACCAGCAATCCGCAGTGGGGCGAGCACTGCCGCAAGGAGGCGCTGGCGCACGCCGCGCTGGTCGACCGCCACCTGGCCGACGGCCGTCCCTGGATGCTGGGCGGCGACGACCCGACCTTCGCCGACATCACGCTGTGCGTGGCGATCGCCTTCTCCAAGTTCCCGGTGAACGCCACCCCGCTGGACGAGCGCTTCGAGCACCTGGACGCCCTGTGGCGGCGCTGGCAGCAGCGCCCCGGCTTCCAGCGTGCCTATGCCGACGGCGGCAGCGGCCTGGACGAACTGGCGCACCTGGCGGCGCCGGCGCGCGCCTGATTTGCTAACATGGCGGCTTGTCCACTTTTGACGATGCCGCCATGCCCAAGAACAAGCGCCCCGCACCCCGCAAGACCGTCAAGCCGGCGGCGGAGACAGACCACGACGCGCTGGCGCAGAACCTGGTCGACCTGGCGCTCGAGATCGCCGAGCGCGAAGACCAGGACCCCGCCGCCTCGCAGGCGCGCGAGCAGGACGCGCTGACGCTGGTGCGGCGCCTGCTGCGCCGCGGCCAGGACGAGCCGCTGGTCGGCGCCATCGAACTGGCGCGCTACACCGATGCCGGCGCCTGCCGCTGGCTGCGCGAATGCATCGAGGAAGAATCCGCCACGCTGCGCCTGCGCCTGGACGAGGAAGAATTCGAGATCGACGCGTTCATGATCCCGCTGTTCGTCAACAGCAACGGCGGCCTGGTCGAAGCGGACGTATTCCAGGACGACACCGCCTTCGAGGCGTTGAACGACAGCTTCCGCCAGGCCGGCCTGGCCAGCGCCGACAGCCGCGTGGTGCTGGTGCGCCACCTGTACGACCTCGACGAGGTCGACCGCGTGCGCTACAGCGACCTGCAGGCCATGCTGCGCGAAGCGGCGCAGTCGATGCGTTCGAAAAAGCCGGCGGCGGCGCCGGCGATCGAGGCCAGCATCCGCGGCTGGCAGCCGGGCGAGGCCGGCATCGACGAGGAGACGATGGAACTGCGCTTCCTGCTCGGCTTCGTGCTGAAACACGCCGACGACCCGTTCTACCACGTGCCCGCCGACGAGGCCGCGGCCGACGCGTACTACGAGGGCCGCATGGCGCGCTACCGCATGTGGGCCGGCGCCATCGCGCCGCTGCTGCAGCGCAACCTGGCGCGTGCCGGCAACGGGCTGGAGCTGAATTTCCTGTACCAGGACCTGTTCTACGGCGCCAAGGAACAGGGCGTGGCCGAACTCGGCATGCTGGCCACGCTGGCCGAGGTCAACGCGCGCCTGGACGAGCTCGACCGCGATCCGCAGCGCATCAAGGCGGTGGTGGCGCCGCACGACGGCGGCGACCAGGCGCTGCTGCGCATCAACCTGTACGCGCTCGGCGGCGGCGCACCGCTGGCCACGGTCGACAAGCCGGTCGATTTGTCGGCCGACATCGAGATCGACCTGCAGGACCTGTGCGACGCCCTCGGTCCGCTCGGCCTGGACGGCGTGCTGGTGGCGCGCGCCTTCGACGCCGGCGGCGAGCCGGAAGGCGCCGAACCCTACCTCGACGTCTGATCATCGCGATCCGGGCCGCATGGACCATGCGGCCTGTCCCGTTTCGTCCTGCCACAGGTCTTTTGACTCTTTGTTTCAATCCAGGCTGGCGAAACGCAATGAACCGGCGCGCAAGGCTACCAAACGACCCGCGCACGTTTGCCTGCTCGGGAACGAATGATGACTTTTCGTAGTGTTTTTTCCTGTATGAACGTAGGACTGAACCTACAAAAATCGCGGAATTTCACATCGCTCCCAGGGAAGCCACGCTATTCAATTGGTCAGACCATTTCTGACCGGCATGAACGTGATTCCTGGTGGAAAATATTGGGAAAATTGCATGTTAAAATAGTAGGGTCGGGTTGGAATAATAGCGCCGGTCCATGAAACGCATCCCATGCCATCCGACTTGAATCCAGATTAACCAGAACGCCGCCAAAGGCGAAAGGAATACAACATGCCGACCCTGATCGTGTTTTGCCATTTGCGCTGGGACTTCGTCTTTCAGCGTCCCCAGCACCTGATGACGCGTCTGGCGGAACACTACAACATCCTGTTCGTGGAAGAGCCGGTGCATCACGACGGGGAGGCATACCTGAGCAAGACCGAAGTGGCGCCGCACATCACCGTGTGCCGTCCGCATACCCCGATCCACCAGTGGGGCTTCCACGACGACCAGCTGCCGACCCTGAACACCCTGCTGGCCGACCTGGTGCCGGCCGGCGAGCGTCCGGTGGTCTGGTTCTACACCCCGATGGCGTTGCCGCTGCTGCAGAACTTCGACCCGTCGCTGGTGGTGTACGACTGCATGGACGAACTGGCCGCCTTCAAGAACCCGCCGAAGCAGCTGCTGCAGCGCGAGAGCGCGCTGCTGAACATCGCCGACCTGTGCTTCACCGGCGGCCCCAGCCTGTACGAAGCGAAGAAGGACCGTCACCCGAACGCCCACTGCTTCTCCAGCAGCGTCGACGCCAAGCATTTCCAGCAGGCGCGCAACCGCGACAACAGCCACCCGGACCAGGCCGCCATCCCGCATCCGCGCCTGGGCTTCTACGGCGTGATCGACGAGCGCTTCGACACCGACCTGATCAAGCAGGCCGCCGCCGCCCGTCCGGACTGGCAATTCGTGCTGGTCGGCCCGGTGGTCAAGATCGACCCGGCCCACCTGCCGCAAGCCGCCAACATCCACTACATGGGCCAGCGCACCTATGACGAACTGCCGAAGTTCCTGGCCGGCTGGGACGTCTGCCTCCTGCCGTTCGCGCTGAACGAATCGACCAAGTTCATCAGCCCGACCAAGGTGCTGGAATACATGGCCGCCGAACTGCCGTCGGTCAGCACCCCGATCACCGACGTCAAGGTGCCGTACGGCGACGTGGTCGCCATCGCCGACTCGCCGGAAGCCTTCGTGGCCGCCTGCGAGCGCATGCTGAACGCGTCCGGCGAAGAGATGGCCGCCCTGAAGGAACGCATGCGCGCCGTGGTCGCCGGTACCTCGTGGGACAACACCGCCGCCAGCATGCATCGCCTGATCCAGGCCGCCAAGCCGCGCACCAAGGCCGAGCGCCTGAACGCCTCGGGCGCCAAGGCGGAAGCGGGCAACGAGGAACTGATGCCGGTGCAGGCTGCGTAAGGGAATTGCCGCCGCGGGCGGCCCCGTCAGGGGCAGCGCCGCCGGCGTCCGCTGAAAAAAACCGCCCGGTGCGATGCGCCGGGCGGTTTTTTTGTTTCATCGGACCTGGCCGATCTAGCGCTTCGCGGTCACGCGCCAGACGGTGTTGCCGACGTCGTCGGCGATCAGCAGCGCCCCATCCGCGTCCTGGGCCAGCCCCACCGGCGCACCGTACAGGCTTTTCTCGTCGGCCGAGTGGAATCCGGTGACGACCGGTTGCGCCGCGCCCTTGGGCATGCCGTTCTCGAAGGCGACGTACACCACCTGGTAACCGCTCAGGGGCGATCTGTCCCAGCTGCCGTGTTCGCTGACGAAGGCGCCGCCGCGGTATTGCTGCGGCAGGCCGGTTCCGGTATAGAACAGCAGTCCCAGCGCGGCGACGTGCGAACCGAGCGCATAGTCCGGCTTGATGGCTTTCTTGACCATGGCCGGCCGCTGCGGCAGCACGCGCTGGTCGACGTGCTGGCCGTAGTAGCTGTAGGGCCAGCCGTAGAAGCCTTTCTCCTGCACCGAGGTCAGGTAGTCGGGCACCAGGTCGGCGCCGATCTCGTCGCGTTCGTTGGCGATGGCCCACAGCTTGCCGCTCTGCGGCTCCCATTGCAGGCCGGTCGGATTGCGGATACCGGATGCGAATACGCGGCTGCCACCGGTGGCAATATCCACCTCCAGGATGGCGGCGCGCCGGTATTCGACATCCAGGCCGTTTTCCGTGATGTTGCTGTTGGAGCCGATGCCGACATACAGTTTCTTGCCGTCCGGACTGGCCAGCAGGGCCTTGGTCCAATGGTGATTGACGGTGTCGGGCAGGTCGGTCAATTCCTCCCCCGGTTCCGTGATGCTGGTCTGTCCAGGGGTGTAGCGGTACTTCATGATGTTGGTGGTGTTCGCGACATACAAGGTATCGCCGACCAGCTGCATGCCGAACGGCGATTGCAGGTGTTCGAGGAGCACGTGCTTTTCCCATTCGCCGGCAGCGCCCGGCTTCCTGCGCAGCAGGGTGATGCGGTTGCCGCCCTTGGCGCCCTTGCCGGACCGGTTCTTGACGATGCCCGCCACCAGCTGTTTCGGGGTCGTGATCGGTTCCTGGCCGGGACCGTTCGATTCCGCCACCAGCACGTCCTGGTTCGGCAACACGTACAGCTGGCGCGGATGCAGGAGGCCGGAAGCGATCCTTTCGATACCCAGTCCGGCGGCCACTTGCGGCGCCTGCTTGTCCTTCCAGCCGACGCCGTCCGGCACCTGCATCGGCGGTACGAGGAAATTGCGCGCCTGCGGCAACAGCGGGTCGCCGCCCATCTGTTTGGATATGTCGACTTTGGCCTTGTCGTCGCAGGCACTCAACGTCAGCGAAGCGACCAGCGCCATGCCCAGCGCGCCCCAGGCCTTGTGCGTATTCTCACTCATGGCGCAGCTCCCGGAAACCGGCATGTCGCCACGCCATCACGATCCGCCCGAGCGCCATCGCGGCGACGGTGACGACCGACAGCCATACGGCGTCGGGAATCACCGCATACGCATCGCGGCTGTGCACGAAGGCATTGAACAGCGCGGCGACGATGCCGACCAGGTTGAGCCAGAAATCGAGCCTGGCCGCCCGCATCGTGCGGTATTTCCCGAACCAGACCTGGAACAGGTTGATCAACCGCGGCACGATGGCGAACACCAGGCCGATGCTGACCAGCCACGCCGCGAACTTCATCCACAAGATGTCGGCGCTGCGCGCGTAGATCACGTCGAAGATCAGCACGCCCACGAAGAACCCGAACGGTATCGGATCGAGCACGTCGAAGACCGCCGACGCCACCCGCGATGGCGGCGACTCGTTTACTGCTCTCATGCCTGGCACTCCCTCACGTCAACACGGTTCGCGGAAACCGGACGGCCGTCCGGTCTCGAACCGATGTCGGGGAGACTAGCACGCGGATACGGCGCCGGCTGTTCATTACCTTTCGCACATATCCGCGCTTGAAAAGCAATGCGCGCGAAGGTACGGCGCCAATGAAAAACGCCAGCCGAAGCTGGCGTCCTGCTTGCGATGGAGGCGGCCGGCCGGTCAGGCCAGCGGATCGATCGCGAACGCCGGCATGGCGCTCCTGTCCGCGGCGCAAGCCAGGAACTTGTCGGCGGTGATCAGGGCCTCGTTGATGGTGACGTCCATGTCCAGGTAGCGGTAGGTGCCCAGGCGGCCGACGAAGGTCACGTTGGTTTCCTGGCGCGCCAGGTTGACGTAGCCTTCCAGCTGGGCCTTTTCGCGCGCCTGGCGGATCGGGTAGTAGGGCACGTCGGCTTCCTCGCACTGGCGGCTGTACTCCAGGTAGCAGATGGTATTCTCGTGCTGTTCCCACGGGGCGAAGTGCTTGTGCTCGGTGATGCGGGTGTAGCGCTGCGAATTGTCGCAGTAGTTGATCACGGCATTGCCCTGGTAATCGCCCTTGTCGCGGAAGACCTCGAAGTCCAGCGTGCGGTAGGGCAGGCGGCCTTCGGTGTGCTTGAACCAGGCGTCGATCGGGCCGCTGTAGAACACGTGCTCGTAGTCGCCCTTGCTGTCCGGGTCGAACATCGTGTTGAGGTGGACATTGATGCCCGGCACGTCGAGGATCTTCTCGACGATCGCGGTATAGCCGTCCTTCGGCATGCCCTGGTACTTGTGGTTGAAGTAGTTGTCGTCGTAGTTGAAGCGTACCGGCAGGCGCTTCAGGATGCTGGCCGGCAGTTCGCTCGGCTGCAGGCCCCACTGCTTGATGGTATAGGTCTTGAAGAAGGCTTCGTACAGTTCGCGGCCGACGAAGCGCAGCGCTTGCTCTTCGAAGGTGGCCGGGTTCTCGATCGACTTGTCGCCGATGGACGCCATGAAGGCTTGCGCCTCGGCCGGACGGAAGGTCTTGTCGAAGAACTGGTTGATGGTCAGCAGGTTGATCGGCAGGGTGAACACGCGGTCGTTGGTGATCGCCTTGACGCGGTTCACGTAGGGCATGAATTCGCCGAAGCGGTTCACGAATTCCCAGGCGCGTTCATTGTCGGTATGGAAGATGTGGGGGCCGTACACGTGCAGCATGACGCCGGTTTCACTGTCGCGCTCCGAATGACAGTTGCCTGCGATATGGGGGCGCGATTCGAACACGTCCACCTTGTACCCCGCGTGGGCAAGCTGGTTCGCGATCACCGCTCCCGAAAAGCCAGCACCGACGATGGCCACATTCTTTTTCATGGTTTATCCTAACTGATGAGTAATTATCTTCCGTTACGGCCAATACGCTGCCGGCTGGCCAGGCCTCCTGCTCCCCCATACCCGCCGCTGCGGACGCCGGCTTGGACGATGTCCGCAGTGGCCACGCGACTCCCCGGTACGATCGCGGCTGCCCCGCCTGCATGGCCCGACCGGTCGTGATTCTTGTTCTCGGCGGCGCGGTAGGACAGGCCGGCCGGCACCGTGCCGCGGCGCTGGCCCGGGCCACATGCCGGGGCTGACGTCAGACAGATTTCGAAAACGTACCGAATCGTACCGAATCGACTAAACGGAAGTCGCTGTGAGACAGGATGACGCAAGGACCACATCGCGTCATCCGGGTTTGTGGTGGCAAAAATATATCATTGTTTCGTTGTTCAATAACGCACAATTGCATCTGGCAACACAAAACCCGGCAAAACCCGCCCGGCCAGGGGCGCAGCCGGGCCGCCTCGACCGCAAAAGCCGGCGATTCCGGCAAAACCGCCCGTACCCGGCTGTATACCTTATGATGGTCGACATGAACAAGACCGTTGCCGACAGCATGGCGATCTCCTGCGGCACCCTGGTGCTGGACGACCGCGCTCGCCTGCTGCTGTGCCACGTCACCGGCACCGGGCGCTGGGACATCCCCAAGGGCCTGATGGATGCAGGCGAGAGCACGCTGCAGGCGGCGGTGCGCGAACTGTACGAGGAAACCGGGCTGGCCTTCGACCCGGAGCGCTTCGTCGACCTCGGCCGCTACGCGTACCGCAGGGACAAGGCGCTGCACCTGTACCGGGTCGATGCCGGCGCCGCCCTGGCGAACCTGGACCACCTGGTCTGCCGCAGCTTCTTCCCGCACCACGTGACCGGCAAGCCGACGCCGGAGACCGACGGCTTCATGTGGGCCACGCGCGCCGAGGCGGCCAGGTTGTGCTGGCCGCGCATGGCGGCGCGCCTGTCAGCGCTGGACTGGTGACGGCGGCGCCGCCAGCGCGGCCAGCGCCGCGCTCAACGCGTCCAGCGTGGCCGGCTTGGTCAGGTGACGGTCGAAGCCGGCTTCTCCGGTACGGGTGCGGTCGGCCTCGCCGCCCCAGCCGGTGAGCGCCACCAGGCGCACCCCGTCCAGCGCCGGGTCTTCGCGCACCGCGCGCGCGACCTCGTAGCCGGACATGCCGGGCATGCCGATGTCGAGGAACACCACCTGCGGCCGCAAGCCCGCCATCATGCGCAGCGCCTGCACGCCGTCGTTGGCCACCGCCACCTCGTGGCCCATGGTGGCGAGCAGGGCCGACAGGGTCTCGGCGGCGTCGCGGTTGTCGTCCACCACCAGCAGGCGCCGGCCGGGGGAGGGCGGCGCCGGGCCGGTCGCGCCCGCAAGGCCGGCGGCGGCAACGCCGGGCGCGCCGGCCAGCGGCAGCCGCACGGTGAACACGCTGCCCGCGTTGTGCCCGCCGCTGGCGGCGCTGATGCTGCCGCCATGCAGCTGCAGCAGGCTGCGCACCAGCGACAGGCCGATGCCGAGCCCGCCGGGCGCCTGGCGCGCATGCTCCGGCACCTGCGTGAACATCTTGAAGACGTCGTCGAGCGACTCCGCCGGGATGCCGATGCCGTCGTCGGCCACGGCGATCACCGCCTGGTCGCCGTCGCGCTCGGCGCTCAGCACGATCGAGCCGCCGCGCGGCGTGTACTTGGCGGCGTTGTTGAGCAGGTTGCTGACCACCTGCGTGATGCGGGTGCGGTCGGCGAACAACGGCAGCGCCTCGCCCGGCAGGCGTACATCGAGCCGGTGGCGCGCCGCCTCGATCAGCGGCATGCTGGTTTCCACCGCCGCCTGCAGCAGCTCGCCCAGGTCGACCGGGCCGGGCTTGAGCTCGACCTGGCCGCGCGTGATGCGGGCGACGTCGAGCAGGTCGTCCACCAGGTGCACCAGCTGGTCGAGCTGGCGGTCCATGATGTCCTGCACGCGCGCCAGCGTGGCCGGATCGGACTGGGTGCGCCGCATCAGCTGCAGGCCGCTGCGGATCGGCGCCAGCGGATTGCGCAGCTCGTGCGCCAGCGTGGCCAGGAATTCGGTCTTCAGGCGGTCCTGCTCGGCCAGGTCGTCGGCCAGGCGCCGCAACTGCTCCTCGTTGCGGCGGCGCGCGCTGATGTCGGTGAACAGCACCACCACCTTGTGGCTGCCGGCCGCGCCGACCCGGGTCGCGTACACGTCGAACCAGCGGTCGTCCAGCCCGGCGGCATGGTCGACGAAGCGCACCGGCTCGCCGCTGGCGGCGACGCGGCCGTAGGTCTCGAACCAGTGCGCTTCGTGCTGCGGGTTCAGCGCCAGCATGGTCTTGCCGACCACGTCGGACAGGCCGCTGTGCAGGCCGAAGGCCGGGTTGGTCTCGAGGAAACGGTAGTCGTACGGACGGCCGCCGGCGTCGTACAGCATCTCGATCACGCACACGCCGGTGTCGAGCGAATCGAACAGCGTGCGGTAGCGTTCCTCGCTGGCCTGCAGGCGCTCCTCGGCCTGCTTGCGCAGGGTGACGTCGATCGCCACCGCGTTCAGGCGCGACGGGCCGCCGGCGGCGCCTTCGAAACGGCCGCGCGCCAGCACCCAGCGCCAGTCGCCGCCGGCGCGGCGTACCCGGAACGTGGCTTCGTACGGGGCGCCGCTTTCCAGCGCGCGCTGCAGCAGCGCCTGTGCGGACGTGCGGTCGGACGGGTGCACGGCGGCGAAGACCAGTGCCAGCGGCGCGCCCTCGCGCCGGGCCGGATCGAGTCCGAACAATTCGGCCATGCGGGCATCGGCGCCGACGCGGTCGTGGCGCACGTCCCAGGTCCACAGCGCGACGTCGGCGTTGGCGATGGTCGCTTCCAGGCGCGCCCGGGTTTCCTCGAGCGCGACGGCGGTGCGGCGGCGGGCGGCGGCGTTGTGGTAACTGTCGAGAAAGAAGCCGGCCTTGGATTTCAAAATGGGCGCCGACACCGGATCGTGCAGCAGCGCCAGCGCACCGGCCTCGTACACGGATTCCAGCGTGAACGGCGGGTCGCGCGGAATGCCGTGCACGATCAGCGGCGTCTGCGGCAGGCAGGCGCGCAAGGCGCGCACGCTGCGGAACATGGCGGCGGCGTCGCCCGAATAGCCGGCCAGCACCAGGGCGAAGGGCGAGGCCTCAGCATGGCGCAGGGCAGCGTCGAGGCTGTGCGCGCGCACCAGCTCGCAGCCGAGTTCCGCGGCGACGGCGCCCACCGCCGGATCGGGCGCCGCGCGATCGCACAGGAACAGGATGCGGCCATGGCCGAGAGTGCTCATGCGCGCTCCGTATGCAAGAAGTCGAAGGCGCCGCGCGCCGCGCGGACGATCGCTACTGCTGGATGCATATGTATCAAGGGTAATTATCGTGCTGCGACTGTAGGGCGAGCCGCATGGAAAGTCAATCACGCGCGCGTGCCCCGTGCGCCACGCTTTCCGGTAGCATACAAGGGGCAATGCGGGCAATCAAGCCGGGAGGAATCAGCATGGACATGCAGGACGGACGCGGCGGCATGGACGAAGCCGCCATCATGGGCGGCCTGTACGGCGACGGCATCGTCGCCTGCAAGGGCGCCTTCGCCGCGCCGTGGGTGGCGCGCCTGAAGCAGGACATCGAGACCCTGTTCGCCGAGGCGCAGCGGCGCCCCGGCGGCGCCCTCGAGCGCGGGCCGTGCCGCTATTACGTCGAGGTGCATCCGGAACGGCTGTCCGGCTTCGTCGACATCGTCACGCATCCGTGGGTGACGGCGGTGTGCCGCAGCGTGCTCGGGGCGGACTACAAGATCGTCGAGGCCGGCTTCGACATCCCGTTCCCGGGCGCCATGCACCAGCCCTGGCACCGCGACTTCGCGGCGCCGCCGGAAACCCTGGCGGGGCGGCGCCTGAACTCGCTCGCCTTCAACATCACCACGGTGGACGTGACCGAGGAGATCGGCCCGTTCGAGATCGCGCCCGGCACGCAGTGGGACGACCTGGCCGGCGGCGATCCGATGTTCCCGGCGCCCGCGCTGTATCCGCGCTACGAGGCGCGCGCCCAGCGCAAGCTGCCGCAGGTGGGCGACATCTCGGCGCGCTCGGCGCTGGCGATCCACCGCGGCACCGCCAACCGTTCCAGCCAGTCGCGCCCGGTGTTCGTACTGGGCGTGGATGCGCCGGACGGGCGCAACGCCGAAAAGCACGATTTGCAGGTCACGCAGGGGTATTGGGACGGCTTGCCGGACGAGGTGCGGCGCCACCTGCGCTGCCGTATCGTCCCGGAACTGGAAACGATCGAGCAGGCCCATGCCATCGAGGGCCTGCGCATGGGCATCGCCGCGCCGTGACGGCGGGCGCGGAGAGCGGGCCGGAGCCCGCGCTCCAGTCGGGCCGAGGCTAGCTGCCCGCCTTTTTGTCGCCGGCGCCGGGGTCGCCGGCCGCCGGGTTGGAGCCGTCGCTGGAGCCCGGTACCGGCGAGGCGGCATCGTCCGTCAGCGACGCCGCCAGCGCATCCGCGGCATTGCCTTGCGGCCCCTTGCCGACGCGGCGGGTGGCGTCGGACTGCTGGTCGGCGTTGACTTCTTCCGCAACCTCGAAGCGTCCGTCGCCGGCATTGGCGCCGGAACCAACGGCATTCGTGTTGGCGTCGCTGGTGCCGGCGTCGCCGGTGCCGGCATCGGCCGGCAGCAGGTTTTCCGAGCGCTGGTCGTTGGCGCTGGTGGCGGGCTGGCCGGACTGCTGGCCGTTCTGGTCGGTACTTGCCATGGTGTGCTCCTATCGTGGTTGGTCGTGCCGATTATGGACCAGGCCCCAGCCCGGCGGGCGCACGCCAGCATGGAACGGTTTCTCTGAGAATGGTCAAAGGGTCGTCGGCTACAATGACGCCCCGTTTGATCTATACGAGTTCTCATGTTCCAGAAGTTTTTTACTGGCGCCATCCTGGCGACCGGGCTGCTGGCCGGCGCCGGCGCCCAGGCCCAGCTGTTCGAGCGCCTCAAATCCGCCGTCCAGGCGCACGTGCAGGCCCAGGCGCCGGCCCAGGACCGCTCCTGCGCCGGCCATTACATGGGCGGCCGCGAGCCGCAGATCGTCAATCCGAAACTGGCCGCTTCGACCCGTGAATTGTGCTTCAACGTGTTCGGCGTGATGCACTCGGGCGTGACGCGCACGCCGCTGTGGTCGGCCGAGCACCTGCGCGCCGACAACGTGGCGGCGGCCCAGGACTTGTCGCGCGAAAATTCCTTCCACGCCGAGACGCGCCTGCCGGCCGGCCAGCGCGCCGAGCTGGCGGATTACGCGCGCAGCGGCTACGACCGCGGCCACATGGCGCCCAACGGCGACATGCCGGACCGCCCCAGCCAGCGCGACAGCTTCAGCCTGGCCAACATCGTGCCCCAGAACGGCGAGAACAACCGCAACCAGTGGGCCGCGATCGAGGGCGCGGTGCGCGCCATGGCCAAGCGCGAAGGCGACCTGTACGTGATCACCGGCCCGGCCTTCCTGGGCGCCAACCTGAGCAAGATCGGCCAGGTGCTGGTGCCGACCCACCTGTACAAGGTGGTCTACAGCCCGCGCCAGAAGGCCGGGGCGGCCTGGTTCGTGGAAAACCGCGCCGACGCCAAGCCGACCGTGATTCCGATCACGGAACTCGAACGCATCGTCGGCATCAATTTCCTGCCCGCGCTGGGCGAGCGCGACAAGGAGCGCATGCTGAGCCTGCCGAAGATCCGCGCCAACGGCGGCCGCGGCTGAAGCGGCCGGCCGCCGCCCCACGCATGACCGATTTTTTTCATTGGAGACCCGCATGACGACCAAGAACCCCGCCTTCGCACCGTTCGAGAACGAAGCCGACGTCCTCGAGATCGGCCGCCTGATGCTGGAAAACCGCCTCGACCGGGTGACCGTGTCCGGCGACGTCGACCTGACCGCCGACCGCCAGGGACTGGAAGCGGCGCGCCGGCTGCACGCGCTGCTGGGCCAGGTCGTGGCGCGCCTGGAAGCGCGCAAGGACTTGCCGGACCAGTTGCCGCCACCCACCGGCGAGACCGTCGCCAATCCGTTTGCATGAGCGTCCGTATGCGCTCGCAGGGCTGCGTGCGTAGGTAGGTAACGCCGGCGCGGCGGTCGGTGCGCGCGCTCACACAGCATTGCTTCCAGCGGGCCTTTCGGCCCGTTTTTCATTGCCTGTCGCAACTGATCTGTATGGGTGGAAACCGCTGAGTTGCAGGGAGTCAATGGTGCGCGGGGTGGAGGCGGATTGGAGTAATGTGATTACCACAACGTCGCGTTATCGAAGAGGCAACCAGTGGCTATTGACCCATTACAGCTCAACCAGGATGGACAGGAGCAGATCCGCATTCCCGTTCACCAGGAAGAGGCGCGGGTCGAAAAGCGGGTAGTCGATACGGGACGCGGCGTGCGCATCCACAAGACTGTCGCCGAGCTTCCCTGCCGGATCGACGAAACCCTGTTCCGCGAGAACGTCGAGGTCAGCCACGTACCGGTCGACCGCATCGTCCCGCTCGACCAGGCGCCCGTCACGCGTTACGAAGGCGACACGCTGGTGGTGCCGGTCCTTGAAGAAGTGCTGGTGGTGGAACGCCGCCTGCGCATCAAGGAAGAGTTGCACATCACCAGGACCAGGCGCGAGGAGCACCACGCTGAGACCGTCCTGCTCAAGGCAGAGCAGGTCAGCGTGGAGCGCTTCGATGAAGCCGGCGACCTACCATCCACATGACATCGGAGGATCTATCATGCAACATACCCTAGTAGCGGTTTTCGACAACCGGAGCGACGCGCAAAATGCCATGGACGAGTTGCTGGCCTCGGGCTTTTCACGCACCGACGTGAACGTCTCGAGCGCCGATCCCACCGGCCAGAACGACAGCCTGACCGGCACGGCCGTGCGCACCGATGACACCCAGGAAGAAGGCTTCGGCGCTTCCATCAAGCATTTCTTCAGCGGCCTGTTCGGCTCCGACAGCGACGAGACCGCATCCCGGTATTCGAGCGCCGTCAACCGCGGGCACCACGTGCTGACCGTCACCACCCAGTCCGAGCCGGAAGTCGAGCGCGCGGCCGACGTGATCGAGCGCTTCGGCCCGGTCGACATCGACGAGCGCCACGACCTGACCGGCAGCGCATCGACGCTGGGCGCCAGTGCGCTGCAGCAGCCGTCGTCGTCGTCCACGTACGCCGGTTCGATGCAGTCCGCCTCCCAGAACGGTGCATATCCACCTGGCACCGAGCCGGGCGCGCTGCAGGGCGACTACCAGGAAGACCGCAATTACTTCGCCACCCAGAACCTGAACGACCCGGTACCGAAGGGCACCACCTACCAGGAACCGCAGGGCGCCTCGATGCAGATCGGCTCGCTCGACAGCGCGAATGGCGGCAATACCCTGAGCGGCAGCGAAAGCACCTCGCAAAAGACCGGCCTGAGCCCGGCCGCCGGTTCCACCGCGCTCGGCACCTCGCAGCAGAATGCGCTGGGCTCGAGCGGCTCGAGCCTGCAGGGCACCGCCTCGATGCCGGGCTCGAGCGACGCGTCGCTGGGCGGCACCGTGCGCACCAGCGATTCGATGCAGCGCGATAATCTGTCGGCCTCGCAGCAGCTAGACAGCAGCCTGAACCGCGACGGCGCCACCGCCATCCCGGTCGTGCAGGAAGAGCTGAAGGTCGGCAAGCGTGAAGTCCAGCGCGGCGGCGTGCGCGTGTTCTCGCGCGTGGTCGAGACCCCGGTCGACCAGAGCATCGGCCTGCGCGAAGAGCACGTCAGCGTCGAACGCCGTCCGGTCAACCAGCCGATCGACCCGAGCGACGTCACCGCCTTCAAGGAGCAATCGATCGAGCTGCGCGAAACCGCCGAGGAAGCCGTGGTGCAGAAATCGGCCCGCGTGGTCGAGGAAGTGCTGGTCGGCAAGGAAGTCTCGCAGCGCCAGGAACAGATCCACGATACGGTGCGCCGCACCGAAGTCGAGGTCGAATCGCTGGGCGGCGACCGTGCCTCGATGCGCGCTTCGTCGGGCGGCAATGACGACTACTTCCGCAACGACTGGAACACCAACTACTCCAGCCTGGGCGGCAGCTACGACGACTACGCGCCGGCCTACAAGTACGGCAACGAGATGCGCAGCGACGACCAGTACCGCAACCGCAACTGGGACGACGTCGAATCCGACCTGAAATCGAGCTGGGATTCGCGCAACAGCGGCGGCCCGTCGACCTGGGAAAAGATGAAGGCGGCCGTGCGCAGCGGCTGGGACAAGATCACCCCGGACGCGGACGACGACAATTACTATCGCAACCACTTCAGCAGCACCTACGGCACCACGGGCGATACCTACAACGATTACCAGCCGGCTTACCAGTACGGCAACGACATGCGCCGCAACACCAAGTACCAGGGCCGCGACTGGAACGACGTCGAGTCCGACCTGCGCAGCGATTGGGACACCCGTTACGCCAACGGCGGCCCGTCGACCTGGGACAAGATGAAGGCGGCGGTACGCCATGGCTGGGAACGCATGACGTCCTGATCACCGCATCGACCACGAACGCCGGCGCAAGCCGGCGTTTTTCATTGGTGCGGCCACGGCCGGGCGCGCATGTTCACACCGGATCCGGCGGCGGCAGGCTGATGCGGTTGCGCCCCATGTGCTTGGCCCGGTACAGGGCGGCGTCCGCGATCGCCACCAGTTCGCCGGCATGGGTGCCGGCGGCGGCCAGGGCGGTGGCAGCGCCGATCGACACGGTCACGTAACCGTCGGCCGCCATGCGGTTCGGCAGTTTCAATGCCTCGACCCGGGTGCGGATGCGTTCGGCAACGCTGGCGGCGCCCTTGAGCGACTGGTTCGGCAGGATCACCGCGAATTCCTCGCCGCCATAGCGTGCCACCAGGTCGTTGGCGCGCATCTCGCTGGCCAGCGCGGTGGCGATGCGCTTCAGGCATTCGTCTCCGCCCAGGTGGCCGTTGGCATCGTTGTAGGCCTTGAAGTTGTCGACATCGATCATCAGCAGCGACAGCGGCAGGTGCTGGCGCAGGGCGCGCGACCATTCGGCCTGCAGCGTCTCGTCGAAGCAGCGGCGGTTGGCCAGCCCGGTCAGGCCGTCGCGCGTGGCCAGCTGTTCGAGGGCGGCCTGGGCCAGCTTTTCCTCGGTCATGTCGCGCAGGGTCTGCACCACCGCGGACAGCTTGCCGCGTTCGTCGTAGATCGGGCTGGCATCGGCCGCCAGGTAGCGGCGCCGACCCAGGCGCGGCATGTCGCACCAGTTTTCCGCCGACAGGTGCGCACTGGCGCCCTGGCGCGCATGCAGGTGGCGCACCGCGTCGCGGTGTTCCTGGAGCAGCAGGTCGGCCAGGGTAGGGCGGCGGTCGTCGAAGAAACTGCGCCAATGGTCGCGCGTGCCGAGCACGTCTGCCGCCGGCACGCCGGTCAGGCGCTCGCAGGCGCGGTTCCAGATCAGGACGTTGAAGCGCGTATCGAGGACGAACATGGGAACTGCCAGCGTGTGCATCAGCTGGTCGGCGAACGCGCGCTCGGGCGACGCGCCGGCAGGATCGATACGACGCTGGCTGGTCGACTTGTTACTCATAGGCCATCCTTCAGTTCCGTTGAGCAATCTCTTGCTGACAGGAACTGATTCTGCGCTGCAGTGGATGGCGTACTATTGATCTTACTCAATAATAAGAATGCGTGCGTGGCAAACCACACGTCGCCTGTTTGCCTGCTTTTTTGCTCAACCGGCCTGCGCCGCGCGCGCCGAAGAGCGGATCAGCCGGGCGACCAGGTCGAGGCGGCAGCGCAGTTGCTCCAGGCGCGCAGCCAGGTGGGCGTCGACACGGTCGCTGTGCTGCAGTTGTGTCAGCTCGGCCTGGATCGCCAGCAGTTGACCGACCGGGTCGGTGGCGGCGCGGCCGGCGGCGCTGCGGCTGCTCAGGCGCGCCAGCAGCAGGTCGGCTTCGGCCATGGCGGCGTCGGCTTCGCCGCGGGTGTTCCGCGCACGGCACAGTTCGGCTTCCAGGCGCGCCACCCGGTCTTCGGTACGCATGCGCCGCAACAGCACCGCGAACAGCGCCGTCATGCCCATCAACAGCAGCACGCCGGTGTGCACCCGCGGCGGCAAGCCGGTCCAGGCGGCGCCATTGACGGCGAGCAGCCAGACGCCGGCCAGCGCCAGCGAACCGAGGGCGGCGCGCATGGATTGCTGCAGGATGGTTTTCATAGCGAACCTTCCGAGAGGGATAGGAGGAATCTGGCTGAAATTGTCGCGTTTCTGAAAAGTAAGTTATTGCTAGCAATCAATAACGATGCCAATCGGAAATGAATCGTCGAATTTCCCGGGCTTCTACGGCAGCGCCGCGCCGCGCTATAATGGAAGGTTGACGAGAGGCTTAACGTGACTTACAGCATCAAAGAAATCTTCTATACGCTGCAGGGCGAAGGCGCCCACGCCGGGCGTCCGGCAGTGTTCTGCCGCTTTTCCGGCTGCAATTTGTGGACCGGGCGCGAGAGCGACCGCGCGGATGCGGTGTGCCGCTTCTGCGACACCGATTTCGTCGGCACCGATGGCGAGCGCGGCGGCAAATTCAAGGAGGCCGCCGCACTGGCCGCCGAGATCGACGGCCTGTGGCCGGCCTCCTATCCGGCCAGCAAGTACGTGGTGTTCACCGGCGGCGAACCGCTGCTGCAGCTGGACGCCGCGCTGATCGACGCCATGCACGCCAGGGGTTTCACGATCGCCATCGAAACCAACGGCACGCTGCCGGTGCCCGAGGGCGTCGACTGGATCTGCGTGAGCCCCAAGATGGGCAGCAAGCTGGTGGTCGGCAAGGGCAACGAGATCAAGGTCGTGGTGCCGCAGGCCGGACAGGACCTGTCCGCCTACGAGGACCTGGCCTTCGACAATTTCTACGTGCAGCCGATGGACGGCCCGCTGGCCGACTTCAATACCAAGCTGGCGATCGATACCTGCCGCCGCAATCCGAAGTGGAAGCTGAGTCTCCAGACCCACAAGCTGCTGCAAATTCCCTAAGAAATTCCCTAAGTATTATTCCTACGCTGCTTCAGACATGCTCACTATCACCCGTAAACTCGAATTCGATGCCGGCCACCGCATCCCCGACCACAAGAGCCAGTGCCGCAACCTGCACGGCCACCGCTACACGCTGGAAATCACGCTGACCGGCGCCGTCATCGATGTCGAAGGCAATTCCGACAACGGCATGATCATGGACTTTTCCGACATCAAGGCGATCGCCAAGGAACACCTGGTCGACGTCTGGGACCACGCCTTCCTGGTGTACGAGAAGGACGAAGCGGTGCGCGGCTTCCTGGAAACCCTGCCCAACCACAAGACGGTGGTGATCGACCGCATCCCGACCGTCGAGAACCTGGCGCAGGTGGCCTGGAACATCCTCAAGGCGGCGTACACCGACCGCTACGGCACCGGCCTGCACCTGCAGAAACTGGTGCTGCACGAAACCCCGAACTGCTGGGCCGAAATCACGGATGTGTGAGCGCGACCTGCCCGCTGCGCTGCCGGTCGGCCCGGGCATTCCCGCGGCCGCCGCGCCCGCAGTTGCGCCGCCGGCCGTGCCGATGAGCGCACCCGCATCCGCCGCCGACGTGCGCTGGATGGGCCTGGCGCTGGCCGAGGCGCGCAAGGCATGGGACGCCGGCGAAGTGCCGGTCGGCGCCGTCGTGGTCAAGGATGGCGAAGTCGTGGCGACCGGCTACAACCAGCCGATCGGCCGCCACGACCCGACCGCGCACGCCGAGATCATGGCGCTGCGCGCCGCCGCCGAAAAGCTCGGCAACTACCGCCTGCCGGGCTGCGAGCTGTACGTGACGCTGGAGCCGTGCGCGATGTGTTCCGGCGCCATGATGCATGCGCGCCTGGCGCGCGTGGTCTACGCCGCGGGCGACCCCAAGACCGGCGTGTGCGGCTCGGTGCTCGACCTGTTCGCGCTGGAGCAGCTCAACCATCACACGGCGGTGGTCGGCGGCGTGCTGGCCGACGATGCCGGCGCCATGCTGAAGGCCTTTTTCGCCGAACGGCGCGCCGCGCGGCGGGCGCCGCCCGATGCGGCCGGCTGAGCCGGCGGACCGGGCCGCCCGGCTCGCATCCGGGCGGCGTTCCATCGGGCCTTGCGCATGATGTCCGTGGCGCGCCCACGGGCTGGCGAAAATGGTATGCTGGTTCGACGCCGCGCGGTGCGGCCCGGAGACCGTCCTTGCTACCAGCCATCCTGATGCGCCACGCCCGCCGGGCCGGGAGCGCGCCTTTCCACTTCGCCGCCTTGCCGCCATGCCCAATCTGAACGTCAACGGCATCCGCATCGCCTTCGATACCGCGGGCGACCCGAAGGCCGTGCCGCTGCTCCTGATCAACGGCCTCGGCCTGCAACTGATCTCGTGGCCGGACGGCTTCGTCGAAGGCCTGGCCGACCTGGGGTTCTACGTCATCCGTTTCGACAACCGCGATTGCGGGCTGTCCACCAAGTTCGACAAGGCCGGCACGCCGAACCTGGCGCTGGCCTGGCTCAGGTCGCGTCTGCGCCTGCCGCTCAAGCCGGCCTACCGCCTGGAAGACATGGCCGGCGACGCCATCGCCGTGCTGTCGGCGCTGGGCGTGGCGCGCGCGCACGTGGTGGGGCTGTCGATGGGCGGCATGATCGCCCAGCTGGTGGCGGCCAGGTTCCCGGCGCGCGTGCTGAGCCTGACGTCCATCATGTCCAGCAGCGGCCGGCGTGGCCTGCCGGGACCGACGGCGGCGGTGCGGCGCGCCTTCATGCGCCGTCCCGCCATGCCCGGCGATCTCGATTCCATGGCGCAGCAATCGGTGCGCCTGCTGCAGGCGCTGGCCAGCCCGGCCTATCCGACACCCGAGAAGCAGCTGCACCGGCGCGTCATGCGCGCGCTGCGCCGCAATTGCTGCCCGGCCGGGGTGGCGCGCCAGACGCTGGCGGTGATGGCCGACGGCGACCGCACGCCGCTGCTGCGCACGATCGCCGCGCCGACGCTGGTGATCCATGGCGCCGCCGATCCGCTGGTGCCGCTGGCGTGCGGCGTCGACACCGCCGCGGCGATTCCCGGTGCGCGCCTGGAAGTCATCCAGGGCATGGGCCACGACTTGCCCGGCCAGCTGCTGGAGAGGCTGCTTGCCTTGATCGACGCCCATGCGCACGGTAAGATGGCGCTCGACTCGACACCACGGCTCTTCGTCAAACAGTGATCAACGCCAGCCCCACGCAAGACACCCCATCCCGATCCCCATCCGCCGTTCCCGCCGCGCCGGTTTCCCGGATCGGCATCGCGCTGGTCGCGCCCGGCAGCTTCGCCACCGAGCCCGAATCCATCGGGTGCGGCATCGCCCGCCTGGAAGCGCATGGCATCCTGGTCCACAATTACTACGAGCACGATGCGCGCCACCTGCGCTTCGGCGGCACCGATGCCGCGCGCCTGGCCCAGCTGGAAGCGGCGGCCGCCGATCCGGACGTGCAGATCGTGATGGCGATCCGCGGCTCGTACGGCATGACGCGCCTGCTGCCGCGCATCGACTTCGACCGCATGGCCGACAGCGGCAAGCTGTTCGTCGGCTTTTCCGACGTCACCGCCTTTCACATGGCGCTGTATGCCCGGCGCCGCGTGGGCAGCTATGCCGGCCCGATGTTTTCCGGCGACTTCGGCGCCGCCGAGCCGGTCGATTTCACGCTCGACGATTTCTGGCATTGCCTGGCCGGGCCGACCCACACGGTGCGCGGGCAGGGCGCCGGCAACCCGGCGCTCGACGTGCGCGGCACGGCATGGGGCGGCAACCTGTCGATGATCGTCTCGCTGCTCGGCACCCCGTATTTCCCGCGCATCGACGACGGCATCCTGTTCCTGGAAGACATCGCCGAACACCCGTACCGGGTCGAGCGCATGCTGCTGCAGCTGATGCATGCCGGCGTGCTGGCGCGCCAGCAGGCCATCGTGCTGGGCGATTTTTCCGGCTACCGCCTGGGGACGGTCGACAACGGCTACGATTTCGACCACATGCTGGCGCACCTGCGCCAGGAACTGCCGTGCCCCGTGCTGACCGGGCTGGCATTCGGCCACATCGCACGCCGGGTGACGCTGCCGTTCGGGGCGCAGGGGCATCTGCTGTCGGATGCGGACGGGTGGACGCTGACGCTGTCCGATTATCCGACCGTGCGCCTCCGCTGAGCGAGCCGGGCGGCCCGCGCCGGCCGCCGCTATGCCGCGCGCTTTCCGCAGTGGTAAAATACGCGGTTAATCGAAAAACCATTCAAGGGATTTCCTCAGTGCTCAGTACAGCCAACATCACCATGCAGTTCGGCGCCAAGCCGTTGTTCGAGAACATTTCCGTCAAATTCGGCGACGGCAACCGTTATGGCCTGATCGGCGCCAACGGCTGCGGCAAGTCGACCTTCATGAAGATCCTGGGCGGCGACCTGGAGCCGTCGGGCGGCAACGTCAGCCTGGATGCCAACGAGCGCCTGGGCAAGCTGCGCCAGGACCAGTTCGCCTACGAAGACGTGCGCGTGCTGGACGTGGTCATGATGGGCCACACCGAGCTGTGGAACGCGATCAGCGAACGCGACGCCATCTACGCCAATCCGGACGCCACCGACGACGACTACATGAAAGCCGCCGAACTGGAAGGCAAGGTCGCGGAATACGACGGCTACTCGGCCGAGGCGCGCGCCGGCGAACTGCTGCTGGGCGTGGGCATTCCCACCGACCTGCACCAGGGCGTGATGAGCGCCGTGGCGCCGGGCTGGAAGCTGCGCGTGCTGCTGGCGCAGGCGCTGTTCTCGGATCCGGACATCCTGCTGCTGGACGAGCCGACCAACAACCTGGACATCAACACCATCCGCTGGCTGGAAGACGTGCTCAACGAGCGCAACTCGACGATGATCATCATCTCGCACGACCGCCACTTCCTGAACCAGGTCTGCACCCACGTGGCCGACATGGACTACGGCACGCTGAAGGTGTATCCGGGCAATTACGACGACTACATGGAAGCCTCGACCCAGGCGCGCAACCAGCAGCTGGCGAACAATGCCAAGGCCAAGGAAAAGGTGGCCGAGCTGCAAGACTTCGTGCGCCGCTTCTCCGCCAACAAGTCCAAGGCGCGCCAGGCGACCTCGCGCGCCAAGCAGATCGACAAGATCAAGATCGAGGAATTCAAGCCGTCCTCGCGCGCCTATCCATTCGTGCGCTTCGAAGGCGAGAAGAAGCTGCACCGCCTGGCGGTGGAGACCGAGGGCCTGTCGAAGACCTACGAGCGCCAGCTGTTCAAGAACTTCTCGATCATGGTCGAGGCCGGCGAGCGCATCGCCATCATCGGCGCCAACGGTGCGGGTAAAACCACGCTGCTGCGTTCGATCGGCGGCCACGACATCAGCGGCCTGGATGCCGATACGGGCCGTGTGAAATGGGCGGAGAATGCCGACGTCGGCTACATGCCGCAAGACCCGACCGAGGAATTCGCCAGCGGCGCCAACCTGACCGACTGGATGGGCAACTGGACGCAGGAGGGCGACGACGACCAGGCCGTGCGCTCGATCCTGGGCCGCCTGCTGTTCGGCGGCGACGAGGTCAAGAAGTCGGTGAAGGTACTGTCCGGCGGCGAAAAGGGCCGCATGATGTACGGCAAGCTGATGCTGGGCCGTCACAACGTGCTGCTGCTGGACGAGCCGACCAACCACATGGACATGGAATCGATCGAGTCGCTCAACATCGCGCTGGACAAGTACGCCGGCACCCTGATCTTCGTCTCGCACGACCGCGAGTTCGTGTCGTCGCTGGCCACGCGCATCCTCGAGATCAAGGAAGACGGCATCGTCGACTTCCAGGGCAATTACGAGGATTACCTCAAGAGCCAGGGCGTGAATTAATTTTCGTGATGCGTCACGTTATTTGAACGCGTGGACAGCGCGCTGTCCACTTCATCCGCATGGCGTCGACATCGTCGCCGTCCACGCGTTCAACCCACACTGAATCGGCCCGGACCGGATGTCACCCATCCGCCGCACAACGGATTACAATCCACGGCAGCGCGCCCCCACATGCGCACCCGCCCAACTCATCGCGATGACCTTGCCATGAACACGATTGCCCCCATCAAGACTTTCGAATACGACCGCCCGGTCGGCGGCGTCTGCGCGACCGCCGAAGCCTGGGCGCGCACGCCATCGCCGCTGGAACTGGCGGAAAAAGCGGCCTTGAAGGACCGCATCCGCCGCCTGCTGAAGGAGCGCGAGGCGGTACTGGTCGCACATTACTACGTCGACGCCGACCTGCAGGACCTGGCCGAGGAAACCGGCGGCTGCGTCTCGGATTCGCTGGAGATGGCGCGCTTCGGCCGCGACCACCCGGCCCGGACCCTGGTGGTGGCCGGCGTGCGCTTCATGGGCGAGACCGCCAAGATCCTGAGCCCGGAAAAGACCATCCTGATGCCGGACCTGGACGCGACCTGCTCGCTCGATCTCGGTTGCCCGGAGGCCGAGTTCGCGGCCTTCTGCGACCAGCATCCGGACCGCACGGTGGTGGTGTACGCGAATACCAGCGCGGCGGTCAAGGCGCGCGCCGACTGGATGGTGACCTCGTCGATCGGCCTGGACATCGTCAAGTCGCTGCACGAGCAGGGCAAGAAGATCTTGTGGGCGCCGGACCGCCATTTGGGATCGTACATCCAGAAGCAGACCGGGGCCGACATGCTGCTGTGGCAGGGTTCGTGCCTGGTGCACGACGAGTTCAAGGGCATCGAACTGGACCTGCTGCGCGCCGAGTATCCGGACGCAAAGGTGCTGGTGCACCCGGAATCGCCAGCCAACGTGGTCGAGCAGGCCGATGTGGTCGGCTCGACCACGCAACTGATCAACGCGGCCCAGACCATGGACGCCACCCATTTCATCGTCGCCACCGACAATGGCATCCTGCACAAGATGCGCCTGGCGGCGCCGGGCAAGACGCTGATCGAGGCGCCCACCGCGGGCAACAGCGCCACCTGCAAGAGCTGCGCGCATTGCCCGTGGATGGCGATGAACGGCCTGCAGAACCTGGCCGACGTACTGGAAGGCAAGACGTCACGCAGCAACGAGATCTTCGTCGACCCGGAAACCGGCCGCCAGGCTAAACGCGCCATCGACCGCATGCTCGATTTCGCGGCCGCGAAAAAGGCCAGGGCGCTGCCGAGCGGCGCGCTGGAACAGGAAAGCACCTTGTTCAATGGAGTGGGCCCGGCATGAGCAACCAGAACACGACGCTGCGCAATCCCTTCGCCGAAGCCGGCCAGTTCGATGAAAAGCTGCAGGCCGCCTTCGAGCAGAACCTGCTGGCAGCGCTGCTGGAAGATGTCGGCAGCGGCGATCTGACCGGCAATCTGGTGCCCGAGCAGCCGCGCGCACGCGCCCGCGTGATCGTGCGCGAAGAAGCGGTGCTGTGCGGCGCGCCCTGGTTCGAGGGCATCATGCTGGCGGTCGACCACGACACCGAGATCGCCTGGAACTATGCCGAGGGCGACCCGATGGCGGCCGACAGCGTGGTCTGCACCATCGAAGGCTCGCCGCGTTCGCTGCTCACCGCCGAGCGTTCGGCGCTGAATTTCCTGCAGCTGCTGTCGGGCGTGGCCTCGGCTACCCGCGTCTACGTCGACGTGGTCGAGGGCACGCGCGCGCGCATCCTGGACACGCGCAAGACCCTGCCGGGGCTGCGCCAGGCGCAGAAGTACGCGGTGCGCGTGGGCGGCGGCGCCAACCAGCGCATGGCGCTGTATGACGGCATCCTGATCAAGGAAAACCACATCGCAGCGGCCGGCGGCATCACTGCGGCCCTGCGCGCGGCGCAGGCGGTCGATGCCAAGGTGTCGATCCAGATCGAGGTCGAATCGATCGCCGAAATGGAGGAAGCGCTGGGCGCCGGCGCCGTGTCGGTCCTGCTCGACAACTTCGACCTCGGCATGATGGCCGAGGCGGTGCGCATCAACGCCGGGCGCGCGTTGCTGGAAGCGTCCGGCGGCATCAACCTGCACACCGTGCGCGCCATCGCCGAGACCGGCGTCGACCGCATCTCGATCGGCAGCCTGACCAAGGATATCCGGGCGACCGATTATTCGCTGCGGATTGTCGGCTGAGACTGCATCGGTTACAAGGTCCCGCCGTCGAGTTCGATGAACGGCGCGTGACCGTTTCCATGCCGCTCGCGCAGCATCTGCAACGCCAGCGGCAACACCCGCTCGCTGGCATCCTCGATCTTGATGTCGAGGATGTCGTCGGCGCGCGTGCGCCCGAGGTTGATCACCGCGATCGGCTTGCCGGCCGCCCGCGCCATGCGGCAAAAGCGAAAGCCCGAGTACACCATCAGCGACGAGCCCACCACCAATAACGCATCGGCGCGTTCCATCTGATCCAGCGCGGTGGCGGTGCGCGCGGCCGGCACGTTATCGCCGAAGAACACCACGTTCGGCATCAGCGTGCCGCCGCAGCACACGCAGCGCGGCAGCTTGAATGCCGCCAGCTCCGCCGGCTCGACCGAGGCGTCGCCGTCGGGCAGCGGCGTGGCGTCGGCGCCCAGCATGTGCGGATTCGCGTCGGTCAATTGCCCCTGCACGAAGGCGCGCGGGAACAGGGCCGCGCAGTCCAGGCACACCACCGTGTGGATATTGCCGTGCAGTTCGAGCACGCCATGGCTGCCGGCCTGGCCGTGCAGGCCGTCCACATTCTGGGTCAGCACCGAGCCGATGCGGCCGATCGCTTCCAGCCCGGCGATGGCGACGTGGCCGGCGTTCGGCCGCGACCTGGCCAGCACCGGCCAGCCGATCATGCTGCGCGCCCAGTAGCGGCGCTGGACGAATTCGGACTTGCGGAAATCCGGCCCCTGGATCGGCGGGCGGCCGCGCCGGGTGCCGTCGCGGTCGCGGTAGTCCGGAATGCCGGACGCGGTCGAGAGTCCGGCGCCGGTCAGCACCAGCGTACGCGGGTGGCGGTCGAGGAATGCGGCGATTGCCGCTGCGTGGTCGTGCGCCGTGAATGCTTCAGCCATCATGATCTCCTTCGCATGGGATCGTAACATCCCGTATGTCGCGAAGGACACACGTTTCCTGCTGCCATTCCTGTGATATGCCGGCTCAGCGTCGCGCCGACACCACGATCCCGCCGACGATCAACAGGAACGCCAGCGCGTGGTACCCGTGCGGCGCTTCGCCCAGGAACCAGGACGACAGCAGGGCGGCGAACAGCGGCGTCAGGTTGACGAAAAAGGCGCCGATGCCGGGACCGGCGCGGCGGATACCCGCGCCCCATAGCGCATACGCGACCACCGCCGGGCCGATGCCCACGAACAGCAGCGCCAACACCACCTGCGGACTCCAGGCGATCGCCGGCGCGCCCAGCGACCATTCCACGCCGGTGAACGCGCTCGACCACAGCAGGCCGTAGCCGACCTGGACCAGCAGGAACGCCGCCCAGTCGGCGCGCAGGGGCGGGGCTTCCCGAGGCTGCAGCAGCATCCAGCTGTAGAACGACCAGGCGATCGTCGCCAGGATCATGTACAGGTCGCCGGTCACCAGGCGCAGGCCCAGCAGCTGCGCCGCATCGCCGCGACTCAGCACCACCAGCACGCCCAGGATCGACAACAGCGCGCCGGCTACCTGGCGCGGCCGCACCGCCACCCCGAAGAACAGGCGGCCGACCAGCATCATCCACACCGGCATGCCGGACGCCACCAGGGTGGCGTTGATCGGCGTCGAGCTTTGCAGCGCCAGGTATTGCAGCGAGTTGTAGGTGCCGATGCCGAGCAGGCCCAGCAGCGCATAGCGGCGCCAGTTGGCCAGCGCGCCGCTGCCGTGGCGCAGTGCGGCGCGCCCGAGCGGCAGCAACACCGCCAGGGCGATGCTCCAGCGCAGCAGGTTCAGCGTCATCGGCGGCACCGCCGCACGCACCAGGCGCCCGACGATGGCGTTGCCGGCCCACAGCAGGGGCGGGATGGTCAGCAGGAGGATGGTGGAGGGGGTGAGTTTCTGGTTCATTGCGCTGCAAGCCAGCTTGCCATATGAGACGCGGCGTGAGTAAACCGTCGTCCCCGCGAAGGCGGGAACCCATACATAGCAACTGAAATCGCTATGCCGGCATTGCGGCTTCGTTGAGCTCGGTATGGGTCCCCGCCTGCGCGGGGACGACGGCTGCATTTGTTTCGGCGAACCAACAGCAGCAGGCTAGCGCCGGCGCGGCGTCAGTACGCTCGGCAGCGCCTTCGGCAGCGTATCCGGGTAGTCGCGCGAATAGTGCAGGCCGCGGCTTTCGCGGCGCGACAGGGCGGCGGCCACGATCAGTTCCGCCACCTCGACCAGGTTGCGCAGCTCGAGCAGGTCGCTGGTCACGCGGAAGTTGCGGTAGTACTCGTCGATCTCTTCCTTCAGCAGCTTGATGCGGTGCTGGGCGCGTTCCAGGCGCTTGGTGGTGCGCACGATGCCGACGTAGTTCCACATGAAGCGGCGCAGCTCGTCCCAGTTGTGGGCGATGACCACTTCCTCGTCGGCATTGGTAACGCGGCTTTCGTCCCACGGCGGCAGCTGCGGCGATTCCAGCGGCTGCGCGGCGGCGATGTGGCGCGCGCAGGCGCGCCCGACCACCAGGCATTCCAGCAGGGAATTGCTGGCCAGGCGGTTGGCGCCGTGCAGGCCCGTGTACGCGGTCTCGCCGACCGCGTACAGGCCGGGGATGTCGGTGCGGCCGACCAGGTCGGTCACCACGCCGCCGCACGTGAAGTGGACAGCCGGCACCACCGGGATCGGCTGTTGCGTGATGTCGATGCCCAGCTCCAGGCAGCGTGCGTAAATGGTGGGGAAATGTTCCTGGATGAATTCGGGCGACTGGTGCGAGATGTCCAGGTGCACGTAGTCGAGGCCACGCTTCTTCATCTCGAAGTCGATGGCACGCGCGACCACGTCGCGCGGTGCCAGTTCGCCGCGCTCGTCATGGGCCGGCATGAAGCGGGTGCCGGCGGCGGCGCCGGCTTCCGGCGGCAAGATCAAGAGGCCGCCTTCGCCGCGCACCGCCTCGCTGATCAGGAAGGACTTGGCGTACGGGTGGTACAGGCAGGTCGGATGGAACTGGATGAATTCCATGTTCGACACGCGGCAGCCGGCGCGCCAGGCCATGGCGATGCCGTCGCCGGTGGCGGTGTCGGGATTGGTGGTGTACAGGTAGACCTTGCCGGCGCCGCCGGTGGCCAGCACGGTGTGCTCGGCCTGGAAGGTCAGTACCGCGCCGCTCCGTTCGTCCTGCACGTACAGGCCGTGGCAGCGCGGCTGGCCGACCAGGCTGGGCGCGCCGCCATGCACGCCGGCCGGGGTCAGCTTGTCCGAGGTGATCACGTCGATGGCGCAATGGTGCTCGAACAGCGTGATGTTCGGGTGCGCGCGCACCTTCTGTTCCAGCGTGACCTGCACCGCGTGCCCGGTGGCGTCGGCGGCGTGGATGATGCGGCGCTGGCTGTGGCCGCCCTCGCGGGTCAGGTGGAAGCCGAGTTCCGCGCTCTCGTCGCGGGTGAACGGCACGCCTTGCTCGATCAGCCATTCGATCGATTCGCGCCCGTGCTCGACGATGTAGCGGGTGGCCGCTTCGTCGCACAGGCCGGCGCCGGCGACCAGGGTGTCGGCGATATGCTGGTCGTGGCTGTCTCCGGAGTCGAGCACGGCGGCGATGCCGCCCTGCGCCCAGTTGCTCGCGCCATCCAGCAGTTCACGCTTGGAAACGATGGCGACCTTGCGCGTTTGCGCCAGATGCAGGGCGACCGACAGGCCGGCCAGGCCGCTGCCGACGATTGCTACGTCAAATTTCATCGCAGTCTAGTGGTTTTATAAGGAGGCATCACTATAGAGCATTTGCCGTGCGAATGCCCGGCCGATCGGCTGCGCACGGGGCAGGGCCTGCGGTGCCTGTCCACGAGCGGACGGACGCCCCCGCCGCCGCGACCGCGTCCCGCCGGTGCCGGATGCGCTCAGCCTCGCCGCGCCTGCGCCAGCACGTCCTGGTACAAACGCCGGTAGCGCGCGGCGGTCGCCGGCCAGCTGTGCTGCGCCGCCGCCTGGGCCGCGGCGGCTTGCCCCAGCGCCGGCAACAGTGCGGGCCGGGCCAGCAGCCGCGCCAGCGTCTCCGCCAGCGCATGCCGGCTGCCGGCACGAAACAGCATGGCGCTGTGGCCGTGCACCAGCAGTTCGCGGTGGCAGGCGATGTCGGAAGCGACGATGGCGCAGCCCTGCGCCATGGCATTGAGCAGATGGCGCGACGCCACCGGCGTGGACGCGCTGCACAGCGCCGGAAACACCGCGATGTCCGCGCGCGGCAGCAGGTCCGCCACCCGGCGCGACGGCATGGCGCCGGTGACTGCCACGCGGCCGCGCATGGCGGACGCGCCGATGCGCCGGGCGAGTTCGTCCTCGCGCGCGCCGCCGCCGGCCACCACCACGCGCAGCGCGGGATGACGGCGCCGCAGCGCCGGCAGCACCGCCAGCAGCAGGTCGATGCCGGCCTCGCGTTCGAGGCCGCCCGCATGGGCCAGCAGCGGCGCGTCCGCCAGGCCGGGCGGCGCGGGATCGCGGCGCGGGGTGCCCGCGAATTCGGCGGCCGGCGGAATCACCCGGATGCGCCGTCCGCCGAGGCCGGCGCCGCGCAGAGCCGCGCGTAATTCGGCGCTGGACGCCGCCAGGGCGCCGGCGCGCTCCAGCGCCCAGCGTTCCCAGGACGGCAGCGTGCGGTCGGCGGCGCGGCGCCCGGCTTCCGCCACCGCCGGCAGGCGGGCGCCGCACAGCGCCGGGAATGCCGCCATCGCCGTCCCGTGCCCGGCATGCACGTGGATCAGGTCGGGCCGGGTCAGGCGCGCCACCCGGCGCACGCGCAGGGCGAACGCCGCCATCGCCGCCGCCCGCGACAGCGCCGGCGCATGGCGCGCGGGCAGGCGTTGCAGCACGGCGGCAGGCAGCCAGGCCGGTGCGGCGGTGCGGTAGATGTGCCAGCCGGGGTCGGGTAGGTTGGCATCGCACCGGCCTGGATGCGGCGCCGGCGCGGCGCCGTGCGGCGTGGCGTCGGCGCAGACAGCAGAAAGACCCGGCAGGGCAGAAAGGCTGGGCACGGCAAGGCAGGGCGCCGCCAGGTGCACGGTCTGCACGCCTTGGGCGCGCAGCTGCTCGATCAGCGCCAGCGTGCGGCTGCGGTAATCGGTCGGGCGCAGCACGGCCGCATCGAGCAGGTGCAGCACGCGCATCAAGGCTCCCGCCCGGCCGCGCCGCCAGCGCCGCCGGCGCCGGACGGGCCGAGGCCGGCCATCCTGCCGGCCTGCCCGGCGCTGCCGTGGGCCGGGGCGGCATCCGGCGATCCGGCCAGGCTGTCGGTCAGGTTGTCGTAGATGGCGAGGTAGTCGCGCGCCATGGCCGGGATGCTGTGGCGCGCGATCACCTGGCTGCGCGCGCGCGCGCCGTGGCGCAGCGCCATCTCGGGGATGCGGCAATAGTCGGCGATGGCGGCGGCCAGCAGTTCCGGCTGTAGCGGCGGCACCAGGATGCCGGTGAAGCCCGGATGCACCAGTTCCGTATTCCCGCCGACCGCGTTGGCCACCACCGGCAAGCCGCTCGCCATCGCTTCCAGGATGGCGTTGGCGCGGTCCTCGGCGGGCGCGGGCAGCACGAACAGGTCCATCGCCCGCAGCAGCTGGGCGGTGTCGGCGCGCGCGCCCGGCAGCCAGGCGCGCTGGGCGGCGCCGGCGCGGTTCAGCAGCGCCTGGCATTCGGCGCGCTCCGGCCCCTCGCCGGCGATCAGCAGGCGCAGGCGCGCATGCGCGGGGTGGGGAGAGGCGATCAGCCGCAGGAATGCCTCGACCAGGGTCGCATGGCCGCCGTGCTCGTCCATGGCGCCCACGCAGCCGATCACGAACACGTTGTCCTGCATGAAGCCGGGCGGGCCGACCGCGGCCGCCGGCCCCAGGCGCGGGTGGAACTGCACGCTGTCGACGCCGTTGGCGATCTGCGAGACGCGCGCCGGCTCGGCGCCGACCGAGTCGACCAGCCACTGTTCCAGGTCGCAGCTGACGGCGATGACGTGGTCGATCAGCGGATACAGCAGCTTGCGCAGCAGGCGTGCCCCCAGGCGGCCGCCGCTGTCGTGCAGGGCACGCCGGTGTTCGGCGTGCACCCGCAGCGGCACCCCGGCCAGGGCCGCCACCACCTGGGCCAGCAGGCCGGCGCGGTTGCGCGTGTGGACCAGGTCGGGGCGCAGCCGCCGCAGGGCGCGGAACATGCGCAGGTAATGCAGCGGATCGCGGCCTTCGCCCTTGTGCAGGTTGACGATCTCGACGCCTTGCGTCAGCGCCCCGGCCTGGTCGCCGCCGCGCTCGTGCAGGCAGACGACGGCGTGGCGGTAGCGCTCGCGCGGCAGGTGGCGGATCAGCTCGAGCAGGCCGTTTTCGCGATGCGCACCGTCGAACGTGTCGACCAGGTGCACGATGAGCCGCGACGCGGGTTGCACGCCGGGTTGCTCGCCGGAGGGCGAGGGGTCATCCGGAAAGGGCGGCGCGACGCCGGCGGAATCCTTGGCGCCCATGCTTCATCCATGGGTCCGTGCCCAATGCCGGCATGCGCGTGCTGGAAACGTGGCGGAAGGCGCATGGCGGTGGTGGCGGATCATGTCGGGCTGCTCCATGCTCGGGTCGGAAGGGCGCGCGGAATGGTTTCCAGCGCATGGAAGCCATTATATTGCGCTGCAAAGGCGGGTTTTTTTCGCTCTCCAGCGCCGTTGACTGGTCTCAAAAACTGCCTGGATAGAGGCGCAATCGACGCAAAACCTGTGTCGCCGACGCCTTGGCGTCGCCGGACAGCGATCCGCGCCACGTACAAGCCGTATCATTTTGTACATGGTTCGCCGCCGCACGGAAGCGCTGGCCGATCGCGTCCAGAATGGGGGTTCTTTGATGAATCAAGAACCATGAGGATACGCATATGACCACGCACGACAGCAGCAACATCGCCGAAATGGCATCCAAGATCAGCGACGTTCGCTTCCCGATGTTCGTCTGGCAAGACCAGCACGGCCACCTGCTCAGCCAGCCGATGACCAAGGAAAAGGTCGACGACCAGGGCGGCATCTGGTTCTTCACCTCGACCCAGACCGGCCTGTGGAACTGCATCGGTCCGCGTCCGCTGGTCAACCTGGCGTTCTCGGAGCCGGACGACAGCCTGTACGTGTCGATCAGCGGCACCGCCGAGCGCGTGGTCGACCGCGAGAAAATCCGCGCCATGTGGAATGCCGGCGCCCAGGCCTGGTTCCCGGCCGGCCCGGACGACGAGCACGCCGTACTGATCCGCGTCGACCCGCACTCGGCCGAGTACTGGGACACCCACGACAGCAAGATGGTGCAGCTGTTCGCCATGGCCAAGGCCGCCATCACCGGCGACAAGCCGGACCTGGACAGCGACCACAAGACCGTGATGCTGTAATCGCGGCGGCAACGCCGGATTCGCCCTCCACGGAGGGCGGTAGTATTGCTGCACCGATCCTGATGTCTGCATCGGTCCGTAGGGTGGACGTGGCCGGCGAGGCGGCTTCGCCGTCCACGCGTTCATCCGGCCCCAACGCATCCGGTCGTTCCACCTTGCAATAAACACAGCTTGTGGCGTACAGTACGCGCTTCTCTCGACAGGAGCCGCAATGGCGCAGCGCACGCAGGGCAAGGCATGATCTCCGCATTGGAACTGGCCGCCAACGCCTTCACCGCGGCCGCCATCGTGCTGGCCGGCCGCAACAACGTCTACACCTGGTGGACCGGCATCGTCGGCTGCACCCTGTTCGGCGCCCTGTACCTGCAAAACCACCTGTACGCCGACGTCACGCTGCAGGTATTCTTCGTCCTCACCAGCGTGTATGGCTGGTGGAAATGGCTGCGCGGCGCCCACGGCGAGCCGCTGCCGATCACCCATGCGACGCGCTCCACGCTGGGCTGGACCGCCGGCGCCGGCATCGCTGCCACGCTGGCCTACGGCACGCTACTGCACGCCACCACCGACGCCTACGCACCGTTCCCGGATTCGACCGTGCTCGTCTTCTCCATCATCGGCCAGGTGCTGATGATGCAGCGCCGCGTCGAGAACTGGTCCTTCTGGGTGCTGGTCAATACCATCGCCGTGCCGCTGTACGCCAGCCGTGGACTGGTGCTGACCAGCGTGCTGTACGCCGGCTTCTGGGTCAATGCCATCGTTTCCTGGCGCAACTGGCGCCGGCTGGCGCGCGCTGCAGCAGCCGCCAGCGCGGCCGCTGCCGTCGTCCCTTCCTCGTCCACCGAAAGACTGTCCTCATGAACTTCCGATTGCGCGCGGCCGTGCTGGCCGCGCTGGGCGCCGCCGCGTCCATCTCGTCCATCGACGCCGGCGCCGCCGCTCAGGGCGGCACGCCGCCGGCGCTCGCGCAGCCGTCCGCCCAGGCCGTCACCGCCATCCGCGCCGGCCGCCTGGTCGACGTGGTCGCCGGCAAGGTGCTGGCCGACCAGGTCATCCTGGTCAGCGGCGAGCGCATCCTGTCGGTCGGCCCGGCCGCCGGCGCCGTCGTTCCGGCCGGCGCCCGCATCGTCGACCTGTCCGGCGCCACCGTGCTGCCGGGGCTGGTCGACGCCCACGTGCACCTGACCGGCGACCCCACGCTGCACGGCTACCAGTCGCTGGGCGTGTCCGACATCCGCGCCGCCATGTACGGCGCGCACGCGGCGCAAGTGACGCTGGCGGCCGGCTTCACCACGGTGCGCAACGTCGGCGCCGGCGGCTTCGGCGACGTGGCCCTGCGCGACGCCATCGATGCCGGCGAGCTGCCCGGGCCGCGCATGCGCGTGGCCGGCTACGCGCTCGGCATCAAGGGCGGCCACTGCGACAACAACCTGCTGCCCAACGATTTTCATTACGCCGAGCAGGGCGTGGCGGACGGCCCGTGGCAAGCGCGCGCCAAGGTGCGCGAGATGGCGAAATACGGCGCCGACACCATCAAGATCTGCGCTTCCGGCGGCGTGCTGTCCAAGGGCGACGAGGCGGGCGCCCAGCAATACACACTGGAAGAAATGCAGGCGATCGTCGAGGAAGCGCACAAGCTGGGCCGGCGCGTGGCCGCCCATGCGCACGGCGCCAGCAGCATCCGCGATGCCATCCTGGCCGGGGTCGACTCGGTCGAGCACGCCAGCCTGATCGACGACGAAGGCATCCGCCTGGCGCGCCAGAAGGGCACCTATCTCGTCATGGACATCTACAACGACGACTACATCCTGCAGGAAGGCGCGAAAGTCGGCATGCTGCCGGAGTCGCTGGAAAAGGAACGCAAGGTCGGCCAGGTCCAGCGCGACAACTTCCGCAAGGCCTGGCAGGCCGGCGTCAAGATGGCCTTCGGCACCGACGCCGGCGTCTACCCGCACGGCGACAATGCGCGCCAATTCCGCTACATGGTGCAGTACGGGATGACGCCGATGCAGGCGATCCGCGCCGCCACCATCGACGGCGCCGACCTGCTCGGCTGGAAGGACCGCATCGGCTCGGTCAGCGCCGGCAAGTTCGCCGACCTGATCGCGGTGCGGGGCGATCCGCTGGCCGATCCGGCCGAACTGACGCGCGTGCGCTTCGTCATGAAGGGCGGCACGGTGGTCAAGGACGCGGACGCGCGCTGAGCGCGGTTGTTTTCCACTGGGTATCGTCCGGGCGATCCCGGACCGCCATGCTAGGCTGCTGTTTTCAGCGAACCAGGAGCCCAGCATGCCCCAAGACCGATTCCGAGCCTGTATCGAAGCCTGCTACGCCTGCGCCGCGGCGTGCGACCACTGTTCCAGCGCCTGCCTGCAGGAAGACGACGTCAAGATGATGGCGCGCTGCATTGCCCTCGACATGGATTGCGCCCAGCTCTGCCGCACGGCCGCCGCCTTCATGGCGCGCGGCAGCGACTCCGCACATGATCTGTGCCGCCTGTGCGCGGATGTCTGCGCCGCCTGCGCCGACGAGTGCGGCAAGCACGACATGGACCACTGCCAGGCCTGCGCCGCCGCCTGCCGGCGCTGTGCGGAAGAATGCCGGCGCATGGCGGGCGCCGCCTGATTCAGTCCCGGCGCGGCGGCGCCAGGTCGCCTTCGTCCTGGTTGGCGCCGGTTTCCGGCGTGCCCAGTCCGGTCGAGCCGGGATCGGCCTGGTCGCTGCGCGTGTCCAGGTGGCCGCGGCCCATGGCGGTGGCGGCCGTATCGGCGCCCTCCGGCGCGGCTTGCGCCGGCGATGCGTCGCGGCCCTCGCCGCCGGCGCCAGGCTGAGGAGCCGCGCGCGGTGCGCTTTCGGCGTCCTTCGGCTTGGTCAGGGCTTCTCCGCCGCTGCCGCCGGTTTCCGCCATGGTTTCATGGGTCGGCGTCGCACCCTGTTCGCCGCTGGTGGTATGGCCGATGCTGGCGTCTGCATTCGCATTGTTCGTGCTCATGTATGTTCTCCGGTTCGATTGAAGGTCTGCGCCGCGTTCACGCCTGGATCTCGGACGTGCCACCGCCGGCGCTGCCCGCCTCCTGCAACTGGTCCAGCGTCAGCCGGCGTTCGTTGAGGGCGGCCAGGATCGTTTTCAATTGTTCCTGGTCGGGTTCGATGTAGACGATGCGCTGCTCGATCTGGTTGTTCCAATAGGGCGTGTACGGCACGTCGGTTTCCGTCATGACCTTGGCGGCGAAGCTGCCGTCGTCCAGTTCGCCGAACAAGGTGATGCGGACGGTGTCCGGGGTGGTGTTGTTGACCGTGATGCTCATGCGCTTTCCTTCCGGCTGATTGGTAAGTTGTCAGGGATTCATTGTCCCGTACGTCAAGGATGGCTGCAAACACGATTGGCCGGCGCCCGCGACGCACGCGCCCATACTGGCCACGGAGCAAGATGCTATACTGTACATAGATACAGCATTTCCTTGTTCCTTCCATGCCAGACTTCACGCCCATCGACCTCGGCCCCGCGGCTCCCGACGCCATCGTCAGCGCAGAAAGCGGGCGCCTGCACGTGAAGATGTACCGCGTCGCCGACGATGCGATCACCGAAGCCGGCACCGACATCGAGCTGGCGCGCGAATTCATCGCGCACGGCGAGCTGAGCGCCAAGTCGATCCAGAACAACCAGAAGGAGCTGTTCCGCTTCCTGACCTGGTGCCGCGAAGAGGCGCACAAGACGCTGGCCCAGCTCAACCTGGCCGACCTGAACGGCTACAAGGAATTCCTGCGCAATCCGCCGCCCGAATGGGTCTCGACCACCAAGTGGCCGCGCAGCGACCCGCGCTACCGGCCGTTCACCGGTCCGCTCTCGGACGCCAGCCGGCGCCAGGCGCTGATCGCGGTGAAGGGCTTGCTGGGCTTCGCCGAGCAGACCGGCTACCTGCGGCGCAACCCCGGCGCGCTGGTGCGCAACGTGCGCGCGCCATCCAGCAGCCGCATCACGCGCTACCTGACGCAAGGCGCGATCGCGCTGGCGCTGCAGACCGTGTCGGCGCGCCCGGCCGAGACGCCGGCGGCGCTGCGCCGGCGCGCGCGCGACCGCTTCCTGCTGGTGGCGTTCGCCCATACCGGCGCGCGCCTGAACGAGATCGTCGGTGCGGTGATGGGTTCGATCTACACCGAGGGCAACGGCCGCTGGTGGCTGGACGTGGTCGGCAAGGGCAGCAAGCCGCGCCGCCTGCCGGTGCCGCCCGACATGCTCGATGCGCTGCGCACCTACCGCGAAGCCTTCGGGCTGCCGCCGCAGGCCGGGCGCAGCGACCGCACGCCGCTGGTGCTGTCCAGCCGCAGCCGGGTGCCGGCGCGCATCACCGACGAGGCGGCATCGGAAGCGATCAAGGCGGTGTTCGCCGACGCCGCGCTGGCCGCCGACGCCCAGGGCGACGGCGACACCGCCGCCACGCTGCGCCACGCCTCGGCGCACTGGCTGCGCCATAGCATGCTGACCAACCACGCCAACAACGGCGTGCAGTTGAAGACCCTGCAGGACACCGCCGGCCACGCCAGCATCGCCACCACGGCGGCCTACCTGCACAAGACCGACAACGAGCGCTACGACGAGATCATCGGTTCGGCGAGCGGCAGGGGCATCCTGTAGCGGCTTGTGTAAATAAACCGTTTATCTTGAAACCGGTTCTTTTTAGACCCTATTTACGGCCCCGGTCCTAGACTCCTTTCCGTCGCCGGCGCGCTCCCACGCAGCGCGCCGGCGGCGGAGTCGGCGCCGGCATGCGCGACAGCCATGCCCGCCATCGTCATCAACCGACAAGGACACCATGAACAAAACGATCGTTGCGCTGGCCGCCACCTGGCTGGCCGCGGCGCCGCTGCATGCCCAGGAAGCCGCGCCCACCGACACCGGCGCTGCCACCGGCCCCTCTGCCGGCACTATCGCCTGGAACGCCGCGCTGGTCTCGGACTACCGCTACCGCGGCATTTCGCAAACCCGCCTGCGGCCGGCGCTGCAGGGCGGCGCCGACTACACCGATGCCGCCGGTGGCCTATATGCCGGCACCTGGCTGTCCACCATCCGCTGGAGCAAGGATGCCGGCGGCGGCGGCGACGTCGAGTGGGACCTGTACGCCGGCAAGCGCGGCGCGCTCGGCGCCAATGCCACCTACGACGTCGGCGTGCTCGGCTACGTCTATCCGGGCAACGGACTGAAGGACGTCCCCGGCTTTGCCGACGCCAATACCTTGGAGCTGTACGCCCAGGTCGGCGCCGGGCCGGCCACCGTAAAATATTCCGTCGCCACCACCAACCTGTTCGGCCTGCGCGACAGCCGCTACAGCGGCTACCTCGACCTCGGCGCCAACCCCGACCTCGGCAATGGCTGGACATTGAACCTGCACGCCGGGCGCCAACAGGTGCGCCACAGCGCGAACGCCTCGTACACCGACTGGAAGGTCGGCGTGGCGCACGCCTTTGATGGCGCCGACGTCCTCCACGGCGTCACCGTCTCGCTGGCGCTGGTCGGCACGAATGCCGACCGCGCCGCCTACGCCTCGCCGGCCAACGGCAAGTTCACCGGCCGCAGCGCACTGGTGGCCGGCATCGCCAAGGTGTTCTGAGCGCCGCCGCGTCGACATGGCGGCGTTTACATCGCGTTTACAGCGGCCCGCCGCTTCTTTACACCGATTTTAGGGGCGGGCCGCTAAGCTCGAATCATGGCATTCGCACACGGATCGGCGCCGTCCATCGGCGCCGATCCGCCCCGCTTTTCAATTTACCTTCTCGAGGTATTGCATGGATATCGTTTATATCGGCGCGATCGCCGCGCTGTTCGCCCTCGTGTGGGGCATGGCCGCCGGCTGCGCGCGCCTGGGAGACAAAGAATGAACCCGATCTACCTGGCCGGCGCGCTCGCCGCCGGCGCCCTGGTCGCCTACCTGCTGGTTGCTCTGTTCAACGCGGAGGAACTGTGATGGGCACGCCATCCTGGCTGCTGCTGGCAGCCTTTTTGCTGGTCGTATTGATGCTGGCGTGGCCGCTGGGCCGCCTGCTGGCGCACGTGGCCGGCCCGGGCGGCGCCGCCGTTCCCGGCCTGAACTGGCTGCGGCCGCTGGAGCGGGCGCTGTACCGCGCCGCCGGCATCGACGGCGGCGCCGGCATGGGCTGGCAGGCCTATGCGCTGGCGCTGCTCGCGTTTAACGTGGCCGGCACGCTGCTGGCGTACGCGCTGCAGCGGGTGCAAGCCTGGCTGCCGTTCAATCCGCAGGGCCTGGCCAATGTCAGCCCCGACTCGGCCTTCAATACCGCGGTCAGCTTCGTCGCCAACACCAACTGGCAGGGCTACAGCGGCGAACAGACCATGAGCTACGCCACGCAAATGCTGGCGCTGACCTGCCAGAACTTCTTTTCGGCGGCCACCGGCATCGCCGTGGTGTTCGCGCTGGTGCGCGGCTTCGCCGGCCGCTCCGCCCACGCCATCGGCAACTTCTGGGCCGATCTGGTGCGCATCACGCTGTACGTGCTGCTGCCGCTGTCGCTGCTGTTCTCGGTGCTGCTGATGGGGCAGGGCGTGATCCAGAATGTTTCGGCGTACCGGCAAGCGCAGCTGGTCGAACCGCAGGCCTATACCCAGCCGCGCACGGGCGCCGACGGCCAGCCGGTCCTGGATGCCGCCGGCAAGCCGGTCGCCGACGAACTCACCGCGACCAGCCAGAGCATCGCCATGGGCCCGGTCGCCTCGCAGGAAGCGATCAAGATGATCGGCACCAACGGCGGCGGCTTCTTCAACGCCAACTCGGCGCACCCGTACGAGAACCCGACGGCGCTGACCAACTTCGCCCAGATGGTCGCCATCTTCCTGATCCCGGCCGCGCTGTGCTTCGCCTTCGGCCACCTGGTCGGCGACCGCCGCCAGGGCTGGGCGGTGCTGGGCGCGATGACGCTGATGTTCGCCGCTGCCGCAATGGCCGTCATGGGCGCCGAGCATGCGGCGCACCCGGCGCTGCAGGCGCTCGGCGTCGACCAGGGCGCAAGCGCGCTGCAGGCCGGCGGCAACATGGAAGGCAAGGAAGTCCGCTTCGGCATCGACGCCTCGGCGCTGTTCGCCGCCGTCACCACCGCGGCATCCTGCGGCGCGGTGAATGCCATGCACGATTCCTTCACCCCGCTGGGGGGCGCGGTGCCGCTGCTGCTGATGCAGCTGGGCGAAGTGGTGTTCGGCGGGGTCGGCTCGGGCCTGTACGGCATGCTGGTATTCGCCATCATGGCGGTGTTCATCGCCGGGCTGATGATCGGCCGCACGCCGGAATACCTGGGCAAGAAGATCCAGGCCTACGAGATCAAGATGACCTCGATCGCGATCCTGGTGACGCCGCTGCTGGTGCTGCTCGGGACCGCCGTCGCGCTGATGAGCGAGGCCGGCCGCGCCGGCATCGCCAACCCCGGCGCACACGGCTTCTCGGAAGTGCTGTACGCGTTCAGCTCGGCCGCCAACAACAACGGCAGCGCCTTCGCCGGGCTGTCGGCCAACACGCCGTTCTACAACGCGATGCTGGCGCTGGCGATGTGGCTGGGGCGCTTCGGCGTGATCGTGCCGGTGCTGGCGGTGGCCGGTTCGCTGGCCGCCAAGCGGCGCCTGCCGGTGACGGCCGGCACCATGCCGACCCACGGTCCGATGTTCGTGCTGCTGCTGGTCGGCGTGGTGCTGCTGGTCGGGGTGTTGAACTACGTGCCGGCGCTGGCCCTGGGGCCGGTGGTCGAACACCTGCAGCTGGCTGCCCATTGAACCTGGAGTGATCAACATGTCCGAATCCGATACGATCGTAAAACCCCTGGCGGCACCCGCCGCGGCGCTCGATGCGCTTCCAAACGCGCTGCCCAAGCGCCTGCCGCTGTTCGACGCCGCCATGCTGGTCCCGGCGCTGGCGGACGCCTTCAAGAAACTGAGCCCGCGCACCCAGCTGCGCAGCCCCGTGATGTTCGTGGTGTACGTGTGCAGCATCCTCACCAGCCTGCTGTACCTGCAGGCGCTGGCGGGGAACGCCGAGGCGCCGCCCGGCTTCATCCTGGCCACCGCCGTCTGGCTGTGGTTTACGGTGCTGTTCGCGAACTTCGCCGAGGCGCTGGCCGAAGGCCGCAGCAAGGCGCAGGCGGCTTCGCTGCGCGGCCTGAAGGAAAGCGTGATGGCCAAGAAGCTGACGGCCGCATCCAACCCCGCCACGTCGCTGCGCAAGGCCGGCTGGCTGCCGTGCCCGGCCACCGACCTGCGCAAGGGCAACCACATCCTGGTCGAGGCCGGCGACGTGATCCCGATCGACGGCGACGTCGTCGAAGGCATGGCCTCGGTCGACGAGAGCGCGATCACCGGCGAATCGGCGCCGGTGATCCGCGAATCCGGCGGCGACTTCTCGTCCGTCACCGGCGGCACCCGCGTACTGTCCGACTGGCTGGTGGTGAAAGTCAGCGCCAACCCGGGCGAGACTTTCCTCGACCGCATGATCTCGATGGTCGAAGGCGCCAAGCGCAAGAAGACCCCGAACGAGATCGCCCTGAGCATCCTGCTGGTGGCCTTGACCATCGTGTTCCTGGTGGTGACGGTGACCTTGTTGCCGTTCTCGCTGTTCGCGGTGGACGCCGCCCATGCCGGCGCGCCGGTCACGGTCACGGTGCTGGTGGCGCTGCTGGTGTGCCTGATCCCGACCACCATCGGCGGCCTGCTGTCGGCCATCGGCGTGGCCGGCATGAGCCGCATGATGCGCGCGAACGTCATCGCCACGTCCGGGCGCGCGGTGGAAGCGGCGGGCGACGTCGACGTGCTGTTGCTTGACAAGACCGGCACCATCACCCACGGCAACCGCCAGGCCGCCGCCTTTTTGCCGGTGCGCGGCGTCACCGAGCCGCAACTGGCCGAGGTCGTCGCACTGGCGTCGCTGGCCGACGAGACGCCGGAAGGACGCAGCATCGTGGCGCTGGCACGCCAGCGCAGCGCGGCGCAACTGCCGGACCTGGCATCGCTGGATGCCGAGCCGGTGCCGTTTTCCGCCAACACGCGCATGAGCGGCATCGACATCGGCACGCGCCGGCTGCGCAAGGGCGCGGCGTCGGCAGTGCAGCGCCACGTCGAAGCGCTCGGCGCGGCCTTGCCGCCGGACGTGATGCGCGCGGTGGAGGATGCCGCGCGGCGCGGCAGCACGCCGCTGGTGGTGGCCGACGGCGTGCGCGTACTGGGCGTGGTCGAACTGAAGGACATCGTCAAGGCCGGCATCAAGGAGCGCTTCGCCGAGCTGCGCCGCATGGGCATCAAGACCGTGATGATCACCGGCGACAACAAGCTGACCGCGGCCGCCATCGCCGCCGAAGCCGGGGTCGACGACTTCCTGGCCGAGGCCACCCCGGAAGACAAGCTGGCCCTGATCCGCGACTACCAGAAAGAAGGGCGGCTGGTGGCGATGACGGGCGACGGCACCAACGACGCCCCGGCGCTGGCGCAGGCCGACGTGGCGGTGGCGATGAACAGCGGCACCCAGGCGGCGAAAGAGGCCGGCAACATGGTCGACCTCGACTCGAACCCGACCAAGCTGCTGGAAATCGTCGAGATCGGCAAGCAGATGCTGATGACGCGCGGCGCCCTGACCACGTTCTCGATCGCCAACGACGTCGCCAAGTACTTCGCCATCATCCCGGCCGCCTTCGTCGGCACCTATCCGCAGTTGCGCGCGCTGGACGTGATGCACCTAGCCAGCCCGGCCTCGGCGATCATGTCGGCGGTGATCTTCAACGCCCTGATCATCGTGTTCCTGATCCCGCTGGCGCTGCGCGGCGTGCGCTTGCGCGCCATCGGCGCCAGTGCGCTGCTGCGCCGTAACCTGCTGGTGTACGGACTAGGAGGTATCATCCTGCCGTTCATCGGCATCAAGTTGATCGACCTGCTGCTGGCAGGATTGCATCTGGTGTGAAGCAGGCACATCGTCGTTTCCGGCAACCATGGCCGCCAAGGCCGGGAACGACGATCGGCTGCCTATACAAGGAGAACAACATGTCATCGCTTACTCATTCCACCATCAATGACGCACGCACCCCGGCCGCCGCGCCCGTGCTGCGCCCGGCCCTGGTGCTGCTCGGCGCCTTGACCCTGCTGTGCGGCGCGCTGTACCCGGCCGCCGTCACCGGCATCGGCCAGGCCGCCTTCCCGCACCAGGCCAACGGCAGCCTGGTCGAAACGCAGGGCCGCGTGGCCGGCTCAATCCTGATCGGCCAGACCTTCAGCCAGCCCGGCCACTTCTGGGGCCGCCCCTCGGCCACTGCGCCGATGGCCGCCAACGCGGCCGGCTCGGGCGGCTCCAACCTGGGGCCGACCAACCCGGCGCTGGCCGATGCGGTCGCGGCGCGCGCCGCCGCGCTGCGCCGGGCCGACCCCGGCAACCGCGCGCCGATCCCGGTCGACCTGGTGACCGCCTCAGCCAGCGGCCTGGACCCGGACATCAGCCTGGCCGCGGCGCGCTGGCAAGCCGGCCGCGTGGCTGCCGCGCGCGGCCTGGCCCCTAGCCAGGTGCAGGCGCTGATCGACGCCCACGCCGACAAGCCCTGGCTCGGCCTGTTCGGCGAGGCGCGCGTCAACGTGCTGGCGCTGAACCTGGCGCTGGATAGCGCCGCGGCCGGCGGCGCCAGGGAAGTGCATGGCCACTGATCCGGACGGCCGCGCGGACGCAGACCCCGTCGTGCCCGACGATGCGCGCCGCGGCGACCCGGACGCGCTGCTGGCGCAGTTGCAGGCGCGCGAACGGCGCGCCGTGCGCGGGCGCCTGCGCATCTACTTCGGCGCCTCGGCCGGCGTCGGCAAGACCTACGCGATGCTGTCGGCGGCGCGCGCATTATTGGCAACCAGTGTGGTAAACGGCGTGGCAACCAGCACGGTAGACGGCACGGAAAACGGCGCGGCAACCAGCGCGGCCGGCGGCGCGGCGGCGGGCAGCCCAACGCCGCTGGTCGGCATCGTCGAGACCCATGGCCGCCACGAGACCGAGGCGCTGCTGGACGGCCTCGACCTGCTGCCACGCCGTGCATTTTCCCATCGCGGCGCGCAGTTGGCCGAGTTCGACATCGACGCCGCGCTGGCGCGCCGGCCGGCGCTTGTGCTGGTGGACGAACTGGCGCACACCAACGCGCCCGGCTCGCGCCACCCGAAGCGCTGGCAGGACGTCGAGGAACTGCTCGGCGCCGGCATCGACGTCTACACCACGGTCAACGTGCAGCACCTGGAAAGCCTGAACGACGTGGTCGGCGGCATCACCGGCGTGCGCGTGGGCGAGACGGTGCCGGACAAGGTGTTCGACGGCGCCGACGAGGTGATCTTGGTCGACCTGCCGGCCGACGAACTGCTCGCGCGCCTGCGCCTCGGCAAGGTCTATCAGGCGGCACAGGCCGAGCGCGCCGGCCGCAATTTCTTCCGCAAGGGGAACCTGATCGCGCTGCGCGAGCTGGCGCTGCGCCGCACCGCCGAGCGCATCGGTGACGACGTGCGCGCCTACCGCATCGAAAAATCGATCGAGCCGGTGTGGGCGACCGGCGCCGCGCTGCTGGCCTGCATCGGCAGCGGCGACGCGGCCGAACGGGTGGTGCGCAGCGCGGCGCGCCTGGCCGGCCAGTTGAATACCGGCTGGCACGCGATCCACATCGAGACACCCAGCCTGCGGCGGCGCCCGGCGCCGCAGCGCGAACGCACGCTGGACGCCTTGGCGCTGGCGCGCGAACTGGGCGCCGTCACCGCCGTATTGGCGGCCAACGAGGTCGAAGCGGCCGCGGTGGAGTATGCGCGCAGCCACAACCTGGCCAAGATCGCGATCGGCCGCGCCGCGCCAGGCCGCGCCGCGATCGGCCGGGCAGCATTGCGCCGCTGGCCGTGGCAACCGGCGCGCGGGCGCCGCTTCGCCCGCCTGGCGCCCGACATCGACCTGGTCGAGGTCGGCGACGGCAACGCCGCCCCATCCCGCGCCGCGCCGCGGTCGACGGCGGCCGCGGCGCCGGCGTCCGGCCGGCTGCGCCGTTACGCGCTGGCGCACGGCGCCGCCGTGGCCGCCAGCCTGGCGATGGCCTTGCTGGCGACGACCAGCCTGGGCAAGCTGGAACTGGCGAACATCGCCATGCTGTTCCTGCTGGTGGTGCTGCTGGTGGCGGTGCGCCTCGGCCGCGGGCCCTCGGTGACCGCCACCTGCGTCGGCGTGGCCTGCTTCGACTACTTCTTCGTGGCGCCGCGCTTCGCGTTCGCGGTATCCGACTTCCAGTACCTGGTCACCTTCGGCGTGATGCTGGCGGTCGGCCTGATCACCGGCCACCTGACCGCCGGCCTGCGCTTCCAGGCGCGCGTGGCGGCCGAGCGCGAGGGCAGGGCGCGCGCCTTGTACGAATTCGCGCGCGCCCTGTCGGGCGTGCTGCAGACCGAGCAGGTGTACGAAGCGACGCGCGACGCCATCGCCGCCAGCTTCGGGGTGCGCACCGCGCTGCTGCTGCCGGACGGCGACGGCCGCCTGCAGGCGGCCCCCGACGCCGGCACGGCCGGCACGGCAGCGATCGCCGGCATCGACCCCGGCATCGCCCAATGGAGCTTCGACCGCGCCGCGCCCGCCGGCAGCGGTACCGACACCCTGCCGGCCAGCCCGGTGTTCTACATGCCGCTGGTGGCGCCGATGCGCACGCGCGGCGTGCTCGCCATCGAGACCGGCGCCGCGCGCTGGCTGCCTGAGCCGGAGCAGCGCCAGCAGCTGGACACGTTCGCCGCGCTGGCGGCGATCGCGCTGGAACGGGTGCACTACATCGACGTGGCGCAGGACGCGCTGGTCAAGATCGAATCCGAACGGCTGCGCAACTCGCTGCTGGCGGCGCTGTCCCATGACCTGCGCACGCCGCTGACGGCGCAGATCGCGCTGGCCGAATCGCTGTCCTCGTCCCGGCCGCCGCTGGCGCCGCACCAGCAGGCGATGGCGGCGGCGCTGCGCGAGGAAACCATGCGCCTGGGGATGCTGGTGACGAACCTGCTGGAGATGGCGCGCATCGAAAGCGGCGAAGTGAAGCTGAACCTGCAATGGCAGCCGGTCGAGGAAGTCGTCGGCAGCGCCCTGCGCGCCAGCCGCGCCGCCCTGCAGGGCCGGCGCGTCGTCACCGAGCTGGCGCCGGACTTGCCGCTGGTGCGCTTCGACGCCATGCTGATCGAACGGGTGCTGTGCAACCTGCTCGAGAATGCCGGAAAATACACGCCGCCGGACAGCGCCATCACCATCGGCGCGGCGGCGCGCGTGCGCTGGCTGGACCTGACGGTGGCCGATGACGGGCCGGGCCTGCCGCCGGGCCAGGAAGAAGCGGTGTTCGAGAAGTTCGCGCGCGGCGAGCGCGAATCGGCCAAGCCGGGCGTCGGACTCGGGCTGGCGATCTGCCGCGCCATCGTCGGCGCCCACGGCGGCACGATCGTGGCGCGCAACCGGCCGCAGGGCGGCGCCGCCTTCGTGTTCACGCTGCCGCTGGGGACGCCGCCGGCGCTGCCGCCGCCCGAGATGCCGCTGGACATGCCGCTGGCGGAGGCGCTGCCGGCGGACCGGGAAGCCGATGGCGGCGCGGCCGGCGCGGCGTGATCGCGCTGGCCGCGCATGACGAGATCAACTGGAGTGAACGAAGCAAATGACTGAACCCACAGCCACCGCCCTGCTCGTGGAAGACGAGCCGCACATCCGCCGTTTCGTGCGCGGCGCCCTGGAACAGGAAGGCTGGCACGTACACGAAGCCGCCACCTTCAAGCGCGGCCTGATCGACGCCGCCACGCGCAAGCCGGACCTGGTCATCCTCGACCTCGGCCTGCCGGACGGCGACGGCGTCGATTTCATCGGCGACCTGCGCAAGTGGTCGGCGGTGGCGGTGATCGTGCTGTCGGCGCGCGTCAACGAGGACGAAAAGATCCGCGCGCTGGACGCCGGCGCCGACGACTACCTGACCAAGCCGTTCGGCGTGGGCGAACTGCTGGCGCGCGTGCGCGCTTCGCAGCGGCGCCAGCGCGGCCCGGCGGCGGACATGGATGGCATGGTCGCGTTCGGCGAGGTCACGGTGGACCTGCAGAACCGCCGCGTCACCCGCGCCGGCGAAACGGTGCGCCTGACGCCGACCGAGCACCGCCTGCTGGCGGCGCTGGTGGGGCAGGCCGGCAAGGTGATGACCACGCCGCAGCTGCTGCGCGCGGTGTGGGGACCGAACCAGGCCGATAACGCCCATTACCTGCGCATCTACATGAGCCACCTGCGCCACAAGCTGGAAGACGATCCGGCCCAGCCGCGTTGGCTGATCACGGAAACCGGTGTCGGGTATCGCTTGCAATTGCCATAGGCAGCGGCGGTATTCGGTCGGCAACATCGAATGCGTGAAAACGATCCACGATTGCATTCGATATTGCATGGCCGTGCATTCGGTATCGGCATTCATGCGCGATGCCGCATGCGGCAATAAAATATCTTTCTAAAAAGCTCTTTCTATATTGCACGATAATAGCGCAGTATTCCAATCTATTCGTGTCAGGCTGTAATTTGACTCGGCACAACGAGTTGCCGAGCCTGTTTCTTTATCATTCTCGCTTGCCGTCGGCGCCATTCCCGGAATCAATTCGATCCTGATTCCGGAACCGGCCATCGGCTTGATCGAAAATGATTTTTGGAGAAACAGTGAAAGCGAATTCCGTCCCGGCATGCATCGTCCACGTCTGGTTCTGCATTGCCGCCTGCTTTTTCTTTTGCCTTTCTCCGGCGAAAGGATATCCGCAAACGGCTTTCCATTTTTCCGATTGAAAAATAAAAAGACCAGGCAATGAGTTGCTTGTCGCGGAATGCATCGCCATTCAATCCGAAATAATTCATGCGGCAATATTCGGCAATACCGATGGCCTGGTATTGCTTATTCAAAAGACCAACTTCAGGAGTGTTCATGAAAATGAATAGCAAGCTTTCGGCCAATGCACAACGCGGCCAGGGAATGATGGAATACATCATCATCGTCGCCCTGATTGCCGTTTCGGCGATCGGCGTGTATGCCATGTTCGGCAAGACCGTGCGCAACCAGACGGCCGGCCTGGCGAATGAAGTCGCCGGCAAGCCATCGCAGGACATGATCACCAAAGCCGGCGCCGCCGCGCAAAGCGCGGCCACGCGCGGCGACACGACCAAGGGCATGTCCGAGTACAACCGGGAAAACGACGCCGGCCAGTGAGGGCGCCGGCAAGTCATTTCGAGCGAAAATCCGGAAAGCGCCAACCATGCACTCGCGCAGAACATGCTTCCTGCAGCCTGTCGTTCGCGGGCCCGCGCGATCGGGCCAGGCGATGGTCTTCACGCTGCTGTTCGCCGCCGCTTGCGCGCTGGTCGGGCTGGTGCTGTTCAACAGCGGCATGCTGGCGAATGCGAAGACGCGCCTGCAGAATGCGGGCGATGCCGGCGCCTACAGCGCCGCGGTGCTGCAGGCGCGCGACCACAATTTCTCCGCTTACCTGAACCGCGCAACGGTCGCCAACCAGGTGGCGGTGGTCCAGCTGGCCAGCCTGAAATCCTATCTCGAGGATGCGGCGCATACCCACCGGCGCATGGGCGAAACCGCACTGTCGCTGGAATCCTCGACGATCCCGGCCGACAAGCCGCTGTGGGAGACGGCGCACGGGCTGCCCATCGAATCGGTAGCGGCTGCCTACGCCGATGCGGCCGGCCCCGCGGTGGAGGGCCTCGACCGCCTGGTCCGGGCGTTCGAGGCGGCCCAGGATGCGCATCACGTGGCCACGGCGCTCGACATGACCGTGCTGGCCGACGAAGTCGTCAGGCGCAACGATCCAAGCGCCCGGCTCACCGGCAGCGCCTTTTCGCTCGGCACCACCGCCTTCGAGGTCGAGCGCTGGTCGGCATCCACCACGGCCCACCGCGCCAACGACGATTCGCCCGAAGCCGACCGCTTCGCGGACGTGGTGGTCAGCGAAGACTCGACCGATCCCTTTACGCGCAACCGGCTGTCGGCGCCGCTGCCGGGCTGGGGGCCGGCGACGTCGGTCAAGGCGTGCAGGGCGCTGCCGAACTACCTGTCCTCGTGGACCGTGTTCGGGTTCACCCATGCCGGCGGCAGCATCCTGGCCCAGGACAAGAAGCGCTGGCTGGCCCTGGACGCGACCTGGGGGACGGGCGTGCAATCGTGTACCTTCCTGGTGCCGTGCTTGCCGGCCGGGCTGTGCCCGTGGACCGATGTCACGCCGCTGGTGGACGGCAATTTCGGGCGCGGCGACTCCGGCGGCGCCGTCGTCGGCAGGAACGGCGGCTACGACGGCCGGACCGGCTACAGGAACAACCCGGCGTCGACGGCCGGCTACGGCGCCGCGCTGTCCAATCCGCTGACCTTGCTGCCCGCCCAGGTGCGCTACCACGGCACCGGACCCGGCGCGACGCTGGATGCCGGCGGCGGCCTGCAGGATTGGTACCGCGACGTGGCCGATCCCACGTCCGCCATGCGATCCGGCCAGGGCGCGCAGCAGAACGGCGGCGCCGTCGCCGTCACCATCGAAGTCGAGCGCACGGGCGCCGGCATCCGCACGGCGGACAAGTTCATGGCCAGTGCCGGCAGCCTGCGGCTGGATCCGACGCTGAAGGGCGGCACGATGCGCGCCCTGTCTTCGGCCCATGCCTATTTCTACCGGTCGAACACCGATGCCGGCTTCACGCGCGTGGGCTGGGCGCGCGCCGACGGCAAGACCGAACTGGCCAACCTGTTCAACCCGTACTGGCAGTCGCGGCTGGTGGACCGCACGCCGCAGGAGCGGACCACGTCGTGGAGCGCGCAATGAAGACCCCCGTGACGAGGGCACGCGGCCAGGCCATGGTGGAGCTGCTGGTGGCGGCATTGTTCATCCTGATCCCGCTGTTCGTCGGCATCGCGGCCGTCGGCAAACTCATCGATGTCCGGCACACGACGGACATGGCGGCGCGCTACGCCACCTGGGAGCGCACCGTCTGGTACGACGGCGGCGGCGACTTCGCCGTTCTCAACGAACCGAACCGGAAGTCGGACGCCGCCATCGGCAACGAAGTCGCCGCGCGCCTGCTGAACGACCGCTCCGCCGGCGCCGGCGCCGTCATCAGGGACAGCGACAGGCACGTCGCCGCGCTGGTGAACGGCATCGATCCGATGTGGCGCGACAGCGCCGGCGTCGCCTACCTGAAGGATGCCGGCGGCCTGGCGACGACGATCGGCCGTGAGACGCCCGCGACAGACGTCGGCAAGGAACCGCTGGCGGCGCTGGGCGCGGTCGCGGTCGCCGGCCCGGCCGGCTTCGCGCCGCCGCTACCGGGGGACAACCTCGCCACCGTCCGCGTCGCGCTCGAGGGCGTGGCCGGGAACAGCGCGGTGTACCGGCGCCTGTGGTCCAGCAGCGCCGCCTGGCGCGGCCTGGACTTCCACGCCGACGGCGCGATCCTGTCGAATACCTGGGGCGCGAACGGCAAGGCCGGCACGCGCCAGATGGTGGCGCGCGCGGTGCCGACCGCGCAGGGACTCGGTGCGATCGTGCAGGACGCGCGCGCCGGACTGGCGCCGTGGGACCCGGTGCAGCCGGGCCGGATCGAAGCCGGCAAGATCGCCGTCGACGTGGTGCCGCCGGACCGGCTGAAATAAACAAAGGGAACGCATGTCGAACCGCATGTCGAAGACTTCTGTCGCAGGGCCCGCTCGTCCCGATGGCGCGGCGCGGCGCCGCGGCGCCCGGCTGGGCGCCATGCCGGCCACGCTGCTCGCACCGCTCGCGCTGCTCGGCGTGTGCGCCGCCACCGGCGCCGCGGCCTGCCCGGAGCGCTTGCCGCCGGACCTGTCCATCGCCGCGATCGGCCAGGACGTGTCGATCGACGGCTTGCGCATGTCGATCCTGCGGGTGCAGGCGGCGGCGCCGGCCGAGGAGGTACTGGCGAAGGTGGAAACGCAATGGCAGGCGCTCGGCTTTGCGGCGCGGCGCAGGACGGTGTCCGGCTGGCGCGTGCTGAGCGTGGCCGGGCCGCAGTGCCTGGCGACGCTGCAGCTGGCCGGGCAAAGTGGGGCGTCCGGCTACTTCGCGCGCAGCCGGCCGGATCCAGGGCCCAGCCCGATGGCGGCCGCGGCCCGGGCGCTGCTGCCGGCGGGCGTGCGCGTGGACTCGACCGTGTCCAGCAGCGACGACGGCCGCCGTGGCGTGGTGATCTCGATGACCGCGGCCGGTTCGCCCGAGCGGCTGCGGCAGCAGATCGGCGCGCGGCTGCTCGGCGAAAAATGGCCGGCGCCGCGTTCGCACACCGTCAGGAATGCCGCCACCGGCGTCACCGCGTGGTTCCTGAGCGCGCAGCGCCGGCGCGCGCAGTTCGAGCTGGTCGCCTGGCGCGAGCGCGACACCCAGGCCGTCATGACGCTCGCCGAGGCTCCATGAAGCCGGCCCGCACCGCCGGCGCCGGCCAGGCGCAAACCGAATACCTGATCGTGCTGGCATTCGGCGTGATCGTGCTGGTCCTGTCCTCGCTGACGCCATCGCCGATCCGGGCCTTGATCGATGGCGTCAAGGGTGCGTTTTCCGCGTTCGCGTATGCGATCTCGTTCAGCGTGTGAACCCGTTGTCCGCCCATTACCATGAACAGACTGCCCATGAACAAACTGCGCACCATCGGCGCCACGCTCTCGAGCCCGGCCGCCTTGCTGCTGTTCGCCACGGCGCTCGCCGCCGGCGTCGCCGGCCTGGCCTACCTGTACCTGCAACAGCGCGAGGACAGCATGAAGCGGGAAATCGCCGCCAGTGCGCGCGGTCGGGAGACGCCCCGGGTGGCGGTGGTGGTGCCGAAGACCGACGTGGGTCCGGACACGGTGCTGAACACCACCGTGTTCGTATCGCGCAAGGTGGATGCCGACCTGGTCTATCCGGACACGCTGCTCGCCAGGGATTTCGCGTCGATGGAAGGCTTGCGGCTGGCGCGGCCGGTCCTGGGCGGGCGGCCGGTGCGCATGAGCGACCTGCAGCAGCCGGAGGTCGACGACGTCGCCGCCATCGTGCCGGCCGGGATGCGCGCCGTGACCATCGCCATCGACAACCTCAACTCGATTGCCCAGACCCTGCGTCCGCTGCACCGCGTCGACCTGTTCCTGCTATCGAACGCGCCCGCCGCGCCGGGCGCGGGCAGCGAACGGCCGCGCGAGCAGGCCAGCCTGTTCATGCAGAACATGCTGGTGCTGGCGACCGGCCGGGAATTCCGCGATGCGCAAGCCCGGGGCGCCGGCAGCGCCGGGATGGCGCGCCCGGGCGCGGTCGACGGCGCGCGCGACAAGGGCTTCGATTCGATCACCCTGCTGGTCAAGCCGCAGGAAGCGGCCAGGCTGCTGATCGGCCAGAAGATGGGCGCCTATCGCGTGGCCCTGCGCGGCGCCCGCGACGGCGACCTGCTGGCGATGAAGCCGCTGCTGTCGTCGGACCTGGCGCCGGATGGACGCACGCACGACGCCGGCATCGAATTCATCGCCGGCGGGCGCGGCCCTGGCGGCCAGGTCGTGTCGCGCCTGCCGCTGCCCGAGCTTGCGCCGGCGCCTGCAGCAACGTCCACGCCACCTGCCAGCAACTGACGAAAGAACCCAAGCGCCATGACCACCCGACGTCTCCTGTTCGTTCTCGCCGCCGCCCTCGGCGTTGCGGGCGCCGCAAGTGCGGCAGCCGGCGCCATGCCCGAAGCGCCAGTCGCGGTTTCCCGGCCGAAGCCGCCGCTTGCCGCCGCCGCACCCCGCAAGCCGCGCTCGATCACCCCGGTCACGCCGGTCATGCACTACCTGCCGACCAGGGCGCTGACCATCACCGCCGGCGAGATCATGATGCTGCCGATCCAGGGCAGGATCGTGCGCCTGGCGCTCGGCAGCGGCAACCTGCTCAGCACCACCACCGTCGACGCCAACCTGCTGCTGATCGCCGAGCAGGTCGGCAGCACCAGCCTGCTGGTATGGACCAGGGAGCGCATGTATTCGTACCAGGTGACGATCGTGCCGAAGGACCTGCAGGCGATCCGCGCCAAGGTCGAGGCGCTCACGCGCGGGCTGGGCGGGGTGACGGTGGAGCAGGTGGGCGCCGAACTCGTGTTGTCCGGGGCGGTGCACAAGGAAACCCACGCACGGCTCGCGGCCAGCCTGAAGGGCATGCCGGGCGTGGTCTTCAACATCCGCGAAGACCAGGGCAGCGCCTACACGCGTTCGGTCCTGTTCCGGCTGCACTTCATCGAGATCAAGCGCTCGCTGCTGGAAACCATCGGCATCGACTGGCCCGGGACGCCAACGGGCCGGTGTTCGGCGTGATGGGCGTGGCCTCGAAGCAGGGCGTGTACCAGGACGTGCCGCGCCGCCAGGAGGCCGGCGACAACCTGCTTGCCGATGCGCCGCCCTTCGTGCGCCGCGGCGCCAACACCGGCGGCGTGTTCCTCGGCCTGGCCGCGACGCTGAGCTCGCGCATCAAGCTGGGCATCAACGACGGCGACGTGCGCGTGCTGGCCTCGCCCGAGCTGACCGCCAGGAGCGGCGGCAAGGCGCGCCTGCAGGTGGGCGGCGAAGTGCCGATCCAGCAGGTCGGCGCGCTCGGCGCGGTGAACGTCAGCTACAAGCCGTACGGGATCATCCTCGAGATCGAACCGCAGATCGACGCCGACGACGTCATCACCGCCAGGATCTCGTCGGAGCTGTCGCAGATCGACGCCTCGGTCAGCACCTCGAGCGTGCCCGGCTTCCTGACGCGTAACACGTCGACCGAGGTGAGCCTGAAGTCGGGCGAAGCGGTCGCGCTCTCGGGACTGGTCAACAGCGAGATGTCGTCGGCCGTGGACCGGGTGCCGGTGCTGAGCAGGATCCCGATCCTCGGCCGGCTGTTCCGCTCGGACGACTTCCGCAGCAACAAGACCGAACTGGTGGTGCTGCTCGAACCCGAGATCATCGCACCGGGCGCGGGCCTGGCCATGCAGCTGCGCGAACGCGGCGAGGCGGGCAAGGCGGCGTTCGAAGACAAGCTGCGCCGCCCGTGACGCGCGCCGGATGCGCCAACCCTGCGCCGACATGTCGCCGCTACCTTCGGGACCACAGATGATTCGCATAAAAGTCTTCCGCGGACGGGAACTGGTGGCCGACCGGGCCAGCCCCGGTCCGGCCTGTTGCGTCGGCAGGGACCCGCAGTGCCTGGTCGTGCTGCAGGGCTGGCGCATCGGCCGCCGCCAGCTGCAATTCTCCTGCGGCGAACAGGGCTTGTTCGTGAGGGACGGCGGCGGCATGGCGCCGGTCAGGGTCGACGGCAAGGAGATCGTCGAATACGGACCGCTGGCCGGCGGCGACAGCATCGAACTGGGAGAATACCGGGTGCAGGCCTGCCTGGAAGACGGCCCAGCGGCGCAGACCGCGAGCCTGGGTGCGCCCGATCCTGTACCCGATCCTGTCTCCGACGCCGTCGCGCGCCGCACGAACCCGCTGGAAAGCCCCGAGGGCATGGCGATGCGCGCCCAGCTGCACCGCAAGCTGATCGCCGCGATGGACCTGCGCCGGGTGGACGTGGCGCGCATGGCCGACCCCGAGCTGCGCGCCGCGGTGCGCGGACTGATCGAGGAACTGATCGACGCCGACCCGGCCTTCGACGCAATGCGTCCGCTGCGCGCCGGCCTGCGCGACGTGGTGCTCGACGAGATCGTCGGCCTGGGTCCGCTGGAAGCGCTGCTCGCCGACGACGCCGTCACCGAGATCATGGTCAACCGCCATAGCGACATCTTCGTCGAGCGCGGCGGACGGCTGCACCGCGCCGACATCTCGTTTTCCGACGATGCCGCCGTGCTGGCGGCGATCGAGCGCATCGTTTCGCCGCTGGGGCGCCGCATCGACGAGAGTTCGCCGATGGTCGACGCGCGCCTGAAGGATGGCTCGCGCGTGAACGCGATCATCCCGCCGCTGGCGATCAAGGGGCCATGCCTGACGATCCGCAAGTTCGCCCGCAACAAGCTGACCGAGCACGACCTGGTGCGCTGCGGCGCCCTCGACCGCGGGATGGTCGCGTTCCTGCGGGTGGCGGTGCGGCTGCGCGCCAACATCGTGGTGTCCGGCGGTACCGGCTCGGGCAAGACCACGCTGCTCAACGTGCTATCGAACTTCATTCCCGACGACGAGCGCATCGTGACGGTCGAGGATGCAGCCGAGCTGCAGCTGAACCAGCCGAACCTGGTCGCGCTCGAGGCGCGCCCGGCCAACATCGAAGGCCGCGGCGCCGTCGCCATCCGCGACCTGGTGCGCAACTGCCTGCGCATGCGGCCCGACCGCATCATCGTCGGCGAGTGCCGCGGCGGCGAAGCCCTGGACATGCTGCAGGCGATGAACACCGGCCACGACGGCTCGCTCACCACCGCCCACGCCAACAGTCCGCGCGATTGCCTGTCGCGCCTGGAAGTCATGGCCCTGATGAGCGGGCTGGAGGTGCCGGTGCAGGCGATCCGCGAGCAGATCGCCTCGGCGGTGGACGTCATCGTGCAGCAGACCCGCTTTTCCTGCGGCACGCGCAAGGTCACCCATATCACGGAAGTGACCGGCATCGAGGGCAACCTGGTCCAGATGCAGGACATCTTCCGCTTCGAACAGGACGGCTTCGGCGACGACGACAGGGTGCGCGGCCGGTTCGCGGCGACCGGGCACGTGCCGGATTTTTACCGGGACCTGCTGCGGCGCGGCGTCCAGGTGGACCTGTCGATCTTCGGCAACGCCGCCGCGCCCGGACGGGAGCCATCGCCATGCGCAGCCAATCGTTCGTGATCGCCGGCGTGTTCGCGGCCGGCTTCCTGCTGATCTGGATCGGCCTGCATGTCGGCGTGCGCCGGTTTTCGCAGCGCCAGCGCCGACAGGCGCAATGGGCCAGGCTGGACCTCGAACACCTGTTCATCTTTACCGACGCCGGACGGATCGTGGCGCTCAACCTGGCCGTACTGGTGCTGCTGCCGCTGGCCGCATGGTGCATGACGGGCAGCCTGGCCGTCGCCGGCATGGGCATGGCGCCGGCCCTGCTCGGGCCGCGCTACATGGTGCGCCGGCTCGCGCGGCGCCGCCTGCGGCTGTTCGAGCAGCAGCTGCCGGACGCGCTGATGATGCTGACCGGCGCGCTGCGCGCCGGCGCCAGCCTGCCGATCGCGCTGGAAGGCGTGGCCGGCGAGACCAGGCCGCCGCTTTCGCAGGAATTCGACCTGCTGCTGCGCGAGCTGCGCCTCGGCGTCGATTTCGCCGCGGCGCTCGCCGCGCTGGAACGGCGCGTGCCGCTGGCCGACCTGGCGCTGGTCACCGGCGGCATGGCGCTGTCGCGCGAAGTCGGCTCCAACCTGGCGGAAACGCTGGAAGCGACCGCCGCAACCATCCGCGCCAGGCTGCAGATGGAGGGCAAGATCCGCAGCCTGACCGCACAGGCGAAGATGCAGGGCGTGGTGATGGCGGGCCTGCCGCTGCTGCTGATCGTCGTGCTGGACCTGATGGAGCCCGAGGCCATGGCGCCGCTGTTCCACGCCTGGTACGGCTGGCTGACGCTGGGCGTGATGGCGCTGACGATCCTGGTCGGCCACCACGTCATCCGCAGGATCACCGATATCGACGTGTAAGGAACCCATGGACAAGCTGACGATCGCCATCCTGGCCGGCGTCGGATTCGCCGCGTTCGCCGCCGCAGCGCTGCATGCGGCGCTGCGCCTGAAGCACGCCATGCCGGGCGAGGACCGCGCCTTCCTCGACCCGCTGCCCGGGCCGCTGCGCCTGCTGTGGCCATCGATCCGCCTGGTGGATTACCACCTGTGCGCGCGGATTCCGCACCGCCTGCTGGAGGGGCCGGCGCAATCGCTGCGCCTGGCCGGCCTCGGCTACCTGATCAGCCCGGGCCAGCTGGTCGCGCTGGGCATCGTGCTCACCTGCGGAGGCGCCGCCGTCGCGGCCCTGCTGCTGGCGCTGGCCGGGCTGTTCGCCTGGCAGGGCGTGGCGGCCGGCGCCTTCCTCGGCCATCTGCTGCCGCGCGCCTGGCTCAAGGATGCGCTGAACAAGCGCCGCAAGGCGATCGTCCGCGCGCTGCCGGCCTACCTGGACTACCTGACCATGTCGGTGGAGGCGGGCCTGAACATGGCCGGCGCCATCGGCCAGGCCGTGGCCAAGGGACCGGCCGGGCCGTTGAAGAACGAATTCGCGCTGGTGCTGCGCGACCTGCGCGCCGGGCTGACGCGCACCGAAGCGTTGCGGCGCATGGACGAGCGCGTACGCATCGCACAGGTATCCAGCTTCATCGGCGCGGTGATCCACGCCGAGCGCCTGGGCGCCAGCCTCGGCCCGACCTTGCGCGCCCAGGCCGGGCAGCGCCGCGCCGAGCGCTTCCAGGCCGCCGAGAAGCTGGCCATGGAAGCCCCGGTGAAGCTGATCTTTCCTCTGGTCGTGTTCATCTTTCCGGTGACCTTCCTGGTGCTGATGTTCCCTATCGCGGTGAAGTTCATGCAGTCCGGCATCCGGTTCTGAGGCGGCGACGATGCGGCGCTCCCTGCTCGCCTGGCCTGCATCCGCGCAGCACTGCACGCTCGAGGTGCTGGTGGCGGCGTCGCTGCCGGCGCGCCTGCGCGGCCTGCTGGGCCGGCCGCCCCTGGCGCCGGGACAGGCCATGCTGCTCAGCCCATGCAGCACGATCCATACGCTGGGCATGCGCTATCCGATCGACGTGGTATTCCTGGCGCGCGATGGATGGGTGCTGCGCGTTGCGCGCGAGGTGGCGCCATGGCGCATGCGCGGCCACTGGCGCGCACGGTGCGTGCTCGAGCTGGCGGCCGGGGAAGCGGCGCGCTGCGGCATCGCGCCCGGCATGGTGCTGCCGGTCGGGGCGCTGCGATGAGGCGGCGCCGTGCAGCATGCCGGCGGCCCGGCGGCCAGTCGGCCACCGAGTTCCTGATCGTGCTGCCGGTGCTGGTCATGCTGGTGTTCGGCACGATCCAGGCGGCGCTGCTGTACCAGGGCCGCGCCATGCTCAACCACGCCGCCATGCTGGCAGCGCGCGCCGGCGCCCTTCACAACGGCGATCCGGACGAGATGCGCGAGGCGCTGGCGCGCGGCCTGCTGCCGCTGTTCGCGCGCGCGGCCACGCCGCAGGGCTATGCAGCCGCGCACGCGCAGGCGAGCGCGGAAACGGCCGCCGGCGCGATGGCCACGATCGAGGTGCTGAACCCGACCCCGGCCGCGTTCAGCGACTTCGGACGCGCACGGGAAGAGGGGGGCGGCAGCGAACTGCCCAACGACACGCTGAACTACCGCAGCACCGCTCCCGGCGCGGCATTCGGGATCTCGATCCAGGACGCCAACCTGCTGCACGTGCGCGTCACGTACTGCTTCCGCCTGATCGTGCCGCTGGTCGACCGCATGCTGCATGCCATGCTGAACGGCGCGGACGCGAACCCGGCGGCACCTGGCCTACGCGATCCGTTCGGCATCCGGGCCGTCGCCGGCGTCCCGTGCACGGCCGCTTCCGGCGCCGCGTGGCGCATCCCGATCCGCAGCGAAGCGATCGTGCGCATGCAGTCGCCGTTCTACCAGGCCAACCTGGCGGGGCCGGGCACCGGCGCGCCACCGGGTGAGAGTACCCCGCCCGGCACGCCGGCGCCGCCTGGCGGATCGCCGCCCGGCGGATCGCCGCCCGGGGAGGAGCCCGACGCGCCGGGATATCCCGGCGGCCCGGCCGACCCCGGCGGACCCTGCACGGGGCCGGACTGCCCGGTATGCACCACCCCCTGAGTTCCCACCACCATCCTGCAGGCCGTGAACATGCTGAACCGAACCCTGGGCCGTTACTGTGAGCGGCACACGCTTTTGCTGGCGCTGTCGTTGGCACTGTCTCTGGCGCTGCCGGCCTGTGCGCCGCCAGCCGGCGCGCAGACGGTGCCTTTGCCGATGCCGCCCTCGTGCGACCCCAGGGTGCAGCCGTGCGCGCCGTCCGCCGCGCCGCCGGGCGGCGGCATGTGCCAGCCCAGCCCCGGCGGCGACACCTGTCCCGCGCCGGGACCGGCATCGCAGGGACAGGGCGCGGGCATCGACGCCGGCGCCGGCAACCCCATCGACATCATCACCGGCAACAAGCACCAGCGCGAGACGGACATGGCGGCGCTGCCGGGCGTGCTCGGCCTGGAAATCGTCCGCCACTACAACAGCGTGTACGCCAGCCCCCGGCACGCCAACGGCATCCTCGGGCGCGGCTGGAAGCTGAGCTACGAAACCGCGCTGTATCACACCGGGCGCAGCATCCAGATCGTGCAGGCGGACGGCGCGCGCCTGGTCTTCAGCGCCACGCCGGACGACCCGAGCCGCTGCGCCGGCGCCGATCCGGCCAACGGCATCGTGCGGATCGGCCGCGGGCAGGGCGGCGCGGCCTACACCTGGCGCTGGAACGATGGGCGCGAACTGTCGTTCGACCGCGGCGGCAGGCTGGTGCGGATCGCGGTGCGCACCGGCGAAGCCGTGAAGCTCGACTATACGCGCCGGGGCTTGCTGGCGCGGGTGACCGATCCGCAGGGCCGGGTGCTGACGCTCGACTATCCGGCCGCAGGCGGGGGCACGTTCAGCGGCGTGCACGGCATCGATAGCCCGGTGGGACGTTTCAACTATGCGTACGGCAGCGCCGCGCCGGCCGGCGCCGCGATTGCGCCGGCCTACCTGGCGGCCAGCCTGGTAAAGGTCGGCATGCCGCCGTCCACCTCGTTCGCAGCGGGTGCGGGTGCTGCGCGCCTGTACCACTACGAGGATGCGCGCCATCCGACCCTGCTGACCGGTATCAGCATCGCCAGCCACGGGCGCGGCGCGCATCCGACCACCCGGCGCATCGGCACCTATTTGTACGACGCGGACGGCAAGGGCATCCTGACGGTCAGGGGCGAGCCGGCCCGGCTGCAGGCCGGCCCCGGCGGCAAGCCGCTGGTCCCGGCGCGCCTGGCGCCCGGCACCGGCATCGAGCAGGTCACCTTCGATCGCAGCGTCGGCGGGCAGACCACGATCGCCAACAGCCTGGGGCAAAGGACGGTGTACCGCCATGCGGTCATCGGCGGCGCCCGCCGGCTGCTGGAAGTGCGCGGCCCCGGTTGCGCCGGCTGCGGCAAGACCGACGTGCGTTACGGCTACGACGGCAACGGCAGCCTGCGCGATGTCACCGACCTCGACCCGCAGGGCCGGCCGCTCCGCACCGTCAAGACGCAACGCGACGGCGCCGGGCGGGAAATCCGGCTCGACGTCGTGCATTACCGCCAGGGCAAGCCGGGCCCGGCGCGCTGGCTGCTGCGCCAGGCGTACGAGGGCGACGCCACTCAGCCGAGCATGGTGACACGGCCCAGCGTCGTCGCCGGCAAGACGCTGGTCCGGCGTCTTGCCTACAACGAGTACGGCCAGGTCGCGCGCGTCTCCGAGAGCGGCTGGGCGCCCAGTCCCGTGGCCGGCGGCGCACCCGTGCCGATCGCGCGCACGGTCGGCTACGGCCATGCACTGATCGACGGCCACAGCGTGCTGGTGCGGATCGACGGTCCGCTGCCGAACGGTAAAACGGATTCGCCGGCCGATTCCGACGTGGTCCGCATCGACTACGACGCCGGCGGCACGCGCATCGTCGGGATCACCGAACCGGGCAACGTGGTGACGGCGTTCTCCAGGGAAGACGCCGCCTTGCGCCCGACGCGGCGGCGCCGCAGCGACGGCGTGCGGGTGTCGCAGTCGGATGCCGAGCTGGCTGCGGACGGCAAGCTCGTTGGCCTGGTCGAGAGCGGGTGGCTGCTGGAGGATGGCCGCGTGGTCGACGGCAGCCGCGCCACCCGCAGCGAACGCTACGCATACGACGCGCTCGGCAACCTGGCCGTCCAGCGCTCGGCCGCCGGCATCGTCACGCGCTACCTGCACCGCGATGCCGGTCGCCCGACGCATGTCGTCGCGGCGGACGACAGCCAGACCGTGACCGGCTACGACACCGAAGGCCGCAAGACCGAAGAGACCGTGTATGGTCCCGGCGGCAAGGCGCTGCTGTTCCATGCCGGCTATCGCCATCCGCAGGATGGACAGGAACGCGCCGGCGGCCCCGCATCCGCGCGCTACCTGAGCGGCCGCGCCGGCAGCGTCGCCGAAGGCCTGGTCGAGCAGGTGACGCGACCGGACGGATCGGTGGTGCGGCGCTGGTTCGACGATTTCGGCCGGGTGGTCGCGGTGCACAGCCCCGATGCCGGCCTGCGCACCGCGACGTACCGGGCCGACGATCGCCTGCTGTCCCTGCGCGACGCGCGCGGCGTGGTGACGCGCATCGACACCGACACGGCCGGCAGGGTGCGCAGGGTCGACTACGGCGACGATCGCGGCGGGCACGACGCCGCGCTGGTATTCCGTTACGAGGGCATGGTGCTGCTTGCTGCCGAGCGCTGGGAAGACGGCCGGCGCGACAACACGATGCGGTTCCGGACCGATGTCTGGGGCCGCGTCAGCGGAAAAACGCTGCAGGTGGCCGGCGCCACGTCCTCGGACCCCGTGGTCGCCATGACGGTCGCCAGCACCAGGGACGCGGATGGACGCGTGCTGAGCAGGACGCTCCCCAGCGGCGCACGGCTGCGGTACGGGTACGACCCCTCGGGCCGGGTCACCGGGATCGCCCTGGGCGACAAGACGCTGGTCGGCAAGGTGCAGGCGCGCCGCGCCGCGCAGGGCGTCCGGCCCGATGGCTTCGACTACGGTAACGGACTGCATACCCGGTCGGAGCGCGACTGGCACGGGACGCTGCAGCGCCACGATTCCGGCGTGAGCACGGCGCGGTTCGAGCGCGACGCCGCGGGCGCCGTCGCCGCCATCGAGCGCCATGCGAGCCTCGTTCCAGGCACACGGCAGGCTGCGCTCAAGATCGATATAGGCGAGCGCACCGAATACGGCCACGACCGCGACGGCCGCCTGAACGCCGAACGCATCGCCGAAAGGACAGCAGGCACAGAGCATCCCGCCATCCGCTTCGACCGCACGGGCGATCCGGCAGCCGGCGACGGCGAGCGCGTCGACGCGGCCGGCAACCTGGTCAGGCATGGCGGGCGCACGCTGGCCTATGGCCCCGGCGGCGAACTGGCCAGCGTCGGCGGCGACGGCGATGGCGGCGCGGCGATCGCCCGTTATCGCTACGATGCCGACGGCATCAGGGTCGCCAAGCAGACCCGCGACGGCGCCGAATACTACCTGTACGAGGATGGCCGGCTGGTCGCGGTGGCCGATGCCGGCGGCAGGATCGTCGCCGAATACGTGTACCTGGAACATCGTCCGGTCGCACGCCTGCGCTACGTCGCCACGGCGGCCGCGGCGGGGAAAGACGCGCCGATCTTGTCGAAACCGGTGATCGAGTACCTGCATGCCGACCAGCGCGGCGCCGTCGAAGCCGTCACCGACGAGCATGGGGCGACCGTGTGGAACGCGCGGCTGGGCGCGTACGGCGGGCTGCGCATGGTGCGCGGGCACGCGGATGCCATGCCGCTGCGGCTGGCCGGCCAGTACGCCGACCGGGAGACCGGACTGCATTACAACGTGCACCGCTATTACGACCCGCGGCGCGGCCGTTACCTGCAGCCCGACCCGCTGGGTATCGGCGGGGGGCTGAACACCTACGCCTATACCGATGGCAAGCCCTTGCTTGCCGGCGATCCGTCAGGACTGGAAGTCGATTGCGACGACCTGGCGGCGGGTAAATGCGAATTCGCGCCCTGGCTGTTCGGGATCCTGCTTCACACATCGTTCAACGAACAAATCAGGCCGCGAGGCGTCGGCTGGGGTGCGGACGACGGACGCGGCCAGACCTGGGTCGGACTGCGACCGGATGTCTATTACGTCGACGACCACAACCTGCAGCTCGAACACCTCGGGCAAGCATTCGCCGGCACGCTATGGGAGTTGAAGCCGGTCTCCTGGACCAAGGGGAACGATGCGGCAAGGTATCGGCAGGCAGAGGACCAATTGAGCAATTACCGGACCCAGGCCAAGAAAGGCTGTTGGGTCGCCGGATCCAGCAGCATACTCACGGCCGGGCTGAGAACGGATGAGATCGAGTTCGAGGGGAGGTTTTATCGCATCACCTATGTGCCCGACACGACCGATGACCGCTCGGGATTGCTTTTTTATGAAAAGTCCGAAATCCAGAGGAAAACGGTAGCCGATCCCGCCCAGGCGCCCGCGCCGTCCATGAGCGAAGCGGAACGTGCGCTGCTGGAACTACAGATGGGTGCGGTCGAGGAAGACGGTCGCCGGCGAGGCTGGTCGGCTGGGCAGATCGCCGGTTTCTTGTGCCTGGTCCTCATGGCCGTCGCGGCGGCGATGTTCGCAGGCATGGCGATGATCGGGCTGTTGACACAGATCGCCGCGGTCATCGGAGCAGGCGTTTCCGTTATCGCCGGCATCGCAGCCATCTTCGGTCTCGGCTCGGCGGCCGATAACGCAGCCGCACTGGAGAAAAAGGGCGAGGAAGCCCGCTCGGGCGCAATCGACCATGTCGTCAGATGGTTCAAGAGCTGGCTTTAGCCAAAGCCGATGGCAGGGCGCTTATGGAGAATGATCGCGCCAGGGACAATGAGGAAACCGTTGATGATGGCTCCATTTCAGACAAGAGCAGTGACGATTGGCTGTGCCATGCTGGCGAATCTGTCTTTTGGCGGTGCTTTCGCTCAATCGAGCGAAGCCGCACGCTATGTGAATCGGCAGGGAATCGAAATCATCGCGTCGCGCGGCAGCGCTTCCTCCGGATCGGGTGAACGCATGCCCGAAAGGAGGGCATCGAAACTGGCTGACCCAAAGAAGATGCCCGGGCCGGCTGCATTATCGGCCGCAGTCCCTGACAGGCTTTTTGTTTCGGCCAGACAGCAAGCTGAACGCGACCAGGATCGGCTGGCGATCCTGCAGGAGGAACTGAAAGCCGAAACCGCGGCCTTCGAATCGAAACGCCGTCTTTTGCACGAGGCGACGGTCAATGCGAAACTCGGCCCGGAAGAGCGCCGGCTCTCGGAAGAAGCGATGCGCCGTCATCAAAGCAATATTCGTGCGCTCAATGCGGAGATTGGACGGGTGCGTATTTAGGTTCGATGTCGATGCGAAAAGCCATCGAATCATTCGACATTATTATCTGTATTATCGAGTTGAATGGTGCGGTATGACGGCATCATCGAGGGCGATGCCGGTTGGCGCAAATAATTGGTATCTGGAGGCCAAGCATGTCATGCGAACAATGCAGGAGCGATTCAGATGGTCCCTATACGGGAATGATGTGCGACAGGTGCTTTCAACCGTTCGGTTCCTCAATTCCACCGCCAGGTCACCACCCCGAGCTTCTGACATCAACGCCAACAGACCGATGGCTGCCGATACCTCCGCAATCCGCACAAAGCCCACCCGATTCGGCAGGATCGCCTGGCGACATCAACCAACGCTTGGGATGCTGGTCCTGGGGCGCATTTTTTACTCGGCGGGTTTTGGGCCATCGGGAATCCATGATGGATCGGATATCCATTGTTGCTGCTCGATCTGTTTGGCAAGCCCTGGCAGCGGGCGTGTATATCCTTCATCTGGCGATAGCGGCCTGGCTCGGGCGCAAAGGCACGACGCTGGCTTGGGAACGCGGCGGTTGGAAAACCGTCGAAGCATTCAAGCGCGTACAGCGACGCTGGACGATTGCAAGCGTGGCCATCCTCGCGATATCGCTGGGACTGCGATCCGCGCAAGCGGCATTCACCGATTGATGGGAGCAGATGCGGTCGAATCCAGCAGTAAATGCCATACCGTGCCGTTGGAGGGCTCGGGTCAAGTGCTTTGCAACCCTTATGGGATAGGGAACAGACGGCTTCGCATGGATACCACCGTAAACGCACATCGCATTTTACATAATATAGATTATGCGAATTAGTGTCGCCTGGTTCGATAGAACGTTTTTTCGTATCAACCGGTCCCACGCCGTTCCGATCGGCCATGCACTGTTCCTGCCCGTGTACGTCAAGGTCATCGCTTCCAATTACGAACACATGGCTGGCGCCTCGTCGCCACGCACGACCACCGACGTGCAGACCGATGTGCTGGAAGCGGCTATGGTGGCCGATTACAACACCCGATACGACGCGGCCCCGGGACTATCCGACCTGGTGCTAATCCCGTGCATGCCGTCGGCACGGCAGCACCGCCGACATCGATACAAACCACCGGCAAGCACCGGCCGCACCGGTCGAGACGGCAGACCGCCGGGCGGCCGTAGTCGAGCCAGGCCGAGCGACGTCTTGCGCCTGGTCCGCTGCCCGATGCCACCTGCGGATAAATGAAATCCAGTATTTCTTGTTGCATAATAGAAACATCAACAGCCTTTAGGCGTCGTCCCGGCGAAAAGATCTGGTCGGTGGACCTGCGCTACGCTACATTCGCAGGCCGCACATCGACCCGACCGGACCAGCCTCGGCCCCGCAGGCCCGTATGAATCCCGTCTGACTGTCGCCGCACCATCCCATCGTGCTGCTTCGCAGAGGGCACTTTTGACCACGTACATGCAGCAAACCATTTTCGGCCGGTGTTCGGCCAGTACCTTTCTCGCGCTCGGCATCGCCGGCGCGGCGCATGCCCAGGACATGTCCACCGCCGCCGCCATGCCGGACGGCGCGCCACGCACCTGGTCGATCTCCGGCTTCGGCACCTTCGGCGCCGCCCGTTCCAGCGAACGCCAGGCCGACTACACCACCACGATCCTGAAGCCCAACGGTACCGGCGTGTCGCGCGCCTGGAGTACCGATTTCGATACCCGCGCGGGCGTGCAGCTGGACGTCAACCTGGACCGTCGCTGGTCGGCCGTCGTGCAACTGGTCAGCGAACAGCGCCTGGACAACAGCTACCGCCCGCAAGTCGAATGGGCCAACGTCAAGTACCAGGCCACGCCCGAGCTGGCGCTGCGCTTCGGCCGCATCGCGTTGCCGATGTTCCTGACGGCGGACTATCGCAAGGTCGGCTACGCCTACCCGTGGGTACGCCCGCCGGTCGAGGGCTATTCCTCCCTGCCGGTATTCGCCAGCGATGGCGTCGACGCCACGCTGCGTTGGAATCTGGGAGACGTGCACAATGCCGCGCAAGTGCTGTTCGGTCGCAACAAGCCGCCGCTCGTGGCGCCTTATCGCGCTGTTGCACGCAGCTTGTTCGGCATGTCGAACACCAGCGACTGGGGCGCCTTCAACCTGCGCATCAACTATATCCGCGCCAACCTGACGACGAACGTCGGGGAAGAATTGTTCGACGCGCTGGCCGCATTCGGGCCTGCCGGGCAGGCGCTCGCGCGGCGCTATGCCGCCGATCACAAGATCGTCTCGATGGCGAACGTCGGCGTCAACTACGATCCGGGGAACTGGTTCCTGACCGCCGAGGCGGGCGGCACCAGGACGCAGTCGTTCCTGGGCAGGACGCGCAACGCCTACGTGTCCGCCGGCTGGCGCTGGCACGCGCTCACCCCGTACGCGACCTACTCGCGGGTGCGCGCTGCCGGCGCCACGTCGGAGCGTGGCTTGCCGCTGGATGGCTTGCCGCCTGCCTACGCGGTGCCGGCGGCCTACCTGAACGGCGCCCTGAACGGCCTGCTGTCCACGATCCCCCAGCAGACCTCCGCCAGTGCCGGCCTGCGTTGGGATCTGCGCGCCAACATGGCGCTGAAGTTCGAGTACGACCGTGTGAAGCCGGTCGACGGCTCGCGCGGCACCTTGCTGAACCCGACGCCGGACTTTCGTTCGGATCGCCCGTTCCACGTGGCCAGCGTCACGCTCGACTATGTGTACTAGCATGCGGATCGTCAACCACCTGCGCCGCCTCGGCCTGATTCTCCTTGCCGCCGGCGCGACGGGCCTGGCCAGCGCCAGCGCCGCCGGCGCTTCCGACCTCGTCGTGATCGTCTCGGCCAAGAATCCCTTGGCCGGTTTGAATGCCGACCAGGCCGCCGCGATTTTCCTCGGCCAGTCGGTGCGCTTCCCGGGCGGCACCGAAGCGCTGCCGCTGGACCAGTGCCTGGGTTCGGCCGCGCGCAATGAATTCTATGCGCGCGTCACCAGCAAGACGCCGGCGCTGATGAAGGCCTATTGGTCGAAGATGCTGTTCACCGGCCGCGGCCAGCCTCCCGCCGAACTGGCGGACAGCGCCGCGATCCGGCGCAAGGTGGCGGACGACCCGACTGCCATCGGCTACATCGAACGCCGCGCGCTCGACCCGAGCGTGCGCGCGGTCCTGGTCGTGCAGTGACGGTGCAGGTCAGGGGCGCTTGCCGACCTCGACCTGCGCCCGCGTCCACGCGCGCGCCTGCCCGCTCAGGCTGACGCCGATCCCCGGCCGCGCCGGCACGATCATGCGCCCTTCCCTGACCTCCAGCCGTTCGTTGAACAAGGGCTCCAGCCACTCGAAGTGTTCGACCCACGGCTCGCTCGGATAGGTCGCCGCCAGGTGCACGTGCAGTTCCATGGCGAAGTGCGGCGCCAGCATCGCGCCGGCGTTGGCGGCGATCCCTGCCACCTTCAGGAACGGCGTGATGCCGCCGATGCGCGGCCCGTCCGGCATCAGGACATCGGCGCCGCGCGCGCGGACCAGTTCCGCGTGCTCGGCCACGCTGGTCAGCATCTCGCCGGTGGCGATCGGCGTGTCGAACCGGGCCGCCAGCGCGGCGTGGCCTTCGTAATCCAGGCAATCGAGCGGTTCCTCGATCCACACAAGGCCGAAATCCTCCAGCCTGCGGAACATGCGCTGCGCGGTCGGGCGGTTCCATTGCTGGTTGGCGTCCACCATCAGCGGGAAGTCGCCCAGGTGGCGGCGCACCGCTTCCACGCGCGCGATGTCGAGTGCGCAGTCGGGCTGGCCGACCTTCAACTTGATGCCGCCGATGCCGCGTGCGCGCGAGGCGCCGGCGTTTTCCAGCAGTTGCTCCAGCGGCGTGTGCAGGAAACCGCCCGAGGTGTTGTAGCAGGCGACCGAGTCGCGCTGCGCGCCGATCAGCTTGGCCAGCGACAGGCCGGCGCGCCTGGCCTTCATGTCCCACAGCGCCACGTCGAAGGCGGCGATGGCCTGCACCGCCAGGCCGCTGCGGCCGACCGAGGCGCCGGCCCAGCACAGCTTGTCCCACAGGCGCGCGATGTCGTTCGGGTCTTCGCCCAGCAGCACCGGCGCGATCTCGCCTGCGTGCGCGAACTGGCCGGGACCGCCGGCGCGCTTGGCGTAACTGAAACCCAGGCCCTGGTGGCCGTCCGTGGTCTCGATCTCGACGAACAGCATCGCGATTTCCGTCATCGGCTTCTGGCGCCCGGTCAGGACTTTCGCGTCGCTGATCGGCGTGGCCAGCGGCAGGATGCAGGACGAGATGCGCATCCAGGCGATGGTGTCGGCGGCGCTCATTTGACGGGCGCCGGCGCCAGCGATTTCACGAGTTTCACGCGCTTGATGTCGCCGACGATGAACACGTAGCAAAAGATCGTCACCGCGGCGTTGGCGCCGACGAACACCAGCGCGCCGGCGAACGAGCCGGTGGCTTGCAGGATGTAGCCGATGACGATCGGCGTGGTGATGCCGGCGACGTTGCCGAACATGTTGAACAGGGCACCGGACAAGCCCCCTGCTTCCTTCGGCGACGTGTCCGACACCACTGCCCAGCCCAGCGCGCCGACGCCCTTGCCGAAGAAGGCCAGCGCCATCACGGCCACCACCAGCGCGTCGGTCTGGATATAGTTACAGGCGATCATGCTCATCGACAGCAGCATGCCGGTCACGATCGGCACCTTGCGCGACACCGACAGGCTATAGCCGGACTTGGCCAGGCGGTCCGACAGCCAGCCGCCGGTGACGCCGCCGAGGAAGCCGGCGATGGCCGGCAGCGAGGCCACGAAGCCCGCCTTCAGGATGGTCATGTGGCGCTCCTGCACCAGGTACACCGGGAACCAGGTCAGGAAGAAGTAGGTCAGCGTGTTGATGCAGTACTGGCCGATGTACACGCCCAGCAGCATGCGGTTCGACAGCAGCTCCTTGAAGCAGGCCGCCGTGTCGACCGCAGGTGCGGCGCGCACCGCGCCCTTGGCGCGGTCGAGGTCGACCAGGCCGCCGCCCTGTTCGATGTAGGCCAGCTCGCCGGCGCTGAGCGACGGATGGTCCTTCGGCCCGTAGATGGTCTTGAGCCAGACGAAGGAGAGCGCGATGCCGATCGCGCCCATCACGTAGAACACGCTCTGCCAGCCGAACGAATGCACCAGCCAGCCCATGATCGGTGCGAACAGCACCGTGGCGAAGTACTGCGCCGAGTTGAACAGCGCCGAGGCCAGGCCGCGCTCGTGGGTCGGGAACCAGGCCGAGGTGATGCGGCTGTTGCCGGGGAACGAAGGCGCTTCGGCCGCGCCGACCACCAGGCGCAGCACGAACATCGCCATCACGGCGGCGCCGCCGGTGAAGAAGCCGACGGTCCCGGTCAGCATGGTGAACAGCGACCACAGGAAGATGCTGAAGAAATAGGTGATCTTCGAGCCGAAGCGGTCCAGCAGCCAGCCGCCCGGCAGCTGGGCCAGCACATACGACCAGCTGAAGGCGGAAAACACGAAGCCCATCTCGACCGCGCTCAGGCCGAACACCTTGCGGATTTCCGGCCCGGCGATCGAGATCGAGGCGCGGTCGGCGTAGTTGACGGTGGTGACGATGAAGAGGATGGCGAGGATCGCCCAGCGCGTGCGCGTCGCCGGCTTGACCGCGGCGGCGGCGGCCGGCGCGGCGGTAGTCGTGGTGTTCTGCATGGTGTCTCCCGATGGTGGTCAGAACGAATGGCGGATGCCCAGGTTGTAGCCGGTGTTGCCGGTGCCCGATTCCGTATTGTTGGCGACCGTGTAGCCGGCGCCGTTCTTGTTGTGGATGCGCGCATAGGCGGCGTACAGGCCGGTGCGCTTGGACAGCGGATACAGGTAGCCGATGCCCCATTCGGTGGCGTCCTGGTTCAAGCGGGTACGGTCGTCCTTGCGCTGGGTGGAGAACATCAGGGTGCCCGGGCCGACCGGCGCGCGCAGGCCGAGGATCAGGTCGCGCCCGTCGGTGGATGCGGTCGGCCGCACGCCGCCGTACGGGTTGTTGGCATTGCCCAGCGTGGCGCTGTTAAAACCCTTGTCGATCTCGTAGCCGGCGTACACGCGCACGAACTTGAAGTCGTAGTTACCGCCCACCAGGAGGTTGCGGCCGATGTCGTGGTTGACGCCGGTGGCGGCGACGTCGGTGTTCTTGGCGTTGTAGACCAGGGTCAGCGCCAGCGGGCCGTTCTCGTAGGCGACGCTGCCGCCGTACTGGCGCCCGGCCGACAGCGTGGTCTGTTCGCCGGCGCTGTAGGCCAGGTTGACGCTGACGCCGCGCAGCGACGGCGACAGGTAAGTGATGGTATTGCTGGTGCGGACGTTGGTGCCGTTGTCCGGCAACAGGTTCTTCGAGGTGCCGGCATAGCCGGTGCCGAACGGGTCGACGATCTGCACCAGCATCAGGTGGTACGGGGTGTACTGGCGGCCCAGGGCGACCGAGCCGGCCCTGGTCTTGAGGCCGACGAAGGCCTGGCGGTTGAAGATGGTATTCGATGCGTCCAGTTCGCCGCTGTCGATCTTGGCGCCGGTCTCCAGCGTGAAGAAGGCGGACATGCCGTCGCCCAGCTCTTCGCTGCCGCGAAAGCCGATGCGCGAGGCGGCGCCGGCGCCGCTGGTGATCTTGGTGGCGCGGCCGCCGCTGCCGCCGCTTTCGCCGACGAGCGCGGCATCGACGATGCCGTAGATCGCCACGTTGGTCTGCGCCTGGACGGCGGCGGCCAGCGTCATGCCGGCCAGCCCGATGAGTGCTGCCTTTTTCATGCCATGTCTCCTATGTGTTTATCTTTGTATTTGCAGGTGGTGCCGGGCGCTGCTTCAGGTCACCGGCGCCGGATTGAACAGGGCCAGCGCGTTGTGCAGCTTCCAGTGCTCGGCCCAGGTCTTCTTGCGGCCGCTGGCCACGTCGAGGATGAAGTTGAACAGTTCCCAGCCGACGTCGGCGATGGTGGCGTCGCCGGTGGCGATGCGGCCGGCGTTGATGTCCATGAGGTCGTGCCAGCGGCGCGCCAGGTCGTCGCGCGTGGCGACCTTCACCACCGGCACCGCGGCCAGGCCGTAGGGCGTGCCGCGTCCGGTGGTGAACACGTGCACGTTCATGCCGGCGGCCAGCTGCAGGGTGCCGCAAATGAAATCGCTGGCCGGGGTGGCGGCGTAGATCAGGCCCTTTTGCTGCAGCTTGTCGCCGGGCGCCAGCACCCCCGAGATCGGCGCGGTGCCGGACTTGATGATCGAGCCCATCGCCTTTTCGGTGATGTTGGCCAGGCCGCCCTTCTTGTTGCCGGGCGTGGTGTTGGCGCTGCGGTCGACGCCGCCCTTGTCCAGGTACTCGTCGTACCAGGCCATCTCGCGGATCATCGCCTGCGCGGTCTCTTCGTCGGCGGCGCGTGCCGTCAGCTGGTCGATGCCGTCGCGCACTTCCGTCACCTCGGAAAACATGACGGCGGCGCCGGCGCGCACCAGCAGGTCGCTGGCGAAGCCCACCGCCGGGTTGGCCGTCACGCCGGAGAAGGCGTCGCTGCCGCCACACTGCACGCCCACCACCAGCTCCGACGCCGGCACGGTCTCGCGGCGGCGCAGGTTCAGCTCCGCCAGGTGCGTCTCGGCGGTGCGCACGATCGAATCGATCATGCTGCCGAAGCCGACGTGGGCGGCATCCTGCAAGCACACCACGTCGACGTCCTGGGCGCCGCGAATCGGGATCGTCCCAGCCGGGAACAAACGCCCCGGCTGCAGCTTTTCGCAGCCCAGGCTGACCACCATCGCGCGCCCGCCGAAGTTGGGGTTGCGCGCGATGTTGCGCAGCGTGCGGATCGGAATGTCGGCGCCGGGCGCGTCGATCGCCACGCCGCAGCCATAGATGTGCTCCAGCGCCACCACGCCGTCGACGTTAGGGTACTTCGGCAGCAGCTCTTCCTTGATGCGCTTGACCGCGTAATCCACCACGCCGGCCACGCACTGCACGGTCTGGCTGATGGCCAGCAGGTTGCGGGTGCCGACCGAGCCGTCGGGATTGCGGAAACCCTCGAAGGTGTAGCCTTCCAGCGGCGGCAGCGGTGCGGGCTTGCTGGCCGGGCGCGGCAGGTCGTCCAGGCCGCGCGCCGCCGGCATGCCGACCAGCGATTCCTCGATCCAGGTGCCGCGCGCGATCGGCACCAGCGCGAAGCCGATGGTGACGTTGTAGCGCAGGATCGCTTCGCCCTGGGCGATGTCGCGCAGCGCGACCTTGTGCCCTTCCGGCACGCGCGTCAGCAGGGTCAAGCCATCGGGGAAGACGGTGCCTTCGGGCAGGCCGCCGGCATTGACCACGATGGCGACGTTGTCGTTGTCGTGCATGCGGATGATGCGGGGTGTGTTCATGCTGTTCTCCAATTGCCGTCTCGGGCGCCGGCCGGCGTGAGGTGCCGGTCTATTTATATGATTGCGCAATCATTTCAATGTAACAAAGCAGGATACAAGCCGTCCAACGGCAGGAAATCGGCGGAACACGCAAATGACACCGCAATCATTCCGGATCAAAAAAAGATGCCTTCACCGGCACCCTGCGCGATTTCCGTGATCATACCGCCATGGCATCCCGCCCCTGACCTTGGGTATGATACCGTAATCATTTATGAAAGCAAGCGAAAGTCCGGACCTTGCCAGCCTTGCATCCGCGCCATTACTGAACAGATCGACACGCATGAACGACCTCTCCCTTCCCGAATCCAGCGCCGCGCCGGCGGACGACGCCGGCGCCGGCGAACGTCCGAAAAGCATCACGCTCAAGGACGTCGCGCGCCTGGCCGGCCTGTCGCCGATCACCGTGTCGCGCGCGCTGCACAACCCGCGCATGGTCAAGCCCGAGACCATCGAGAAGGTCAAGCAGGCCGCCGCCGTCATCGGCTACATCCCCAACCTGCTGGCCGGCGGCCTGACGACGAAACGCAGCCGGCTGGTGGCGTCGATCGTACCGCAGCTGTCGAATTCGATGTTCGCCGAAACCGTGCAGGGCTTGAACGACGAGCTGGCGGCGCACGGCTACCAGCTGCTGCTGAGCGTGTCCTCCTACTCGCGCGCGACCGAGGAAGAACTGTTGACCGGCATCCTCAGCCGCCAGCCGGACGGCGTCGTGCTCACCGGGATCAACCACCATCCGGGCGTGCGCAAGAAGCTGCTGGCGATGGGCATTCCGGTGGTGGAAGCCTGGGACATCTCGCCCACGCCGATCGACATCGCGGTCGGCTTCAACCACGAGCGGGTCGGCGAAGCGGTGGCCCGCTACCTGCTGGACAAGGGATTCAAGCGCTTCGCCTCGGTGTGCGGCACCGACGAGCGCGCGGTGCTGCGGCGGCGCGCGCTGGAGGCGGAACTGCGGCGCCACGGCATCGAACTGATCGCCAGCCACGAGGTGCCGCCGCCGACCACGCTGGCGCTGGGCCGCCAGGGTTTATACGCGATCCTGGAAGGCGGCCACCGGCCCGACGTGGTCGTGTGCAGCTCGGACGTGCTGGCCCACGGCGCCCTGATCGAAGCCGGCGCGCGCGGCATCGCGGTGCCGGACCGGCTCGGGATCATGGGATTCGGCGATTTCGATTTCGCCGCGCATACGCATCCGGCGATCTCGACGGTGTACGTCGACAAGCGCGGCGTCGGCACCCGTGCGGCGCGCTGCCTGATCGCCAAGATCGAAGGCCGGCGCCTGGACGACCAGGTGATCGACGTCGGTTTCAAGCTGGTGGAACGGGATACCACGCGCATCGGCGGCTGAGGCGTTGCGCCGCCGATGCGCGGGTCAGGCAGGGCTCAGTGCAGGCAGCTGAGTGCCCGCAGCTCAGTGCTCGCACATGATGTTGCCGTCGGCGTCGACGCGGTTGCCGTAGGCGAGCAGCCAGGACTGGAACACGCGGTGCAGGAACGACGGGCGGGCGGTGCCGGCGCTGCGCGCCGACTGGGTCATCGGGGCGCGGCCGAGGGTTGCTGCGTGCTGGTTGGACATGGTCGACCTCTTTCAAAAAACGCTGGACAGTGGACCAGTCTAAACAGATGCGCCGCATATTCCCAATCACCGGTTCCAATACCCCCCATCAGCCGCGGGCATGACCGCCGCCGCGGCCCGCTGCGTCATCACTGCGCCCAATGACCGTGATATACAGCGCCGGCAGGATCAGCAGCGTCAGCAGCGTCGACGACAGGATGCCGCCGATGACCACCGTCGCCAGCGGCCGCTGCACCTCCGCACCGGTACCGCCGGCCAGCGCCATCGGCAGGAAGCCGAGCGAGGCCACCAGCGCCGTCATCAGCACCGCGCGCAGGCGCGCCTCGGCGCCCTGGCGCATCGCCGGTTCGGCCGCCATGCCCTGGTCACGCAGGCCGCGCACGAAGGCGATCATCACCAGCCCGTTCAGCACCGCCACGCCGGACAGCGCGATGAAGCCGACCGCCGCCGAGATCGACAGCGGCAGGCCGCGCAGCCACAGCGCCAGCACGCCGCCGCTCATGGCGAACGGAATCCCGCTGAACACCAGCAGCCCCTCCCTGAGGCTGTTGAACATCAGGTACAGCAGCGCGAACACCAGCGCCAGCGCCGCCGGGATCACCAGCAGCAAGCGCCGGCTGGCCGCCTGCAAATTCTCGAACTGGCCGCCCAGCGCGATCCAGGTCCCGGCCGGCAGGGTTTCCTGCGCCAGCGCCGTTTGCAGCGCGCCCACGAAGGAACCCAGGTCGCGCCCGCGCACGTTGGCCGTCACCACCACGCGGCGCTTGCCGTTCTCGCGGCTGACCTGCGCCGCTTCCGGCGCCAGGCGCAAGGTCGCGATCTCGGACAGCGGAATGCTGGCGGCGTGGCCGTCACGCGCGCCGCGCCCCGCCGGCAGCGCGATCGGCAGCCGCGCCAGGCTGTCGACATCGTTGCGCACGCCCTCCCCCAGGCGCACCGCGATGGCGAAGCGGCGGTCGCCCTCGAACACGGTGCCGATGGCGCGCCCGCCCACCAGCGTGCCGAACGCTTCCTGGACGTCGGCCACGTTCAGTCCGTAGCGCGCGGCGCGTTCGCGGTCGACGTCGAGCAGCAGCGCCGGCAAGCCTTCGGTCTGCTCGACCTTGATCTCGGCCGCGCCCTGCACCTGCTCCAGCACGCGCGCCACCTGGCGCGCCGCCTGCGCCATCGCGGCCTGGTCGTCGCCGAACACCTTGACGGCCACGTCGCTGCGCACGCCCGAGATCAGCTCGTTGAAGCGCAGCTGGATCGGCTGCGAGAACTCGTAGTTGTTGCCGGGGATGCGCGCGGCCGCGGCGGCGATCGCCGCCACCAGTTCGGCGTGGGTGCGGCGCGGCGCCGGCCAGTCCTCGACCGGCTTGAGCATGATGTAGCTGTCGGCGGCGTTGGGCGGCATCGGGTCGGTCGCCACCTCGGCGGTGCCGATGCGGGCGAACATGCGCTCGATCTCGGGAAATTCGCGCAGCAGCGCCGCTTCCAGGCGCTGCTGCATCGCCACCGATTGCTGCAGGCCGGTGCCGGGGATGCGCATGGTCAGCACCGCCAGGTCGCCCTCGTCCAGGTTGGGCGCGAATTCGGTGCCGAGCCGGGTCGCCAGCAGGCCGGAGAGCAGCACCGCCAGCACGGCGAAGGTCAGCGCCACCGGACGGTTGCGCAGCGTTGCCTCCAGCAGCGGGCGGTACAAGGCGCGCGCACGGCGCATTAGGCGGTTTTCATGGCCATCTTCATGTCCTTCTCCCGGTGCGCGTCCATCCTCCCGCACCGACTCTCGCACGAAGAGCGCCAGCGCGGCCGGCACGAAGGTCACCGACAGCAGCATCGCCGCCGCCAGCGCCATCACCACCGTGATCGCCATCGGATGGAACATGCGGCCCTCGACCCCGTCCAGCGCGAAGATCGGCAGGTACACCGTCATGATGATCAGCTGCCCGAACAGCAGCGGCCGGCGCACTTCGACCGCCGCCGCGGCCACCACCGCCAGCCGTTCTTCGCGGGTCAAAGCGCGTCCAACGCCGCGCGACGCCAGCCCCAGGCGGCGGATGCAGTTCTCGGCGATGACCACGGCGCCGTCGACGATGATGCCGAAGTCGAGCGCGCCAAGACTCATCAGGTTGGCGCTGACGCCCGCCTGCACCATCCCCGTGAACACCATCAGCATCGTCAGCGGGATCACCAGCGCCGTCACCAGCGCCGCGCGCAGGTTGCCGAGGAAGGCGAACAGGATCGCCACCACCAGGATCGCGCCTTCCAGCAGGTTGGCGCGCACGGTGGCGATCGCCTTGTTGACCAGCACCGAGCGGTCGTACACCGGCAGCGCCTGCACGCCCGGCGGCAGCGAGCGGTTGACCGCCTGCAGGCGCAGGCGCGCCGCCTGCGCCACCGCACGACTGTTCTCGCCGACCAGCATGAACACCGCGCCCAGCACCACTTCGCGGCCGTTCTCGGTGGCGGCGCCGGTGCGCAGTTCGCGCCCCGGCTCGACCTCGGCCACGTCGCGCACGCGCACCGGCGCGCCCTGCACCACGTCCAGCACGATATTGCGGATCTCGTCGAGCGACTTCACCTGGCCGGGCGTGCGCACCACCAGCTGCTCGCCGCCGCGCTCGATGTAGCCGGCGCCGGCATTCGCGTTGTTGCGCTCGATCGCCTCGACCAGCACGGCCAGCGACAAGCCGTGCGCCGCCAGCTTCGCCATGTCCGGCGCCACCTGGACCTCCTTGCGGTAGCCGCCGATGGTGTTCACCTCGGTCACGCCGGGCACGCCGCGCAGCTGCGGCGCCACGATCCAGTCCTGGATGTCGCGCAGGTCGGCCGGGGTGTACGGGCTGCCGTCGGCCTTGCGCGCGCCTTCGCGCGCTTCCACGGTCCAGTAGAAGATCTCGCCCAGGCCGGTGGCGATCGGCCCCATGGCCGCATCGAGTCCCGCCGGCAGGCCGCTCCTGGCCTGCTGCAGGCGCTCGTTCACCAGCTGGCGCGCGAAGTGGATGTCGGTGCCATCCTCGAACACGACCGTCACCTGCGACAGCCCGTACTTCGACAGCGAACGGGTCTGCGCCAGGCGCGGCAGGCCGCTCATGGCGGTCTCGATCGGGAAGGTGACGCGCTGTTCGACCTCCAGCGCCGAATAGCCCGGCGCGCCGGTATTCACCTGCACCTGCACGTTGGTGATGTCGGGCACGGCGTCGATCGGCAGGCGCCCGTAGTGGACGATGCCGGCGCCGGCCAGGCAGGCGAACGCGAACAGGACCAGCCAGCGCCGCGCGATGGCCAGTTCGATGAGCCTGCGGAACAGGCTGTCCTGCGCTTCAGTCCTCATGTCCGGCCTCCCCCTTGCCCAGGTCCGCCTTGAGCAAAAAGGCACCGGCCGCCGCATACGGCGTGCCGGCCGCCAGGCCCGCGACGATCTCGGTGCGCCTGCCGTCGCTGCGTCCGGTCCTGACCTCGCGCGCCGTAAAACCGGCGGCGCTGCGCACGAACACCACACTGCGCTCGTGGATGGTCTGCACCGCCTCGCTCGCCACCGTCACCGGTGCCGCGTGCGCCGGCCCGAGCAGGTCGATGGTGGCCAGCATGCCGGGTCGCAGGCGCAGGCCCGGGTTCGGCAGCACCGCGCGCACGGTGGCCATGCGCGTTTCTTCCCCCAGCACCGGACCGACGTAGGCCACCGCCCCTTCGACATCGCGCGCGAGCGCGCCGGCGCTGACCCGCAACGGCATGCCGCTGCGTACCTGGCCCAGGCTGGCGCCGGGCAGCGCGGCCTCGACCCAGACCCGCGACAGGTCGGCCACGGTGAACAGTTGCCGGGTCTCGTCGACCGCCTGGCCGGCCACGGCCGGCTTGTCGACCACCACGCCCGCCAGGGGGGCGCGCACGGTCACGCTGCTGGAGACCGCGCCGCCGCTGTCGGCGATGCCGAGCGCCGCCAGCCGCTGGCGCGCCGCCTGCACGGCGATCGCCGCTTCGCCGTGCGCCGCGCGCGCGGCCTCGAGGTCCTGGCGCGCCGAGATGCCCTGCTCCCACAGCGCCTGTTCGCGCTGCAGGGTGGTGCGCGCCAGGGCCAGGCGCTGCAGCGCGGCCGCGTGCTCGGCGCGCCACTGGGCTGCGGCCGGGCTGCGCAACACCGCCAGCGCCTGGCCCTTGGCGACGCTGTCCCCAGGCGCCACCGGCACCGACGCCAGGATGCCCGGCGCCGGCGCCGCCACGGCCACCGTGCGTTCGGCATCGAAGCGCACGGTCGCCGGCAGGTGCAGCCGTTCGCGGATCGAGGCCGGCCCGGCACTGTCGACGGCGATGCCGTTGGCCTTGACCTGGGCGGCGCTCATGGCGACGGCGCCGGCGCCGCCGTCGTGGCCATCGTAGCCTTTGTGGCCGGCGCCGCCTTCGGGTTCGCCCGCCTGTTCGTAGCGGTCGTCGTGGCCGTGCGCATCCAGGTGCGCCGCATGGCCGTCCTGCGCCGGCGGCGCCGGCTGGCGCCACAGTATCAGGGCGGCCAGTACGGCGGCGAGCGCGCACATCGCGGCGATCGCCAGTTTCTGTCGTTTGTTCATGTTGGTTGTCTCGTTCATTGTGGGTCGGCGTCGCCGGCCAGGCGTTCGATGTCGGCCATGGCGCGCCAGGCCTCGAGCACCGCGTCCGACCGGCGCAGCTGCGCCTGGTGCCAGGTGCGCTGGGCATCCAGCACGTCCAGGAAGGAAAACTTGCCGTACTCGAAGCCCTTGAGCGTGAGTTCGTAGGCGGCGCGCGCCTGGGGTACCAGCTCGTCGCGCAGCAGCGCGGCTTCGGCGCGCGCCTGTTCGATCCGGGCATGGGCGGCGGCCAGGGCAGCGCCCGCTTCGACGCGCGCGGCCTCCAGTTCGTCGCGCGCCTGGTCCTGGCGCCGCAGGGCGGCCGCCAGGGCGTCGCTGCGGCGGTCGAACAGCGGCAGCGGCACCGACAGGCCGATCACCGCCTGGCGGCGCGCGCCGACGCGGCCATCGAATTCGCCGGCCTGGTCCTCGCGCTGGCTGCCGACCGACAGCGTCAGGTCGGGAATGCGCGCGGCGCGCGCCACGCCGGCCTGGGCGCCCTGCAGCGCGAGCCGGCCGCGCGCGCGCCGCACCGGGGCGGCATCCTCGACGCGCGCCAGCAGCACGGACAAGGGCGGCGGCGCCGGCAGGCCGTCTGCCGGCGCCACCGGTTCGATGGCGTCCGCCGGACGGCCGATCAGCGCGCCCAGGCGGGTGCGGGCGATGGCCAGTTCGCCGTCGGCGCGGCGGACGGCGCCGGCGGCGTCGAGCGCGGCCAGGCGCGCGCGGGTCTCGTCGAGCGGCGCCGCCTTGCCGGCGGCGACGCGTTTGGCGGCGACGTCAACGCCCTGGCGCGCCACCTCGGCCAGCGCCTTCGCCAGCGCTTGCCTGTCCCGTGCGGCCAGCAGCGCATGAAAGGCGGCGGCGACGTCGGCGCGCACGGTGCGCCGCAGCGCCGCCAGTTCGCCGTGGGCCAGCGCCGCCGCGCTTTCGGCCAGCATGATGCGGGCGCGGCGCTTGCCGCCCAGTTCGATCGGCTGGTCCAGCTGGAGGGTGGAGGTGCTGCTGCCGGCGCGCTGGCCTTCGCGCAGGAAGGAGAGCGTCGGGTTCGGATAGCGGCCGGCCTGCGCCGCCTCGGCGTCGCCGGCGGCGGCTTCATGGATGGCGGCGCGCACGCCGGGCTGTTCCAGCGCGAGGCGGATGGCGGCGCGCAGGTCGATGGCGGCCGAAGCGGATGCGGCCGGGTCGGCCGCAGCGGCGCACGCCGAAACGATGGCCATGGCCAGCATGGCCGACGGCTTGATCAATGCATGCATGGATGCTCCTGATGTCGATGGATGGCGATGTCGGATCAGGCGCGCAGGCGCACGCATGCCGGCCCGGTGGCCGGATTGCGGAGCCGCTGTTCTAGTGAAGGAAAAAGACGGACAGCCTGCGCGCTACTGGGCGGCGGCGGTCCATTGAGGCCGTTCGGGCCGGGGCGCCGGCCTGGATGCCGGGAATGCGGCCGGCGGCGCGCTGGCCGCGTCTGCAAGGCGCTCGACGCCCACGGCGACGGATGCCGAAGGCAAGGTCAGGATATGGCCGAACATGCAGGCGGGACAATGCGGATCGGCCGGGCCGGCGCCGTCGTCGGCGGCTTGCAGCACGGCGGCCTGCAGCATCGCGACCTTGGCCGCGGCGATCTGCGGCGAGGCCTGCGCCCCTTCGGCGGCATGGTGCGTCACCCCGGACGCCGTCGATGCGTAGCAGGCGTCCGCCATCGCCAGGGCGACCTGGAACGGGTAGACGACCAGCAGCAGGATCAGGATCCAGCGGCGCATGGAATGGAAAGGGGTGGACATCGATTCCGAATGTAGCAGGCCCGGACGCCGCAGGCAAGCGCGTCAGCCGTGCGTGCGCTCGTGCATGCGCCGGTGCATCCTGCGCAAGCCCAGCCACACCACGGCCGCCACCACCGGCACCAGGGCGCCGGTCGCCACCTCGGGATTCAGGTGCGCGCCGAGCGCCTTGGCCGCCTTGCCGGCATAGCCGAGCAGGCCGACCACGTAATACGAGATCGCCGCCACCGACAGGCCCTCGACCGCCTGCTGCAGGCGCAGCTGCTGGGCGGCGCGCCGGTCCATCGATTGCAGGATGCGCCGGTTCTGGTCTTCCTGCACGATGCTCACGCGGGTGCGCAGCAGGTCGTTGACGTTGGCGATGCGCCGGCCCAGCGCGTCCAGGCGCGCCGCCACCGCCTCGCAGGTGTTCATCGCCGGCGTCAGGCGGCGGTCCATGAATTCCTCCACCGTCGGCACGCCCTCGGTACGCACCTCGCGCAGTTCGTCGATGCGTGCCTTGACCAGGCGGTAGTACGCCTTGGAGGCCGAGAAACGGTAGCCGTGTTCCAGCGACAGCCGTTCCAGGCGCGCCGCCAGCGCCGTGATCCGGCCCAGCAGCGTCTGGTCGTCAGCCGCGGCGCCGTCCACCATGCGCGCCGCCAGCGTCGCCAGCTCGGCTTCGATGTCGTCCAGCGCGGCGCCCACGGTGCGCGCCACCGGCAGCCCGAGCAGGGCCATCATCCGGTAAGTCTCGATCTCCAGCACGCGCTGCGCCAGTCGCCCGGCCTGCTGGGCGCGCATGTCCACGTCGCACAGCACGAAGCGCGAAAAGCCGTCGGGATGGATGATGAAGTCGGTCCACAGCTCGCCGCCCTGCATCACGCGCGCCCCGACCAGGCCGCCGCCCTCGAAGCCGGCCTGCAGCAGCGCCGGATCGGCGGCGCCGCGCGCCAGCAGCACATGGCTGGCCGCGATCAGGCGCCCGTGCAGCGCCAGGATCCAGGATTGCGGCAGCTGCGCCAGCGGCATGCGCGCGAACGCCGCGCCGGCATCCGCATCGGGCGCGGCCTTGTGGGTGATGGTGTAGGTGGCGAATTCGGTGTGGCATTCCCACTTCAGGCGGAAGCGGCCGAAGTCGTGATAGAAGTGGTTGGCCGCCACGTGCGGCGCGGCCACGCCGAAGTGCGTGCACAGCTGGGCCAGCAGCGCGTGCTGGCCGGACGCGTGGGCGCTGCGCGGGCCGTCGCCGTCCCGGTACACCGCCAGGTGCGTGATCGCTTCCGGCGCTTCCAGGCGCAGGAAGGGACGCGAGTGGATTTCGGCGGCCAGCGGAATGCGCTGGGGGTGGCTCAGGCTCTGGTAGGCGGTGGTCATCGGGGGCGGCGGATCGGTCGACCCATCCATTGTAGCGGTTGTCCGCCCACCTGTGCGGCCGCCCCTGCGCCGGTCTCAGTGCGTGGTACGGGTTTGCTCCTCCTGCGGCCGTGCCTGCACTTGCGGCTGCGGGCTGGCCGGCGAGCGCAGGGCGGCCGCCTCGTCCGGCTTCATCGCCGTGATCCTGACGTCCTTCACGCGCCAGGCCTTCTGCCCGGGACTGTGCGCGGCTTGCTGCCCGCGCCCGGCATCGTCGGCCAATTCGCTGCGGCCCTCGATGTGCACCGGCAGCGTACGGCCGCCGCTGTCGAGCTCGGCATCGACCGTGCGCCAGCGTACCAGCGCCTGCGGCACCGCCGGGTCGCCGCGGCGCATGCCGTACAGGACGGCGCCGTCGATCACCAGCCGCCCGCGCCCGCCCACCGTCCGGCAGGCGGCGCCGGTAGCCGCGTCGTCCGCGCTCGCACCCGGGCCTGCAGCGGCGCTGGCGCAGGCATCCGCCAGCGTGCTGTCCAGCGCGCCGCACAGCGGCTCGAGCTGGCGCCGCAGGGCCAGGTAGCGCCGCGCCTGGCTGCGCCCGTGGTCGCCCAGCACGCGTTGCAAATGCGGATCGCGGTCGAGCTTGGAGGTCGCGCCCAGCTGCAGCCCGGTCGCCGCCTCCAGGCCGTCGGAATCCATGACGATGCGGTCGACCCGCACCGGCTTGTCGCGGCGGCGCCCGCGCAGGTTTGCGGCGCCGTCGTCGCGGCCGTCGCCCGCGCTGCCGTCCGCACCGTTCCCGCCAGCGCCGCCGGCGGCCGCCCCGTCCAGCCCGCGCCGTCCAGCCCGCGCCGTTCGCGTTCGCGCCGCAATGCGTCGCGCAGTTCGCGCCGCAGTTCGCGCTTTTCCCGCTGTTCCTTCTCGATGCGGCGGTTGACGGCGTCGACGAAGCCGATTTCCTGGTTCAGCGAGAGATTGCCCGACAACGCGTTGCGCAGGTCCCAGATCTCGCCGCCCGACATCACCAGCTGGCGCGCGCTGCGCGGCAGCGGCCCCGGTTCGGTCCTGGCCTGGTAGGGGTTCAGCTGCACCACCCAGATCTCGTCCGGCTTCCTGGCGTCGTCCAGCAGGCCGGCCAGGAAGTTGCGGATCGGCGGATTCTGCGACAGCTGGCCGTCCCACAGCATCAAGCCCCTGGGCGCCAGGGTGTCCTGGTCGGTACCGGCCACGGCCTGCGCCTGGAACAGCCACGGCACCGCGGCCGAAGCCAGCACGGCGCCCAGCGTGATGCCGCCGTCGTCCGGCGCGCGCTCCGAACTGAAGGCCATGAAGTCGCCCTCGTGCAGCTCGACCGCGCCCAGCAGCAGGTGCGGAATGTGGCGGGTGACGGACTGCACCGCCGCCGCCAGCGCCGCCGGCGGCGCCAGGCTGTCGGCGTCGATGCCCTGCCCCTCGTGGAACGCCGGCGGCGGTGCTCGCCAACGCTGCACGGCGGCGTGCAGCAGCGTGCCTTCGCCGATGCCGAGCGCGTCCATGCGCGCGCGCAGGCGCTCCAGCGCGCCCAGCCGGGCGCCGATGCGCTCCTCGATGGCGCGGCGGTCGGCCGCGTAGCGTTGCCGGCACGGGGTATCGGGAGCGAACAGCGCCGCTTCCAGGTGGCTGCGCACCCAGCGTTCGATCTCCAGCGGGATGCCGGCGAACTCGCCCAGCGCCGCCACCAGCGGCCAGTCGACGCACGGCGCCAGCAGCCGCGGCAGCGAAAAATAGTCCGGCCGCATCCACGGATTGGCCGGCCCGAGGCCGCTGGCGATCAGCGGCCACGCGGTGCGGTTGAACCAGGTGGCGCACGCCAGCGGGAATTCGTACGGGCTGGACTTGATGTCCCAGCCGGCCAGGCCGGCCGAGTCGCCCAGCGCGCGCCAGAACCGGTTCAGGCCCCATTCGCTCCAGCCGATGGCCGCGTTCTTGTGCCAGAAATCGTCCAGCCCCTGCTGCGCCTGCGCCGCGCCGCCGGTGACGAAACCGTAGCAGCCCAGCAGCGCGCTGATGGCGCCGCCGGAGTTGCCGCTGATGGCGGTCAGCACCGGCGCATCGGGCGCCGTTTCGGTGCCGGCCTCGCGGTGAGCGTCGAAGCCGGCGCGCGCCGCGCCGAGATTATCGAATTCGCGCAGCAGCACCGGCAGCACGCCGCCGGCAAGTACTTGACTAGAAATAAATGTGAATTTTGGCAAACAGAACCGGATGCGTTGCAAGGCGGCGAGTGCAACGCAGTGCGAGCACTGCTAGCAGGAGCCAACGCAGCAACGCGCCGGTTATGGCAGCCAAAAACACATTTATTTCTGGGCGAGTACTTACACGCCGCATGACTACCGCCGCCCTGGCAGGCAATCGCGATGCCCTTGTTGATGCCCTGTGTGATCGCCATCGGATTCTCCCTGGGCCTGCGCCCGCCGTTCGCTGCCGTTCCTGCCGGCTGCCGTTCGTATTAGGCAGATGGCGCCGGCGGTCGTTCCAGGGTGAGCCGGCTTGTGCGGCGGTTTATTTATTTTTCGTGACGCATCACGATTAACAAGGAATAATACGGCATCGACATCATCCCCGACCCAGCCCATGAAACAGCCCGACGACCGCCGCACCATCGAACTGCCGCTCGACCCCGCCGCGCCGCGCAAGCGCGGCCGGCCACCGAAGGAAGACGCCATGAGCGACGCCGAGCGCGCGCGCCGCTACCGCGCCCGCCAAAGGATGCTGCCCAGGGACGCGTGGAACTACGAGCAGGTGACGGCGACGGCGCGCGCCGAGATCGAACGCCTGCTGGACGGCGCAGGCGTCAAGCCGGCGGCGGAAGCGGAGCTGGTCGGCCAGTGGGCCTACGGCATGTTCCTGCTGTGGGACCGCATGACCGCCCAGTGCCAGCGCGAGGCCGACCGGCGCGCGCTGCTGGCGCTGGTGTCCGGCTGAAATCGGGGCGCAGTGCGCGACCGTCGCTGCGGTCGCAGCGGTTCAGCAAAGGAAAGGCGAGATATTGAACAAGACTTCGACGCTTATGCATGCTGCATGCGCGTCGTTATCGTCAAATGACAACAAATTTATGCGAAAGTGATAAATGGTGAGGATGTTCGTACTCAAATCTGTCAAAATCACGACGATGGATTTGTTGCTGCCCCGCGTCACCCACCCGTGATCCCACTCCCGCCGAATCCGCCGAATCGCCTGCCGACACGAGGCCGAGCACGCGCTGCGCGCTCTTGCGCTTGCCTGGCGGCATGACCACCGAAACCCAGCACGGCACCGAACCGGCACGTCCAGACAGCGAACAATGGAGATCAACGCATTTACCGGCGAATTTGCCGACCGCACGACCGAAGCTGCCTTCCTCGCGTACAAACTGCCGCAGACGCGCGCCCTGCTCGGCTTCACCCTGGCGTCGTGCGGCCTGTTCTTCCTGTTCTTTTTCGCCACCGACCTGGCCTCGGTGCACTCGGGGCCGACGCTGACGCTGCTGTTCTTCGGCCGCCTGACGGCGGCGCTCACCGCCGGCGTGTGCTCGTGGCTGGCATACCGGCGTTCGCTGCAGGTCGCGGCCACGCGCTGGCTGGCCAGCATCAGCAAGGTCGTGGTGTTCGGCTGCTTCATGCTGGTCTCCATGCTGCGTCCGCACGAATACCACTGGCACGCGATGTCGATGTCGGTGATGCTCAGCGCGGCCTACCTGTACATTCCGAACCGCCTGGCCTACGCGGTCGCGCTGTCGCTGGGTGCGACCGCGCTGTTCACCGCCATGGCGCGCGAGTTCTACGAGATCCATCCGGCCGACAGCCTGACCATGAGCATGCTGCTGTTGCTGGCCAACGTGTTCGGGGCGCTGGCGGCGCGCCGCTTCAACATCGTCTCGCGCGAGGAATACCGCGCCCACACGGTGTTCAAGCATGCGGCCGAGCGCGACCACCTGACCGGCTGCCACAACCGGCGCTACCTGCACGAACACCTGATGGGACCCGGGCGCGAAGCGCTGCCGGGCCGGGCGCACCGGCTGGCGGTGCTGCTGTGCGACATCGACCACTTCAAGCAGATCAACGACACCTACGGCCATGCCGACGGCGATGCGGTGCTGCGCGCCTTTGCCGTGCTGCTGCGCGAGCGCATCCGTTCGCCGGAAGCGACCGTCGTCCGCTACGGCGGCGAGGAATTCCTGGCGGTGCTGCCGGGCATGGACCTGGACGGCGGCGTGCGCCTGGCGGAGCAGCTGCGCGCCACCTTCGCGGCCATGCAGACGCCGTCCGCCGACGGCGCCCTGATGCTGCGCACCACCGCCAGCTTCGGCGTGGCCGCGACCGACCTGCCGCAAGGCGCCGGGCCGACCACGCTGCGCGACCTGATCTCGGCGGCGGACAAGCTGATGTACCAGGCCAAGCGCAACGGGCGCGATCGCGTGGAGGCGTTGCAGCTGGCGCGGTGACGTGTTCAACCAACGCACGCACCGTTTGAACGCGTGGACGGCGAAGCCGCCTCGCCGGCCACGTCCACCCTACCAATCACGCGCCGTCGTTTTCCAGCCCGAGCAAATGCTGCGGATGGGTATAGCAGACGAAATCCGCGCCGCGCGCGAACGCCAGCAGCGTCATGCCGGCGGCATCCGCCAGCTCGACCGCCGCCAGCGTCGGCGCCGACATGCCGACCAGGGCCGCCACGCCGGCGGAAATCGCCTTTTGCGCCATCTCGAAGCTGACCCGGCTGGTGATCAGCAGGAAGCCGTCGCGCGGATTCGCGGCGCTGCGCGCCATGGCGCCGATCACCTTGTCCAGTGCGTTGTGGCGGCCGACGTCCTCGCGCACCACGCGCAAATCGCCGTCCATGCCGCACCAGGCGGCGGCGTGGGCGGCGCCGGTCAGGCGCGTCAGTTGCTGGCGCGCGCCGATCGCGCCCAGCGCGGCGCGCACGCCGGCCGTATGGAAACCCTGCGACGGCGCCAAGGGTGCAAGCGGCCGGCACACCTGCTGCAGGCTGTCCACGCCGCACAGGCCGCAGCCGGTGCGCCCGGTCAGCGAACGGCGCCGCTCCTTCAGGCGCATGAAGGCGCCGCTGGCGATCTCGACCTGTACCTCGACGCCATCGGCGCCGTTGACCACGTCGATGCCATAGCATTCGCCCGGTTTTTCGATGATTCCTTCGCTCAGCGAAAACCCCAACGCGAAGTCTTCCAGGTCGTCCGGTGTCGCCATCATCACGGCGTGCGATATCTCGTTATATACTAACGCTATCGGCACTTCGTTTACCATTGAGTCTTGCAATGATTGCAACGTGCCGCCCCGCATTCGCACGACTTGGCGCGATACTGCGGAGGGCGGCAACGATGGTAAGGAATCGTCGTTCAGAGGCAAGTCATTCATGAGGTCCATGATCAATTTCGTCACATTTCGCACCGATAAGCAGCTTGCCTGTTGTGGAAATTACGTATTTTCGACCCAAAATGGATCATCGGCGGCATTTTAGCACCTGCCCCGTTATGCCCAAGTGATAAACTCGGGAAACAAAAGCTCCCTTAACACAAGGATTTTTATGAACCAGATGTCAAGGCGTCAGTTCCTTCGGGTAACTGGCGCTACCATCGCAGGCTCGAGCCTGGCGGTGCTTGGCTTTGCTCCGGCAACGGCTTTGGCCGAAGTCCGGCAGTACAAGCTGGCCCGCACGACCGAGACCCGTAACACCTGCCCGTACTGCTCCGTCGGTTGCGGCATCCTGATGTATGGCCTGGGCGACAATGCCAAGAACGTCGCCGCCAGCATCATCCACATCGAAGGCGACCCGGACCATCCGGTCAACCGCGGCACGCTGTGCCCGAAAGGCGCTTCGCTGGTGGACTTCATCCACAGCCCGAGCCGCCTGCTGGAGCCGGAATACCGCGCCCCGGGCGGCACCGAATGGACCAAGATTTCCTGGGACCAGGCGCTCGACCGCATCGCCAAGCTGATGAAGGCCGACCGCGACGCCAACTTCATCGAGAAGACCGCCGACGGCAAGCTGGTCAACCGATGGCTGACCACCGGCATGCTGGCCGCGTCGGCCGGCAGCAACGAAACCGGATACATCACCCATAAGACCATCCGGTCGATGGGTATGCTGACATTCGATAACCAGGCGCGTGTTTGACACGGTCCGACGGTGGCAGGTCTTGCCCCGACGTTTGGCCGTGGTGCGATGACGAATCACTGGGTCGACATCAAGAATGCCGATGTCATCCTCGTCATGGGCGGCAATGCCGCCGAAGCACACCCGTGTGGTTTCAAATGGGTCACCGAAGCGAAGGCCCATAACAAGGCGAAGCTGATCGTGGTCGATCCGCGCTTCACCCGTACCGCGTCCGTCGCCGACTACTACGTTGCGACGCGTACCGGCACGGATATCGTGTTCCTGGGCGCGATCGTCAACTATCTGCTGACGAACGACAAGATCCAGCACGAGTACGTCCGCAATTACACGGACATGCCGTTCATCGTGCGCGAGGACTTCGCGTTCAACGACGGCATCTATTCCGGCTACGACGAACAGGCCGGCAAGTACGCCGACCGCACCAGCTGGAACTACGAGATCGGCGAGGACGGCTTCGCCAAGGTCGACCCGACCCTGGAACACCCGCGCTGCGTCTATCAGCTGATGAAGACGCACTATTCCCGGTATACGCCGGAGATGGTGCAGCAGATCTGCGGCGTCGCGCCCGAGCAGTTCCGCAAGGTCGCCGAAGCCCTGGCCTCGACCGCCGTGCCGGGTCGCGCCGGCACCATCCTGTACGCGCTGGGCTGGACCCACCACTCCACCGGCGCCCAGACCATCCGCCTCGGCGCCATGGTCCAGCTGCTGCTGGGTAACATCGGCATCGCCGGCGGCGGCATGAACGCGCTGCGCGGCCACTCGAACATCCAGGGCCTGACCGACCTCGGCCTGATGTCGAACCTGCTGCCGGGCTACATGACGCTGCCGTACGAGGGCGAACAGGACTACGACAAGTTCATCGAGTCGCGCGCCTCCAAGGCCCTGCGTCCGAACCAGCTGAGCTACTGGAGCAACTACAAGAAGTTCCACGTCTCGTTCATGAAGTCGTGGTGGGGCGACGCCGCCAACGCGGACAACAACTACGCCTTCGACTACCTGCCCAAGCTGGACAAGCCGTACGACCTGCTGCAGGCGATCGAGTTGATGCACCAGGGCAAGATGAACGGCTACATCTGCCAGGGCTTCAACGTGCTGGCCTCGGCGCCGAACAAGGCCAAGGTGCTGGACGGCCTGTCGAAGCTGAAGTACCTGGTCATCATGGACCCGCTGGAAACCGAGACCGCCGAGTTCTGGAAGCCGCATGGCGCCTTCCACGAAGTCGACCCGGCCAAGATCCAGACCGAGGTGTTCCGCCTGCCGACCACCTGCTTCGCCGAGGAGCGCGGTTCGCTGGTGTCGTCCTCGCGCGTGCTGCAGTGGCACTGGCAAGGCGCCGAGCCGCCGGGCAAGGCGCGTTCGGACATCGAGATCATGGCGGACCTGTTCCTGCGCATGAAGAAGATGTACCAGACGGACGGCGGCAAGTTCCCCGACCCGATGCTGAACCTGACCTGGCCGTATGCCAAGCCGCACAGCCCGACCCCGGAAGAGCTGGCCATGGAATTCAACGGCAAGGCGCTGGCCGACGTGCTCGATCCGAAGGACCCGACCAAGGTGCTGGCCAAGAAAGGCGAGCAGCTGGCCTCGTTCTCGCAATTGCGCGACGACGGTTCGACCACGTCCGGCAACTGGATCTGGACCGGCTGCTGGACCCAGGGCGGCAACCAGATGGGCCGGCGCGACAACAGCGACCCGACCGGCATCGGCAACACCCTGCTGTGGGCGTGGGCCTGGCCGGCCAACCGCCGCGTGCTGTACAACCGCGCTTCGTGCGACACCAAGGGCAAGCCGTTCGACCCGACCCGCAAGCTGGTGGGCTGGAACGGTACCAGCTGGAGCGGCGCCGACGTGCCCGACTTCAAGATCGACGAGGATCCGGTGGGCGGCATGAACCCGTTCATCATGAATGCCGAAGGCGTGGCGCGTTTCTTCGCCCGCGGCATGATGAACGAAGGTCCGTTCCCGGAACACTACGAGCCGTTCGAGAACCCGCTGGGCAAGAACCTGATGCACCCGAACAACCCGCGCGCGACCAGCAACCCGGCCGCGCGCGTGTTCCCGGGCGACCGCACGCAGATGGGTACGGCGGCCGAGTTCCCGGTGGTGGCGACGACCTACCGCCTGACCGAGCACTTCCACTTCTGGACCAAGCACTGCCGCCTGAACGCGATCGTGCAGCCGGAACAGTTCGTGGAGATCGGCGAGGCATTGGCGGCGCAGATCGGCGTGGCCAGCGGCGCCACGGTGAAGGTCAGCTCGAAGCGTGGCCACATCATCGCCAAGGCCATCGTCACCAAGCGCATCCGGACCCTGAAGATCGGCGGCAAGGACACCTACACCGTGGGTATCCCGCTGCACTTCGGCTTCAAGGGCTTGACCAAGCCGGGCTACCTGACCAACACCCTGACGCCGGTCGTGGGCGACGCCAACTCGCAGACGCCGGAGTTCAAGTCGTTCATGGTGAAGGTCGAGAAGGCATAAGGAACGCGGAAGACTACTATGGCATTACAATCTTTGGATATCAAACGGGTCTCCGCGACCACGGTGCAGCAGCCGACCGCGCGCAGCCCGGTCACCGGCACCGTCGCCAAGCTGATCGACGTGTCGAAGTGCATCGGCTGCAAGGCCTGCCAGACCGCCTGCATGGAGTGGAACGACCTGCGTGACGAGGTCGGCGTCAACGTCGGGGTGTACGACAACCCGATCGACCTGACGCCGAAGTCGTGGACCGTGATGCGGTTCGCCGAGCACGAGCACAACGACGGCAACCTCGAGTGGCTGATCCGCAAGGACGGCTGCATGCACTGCGAGGAACCGGGCTGCCTGAAGGCCTGTCCGTCGCCGGGCGCGATCGTGCAGTACAACAACGGCATCGTCGACTTCCACCAGGAAAACTGCATCGGCTGCGGCTACTGCGTCACCGGCTGCCCGTTCAACATTCCGCGCATCTCGAAGGAAGACAACCGTGCCTACAAGTGCACGCTGTGTTCCGACCGGGTGGCGGTGGGCCAGGAACCGGCCTGCGTCAAGACCTGTCCGACCGGCGCCATCATGTTCGGCACCAAGGAAGACATGAAGGCGCACGCTTCCGAGCGCGTCGAAGACCTGAAGGAGCGCGGCTTCGAGAACGCCGGCCTGTACGACCCAGCCGGCGTGGGCGGCACCCACGTGATGTACGTGCTGCACCACGCGGACCGTCCGGCGCTGTACAGCGGCCTGGCCAATGCGCCGGCCATCAGCCCGATGGTCGGCCTGTGGAAAGGCGTCACCAAGCCGCTGGCCCTGATGGGCATGGCGGCGGCGGCAGTCGCCGGCTGGTTCCACTACACCCGCGTCGGCCCGAACGAGGTCAGCAAGGAAGAGGAAGCCGAGGCGCTGCACGCGGTGCGTCACGCGAAGGAGGAAGACCATGCTGCACGATAAGGACGGCCACCCGCTGATCAAGCGCTACGACGCCAACGAGCGCAGCAATCACTGGATCACGGCGATCACCTTCGTCCTGCTGGCGCTGTCCGGCCTGGCCATGTTCCATCCGGCCACGGCCTGGCTGGCGCTGCTGTTCGGCGGCGGCCAGTGGACGCGCATCCTGCACCCGTTCTTCGGTGTGGTGATGTTCGTCTCCTTCATGCTGCTGGCCAAGCGCATGTGGAGCCATAACCGCTTCGAGGCGGGCGACAAGCAGTGGCTGCGTCAGATCAACGACGTGCTGGCCAACCGCGAGGAAAAGCTGCCGCGCATCGGCAAGTACAACGCCGGCCAGAAGATCCTGTTCTTCGCGCTGGTGGTGTGCATGATCGCGCTGTTCCTGACCGGCATCGTCATCTGGCGCCAGTGGTTCTCGCACTTCTTCCCGATCGGCCTGATCCGCTTCTCGGCGCTGATGCACGCGTTCTTCGCTTTCGTCATCATCGTGGCGATCATCGTGCACATCTATGCCGGCATCTGGATCAAGGGCGCCATCGGCGCGATGATGCGCGGCACCGTCACCTACGGCTGGGCGCGCAAGCACCACCCGCGCTGGTTCGACGAGCTGATGAGCAAGCGGACCAACCAGGGCCAGGACTGACGCGGTTTCCTGTATTCATTTAGAATGAGCCGGGTCGCCAAAAGCGACCCGGCTTTTTTATTTCCCCTTTTCGAGAGATTCTTTTGGTTCAACGTCTCCTGCAACCCGGCGAGATCGAAGCCCTCGATCACAACGCCATCCCGCGCCTGCTGCTGCCGCAGCCCGCCACCCTGTTCTCCGCGCGCGCCAAGCGGCTGCGCCAGCTGGCCGCCGGCGAGGTGCCCGGCATCCCGGTCGAGGATGCGCTGCGCGGTTACCTGTCCCTGATGGCGCATGTCGCCGACGCCCAGCACGCCGCCGTGGCCGCGCTGGGCCGCGAGGGCGTGGCGCTGCCGGACGACGCCTCGCTGAAACTGGCGCACGACCACAACATGCCGCCGCTGCCCGCCACCGGCGCCCGCCCGGCCGCCTGGCGCACCGTGTTCGCGCGCCTGGTCGAGGCGCTGGCCGCCGCCGGGAATGCGCCGCCCCAGCTGGCCGCCGCCGTCGCGACCCTGCGCGCCATGCCCGAGGCCGAGCTGGAAGGCATCGCCGACGCCATCCTCGGCAACTTCGACGAAGGCGCCGACCCGCTGCGCGCGCCGTTCGTGGCGGCCGCGCTGCAGGCCAGCTGGAGCCTGATGGCGGCCCAGCTGGACGCCGCCTGGGCCCAGCCGCTGATGACCGGTACCCTGTGCCCGGTGTGCGGCTCGCATCCGGTGGCAAGCGTGGTGCGCATCGGCGGCCAGTCGCAGGGGTATCGTTACCTGCACTGCAGCGTGTGCGAATCCGAATGGCACATGGTGCGCGTGAAGTGCTCTTGCTGCGAAGCCAACGGCAAGATCGCCTACCAGGGCCTGGTCGGCCAGGACGCCGATCCGGTCGGCGAGAACATCGCCGCCGCCAAGGAAGGCCGCACCGTCCACAAGGCCAACGACCCGGACAAGGTGGCGCGCGCCGAAACCTGCGACGACTGCGGCACCTACCGCAAGATCTTCAACCAGGAACACGACTACGACGTCGACCCGCTGGCCGACGACCTGGGCAGCATGCTGCTGGACGTACTGGTGTCCGAAGCCGGCTACGCGCGCGCCAGCGGCAACCCGCTGCTGTGGCTGAAGGAAAACGCATGACGAGGGAAACCGCATGAAGGCGGCCGCCGCCAACCTGCGCCTGCCGGCGGTGCACGCGCTGCTCGACGATCCGGCCTGCGCGCCGCTGCTGGCGCAGTACGGGCGCGAGCAGACCGTCGACGCGCTGCGCGCGCTGCTGAACGACGTGCGCGCGCGCCTGCTGGCGGCGGCCGGGCCTGCCGTGGATGCGGCGGCGGACGCGGTCGCGGACGCGGCGCCGCCGGACACCACGGCGGCCGGACTGCTGGCCCTGCTCGGCGAACGCCTGCGCGCCGCCAACGTGTCGCGCCTGCGTCCGGTCTACAACCTGACCGGCACCGTGCTGCACACGAATCTCGGGCGCGCCCTGCTGCCGGACGAGGCGGTCAATGCCGTGGTGGAAGCGCTGCGCTGGCCGATGAACCTGGAATGGGACATCGAGACCGGCACCCGCGGCGACCGCGACAACCTGGTCGAGCAGCAGCTGCGCGAGCTGACCGGCGCGGAAGCCGTCACCATCGTCAACAACAACGCTGCCGCGGTGCTGCTGATGCTCAACGCGCTGGCGTCCGGGGGCGAGGTGATCGTCTCGCGCGGGGAGCTGGTCGAGATCGGCGGCGCCTTCCGCATCCCGGACATCATGGCGCGCGCCGGCGCCACGCTGCGCGAGGTCGGCACCACCAACCGCACCCACTTCAAGGATTACGCCGAGGCCGCGGGTGAAAAAACCGCGCTGATGATGAAGGTCCACACCAGCAACTACGCGATCACCGGCTTCACCAAGGAAGTCACGACCGCCGAGCTGGCGCCGCTGGGGCGCGAGCGCGGCATCCCGGTCGCGGTAGACCTGGGCAGCGGCACGCTGGTCGACCTGGAACGCTGGGGCTTGCCGCACGAGACCACGGTGCGCGAAACCATCGCCGCCGGCGCCGACCTGGTCACCTTCAGCGGCGACAAGCTGCTGGGCGGACCGCAGTGCGGCATCATCGCCGGGCGCGCCGACCTGATCGCGAAAATCAAGAAGAATCCGCTCAAGCGCGCGCTGCGCGTCTCGAAGCTGACGCTGGCGGCGCTGGAGCCGGTACTGAATTTGTACCGCGCGCCCGACCTGCTGGCCGAACGTCTCACCACGCTGCGTTTGCTGACCCGGCCGGCCGCGTCGATGCAGGCACTGGCGGATTCGCTGGCCGAACCGCTGCAGGCGGCGCTCGGCGCTTCCTATGCGGTGACGGTGGCGCCGATGCTGAGCCAGATCGGCAGCGGCGCCCTGCCGGTGGCGAGTCTGCCGAGCTTCGGGCTGGCCATCCGCGCCGCCGGCGCCAAGGCTTCCGGCAATAAAGGCAGTAATCCGCTGGGCGCGCTGGAACGGCGCCTGCGCGCGCTGCCGTGCCCGGTGATCGGACGCATCGCCGACGATACCCTGTGGCTCGACCTGCGCTGCCTGGAACAGGACCGGCGCGACGAATTCGCGGCCCAGCTCGCGCAGCTAGCCCCGCAATTGCAGGAGCGCCCTGCAGCATGATCGTCGGCACCGCAGGACACATCGACCACGGCAAGACCACGCTCACGCGCGCGCTGACCGGGGTCGACACCGACCGCCTCAAGGAAGAAAAGGCGCGCGGCATCTCGATCGAGCTCGGCTACGCCTACCTGCCATTGCCGGATGGCGGCACGCTCGGCGTGATCGACGTGCCGGGGCACGAGAAATTCATCCGCACGATGGCCTCCGGCGTCACCGGCATCGACGTCGCGCTGCTGGTGGTGGCGGCCGACGACGGCGTCATGCCGCAGACGCGCGAGCACCTGGCCATCCTGGAACTGCTGGGGGTGCGGCGCGGCGTGGTGGCGCTGACCAAGCTTGATCGCGTCGACGCCGCGCGCGTGCAGCAGGTGCGCCACGAGGTCGAGGCGCTGCTGGCGGCCACGCCGCTGGGCGGCGCGCCGGCGTTCGCCACCGCCGCCACCGTCCCGGGCGACCCGGGAACCCAGGCGCTGCTGGCGCACCTGGCCGGATTGGCGGCGGCGCTGCCGGCGCGCGCCGAAGCGCGCCTGTTCCGCCTCGGCGTCGACCGCGTGTTCACCTTGTCCGGCCAGGGCACGGTGGTCACCGGCACCGCGCTGGCCGGCAGCGTCGCGGTCGGCGACACGCTGGTCGTGATGCCGGGCGAACGGCCGGTGCGGGTGCGCGCCATCCACGCCCAGAACCGCGCCGGCGAGCGCGGCCACGCCGGCCAGCGCCTGGCGCTGAACCTGGCCGGCGCGGCGCGCGAGGACATCGAGCGCGGCAACTGGCTGGTGGCGCCGCCGATGGCGACCGCTTCCACCCGCTTCGATGCGCATGTATCGCTGCTGGCGGACAGCATGCCCTTGAAGGCGTGGACGCCGCTGCACGTGCACCTGGGCGCGGCCCACCACACCGCCCACGTGGTGCCGCTCGACGGCGACCAGCTGCAGCCCGGCCACGCCGGCCGCGCGCAGCTGGTGTTCGAGACGGCGCTGCACACGGTGCCGGGCGACCGCTTCGTGATCCGCAACGCGCAGGCCACCCAGACCCTGGGCGGCGGGGTGGTGCTCGATCCGTTCGGCGCCGCGCGCAAGCGCAGGAGCCCGGCGCGCCTGGCCTGGCTGGATGCGCTGGCCGGATTCGTCGAAGGCAAAGCGGCTGCGGGCGACGCCGCGGACACGCGCCGTGCCGGGCCGGCGGCATTGGTCGCGGCCAGCCCGGCCGGCATCGCCGCTTCCGACCTGGTGCGCCTGGTGCAATTGCCGGCCGACGCGCTGGGCCTGCCCGCGGACACGCTGCGCCTGCCCCTGGCCGGCGGCGACACCCTGCTGATCGCGCCCGCCATGCTGGCGCCGCTCGAGCGGCGCGTGCTGGACGCGCTGGCCGAGTTCCACGCGCGCCAGCCGGACGAAGCAGGCCCGGAACTGTGGCGCCTGAAGCGCATCGTCGCCCCCGACGCCCTGGACACGCTGTGGAGCGGCCTCACCGCGCGCATGCTGGACGACGGCACCATCCGCAAGACCGGCCATCACCTGCACCTGCCCGGCCACAGCATCGCCTTGAGCGACGCCGACCGGGCCGCCGCCGTGAAACTGCTGGCGGCGCTGCAGGCGGGACGTTTCGATCCGCCCTGGGTGCGCGACCTGGCGCGCACATTCGCCATGCCGGAAGACGCGGTGCGCCAGTTGCTGCGCAAGCTGGCGCGCGCCGGCCAGTTGAACCAGGTGGTGCCCGACCTGTTCTACCACCCGCTCCCGCTGGCCAAACTGGCGCGCATCGTCGCCGGGCTGCCGGATGGCCAGGCCGCGAGTTTCCGTGACGCGACCGGATTGGGACGCAAGCGCGCGATCCAGATTCTGGAGTTTTTCGACCGCGTCGGCTATACTCGCCGCGTCCGCAACAGCCACCTGCTGCGGCCGCATGCCAGCTGGCCGGAACCGTCCGCGCCCGCATCGGCGCCCGCAAGCTGAGGTCCCCCGCGGGATCGCGTAAAGGAAGGCATTCTCATCCGGTGATGGGGCCGGGCTTCAAACCCGGTGGGGGGCGTCAGCCGCTCTCCTGTAAGTTCGACTCTTTCTGCCTTCCGCCCTGCTCTTGCGCCTCCTTGGCTTCCCGTTCAGATGCAGGGCCAGCTTCCCGCCCTTCTTCTTGTTGACGGGTTGTTTTACAATTTGCTGTATGTCGGTTAGTTGCACTATATTCCCAAATAATAAGCCGATCATCATTGCTTCCACGGGCATGGCCCGTTCGATGATCGGCTCGTGACGATCACACACCGCCCGACCGGTCCACCGCATGCGGCGTATCCTTCAGGACCGGTCGGTTCGTACCTTACTTCTTGGCCGGGCTGGTGTCGAACGCGTGTACCGCAGCCTCGTTGGGAACCGTTTCCGAAGGATCGCGCTGCATGGTCTCCTTGGCCGTATTGCCGGCATGTCCCTTCGAAATGTCCGGATCGACCTTGATCTTGGCGCGCGTGCCTTTGCTGCTCTTGGCCTTGCCCTTGTTGGCCTGCGCATCCTTCGTGCCCTTGGCGCCCTTCCCGCTATTGCTCTCGGCAGTGGAATGGGCACCCGGCGTCGCTTCCACCACGGCCGCGCTGGCGGCCTTCTCGTTGGGCGGATTGGTCGTGTTGGCAACCGAATGGCTCTGGGCAAAGGCCGGCGCCGCGCCGAAGGCGATTGCGGCGATGGCGGCACTGGAAATCAATTTTTTCAACATGCTTGCTCCTTGGGATCTGTCTGGTGATTCATGTTGCCCCCGCACGCCACGCGGCGGGGGCGGTTTTACAAAGCGATACGTCTGTCACGTCTTCCTATCGGCCGGCACGGGCCGGCCGTCCTCAACCGTTGCGCAGGAAGTCGACGTCGGTCGGTTCCGTGACCGCCACGCCGTTGCGCTCGGCGCGGAAACGCTGCGACATCTCGTACACCGTCTTGCGCACGCGCATGATCGAACCGAGCGGGCGATGCGCCGCCAGCGCGTGCCACGGGCTGAATTGCATGCCCTGGTCGATGCGCCTGGCGCGCTCGTCGCTGTAGGCTGGCTGCGGCTCGGCGCGCAGGCGCGCCACCGTCACGTACGGGCTCTCTTCTTCCTTCCACTCGACCGAGGCATCCTCGATCGGCATCTTGTCGATGTCGGTGCACAGCTGCACGCGCAGTTCCCATTCTCCGCCCTGGGCGGCGAAATAATCGACCACGGCGTCGCGCAGGCCGTCCGGCTTGTCCTTCAGGTCGACCGGGGCGTCGGTGAGCGCGGTCAGCGACGGGGCCACCGGCGCCAGCGATACCTTGGCCATGTATTGGCCGAACAGGATCGGCACCTGGGTAAAGTAGGTTTCGCCGAGCGGGTTGGTTTCCGGATGGCCGCCCATCGACTTCAGCGTGACGCTTTCGCCGCCGACCGCTTCCAGCGCCTTTTCCGCGCCGCGCAGCACGGCCGAGAAGGCGCGCTTGACATTGGGCGCCTTGTCGGTGGTGGCGGCCAGCAGTTTCAGGTTGCCGAGGAATTTCTTGGCGGTGGCGGAATTGAAGACCGGGCCGTTGACCATCACGAAGTCCTGCGTGGTATCGCCCTCGCTGCCCTCGACGCGCGCACCCGGCACGCCGACCACCTTGAGCGACATGCCGCGCGGGGTCGAGACGTCGTCGCTGAGGATGTCGCCCGGCGTGGTCGACAGGCGCATCACCACCGGATAGCTGCCCGGCTGGGCGAACAGGCCCTGGGCGTAGACCGGGGGCAGGTTGTCCAGCACGGTCAGCTGGCCCAGCAGCAGGCCGTGCGACTTGGCGTGCACGCTGCGGATCGCCGTGCCGGAATCCTCGAAGGTCTTGACCGAGATGCCGCGCATCGTGTCCTTCAGGTCGAAGGTGGTTTCGGTCTCGTCGTCCTCCGGGACCTCGAACGACGGCTGGTACGGAATCGGGTCGATGCTGGTGGGGGCATTCATGGTCGTTATTCCTCCTTTTGAATGAATAACAACATCTTCATGCGCCCGACGGCGCCCGGTCTGTGCAGCGGCGCACGCAAATTCGACAAATCCCGGTGGAACCGAACCGCATCGATGAGTGCCAGCAGGTCATGGATTGCGTGCGCCGCCAATGCGCCAAGCTGCGGTAAGGTGCTGCAACCACTTTGCGAGAACTGACGATGAGCACATCAAGCGATACCAACGAACCCAAGATTCCTTCCGGCGGCTGGGGTTCGATGAAGGAAGTCACCAAGATCCTGTTGAAGGAACGCGTGCCGCTGAATACGCCCGCGATCCTGCTCAAGCAGAACAAGACCGACGGCTTTGCCTGCGTCAGCTGCTCGTGGGCCAAGCCGGCCAATCCGCACCCGGCCGAGTTCTGCGAGAACGGCGCCAAGGCGACGGCCTGGGAAATCACCAACAAGCGCGTCGACGCCGACTTCTTCGCGCGCCACACACTGCGCCGGCTGGAAAGCTGGAGCGATCACGAGCTCGAAGCCGCCGGCCGCCTGACGGTGCCGCTGCGCTGGGACGGCGCGCTCGACCGCTACGTCGAAATTTCCTGGGACACCGCGTTCGCCGAGATCGGCGCCCAACTGCGCGCGCTGGACCCGAAGAAGGTCGTGTTCTACAGTTCCGGGCGCGCCGCGCTGGAAACCTCGTACATGTACAGCCTGCTGGCGCGCATGTACGGCAACAACAACCTGCCGGACAGCTCCAACATGTGCCACGAGAGCACCTCGGTGGCGCTGCCCAAGACCATCGGCGTGCCGATCGGCACGGTGGTGCTGGACGACTTCGAGAAGACCGACTGCATCTTCTTTTTCGGCCAGAACGTCGGCGTGAACAGCCCGCGCATGCTGCACCAGTTGCAGGAAGCCAGGAAGCGCGGCGTGCCGATCGTCACCTTCAACCCGCTGCGCGAGCGCGGCCTGGTCAGCTTCGTCAATCCGCAATCGCCGGTCGAGATGCTGACCGGCCACGAGACCTGCATCAGCACCCAGTACCACCAGGTCAAGGCCGGCGGCGACATGGCCGCCATCATGGGCATGTGCAAGGTCATCGTCGAGGCCGACGATGCCGCACGAGGCGCGGGCGGCGAACGCGTGATCGACCATGCCTTCGTCGCCGAGCACTGCCATGGCTTCGACGATTTCGCCGCCAGCGTGCGGGCTACGGCGTGGAGCGAGATCGAGCGCGAGAGCGGCCTGCCGCGCAGCGCCATCGAGGAAGCCGCGCACGAATACATGCGCGCCAAGGCGGTGCTGGGCATCTACGGCATGGGCCTGACCCAGCACCGCAACGGGGTGGAGAACGTGCAGATGCTGGTCAATTTGCTGCTGCTGCGCGGGAATATCGGCAAGCCGGGCGCCGGCATCTGCCCGGTGCGCGGCCACTCCAACGTGCAGGGCCAGCGCACGGTCGGCATCACCGAAAAGCCGGAACTGGCGCCGCTGGACAAGCTGGCCGAGCAGTACGGCTTCACCCCGCCGCGCGACAAGGGCATGAACACGGTCGAGATGTGCGAAGGCATCCGCGACGGCAAGGTCAGCGCCGTCGTCAGCCTGGGCGGCAACCTGGTGCGCGCCGTGCCCGACCACGGCGTGCTGGAAGCCGGCTGGCGCGCGCTGCCGCTGACGGTGCAGATCTCTACCAAGCTCAACCGCAGTCACCTGGTGCACGGCAAGGTCGCCTACCTGCTGCCTTGCCTGGGCCGCATCGAGATCGACCGCCAGGGCGGCGTCGAGCAGGCGGTGTCGATGGAAGACTCGACCGGCTGCATGCACGGTTCGCGCGGCCAGGCCGAACCGGCTGCCGCCACGCTGCTGTCGGAACCGGCGATCGTGGCCGGCATCGCCAAGGCGACGCTGGCGCCGAACCCAAAGCTCGACTGGGACGCCTGGGTGATGGATTACCGCAAGATCCGCGACGCCATCGCCGTCACCTACCCCGAAATCTTCCACGAATTCAACCAGCGCATGTGGACGCCGGGCGGTTTCCGCAAGCCGGTGGCGGCGGCGCAGCGCAAGTGGAACACGCCCACCGGCAAGGCCAACTTCACCGTGACGGACGGCCTGGTGGCGGACCCGGACATGCCCGGCGGCCCCGGCATCCTGCGCCTGTTCACCATGCGCAGCGACGGCCAGTTCAATACCACGGTGTACACCGAGGAAGACCGCTTCCGCGGCGTCAAGACCCGCAACGTGCTGTTCATGGCGCGCGAGGACATGGATGCGCAGGGCCTGGCCGACGGCGACATCGTGCGCGCCAGCGCGGTGGCCAGGGATGGCGTCGAGCGCAAGGTCGACGGCCTGCAAGTGGTCGAATACCCGATCCCGCAGGGCTGCGTGGCCGGCTACTACCCGGAATGCAACCCGCTGATACCGCTGTCGCACTACGCCAAGGAAAGCTATGTGCCGGCGGCGAAGTCGATCGATATCCGGCTGGTGCGCAGTAGGCAGGATGCGGCGGTGAGCGCTGCGCATTGAGCGGTCGAATTTTCGTGATGCATCGCGAAAAGTATCTTCCATGCGCTACCCCGTCGTCCCCGCGTAGGCGCACTACTGTCCAAGATAGTATTGCTGGCCTAAAAACCGTCGTCCCCGCGAAGGCGGGGACCCATACTGAGTGTCAAAAGTTGGTATTTTTGAAGCATTCTGATTGCTTCCGGCTACCAAATTTTCTTGCTCGGTATGGGTCCCCGCCTGCGCGGGGACGACGCGTCGGGTGACGCTGCCACTGCAGGCGTTATCACTCCACCAATGACATAAACCCTTGATATGGCTATAATTTCGGCCTTCGCCTGCCAGGAATCCCGCCATGTCCCTCCTCCCCCACCAGCTCGAACTGCTGTCCCCCGCGAAAACCGCCGAGATCGGGCGCGAAGCCATCCTGCACGGGGCGGATGCGGTGTACATCGGCGGGCCGGCCTTCGGCGCGCGCCATAACGCCAGCAACACGCTGGAAGACATCGCGGCACTGGTGGAATTCGCGCACCGCTATCGCTCGCGCATCTTCATCACCATGAACACGATCCTGCACGACGCCGAGCTGGAAACGGCGCGCAGGCAGATCTGGCAGCTGTACGAGGCCGGCGTGGACGCGCTCATCATCCAGGACATGGGCCTGCTGGAAATGGACCTGCCGCCGATCCAGCTGCACGCCAGTACCCAGTGCGACATCCGCACCGTGGAAAAGGCGAAGTTCCTGGGCCAGGTCGGCTTTTCGCAGCTGGTGCTGGCGCGCGAGCTGACCATCGAGCAGATCCGCGCCATCCGCGCCGAGGTCGACACGCCGCTGGAGTACTTCATCCACGGCGCGCTGTGCGTGGCCTATTCCGGCCAGTGCTACATCTCGCACGCGGATACCGGCCGCAGCGCCAACCGCGGCGACTGCTCGCAGGCCTGCCGCCTGCCGTACACGCTGTCCGATGGGCAGGGCCGCGTGGTGGCCTACGAAAAGCACCTGCTGTCGATGAAGGACAACGACCAGAGCCGCAACCTGGAAGCGCTGGTCGACGCCGGCATCCGCTCGTTCAAGATCGAAGGGCGCTACAAGGACATGGGCTACGTGAAGAACATCACCGCCCACTACCGCCTGCTGCTGGACGCCATCCTGGAGCGCCGTCCGGAACTGGCGCGCGCCGCCAGCGGCAGCACGCGCATCCTGTTCACGCCCGACGTCGACAAGAACTTCCACCGCGGCCACACCGATTATTTCGCCCAGGGCCGCCAGCAGACCATCGGCGCCTTCGATTCGCCCAAGTACGTGGGCGTGGAACTGGGTAGCGTGACGCGCATCGGCGGCGACAACTTCGACCTCGTGACCAGTGAACCGATGGCCAACGGCGATGGCCTGAACTACATGCACAAGCGCGAGACGGTCGGCATCCAGGCCAATACCGTGCAAAAGCTGGGCGAGGACGCCGACGGCCAGGTCTGGCGCGTGTTCCCGAACGAGCCGGTGTCGAGCCTGCCTGGCCTGAAGGTCGGCGCCGTCATCCACCGCAACCGCGACCACCAGTGGGAAGCCACGCTCAACAAGAAATCGTCCGAGCGCAAGGTGCGCCTTGAGCTGCTGCTGTCGGAAATCGACGGCGGCCTGCGCCTGGCGCTGCGCGACGAGGACGGCATCGAGAGCCACGCCGACGCCGCCATGGCGCTGCAGCCGGCGCGCGATGGCGCCCAGGCCGAGGGCGCGCTGCGCGCCAGCCTGGGCAAGCTGGGCAACACCATGTTCGAGGCCGGCGCCGTGACGCTCGCCCTGTCCCAACCGTGGTTCGTGGCCGCCAGCGCCATCAATGCGCTGCGCCGCGACGCCATCGCCGCGCACGAGGCGGCGCGCCTGGCCGCCTGGGACCGTCCGCAGCGCGCCGTACCGGCACAGCCGGCGCCGCGCTATCCGGACATGCAGCTCAGCTACCTGGCCAACGTCTACAACGACAAGGCGCGCGCGTTCTACAACAGGCACGGCGTGCAGCTGATCGACGCCGCCTACGAGTCGCACGAGGAAGCCGGCGAGGTCTCGCTGATGATCACCAAGCACTGCCTGCGCTTTTCCTTCAACCTGTGCCCGAAGCAGGCCAAGGGCGTGCAGGGTGTGCAGGGCCAGGTGCGCGCCGAGCCGATGACGCTGGTCAGCGGCGACGAGCGCTACACGCTGAAGTTCGATTGCAAGCCGTGCGAGATGCACGTGATCGGCGCCATGAAGCCGGGCATCCTGCAGTCGGCGCCGCCGTCGGCGATTCCGTACAGCCCGCTGGTATTCCACCGCCAGCGTCCGCGCGCCTGATCCCCGGCGCACCTGCCGGCCCCCGCAGCCGGCAGCTATAATCTTTCTCAGCTGAAAACCCCATGACCTTGGAGCGACACTGCCTGATGAAGATTGCCATTTTCCCCTTCGGCCTGCTGTTGTGCCTATCCGGCGCCGCCGCGCATGCCGACGATGCCGCCATGCTGGCTTGCCGCGCCCTGCCCGCTGGCGCCGCGCGCCTGGCCTGCTACGATGCGATTCCGCTGGACGCACGCGCCGGCGCGGCGGCGCCCGCCACTGCAGAGCAAGCCTTCGGCATGGAAGCGAAACGCGCCGTACCGCCGACATCGATCGACAGCACCATCGACGGTAACTTCGCCGGCTGGGGGCCGAACACGCAATTCAGGCTGGCCAACGGCCAGGTCTGGCGCGTGTCCGACGGCAGCTCGGCCGACCTGCCGGCCGCCGCCAATCCGAAAGTCAGGATCGTGCGCAACCTGTTCGGCACGATGTTCCTGGAAATCGACGGCACCAACAATTCCCCCAAGGTCCGCCGCATCCAGTGATATCGGGATGGCCGGGATCCAGCCGTCGCAGCACCCGGCCTGCAGCGCTTCCCTCACGCCGGCATCCATGCCCGGTCGCTAGGCCGGCGCACATATCGCCGCATTCAAAGATGTAATTCTCGGTTATTTTTCTGTAACTATCCCGGTGCACCGCGTGTCCCGTTGTGTCCAGCGATCGTTACACAATTTCTTTAAATAAATTTTTATATCAAATTTGCCAAAGTTCGGAGCACTTTGACGTCAGCTACAGTTTTCGTCTATGAATATATAGAAATCAATCGATTCTATTGTCCGCCACAATGCCCCAAAACAATGCATAATGTTAATTAAAGTTTAACTGACATAAACAAATTGCCACGTAGATATAAAAAGTAGCAATTTTTGACCACCGGTTACGCTTCGAGACACGATATGTACAGCCTGGCGCCCCCAATCCCCGTCGCAACCAGGCTGCCGATTTGCTTCATGGAGGATGGATGACCCGAAAACGCCTGCTGTGCATTGCACCTGATGAATTGAATGCCACCGCCCTGCTGGCGGATGCAATGCATGACTGGGAGATCCGCAGTGTGTCGAGCCTGGCCGATGCCGGGCGCGAACTGCGCGACAACCACCGTTACGTGGTCGGCCTGCTGATGCACGACCGCGAACTGCAACGCCCCGGCGAGATCGACGCCTTCCTGCGCCGTCACAGCCAGATGCAATGGGTCGGCGCCTTCAGGTCGCGCGACCTCGACAATGCCGCCTGCCGCGACCTGGTGGTGGAACACCTGTGCGACTACCACACCTTTCCGGTCGATCCGGTGCGGATGGCTCACACCCTCGGCCATGCGCACGGCTGGGCCATGCTGCGCCGCCGTCCGCAAGCCGGCCTGGCGGCGCCCGACGGCGCATCGCCGCTGGTGGGCAACTGCGACGCCATCGTGCGCCTGCGCGCCCAGATCGACCGCGTCGCCAAGGTGGCGGCGCCGGTATTGATCTGGGGCGAGAGCGGCAGCGGCAAGGAACTCACCGCACAGGCGGTGCACGCCCAATCGGACCGCGCCGACGGTCCCTTCGTGCCGATCAACTGCGGCGCCATCTCGCCCAGCCTGATCCATTCGGAACTGTTCGGCTACGAGCGCGGCGCCTTTACCGGCGCCACCAAGGGCAAGGCCGGCCTGATCGAATCGGCCAACGGCGGCACGCTGTTCCTGGACGAGATCGGCGACCTGCCCAAGGACATGCAGGTGAACCTGCTGCGCTTCCTGCAGGAGCAGACCATTTCGCGCGTGGGCAGCACGCGCAGCATCCGGGTCGACGTGCGCGTGGTGGCGGCGTCGCACGTGCAGCTGCAGAAGGCGGTCGCCAGCGGCGCCTTCCGCGAGGACTTGTACTACCGCCTGGCGGTGCTGCCGGTCACCGTGCCGCCGCTGCGCGAACGGCGCGACGACCTGCCGCTGCTGGCCGAGCACTTCTTCAAGTTGTACGGCGACGAAAAGTCGCCGCGCCTGAAGGGATTTTCCAACCGTGCGATCGAGGCCATCCTGGAGCACGACTGGCCGGGCAACGTGCGCGAGCTGATCAACCGCGTGCGGCGCGCGCTGGTGATGTCGGACAACCGCCTGATCATGCCGGAAGACCTGGGGCTGGGAGGCGGCCACGCGCAGGCCGCCCCGGCGGCGCTGGACGATGCGCGCATGCGTACCGAACGCAGCGCCCTGCGCGAATGCCTCGACCGCAGCGGCCAGAACGTCAGCCGCGCCGCGCGCGACCTGGGCGTGTCGCGCACCACCATGTACCGCCTGCTCAGCAAGCACGGCATGCGTACCTGATCCGGCCATGCCGCGTCCCGCCCCTTGCGGACGGGACGCACCGGCGCCGCTGCCGCGCCTTCCGCAGCCTCTTGCTTCCCTGCGCGTTTCCTTCCTTCGTACCGTCTGCCGGCGCCATGCCGCAGGCAGGTCCTGACGTCTTCGGCCGCCATCCCCTTGTCTATGGATGTGATCGATAACGTCGGTCACGGCGCGGCTCGCCCGATCGCGTGAGCACGTTAAAAAATTCTTCAAAGAATTAAATATTCGACAACAAACTTGTTTTTGAAACACTCTGGTACAGACCTGTCCACCTTGAATGTGTGTTACCTAACCCAGTGATACACAGGTGTAACGCAAGTGGCACACTTCTTCGTGAAATTCTCCAGATTTTGCCAGAAATTTTCTGATACCGACGTAGGACAGCCCCGACAACCTGAATCAAAACAATGAGTTAGGGAACTCTACAGTAAAGCTGGCACTGAACATGCAATAGAGATACCGTCGGCGCAACAGCCGATCCATCACTAACCAAATACGTCAATACCCAGAGGGGAATTTAGAATGAACAAGACTTTGCTCGTGACCGCTATCTCGCTCGCTTTCTCGGTGGGCGCACAAGCGCAAACCACGATCGATGCACGTGAAGGCAGCACCTCCACCATCAGCAACACCACCAACACTGCGACCGACAGCGGCAACACGAACAACCAGGCTTACAACACCAGCACCAACACGAACACCCAGACGGACAACAGCCAGCTGGCCAACAACAACCAGACCTACAACACGGACAGCAGCAACCGTAGCAACACCCAGACCGACAGCAGCAACCGCAGCAACACCAACACCCAGACCGACAGCAGCAACCGCAGCGTCAACACCAACACCAACACCTCGACCAACAACCAGGCCGACAACAGCAACCGCAGCATCAACACCAACACTGCGAACACCAACACCCAGACCGACAGCAGCGACCGCAGCACCCGCACCACCAACACCTCGACCAACAACCAGGCCGACAGCAGCAACCGCAGCATCAACACCAGCACTGCGAACACCAATACCAATACCAACACGAACACCCAGACCGACAGCAGCGATCGCAGCGTTCGTAACACCACCACCAACACGTCGACCGACAACCGCGTCGCCAATACCGACAACAGCAACCGCAGCAACAACCAGACCTTCAACACCGACAACAGCGACAACAGCGACCGCAGCACCCGCACCACCACCACGACGAACACGGACAACAGCGACAACAGCCAGCGTACCGCGACCACCAACACGTCGACCAACAACTCGAACCAGAACAACGGCGACCGCAACAGCAGCAGCGGCTCCTCGACCGCGTCGGCCATCGGCTCGACCGCTGCCAACAACGGCGGCACCGCCAGCTCGTCGTTCTCGAACGCGTTCAACACCTCGAACGCCTACTCGACCAGCAACCTGACCGGCAACGTCTCGGGTAACTCGATCTCGAACATCGGCAACACCGCCGCCAACACCGGCAACGCCAACGGCGCAGCAGGCACCGGCGCAGCAGGCGCGGCCGGTTCGAGCGGCAACGTCGCTGCCACCGGCGGCGCAGGCGCAGCCTCGGGCAACGCCAACGGCGCAGCAGGCGCCATGGGCGGCACCGCCACCAACGGCTCGGCCACCTCGGGCAACGTCTCGGCCGGTTCGGCAACCGCCGGTGCAGGCGGCGCGGGCGGCGCAGGCGGCTACGCGTCGACCGGCGCAGGCGGCACGGGTGGCGTCGGTGGCGCCGGCGGCACCAGCGGTGCGGCTTCGGCAACCGGCGGCGCCGGCGCAGCAGGCGGCCTGGGCGGCGCAGCTGCCGGCGGCAACGGCGGCTCGACCGGCGCCCTGACCGGCGGCAACGGCGGCGCATCGGGCAGCGTCTACGCAGGTACCGGCGGCGCCGGCGGCACCACCGGTTCGGCAACCGGCGGCGCCGGTGCGGCAGGCGGCCTGGGCGGCGCAGGCGGCTCGGGCGCAGCAGGCGGCATGGGCGGCATGGGCGGCAACGGCGCAGCAGGCGGCGCGGCCGGCAATGCAGGCGCAACGGCGTCGACCGGCGGCGCAGGCGCAAGCAACGGCGCGGGCGGCAGCTACGCCACCTCGGGCATGGCATCGACCACCCCGTCGTCGTCGACCCCGTCGGACAGCGGCAGCGGCATGGGCGTCGGTAGCGGCACCGCAACCGCAGCGGCACCGACCGCTAACGGCGGCGCAGTGACCACCGGCGGTTCAGGTGCACAAGCCGGCACCACCAACGGCGGCGCTGGCGCAGCCGGCGGCGCAGGTGCGGCAGGCGGCATGGGCGGCAGCGGTGCAGCCGGTGCAGCCGGCGGCGCGGGCGGTTCGGGCGCAATGGCATCCAACACCTCGGGCGGCGGCGCGGCAGGCGGCGCAGCCAACGGTGCAGCAGGCGGCGCAGGTTCGAGCCTGACCTCGACCGCAGGTGCAGGCGCAGGCAACACCGCCGGCGCGGGCGGCGCGGGCGGCGCGGGCGCCACCGGCACCGGCACCTCGGGTGCCGCCGGTAGCGGCGCGGCAGGCGGCGCAGGCGCGTCGAGCGGCTACGCTTCGAACACCTCGGGCGCCGGCGCAACCGGCGGTGCAGCCACCACCGGTTCGGCCACCTCGGGCACGGCCACCAACGGTTCGGCAACCGCAGGCAACGGCGGCAACGGCGGCAACGGCGGTTCCTCGACCGGCGGCGCAGGCGGTTCGCTGGCAGCCATCACCACCGGCAACGGCTTCGGCGGCAACGGCGGCATGGGCATCGGCGGCGCAGGCGGCACCAACAGTGTGAATGCAGGTTCGTTCAACATGTCGAACAACATGAACACCGTCGGCACCGGCGCAGCGGGCGTCACCGTGGTCAGCCAGAACAACGGCTTCTCCTCGCTGATCCAGCAGAGCGTCAACGTGCAGAGCAACCTGGCCCTGGGCCAAGGTTCGCCGAAGTAATCGTCAGGTCGAACTGCCGTGCCTTCGGGCACGGCAGTTTTTTGTCGCAAACGGGGGTAGAGAATGCAGCATCAAGTCACTCACAGAATCGTCGTCCGCGCATGCAGCCTTGCCATGTTCGCGGCGCTGGCATCGTCGGCCTGGGCCGCCCCGAACGAGACCGTGGACGCCGGTACGGCATCCGCCCGGTCCCTGTTCACGGCCCAGCACGCGATCAGCGCCCATGAACCGGCCGCGCAGGATGCCGGTGCGGCGAATGACGTGAACCTCGACCAGCAGCGTGGCGGCACGGATACCACGACCACCAACAACGCCATGCATCTGGATGGCTCGGTGGGCAACAACAGCGCCACCAACGTGGTGACCGGCTCGAACAGCATCAGCGCCGGTTCCTTCGCCAACATGTCCGGTATCCCGGTGGTGATCCAGAACAGCGGCGCCAACGTCCTGATCCAGAACGCCACCATCATCAACCTGCAGTTGAAATGAAACGACACGCACTGACCCTTCTGTGCGCATTACTGGGCGCCGCCGGCGCCAGGGCGGCCGACGTGCCGCTCGCCAGCGGCGCCCGCTTCAACGTTCCGGTGCACAGCCTCAAGGAACTACGCTTCACCTCCACGCTGCGCCAGCAATACGACTTCAGCTGCGGCTCGGCCGCGCTGGCCACCCTGCTGACGCACCATTACGATTACCCGATCAGCGAGACCAATGCCTTCCAGTCGATGTGGGCCCACGGCGACCAGGAAAAGATCAAACGCGAAGGCTTCTCGCTGCTCGACATGCAGCGCTACCTGGGCTCGATCGGCTTCAAGGCGGACGGATTCCGCCAGCCGCTCGCCAAGCTCTTCGAAGCGAAACTGCCGGCGATCGTGCTGATCACCGAAAAAGGCTACAATCACTTCGTCGTCGTCAAGGGCGCCGAGGACGGCCGCATCCTGCTGGGCGACCCGTCCAGCGGCACCCGCGCCATGCAGCAGAAGGACTTCGAGGCCATCTGGCCGACCAAGCTGCTGTTCGTGATCCACGAATCGCCGACCAAGCCGCAATTCAACCTGACCGCCGACTGGCGCGCCGCGCCGCACGCGCCGGTGGACGAAGCCGTCAGCCGCACCGCCCTCGACCTCAGCAGCCTGCCGAAATTCGGTCCCGGCGATTTTTGAACAGGAATTCCATGCGCTTACCACTCCAGATCGCTCTCACCCTGGCCGGCGCGGCGCTCGCCGCCCAGGCCCTGGCAGCCTCGCCGCAAGTCGTGCTCGACCGGTCGCAGTTCGTTTCGCAGCAGGCGGTCGATCCGGCCACGCTCGACGATTACCGCGGCGGCTTCGTCACCGACACCGGCCTGTCCGTCTCGCTCGGTCTGGAGCGCATCGTCACCATCAACGGCAACGTTGCCGACCGCACCAGCATCGAACTGGGCGACCTCGGCAGCCTCACCAGCGGCAAGACCACCCTGTCCGGTACTGCCGCCAACCAGCTGATGCTGATCCAGAACGGCGCCGCGCAATCGCTCCAGGCCGGTGCTTCGCTGCTGGGGGGCACGATTATCCAGAACAGCCTGAACGATCAATTAATTAATAATGCTACAATAATTAATGCCAGCGTGAATGCCCGGGGGATGCTGCAGTCGATGAACTTCCAGTCCACCCTGTCGAACGCTTTGAATACTGCCGCGACCGGAAGATAGCGGCGCAACCGGAGAAACACAGATGCAAAAAATTCCAGCGCTGTACAGCGTGATCGGCCTTGCCGCCGCCCTCGCCTGTACCCCAGCCGGCGCCCAGACCGGACCCGAGCTGCTGGAACAGTTGAAGGTCATGCGCCAACAACTGGAACAACAACGCGCGCGCGTCGATGCGCTCGAACAGCAGCTGCGCGCCAACGGCGCCGCCCAGCCGATGGGCGCCGCCGGCACCATCGCCCCTTCCCAGCTCGACCGCCTGCGCGGCACCGGCCCGAATGCCGCCGCGCCTGCCCAGGCCGCGGTCGCCAGCGATGCCGGCTCGCTCGACGTGCTGCGCGGCACCGGCGGCAGCGGCGAACCGCAGGAAGGCCTGCCGGCGCCGGTCACCGGCAGCGCCACGCCGTCGGTGGAAGCGCCGCGTCCGGTGGTCGCCAACAACCAGCCGGCCGCCGTCGGCCAGGCTCCGGAACAGACCACGCGCACGCCCGAAGTGGCGCCGATCTTCGAAAGCCCGGGCGTGCTGACGCCGCGCGGCCGCATGGTGTTCGAACCGTCGGTCCAGTACGGCTACTCGTCGAGCAACCGCGTATCGCTGGTCGGCTACACCGTGATCCCGGCGCTGCTGATCGGCCTGCTGGACGTGCGCGAGGTCAAGCGCAACACCACCACCGCCAGCGCCGCCTTCCGTTACGGCTTCAGCAACCGCCTGGAAGTCGAGGCGCGCATCCCGTACGTGTACCGCAGCGACTCCACCGTCAGCCGCGAACTGTTCACCGGCACCTCGAACGAGCGCGCCTTTGAAACCAGCGGTAAGCACGTGGGCGACGTCGAACTCGGCGCGCGCTACCAGCTCAACGACGGCGGCGCCGACAAGCCGTACTACATCGCCGGCGTGCGCCTGAAGTCGCGCACCGGCCGCGATCCGTTCGAAGTGGTGACCGATTGCCAGACCCGCTGCCTGGGCGAGAACGTCACCGGCACCGGCCTGCCGCTGGACCTGCCGACCGGTTCCGGCTTCTACTCGATGCAGCCGAGCCTGACCTTCCTGCTGCCGTCCGATCCGGCGATCTTCTTCGGCAGCGTCAGCTACACGCACAATTTTGCGCGCGACAACGTCTACCGCACCGTGCTGGACGGCAATCGCGAACTGCTCGGCAAGATCAATCCGGGCGACGTGTTCGGCTTCAACCTGGGCATGGGCCTGGCGCTCAACGAAAAGGCCTCGTTCAGTATCGGCTACGACCACAACTCGGTCTCGCGCATGAAGCAGAACGGCCAGATCATCCCGGGCTCGGTGCGCATGCAGCTGGGCACCCTGCTGCTGGGCGGTTCCTACCGCCTGACGCCGCAGCGCACCCTGAACGTCTCGGTCGGCGCCGGCATGACGCGCGACACGCCGGACGTGACGCTGATGGTGCGCATGCCGTTCAACCTGTAAGGCATTTTCGATGGATATAAAAAGGGCCACGTTCGTGGCCCTTTTTGTTGGCATCCAACGCGTCCGAACATCGTTCGCGCCGTCGCAGTTCAAACGGTGCGTGCGGTGATTGAACGCGTGGACGGGAAACCCGGCTAGGCGCCCCCGTCCACCCTACGATCAAATGTAATAGATCAGCGCAGCCAGGCCGACGATCAAGCCCACCTTGGTCAGCTTGTACGCGGTCTTGTTCCACGCCTTGTAGCGGCGGCGGTATTGCCCCATCACGTGCGACACGCGGAACAGCTTGCTGACCAGGCCGGTCTGGTCGCCGCTCTCGTTGGGCGAGGCGGCGGCGGTCATCATCGTGCGGCCCAGCCAGCGGTTGACGGCCTGCATCCAGCCGAAGCGCATCGGGCGCTCGACGTCGCAGAAGAGGATCACGCGGTCGCTGTCGCTGCCGTTGATGGCCCAGTGGATATAGGTTTCGTCGAAGATCACGCCTTCGCCGTCGCGCCAGCTGTACTTCTGGCCGTCGACGTCGATGAAGCAGCGGTCGTCGTTCGGCGTGGCCAGGCCCAGGTGATAACGCATCGAGCCGGCGAACGGATCGCGGTGCGGATTCAGCTTGGCGCCCGGCGGCAGTTCGGCGAACATCGCCGCCTTGACCGAGGGGATGCCCTGCAGCAGCGCATGGGTGCGCGGGCACAGGCGCTCGGCCGACGGGTGGCTGGCGTCGTACCACTTCAGGTAGAAGCGCTTCCAGCCGGTCTTGAAGAAGGAATTGAAGCCGGCGTCATTGTTTTCCTCGGCTGCCTTGATCTTTTTCAGCGCCAGCAAGTGCTCGGCTTCTTCGCGGATGACTTGCCAGTTTTCCTGCAGCACCGACAATTCCGGGAATTCGCGCACCGCGATGTAGGGCGTGCTCGGCACCCGCGAGAACATATGCATGAAGATATTGATTGGCGCCATGAACGACGAATGGTCGAACAGCTGGCGGCCGAACGGCAGCCTCACCTTGCCGCGGAAATGGATGTGCAGAATCGAAAGGATGAGAAAACCGACCACTGCCCACTTCATTGCGCCTCCAGACCCATCCGTGACCGCGGCCGGCGGCAGGATGTCACATTAATCGAGGCGCAAGGATAGCATATGGAAAGAAGAACGGTTCGAGCCCGCCTTTCCTCACCGAGGAATGGCGGGCTCGAACCGGGGATGGCGACGGATCCGTCGCCGCATCGCTACTGGGCGCTTACTGCACTGCCTTGGCGGAAGTCACGGCATAGCCTTTTTCCGACAGCTGGTTCGACAGCTTCTCGATCTGGTAGTCGTCCAGCTGCTCGGCATTGTCATCGACCTCGACGGCGCGGGCTTCGATTTCCCAGTCGGTATTGGTGGCTTCCTCGGGGATGGGCTTGGTCTCGGGGACTGCCAGGTAAGAGAATTTGCCGTCGTGTTCGGCCCTGCGGTAAATGTCCAAGCGCATAGTCGTTTTCCTTTTAAAAGCATGGCGATCGGATGAAAGCCATCGGTAAGGTCACGATAGGCGAATGGCCGGCTGTGGTCTGTTAATGGACGCACACTGCACCGGCAACAATGTACGCGCTGCATGAGGACGACGCACGGCCAGGCCGGGAGGCGTCAGCGACCGGGCGAGCCGCCCAGCAAACGTGCCGGCAGCAGCACGATGGCGCGCAGCAGTTCGAACACGGCCTCGACGCCGATACCGAGCAGGCGCAGCGGCAACAACAGCAGCCATGCCAGCGGATACAGCACCAGCGCCAGCAGGGCCAGCGGCCAGCACAGGAACAACAGCAACAACCAGAACAGGAAACCCAGCATCGTCCGCTCCTTCGGCAAGCCCGACGCCGGGGATCGGCGTCACGGCGTTACTCTAGCGAGGCGCCGTGCGGGCGGCAATCGGCGTGCGACGGACGGCGCCCGGGCGGGACGAACGGGGCCACGGCGGGCGCGAACGGCGCGCGCGGCAGCCGAGATGTCGGCGCTCAGGCGAAGGCGGCGTCGTGCACGCGCAGCGGTTCCTGCAACACCGGCGCCGCCTGCGCCGGCACCGCCAGGTCGGCGCGGATCGACGCTTCCAGCGACGGAATCGAGCCGCCGGCGCGGTAGGCGAAGCTCACCTGCACCACGTCGCCGGCCTGCACCTCGAGCGGACGCGCCAGCGGCAGCATCATGTAGTGGTTCAGCCAGTCGATGGTGGTGCCGCGCGACTCGATGATCGACAGCACGTTCTTGGTAATGAAGCGCAGCGCATTCAGGCAGCCGCCCTTCTCGATCAGGAACTGGCCTTCCCACGCGATCAGGCTGTCGACCGGCGCGCTGAAGTCGAGGATGCTGTACACGGCCGGCTGGGCCAGCTCGACGCTGCCCGGCGCGATCACGTTGGTCGGCTGGAACTGCACGATCGGCGCATGGAAGCCTTCGAAATCGTATTCCTGCTGCAGCGGCTGTACCGCCATGATCACCGCTTCCGGCATGAACAGCGGCAGCGGGCCGCCGAAACGCGCCAGGTAGCGCTGCTTGAAGGCTTCGATCACCGCAACCTGTTTTTCGCGCAGCATGCCGACGTGGATCATCTCGCAGATCACGATATCGACCGGCTCCGGCGGCAGGTAGTCGAAGGCGTCGGCGTGGACCACCTCGACCTTGTGGCCGTTCGGGTTCATCGCCAGGAAACGGCGCGCCTCGCGCACCATGTCCGGGTTGAACTCGACGCAATACACCTTGTCGGCCTGCTGCGCCGCGAAGAAGGACAGCACACCGGTACCGCCGCCCAGCTCCAGCACCTTTGCGCCCGGCTTGACCGCGTGGAAGATCGCCGACTTGAAACTGTGCATGCGGTTCTGGTCCATCAGCATGTTGTGGTGATAATGGACAGGGATAAATTGCCCCAGGTAGCAGCTTTCGATTTCGCGTTCGTTCAGCATGGTATTCCTCGTTGTCAGCCCCGCGATGCCGCCGGCGCCATGGTTGATTGCATGACTGCATTATCGACATTGACTGAAGGAATTAATGCCTCGAGGAAATGGGTTTTTCTCGTTCAAATCGGCGCTTCGAGCCGGCGCGCCGCCGCGCGAGTGGCGGCCCGGGCAGCAGCGGGGGCGCGCGGTCGCCTGACGCGCCGGCGCCTGATGCGCCACGGGCCGGGCCGCCAGAAGCTAACGCGCCAGTGCGCGCGCGATCGACTTGTGATCGGCGCGTTCGGCGATCTGGGCCGCGGTGAGGCCCTCGCCATTCTTCAGGCGCGCATTGGCGCCATGGGTCAGGAGAAATAGCGCAGCCTCTTCCTGGCCTTCGCGGGCCGCCATCATCAAGGGGGTGAAGCTGCCGCTGGCCGTAGGTGAAACGGCATCGATGCGCGCGCCGTGTTGCAGCAACAGCGCGGCGATATCGACATCGCCGCCGGCCGCCGCGTAGTGCAGCGGGGTCCAGCCCTGGCGGTCGGCCGCCGCGCCCCTGGCCAGCAGCGCCTCGGCCGCCGGGCGGTTGCGCTTGAGGGCGGCCATCATCAGCGCCGTGTTGCCGTTCACGGCGGGGGCGTCGACCCGGGTGGCGGGCGCGTCCAGCAGCACGCGCAGCGCCTTCATCGACCCTTCGCGCACCGCCACCACCAGCGCCGGCTCGCCCACGGGCAGCTGGCGGTTGGCGTCGAAGCCGGCGTCCAGCAGCGATTTCAGCGTGCGCACGTCGTCCATCTGTACCGCGCGCTGCAGTTCGTGCGCCCGTTCCGGCTGCGCCGTCATACCCGGCTGGGCGGCGGCAAGGTTCGCGCCGGCGCCCAGGCAGGCCGCCAGCAGGATGAATCGAAGCGCAGTGCGGCGCGGCATCATGGCGGGCTCCTTGTCGCTGGTGATGGCCGGTCAGTTCCCCGGCACCTTGAACAGGTCGAAGAAATTGGCGGTGGTACGGTCGGCGATCTCGCGCAGCGGCACGTCCTTGAGCGTGGCCAGGTATTCGGCCACGTGCGCCACGTAGCCCGGCTCGTTCATCTTGCCGCGGTACGGCACCGGCGCCAGGTAGGGCGAATCGGTCTCGATCAGGATGCGCTCCAGCGGCAAGGCCCTGGCCACCGCCTGCAGGTCCCTGGCGCTCTTGAAGGTGACGATGCCGGAGAACGAGATATAGAAACCCATCTCGATCGCGGCCTGCGCCACTTCCAGCGATTCGGTAAAGCAATGCATCACGCCGGCCACGCCGCCGTCGGCCGTGCCGGCGCCTTCCTCGCGCAGGATGCGGATGGTGTCTTCGCTGGCGGCGCGGGTGTGGATGATCAGCGGCTTGCGCGTCGCGCGCGAGGCGCGGATGTGGGTGCGGAAGCGCTCGCGCTGCCACTCCAGGTCGCCTTCCAGGCGGTAGTAGTCCAGGCCGGTCTCGCCGATGGCGACGATCTTCGGGTGATCGGCCAGCTCGACCAGCTGCTCGACGGTCGGCTCGGGCGTGTCTTCGTAATCCGGATGGACGCCGACCGATGCGTAGATGTGCGGATATTGCTCGGCCAGCGCGAGCACGCCGGGGAAGTCGGGCAGGTCGACCGAGACGCACAGCGCATGCGAGACCTTGTTCTCGGCCATCCTGGCCAGGACCTCGGGCATGCGCGCAGCCAGCTCGGGGAAATTGATGTGGCAATGGGAATCGATGTACATGCCGCCATTGTACGCGAGGCGGCATGGCGCCGCCCGAGGGCAGCGCCGGGATGCGATTCAAGCCACGCGCTTGCCCAGGATGATCAGGTCGCGCTCGATTCCGTCCAGGTTGGCCACTTTCGGGAAATGCGCCCAGGTATCGAAGCCGTACTTGCGGAACAGCGCTAGGCTGGCGGCGTTGTGGCCGAAGATGAAGCCGAGCAAGGTATGCACCTGGACGTTGGGCGCGAACGCCATCGCCTGTTCCAGGCAATAGCGGCCGATGCCCTTGCCGCGCCAGGCCTCGGCGATGTAGATCGACAGTTCCGCGGTGCCGGAATAAGCCGGGCGGCCGTAGAAATTCGAGTAGGACAGCCAGCCGATGACTTGCGGGTCGTCGGCGGTGTCGGTAGCGTCGTGGATTACCCACAGCGGGCGGCGCTCCGGCGTGTGGTCGGCGAACCAGGCTGCGCGCGAGGCGGCCGTGACCGGTTCGGTGTCGGCGGTGACTTCGCGCGAGGCAATGGTGGAATTGTAGATGTCGACGATGACGGGCAGGTCTTCGACGCGGGCGAGGCGGTGACGATAGGATGGCATGGCAAGGAGCGGCGCGGTGAGGCGCGGTATGGCGGGACGAAAGGGTGGATGGAAGCGGAACGGATTACAGCGTATGGGTGGCGCGCGACGAGCGCAGCGCCGCGCCCAGGATTTCCTCGATGCGCAGCTTGGCGCGCTGCCCGGTCTCGTCGGCCGGGAAATGCACGCCGATGCCCTGCGCCTTGTTGTTGGCGGCGCCCGGCGGCGTGATCCACACCACCTTGCCGGCGATCGGGTATTTGTTGGGATCGTCCATCAGCGACAGGATCAGGTAGATCTCGTCGCCGAGCTTGTGCGGTTTGTTGGTCGGCACGAACATGCCGCCGTTCTTGAGGAAAGGCATGTAGGCGGCGTACAGCGCTGCCTTTTCCTTGATGGCGAGCGACAGCACGGCCGGGCGCGGCGTCTGCGCGGCGTTCGGTTCTACGGGCGTGCCGGTCATCGGATTCCTTTCAAGGGCGGTTTGGCGGCGTCAGGCGCAACAGGCTGTGTAATCCAGCAACATGTCTTCGACGAACAGTTTAGCCGACAACGGGTGATCGGCCACTGCGCGGCGCTCGTTGGCGGACTTGATGGCCCGCATCAGGCCGGCCGTCGGCACCCGCCCGGCCAGCGCCGCCAGTTCGCGCCGGTAACGCGGATAATAGCGGATCGTGCCGGACATCTTGTACGAAAACACGTCGTACAGCCAGCGCTGCTGCCAGGACACCAACGAAGCCAGCGGCGCCTTGCTCAGCTTGTCGGCGGCGCGCAGCGCGGCGTCCACGCTCGGCCGCGCCAGCACCTGCAGCAGCGCGTCCAGCTCGTCGCGGCTGCCGGTCTCGGCCTGGGCCAGCGCCGCCAGCGGGGCGCCGCCCTGCTCGCGCAGCCAGCCATCGGCATCCTGCACGCCCTGCCCCTGCAGCCAGGCCAGGGCCTGCGCATGGTCGGGCAGCGGCAGCGCGAACTTGCGGCAGCGCGACAGGATCGTCGGCAGCAGCCGGTCGAGTCCGTTGGACGCCAGCAGGAACACGGTGCCCGGCGGCGGCTCTTCCAGCGTCTTCAGCAATGCATTACTGGCCGGCATGTTCAGCGCCTCGGCCGGATACAGCACCACCACCCGCAAGCCCTGGCGGTGGGTCGAGATGTTCATGAAGTCGGCCAGCGCGCGCACCTGCTCGATCTTGATATCCTTCGAGGCGGTCTTGGCCGACTTGGCTTTCTTGTCGTCGGCGGCGGCTTCCTCGCCCTCGCCCGGCGCGGCCTCGTCCTCCAGCGCTTCCGGCCGCACGCGGCGGTAATCCGGATGGTTGCCTTGCGCGAACCAGCCGCACGAGGCGCAGGCGCCGCAGGCATGGCCGTCGGCGCGCACGTTTTCGCACAGCAGGGACTGGGCAAAGGCTTCCAGGAAGCCGGACTTGCCGCTGCCGGCCGGACCGTAAAACAGGATCGCGTGCGGCAGGCGCGCGCGCAGTTGCTGCAGCTGCGACCAGGCGTCGTGCTGCCAGGGATAGATGGCCGCGCCGGCGTCCGCGCTCATGCCAGCTTCTCCAGCGCCGTGCGCAAGGCCGTGCGCACCTCGTCGATCGAGCGGGTCGAATCGATCACCGCGAAGCGCTCGGGAAACTGGCTGGCGCGGCGCAGGTATTCGGCGCGGCAGCGCTCGAAGAAATCGGCCTGTTCCTGCTCGAAGCGGTCCAGCGTGCGGCTGGCGTCCAGGCGCGCGCGCGCCACGGACAAGGGCACGTCGAACAGCAGGGTCAGGTCGGGCTGCAGCAGCGGGTGCACCCATTGCTCGAGCGCGTCCAGCCTGGCGCGGTCCATGCCGCGCCCGCCGCCCTGGTAGGCGAAGCTGGCGTCGGTAAAACGGTCGGACAGCACCCAGTCGCCGCGCGCCAGGCCGGGTTCGATCACCTGGGCGATGTGCTCGCGCCGGCTGGCGAACATCAGCAGGGCTTCGGTGTCCAGGTCCATCGTTTCGTGCAGCAGCAGTTCGCGCAGCTTTTCGCCCAGCGCCGTGCCGCCCGGCTCGCGCGACGACACCACGGTCTTGCCGGCCGCCTTCAGCCAGTCGGTGACGAAGCCGATGTGGGTCGACTTGCCGGCGCCGTCGATGCCTTCGAAGGTGATGAAACGCCCGCGCGCCGCGGCGGATGGCAACGGCGCGGGACGGGGAGACGGATGGCTGGATGCTGCGCTCATTGCGGGGCCTTCTGGCGTTGGTACTGGTCGACGGCCTTGTTGTGGTCGCTCAGGCTGGTCGAGAACTGGCTGGTGCCGTCGCCGCGCGAGACGAAGTACAGGGCGTCGGTCCTCGCCGGCGCCAGCGCCGCCGCCAGCGATTGCACGCCCGGCAGCGCGATCGGGGTCGGCGGCAGGCCGGCGCGGGTGTAGGTGTTGTACGGGGTGTCGGTCTCCAGGTCCTTCTTGCGGATCTTGCCCTCGTACTTGTCGCCCATGCCGTAGATGACGGTGGGGTCGGTCTGCAGCAGCATGCCGGTCTTGAGACGGTTGATGAAGACGCCGGCGATCATGGCGCGTTCGCCCTTCTGGCCGGTTTCCTTTTCCACCAGCGAGGCCATCACCAGCGCCTGGTAGGGTTCGGTGTACGGCAAGTCCGGATCGCGTTTGTCCCAGGCCGCCTTGAGGCGTTTCATCATCGCCTCGTGCGCCTGCTTGTAGACCTGCAGGTCGCTGGTGCCCTTGGCGAACAGGTAGGTGTCCGGGAAGAACAGGCCTTCGGCCGCCTTGTAGGACGGCGCCACCTTGGCCAGCAGTTCGGCGTCGGACAGCTTGGCGCTGTCGTGCTTCAGGTCGGGCGCGCTGTTGACCACCTGGCGCATCTGGCGGAAGGTCCAGCCTTCGATCACGGTCAGCGATTGCTGCGCGAACTCGCCGCGCACCAGCTGGGTGAGCAGGCGCCTTGGCGAGGTCTCCGGTTTCAATTCATAGCTGCCGGCCTTGAGCTGGCCGGCCGCGCCGGTGGTGCGCGCCAGGATATTGAACAAATACGGGTTGATGGGCACGCCGGCAGTGACCATCTGCTGCGCTGCGCCGGATACGCCGCTGCCGGAAGCGACCGCGAACGGGACGACCGGCGCCGATGCGGCGGTGATCGGGTGGCCGGCCCACCACTGGAAGCCCGTGACGGCCGCGGCCGCGGCGATCACGCCCGTGACGATGAGTTTTTTTAGTAATGCCATTCTGGATGATTGGATTTCACGCCGTGCCCGGCGCGATTTTGTCGGCAACTCTATAATGCAACGAGGCCGTAATGATAAAGCCCTTGACGCATAACCGGAAATAATTCGCAAGCCGCCATGTCCGGGGCAGCCGATTCATACCGCCGCTCACTTTCGGCCGCCGACTTGCCGTCGCAAGGCGGCACTCCCATCCACCGACAAACGACTGACCATTGATGACTTCCTGGATCGAACACCTCTCCACGCTCGGCGCCCGCTTCCATCCCGACGACGCGGCGCAGGTCGAGGATTTCGGCAACGTGCTGGATGCGCCCGCGCTGGCCGCCGGCTTCGTGGCGCCGGTCACCGACCTGGGGCTGATTGCCGTGAGCGGCGCCGACGCTGCCGGCTTCCTGCACAACCAGCTGACCAACGACATCGAGCACCTGGACGGCGCCACGGCGCGCCTGGCCGGCTACTGCACCCCGAAGGGCCGCCTGCAGGCCACCTTCCTGGCCTGGCGCGGGGTGGATGGCGGCGACGGCGCCGACATCTTCCTGCAGCTGCCGCGCGCGATCCAGGCGCCGCTGCAAAAGCGCCTGTCGATGTTCGTGCTGCGGGCCAAGGCCAGGCTGCGCGACGCCACCGGGGAGGAGGCGCGCGAGGCCGTGCTCGGGCTGGGCGGCGCCGGCGCCGAAGCGGTGCTGCGCGCGCAGGCAGGGGCGCTGCCGGCGCAAGCCTACGGCAAGACCGAGGGCGAGGCCGGCACCGTGATCCGCCTGGCGGACGCGTTCGGCCAGCCGCGCTACCTGTGGCTGACATCCAGCGAGCGCGGCGCCGCCGCCCTGGCGAGCCTGCGCGCGACCCTGGCGCTGGGCGGCAACGCCGCCTGGCGCCTGGCCGCGATCCACGCCGGCGTGCCGCAGATCGATTTGCCGACCCAGGAACAGTTCGTGCCGCAGATGATCAACTACGAGCTGATCGGCGGGGTCAACTTCCGCAAGGGCTGCTATCCGGGCCAGGAAATCGTCGCCCGCAGCCAGTACCTGGGCAAGCTCAAGCGCCGCATGGCGCTGGCCACGCTGGACAACGCCGCCGCGCGCGCCGGTGACGAGGTGTTCGCCGCCGACGACCCGGGCCAGCCGGCCGGCATGGTGGTCAACGCCGCCCCGAACGGCGCCGGCGGCGCCGACGTGCTGGTGGAAATCAAGCTGGCGGCGCTGGAACGGGAAGTGCACCACGGCGCGGCCGGCGGCACGCCCCTGCGCTTTCTGCCGCTGCCGTATGCGCTCGATGCGCTCGATGCCTGATTGCGCGACCTCATGATCGACCTGTACGTCTATTACAAGGTGCGCGCCCACGACGCCGCCGCGCTGGCGCCGCGCGTGCGCGCCATCCAGGCCGCGCTGGCCGCGCGCTGCGCCGCCGCGCCGCAACTGAAGCGCCGCCCCGAACTGCGCGACGGCTTGCAGACCTGGATGGAAATCTATGCCGGCGTCGACGCGGCCTTCGGCGCCGAGCTGGAACGCGCATGCGCCGGCCTGAACTGTTTGATCGCCGGCGCGCGCCGCGCCGAAGTCTTCATCGACCTGGCTGCGGCGGATTTCGCTTCGGCAGCCCTCCCTTCGACGGATTCGACCCAATGTGCCTGATCGTTTTCGCCTGGCGCGTGATCCCCGGCGTGCCGCTGATCGCCTGCGCCAACCGCGACGAATACTACGACCGCCCGGCCACGCCCGCCGGCCCCTGGCCCGACCGTCCCGACATCATCGCCGGCCGCGACCTGCAGGGCGGCGGCAGCTGGATGGGCGTGACCAGGAACGGCCCCGACGGACCGCGCTTCGCCGCCCTCACCAACGTGCGTGCGCCCGGCGACTTCCGCGCCGACGCGCCCACGCGCGGCGCGCTGGTCAGCGATTTCCTCGCGGGCGACCTGGACGCGCCGGCCTACCTGGAGCGCGTCGCCCTGGACGCCGCCGCCTACAACGGCTTCAACCTGGTGCTGGGCGACCGCGCCGGGCTGTACTGGTTCTCGAACCGCGCCGGCGCCGACCAGCGCAACGGCCAGGCACTGGCGCCGGGCATCTACGGCGTTTCCAACGGCCTGCTGGACGCGCCCTGGCCGAAGGTGCTGCGCACCAAGGCCAGCTTCGCCAGCCTGCTGCTGCAGGGTGCGCCCGAGGATGCCTATTTCGAGATGCTGGCCGACACCACGCGCGCGCCCGACCTGCGCCTGCCGGACACCGGCGTGCCGCTCGACCTGGAACGCAGCCTGTCGGCGGTGTGCATCGAGATGCCGGGCCAGGGCTACGGCACCCGGACGTCCACCGTGGTCAGGCTGGTCGACGGCGCCGAGCCGGAACTGCACGAACGGGTGCTGCAGCCCTGCGCCCAGGCTGCCTGAGCAGGCGCACTACTGCCGAAAATAATACTGTTGACCTGAAGACCGTCGTTCCATGCACTGCCTGAAACGACTCCCCGCGCAGGCGCACTGCTGTCCAAGACGATCGTTGTCTCTGCCTTAAGCAGTTTTTGTTGCTAGCAGTAACGTAAAAATCATTCCTAGCCAATAACTCGTCGTCCCCGCGAAGGCGGGGATAATGCCACTGGCATTATCCCCTCCATACTGAGCAAGAAAATTTGGTAGCTGGAAGCAGTCAGAATGCTTCAAAAATACCAACTTTTGACACTCAGTATGGGTCCCCGCCTTCGCGGGGACGACGGTTTTTAGGCCAGCAATACTATCTTGGACAGTAGTGCGCGCAGGTGGGGATCCATGCTGAGCATCCACAGTTGCTATTTCTAAAATATACCAGTTGCTTCAATGGTAATGAATTCTGTTGCTCAGTATGGGTCCCCGCCTGCGCGGGGACGACGGGATCAACTTGCGCCATGTTTCCAGCGTGGCGCCCGGAGGTGACAGGGCAGGCTATGATACCGGCATGCCGCCTGCCGCTGCGCCCGGAGCCGGCACGATAGGCACCGGACCGCGGCGCAGGAGGCAGCGATGAACATCTCTCCCTTGCCCTTGGCCGTGTTCGTGGTCGACGCCGACGGCATCGTCACCAGCTGGAACAAGGCGTGCGAAAAGCTGGCCGGCTACGCCGCCGCCGAGATCCGCGGCCGGCCATTGGCGCGCCTGCTCGAATTCGACGAGGCGGACGCCGCGGCGCGCGACGCCGCGTTCACCGCCCATGCCGACTTCGACTGCGCCGCCCACATGGTGTGCGCCAATGGCGGCCTGCTGCCGGTGCGCGTGACGATCGCGCCGCAGGCGCTCGACCCCGACCTGCCGCGCCACTTCAGCGTGATCGTGATCCCGGGCGCGGACATGCCGGCGCCGCGCCATGCGCTGATCCGCGACCTGCCGGTGGCCGACATCATCGACGCCCTGCCCTGCGTGTTCTACGTGATCGACCAGAGCGGCCACCTGCTGCTGTGGAACCGCCAGCTCGAAGAAGCGCTGGAAATGCCCAGCGAAGACTTGCCGAGCACCAAAGTCCAGTACTTCTTCGACGAGGACGAGCGGCCGGTCATCATCCAGAAGATCATGGACGCCTTCGAGCACGGCGCCTCTTCGCACGAGGCGGAACTGGTGGGCCGGCACGGCAAGCGCACCGCCTTCCTGTTCCGCTGCGCGCACACCAGCCTGGGCAGCCTGCCCTGCATCGCCGGCACCGGCCTCGACATTTCCGAGCGCAAGCGCAGCGAGCACGGCATGCGGGTGCGCGAGCGCGCCATGTACGCCAGCGTGAACGCGATCCTGATCACCTGCTGCGAAGGCGTGGACAACCTGATCGAGTACGCCAATCCGGCCTTCGAGCAGATGACCGGCTACACGCTGGCCGAGGTCAAGGGCCGCAATCCGCGCTTCATGCGCGCCGAGGGCTGCGACGTCGACGAATACCGGCGCATCCACGACGCGCTGGCGCGCCGCACCGGGGTGCGCTCGGTGCTGCGCAACGTGCGCAAGAACGGCGAGGTGTTCTGGAACGACCTGCGCATCGACCCGGTGTTCAACGCCGCCGGCGAGGTCACGCATTTCGTCGCGGTGCTGCACGACGTCACCGAAGCCCGGCTCTACGAGCGCCGCCTGCACCACCTGGCGCACCACGATCCCCTCACCGGCCTGGCCAACCGCACGCTGCTGCAGGAACGCCTGGCGGGCGCCATCGAGTCCTCCCTGGCCGGCGGCACGCTGGGAGCAGTGGCCTTCATCGACCTCGACAACTTCAAGTACATCAACGACAGCTTCGGCCACGACGCCGGCGACGCCGTGCTGCGCGAGGTCGGCGCGCGCCTGCTGCGCAATATGCGCGAACAGGACACCGTGGCGCGCGTCGGCGGCGACGAGTTCGTGCTGGTGATCGGCGACCAGCCCGGCGCCGCCGAGGTGGCCGAGCTGGTCGAGCGCATCCGCCGCAGCGCGTGCGCGCCGGTGCTGGCGGGCAGCCAGGAAATCGTGCCGGGCCTGAGCATCGGCGTCAGCCTGTTTCCGCTCGACGGCGCCGATGCCGACCGCGTCATGCGCGCCGCCGACGCCGCCATGTACCACGCCAAGGCGCTGGGCAAGAACAATTGCCAGTTCTATTCGACGGAACTGAACCAGGCGATGCACCAGCACCTGCTGCTGGAAGCCAGCCTGGGACGCGCGCTCGGCAACCGCGAGATGCAGCTCGGTTACCAGCCGAAGGTCGACCTGCGCAGCGGCAAGGTGGTGGGCGCCGAGGCGCTGCTGCGCTGGCACCATCCCGAGCACGGGCTGATGGGACCGGACCGCTTCATCCCGGTGGCCGAGGAAAGCGGCCTGATCGTTCCGCTGGGCGAGTGGGTGATCGAGGAAGCCTGCCGCGCGCTCCGGTCGCTGGCGGCGCTGGGCGCGCGCGAGTTCGTGATCTCGGTGAACCTGTCGGCGCGCCAGCTGCGCCAGCGCCATTTTGCGCAGCGCCTGACCGAGACCCTGGCGCGCCACGAAGTCGATCCGCGCACCCTCGAACTGGAAGTGACCGAAAGCCAGCTGATGGACCAGCCGCTGGAGGCGGCGGCGGTGCTGACGCAATTGAAGGCGCTCGGGGTGCGCATCTCGATCGACGACTTCGGCACCGGCTATTCGAGCCTGAGCCACCTGCAGAAATTCCCGGTGGACGTGATCAAGATCGACCGCTCCTTCCTGGGCGGCGCCGGCGCCGACAGCCAGGACGTGATCACCCGCGCCATCATCGCCCTCGGCCACAGCCTGAAACTGAAGGTGATCGCCGAAGGCGTCGAGACGCGCGAGCAGCTCGCCTTCCTGCGCGACCACGACTGCGACCAGATCCAGGGCTACTATTTCAGTCCGGCGCTGGCCGAGGACGGGCTGCAGCGCATGGTGTGCGACGACACGCGCCTGCCGGACTGACTGTCCGGGGACGCCGCCTCACGGCGTCAGCCTCACAGCTTCATTTCGAGGTTGACGCCGGCCCGGCGCACGCCCGGCTGGAAGCTGCGTTCGCGCGACGTACCGGCGGCGTCCCGGTACAGGCGGTCCTGGCGGGTATCCTGCTGCAGGATGTTCGACAGCGACAGCCGCAGCTGGTAGCGCGGATTGAATTTCCACAGCGCGTAGGCATCGAGGTTACGCTGGATAAACTGGCGCTGCGACTGGAATTCCGAGACTCGCACCCAGGCGCCCTTCTGGTACGAGAAGCTGGAACCCAGGCTCAGGTCGCCCTTGCGGTAGTCGATGCCGACGGTGCCGGACAGCGGCGTCTGCGCATCCAGCCGGTTGCCGGGCCCGGGCACGGAGGACACCTGCGACCAGTTGCGCGCCAGGCTGGCGCGCAGGTCGAAGGCGGCCAGCGCATCGCCCAGCAGCTTGCCCGGCGTCTTGAATTCCGTCTCCAGCGAGCGCACCAGCGCATCGCCGTCGTTCAGCGGGCGCACCACCCAGCGGCCGTCGGGATCGAGATCCAGGCGGCTGCGGATGGTGTCGGTGATGGCGCGCCGCGACACGCTCACCGACACCATCGCGCCCTGCGCCAGGTAGTGTTCGTAGGCCACGTCGATGCCCTTGGCCAGTTCCGGGCGCAGGTCCGGGTTGCCGCCGGCATCGGCGTTGAAGCGCGTGTTCACCGCGGCGTAGTAGCGGCGCGCGGTCAGCTGGTCGATGGTCGGCGCCTTGTAGGTGCGGGTCAGGGCCAAGCGCAGCTGGCGTCCGCTGGCGCCGGGGAATTTGTAGAGGGCCTGCAGCACCGGGCCGAGCACGTGGTTGCGCGCGTGGACGTCGGCCGCGCTGTCGGCTGCGCTTCCGGCCACGCTGCCGGCCGATACCGTGTCGCCGCTGCTGTCCGCACTGCTGTCGGTATGTACACCTTCCCAGCGTGCGCCCAGGTACAGCGACAGCTGCTTATCGATGCTCCATTCGTCCTGCGCATAGGCGGCGAAGCGGGTCACGCGCGGCGCGAAGCGGTCGACGGCGCGGGTCGGCGCCGCCGCGCCCAACTGCTCGTCGCGCACGCGCACCTCGTCGTTCTCCTGCACGCTGGTATCGATCCCCGCCGCCAGCGCATGGCCGTCGAACAGCGAGCGCGTGTACTTGGCGCGCAGCGATTCGCGCCGCGCATGCACGGTGCTGTCCCAGTCGCGCAGCAGGCGCAGCGCGCGCCCGGCAGTGTAGTACGTGTCGTCGTCGCCGTTGGTGTTGCGGGTGCGCTCGTGCGACAGCGTCAGGTCCAGCTTGCCGCCGGCCAGCTTGGCGATCCAGTTGACCTCGCCGCGCAGCATGCGCTGGGTGGCCGGCGAGCCGGAAAAGTTCTCGACATAATCCGGCGTCGCGAAGGTGCCGACCAGGTTGTCGGTGCGCGACACGTTGTCCCAGTTGGAGCGGGTGGCGTAGCCGCCGGCGGACAGGTTCAGTTCGTCGCCGTTCTCGAACTTCCACGCCACGCGCGGGAACAGGGCGATGCCGCGGTAGCTGCCGCCGCCGTCGAAGGCCTGGTTGCGTTCCTGGGACACCTGGCCCGAGGGCAGCGTGAAGCGGTCGGTGCTCGTGGAGGCGACGGCGTTCTTGCCGCCATACAGCGAGCCGTTGAGGAAGTACGAGAAACTGCCGACCTTCTCGGCCCAGGTGCCGTTGACGTTGCCGTTGTTTTGTTGCGACGAATGCATCAGGCCCAGGCGCAGGTCGTGCTGGGGCTTGCTGACCAGCTTACGCAGCACGATGTTGATGGTGCCGGCGATCGACTGCATCGAGAACTCGGCGCTGGCGGCGCGCACCACCTCGATGCGCTCGATCTGGTCCGGCGTCAGCGTATCCAGCGAAAAGCCGGGCGGCGGGCGGTCGCCGTTGACCAGGATCTGGGTATAGCCGGCGCCCAGGCCGCGCATGCGGATGGTCTTGCCGGTGACGGTGACGCCGGGCGCGCGTTTCAGTACGTCGAAGATATTGTCGTCGCCGTACTTGCGGATCTCCTCGGCGTTGATCACGGTCTTGCTGGCGGTGTCGTCGCGGCGCGGGTCGTAGCTGCTGGCGGCGCCCTTCACCTCGACGGTCTGAATGGCGGGCTGGTCCTTGCTGGCGGCGGCGGGCTTGGCTGCGGCCGTGCTGGCGGGCGTAGCCGAAGTGGACTGCGTGGTGCCGGTGGAGGCGGCGGTCTGCGCCATGCCGGCGGCGGGCAGCAGCAGTGCGATGGCGAGGGAAGAACGGACTGGGTACGGAGACATCGACGACGATCGGGTGGGTGGATGCACGGTGGCGCAAGGGAACGCGGCAGGCCGCCACGATAGCAGTTGCGCCCTGCCGGAAGGTCACCAATTGTCACTTTCGTGCGTGGCAGCCGGCTTTTTTTTACATGCATGCCCGCACGGCGCCGGCCGCTGCCTGGTCCTGCGCTTGCGGCCTAGCCCAGCACCGTCACCACCACCGTGCGCCGGTGCGGCGCGCTGCGGTGCTCCCACAGGTAGATGCCCTGCCAGGTGCCGAGCAGCAGGCGGCCGTCGCCCACCGGCACCGTGACGGCGGTATCGGTCAGCATCGTGCGCCCGTGCGCCGACATGTCGTCCGGCCCTTCGCTGTCGTGGAGGTAGGCCGGGTCGCCGTCCGGCGCCAGGCGCGCCACGATGGTTTCCAGGTCGCGCCGCACGTCGGGGTCGGCATTCTCGGTGATCGTCAGCGAACAGCTGGTGTGCTGCACGAACACGTGCGCCAGGCCGCAGCGCACGCCGCTGTCCGCCACCACCCGGGCGACATCGGGCGTGATGTCGCGCGTGCCACGCCCGCGCGTATGGAACGCGAGGATGGCCTGGCGGGTCATGGCGCCGCTCCCGCGCCGCCGGCGGCATCCGCGCCGGGATCGAACGGCGCGCGTCCATCGGCGATGGCGCGCAGGCGCCCTTCCAGCGCATCCAGCGCTTGCGGCTGCGGCGGCACGTAGAAGGCGCCGCTGCGCACCGCGTCGAAGGCCAGGCCGGCCAGCGCGGCTGCCGGCGGCCGCTGCGCGTCGGCGCCGCCGGTGGACGCCGGCGGCAGGCACAGCACCGACACGCCGATCGGCGCAGCAGCCCGGCGCAGGTCGTGGTGCAGGGTTTCCGCCAGCGCCAGCAGCGCATGGCCGCAGACGTTGCCGATGGCGCGCGCCGGCGCATTGGCCAGCCCGTCCACCGAGGCGGTGTTGACGATATGGCCGCGGTAGCCGGCGTCGCGCCTGGCGCACTCGATCATCAGCGGCGTGAAGATGCGCACCGCGTGGATGGCGCCCCACAGGCCGGCGTCCAGCGCGCTTTTCCAGACGGCCTCGCTGGCATCCCAGGCGGCGCCGGCGGCCGCCGCATGCGCACCGGTGCTGCCATCGTTGAACAGCAGATGCACGCCATGGAAGCGGATCATGGCGGCGTCGGCCAATTCCTCGACGTGCGCGCAGACGCCGACGTCGCACACCATCGCCAGCACCTCGGCGCCGCTCGCCAGCAGCGTATCGGTGAGCCGTTCGAGCGCGGCGGCATCCTGGTCGGCCAGCACCAGCTTCATCCCGAGCGCCGCCGCCTGCCGGGCGAACTCGCAGCCGAGCGCGCCGGCGGCGCCGGTGACGATCGCGACGCGGCCGGCAAAGTCGTTCATGGGCATTTCCTCACACCTCGCTCACACCTCGTAGTCCATGCACTGGCGCCCCTCGCGCACGGCGCCGACGAACGGCAGCAGCGCCTGGTGCGTCGGATGCTGGATGTACGCGTCCAGCGCCGCCTTGTCCGTGAATTCCGAGTACAGCACCATGTCGTAGGTGGTTTCGAAGCCAGGCTGGGCGATCACGACCTCGAATTTCAGGATGCCGGGCACGATGGCGGCGCACTCGTCGAGTCGGCGCTTCATTTCGATGGCGTTGGTGGCGCGGTCGGCGCCTTCGGCCTGGTCCTTCAGTTTCCACATGACGATGTGCTTCAGCATGGTTTTCCTTGTTCGGTTCGGTGGTTGAACGGCGCAGCGGACGATCGGGGCAAAGGTGATCGGTGTGCCGATCCGCTGCACGCGAACCAGCAGCATAACGCCTGGCCGTCCGGATGGCGAGCCGGGTCGTGCGTGGCGGCCCAGCGGCTGCCTGCTTGGGTTTCGGTGTCGAGAAAGCGCTAATCGGTTAGTTGCATATCGGAGGAAAAATGCGGGTTGTAGGCGCAAAACGCAAATCGTCCTTGCTGTATTTGTCGGTTAGTTGCTAAATAGCGTTTCACTCAATCGAACACATATCGCCATGGATTCCCCCACCGACACCCTGGCCTGGGATGCCTGGGACCGCGCCCCCAACGTCGCCTTCGCCGCCTTCGTCGTCACGCCCGAATTCGTGAAGACCTCGAGCCGCCAGCGCGACGTGATCCCGCTGCCGATCTCCGAGGAATCGGCCGCCGTCTACAAATTCATGTTCGGCAAATTCGCCGCGTGGATGGTGACCGAACGCCTCAAGCTGTCGACCGTCGACGCCGCCGCCCTTCAGCGCTTCATCCACCAGACCACCAACGGCAAGCGCGACCTGAACAGCAAGATCGCCTACCGCTACCTGCGCCTGCTGGAACGCTGCTACGAATTCCTGCAGCGCTCCCCCAACCCGGCGCGCGACGCCATCGCCGCCACCGACCGCGCCCATCTGGCCAAGGACGAGCCGATGACCGCGCTCACCGCCGACGAGCTGCAGCGCTTCCTGGCCAGCCTGCCGGCCGCGCGCGCCAAGGACCAGAAGGCCGGCGCGGGCTGGAAGCGGCGGCGCGACCGCGCCATGCAGGTCGTGATGGCGCTGGCCGGCCTCAAGGTGGCCGAGACCATCGGCCTGCTGGTCGACGAGGTCGGCCGCCAGCCCAACATCGACGGCAGTCTCGACATCGAGATCACGCCGGAATACAAGCACCGCACCAGCTACGAGCACACCGCCGTGCTGCCGCGCGAGGGCGTGCTGGAACTGGACGCCTGGATGAAGGAGCGCGCCGAACTGGGGATTCCGGGCGACCTGGCGTTCCCGGCCAGCATCGAGGGCGAGCCGTTGCACAAGGCCACCGTCTACCGCCAGGTCAAAGCCAGCTTCGAGCGCGCCGGGATCGCGGTATCACGCGCCGGCGGGCGCACGCTGCGCAATACCTTCGCGTCCCAGCAGTGGCGGCAGGGAACGCCGCAGGACGAGCTGACCACGATGCTGGGGCTGGCGCTGGAGCGCTCGGCAGAGGCTTACAAGTATGCGCGGACCAATCCGGACGGTACCGTCGATGCAGAGGATATCCCGCCCGCCGGCGCCGTGGAGACAGATGCACCAGCCGGCTCCGCCCCAGACGCTGATGCTGGAGAGGATGACGATACTGGCAGTGCGCAGCGATGAAGTCATCGCGCCGTTTCGGCGGTCCAAGCATCGGCAAGCTATTCGGCTTGCAGCCTGGAAGGCAAACGATGAGCAGACACGTCAAGAAACTCCTGGTGCATTACCTCGGTTTGTTTTCGGCGGCGAGCGCAGCCGGGTTCCTGTGCAACCACTACATGGGCGAACCACATGCAAGCGCCCTGTTGGTGGTCGGCCTTGCTTTCGTCAACTCGACCATGGGCATCCTGCAAATCGCCTGCCATGACCGGCTTTCGGGACGCTGGAAATAACGCTCCCGACGCGATTGCGGGTGTGATTGCGACCCGCTCGCGTGCAATCGTTTTCCGTTGACGATGCATTGTAAGCCCCGTGTAAGTCTCGCGACAGCCTCGCGTAAGCTTCGCGGCGCAGAGTGCCTTCCATAGCTGGAGACCATCGGCCGCAGAGCCCGCAGCCCGGCCGGTGTACGACAACATCAACGGAGACCATCATGGCCATCATCCCCGGCATGGCCGCTGGCGGCAAGGCAGCGCCTTCCAGCGGCATCACCAAGGAGGAACGCAAGGTCATCTTCGCGTCCTCGCTCGGCACCGTGTTCGAGTGGTACGATTTCTACCTGTACGGCTCGCTCGCCGCCATCATCGGCAAGCAGTTCTTCCTGGGCGACCCGACCACGTCCTTCATCTTCGCCCTGCTCACCTTCGCCGCCGGCTTCCTGGTGCGGCCGTTCGGCGCGCTGGTGTTCGGCCGCCTGGGCGACATGATCGGGCGCAAATACACCTTCCTGGTGACGATCCTGATCATGGGCGGCTCCACCTTCATCGTCGGCCTGCTGCCGGGCTACGCCGCGATCGGCATCGCCGCGCCGATCATCCTGGTGCTGCTGCGCATCCTGCAGGGCCTGGCGCTGGGCGGCGAGTACGGCGGCGCCGCCACCTACGTGGCCGAGCACGCGCCGCAGGGCCGGCGCGGCGCCTTCACGGCGTGGATCCAGACGACCGCCACGCTCGGCCTGTTCCTGTCGCTGCTGGTGATCCTGGGCGTGCGCAGTTCGATGGACCCGGCCGACTTCGACACCTGGGGCTGGCGCATCCCCTTCCTGGTATCGGTGCTGTTGCTCGGCATCTCGGTGTGGATCCGCATGTCGATGAGCGAGTCGCCGGCCTTCGCCAGAATGAAAGCCGAAGGCAAGACCTCCAAGGCGCCGCTGAGCGAAGCCTTCCTGACCTGGAAGAACGGCCGCATCGCCCTGCTGGCGCTGGTCGGGCTGGTGATGGGCCAGGCCGTGGTCTGGTACACCGGCCAGTTCTACGCGCTGTTCTTCCTGACCCAGACGCTGAAGATCGAGGCGGCCAGCGCCAACATCATGCTGGCCGTGGCGCTGGCCATCGGCACGCCCTTCTTCATCCTGTTCGGCACGCTGTCCGACCGGTTGGGGCGCAAGTGGATCATCCTGGGCGGCTGCCTGGTCGCGGCGCTGACCTATTTCCCGATCTTCAAGGCGATCACCCACTACGGCAACCCGGCGCTGGAGAGCGCGCTGAACAGCGCGCCGGTGGTGGTGGTGGCCGACCCGGCTTCCTGCCACTTCCAGTTCAATCCCACCGGCACCATCAAGTTCCCGTCTTCCTGCGACATCGCCACCGGCCAGCTGACCGCCGCCTCGGTCAGCTACACCCACCAGGACGCGCCGGCCGGCACCGTCGCCAGCGTCAAGGTCGGCGAGCGCGTCTACCCGTCGTTCAACGCGACCCTGACCGCGGACGGCCTGAACTTCGACGCCGCCAGCAAGGCGAAGGAGGCCGCGCTGAAGAAAGACCTGGGCGCCGCCATCAAGGCCGCCGGCTATCCGGCCAAGGCCGACCCGGACCAGATCAACAAGCCGATGCTGGTGCTGATGCTGTTCGTGCTGGTGCTGTACGTGACCATGGTGTACGGCCCGATCGCGGCGATGCTGGTCGAGATGTTCCCGACCCGCATCCGCTACACCTCGATGTCGCTGCCCTACCATATCGGCAACGGCTGGTTCGGCGGCCTGCTGCCGACCATCTCGTTCGCGCTGGTGGCGTCCAACGGCGACATCTATTACGGGCTGTGGTACCCGATCGTCATCGCGCTGGCGACGGTCGTCATCGGGGCGCTGTTCGTGCGCGAGACCAAGGACAACAATATCTACGCGGCGGATTGACGGGTCTGTCTGATTGACAGGTGGGGAGGCCGCGCTACTCGGCCTGCGGCGCCGCGGCCGGCAGTGATTCCCTGCTCCACGCGCGCATGCGCGTGGCCGCCCACGCCGTCAGCAGCGCGCCGAGCACCAGCACCAGGCGCGTGTCGAACAGGGTCAGCACGGCGCCGGCCGCCGCCATCAGGATGTTGGCCAGGCAAAAGGTGGTGGACAGCAGCCCCATCACCGCGCCCTGGCCATGGCCGGCGCCGAAGCGGTCCGCCGCCCAGGCCTGCACCACCGCGTTGTAGAACGCGTGCGGCAGCCCGAAGGCCATGATGCCGGCGATGCCGATCCACAAATGCCCGGCGCCGAGCGAGGCGATCGCCAGCGCCACGCCGCCGGCCAGGCAAGCGGCGCGCCCGAGCGGCTCGGCGCTGCTCTGGCGCCCGGCGAACAGCGCCGAAAAGCTCATCAGGGCGCACATGGCGACGTTCACCAGCGCGATCGAGCGGGCGCCGTAGTGGCCGACCTCCACCAGCCACAGCGGATAGAACTCGTAGAACGCGGTGACGCCGCAGGTGTAGGCCAGCTGCACGCCGAACAGCGTGCGCAGGCCCGGATGGCGCAGCAGGTTGAAGGCGTGGCGTTCGCGCGCCACGCGCCACCAGGACGGTCCGGCCGCCTGCGGCCGGCGCTCCAGCGCCAGCAGTACCAGCAGCGCGCCCAGCGCCAGCGCCGCGGCGGCGATATAGAACGGCACCGTGACGCCGAAACCGACCGTGAACCCCGCCAGCAGCGGCCCGAACAGCCAGCCCAGCGTCAGCGCGCCGTTCAGCCACGACAGCGCGTGGTTGCGGATCGGTCCCTGCAGGCGCTCGGCCAGCATGGCACGCACGATCGCGCTCTGCCCTTCGAGCAGGCCGGTGCCGAAGCGCGCCAGCAGGAACAGCGGATAGGAACCACGCGCCAGCGCCCATGCCGTCAGCGTGTGGCCGATGGCGGCGCCCGCGGTGGTGCCCAGCAACAGCGGGCGGCGGCCGAAGCGGTCGGACAACGAACCCAGCACCGAAGTGCCGATCAGCAGGCCGACCGGATTGACCATCAGCGCCAGCGCGAACAGCAGCTTGGGCGGCAAGCCGAGGAAGTTGGTGAAGCCGTCCGCCGCGCCGTGCACGAACAGCGGCGGCAGGATCGGGTACGGCAGCGAGGCGCCGGTGGTGGACAGCAGCGCCAGCAGGCACGCGGTGGCGATCAGGAGGGCATTCTTCAAATTCGGTTCCGCGGGGCGGCTCTGTTGACCAAGGTATCACGGAGCCTAGCATGCGGGTGACCTTGTGCGCATCCGGGGAATGCCGCCCCTGACGGCGCGTCAGCCGTTGAAGTTTTTACCTTCCGCCACCAACCGCACCAGCAGCGGCGCCGGCCGCCACGCATCGCCCTGGTATCCCTGGGCGAAACGCTCGGCCGCCGCCAGCACCGCCGGCAAGCCGACCGTGTCCGCGTAAAACATCGGGCCGCCCCGCTGCAGCGGAAAGCCATAGCCGGACAAATACACCATGTCGATGTCGGACGCGCGCTGGGCGATGCCCTCCTCCAGGATGCGCGCGCCCTCGTTCACCAGCGCATAGACCAGGCGCTCGACGATCTCTTCGTCCGCGATGGCGCGCCGTTCGATGCCGAGTTCGGCCGAATGGCGCACGATCATCTGTTCCACCGCCGCCGACGGCTGCGCGGTACGCTCGCCCGGCCGGTAGTCGTACCAGCCGGCGCCGCTCTTCTGGCCGAAGCGGCCTCCCTCGCACAGCAGGTCGGCCGTGCGCGAGTAGCGCACGTCCGGCATCTCTTGGCGGCGGCGCTTGCGGATCGCCCAGCCGATGTCGTTGCCGGCCAGGTCGCTCATGCGGAATGGCCCCATGGCGAAGCCGAAGCGCTCGATGGCGGCGTCGACCTGCTGCGGCAGCGCGCCCTCGTCGAGCAGGAAGCCGGCCTGGCGCAGGTACTGTTCCACCATGCGGTTGCCGATGAAGCCATCGCACACGCCGGCCACCACGCCGGTCTTGCCGAGCCGCTTGGCCAGCGCCAGCGCGGTGGCCAGCACGTCCTTGCCGGTGTGCTGGCCACGCACGATCTCGAGCAGCTTCATCACGTTGGCCGGGCTGAAGAAATGCAGGCCGATCACGTCCTGCGGGCGCCGGGTAAAGGCGGCGATGCGGTCCAGGTCCAGGGTCGAGGTGTTCGACGCCAGGATCGCGCCCGGCTTCATGACGGCGTCCAGGCGGCGGAACACGGTTTCCTTGACGCCGAGGTCTTCGAACACGGCCTCGATCGCGAGGTCGCAGGCGGCGATGTCCTCGTACGCCAGCGTCGGCATCACCAGCGCCAGGCGCTGCTGCACTTGCTCGGCGCTGAGTCTGCCCTTGGCGGCGGCCGTTTCGAGCTGCTTGCGGATGCCGGCCACGCCCTTGTCCAGCGCGTCCTGGCGGGTTTCCAGCAGGGTCACCGGGATGCCGGCGTTGACCAGGGCAAGCGCGATCCCGCCGCCCATGGTGCCGGCGCCGACCACGGCGGCGCGTTCGACTGGCCGCGCCGGCGTATCGGCAGGCACGTCGGGCACCTTGGCGGCGGCGCGCTCGGCGAAAAAGGCGTGGCGCAGCGCCTTCGATTCGACCGTGCGGGTCAGCGCCAGAAAGCGCTCGCGCTCGAACGCCAGGCCTTCCTCGAACGGCATGGTGGCGGAGGCCGCCACCGCCTCCAGGCAGGCCAGCGGCGCCGGGAACGGCCCGGCGGCGGCCGTCACCCTGGCGCGCGCCGCCACCAGGAACGCCGGCAGGTCGGCCTGTTCGACCAGGCGATCGCGCACCCGCGGCAGCGGGCGCACGGCGGCGATGCGGCGCGCGAACGCGACGGCGCCCTCGGCCAGGTCGCTGCCGGGCGCCAGCAGCTCATCAAACAACCCCGCGGACAACGGCGTATCCGCCAGCTGCTCGGACATGGCCGGCTTGCCGGACACGATCATCTCCAGCGCCGGCGCCAGGCCCAGCACGCGCGGCAGGCGCTGGGTACCGCCGGCGCCCGGCAGCAGGCCGAGTTTCACCTCCGGCAGCGCGATGCGCGCGCCCGGCAGCGCTACCCGGTAGTGCGCGCCCAGCGCCAGTTCCAGCCCGCCGCCCATGCACACGGCGTGGATCGCCGCCACCACCGGCTTCGGCGACGCCTCCACCGTGCGGATCAGGGTGTGCAGGGTCGGCTCGGTGAGCGCCTTGGGCGAATTGAATTCGCGGATGTCCGCTCCGCCCGAGAATGCCTTGCCGGCGCCCATCAGGACGATGGCCTCGACCGCGTCGTCCGCGGCGGCGCGCTGCAGCGCATCGACGGCGGCGGCGCGCGTGGCCAGGCCGAGGCCGTTGACCGGCGGGTTGTTCAAGGTGATGACGGCGACGTTGCCGCGCACTGCGTAATCGGCGCTCATGGGTCTCCCTGTTCTTGGTGTTGTGGCAATCCGTTCACTATACGCCTGCGCCTATCCGTCCACCCACCCGGCATCGAAGCGGAACTGCTGCGAGCACGCCGCGCCGCCGCACAATGCGCTCTTGTAGCGCTCCTTCAGCAGGATCATCGACATGTAGGTGGCCAGCTGCTTGCCGGGCGCCTTGAGCACCGTCGCCCTGGTCGCCGTCCCGGTGGCATCGACGTCGACCACGATGCTGACCACGCCATGCTCGTCATAGCGGTCGCCCGCCTTGATCAGCGCTTGCCAGATATGCCGGGTACCTTGCGCCGGATAGGGCGGCTCGTCGCCGGGTCCCATCGATTCGTATTGCGCCTTCAGGCTGGCTTGCTGCGCCGGCGTCAGCGCGGCGTAGGGTTTGTCGAACGGCATGGTCGAGGTGGCGCCGGTACTGCGCAGCAGGGTGCCGGCGGACGGCGTGTCGCGTTTCAGCCGGTACGTCGGTTGTTCCTGGGCGCCGGCGGCGGCGCAGGCCAGGCAGGCCGCCAGGGCGGCAATGGTCAGGCGCATCGGTACTCCCTCTCGAAACGCCCACTGTAGCAGCTCCCGGGTCCGCAAAACTCACCAACATTCACGCGTCCGGCATAAACTGCCCCCTGCGCGAAAAAATACCGGCTGTCGCTTTTAATAATTGACAAACAGCCATGCTCTCAGGATACTTTTGCGCATGATCGAACTCCATCAAGTCCGCAAGACCTACCGCCAGGGCGGCAGCGACATCCATGCGCTGAACGGCATCGACCTGCACGTGGCGCCGGGCCAGTTCGTCGCCGTGATGGGACCGTCCGGCTCGGGCAAGTCGACGCTGCTGAACGTGCTGGGCGGCCTGGACCGTCCGGACAGCGGCCGCTACCGCCTGGCGCAGGACGAGATCAGCGCGCTCGACGACGACGCCGCATCCGACGTGCGCAACCGCCGCATCGGCTTCGTGTTCCAATCCTTCCACCTGCTGCCGCGCCTGACGGTGCTGGAAAACGTGCTGCTGCCGCAGCGCTATGCGCGCCAGCCGGATGCGCAGGCCGGCGCGCGCGCCCGCGCGCTGCTCGAGCGCATCGGCCTGGGCCGGCGCATCGACCATCTGCCGGGCCAGCTCTCCGGCGGGCAGCTCCAGCGCGCCGCCATCGCGCGCGCGCTGCTGAACCAGCCGGCCCTGCTGCTGGCCGACGAGCCCACCGGCAACCTCGATTCCGCCAGCGCCGCCGACGTCATGGCCCTGCTGGGCGAGCTGCACGCCGGCGGCCAGACCATGGTGCTGATCACGCACGATCCGGCGATCGCCGCGCGCGCGCAGCGCACCATCCACCTGCACGACGGCCGCATCGCGGCCGACCGCGCATGAGGCTGCGCCGCCTGGTCGTGCCGGGTGCGGCGCTGGCGCTGGCGGGCGCCGCCGCCCTCGCCTATGCCTGGAACGCGGCCGGCACGCCGGCAGCGAACGTCGCCAGCGTCCCGGCCGCCGGGTCGCCGGCCGCCGGGTCGCCGGCCGCCGGATCGCCGGCCGCCGGATCGCCGGCCGCCGGATCGCCGGCCGCCGGAACGCCGGCCGCCACACCCGATGCGCGCCCGGTCCTGATTACCGGCGAAGTCGACGCGCTGGATTCGCAGACCGTGTTCGTGCCGCCGTCGAACAATTCGCCGGTGGTGCTGCGCAACTTCCTCGCCGAAGGCAGCCACGCCAGGGCCGGCGACCTGGTGCTGCGTATCGAAGTCGGTGGCGCCGCCGACCCCGACCGTCTCAAGGCGGAGCTGGAGCGCACCCGCGCCAACGCCGCCAGCGAGACCGCCAAGCTGGAAGTGGCGGCGGTCGAGGCCGACAAGGCGCTGGTCAGCGCCAGGGCCGCGCTGGACAAGGCCAAGGTCGAGGCGGCCCTGCCCAAGGAACAGATCGGCCTGTTGAATTACGATCGCTACCAGGCCGAGCTGGACCGCGCCACCCGCGATTTCGCCATCAAGCAGGATGGCTTGCAGAATGCCGGCCGGGCCGTCGAGCGGCGCCGCCAGGACGGCGAACTCGAGGTCAAGAAACTGCAGATCAACCAGGCCTTCCAGGTCGCCCAGCTGGCGCAGGCGGAAGTGCGTGCCGCGCACGACGGCGTGGTGGTGCATGGCTACAGTCCCTTCAACGGCGAACGGGTCGACGAAGGCAGCTCCGTCTGGCCGGGCAATGTCGCCGGCGCCGTGGTCGGCAACGGCCGCATGGGCGTGACCGCCTGGGTGCTGGAAGCGGACCGTCCCTACCTGCGCGATGCCCAGGCGGTCGGCGTGCGCTTCGACGCCTTGCCGGGCACGGTGCTGGAAGGCCGGGTCGCCAGCATCACCAGCGCGCCGGAAGCGCGTCCGCGCTGGGGGCTGGGCCGCTACTTCCGGGTCCGGATCGCCCTGCCGGAACGCCACGGCTTGCCGCTGGTGGCGGGCATGAGCGCGCTGATCGTGCCGGGAGCGCCGGGAGCGCCGGACGCGGCGGCGCACACCGGGCGGCCGGCCACGGCTGCGGCCGCCGGCGCGCTGGTCGTCGAGGGCGAGATCGCCTCGCGCCGGACCATGCCGGTGGCGCCGCCGACGATTCCCAACGTCTGGCAATACAAGCTGGCCACGCTCGCGCCCGAAGGCATGATGGTGGAACAGGGGCAGCCGATCGCCGTGTTCGAAGCCGAGGAAGTGCGCAACCAGCTGGTCACCCAGCAAGGCGCGCTCAAGGAACGCGAGCGGGCGCTGGAAAAGCTGCTGCTGGAGCAGGCGGAAGCGGACCGCAGCGGCGTGCTGGCGCAGGCCGAGGCGCTCAGCAATGCCGACAAGGCCGAGCGCAAGGCCAGCCAGCCGAAGGAACTGGTGCGCCGCGTCGACTACGACAAGCTGGTGATCGAACGCACCGAGAAAACGCAGCTGGCCAGGCTGGCGCAGCGCCAGGCCGAGGCGCAGCGGCGCACGCGCCAGGCCGAGCGCGCCGCCCTGCAGGCCGACGTCACGCAGCTGCGCCACCAGATCGCCGGCCTGCTCAAGGGCCAGGCCGGGCTGACGGTAAAGGCGCCGCGGCGCGGCCTGGTGCTGTACCGGAACGACTTCAACGGCAGCAAATTCGCCACCGGCAGCCAGGTATGGATGGGCATGTCGGTCGCGACCCTGGCCGACACCGACCAGTTGTGCGTCGACGCCAAGGTGCCGGAAGCGCAGGCCGCCGGGCTCAGGCCGGGCCAGGCGGCGCGCGTGACGGTGCCCGGGACGCGCCAGTCGCTGCCGGCGCGGGTCAGCACCCTGGGCAATGCCTTCCACGGCAAATCGGCGGCGCAATCGACCGTGGTGCGCGACATCCGGCTCGAATTCGACACGCCGCCGAAAGACCTGAAACCCGGCGCCGCCGTCCAGGTAGAACTGGTGCGCGCCTGATCCGACCATGAAGGAAACGATGCCTTTCACTCCCGAGCCGTCCCGCGCGATGGCGATCGCCGCGCTGCGGGCAGGCGTCGTGGCGGCGCTGCTATGCGCCTGCGACGCCGCGCCCTCCGGCGCCGCCCCCGCCGAACTCCTGGCCGCACGCGCCTGGAACGAAACCCTGGAAGCCGAAGGCGAGATCAAGGCCGCCGCCAACACGCCGCTGGCGGTGCCCGGCAACGGCTGGAGCAGCCGCGTGCTGGTGGAGATGGTGGCCGACGGCAGCAGCGTGCGCAAGGGCCAGGTGGTGGCACGCTTCGACGCGCCGCAGACGCGCATGGAATTGTCCCAGGCCGAAGAAGAACTGCTGCGCAAGACCCTGGCCGAGGAAGCCAGCCGCCAGAATGCCGCCGTCGAGCGCGGCGTGCTGGCGGGCGAGCGTGCCAAAGTCGAGGACGATCTCGGCCTGAGCCGGCGCTACGCCAACGTCGACCTGAGCGTCTTTGCGCGCAACACCATCCTGGATGCGCTGGCCGATGTCGGCTTCCTGACCGAGAAGCGCGGCTACCTGGCGTGGAAAGGCGGCCAGGCCACGACCCGCAATGCCGCCCAGGAAGCCGTGCTGCACTCGCAGCGCGACAGCGTGGCCCAGGGCGCCGCCCAGAAGCGCGACAGCCTGGCGTCGCTGGAACTGGTGGCGCCGCACGACGGCGTGTTCCTGCAGGCGGCGCGCTGGGACGGCAGCAAGCCGCAGGTGGGCGCCAACCAGATGGCCGGCGAGGAATTCGGCGCGTTGCCGGACCTGGAACGGATGGTGGCCCACTTCAACGTCGCCGAAGGCCAGGCCTACGGCCTCAAGCCGGGCCTGCCGGTGCGGGTGCGCCTGGCCGGCACCGGGATGGAACTGGACCTGACGGTGACGCGGGTTGGCAGCAGCGCCAGCGCCATCTCGCCCGAGTCGCCGGTCAAGTACAGCGATTTCGACGCCGCCATCGATGTCGACACGGTGCGGCGCCTGGGACTCAAGCCCGGCCAGGCGCTGCACGGCGCGGTGCGCCTGGTGGCGCGCGCGGCGGCGCTGACGGTGCCGAACATCGCCGTGGTGCAGGATGGCGCCTTCCACGCCGTGTACACCGACGATGGCGGACACTTGCGCAAGCAGCGGATCGTCCTGGGCCAGCGCGGCCCGGTGCGCAGCGAAATCAAGGACGGCCTGCACGCCGGCGCGCGCGTGGTGCTGGTGCCGCCGGCGGAAGGCAAGGCATGAACCGGGCGCTCCTGCTGGAAGCCGTCGCCGAGCTGCGGCGGCGCAAATTGCGTACCGGCCTCACGCTGCTGGGCATGATCTTCGGCGTCGGCGCCATCGTCGCCATGCTGGCGGTCGGCGAAGGCAGCCGGCGCGAAGCGCTGCGCCTGGTGGCGGAACTGGGACTGAACAACGTGCTGGTCGAAAGCAAGAACATCGACGCCGAGCGGCTCAAGGAAGTGCGCACGCGCTCGCTGGGCCTGTCGGCCGCGGACGGCGCGGCGGCGCTGGCGGTGGTGCCGGGCGCGCGCTCGGTGGCCTTGAAAAAGGAAATCAAGGTCGACCAGCTGGCCTTCGGCGAACGGGTGGTCGATGCGCGCGCGTTCGCGGTGTCGCAGGCATACGCCGCGCACGGCAGCCTGGCGCTGAAGGCGGGCCGCTGGCTGGCCCCGGCCGACGCCGCCACGCTGGCGCCGGTGTGCGTGCTGGGCGCGCGCCTGGCGCGCACGCTGTTCGGCGCGGCGCCGGCGCTGGGCCAGCGCGTCAAGCTGAATCACGTGTGGCTGCAGGTGGTCGGCGTGCTGGCCGAGCGCACGCCCAGCAAGGCCGAGTTCGAGGGCGTCAAGCTGGGGCAGGACGACGAGCGCCTGTTCGTGCCCTGGGAAAGCGCGCGCGCGCGCTTCGGCTTCAAGCGCATCGAGGACGAGGTCGACGGCATCAGCGTGCAGCTCGACGGCGCCACCGCGCCGGACGGCGCCGCGCGCGTGCTGCAGGCGCTCGTCGCCCAGCGCCACGGCGGCGTCGACGACACCAACCTGATCGTGCCGATGGGCCTGTACCGCCAGAACCAGCAGACCCAGCGCATCTTCACCATCGTCATGAGTTCGATCGCGGGGGTGTCGCTGCTGGTGGGCGGCATCGGCATCATGAACATCATGCTGGCCAACGTGCTGGAGCGCCATCGCGAGATCGGCCTGAAACGGGCGCTGGGCGCACGCCGCCGCGACGTGGTGCAGCAGTTCCTGGCCGAGGCGCTGGTAATCGCCGTCAGCGGCGCGCTGCTGGGCGTGGCGCTCGGCGCCGCCGTCGCCTACGGCATCGCCGCGCTGGCCGGCTGGTCGGTGGCATGGTCGCTGCCCGGCCTGCTGGCCGCGGTGCTGTCGTGCGTGGCGGTGGGGCTGGCGTTCGGCGTCTATCCGGCGCGCCAGGCGGCGGCGCTGGACCCGATCGCGGCGCTGCGCAGCGACGGCTAGCGCCCGGCAGGTGTCGGCGGATGCCTTTTCCGAGCGATGCCGCGCATCGTTTCAGCCGCCGGCACGCTTGGCGGCATGGCCGAGTTTCCCGAGCGTCTGCATGACCACATCACAATGGTCGCCCTGCACCTCGATCACCCCATCCTTGACGGTGCCGCCCGACCCGCAGGCCGTGCGCAGCTGCTTGCCGAGCGCGGCCAGCGCGATCGCATCCAGCGCCACGCCCTTGACCAGCGTGACGGTCTTGCCGCCGCGCCCCTTGCTCTGGCGCGACACGCGCACCACGCCGTCGCCCACCGGCGCGGCCCGGTCCGCGGCCCGGCAAAGGCACTGCGCCGCCGGCTGGCCGCACGCCGGGCACATGCGGCCGCTTTCCGTGGAATACACCAGGCCGCCATTCGAACGGTTCTTCATCTCGATTCGATCATCCTTCATGTGACGATCCGGAAGTGTACCAGCCCTGCCCGCCGGTGCCGGCAGGCACATGCATTCCCCTGCGCCACGCGTCCGCAGGCAAAAAACGCCGGGTACGGTAGAATCGCGTCATCTTTCCGACCCTGACGCCACTGGAACCGCCATCACTGCCGACGACCTGCCACTGGACAATTCCTTTGCCGAATTGCCACCCGCCTTCCACACGCGCCTGATGCCGACGCCGCTGCCCGCGCCGTATTTCGTCGCCGCCAGCAGCAAGGCGGCGGCGCTGGTCGGGCTCGACCCGGCCGACCTGGCGCATGAGGACATGGTCGCCGTGTTCAGCGGCAACCACGTGCCGCCGCGCGCCAAACCCTTGTCCGCCGTGTATTCCGGCCACCAGTTCGGCCACTGGGCCGGGCAACTGGGCGACGGCCGCGCCATCCTGCTGGGCGGGATGCGCACGCCGGGCGGCCCGATGGAGCTGCAATTGAAGGGCGCCGGCATGACGCCGTATTCGCGCATGGGCGACGGCCGCGCGGTGCTGCGCTCGTCGATCCGCGAATTCCTGTGCTCGGAGGCCATGGCCGCGCTCGGTATCCCGACCACGCGCGCCCTCGTCATCACCGGCTCGAACCAGCGCGTGGCGCGCGAGACGCTGGAGACGGCGTCGGTGGTGACGCGCATGGCGCCCAGCTTCGTGCGCTTCGGTTCGTTCGAACACTGGCACTACCGCAACAAGCCGGAGGAATTGCGCATCCTGGCGGACTATGTCATCGACAATTTCTATCCTGAACTGCGCAACGAGGAACAACCTTACCTGGCGCTGCTGGCCGAAGTCACGCGCCGCACCGCGCGCCTGATGGCGCACTGGCAGGCGGTCGGCTTCATGCACGGCGTGATGAACACGGACAACATGTCGATCCTCGGCCTGACGCTCGACTATGGCCCGTTCGGCTTCATGGAAGCCTTCGACGTCGACCACATCTGCAACCACACCGACCAGGGCGGGCGCTATTCGTACGCCAACCAGGTGCCGGTGGGGCACTGGAACTGCTACGCGCTGGCCAACGCGCTGTTGCCGCTGATAGGCGAGGTCGAGGCGGCGCAGGCGGCGCTGGAAGTCTATGTCGACGCCTACGGCGAGCAGTTCGACGCACTGATGCACGCCAAGCTCGGCCTGGGCACCGTGGCCGAGGACGACCGCGCCCTGTTCGACGACATGTTCAAGCTGATGCAGGCCAACCGCGTCGATTTCACGCTGTTCTTCCGCCGCCTGGGCGACTTGCGCGTGACGGCGCTGGGGATGGACGCGGCCGCGCGCGAAGCGCTGGACGCGCCGCTGCGCGACCTGTTCCTCGATCGCCCGGCCTTCGACGCCTGGGCCGGGCGCTACCGCGAACGCTTGTTGCAAGAAAATAGTGACGATGCAAGCCGGCGCGCAGCCATGAACCGCGTCAATCCGAAGTACATCTTGCGCAACTATCTGGCTCAGGTCGCAATCGAAAAGGCGCAGGACGGCGATTTCAGCGAAGTCCAGCGCCTGCTGGCGGTGCTCGAGCGCCCGTTCGACGATCAGCGGGAAAACGACGCCTATGCCGCGCTGCCGCCGGACTGGGCGGCGCAGCTCGAGGTCAGTTGCTCCTCGTGAACGGGGCGCCCCTTGAATAAGCGCACGCTCGTCCTGATGTTCAGAACCACGATCAATTTACGAAAGCCATCATGACCGACAAAGTCACCAAGAGCGACGCCGACTGGCGCGCCCAGCTCGATCCGATGCAGTACCAGGTGACGCGCCACGCCGCCACCGAGCGCGCCTTCACCGGCAAGTACTGGGACCACCACGAGCACGGCATCTACCACTGCGTCTGCTGCGACACCCCGCTGTTCGAATCGGACGCCAAGTTCGAGTCCGGCTGCGGCTGGCCCAGCTATTTCCGCGCGCTCGATCCGGCCAACGTCATCGAAAAGGTCGACCGCACGCACGGCATGGTGCGGACCGAGATCATCTGCGCCGTGTGCGACGCCCACCTGGGCCACGTGTTCGAGGACGGCCCGCCGCCGACGGGGCTGCGCTACTGCATCAACTCGGCGTCCATGCGCTTCGAACCGGCCTGATCCACGCCGTCCGTCCACCCCGTATTCCGTACCGATATGAAATTTCTGTTCGACCTGGTCCCGCTGATCCTGTTCTTCATCGTCTACAAGGTGGGCGCCGGCAACCAGGAGGCCGCGCACGCGCTGGTCATGCAACACATGGGCGGCCTGATTTCGGGCGGCAACGTCACGCTTGAGCAAGCGCCGATCATGCTGGCCACCGCGGTCGGCATCGTCGCCACGATGATCCAGATCGCCTACCTGATCACGCGCGGGCGCAAGGTGGACGGCATGCTGTGGCTGTCGCTGGGGGTGCTGGTGGTCACCGGCGGCGCCACCATCTACTTCCACGACGAAAGCTTCATCAAGTGGAAGCCGACCGTGCTGTACTGGGCGTTCGCGCTGGCGCTGTTCGTGGCCCAGGTCGGGTTCGGCAACAACCTGGTGCGCAAGGTGATGGAAGCGCAGATCAAGCTGCCCGACGCGCTGTGGGCGCGGGTCGGCTTCGCCTGGATGGGGTTCTTCACCGCCATGGGCCTGCTCAACCTGCTGATGGCCTTCGTCGTGTTCAAGGGCAATACCGGGGCCTGGGTCAGCTTCAAGCTGTTCGGGTTCACCGCCATCTTCTTCGGCTTCGTGGTGGCGCAGACGCTGCTGCTGTCGAAATACATCCAGGAGGACGCATGAATACCGCAATTGCCGCAGCACAGGACAAAAGTACGCGCGTCGAGCGCATCCGCGCCCTGCTGCAGGCGGCGCTGGCGCCGGCCGAACTGGCGGTCGACGACGAGTCGCACCTGCACGCCGGCCATGCCGGCGCGGCTTCCGGCGGCGGGCATTACCGGGTGCGGATCGTTTCGGAACGCTTCCAGGGCCTCAGGCTCGTCATGCGCCATCGGCTGGTGTATGATGCCGTGCAAGGTATGATGCATACCGACATCCATGCGCTGGCGATCACCGCGCTGGCGCCGTCCGAACTGTCCTGACAGTGCGGATTTTCAGGCAGCCTTAAGTAATCTGTTCCAGAATCTGCGGCGTATTACAAGAATTAATCCAATCCCTCGTCCAAGCAACCCCAACAGGAATGAACATGACTTTTAAGCCAGCACGGCTGCTGGTAGCCTTGATCGCTATCGCCACCGCCCCCGCATTCGCCCAGAACCTCGCCGTCGTGAACGGCAAGGCGATTCCGTCGTCGCGCGCCGATGCCGTCGTCAAGCAGGTCGTTGCACAAGGCCAGGCCACCGATGGCCCGCAACTGCGCGATGCGATCAAGAAAGACCTGATCGCGCGTGAAGTGATGATGCAGGAAGCCATCAAGCAAGGTTACGACAAGAATGCCGACGTCAAGCTGGCGCTGGAAAACGCCCGCCAGACCATCGTCGTGAACGCCCTGGCGCGCGACTACATCAACAAGCACCAGGTGACCGACGCCGAAGTCAAGGCCGAGTACGACCGTTTCACCAAGCAGAGCGGCGACAAGGAATACCACGTGCGCCACATCCTGGTGGAAAACGAAGCCGATGCCAACGCCATCATCGCCAAGCTGAAGGGCGGCGCCAAGTTCGAAGACCTGGCCAAGCAATCGAAGGACACCGGCACCGCCAGCAATGGCGGCGACCTCGACTGGGCCAACCCGTCGTCGTTCCCGCCGGAATTCGCCGCCGGCTTCACCGGCCTGCAAAAGGGACAAGTCACCGACAAGCCGGTCAAGACGCAGGTCGGCTACCACGTGATCAAGCTGGACGACGTGCGCCCGGCGAAACTGCCGACGCTCGACGAGGTCAAACCGCAGATCCAGGAAGCGCTGCAGCAGCAGAAGCTGGCCGCCTACCAGGATGAAATGGTCAAGAAGGCCAAGGTACAGTAAGATGTCGCATTACCGGCGGGCTCGACCGCCGGTTTTCGTCGCTCGTGCGACTGTTCGTATTGATCGTCGCATTTCTCGTGTTTTCATAGGATCGAATAAATGATTGTGAAGCCAGCCCGCCTCTTGTTAGCCATGATCGCGATGGTCGCGCTGCCGTCGTTCGCGCAAAACGTGGCGACCGTGAATGGCAAAGCCATCCCGGCGTCCAAGGTCGACCAGGTGGTCAAGCAGGTCGTTGCCCAGGGCAAGGGCACCGACTCCCCGCAACTGCGCGAAGCGATCAAAAAGGACCTGATCAACCGCGAAGTCCTGATCCAGGAAGCCGACAAGCAAGGCGTCGGCGCCCGTCCGGACGTCAAGAACGCGATCGACAATGCCCGCCAGAGCATCATCATCAACGCCATGCTGGCCGACTTCGTCAAGAAGAACCCGGTCAAGGATGCCGACATCCAGGCCGAGTACGACAAGGCCAAGGCGGCGCAATCGGGCGGCAAGGAATACCACGCCCGCCATATCCTGGTCGAGAACGAAGCCGATGCCAAGAGCATCATCGCCAAGCTGAAGGGCGGCGCCAAGTTCGAAGACCTGGCCAAGCAATCGAAGGACCCGGGCTCGGCGGCGAACGGCGGCGACCTGGGCTGGGCGAGCCCGGACAATTTCGTGCCCGAGTTTTCGAAAGCCATGACCTCGCTGCAAAAAGGCCAGGTGACCGATGCGCCGGTCAAGACCCAGTACGGCTACCACGTGATCAAGCTGGAAGATTCGCGCGCCGTCACGATCCCGCCGCTGGCCGAAGTCAAGCAGCAAGTCGCGGAAGCGGTACAACAGCGCAAGCTGGCGGCCTTCCGCGAAGAGCTGATGAAGAAAGCCAAGATCCAGTAAACTGGACCGGCATGACGAAAGCGCTCCCTCGGAGCGCTTTTTTTGTACCTGCGGCGCCCGCATGCGCCGGCATTGCCATGTAATTTGTTCGACCGAAAAACAATCACGAGACCCGTCCTACCATGATTCCGTACCGCTTACTGCCCCAACGCTCTTCCCCGCTCCTGCTGGCCGCCGCCCTGATGGCCGGCGCCGCCACGGCCGCAGCGGCCGCGCCATCCACCCTGCCCCTGTACATGGGCAAACCGCTCGCGGGGCGCAGGTACTGTTCGGCGACTTCGACGTGCAGAAGCCGCTCGCCGGCGCCAGCGGCCGCATGGACGACGACCCCAAGCTGCCGAACGCAGTGGTCGAACTGCAACGCAGCACCGGCCCGGCAGCAAGGGAGGAAGCGGATGCGCTCAGGCTGCGCTGGAAGGATGCCTGGTTTTCCACGGTGCGCATCGAGACCGCCCCGCTCGACCTGCGGCCCTACCTGGCGCACGGCACGGTGTCGTTCGACCTGAAAGTCAACGAACTGGCGCAGGGCGGGCTGGCGTTCCGCCTCGACTGCGGCAAGGATTGCGAGCGCCGCATCTCCTACGTGGTGCCGGCGCGCGCCGCCCAGGGCAAGGGCTGGCAGCACCTGCGCTACGCCCTGGACTGTTTCCGTCACGACGGCGACGACCTGCGCGCCGTGACGCGGCCGTTCGCGCTGGACGGCACCGGCAGCGGCGACGTCGAGATCGCCAACCTGCGCATCGACGCCAGCGGCAAGCCGAACGCGACCTGCCCCGATTACCGCACCGTCTCGGTCACGCCGGAACCGCTGGTCGAATCCTGGTCGCTCGACTGGTGGATGCCGCGCCACCAGGAAAAACTGGCCGAGATCGCACGCCGCAAGGCGGCGGGCGAGCCGACCGACCTGGTCTTCATCGGCGACTCGATCACGCACAACTGGGAAAAGGAAAACAAGCCGCTGTGGGAGCAATTGTACGGACGCTATCACCCGCTCAACCTGGGCTACGGCGGCGACCGCACCGAAAACATCCTGTGGCGCCTGCAGCACGGCGAAGTCGACGGCATCGCGCCCAAGGTCGCGGTGCTGATGTTCGGCACCAACAACACCGGCCTGCGCCACGAAGACCCGGCGCGTACCCTGGCCGGCATCCGCCGCGACATCCAGGAACTGCGCAAGCGCCTGCCGGACACCAAGCTGCTGCTGCTGGCGATCTTCCCGCGCGGCGAGTCGCCGGCCGACGGCAACCGCCAGGTGAACGAACAGGTCAACCGCATGCTGCCGCAGCTGGCCGACGAGCGCCACGTGTTCTTCCTGAACATCAACCAGTCCTTCCTGGGCGCGGACGGCACGCTGTCCAAGGAGATCATGCCCGACCTGCTGCACCCGAACGACAAGGGTTACCGGATCTGGGCGCAGGCGATGCAACCCCGGCTCGACCAGCTGATGCGTTGAAACGCGTTCCGTCGTTCCCGCGAAGGTGCACTACTGTCCAAGATAATCCTTATCTCTGCCTTAAAATCGCTCCTAGCCAACAACTCGTCGTTCCCGGCACTGCCGAGAACGACTCCCCGCGAAGGCGGGGATAATGCCACTGGCATTATCCCCTCCATACTGAGCAAGAAAATTTGGTAGCCGGAAGCAATCAGAATGCTTCAAAAATACCAACTTTTGACTCTCAGTATGGGTCCCCGCCTTCGCGGGGAGTCGTTTCAGGCAGTGCCTGGAACGACGGTTTTTAGGCCAGCAATACTATCTTGGACAGTAGTGCGCCACGACAAGCAATCGACGCCCGACCCAACCCCTGTCTTTACGCGGTTTTACAGCCGTTGACGGCGCTTAACACCATCCCGTCCGACAATCCAGCCCAGATCGACGGAAGCATATGTACGAAGGTTTCGCCCCCACCCCCTTCCGTTGAACTTTCCCTGAATCCGGGGGAGACCGCACCGACCCACCGATCCGGACGCAAGCGCGCAGCAATGCGTGCTTGACGCCCGGCCGATAAGCAAAAGCGGACACTCCTTCACAAAACGCCGATGGAAAAAAGATGGAACACAAGCACCCCAGTCTCGCCGACGACCTCGCCCGCATGCTCGGCACCCAGAGCGACCGCCGCCAATCCCTGCGCTGGCTGCTGGCCGGCGCGGCCTCGCTGCCATTGGTCGGCTGCGGCGGCGGCAGCGACAGTAGCAGCACCACCAGTTCGACGACGGCGTCGACGTCCGGCACCAGCGGCACCACCACCGGTACCACGACCGGCACCACCACCGGCACGGGCACCGGCACCACCACCAGCGGCACCTGCTCGGTCGTGCCGGAAGAGACCGGCGGCCCGTATCCGGGCGACGGCACCAACAGCAACGGCAGCGGCATCGCCAATGCGCTGACCCTGTCGGGCATCGTGCGCAGCGACATCCGCACCAGCGTCTCGCCGGGCAGCGCCACCGCCGCCGGCATCAAGACCACCATCAAGCTGCAGATCGTGAATGTCGGCGCCAGCTGCGCCAGCGCGTCCGGCGCCGCGGTCTATATCTGGCACTGCGACCGCGACGGCAACTATTCGATGTATGCGACCGGCCTGACCAAGGAAAACTACCTGCGCGGCGTGCAGGAGACCGACAGCACCGGCACGGCCACCTTCACCACCATCTTCCCCGGCTGCTACTCGGGCCGCATGCCGCACGTGCACTTCGAGGTGTATCCGAGCCTGGCCAAGGCCACCAGCGCCGCCAACCGCGTCAAGACCTCGCAATTCACCTTCCCGCTGGCGACGCTGAACGAGGTGTACGCCACCAGCGGCTACACCAGCAGCGCGCGCAACCTGTCGAGCATCAGCTATGCCACCGACAACGTGTTCAACGACGGCTACTCGCTGCAGCTGGCGACCGTCACCGGCGATCCGATCAACGGTTACGTGGTGACGCTGACGGTGGGCGTGTCGCTGTAATCCACGCGCACGCCACACAAAAAAGCGCGCCCTGGAGGCGCGCTTCTTTTTGAATGTTCCGGTGACCCATCCGCCTGGCGTCGTCGCCGTGCCGATCGGAGGCGAAACGATCGCCGACGGCAAAATACCGTCGTCCCCGCGCAGGCGGGGACCCATGCCGAGCATCCGCAGTCGTCATTCTTGAAGATGCGCGGCGTATCTAGGTAATCGAATCCGGTTGCTACGTATGGGGTAAAGAATGCCAGTGGCATTCTTTACCCTGCGCGGGGACGACGTGTTCAAGACATCGCCATACGATGGGCAGTGACGTTCAACCCACCCACTTGCGCGCATTCTGGAACATGCGCGCCCACGGCGAACGTTCGCCCCAGCCATCCGGATGCCACGACATCGTCACCGTGCGCTGCACGCGCTCGGCGTGCGGCATCATCACCGTGAAGCGGCCGTCCGGGGTAGTGACGGCGGTCAGGCCGCCCGGCGAGCCGTTCGGGTTGAACGGGTAGGCTTCGGTGGCGGCGCCGCGGTTGTCGACGTAGCGCAGCGTCTGGATCACCTGCGACAGGTCGCCGGTCTGCGAGAAATCGGCATAGCCCTCGCCGTGCGCGATCGCCAGTGGCGCGTGGGTGCCGGCCAGGTCCTGGAAGAAGATCGACGGCGAATCCAGCACCTCGACCATGCCGAAGCGCGCCTCGAACTGTTCCGATTTGTTGCGGGTGAACTTCGGCCAGGCCTCGGCGCCGGGAATGATGCCCTTCAGGTTGCTCATCATCTGGCAGCCGTTGCAGACACCCATGCCGAACGTGTCGCCACGTGCGAAGAATTCGGCGAACGCTTCCTTCAGCCGGGCATTGAACAGGATGGTCTTGGCCCAGCCTTCGCCGGCGCCGAGCACGTCGCCGTAGGAGAAACCGCCTACCGCGATCAAGCCATTGAAGTCGTCGAGCTTCGCGCGGCCGGCGATCAGGTCGCTCATGTGCACGTCCACCGCGCGGAAGCCCGCCTGGTGCATGCCCCAGGCGGTCTCGATGTGCGAGTTCACGCCCTGCTCGCGCAGGATGGCCACGCTCGGGCGCGCGCCGGTATTGATGAACGGCGCCGCGATGTCGACCTCGGTGTCGTGCACCAGCTTCGGCGTAAAGCCCGGGTCCTGTTCGTCCAGCAGGCGCTCGTATTCCTGGTCGACGCAGGCCGGGTTGTCGCGCAGGCGCGCAATGCGCCAGCTGGTTTCGCTCCACAGGCGGTGCAGCGCGCTGCGGCGCTGGTGGTAGATGACTTTCGCGTCGCGCGTGAACTCGACCACGCCGCGGTCGTTGACCTTGCCGATGATGTGGCTGCAGGCACCCAGGCCGGCGCCGCGCAGCACGTTCATCACCGCGCTCTTGTCTTCGGCGCGCACCTGCACCACCGCGCCCAGCTCTTCGCTGAACAGGGCGCGCAGCGTCATCTCGTTGCGGCGCTCGGCCACCTGGCCGGCCCAGTTCTTGGCGTCGCCGTGGTCGGAAGCGTGCTCGCCTTCCATCGCCAGGATGTCGAGATTCACCGACACGCCGGCGCGGCCGGCGAAGGCCATCTCGCACAGGGTGGCGAACAGGCCGCCGTCCGAGCGGTCGTGGTAGGCCAGCAGCTTGCCGTCCGCGTTCAGCTGCTGGATGGCGCCGAAGAAGGCTTTCAGGTCTTGCGGGTCGTCGAGGTCGGCGGTGGCGTCGCCCAGCTGCTGCGTGACCTGCGCCAGCGCCGAGGCGCCCAGGCGGTTCTTGCCGCGGCCCAGGTCGACCAGCACCAGCGCGGTCTCGCCAGCATCGAGGCGCAGTTGCGGCGTCAGGGTGCGGCGCACGTCCGGGACCGGCGCGAACGCCGACACGATCAGCGACACCGGCGAAATCACCGCCTTGGCGACGCCATCGTCGTTCCAGGTGGTGCGCATCGACAGCGAGTCCTTGCCGACCGGGATCGACACGCCCAGCGCCGGGCACAGCTCCATGCCGACCGCGCGGACCGTGTCGAACAGCGCCGCGTCCTGGCCGGGCTGGCCGCAAGCCGCCATCCAGTTGGCCGACAGCTTGATATCGGCGATATCCGCGATCGGTGCGGCGGCGATGTTGGTGATCGCCTCGCCCACCGCCATGCGGCCGGAGGCCGGCGCGTCGATGACGGCGGCCGGAGTGCGCTCGCCCATCGCCATCGCCTCGCCGATGTAACCTTCGTAGCTGAGCGTGGTGACGGCGCAATCGGCCACCGGCACCTGCCACGGGCCGACCATCTGGTCGCGCACGCTCATGCCGCCGACGCTGCGGTCGCCGATGGTGATCAAAAAGGATTTATCGGCCACGGTCGGCAGCAGCAGCACGCGGCGCGCCACCTCTTCCAGTTCGAGGCCGGTCAGGTCGACCGGCTTGAAGTCGTTCTGCACGTGGGTGACGTCGCGCTGCATCTTCGGCGGCTTGCCGAGCAGGACGTCCATCGGCATGTCGACCGGGCTCGTATTCGTCACCGGATCGACCAGGCGCAACTGGCGCTCCTCGGTGGCGACGCCGACCGCGGCGAACAGGCAACGCTCGCGCTCGCAGATGGCGGCGAAGCGCGCCAGGTCGCTCGGTGCGATCGCCAGCACGTAGCGCTCCTGCGATTCGTTGCTCCAGATTTCGCGCGGCGACATGCCGCTTTCTTCCAGCGGCACCTTGCGCAGGTCGAAGATCGCGCCGCGCCCGGCGTCGTTGGTGATTTCCGGGAAGGCGTTGGAGAGGCCGCCGGCGCCGACGTCGTGGATCGAGATGATCGGGTTGGCGTCGCCCAGCTGCCAGCAGCTGTTGATGACTTCCTGCGCGCGCCGTTCCATCTCCGGATTGCCGCGCTGGACCGAGTCGAAGTCGAGGTCGGCGGTGTTGGTGCCGGTCGCCATCGACGACGCCGCGGCGCCGGCCATGCCGATGCGCATGCCGGGGCCGCCCAGCTGGATCAGCAGGCTGCCGACCGGGATGGCGTCCTTGTGCGTGTGGCTGCCGTCGATGTTGCCGATGCCGCCGGCGATCATGATCGGCTTGTGGTAGCCGAACACCGTGTTCGCGCCGAGCGCGGTGGCGCCGACGTTCTGCTCGTAGGTGCGGAAGTAGCCGCCCAGGACCGGCCGGCCGAATTCGTTGGAAAACGCGGCGCCGCCGAGCGGGCCGTCGACCATGATCTGCAGCGGCGAGGCGATGCGCTCCGGCTTGCCGTAGGCAGCAGCGTCGCCCTTGCCGGTCGCGTTTACATCGGCCGCGTTCACGTCGGCGGCATTTTCCCAAGGCTGGACCGCGCCCGGAATCACCAGGTTCGACACCGTGAAGCCGGCCAGGCCGGCCTTCGGCTTGGCGCCGCGGCCGGTCGCGCCCTCGTCGCGGATCTCGCCGCCGGCGCCGGTGGAGGCGCCCGGGAACGGGGAGATCGCGGTCGGGTGGTTGTGGGTCTCGACCTTCATCAGCGTGTGCGTCAGCCGGGTGCTGCCGGCGTATTCGAGCGCGCCGTCCGCGCCCACGCGCGGGAAGAAGCGTGTCGCCTGGGCGCCTTCCATGATCGCCGAGTTGTCGCTGTAGGCCACCACGGTGCCCTTCGGCTGCAGCTGGTGCGTGTTCTTGATCATCTGGAACAGCGACTTGTCCTGCTTCACGCCGTCGATGGTCCACTCGGCGTTGAAGATCTTGTGGCGGCAGTGTTCGCTGTTGGCCTGGGCGAACATCATCAGCTCGACATCGGTCGGGTTGCGCTGCGCCCTGGTGAATGCATCGAACAGGTAGTCGATCTCGTCGTCGGCCAGCGCCAGGCCCATGGCCGTATTCGCCTGTTCCAGCGCCGCGCGACCCGAATGTTCTCCACTTCCCAGGATATCGATCGATTCCAGGTCGCGGCTGTCCAGGTCGGTGAACAGCGCCTGCGCCTGGTCGGCGCCGCGCAACACCGTCTCCGTCATGCGGTCGTGCAGCAGGCCCGCCACCGCCGCGAGCTCGGCGTCGGCCAGCTTCTTCGGCGCCTTCAGGGCGGTGCCGAACAGGCCGCTCTTCAGCACCACGGTATAGGCCACGCCGCGCTCGATGCGGTGGATGTGCGCCATGCCGCAATTGTGGGCGATGTCGGTGGCCTTGGACGCCCACGGCGAAATCGTGCCCAGGCGCGGGATCACGAAGAATTCCTCGGTCACGCCCTCGTACTGCGTCTCCGGGACCGGCTCGCCGTAGGTGAGCATGGCGGCTAGCCGCTCGGTATCCGAGGCCGCCAGCGGCGCGCCGGCATCGATGAAGTGGACGAAGCGCGCCTGCACCGCCGCGACCGTCGGGGCGACGGCTTGCAGCTGGGTGAGGAGGCGTTGGCTACGGAAGGCGGACAGGGCGTTGGAACCCGGCAGAATCAACATGGCTGGAAAGTCGGTTGATGCAGCGTGGCTGCGGGTGGAAGATAGCCCGCTATTATACAGCGTCGCTGCGCCCCTACGGGACGGCCGCCCGCCCCGCCGCACCCGCGCCGGTCCGGCATGCTATCGTTGCGCTGGCGCGCGGCGGCGAGCGGCGCGCCACCACTCCCACCAGGCGACGACGAGGAAGCATGCCAGGCACCACCCCAACGCAGAGCGCATCGACCGGACCGGCCGGCAGCCCATCGGGTAGCCAATCGGCTAGCCAACCAAGCAGCCAGTTGACGGTACTGGTGGTCGACCCGAATCCCGGCATGCGCGCCAACCTGCAGAACATGCTGGCGGCGTCGGGCATCCATCGGATCGAGTTCGCCGTCAACGCCGGCGGCGCCGTCAAGGCGCTGGCGCGCAAGGGCTACGACATCGTCCTGTGCGAATACAGCCTGGGCAGCAGCAACGACAGCAGCGGCGGCGCGGGGCAGGACGGCCAGCAGCTGCTGGAAGACCTGCGCCACCACAAGCTGATCGCGCCCTGGACCATCTTCATCATGCTCACGGCCGAAGGCGCGCGCGACCGCGTGCTGGGCGCCGCCGAGCTGGCGCCGACCGACTACATCCTCAAGCCGTTCACGCCCCAGGTGCTGAACGAGCGCATCGGACGCGCGCTGGCGCGCCGCGCCGCCCTGCTGCCGGCGTGGCAGCAGGCGGCGCAGGGCGATGCGCGCGCCGCCATCGCCACCTGCATCGCCGCCGCCAAGTCGGCGCCGCGTTACGCGGTCGATTTCGCGCGCCTGCGCGCCGAGCTGCACCTCGCGCTCGGGGAGAGCGCGCACGCCGAGGCCGTGTACCGCCAGGTGCTGGCGGCGCGCCCGCTCGGCTGGGCCAGGCTGGGACTGGCGCGCACCCTGCTCGACCGCCAGCGCGCCGACGACGCGCTGGCGCTGCTGACCGCGCTGGTGGCCGACAACCCGCGCCTGATGGCCGCCTACGACCTGCTGGCGCGCTGCCATGCCGCGCGCGGCGAGCACGCGCAGGCGCGCAAGGCGCTCGAGGAGGCGGTGGCGATCTCGCCGCACATGGTGCGCCGCTTGCGCAGGCTGGGCCGGGCGGCGCTCGACGACGGCGACATGCCCGCCGCCGAAAAGGCGTTCCGCCAGGTGGTGACGCGCTCGCGCCATTCGACATTCAGGAATCCGGAAGACCACGTCGACCTGGTCCGGGCGCTGGTCGGCAAGGGCGACGTGGCCGCCGCCGGCGCGGTGGTGCGCGACCTGGAGCGCTCGCTGCGCGGTTCGCCCGAGACCACGGCGTGCCGCGCCATCGCCGGCGCCATGCTGCACGAAGCCGCAGGAGAAACCGCCGCCGCCGCCGCCGCGCTGCGCCAGGCGGTGGACGCGGTGCGCGGCGGCGGCAAGCTGTCGGGCGCCATGCGCGTCGGCCTGGCGCGCGCCTGCCTGGCGCAGCAGCTGGACGAGGAAGCCTCGGCGCTGATGCTGGCGGCGCTGCATGGCAATGCCGCCGACGACGACGACGACGACGACCGGGCCGCGCTGTCGGCGCGCCAGGCCGAAGACCTGTTCGTGCAGGCCGGCCGGCCCGACCTGGCCGACGGCATGCACCGGCAGTTGCGCGCCCAGGCCCGCATCCTGCTCGGCCTGGCCGACGAGAAGCGCAACATGGGCGACGTGCGCGGCGCGGTGCAGACCCTGCTCGAGGCGCTGCGGCTGGCGCCCACCGACCTGCAGGTGACGCTGGCGCTGGTCGGCGGCATCCTGCGCCAGGTGATGGAGATGGGCTGGGACGACGCCCTGGCGGCGCTCGCGGCCGAGCAACTGGCGCAGCTGCGTGCGCTGGACGCGACGCATCCGCGCCTGCAGGCGCTGGAAGCGGAACTGGCGGCGGCGCGGCGCAAGTATGGTATCGGGGTGTGAAGCGGCGGGTGAAGGGAGGATGTCCAGCTTCTCCCTCGGCACTGCCGGCAACGACGGTCCGCGCAGGCGCAGTGCTGTCCAAGATAATGCCCAATAGCAAAGAACCCGTCGTTCCCGCGTAGGCGGGAACCCATGCAGACTATCCGAAGTTGGCACTGTGGACGCATTCGCGTCGCTTCTGCCTTATCGATTACTCTTGCTAAGCATGGGTCCCCGCCTGCGCGGGAACGACGTGCTACGGCCGGCGATGATCATGCATCGGCGCTTCTCTCTTGCCGCTCCCCATCCGGCTCCCCATAGCCACCCCCACCCGGCGTCTCGATGACGAAGCAGTCTCCCGCCCCCATCGCCGCCTTGCCGATATGCCCCAACTCCTCGACGCCGCCATCCGCGCGCAGCACCAGGTTGCGCCCCTTCCGTCCCGGGGCGCCGCCGGCCATGCCGAACGGCGCGTGGATGCGGTTGTTCGACAGGATCGCGGCCGTCATCGGTTCCAGGAAGCGGATCGTGCGCACGCCACCGTTGCCGCCATGCCAGCGGCCGGCGCCGCCGGAGCCGGGGCGGATGGCATAGCTTTCCAGGCGCACCGGGAAGCGGAATTCGAGGATTTCCGGATCGGTCAGGCGCGAATTGGTCATGTTGGTCTGGACCACGTCGGTGCCGTCGAAGCCGGGGCCGGCGCCGGAACCGCCGGCGATGGTTTCGTAGTACTGGTGGCGCTCGTTGCCGAACGTGAAATTGTTCATCGTGCCCTGGGCCGCCGCCATCACGCCGAGCGCGCCGTACAGCGCATTGGTGATGCAGGTCGAGGTCTCGACGTTGCCCGACACCACCGAGGCCGGGTAGTGCGGATTGAGCATCGAGCCGGGCGGAATGATCACTTTTAACGGTTTCAAACAGCCGGCGTTCAGCGGAATGGCGTCGTCCACCAGCGTGCGGAACACGTACAGCACCGCCGCCATGCACACTGCCGACGGCGCGTTGAAGTTGTTGGGCAGTTGCCCGGATGTCCCCGTGAAGTCGATCTCGGCGCTGCGGCCGGCGCGGTCGACCCGCACCGCCACCGCGATGCGGGCGCCGTTGTCGAGTTCATTGACGAACCGGCCGTCCTGGAGCGCGCCGATCACGCGCCGCACCGCCTCTTCGGCATTGTCCTGCACATGGCCCATGTAGGCGCGCACCACGTCCAGGCCATAGTAGCCCACCATCTTGTGCAGCTCCTCGACGCCCTTTTGGTTGGCCGCCACCTGGGCGCGCAGGTCGGCCAGGTTCTGGTCCGGATTGCGCGCCGGCCAGCGCGCACCGGCCAGCAGCGCGCGCGTCTCGGCCTCGCGCAGCATGCCGTCGGCGCCGTCGACCAGCTTGAGATTGTCGATCAGGACGCCCTCTTCCTCGATATGGGTGGAATCCGGCGGCATCGAGCCGGGCGTGGTGCCGCCGATATCGGCATGGTGGCCGCGCGAGCCGACGTAGAACAGGATGTCGGTTCCGGCTTCGTCGAACACCGGCGAGATCACCGTCACGTCCGGCAAATGGGTGCCGCCGTTGTACGGGTCGTTCAGCGCGAACACGTCCCCGGGCTTCATGCTGCCGGCGTTCTTGCGCATCACCGCCTTGATGCTCTCGCCCATCGACCCGAGGTGCACCGGCATGTGCGGCGCGTTGGCGACCAGGTTGCCGGCGGCGTCGAAGATGGCGCAACTGAAGTCGAGGCGTTCCTTGATGTTGACGGAATGGGCGGTGTTCTGCAGGCGCAGGCCCATCTGCTCGGCGATCGACATGAACAGGTTGTTGAAGATCTCCAGCATCACCGGGTCGGCGCTGGTGCCGAGCGCGCGCCGCGGCGGCAGCGCCCGCACGCGGCGCAGCACCAGGTGGCCGTGCTGCGTGGCCTCGGCGCGCCAGCCGGCTTCCACCACCGTGGTGGCGTTGTCCTCGGCGATGATGGCGGGGCCGTCGACGCGGTGGCCGGGGCGGACGTCGCGGCGCAGATACAGGCCGGCATCGCGCCAGGTGCCGTCGCCGAACATGCGCACCGTTTCGTGCGCCGCCGGCGCGCCGCGCGGCGGGCTGCCCGCGCCATCGCCCGGCTGCGCGGCTGCCGCTTCCGGCGGCGCATCCGAGCGTCCCAGCGCTTCCACCGACACCGCTTCCACCACCAGCGCCTTGTGCGGCATGAGAAAGGAAAAGCGGCGCCGGTAGGCGGTTTCGAACCGGATGCGCATGGCTTCCCCATCCGCGTGGTCGACCACGATCGCCGAATCGGTGCCCTCGTAGCGCAGGTGCACGCGGCGCAGCACGTCGATGCGCTGCGCCTCGACGCCCTGCGCCAGCAGCTCGGCGCGCGCGCCCTCCGCCAGCGCGTCCAGCTCCCGCGCCAGCGCATCCCCGGTCATGTCGTCCAGGCGCCGCTCGACCGCGCGCTCGCGCAAGGCGCCCTGGTCGGCCAGGCCCATGCCGTAGGCCGACAGCACGCCGGCCAGCGCATGGATGAACACCGTCTTCATGCCGAGCGCGTCCGCCACCAGGCAGGCGTGCTGGCCGCCGGCGCCGCCGAAGCTGGTCAATGCGTATTCCGTCACGTCGTGGCCGCGCTGCACCGAGATCTGCTTGATGGCGTTGGCCATGTTGCCGACCGCGATGCGGATGAAGCCTTCGGCCACCGCTTCCGGCGCCGGGGTGTCGCCGGTGGCGGCGCCGATGCGCGCCGCCATGTCCTCGAAGCCGGCCTTCACCGCGTCGGCATCGAGCGGCTGCCTGCCGTCGGCCCCGAACAGGTGCGGGAAGTGGCGCGGCTGGATCTTGCCGAGCATGACGTTGCAATCGGTGACCGCCAGCGGACCGCCGCGCCGGTAGCTGGCCGGGCCAGGGTTGGCGCCGGCGCTGTCCGGCCCCACGCGGTAGCGGCTGCCGTCGAAGTACAGGATCGAGCCGCCGCCGGCCGCCACGGTGTGGATGCTCATCATCGGCGCGCGCATGCGCACACCCGCCACCTGGGTCTCGAACACGCGCTCGAAGTCGGCCAGGTGGGCGCCGGCGAAGTGCGACACGTCGGTCGAGGTGCCGCCCATGTCGAAGCCGATCACGCGCTCGAAGCCGGCGGCGCGGCTGGCGCGCACCATGCCGACGATGCCGCCGGCCGGACCGGACAGGATGCTGTCCTTGCCCTGGAAGGCGCGCGCATCGGTAAGCGCCCCGCTCGACTGCATGAACTGCAGGCGCACGCCGGGCAAATCGCCGGCCACCTGGTCGACGTAGCGGCGCAGGATCGGCGACAGGTAGGCATCCACCACCGTGGTGTCGCCGCGCGCCACCAGCTTCATCAGCGGGCTGACGGCGTGCGACGCCGATATCTGGGTAAAACCGATCTCGCGCGCGATCTGCACCAACCGTTCCTCGTGCCGGGTGAAACGGTAGCCGTGCATGAACACGACCGCCAGCGCGCGCAGGCCGTCGTCGTAGGCCCCCTGCAGCGCGCGGCGGGCGGCATCCTCGTCGAGCGGCGTGACGACGTCGCCGTGGGCGCCGACGCGCTCGTCGACCTCGATCACGCGGCCGTACAGCAGTTCCGGCAGCACGATGTGGCGCTCGAACAGGCGCGGCCGGTTCTGGTAGGCGATGCGCAGCGCGTCACGGAAGCCGCGCGTGATGGCCAGCACGGTCGGCTCGCCCTTGCGTTCCAGCAGGGCGTTGGTGGCCACGGTGGTGCCCATCTTGACCGCGCCGACGCTGCCGGGCGCGACCGCTTCGCCCGGCGCCAGCCCGAGCAGGTGGCAGATGCCGGCCACGGCGGCGTCGCGGTAGCGTTCCGGATGTTCCGACAGCAGCTTGTGCGTGACCAGGCTGCCGTCGGGACGGCGCGCCACGATGTCGGTGAAGGTGCCGCCGCGGTCGATCCAGAACTGCCAGTCCATCGTGTGCTCCCATTCGCATCAAAAAGCTTATTCTATCCGCACAACCAACGAATGGAACCGGCATGGATACCCTGCTCTACAGCGTCGACCAGATCCGCGCCATCGAACGCGCGGCAACGAGCGCGCTGCCGCCCGGCACGCTGATGCGGCGCGCCGGCGAGGCGGCCACCACCTACGCGCTCGAACTGCTGAAGGGGCGCCCGACCGACGTCGTGCTGGTGCTGGCCGGACCGGGCAACAACGGCGGCGACGCGCTCGAGGTCGCCGCCAACCTGGCGGCGCTCGGCTGCAAGGTCAAGGTGGCCTGGCTCGGCGGCGACGGCGCGCCCTCGCCCGAAACGCAGGCGGCGCTGGAGCGCGCGCATGCCGGCAGCGCCTGCTTCGTCGACGATCTGACGGACGGCGAGTCGCACTGCCTGGTGATCGACGGCCTGTTCGGCATCGGCCCGGCACGTCCGCTGGCCGGACGCGCGCGCGAACTGGTCGAGGCCGTCAACCGTAAGCGCTGCCCGGTGCTGTCGCTCGACGTGCCCAGCGGCCTGGATGCCGATACCGGCGCGGTCGTCGGCCCGCACGGCATCGCGGTGGCGGCCACCTACACCATCACCTTCCTCGGCAACAAGCCGGGCCTGCACACCGGCGACGGCTGCGACCACGCCGGGCGCGTGCACGTCGACCGGCTCGGCGTCGACGAACTGCAGGTCGCCGGCGTGGACGCCGAGCATGCGCGTGCGCGCCTGAACCTGCCGCCGCTGTTCGCGGCCTGCGCGGCGCCGCGCCGGCGCAATTCGCACAAGGGCAGCTACGGCGACGTGGCGGTGCTGGGCGGCGCGCCCGGCATGGCCGGGGCGGCGCTGCTGGCCGCGCGCGGCGCGCTGTTCGCCGGCGCCGGGCGGGTGTTCGTGGCCGCCGTGGGCGACGACGGCGCCGGCATTGCACTCGACCCGACCCAGCCGGAAATCATGATACGCCCTGCCGCCGGCTTCGCCTTCGGCGGGCGCACGGTGGTGGCCGGCCCCGGCATGGGCGATTCGGCCGGCGCCACGCGCATGCTGGCCCAGGTGCTGGACGGGTCCGGCCCGCTGCTGGTGGATGCCGACGCCCTCAACCTGGTCGCCGCCAGCCCCGACCTGCAGGCGCGCCTGGCGCGCCACGACGGGCCGGCCGTGCTGACCCCGCATCCGCTGGAAGCGGCGCGCCTGCTCGGCGTGACCACGCCGGTGGTGCAGGCCGACCGCCTGGAAAGCGCGCGCGAACTGGCCCAGCGCCTGAATGCGGTGGTGGTGCTGAAGGGCGCCGGCAGCGTGATCGCGCGGCCGGACGGCGAGGTGGCGGTGAATACCAGCGGCAACCCGGGCCTTGCCACCGGCGGCAGCGGCGACGTGCTGGCCGGCCTGGGCGGCGCCCTGCTGGCGCAGGGCTGGCCGGCGTGGGAAGCGGCGCTGGGCGCGGTGTGGCTGCACGGCGCCGCCGCCGACCGCCTGGTGAACTGCGGCTGCGGCCCGATCGGCCTGACCGCCGGCGAACTGCCGCGCGCGATCCGCGCCGAACTGAATGCGCTGGCGGCGCAGAGCCGGTCCTGAGTCGGCGGCGCGCGGGGTGACAAAGCGCGCATTTGCGGCGCCGCCGGGCCGCTAAGATGGCGCATCGACCGCTTTCCCGACATCGAGGAGTCCCATGACCGATTTCGATCCGCGCCATCGCGAACTTGGCAGCTTGCGCGATGCTGGACGACATGCCGAGGCGCTGGCACTGCTGCAGCATTTGTTCGACGAGGTCGAGGACGGCATCGTGCCGGCCCGTTCCGGACTGTTCATACCGATGCTGGAATGGCGCTTCCTGGGCGAGGTGCATGCGCCGGCGCAGGCGGCCCTGCGCGAGCAGCGCGACCGCCAGGTCGCACGCCTGCTGGCGGGCGACCAGTACGTGGGCGCCGGCGTGCAGGCGCCGGAATCGCTGTGGCATGTCGGGCGCTTTTCGCTGATCGTCGACATGAACGCGATCCTCGGCGATCCCGGCGCGACGCGCGACCTGTTCCTGCAGCTGGACGCCGCGCAGCCGGCGCTGGCGCGGCGCTATGCGTGGCAAGCCTTGCCGGACATCGTCGCGGCCGGCGATTTCGCGCTGGCCGAGCGCTATCGCAAAAATCCGCTTGAACTGCTGAACCAGGTGAATGCGGCCGCCCGCCGCTATCCGCTCTTTCCGCAGGAACGCCAGGCGCCGCGCCTGGCCGCGGAACTGAGCAACCTCACCCGCGACGTAGGCATCGGCATCGCCGTCCTGCGCGGCACCGGACGAGAACAGGAAGCCGATTCCCTGCGCACCGCCTTGCTGGCAGGCCTGGAGTCCGGCGAATTGCGTGCGCTGGCGCAGCGCGAACTGGAAGAGCAGGGCACGATTCAAGGCGAGATCGCACGACACCGGATGGCCCAGGAAGGGCACGACCTGCCCGATTGAGTGCTGCAGCCTGCATATGAAAAAACGCGGCGGGACCTGCCGGTGCCCGCCGCGTTGGTGTTGCCGTCGACAAAACCGGCGCGCGCCTGGCGCGACGCCGGTCAGGCGACGATGGATGGCTTAGAAGCCGTACTTCAGGCCCAGCGACACGGCGTCGGCCTTGGCGCCCTGGTACTTGTCCTTGCCGTAGCGCTCGTACTCGCCGACCAGGGACAGGTTCTGGTTGAATGCGTACTGTGCACCCAGCGCACCGTAGGCGCCGGTGTCGCGTTCGGTGCCATCGTTGAAACCATCGACGCGAACCTTGCGCTCGTTATACGAAGCGCCCAGCTTGGCGTAGGCCGACACACGCTCGTTCACCGGCGTCATGAACTTGGCGGCGACGTAGGAGCTGGAGCCGCGCACGTTGGCGCCGGTAACGGTGTTCGGTGCCACGATGGTGCTGTAGCCTTCCTTGCGGAAGCGGGTATAACCGGCTTCCACGCCCCAGTTCGGGGTCAGGTCGTAGCCTGCGAACACTTTCGGGCTGGCTTTCCAGTCGTCGGATGCCTGGTTCTTGGAACCGGAGACGGCGACGCCGACGTACGGGTGGGTCGGTTGCGCGATGATTTCAGTGGCGGTGGTCTGGGCCTGGGCGGCGCCCATGGCGGCGACGCCGGCGGCGATGGCAACGATCAGCTTTTTCATATCTCTTCCTTTTTGGTGTTTCGTGGTCTGAAACACGATTCCCCGTGAATCGCGTACCGACAACTTAACACCGCCGGTTGTTAAAACCATTACACAAACCGTAAGGAACTGTAACGAAGCAGCCTTTAACTGACCACCGGGTCAGATATGCATGAGCGCTGTCGAACCGAGATGACTGATTTTTACTTACAAAAGACCGATGTTGGAAGCACGATTGTTACATGCATACCTTGTGACATCTTGAAACAACTTTGTGAAACTGGACGTCGTGACAACAATGCATCGACGCTGCCAAGCCGGTCCGGGCTACGCCATCAGGCAGCCAGGCGCCCGGCGGTGATGGTCAAGGTACGTCCGCAGCGCGCCGCCATGGCGGGATCGTGCGTCACCAGTACCAGGGTCGAACCGCGTTCGCGATTGAGTTCGAACATCAGCTGTGTGACGGCTTCGCCGGTGGCGGCATCGAGGCTGCCGGTCGGCTCGTCGGCGAACAACAGCGGCGGCTCGGTGACGAAGGCGCGCGCCAGCGCCACGCGCTGCTGCTCACCGCCGGACAGGTATTTCGGATAGTGGCGCAGGCGGCTGCCCAGTCCCACGCGCCCGAGCATCGCCTCGGCCTTTTCGCGGGCGCGGCCGTCGCCGCGCAGTTCCAGCGGCAGCATCACGTTTTCCACAGCATTCAAATGCGCCAGCAGCTGGAACGACTGGAACACGAAGCCGAGCTTGGCCTTGCGGAAGGCGGCGCGGCCATCCTCGTCGAGCGCGAAGATATCGGTGCCGTCCAGGATCACCTTGCCGCCCGATGGCCCGTCCAGGCCGGCCAGCAGGCCGAGCAGGGTCGACTTGCCGGAACCGGAGGCGCCGACCAGGGCGAGCGTCTCGGCCGGTTGCACGGTAAAATCGATGTCGTGCAGGATGACGAGTTCGCCGCTGGCGTCCGCCACCCGCTTCGACAGACCGATCACCTGGATCGCCGGACCGGATCCGCCCACTTTGGAAGCCTCACGTTTGGAAGCCTCGGGAATATCACGCATGCTCGCTCGTTTCAAGATCAGTAAAGGAATTGCCGGCGCCGCAGCCGCCTTGGCGCTGGCCGCGTCGGGGAGCGCCTATTCTGCACCAAAAACCGTGCTGGTGGTGGGCGACAGCCTGTCCGCCGAGTACGGCATCGCGCGCGGCAGCGGCTGGGTGGCGCTGCTGGAACAGCGCCTGAAGCAGCGGAAGATCGATGCGCGCGTCGTCAACGCCAGCATCAGCGGCGACACCACCAGCGGCGGGCGCACGCGCCTGCCCGCGCTGCTGCAGCAGCACAAGCCGAACCTGGTGGTGCTGGAACTGGGCGCCAACGACGGCCTGCGCGGCCTGCCGGTGAATGCCGCCGAGGACAACCTTCGCACCATGATCGCGCTGGCGCAAAAGAACAGCGCGCGCGTGCTGCTGGTCGGCATGCGCATGCCGCCCAACTACGGGCGCGCCTATACCGAGCGCTTCGCCGGCATGTACAAGGAACTCTCGGGCGAAATGAAGGTGCCGCTGGTGCCGTTCATGCTGGAGGGCGTGGCCCAGGAAGCGTCCAGCTTCCAGCCCGACCGCCTGCATCCGCTGGCGAGCGCCCATCCCACCATCCTCAACAATATCTGGCCACAAGTCGCCCCCCTCCTTCAATGAAATACCCCGCAGTCCTGAGCTTCGACGAGATCCTCCCGCAACTGGATGCCTTCGACACCGTCATCGACGCCCGCAGCGAATCCGAATTCGCGCTCGACCACCTGCCCGGCGCCATCAACTGCCCGGTGCTGGACGACGCCGAACGCATCCTGATCGGCACCACCTACAAGCAGGTCGGCGCGTTCGAGGCCAAGAAGCTGGGCGCGCCGCTGGTGGCGAAGAACATCGCGCGCCACATCGACACCCTGTTCGCCGACAAGCCGAAGGACTGGAAGCCGCTGGTCTACTGCTGGCGCGGCGGCAACCGCAGCGGTTCGATGGTGCATGTCCTGGCGCGCATCGGCTGGCCCGTGGTGCAGCTCGACGGCGGCTACAAGGCCTACCGCGCCTACGTCAGCGCAGCGCTGGCGGCGCCGCCGGCGCTGCCCTTGCGCGTCATCTGCGGCACCACCGGCAGCGGCAAGACGCGCCTGCTGCATGCGCTGGAAGCCGCCGGCGCCCAGGTGCTGGACCTGGAAGGCATGGCGGCGCACCGCGGCTCCGTGCTGGGCCACCTGCCGGGCGAACCGCAGCCGACCCAGAAGCAGTTCGAAACGCGCATCTGGGAGCGTCTGCGCCGCTTCGATCCGAGCCGGCCGGTCTTCGTCGAATCGGAGAGCAAGAAGGTCGGCAACCTGCGCGTGCCGGAAGCGGTGATGGAACGCATCCGCGCGGCGCCCTGCGTGTCGCTTGCGCTGGCGCAGCCGGACCGGGTGCGCCTGCTGATGGAAGACTACGAGCATTTCGCGGTCGACCCGGCGGCATTGAACATGCAACTGGATCACCTGGTGCAGCTGCACGGCCGCGCGCGCATCGATGCCTGGCACGCGCTGGCCAACGACGGACGCATGCCGGAACTGGTCGACCAGCTGCTGGTCGAGCACTACGATCCGGCTTACCTGCGCTCGATCGAGCGTAATTTCGCCCAGTATCCGCAGGCCGAGGTGCTGGAACTGGTCGGCATCGGCGAGGACGATTTCATGGCGGCGGCGCGCAGCTTGCACGGGCGCTGATCTGGCGTAGGATGGACGGGGGCGCCTAGCTGGCTCTGCCGTCCACGCGTTCGAACGGTGCATGCGATCGTTGGACGCGTGGACGGCAAAGCCGTCCACCCTACCGATACGTTCATTAACCTCGCCCGTCCGACGATCCGCGACACACACGATAAAAAACCCGGGCGCCGCGTGATGCGGCGCCCGGGTTTGGTTTTGGCGCGGGCTCGTGCCCGCCTGCTTACTCTGCCTTGACGCCCAGGTCGCCCGGCTTGACGTTGACCTTGGCCTTGGCCTTCTGCTTCAGCGCTTCCACGTAGCCGTACATCTCGGCGCCGCCGACGGCGCGTGCGATCTGCTCGGCTTCCTGGCTGCGGCGCGCCGCGTCCGGCTGGGCCGGCTGCGATACCTTGGCGATGCGGTACACGCCATAGCCCTGGCCCGGCACCTCGACGCCGATGTAGGCCGGCAGCTTGGCGACATCGGCCTTCAGTACGGCCAGCGCGGCGGTCTGGTTGATGGTCGGCTGCTTGGTGCGCGAAACGATCTTGGGTTCGCCGAAGCCGGCGGCGTCGCCCGAGGCCTTGGCGGCGGCCAGCTTGGCTTCGCCGGCCTGGCGCGCCAGGCGCACTGCTTCTTCCTGGGTCACGCGCTGGCGGATGGCATTCGCCACGTCGGCCAGCGGACGCTTGCTTGCCGGCGTGAGGGTCACCACGCGGCCGGCCACCAGGGTGCTCGGCGCCGTTTCCACCGCTTCGGTGTTGCGCTTGTTGGCCAGGGCGTCGTTCGAGAAGATCGCCTTTAGGAACTTGTCGTTATTCACCGGCGAGGCGCCCAGCGCCGGATTCGGCGTGCGCGTCAGCCCGTCCACGGTCTGGATCGTCAGGCCCAGCTTGTCGGCCACCGGCTTCAGGCTGTCCGACTGCTCGTACACCGTATTGGTGAAGGTTTCGGCCAGTTCCGCGTACTTGGCGGACAGCTTGGTCTTCTTCAGTTCCGCGACGATTTCCGGCCTGGCTTCTTCCAGCGATTTCTGGGTCGACGGCGTGACCGCGGTCACCTTGATGATGTGGTAGCCGAATTCCGAACGCACCAGGCCGCTCATTTCTCCGGCCTTGAGCGCATAGATCGCATCCTCGACCGGCTTGACGAACACGCCCTTCTCGACCGTGCCCAGGTCGCCGCCCAGCTCGGCCGAACCCGGATCCTGCGACTGCGCCTTGGCGACCTTGGCGAAGTCGTTCGGGTTCTTGCGCAACTCGTCCAGGATGGCTTGCGCCTTGGCCTTGGCGGCGGCGTCGTCGGCCGGCTTGGCGTCTGCCTTGGCGTTGATGAGGATGTGGCTGGCGGTGCGCTTTTCCGGGGTCGAAAAACGCGCCTTGCTCTTGTCGTAGGCGGCCACCACTTCGGCGTCGGACACCGTCACCTGCTTGTCCACCGCGTCGGCATTGAAGACGACGTATTCGGCCTTGACTTGTTCCGGCACCTGGAACAGGGTCGGGTTCTTGTCATAGAAGGCCTTGATCATGTCGTCGGTGACCTTGACCTGGGCAACGTAGTTCGCGGCCGGGAACACCAGTTCCTGGACTTCGCGCTCTTGGTCGTTGATGTCCGACAGGCGCGTGCTCACCGAGCGCGGCGCGAACGCCGTCTGCTGGATGGCGCCGGCCAGCTGCTGCACCGCCATGTCCTGGCGCAGGCGCGCATCGAACATTTCCGGGGTCATGCCCTGGGCGGCCAGCGCGGCCTTGTACTGGTCCATGTCGAAGCTGCCGTCCGCCTTGCGGAACTGCTGGATGTCGAGGATCTGCTTCTGCAGGCGGTCGTCGCTGACCGTCAGGTGGCTACGCGCCACTTCGGCATTGATCGCGCGCTCGGCGATCAGGTTGTCCAGTACGGCCTGCCTGGCTTCCGGGGTCTCGAACTGCTTCTGATCGAACTGGGCGCCCTGCGCCTGGCGCGCCTGGTCGATCTGGCGGCGCTGGGCGTTTTCCCATTCCTGCTGGGTGATCTTCTTACCGTCCACGGTGGCCACGCCATCGTTGCCGCCGCCGCGCTCGTTGTAGCTGCTGACGCCGACCAGTACGAAGGAAGGCAGGATCAGCAGCAGCAACAGGAACTGCATCAATCGCTGGTGGTTACGGATAAATTCAAACATGGTCAGCCAATCAAGGTTGAAGATGCGTTTTCAAAAACTAAAAAAAAAGGCGAACTCGCGTTCGCCTCTTTTTCAGAACTAGCGGTTACCGGCGCAATCTACGAAGACCGCGTTACAACCGACATTACCGCAACATATTGGCGGAGCGGACGGGACTCGCCTACATACCGCAGGCCGCGGTTCCGCTTGCAAGCGGAACCCTTCGAGTCCCGACCCGTGCCGCCCGCAGGGGCGGCACTTCTTCCTTCTCAAATCTGGCGGAGCGGACGGGACTCGAACCCGCGACCCCCGGCGTGACAGGCCGGTATTCTAACCAACTGAACTACCGCTCCAAATTCTGGCATTTCGTGGCGGAGCGGACGGGACTCGCCTACATCCTGCAGGCCGCGGAATCGCTTGCAAGCGATTCCCTTCGAGTCCCAAACCGTGTTGTCCGCAGGGACAACACGCCGACTGCGCATTCGTGGCGGAGCGGACGGGACTCGAACCCGCGACCCCCGGCGTGACAGGCCGGTATTCTAACCAACTGAACTACCGCTCCACGAAATACTGGGTACTACCGACATCCGAGGACGACCGAGAGGCCCGGTCATCCGCGGCGAACGATTCGATGAGAACATGTCGCCGGATGCTTCCTGCTGCGTGTCAGCGCAGCGGAGGCATTAGTTTACTGCATCTTTTAATGCTTTACCAGCCTTAAATTTCGGAACCTTGGCCGCCTTGATCTTGATGGCTTCCTTGGTGCGCGGATCGCGGCCGGTGCGCTCGGCGCGCTCGCCCACCGTAAAGGTGCCGAAGCCGACCAGGGTCACACTGTCGTTGTTCTTCAGGGTGTTGGTCACTGCATCGATCATGGCATCGAGGGCGCGCGCGGCGGAGGCTTTGGTCAGGTCCGCGGACTTCGCGATTTCTTCGATCAGTTCAGTTTTGTTCACTCTTTTCCCTCTTTATACGTTCCAGACACGGTGCGCCTGGAAACGCCAGGCCCGACCGTAAACGCATATTAGACAAGGGCGCCATGCTTTGTGTCAAGCAATGATGATGCCGTGCGGCAACGCATCGTACATCCAACAAGGATGACGCGTATCAGCCAGCGTATTCGTACGCGACGCGCCAAAAACGTCGTCCCCGCGAAGGCGGGGACCCATACCGAGCATCTCGCACCGTAAAGGTGAAAAGACACGTGAGCTTGGGTCCCCGCCTGCGCGGGGACGACGGTGCTACTCTGGAACCTGATAGGTCAGTGCTTGACCACCCCACCCTGCCCCTCGGCCGCCGGGGCCGGCACCGCGGCCACCGCCGGCACCTCGACCACCGGCTCGGGCTGGCGTTCCAGCGCCACTTCCAGCACCTTTTCGATCCAGCGCACCGGCACGATCTCGAGCTGGTTCTTGACGTTGTCCGGAATCTCGGCCAGGTCCTTCACGTTCTGCTCGGGAATCAGGACGGTCTTGATGCCGCCGCGCTGCGCCGCCAGCAGCTTTTCCTTCAGGCCGCCGATCGGCAGCACCTCGCCGCGCAGCGTGATCTCGCCGGTCATGGCGACATCCGCGCGCACCGGGATGCCGGTGAACACCGACACCAGCGCGGTGGTCATCGCGATACCGGCGGACGGACCGTCCTTCGGCGTCGCGCCTTCCGGCACGTGGATGTGGATGTCGGACTTCTCGAACACCTCGCTCTTGATGCCCAGGCGCGCGGCGCGGCTGCGCACCACGGTACGGGCGGCCTCGATCGACTCCTTCATCACGTCGCCCAGCGTACCGGTACGGATCACCGCGCCCTTACCCGGCACCTGCACGGCCTCGATGGTCAGCAGGTCGCCGCCGACTTCGGTCCACGCCAGGCCGACCACCTGGCCGATCTGGTTTTCCTTCTCGGCCACGCCGAAATCGTAGCGGCGCACGCCCAGGAACTTGTCCAGGTTGCCGGCCGAGACGACCACGCGCTTGTCGCTCTTGAGCAGCATCATCTTGACGACCTTGCGGCAGATCTTCGAGATTTCGCGCTCCAGCGAACGCACGCCGGCTTCGCGGGTGTAGTAGCGGATGATGTCGCGGATCGCATCTTCCTCGACCTTGATCTCGCCGTCGCGCAAGCCGTTGGCCTTGATCTGCTTGGGCAGCAGGTAGCGCTGGGCGATGCTGGTCTTCTCGTCCTCGGTGTAGCCCGACAGGCGGATCACTTCCATCCGGTCCAGCAACGCCGGCGGGATATTGAACGAGTTCGAGGTCGCCACGAACATCACGTCCGACAAGTCGAAGTCGACTTCGACGTAGTGGTCGCTGAACGTGTGGTTCTGCGCCGGGTCCAGCACCTCAAGTAACGCCGAGGACGGGTCGCCGCGGAAGTCCGCACCCATCTTGTCGATCTCGTCGAGCAGGAACAGCGGGTTGCGCACGCCGGCCTTGGTCAGCGATTGCAGCACCTTGCCCGGCATCGAGCCGATGTAGGTACGGCGGTGGCCGCGGATCTCGGCCTCGTCGCGCACGCCGCCGAGCGCCATGCGCACGTATTTGCGGTTGGTGGCGCGCGCGATCGACTCGCCCAGCGAGGTCTTACCGACGCCCGGCGGACCGACGAAGCACAGGATCGGCGCCTTCAGCTTCTCGACGCGCTGCTGTACCGCGAGGTATTCCAGGATGCGTTCCTTGATCTTGTCCAGGCCGTAGTGGTCGGAATCGAGCACCTGCGCCGCCTTTTCCAGGTCGATCGTGACCTTGGATTTTTTCTTCCACGGCAAGCCGATCAGCGTGTCGATGTAGTTGCGTACCACGGTGGCTTCGGCCGACATCGGCGACATCAGTTTCAGCTTCTTGATCTCGGACTGCGCCTTTTCCAGCGCTTCCTTCGGCATCTTGGCCGCGATCACTTTCTTTTCCAGCTCTTCGATGTCGGCGCCTTCTTCGCCTTCACCCAGCTCCTTCTGGATCGCTTTCACCTGCTCGTTCAGGTAGTACTCGCGCTGCGATTTCTCCATCTGGCGCTTGACGCGGCCGCGGATGCGCTTTTCCACCTGCAGGATGTCGAGTTCGCCTTCCAGTTGGCCGAGCAGGTGCTCGAGGCGCTTGGCGACGTTGAAGATTTCCAGGATGACCTGCTTCTGCTCGAGCTTGAGCGGCAGGTGGGCGGCGACGGTATCGGCCAGGCGGCCGGCGTCGTCGATGCCGGCCAGCGATGCCAAGATCTCGGGCGGAATCTTTTTATTCAGTTTGACGTACTGGTCGAACTGCTGGACGATCGCACGGCGCATCGCCTCGACTTCGGAGTCGTCGCCGATTTCGGAATCGATCGGGGTCAGCTCGGCGATGAAATGGCTCGGACCGTCGGTGATCTGGTCGATGCGGGCGCGCTGGGCGCCTTCGACCAGCACCTTCACGGTACCGTCGGGCAGCTTCAGCATTTGCAGGATGTTGGCCACGCAGCCGATCTCGTAGATGTCTGCGGCCGAAGGTTCGTCCTTGGCGGCAGCCTTCTGGGCGGCCAGCATGATGCTCTTGCCCTGCTCCATCGCGGCTTCCAGGGCCTTGATCGATTTGGGACGGCCGACGAACAGCGGTATCACCATATGCGGGAACACCACCACATCGCGCAGGGGCAACAGGGGCAGCGTCGTTTGCTCGGTAAATTTAGTGGTTGTCATGGCATACCTTATAAAAAGCGTACAGAGGATGTTGGGCGCACCCCCGTGAAACACAAGACTGGCGCTGCAAAAAATTTTCTGCCAAGTAAATAATTAACAGGCTCGACTCGACTATAGCCGATTCCACCGAAGCACGTTTATCACCGCAAACAAGCGTGGCGCGGCGCGCTTGTGCTTCCGCCACAACACCACTGTCCACGGTTTTTAACAAAAGAAAAAGCCACTACACAACCTGAGTTGCGAGTGGCTTTACGAATGAAGCCGCGTCTTTTATTGAAGTAAATTGTACCTTCAAGTTTCCGCGATTCGTTTCATTCCGTTGCGTGTACGCACGGAAAGATCAGTTTTCTCCCGATACTTTTGGCGTTTCGCTATAGATCAATAGTGGTTTGGCACCGTTCGTAATCGTATTTTCATCGATCACGACTTTCACCACGTTCTGCTGGCTCGGCAGCTCGTACATCACGTCGAGCAGCGCGTGTTCCAGGATCGAACGCAGGCCGCGCGCGCCGGTCTTGCGCGCCAGCGCCTTCTTGGCGATCGCATGCAGGGCAGCCGGGCGGATTTCCAGTTCGGCGCCTTCCATGTCGAGCAGCTTCGAGTACTGCTTGATCAGCGCGTTCTTCGGCTCGATCAGGATCTGGATCAGCGCGTCTTCGGTCAGCTCGCTCAGGGTGGCGACGACCGGCAGGCGGCCGACCAGTTCCGGGATCAGGCCGAACTTGATCAGGTCTTCCGGTTCCGCTTCCATCAGCACGTCGCTGACCGAGCGCTGGCTCTGGCTCTTGACGCTGGCGGCGAAGCCGATGCCGCTCTTTTCGGAACGGTTCTGGATCACCTTGGCCAGGCCGTCGAAGGCGCCGCCGCAGATGAACATGATGTTGGTCGTGTCGATCTGCACGAAGTCCTGGTTCGGGTGCTTGCGCCCGCCCTGCGGCGGCACCGACGCCATGGTGCCTTCGATCAGCTTCAGCAGCGCCTGCTGCACGCCTTCGCCGGACACGTCGCGCGTGATCGAGGGGTTGTCCGATTTACGCGAAATCTTGTCGATCTCGTCGATATAGACGATGCCGCGCTGGGCCTTTTCGACTTCGTAGTTGCAGCTCTGCAGCAGCTTCTGGATGATGTTCTCGACGTCTTCGCCCACGTAACCGGCTTCGGTCAGGGTGGTGGCGTCGGCGATCACGAACGGCACGTTGAGCATGCGCGCCAGCGTCTGCGCCAGCAGGGTCTTGCCGGAACCGGTGGGGCCGACCAGCAGGATGTTGCTCTTGGCCAGCTCGACCTCGTCCTTCTTGCCCAGGTGCTTGAGGCGCTTGTAATGGTTGTAGACCGCCACCGACAGGATGCGTTTCGCCGTCTGCTGGCCGATCACGTACTGGTCGAGCAACTCGCTGATCTCGTGCGGCGTCGGCAGGTCGGACTTGGCGCCGCCCGCCACGGTTTCCACGTTCGAGGTCTCATCGCGGATGATGTCGTTGCACAGGTCGATGCACTCGTCGCAAATGAAGACCGAGGGTCCCGCGATCAGCTTCTTGACCTCGTGCTGGCTCTTGCCGCAGAACGAGCAGTACAGGAGTTTTTCGCCGCTGGAGGATTTTTTGTCAGACATGGGGCAATCTTATGTTGAATTGCAATGAATATATCGCTAATACGAGAGCGCAACAAGTGCAACGCTCTCCATGCTACCCGATTTGAAAGCAAAACGCCCGAACCGCTATTGCGACCGGGCGTATTTGAGCAACAATCGTCGGCAGCTCGCCGGCTGATCAGCCGCGGTTCGTCAGCACCCGGTCGATCAAGCCGTATTCCACCGATTCCTCGGCGGACAGGAAGCGGTCGCGGTCGGTATCCTTGTGGATCTGCTCGATCGTCTGGCCGGTATTGTCGGCCATGATGCGCGCCAGGCGCTCGCGCAGGTACAGGATTTCCTTGGCCTGGATCTCGATGTCCGAAGCCATGCCCTGCGATCCGCCGGACGGCTGGTGGATCATCACGCGCGAGTTCGGCAGCGAGAAGCGCTTGCCCTTGGCGCCGGCGGCCAGCAGGAAGGCGCCCATCGACGCCGCCATGCCGGTGCACAGAGTCGACACGTCCGGCTTGATGAAGTTCATGGTGTCGAAGATCGCCAGGCCGGCCGAAACCGAACCGCCCGGCGAATTGATGTACAGCGAGATGTCCTTGTCCGGATTCTCGCTTTCCAGGAACAGCATCTGGGCCACGATCAGATTCGCCATCTGGTCGTTGACAGGACCGACCAGGAAAATCACGCGCTCCTTCAGCAGGCGCGAATAGATGTCGTAGGCGCGCTCGCCGCGACCGCTCTGCTCGATCACCATCGGCACGAGGCCGAGGGCCTGGGTATCCAATGCGGGATTATGGTTCATACCTGTCATCATCCTTGTAATAGTTTACATGCGCCCCGGCCCGGCGAAGCTCACACCGCACCGGGCCGGGGCTCCTGTGGGACGGCTCAGCCTTGTGCGGCGTTGCTACCCATCAGTTCGTCAAAGGCGATGTCCTTGCTGGTCGCCTTTGCCTTGCCGAGGACATAGTTAACGACGTTTTCTTCCAATACAAGAGCCTCGACTTCGCTCAGGCGGCGGCGATCGCTGTAGTAGTACTTCAGCACTTCCTTCGGATCTTCGTAGCTCTGCGCGAAGTCCTCGATCTGGGCCTTCACCTGCTCTTGCGTGGCTTGCAGGTTGTTGTCGGCAACCAGTTGCGACAGGATCAGGCCCAGGCGCACGCGGCGCTCGGCCTTGGCGGCGAACAGGTCGGCCGGGAACGGCAGGCTCTTGACGTCCATGCCGCGCTGGGCCATGTCCTGGCGGGTCTGTTCGGCCAGGCGCTCGGAATCCTGGGCAACCATGACTTGCGGCACGTCCATCTCGGTGTGCTTGACCAGCGCATCCATCACGGCTTCCTTGTTGCGGGCCTTGATGCGGGCGGTGACTTCACGCTCCAGGTTGGTCTTGATGTCTTCGCGCATCTTGTCGATGCTGCCGTCTTCGATGCCCAGCGACTTGGCGAACTCGTCGTCGACTTCCGGCAGGTGCGCCCACTCCAGCTTCTTCAGGGTGATGGTGAAGTCGGCGGTCTTGCCGGCCACGTCCTTGCCGTGGTAATCCTCCGGGAAGGCCAGCGGGAAGGTCTTGCTTTCGCCGACCTTCAGGCCGACGGTGGCGGCTTCGAATTCCGGCAGCATGCGGCCTTCGCCCAGCACGAAGGCATAGTCGTCGGCCTTGCCGCCGTCGAACTCGACGCCGTCGATGGCGCCGGTGAAATCGACGGTCACACGGTCGCCGTTGGCGGCCACGGCATCGCCGCCGGTGCCGTGCTCGCCTTCTTCGCCCTTGGCATGGAAGTGCACGCGCTGCTTGCGCAGGATGTCCAGGGTCTTGTCGATCTCGGCGTCGGTGACGTCGGTCTTGACGGTCTCGACGTCGACGTCGGCCAGTTCCGGCAGCGACACTTCCGGATAGACTTCGAAGGTCGCGTCGAAGGCCAGCATGCCTTCCGGCGCTTCCTGTTTCGGTTCGATTTTCGGCATGCCGGCGACGCGCAGCTGGTTTTCGTTGGCGGCGTCGTTGAATGCCTGGCCAACCTTGTCGTTCAGCACGTCGGATTCGATCTGGTAGCCGTACTGGGCGGCGACCATCTTGATTGGCACCTTGCCCGGACGGAAGCCCGGGGCGCGCGCGGTCTTGGCCTGCTTCTTCAGGCGCTTTTCGACTTCCGAACGAACGTCGCTCAGCGGGAAGGTGATCGTCAAGCGGCGCTCGAGTTTACCCAGGTTTTCGACAGCAGTTGCCATTGTAAAAATCGTCCAAAAAAATAATTATTCGTGGTGCGAGGAGGGGGACTCGAACCCCCACACCATTGCTGGCGTCAGGACCTAAACCTGGTGCGTCTACCAATTTCGCCATCCTCGCGCAGGATTGCTGCATCTTGCCGCAAAAACAAAGGGCGTCCGACATCCAAACCGGCCGCCCTGCACTATTCCGTTTAGGGGCTACAACTTCAACCCGATATTTTACTGGATTATCTGACACTAATGGGCGATTTTTGATTCGTGCGCCCTGCGTGGATCGTCAATTCACGCAATGAATCCATAGCAAAATATTTTTCTCAAACAATATCAACGATTTACGTTTCGACGCGTGGACGACGCGCATGGTCCGTCGAATCACGCGTCGACGGTCGCGTCGTCCACCCTGCGCGCGCTGCCCTTGCCCGCCGGCCGCTTGACCCGGAACCAGGCCGCATACAAGGCCGGCAGGAACAGCAGCGTCAGCGCCGTCGCCACCAGCAAGCCCCCCATGATCGCCACCGCCATCGGCCCCCAGAACACCGAGCGCGACAGCGGGATCATGGCCAGCGCCGCGGCCGCCGCGGTCAACAGGATCGGGCGGCAGCGCCGCACCGCCGATTCGACGATGGCATCCCAGGCCGGCACGCCGGCCGCGATCTCGTGCTCGATCTGGTCGACCAGGATCACCGAGTTACGGATGATCATGCCGAACAGCGCGATGACGCCCAGGTTGGCGACGAAGCCGAACGGCCGGTGCAGGACCAGCAGCGCCATCGCCGCGCCCGCCACGCCGAGCGGCCCGGTGAGGAATACCAGCAGCGCGCGCGAAAAGCTGTGCAGCTGCAGCATCAGCAGCGTGAACACGATGAACAGCACCAGCGGCACGTTGGCGGCGATCGAGGCCTCGGCCTGGGAACTGTCGGCCGCGGCGCCGGCCAGCTTGATGTTGTAGCCGGCCGGCAGCCTGGCACGCAGGGCCGCCAGGCGCTCGCTCACCTGGCTGGACACCGTCGGCCCCTGGATGCCGGCCACCACGTCCGACTGCACCATGATCGCCCACTCGCGCGCCTCGCGCCAGACCACGCCCGGCTCCCATACGAACTCGATGCGCGCCACCTGGCTCAGCGGCACCGGCTTGCCGGACGGCGTGGCGATATTGGTATTGGCCAGCACCGACATGCTGGAGCGTTCCTCGAGCGGCTGGCGCACCACGATGTCGATCAGCCGGTTGCTCTCCCGGAACTGGCCGACCGGCGTGCCGGACAGCACCATCGCCACCGTGCGCCGCACCGCCTGCGACGTCAAGCCGAGCGCGCGCAGCTTGTCCTGGTCGAGGTCCAGGCGCAATACCTTGACCGCCTCGTTCCAGTTGTCGTTGACGCCGACCGCGTTCGGATTGGCGCGCAGGATATCCTTGACCTGGTCGGCCAAGCCGCGCACGGTGGCGATGTCCGGGCCGGTCACCTGGAACTGCACCGGATACGGCACCGGCGGCCCGTTCGGCAGCAATTTGACCCGTCCGCGCACTTCCGGGAAATCGGTGGCGAAGACTTGTTCGATCTTGTGCAGCAGGCGCTCGCGCGCCGCCGCGTCCCTGGGCAGCACCACGAATTGCGAGACGTTCGACTGCGGGAAGATCTGGTCGAGCGGCAGGTAGAAGCGCGGGCTGCCGGTGCCGACGTAGCTGGTGACGCTATCCAGTTCCGGCTGGGCGCGCACGAAGCGCTCGAACTTCTTCGCCACCGCTTCGTTGGCGGCGAAGCTGGTGCCTTCCGGCAGCCAAGTCTCCACCATCAGCTCCAGGCGCGCCGAATCCGGGAAGAACTGCTTTTCGATGAACTTGAAGCCGAACACGCCCAGGCCGAACACCGCCAGCGACAGCGCGATGGTGGTGAAGCGCCACTCGACGCACCAGTTCACCGCGCGCCGGAAGCGCCGGTAGGCGAGCGTGTCGAACACCTCGTGGCCGTGGGCAGCGCCGTCGGCATGCGGCTGCACGCGCAACAGCACGAAGCCGATGTAGGGGGTGAAGGTCACCGCCACCACCCACGACACCAGCAGCGCGATGGCGTTCACCGAGAACATCGAAAAGGTATATTCGCCGGCGGCCGACTTGGCCAGGCCGATCGGCAGGAAGCCGGCCGCCGTGATCAGGGTGCCGGTCAGCATCGGAAACGCGGTCGACGTATAGGCATAGGTGGCCGCTTCCAGGCGCGACATGCCCTCTTCCATTTTCCGCACCATCATCTCGACGGCGATGATGGCATCGTCCACCAGCAGGCCGAGCGCGATGATCAGCGCGCCCAGCGACACCTTGTGCAGCGAGATCTCGAAGATTTCCATGAACAGGAAGGTGATCGCCAGCACCAGCGGAATCGTCAGCGCCACCACCAGGCCGGGGCGCACGTCGATGCGCAGCTTGGGCTTGTTGTGCAGGCCGAGCGCCAGGAAGGACACCACCAGCACGATCACCACCGCCTCCACCAGCGTGTGCATGAATTCGTTGACCGAGGCGGTGACCGCCGCCGGCTGGTTCGATACCCGCTCCAGCTCGATGCCGACCGGCAGCTGGGCGCGCACGCGCGCCACCGAGGCTTCCAGGCCCTTGCCCAGTTCGACGATGTTGCCGCCCTTTTCCATCGACACGCCCAGGCCGATCACGTCCTTGCCGTTGAAGCGCATCTTGTCGTGCGGCGGGTCCTGGTAGGCGCGCTCGACGCTGGCAAAGTCGCCCAGGCGGAAGCTCATGTTCCCGGCGCGCAGGCTCAGGTCTTCCAGCTGCCTGGCATTCTTGATGGCGCCGCTCACGCGCACCTGCAGGTTCTCGCCCGGCGTGACCAGCAGGCCCGAGGTCTCGACCCCGTTCTGACCGGCGATCTGGGCGACGATGGTGTCGAACGGGATGCCGAGCTGGGCGAACTTCTGCTGCGAGAAGCGGATGTTGAGCTTTTCTTCCTGCACGCCGAACTGCTCGACCTTGGCCACCAGCGGCACTTTCAGCAATTGCTGGCGCACGAAGTCGGCATAGTCGCGCATCTCGGCATAGGTAAAGCCGTCGCCGGACAGGGCAAAGATGGAACCGTAGGTATCGCCGAATTCGTCGTTGAAGTACGGGCCGTTGACGCCGGCCGGCAGGGTGCCGGCGATGTCGCCGATCTTCTTGCGCACCTGGTACCAGACCGCCGAGGTTTCCTTGGGCGGCGTCGATTCGCGCAGCTCCAGGATGATCGTCGTTTCGCCCGGCTTGGAAAAGCTGCGGATCTTGTCCACGTACGGCGTTTCCTGCAGCTTGCGCTCCAGCTTGTCGGTGACCTGCTGCGCCATCTGCACGCCGGTGGCGCCCGGCCAGTAGGCGCTGATCACCATGGCGCGGAAGGTGAACGGCGGGTCCTCGTCCTGGCCCAGCTTGCCGTAGCTGAGGATGCCGGCCACCAGCAGCGCGGCGATCAGGTAACGCGTCAGCGGAATGTGTTGCAGCGCCCAGCGCGACAGGTTGAAGCCCTTCATCGGGCCGCTCCGGCGGCCTTGGCCGCGTGCACCGGATGGCGCGCGGCGGCCTTGGCGCTTGGATGGACGTTCTTGCCGTTCTTGCCGCCGCTACGCTTGTCCGCCTTTTTCTGGTGGTTTTTGTCGGCCTTTTTCGGGCTTGTCTTGCCGCTCTTTCCGGCAGCGCGCCTGTCGATCGGCTTCGATGCCGGCTTGGCCGCGGCATTGCTTGCCGGCGCGGCGGCCGGCTTGGCCGGCGCCAGGCTGGAGGCGACCAGCCCGCCCGCCGCGACGCCGGCCACGCCCAGCGCGGGCGCGGCGATCGCCGGCGCCGCCGCGGCAGGCGTGCCGCTGCCGGACGCCGTGGCGCCCGCGCCGCTGCTGCCGCTGGCCGTACTGCCGCCCGTGGCCGTACTGCCGCTTGCGCCGGGCGCCGCCTGTGGAGCGGCGGACGGCGTGCCGGCAGCGGCCGACGGCGGGGCCGCCGGCGCGGCTGCGCCGGCACCCTTGGCGCCATCGCCCGTGCCCGCGCCGCCGTTGGCTTCCGCCTCGGCATCGCCGCGGCGCGCCACGTCGGCGCGCAGGATGCGCACCTTCTGGCCTTCCTTGAGCAGGTTGACGCCGGCCGTCACCACCACCTGGCCGGGACGCACGCCCTGCGCAAGCAGCACGTCGTTGTCGACGACGCCGCCGACCCGCACCGGCGTCAGCTTGACGGCGTCGTTCTCGATCACCCACACCGAGGTCGCGCCCTTGTCCTGGTACAGCGCCGACAGCGGGGCGCGCACCTGGCCGGCGGCGCCGGCCCCGCCCCGGCGCACCAGCTCCACCGCGGCGGTCATGCCCATGCGCACGTCGTCGCGCGCCGGCACGCTGACCTTGACCGCATAGGTACGGGTGGCCGCATCGGCCATCGGCGCCACCTCGCGGATGCTGCCGCGGATGCTGCGCCCGGGGTCGGCCCACAGGCGCACCTTGACGTCGTCGACCTTGCGTATATGGGATACCTGATCTTCCGGCACGCCGATCACGACTTCCTTTTCGTCGGTGCGCGCCACCCGTAGCACCGGCGCGCCGGCCTGGACCACCTGGCCGACCTCGGCGTCGATGGCGGTGACCACGCCGTCGGCGTCGGCTTCCAGGTTGGCGTAGCGCGCCTGGTTGGCTTGTTCGCCGAGCGCGGCGCGCGCCGCCTCGACGCTGGCCTCGCCGGAACGCAGCGCCGCCGCCTTCTGGTCGAGCACCGCCTGGCTGACGAAATTCTGGGCGCGCAAGTCCTGGTAGCGCTTGAGTTCGGCGCGCGCCAGGTCGAGCGTGGTCTGCGCCGCGCGCAGGTTGGCCTGCGCTTGCGCCTGGCCCAGGCGCAAGTCTTGCGGATCGAGCTGCATGAGGAGCTGGCCGCGCTTGACCACGGTGCCGACGTCGACCTTGCGCGCGCTGATCTTCCCGCCGACGCGAAAACCCAGTCCGGATTCATAACGCGGACGCACGTCGCCCGAGAACACGGCGCTGACGTCGCCGTTGGCGGCGGCCAGCGTGGCGGCGCGCACCGGACGCACGTCCGCCACCGGCGGCGCCGGCTTGGAACAGGCCGCCAGCAGCGAGGAGAACAGCACGGGAAGTACAAATGCGGACAAGACCCTGGAGGCGCCGGGCGCCCGCAACCGCAAGGCCAGGCTGCGCGCGCCGCCTGCGCGTTGCGGCAGGCACGGCGGGATGAAACGAAAAACGGACACGGTGTCTTCCTCTATGGTCACGGCGCCTGCCGGGACGGTTGGGCACTTCTGCGAACCTGCTGCGCATTGCCTGCTGCAGCGGCCGATCATGCTGCTGCCGGGGAGTGGTTCGAGGCTTCCTTGATTTTTATCCCAGCAATTATAATCATGCAAATACATTGCAGTAAATGACAGAAATGACGAATGCGTCATGAATGTCCTTGCCGGCCTTGCGCCGAATTGTCCCATGCCCGTCGATCATTACGAAAATTTTCCTGTCGCATCGATCCTGCTGCCGCGCCGCCTGGTGCCGGCGGTCGAGGCGATCTATGCGTTCGCGCGCAGCGCCGACGACCTGGCCGACGAGGGCGACGCCGCGCCGCCCGCGCGCCTGGCCGCGTTGCAGGCGTACGACGACGCGCTCGACGCCATCGGGCACGGCGCGGCGCCGCCGGCCGGCCCGGATGCGCCGATGTTCGCGCGCCTGGGCGCCGTGATCGGGCAGTACCGCCTGCCGCTGCAGCCGCTGCGCGACCTGCTGAGCGCGTTCCGCCAGGACGTGGTCACGCCGCGCTATGCCGACTACGCTTCCCTGCTCGACTATTGCCGCCGTTCTGCCAACCCGGTCGGGCGCCTGATGCTGGCCCTGTACGGCGTGGCCGACGAGGCCAGCCTGCGCCGTTCGGATGCGGTATGCAGCGCCCTGCAACTGATCAACTTCTGGCAGGACGTCGGCATCGACATCGGCAAGGGCCGCATCTACCTGCCGCAGGAAGACCTGCAGCGCTTCGGCGTGGCGGAAGCGGATATCGGGCAAGCGCGCACCGGCCCGGCCTGGCGCGCATTGATGGGCTTCGAGGTCGACCGGGCGCGCGCCCTGATGCTGGAGGGCGCGCCGCTGGCGACGCGCCTGCCGGGGCGCATCGGCTGGGAGCTGCGCATGGTGGTGCAAGGCGGGCTGCGCATCCTGGAAGCGATCGAGCGCGCCGACTACGACGTCTTCCGCAGGCGGCCCAGGCTGGGACGCATGGACTGGCTGGCGGTCGGCTGGCGCGCGCTGCGCATGTAGGCCGGCATCCGACCAGCGCCGTTCGAGGGCGCAACAAGCGTGCTGTAAAAACCGCCTTGCGCCCTCATCTGCGCTTCCATCGGATATAGAATAGCGGACTTGCTCCGCAAACTTGCATTTTTCATATGTCTCCCGACGAATACTGCCAACAAAAGACCGTACAAAGCGGCTCCAGCTTCTACTACAGCTTCCTGTTCCTGCCGCCCGAGCGGCGCCGGGCGATCACGGCGCTGTACGCGTTCTGCCGGGAAGTCGACGATACCGTGGACGAGACCAGCGACGGTTCGGTGGCGCGCATCAAGCTGGCCTGGTGGCGCAACGAGGTGGCGGCGATGTATGGCGGCACGCCCACGCACCCGGTGATGCTGGCATTGCAGCCGCACCTGGGCGCCTACGACCTGAAGCAGGAACACCTGCAGGCGATCATCGACGGCATGGAGATGGACCTGGACCAGTCGCGCTACCTCGACTATGCGGGCCTGCGCAAGTACTGCTGGCACGTGGCCGGCGTGGTCGGCATCCTGTCGGCCAGCATCTTCGGCGTCAGCACCCCGCAGACGCTGCAGTATGCGGAAAAGCTGGGCCTGGCGTTCCAGCTGACCAACATCATCCGCGACGTCGGCGAGGATGCGCGCAAGGGCCGCATCTACCTGCCGGTGAACGAACTGCAGCAGTTCGGCGTGACCGCGGCCGACCTGCTGAACGCGCGCCACAGCGACAAGTTCGAAGCCCTGATGAAGTTCCAGGCCGACCGCGCGCGCGCCATCTACGACGAGGCCTTCGCGCTGCTGCCGAAGCAGGACCGGCGCGCCCAGCGGCCCGGCCTGATGATGGCGGCGATCTACCGCACCGTGCTCGACGAGGTCGAGCGTGACGGCTTCCACGTGCTGACCCAGCGCATCTCGCTGACGCCGCTGCGCAAATTGTGGCTGGCCTGGAAGACCTATGTCCGCAACTAGCAGGACAGCGGCAAGCGAGGTGCCCGCACGGCGGGTGGCGGTGGTCGGCGGCGGCTGGGCCGGCTGCGCCGCCGCCGTGGCGCTGGCCGACGCCGGCGCCGCCGTCACCGTGTACGAGGCGGCGCGCACGCTGGGCGGCCGCGCGCGCGCGCTCGATGCGCACGGGCGCCGCCTCGACAACGGCCAGCACATCCTGCTGGGCGCCTACGCCGACACGCTGGGCCTGCTGCGCCGGGTCGGCATCGACGCGCGCCAGGCGCTGCTGCGCCTGCCGCTGCAGATGCGCTATCCGCCGGCCGGCGCCCGGCACGCCGCCGACCCGCAGCAGCCGTGGATGGACTTCGTGGCGCCGCGCCTGCCGGCGCCGCTGCACATGCTGGCCGCGCTGCTGCGCGCCAAGGGGCTGGAACGCGCCGACAAGCTGGCGCTGGCGCGTTTTTCCACCAGCGCGCGCTGGATGGGCTGGCAGCTGAACGACGATTGCAGCGTGGCCGAACTGCTGGAGCGCTTCGACCAGACCGCGCGCCTGGTGCGCCTGATGTGGCGTCCGCTGTGCCTGGCCGCGCTGAACACCGCGCCCGAGCACGCCTCGGCCCAGGTGTTTCTGGCGGTGCTGCGCGACAGCCTGGGCGCCAGGCGCGCGGCTTCCGACATGCTGCTGCCGCGCCTGCTGCTGGACGAACTGTTCCCGCAAGCCGCTCGCCGCCACGTGGAAGCGCGCGGCGGCCGCGTGCTGTGCGGCGCCCGTGTCGAGGCGCTGGCGCAGGACGGCGCGCTCTGGCGGGTGCAGGCGTGCGCCATGGCGGCCGGTGCGCAGCCGGCAAGCGCCGCGCCGTCCGGCCCGCTGCCGGCGGCCGGCGTGGCGCCGGGTGCGCAGGCTGGCGCGGCGGCACCGTCCGCACCGTCCACGGCGGCCACGTACGACGCGGTGGTGCTGGCCACCGCGCCCTGGCAGGCCGCCGGCCTGCTGCGCGCGCTGCCCGGCGCCGCAGCGCTGGCAGACCGGCTCGACGCCTTCGCCTACGAACCGATCTCCACGGTCTACCTGCAGTACGAACCGGCGCTGCGCCTGCCGCTGCCCTTCTGCGCCCTGCTCGACGAGCCCGAGCGCGGCGCCTGGGGCCAGTTCGTGTTCGACCGCGGCCAGCTCGACCCCGGCCAGGGCGGTCTGCTGGCGGTGGTGATCAGCGGCGCCTCGGCCGCCGCCGGGCTGCCGCGCGCGGCGCTGGCCGAGGCGGTGGCGCGCCAGCTGGCGCACGCCTTCGGCGTTGCGGCGCTGGCGCGGCCGGCCTGGCACCAGGTGATCAGCGAAAAGCGCGCCACCTTCGCCTGCACGCCCGCCCTCGACCGCCCCGCCAACGCCACCGGCATCGCCGGCCTGGTACTGGCCGGCGACTACACCGCCAGCGACTATCCGGCCACGCTCGAATCGGCGGTGCGCAGCGGCCTGCAGGCGGCGCGCCTGGCGGGGCAGCCAAGCGGGCGGCAACCGGCGCAGCCGGCCGGCGCGTCCGTCGCCGCCTGATGCAGCCTGCGCCGCGAATCCTGCAGGCCGTCGCACCGCCGTGGTGCGCGCGGCCGGACGCCGCTACGCTCCGAGTGTCGACAACCGCGTCATCCGATCGCACAGGAGCGTTCCTCATGAATTTCCAACTGGGCTTGCGCACGCTCGCCATCCTGGCGCTGGTGGCCGCCGCCACCGTGCTGCTGGCCAGCCCGGCCCTGGTCGGCGCCGCCGGCCCCAACCCGGCCCTGGGCCTGCTGCCCCTCGTCGGGCACCACTGACGCGGCGCGGCAATGGACAAGCTGGCATACCTCGATGCGCTCAAGCGCGCCATGCTCGGCCTGCCGCCGGCGACGCAGGCCAGGACGCTCGCCTACTACGAGCAGCGCTTCGTCGACGGTCTGGTCGCCGGACGCAGCGAACAGGAGGTGGCCGACGAGCTGGACGAGCCGCGCAAGATCGCCATGACGCTGCGCGCCAGCGCCCACCTGTCCACGCTGGCCGCAACCGATGACGCAGGGCGCGCAAGCGCCGCGCAAGCGCCGGCCGGCAGCGCGCAGGCGGCCGGCGCCGCTGCGCGTGCCGGCGCCCTGCCGCGGCCCGTCAACGCGCTGCGCCTGGCGGCGTCGGCGCTCGGGCTGGCGATCTTCAACCTGTTCATGATCGTGCCGGCGCTGGTGTACGCCGCCCTGCTGTTCTCGCTGTACCTGTGCGCACTGACCTTTTACCTGGCCGGCATCGCCACCACCGCCAGCGGGCTGGCCGGCGTCAACGAACTGGTGCTGGACTGGCCCTCGCGGCTGCCGGCCGCCGCCCGGGACAACCGCCCGGAACGCGAGACGCGCGTACTGATCGGCCCCAGCGGCATCGAAGTGCGCCGCGAGCGCGACGGCGATGGCGCGCGCCCGCGAGCGCCGGACGACGGCGCGCCGCAGGAAGGCGAAGCGGACGCAGCGGACCAGGATGCGCCGGGCGACGCCGCGCCGCAGCGGCGCAGCGAGCGCTCGCGCGTGCTGCGCGGCGCCGAGGCGGTGGCCGACGGCAGCGTGCGCATCAGCACCGGCATGGACGCCGAGTCGCGCACCACCCAGACCCTGGTAGGGCTGGGCATGGTGCTGGGCGGGATCGCATTGTTCCTGGTGTCGCTGGTGGTCAGCCGCTACACGCTGGCCGGGTGCCGGCGCTACGTCCAGATGAACCGTTCCCTGCTGAAGGGTTGAGAACACCATGCGCGCCCTGCTGAAGACCGGTTTCTTCCTGCTGCTGATCGCCTTCGGGCTGATCGGCGCCTCGTACACCCTGCTGCGCGCCCAGGGCAGCGGCGGCCCGGCCAGCCCCGGCAGCCGCCTGGTGGCGAGCGAGCGCCGCCCGGTGGCGGCCGGCATCGACAGCGTCGACCTGAGCGGCCCGCTCAACCTGACCCTGCGCCAGGGCCCGCCCGGCCTCGAGGTGCGCGGCGAGCAACGCCTGCTGGCCAACATCGACACCGCCAGCGACGGCGGCGTGCTGCACATCGGCCCACGCGGCATCCTGCTGCGCCACCGCCAACCGATCGAAGTGATCCTGACCCTGCCGGCGCTGCGCAGCCTGAGCGTCAACGGCAGCGGCAGCCACACCGTCAGCGGCTTCGCCGGCGAACGCATCGAACTCGCCCTGGGCGGCTCGGGCGGCATGCGCTTCAATGGCCGCTACCGCGACATCACCGCCTCGCTGCAGGGCAGCGGCGACCTCGACGTCACCGGCGGCAGCAGCGAACGGGTGGCGGCGTCGATGATGGGTTCCGGGCGCCTGACCCTGGTCGGCAGCAGCCGCGAACTGCAGGCGCACGTGAACAGCTCGGGCGACTTCGATGCGCGCCACCTGCAGGCCGATGCCGTCCACCTGACCCACGTCGGCTCCGGCGACAGCGCCCTGTATGCGCGCCGGGACGCCGACGTACGCCTGACCGGCAGCGGCGACGTGGTCATCCACGGCAATCCGGCGCGCCACGAGGTCAGCCGCAACGGCAGCGGCAGCGTGGTGTTCCGCGATTAGAAAGCTATTCCAGGCCGCGCCACCAGCGCGTCTCGGCGCGCGGTCGCGTCAGGTCGAGCGCTTCGCCCATCGCGGGCGTGGCCAGCGCCACGCCGTGCCGTTCGGCCAGCGCGGCGATGCGCTCGAGCGGTTCCTGCCAGCGGTGCATGCTGAGGTCGAAGGTGCCGTTGTGGATCGGCATCAGGCACTTGCCGCGCAGGTCGAGGAAGGCCTGCAGCGTCTCTTCCGGCTGCATGTGCACGTCCGGCCACTGCTTGTTGTAGGCGCCGTTTTCCACCATAGCCAGGTCGAACGGGCCGTACCTGTCGCCGATGTCCCGGAACCCGCCGAAGTAGCCGCTGTCGCCGCTGAAGAACAGGCGCAGGTCGCCGTGCATGATCACCCACGACGCCCACAGTGTGGCGTCGCGGTCGCCCAGGCCGCGCCCGGAAAAATGGCGCGCCGGGGTGGCCGCCAGGCGCACGCCATCGATGTCGGTCTCCTGCCACCAGTCGAGCTGGCGCACCTTGGCGCGCGCGATGCCCCACTTGACCAGGCGTTCGCCCACGCCCAGCGGCGCCACGAAGTGCTCGGTGCGCGCATCCAGCGCCAGCACGGCGGCGCGGTCGAGGTGGTCGTAGTGGTCGTGCGAGAGGATCACCGCCGCGATCGGCGGCAGCGCGTCGATGCCGATCGGCGGCGCGTGGAAGCGCTCGGGACCGGCCCAGCCGACCGGGGACGCCCGTGTCGAGAACACCGGATCGGTCAGGTAGAAGGCGCCGCCGAGCTTGATCAGCATGGTGGAGTGGCCGAGGCGGTACAGGGTGGCGTCGGGCGCGGCCAGCAATGCATCGGTGGTCAAGGTATGCACCGGGATCGCCTGGCGCGGCACGGTGCCGGCCGGCTTGTCGAACATGAAGGTCCACCAGATGCGCACCATCTCGCCCAGGCCGGGCTTGTGCATCGGGTCGACATTGCGGTAGGCGCCGTCGCGGAAGGTCGAAGCGGCGGACGGCGGAGACGGGGATGCGGGGGCGCTGTCGTTCATGCTGGACGAGGTCGGGAGAATGCAGACATCATACAGGATGCCGCTCGCAGGCTCCGGCAATGCCGCACTGGCCGTCGACGGTGCCGGGTCGTTTTCGATGATCGGATATCGTTGCCCAGCATGGGTTCCTGCCTGTGCACGCCTTCATGTGGAGCGGCGACGGCGCAGCAGCAGCATGGCGGCGAGGCCCACGCCGCCCAGCCACAGCGAGCCCGGCTCCGGCGCTTCGGCGCTGGCCGGCGTCGGCGCCGGGGTAGCGGCGGCCAGGCCGGGCGGCCACAGCGACGGATCCAGCGCCACCGGGGCCGGCAGGTTGCCCGGATCGGCGACGTTGGCGCCCGTGGTATCGGTGGCAGGGAGCGTGGCCGGCACGTCGGCGGACACCACCGGTACCACCGGGTCGGAGGCGGCAAGCACCGGCTGGGTCGTGGGCACGAGGCCGTCCGTGCCCGGTGCGGACGGCACGGCCGGGCCGACCGGCGCGGCCGTATCGACCGGCGTGGCCGGACCGACCGGCGTGGCCGCGGTGACCGGGTAGCGGGTGGCGTACGGGAAGCGCGGCGTCTCGTTGCCGTCCAGGGTGCCGAAGCGGCCGGTCGAACCCGGCGAACCCGCGCCCGGCGTCAGCAGGCCGGCGCCGTACGGGAACGACACCAGCTGGTGCGACTGGCCGTCGTAGCCTTGCGCGGCGGCCGGTGCATACGAAACGCTCTCCAGGCCTCCGTCGGCAGGCTGCAGGGTCGAGGAATCGAGGTCGCGTTCGCTCGGGCCGTGGGCCTCGACCGGAAACCGGGGCACGTCCGAGATGCGGTTGCCGCAGCGTCCGCGGATCTCGTTGACGCCATCGGTGAGTACGGTCTCGCCCGGCGCCAGCGTCAGCTTCTTCGCGGTCCAGTAGACCTGGTCGCCCTTGCGGTACGAGACGTAGACCGCGCGCGCCTTGTCGACCGTGACCGCGCGTGCCTTGTCGGCGTCGAAGCCGGCGTAGTGCGCCGCCACCACCGGGTCGTGCGCGATCGCCTGCAGCAGCTCGTCGCGGCTGGCCAGGCCGCCGGGCACGATCGAGAAGCGGTAGACGCGGCGCGGCGCCGGCTTGTCCGCCGCGGCCGCAGGCGCCGCCGCGCGGGCGGACATGCGCAGCGTCGCCGGCACCGTCGCCGGCGCGGCTTCCGGGACCGCGGGCGCGCGCAGCATCTGCGCTGCCGGCAGCAGGACCAGCAATGCTGCGCCGCCCGCGAGACCGATCACGGTAAAGGCGGCCAGGCGGCTTTTCAGCATCGAAAACGACCTGTGACTACGGATGTAGGCAGTGCGGCTGTGCATACGCTCGGAGGAAAAGTAAGATTTGTCCTACGAGACTAACAGCAAACTTGCACTAAAGCTACATCCTGCGCCGCAAAGATAGGTTTCGCAGCGTAAATGTTAAAAGGTGTTGGAAGCCTGCAACCACGCCAGCGCATCCTTGCCTGCCGCACGTCCGCCGGCGAAGCACGCAGTCAGCAGGTAGCCCCCGGTAGGCGCTTCCCAGTCGACCATTTCGCCGGTGACGAACACACCCGGCAGCGCGCGCAGCATGCTGCCGGCGCCGTCCAGCGCCTCGAAGCGCACGCCGCCGCCGCTGCTGATCGCCTCGTCGATCGGGCGCGGGCGCTTCAACACCAGCGGCAGCGCCTTGAGCGCGCGCGCCAGCTGCAGCGGATCGGCATACGCTTCCTTCGACAGGCATTCGTGCAGCAAGCCCGACTTCACGCCCTTGATGCCGAGCCGCCCCTGCAGGTGGCTCGACATGGAACGGGCGCCGCGTCCGCGCGTCACCTCGTCCAGCACGCGTTCGGGCGAATGGTCCGGCAGCAGGTCGACCAGCACGGTGGCGCTGCCCTGCGCGGCGATGCGGTCGCGGATGGCGCCCGAGAGCGCGTACACCAGGCTGCCCTCGATGCCGCTGGCGCTGGCCACGAACTGGCCCTTGCGCATTACCGTCGCGGCGCCCTCGTCCAGCCCCAGCGCCACCGTGGTCAGCGGCGCGCCGGCATGGCGGCTGCTGAAATGTTCGCTCCAGTCGGCGTCGAAGCCGCAGTTCATCGGCACCAGCGGCGCCACCGGCACGCCGCGTTCGGCCAGCAGCGGCACCCAGGCACCGTCCGATCCCAGGCGCGCCCAGCTGGCGCCGCCGAGCGCCAGCACGGTCGCACCGGCCCGCTCCAGGCGCTCGCCTTCCGGCGTCGCGAACAGCAGGCAGCCGTCGCGCCAGCCGATCCAGCGGTGGCGCATGTGCAAGCGCACGCCGGATTCGCGCAGCCGGTGCAGCCAGGCGCGCAGCAGCGGCGCCGCCTTCATGTCGGCCGGGAACACGCGGCCCGAACTGCCGACGAAGGTGTCCACGCCGAGCCCGTGGATCCAGTCGCGCACCTGGTGCGGGCCGAAACCGTCCAGCCAGCGCGCCACCTCGTGGCTGCGCGCGCCGTAGCGGCCGACGAAGGCGTCGTGCGCTTCCGAGTGGGTGATATTCATGCCGCCCTTGCCCGCCAACAGGAACTTGCGCCCGACCGAGGGCATGGCGTCGTACAGGTCGACGGCGGCACCGCCGGCAGCCAGCACTTCGGCCGCCATCAGGCCGGCGGGACCGCCGCCGATGACGATGGCGCGGCGTGGAGAGGAAAAGGCTTGGGTCATGGCGGTCGGCGTCGACGAAAGGCTGGATGGCACGGGTACGGGAGGCCCGCATTGTAGTCGAGAAGCGCCGGCCGCCATAGCCGCCGGCACGACAGCAAAAAAGATGTAAAGGAAGCTTGACACCGCATACGAGCACCTCTAGCATGTAAAGCGTACTTTACATCATCGATGCGTATCAACATTCAGCCGGGAGGTACCACATGTACGAAAAACAGGTGGCGCGGGCCTACCACAAGGAGTTGTGGACCGCGATCGTGGTGTACATCGTCCTGCTGATGGGATCGATCAAGTTCGGGCGGCCGCTGGCGGAAGGCGCGCTACGCACCGTCGTCCTGCTGCTGCCGATGATCGGCTTCGGCCTGATGATCCGCGCGGTGGCGCGCCAGGTGCGGCGCGTGGACGAATACCAGAGATTGCGCATGCTCGAATCGATCGGCCTCGCCTTCGCGATCACCGGCGCCGTCACCTTCAGCTACGGCTTCCTGGAAACCGCCGGCTTCCCGCACATCTCGATGTTCAGCGTGTGGATGGTGATGGGCGCCAGCTGGGCGCTGGTCGGCATCGCCCGCGCCTGGTTCGACAAATGAAGAACCTGATGCGCGACCTGCGCGCCGAACACGGATGGAGCCAGGCCCACCTGGCCGAGCTGCTGGCGGTGTCGCGCCAGACCGTGATCGCCATCGAGAACGGCAAGTACGACCCGAGCCTGCCGCTGGCGTTCGCGATCGCCAGGCTGTTCACCCAACCGATCGAAGCGATTTTCTTTCCCGACCAGGAGTCCGCATGAACATCAAACCGTTGTCCGCCCTGCTTTGCACTGCCGTCCTGGCCTTGTCGACATGCGCAACAGCGCCCGCCATGGCGCAATCCGCTGCCCGGTCCGCAGCCGTCCCCGCCAACCGCTTCGCCGCCGCCATCGTCCCGGCCGAGCGCTTCGAGATCGGCGGCGTGCTGGTCGAACGGCACGCCGGCAAGGGCCGTCCGCTGATCCTGATCCCCGGCCTGGGCAGCGGCAGCTGGGCGTGGCAGGACACGATCCGCGCCTTTGCCGGCGACTACCCGGTGTACGTGCTGACCCTGCCCGGCTTCGACGGGCGCCCGGCCGGCAAGGATGGCCTGGCCGGGGCGCGCACCGCCGTGGCCCGGCTGATCGCCGAGCGCCGCCTGGCCAAGCCGGTGATCGTCGGCCACAGCCTGGGCGCCACGCTGGGACTGGCCGTGGCCGAGGACCTCCCGGATGCGGTCGGCGGCGTGGTCGCCATCGACGGCTTGCCGGTGTTCCCGGGCACCGAAGACTTGGCGCCGGCGCAGCGCGCCGCGTATGCCCAGGCCATGCGCGCACGCATGGCGGCGCAGCCGCCGGCCCAGTTCGCAGCAGGGCAGCGCAGCTACATGCGCACCGTCGGCGTGCTCGACATGGACAAGGCCGACGCGCTGGCCGAACTGTCGGCGCGCAGCGATCCGGCTGCGATCGGACAGTACGCGGCCGATGCGCTCGACCTGGACCTGCGCCCGGGACTGACGTCGATCACCGCGCCGGTGCTGGCGATCGTGCCGTGGTTCGACCTCGACGCCACCCAGCAGGGCCTGGGCGAGCAGGAAAAGGCGGACTATTACCGCGCGCTGCTGGCGGGAACGCCGCGGCTGCAGGTGGTGACGGTGGCGCCGGCGCGCCATTTCGCCATGATCGACGAGCCGGCCAGGGTCGAGGAAGCGATCCGCGCCTACCTCAAGACGCTTTGACGTGCACGATGTGAAGTCAGAAGCGCAGCGCCGGTCGCAGCGCCGGTTTCAGCCCGGCAGGGGCACGCTGCCGGGCGCCTTGACCTCGCGCATCACGAACGAGGTATAGACCTCCTTCACGCACGGCAGCGCGTTGATGAAGGTCTCGGCGAACGCGCCGTAGGCGTGCAAGTCCTCGGCCAGGGCCATCAGCTGGTAGTCGTAGCGGCCGGAGATGCGGTGGCAGGACAGCACCTGCGGAATGGCCTGGATGGCGCGCTCGAATTCCTGCAGGTTGCGGGTGTCCTTCTTGTCGAGCGAAATGTGCACGAAGGCGGTCACCTGGTAGCCCAGCTTGCTCGGGTCGATGCGCGCCTGGTAGGCGCGGATCACGCCTTCTTCCTCGAGCCGCTTGACGCGGCGCCAGCATGGCGAGGTCGAGAGCGAGACGCGCTCGGCCAGTTCGGTACTCGACAGCCGGGCATTGCCCTGCAGCTCTTCCACGATCCGCAGATCGACCCGGTCCAGTTTTGGTGTCATGTTGCGTAACTTGTAATTGATTGTCGCGATTTTTGCGCGCGAACCCGGCGCAGACCTCCACTATAGCAAAACTTTCTCCGTTGAAAGCGGATTACCCGGATTTTTTGGCGGGCTTTTGTTACGCCCTAGCGTCTCGCCGCCGACCGGGAAAATGCAGCCGGCGCGTTTCTCCGCGGCATGTGCCAGCGATGGCGCTGCCGAATCATCGGCGCGATTGTCTCTTTACCGCCATACCCGCATTGCGCTGCAACACTACCCAATCGGCATAGCTTGGCGATCGCGCAAACTTGTCCCTCTCAGGTCTGCCACACTGTGCTCTTCGAGGTCGTCGCGTAGCACAGCCATCCGTGTTGCAGTGCATTGTTATCAAGAAAAATAATTTCTTGACACTGTTACTGCCGAGCCTATGCTTACAGCGTACGCCAACTTGCGAACGATGTACGCCGCCGCTCGGCATCCTGGGGCTTGCACGATTCGTCCGGTAGTCCGAAAGACCATCTTGGAGGATGACAATGTCGGTAGTGACACGCAGGACTCTACTGGGCGCGATCGCGACCAGCCCGCTCTGGCTACAGGCTGCATGGGCGCAGCCGACCAATCTCAAGATTTCGCACCAGTTCCCCGGCGGCAGCGTCGCCGAAGGCGATTTCCGCGACCGCCTGTGCCGCATGTTCGCCGCCGAGGCCGAGCGCAACACCCGGGGCAAGCTGAAATTCTCGATCTATCCGGCTTCGCGCCTGATGCCGAGCGAAGCGCAGATCCCGGCGCTGGCCAAGGGCGCGCTCGACCTCACGCTGGTGCCGCTGTCGGCCGCCGGCGCCGCCATGCCGGAACTGAACGTTGTGTCGATGCCGGGGCTGGTCACCTCCTACGAACAGGGCTACGCCTGGAAGGATGCCGAAATCGGCCAGGAATTCAAGCGCGTGCTGGCCGAACGCGGCATCGTCATCCTGAGCTGGATATGGCAGGCCGGCGGCGTCGCCTCGCGCGCCAGGCCGATCGTCGATCCGCAGGATGCGGCCGGCCTGAAGGTGCGCGGCGGTTCGCGCGAGATGGACATGATCCTCAAGGAAGCCGGTGCCGACGTGGTCAGCATGGCGTCCAACCAGATCCGCAAGGCGATGCAGGACGGCGCGCTGGATGCGGCCATGACCTCGTCGTCCTCGCTGATCTCGTTCCGCCTGGACGAAGTCTCGAAGTCGGTCACCACCGCGCGCGGCGGCGCCTACTGGTTCATGCTGGAGCCGCTGCTGATGTCGAAGACCGCGTTCGACCGCCTGCCGCGCGACCAGCAGGCGGCATTGACGAAGATCGGCGCCGACCTGGAAGGCTTCGCGCGCAAGTCGGCGCAGATGGACGACGCCGCGGTGGCGGCGCTGTTCCAGGGCGCCGGCGGGCGCACGGTCGACCTCAACGGCGACTCGCTGCGCAAGTGGCAGGATATCGCGCGCAACACCGCCTGGCGCGACTACGGCGAACGCAACGCCACCTGCGCCAGGCTGCTGGCGCTGGCGGAAAAGACGATCGCTTGAGTGCCGGGTGGTGCGGCAGTCCGGCGGTCCGGCACGCCGACAAGGGCCCGCGTGCGCCTGCGTCGTCCCCGCGCAGGCGGGGACCCATGCAGATTAACCGGAGTCGCCGTCCTCCGATAGGCCACCGTGTTTCACATCGATCGACTCCGGCGAGTCAGTATGGCTCCCCGCCTGCGCGGGGACGACGGTGCGCTGCTCCTTGTTCCGGTGTTCAGCCCCCGGTCACCGGCGGGAAGAAGGCCACTTCGGCGCCGTCGCGCAGCGGGGTCGCCGGGTCGCACATGGCCTGGTCGAAGGCCGTGCGCAGCGCCCGTTCGGGGGCCAGGGCTTCGGCCCAGGCGCCGCCGCGCGCGGCGAGGAAGTCGCGCAGCGCGCCGACCGTGGTCACGTCCGGCGGCAGGTCCAGCGTCTCGCCGGCGCTGCCGAGGGCTTCGCGCACGCTGGCGAAGAAACGCAGCTTGATATTCATGGTGTTCCTTCGTTGTTCAATGTTGCAGGAAGGCGAACGGGATGAAGCGTACCGTGTCGCCGCGCGCGATCGCCTGGCCCGGCGGATTGTCGACCAGGCCGTCGGCCCAGACGGTCGAGGTCAGCACGCCCGAGCCCTGGTTCGGGAACAAATCGAGGCCGCCCTCGGCGTTCATGCGCACGCGCAGGAATTCGTTGCGGCGGTCGGGTTTCACCCAGTCGAAGTCGGCGCGCAGCGGCAGCGAACGCGGCTCTACCGCGCCGCTCACGCCCTGCAAGCGCAGCACGAACGGCCGCACGAACAGCAGGAAGGTGATGAAGCTGGACACCGGGTTGCCCGGCAGGCCGATGAAGAAGGCGGTGCCGGCCTGCTGCGCGGCGCTGTCGGGAGCACCAGCGGCAGCGCTGCCGGACGATGCGCGACGCACTTCGCCGAACGCCAGCGGCTTGCCCGGCTTGACCGCGATCTGCCACATGTCCAGGCGCCCTTCCGCCTCCACCGCCGGCTTGATGTGGTCTTCCTCGCCGACCGAGACGCCGCCCGAGGTGATGATCAGGTCGTGCCCGCGCGCTGCGCGGCGCAGCGTGTCGCGCGTGGCCGGCAGCGAATCCGGCACGATGCCGTAGTCGCTGATCTCGCAGCCGAGGTCCTGCAGCAGGCCGCGCAGGGTGAACCGGTTCGAGTTGTAGATGGCGCCCGGGGCCAGCGCTTCACCCGGCATCGCCAGCTCGTCGCCGGTGAAGAACACCGCCACCCGCAGGCGGCGCCGCACCGGCAGCGTGGCCAGGCCGACGGACGCCGCCAGCCCGGTTTCCTGGCCGCGCAGGCGCGTGCCCGCCGCCAGGATCACGGCGCCGCTGCGCACGTCCTCGCCGGCGCGGCGGATCCATTCGCCGGCGCGCGGCGCATGCTTGACGACCACGCGGCCGCCATCGGCCTCGCACTGTTCCTGCATCACCACCGCGTCCGCGCCCGCGGGAATCAGGGCGCCGGTGAAGATGCGCGCGGCGCTGCCCGGCGCCAGCGGCTGGCCGACGGTGCCGGCCGGGATGCGCTGGCTCACCGGCAGCGTCGCCGACCCGCTCGCGCAATCGGCGGCGCGCACCGCGTAGCCATCCATCTGCGTGTTGTCGGCGGCCGGCACGTCCAGCAGCGCCACCTGGTCGCGCGCCAGCACGCGGCCGGCGGCGGCCAGCGTGTCGACCTCCTCGATGCCGTCCACCGGACGCGCCGCGGACAACAGGACGTCGAGCGCGGCGCGCACCGTCAGCATCGGCTTGCGCGCCGGCGCGCCTCCGTGCGCCGGCGCGGCGGCGCCGTTGTCCATCGCTGCGCTCATCGAGCCGGCTCCGCACCTGCCGGCGCCGCCTGCGCCAGCCCCGTATGCGCGGCGATGAATTCCTTCATCTGCGCCACGTTCGGATGCATCACCACGAAGCGCTGCGGCAGCGTCTCGATGTCCTCGAAGCCGGCCGGGCGCGCGGCGTCGCTGCCGAGCGCTTCCAGGATGGTTTCGTTGAACTTGGCGGCCAGCGCGGTTTCCAGCACGATCATCGGCACGCCCGGCTCGACGTGTTCGCGCGCCACCTTGATGCCGTCGGCAGTGTGGGTGTCGATGGTGATGCCGTAGTCGTCGAACACCGAGCGGATCGTGGCCAGGCGGTCGGCGTGGGTCGAGCGGCCGGACACGAAGCCGTACTGCGCGACGCGCTTGAATTCGTCGCCGTCGCTGCCCGGCGCGCCCGACAGATCGAAGCCGCCCTCGGTCTCGACCTGGCGGAACAGCGCATGGGTGCGCTCCGGGTCGCGCCCGACCAGCTCGTACACGAAGCGCTCGAAGTTGGACGCCTTGGAGATGTCCATCGACGGGCTGCTGGTGTGGTAGGTCTCGCTGCTTTTCCTCACGCGGTACACGCCGGTGCGGAAGAACTCGTCCAGCACGTTGTTCTCGTTGGTGGCCACCACCAGCTTGTCGATCGGCAGGCCCATCATGCGCGCGATGTGGCCGGCGCAGATGTTGCCGAAATTGCCCGACGGGACCGTGAACGACACCTTCTGCGCGTTCGAGGTCGTGGCCATCAGGTAGCCGCGGAAGTAGTACACCACCTGCGCCACCACGCGCGCCCAGTTGATCGAATTCACCGTGCCGATCTTCTGGCGCACCTTGAACGCGAGGTCGCCGGAAACCGCCTTGACCATGTCCTGGCAATCGTCGAACACGCCCTCCACCGCGATGTTGAAGATGTTCGGATCCTGCAGGCTGAACATCTGCGCGGTCTGGAAGGCGCTCATCTTGGCATGCGGCGACAGCATGAACACGCGGATGCCGCGCTTGCCGCGCATCGCGTACTCGGCGGCGCTGCCGGTGTCGCCGGAGGTGGCGCCGAAGATGTTCAGCTCGTCGCCGTCCTTGGCCAGCGCGTATTCGAACAAATTGCCCAGCAACTGCATCGCCATGTCCTTGAAGGCCAGCGTGGGACCGTTCGACAAGCCCTGCAGGAGCAGCGTGCGCTCGCCGCTCTGCTCCAGCACGCGCAGCGGCGTGATCTCGGCGCTGCTTTCATCGGCGCGCGCGTTGCGGTAGACCTCGGCGGTATAGGTCTTGGCGGTGAGCGCCTTCAGGTCCTGCTCGGGAATGTCGGTGGCGAACTTGCGCAGGATCTCGAAGGCCAGTTCGGCGTAGGACAGGGTGCGCCAGGCGTCGAGTTCGGCGCCGCTGACTTGCGGGTAGTCCGCCGGCAAATACAGGCCGCCGTCCGGCGCCAGGCCGCTCAGCAGGATGTCGGAGAAGGTATCGGGTTGTCGTGCTGCGGACGCGCCGGTGGCGCGGGTGGACACATAATGCATACGATGAAAAGATTCCGGGGTGGCTGGCAAGGGACATTCATTATAGTCCGGCCCGCGGAAAGTTGTCTTTTTACCGAATATTGTTCCGTTAGAAAGCGGGTAATGCGTACGGTGGACGGGCCTGCGTCCACCCTGCGCAGCGCCTGTCCGTCCGCGTCAGCAGGCGGCGTGGTTGACCGTCACCACGTGGATCGCCAGTCCGCCCAGCGAGGTTTCCTTGTACTTGGCCTGCATGTCGGCCCCGGTCTGGCGCATGGTCTCGATCACGTCGTCCAGGCTGACCATGTGGGTGCCGTCGCCCTTGAGCGCCAGCGAGGCCGCGGTGATCGCCTTGATCGCCCCCATGCCGTTGCGCTCGATGCACGGGATCTGCACCAGGCCGCCGATCGGGTCGCAGGTCATGCCCAGGTGGTGCTCGATGCCGATCTCGGCGGCGTTCTCGATCTGCTCGTTGGTGCCTTTCAAGCCCGCCACCAGGCCGGCCGCCGCCATCGCGCAGGCCACGCCGACCTCGCCCTGGCAGCCGACCTCGGCGCCGGAAATCGAGGCATTCTTCTTGCACAGCATGCCGATCGCCGCCGAGGTCAGCAGGAAATCGCGCACGCCGCGCTGGGGGTCGCTCGGACGGCAATCCTCGGCGTAGTAGCGCAGCACCGCCGGGATGATGCCGGCCGCGCCGTTGGTCGGCGCCGTCACCACGCGCCCGCCGGCAGCGTTTTCCTCGTTCACCGCCATCGCGTACAGGCTGACCTGGTTGACGGCGTCGTGCGGCAGGTGATTCGCCACCCCTTTGGCGTCCTGCTCCTGGCGCCACAGCTTGGCGGCGCGGCGCTTCACGTTCAGCCCGCCCGGCAACTGGCCCTCGGTAACGAGGCCGTGCGCGATGCAGTCGCGCATCACGTGCCAGATGCGGTCCAGGCCGGCGTCCAGCTCGGCCTCGGTCATGCGCACCAGCTCATTGGCGCGCAGCATGGCGGGAATGCCCAGGCCATGCGCGCGGCCCTGCGCCAGCAGCCCGGCCATGGTGTCGAACGGGAACGGGACCGCGGGCGGCGCCGCCTCCGCCGCGGCTTGCGGCGTATCGCCGGCCGCCACGATGAAGCCGCCGCCGACCGAGTAATAGATGCGCTCGATGACGCTGCCGTCGACCAGCTTGAGCACGAAACGCATGCCGTTCGGGTGGCCGGGCAGCGTCGACTGCTTGTGCCAGACCAGGCCGGTGCGCGCGCCGAACGGCACCGTCTTTTGCCCCAGCAGCGACAATTCGCCGTCCAGCTCGGCCTCGGCCAGCTTGTCCTCGACCGTGTCCGGGTCGATGTCCTGCGGCGTCTCGCCCATCAGCCCCAGGATCACCGCCTTGTCGGTGGCGTGGCCGACGCCGGTCAGCGCCAGCGAGCCGTACAGGTGCGCCTCGACCCCGGCGGCCTCGTCGAGGTTGCCGAACTCGCCCACGTAATCGAGCAGGAAGCGGCGCGCCGCCACCATCGGGCCGACCGTGTGGGAACTGGAGGGGCCGATGCCGATCTTGAAGAGGTCGAATACGCTCATGTCCATGGGGTGTCTCCTTTGTTGCTTGCTTTGTTGCTTATAAAGTGCTGCAAATGGCCTGCCTGGACGCGCCGCCCGATACGTCGTCCCCGCGCAGGCGGGGACCCATACCGAGCTTGCGAAGTCACATACTCGAAAGCACCGCGATGCTCTCAATGTAACGATTTCTGATACTCAGCATGGGTCCCCGCCTGCGCGGGGACGACGGTTTACAGGACGTCGCCTAGAAAATGGACCGCAATGTCTCCAGACCGAAATTCAGGCCGCCTGCCCCACATCCACGTTTTCCAGCATGTCGGCCACCATCTCATCGACACCGATGCGCGCGTTCCAGCCCCAGTCGGCCGTGGCACGGGCGTCGTCCAGGCTCTGCGGCCAGGAATCGGCGATCTGCTGGCGGCTGTCCGGCCGGTAGGCGATACGGAACGCCGGCAGCTTGCGCCCGATGGCTGCCGCCAGTTCGCGCGGGTTGAACGAGACGCCGGCCACGTTGTAAGAGGAGCGGATCGCGACCTTCTCCGCCGGCGCGTCCATCAGCTCGACGGTGGCGCGGATGGCGTCCGGCATGTAGATCATCGGCAGCGTGGTCTCCGGGCCAAGGAAGCATTCGTAGGTCTCGCCGCGCAGCGCCGCGTGGAAGATCGCGATGGCGTAGTCGGTGGTGCCGCCGCCCGGAGGCGACTTGAAGCTGATGATGCCGGGGTAGCGGATGCTGCGCACGTCGACGCCGTACCTGGCGTGGTAGTACTCGCACAGGCGCTCGCCGGCCAGCTTGCTGATGCCGTAGATCGAGGTCGGGTCCATCACCGTGTACTGCGGGGTGTTTTCCGCCGGCGTGTTCGGGCCGAAGGCGGCGATCGAGGATGGCCAGAACACCTTCAGCGGCGTGCCCGCCTCGACCCGCTCGCGCGCGATTTCCAGGATGTTGAGCAAGCCGTCCATGTTCAGCGTCCAGGCCTTCAGCGGCGCCTTCTCGCCGGTGGCGGACAGCAGCGCCGCCAGCTGGTAGACCTGGGTGATGCCTTCGGCGGCCACCAGGCCGGCGACGGCGTCGCGGTCGAGCACGTCCAGGCGCGTGTAGCGCGCCGCGCCGTAGACGTTGTCCGCGCCGATGTCCGAGGCGATCACGTTGTCGGCGCCGTGCTGCTGCGCCAGGAAGGCCGCCAGTTCACTGCCGATCTGGCCGTTGGCGCCGATGATGAGAATGCGTTCCATGCTTGTCGTCCTGTTCCTGCTGAATGCTGAATGCGCCGGCCCCGGTCCGGGCCCGGCTGGTATGGCTGCCGGCGCCTCGTGGGCACGCGGCCGGCCGTGGTGGCGGTTGGTTGCGGCGGCCGGCCTCAGGCTTCGAGGATGCCGAGTTCGCGCCCGGCCTGCTCGAAGGCCTTCAATACGGTGTCGAGCTGCTCGCGGGTGTGCGCCGCCGACAGCTGCACGCGCACGCGCGCCTGGCCCATCGGCACCACCGGGTAGAAGAAGCCGGACAGCAGCACGCCCAATTCGAACATGCGCGCGGCGAATTTCTGCGCCACCGGCGCGTCGAACAGCATCACCGGCACCACCGGGTGCGTGCCCGGCTTGATGGTGAAGCCGATGCGCTCGATCTCGCGGCGGAAGTAGGCGGTGTTCTCGTGCAGGCGGTCGCGCAGTTCGGTCGATTTGCTGATGCGCTCCAGCACCGCCAGCGAGGCGCCGGCGATCATCGGCGCCAGCGTGTTGGAGAACAGGTAGGGACGCGATTTCTGGCGCAGCGTCTCGATCACTTCCTTGCGGCCGGCCGTGAAGCCGCCCATCGCGCCGCCGAGGGCCTTGCCCAGCGTGCCGGTGATGATGTCGATCTTGCCCAGCACGCCGCAGTGCTCGTGGGTGCCGCGCCCGGTCTTGCCCATGAAGCCGGAAGCGTGCGATTCGTCGACCAGGGTCAGCGCGCCGTAGCGTTCCGCCAGTGCCACGATCTTGTCGAGCTGGGCGATGGTGCCGTCCATCGAGAACACGCCGTCGGTGACGATCACCTTGTGACGCTTGCCGGCATCGGTGGCCGCCTGCAGCTGCTTTTCCAGGTCGGCCATGTCGTTGTTGGCGTAGCGGTAGCGCGCCGCCTTGCACAGGCGGATGCCGTCGATCAGCGAGGCGTGGTTCAGGGCGTCCGAGATGATGGCGTCGTTCTCGTCGAACAGCGGCTCGAACACACCGCCGTTGGCGTCGAAGGCGGCCGCGTACAGGATCGTGTCTTCAAGACCGAGGAAGCGCGACAGCGCCCCTTCCAGTTCCTTGTGCACGGTCTGGGTGCCGCAGATGAAGCGCACCGACGACAGGCCGTAGCCGTAGGTTTCCAGCGCGGCGGCCGCGGCCTGCACGGTCTCTTCGTCGCCGGACAGGCCGAGGTAGTTGTTGGCGCACATGTTGATCAGGGTGCGGCCGTCCTGGGCCACCACTTCCGAACCCTGGCGCGAGGCGATCACGCGCTCGGGCTTGAACAATCCCTCGCCCTTGAGCGTGTCGAGTTTCTGCTGGAGGGAACTATAGAATGCCTGGTCGCTCATGTGTTCGTCCTTTGCTGGCCGTCTTGACCGGTGGTTGGCGGATGTTGTACCGTTGGTCCATTCGCTGTACGAAGTTCGCTGCTCCGAGCGTCGTTCTGTATGTCGAACAGAAATTCAATATAATGAATCTTACTCCTGGCCATTGAACTTGGCAAGCCGGCCGCGCATGCGGACGAACCAAGCACACCGAATGAACAAAACGATCACCCACAGCGCCCCGCCGGAAGTCGGCGCCTCACTGCAGCGCCTGCGCCTGGCGCGCGGCCTGACGCTGGAAGACCTGTCGCGCATCGCCGGCGTCTCGAAATCGATGCTGTCGCAGATCGAGCGCGAAAAGGCCAATCCGACCATCGCCATCACCTGGCGCCTGGCCAACGCGCTGGGCGTGGAGATCGGCGACCTGCTGTCGTCCGAGGTGCGCAGCGTCGACCTGATCCGCGTGGTCGACGCCCACGAGACCCCCACCCTGCCCGGCGCCCACGCCGGCTACGCGCTGCGCATCCTGGGACCGATGGACCTGGCCGGCAAGTACGAGTGGTACGAACTGACGCTGGCGCCGGGCGGCGAACTGGCCTCGCAGCCGCACGACCCGGGCACCAGCGAACACCTGACCGTCCTCACCGGCGCGGTCGAACTGGAGGTGGGTCCGGAAAAGCGCAGGATCAAGCACGGCGGCACCGCGCGCTACCCGGCCGACCAGGCCCACGTGATCCGCAATGCAGGCAAGACCGAGGCGCGCGCGCTGCTGGTGGTGGTGCAGCGCTGAGCGTTGGCGCCGCAGCGGGTGCGCGTTTGCACCGGGCGGGCGCGGCCGGCACGAACGGCGTATATTGAACGCCACATCCGCAGCCAAGACCGATTCCGATGGAGGTGGCAATGAACCGACGATTCCGCCTGCTGGCACTGGCCGGCCTGCTATTGGCATCCCAGGGCGCGGCGCTGGCGGCGGTGACCGTCAACTACGTCGACGCCGACAAGTTCACCGACCTGCCGCGCATCCCGTGGCAGCGCCAGCAGGTACTGGACGACCTGGCCGAGCACTTCCGCCAGCTCGGCAAGACCTTGCCGCCGGGGCAGGACCTGGTCATCGACGTGCTGGACGTCGACCTGGCCGGGCGCGAGCGTCCCAACGGCTTCAGCACCGACGCCATCCGCATCCGCGAGCGCGGCGACTGGCCGCGCATGCGCCTGCACTACGCGTTCACGGAAGGCGGCCGTCCCGTGGCGGACGGCGACGCGCTGCTGAGCGACCGCAACTACCTGAACCGCATCGGCACCTACCCGCGCGACGAACGCTGGCCGGCCGAGAAGCAGATGATCGACGACTGGTGGCGCGCGGCCATCCAGCCGGGGCGCGCCGCGGATAGATGATGGCGGGCCGGCGCCCGCACGGCGGACGCGGCACGGTGACGGCCGGCGTGGCGACGCGCGGCGTGGCGACGCCCGGCGTGGCGACGCCCGGCGTGGCGACGCCCAGCACGTTATCATCGCGGTCGCAGCCCGTCCCGGGCGAATCGAAAGAACGTATATGGAAAAACTGATTGCCGAACTGGCGCGCCTGTATCTGGCGACGGACGTGGATGGGGCAGGCGTGCCGGCATCGCTGGCAGGCCGCCTGCGCGGGGAAGATGCCCAGCCGCTGGCATTGTCGTACGGCGGCCTGACGCGCGCCATCGTCATCGCCTTCGACGAGCGCGGCAAGGACGAGGAAAGCCAGCCTTGGCCGCGCCTGTGCGCGCTCGCCAACGCGCTGCAGGCGGATCTCGGCCTGCCGGCGCCAGCGGTGAGCATCGCCGGCGACCACGGCTACCGCCTGTGGCTGTCGCTGGCGGCGCCCGTGCCGCTGGCGCAGGCGCAAGCCTTCGTCGACCTGCTGCGCCGGGCTTATCCGGAGATGGACCGCGCCGGCGCCGCGGCCGACGCGCCGGTGGCGCTGCCGCCCTGCCTGCATCCGGCCAGCGGGAAATGGGCCGCCTTCATCCATCCGGGCATGGGCGCGGCGTTCGCCGACGAGGCGGGGCTGGACATGGCGCCGCCGTCCGCCGGCCAGGCCGCGCTGCTGGAAGGCCTGGAAAGCATCGGCGCGGCCGCGTTCGCCCGGGCGCTGGCCGTGCTGCGCCAGGCGCACGGCGTGCCCGCCGCAACGGAAGGCCCACTTGCCGCGACGACAGTTGCAGCTCCGGCAGCGCCGGGCGCCGCATCGGGTATGCCGGCGGTGGATGCCGCAGCGGCGGCGCACCCGGCTTATGCTGGCCGTACAGCAGCACCATCCACCGACGTGCCGGAAGGCTTGCTGCTGAAGGATGCGACACTGGAAGACATCGTGCGTTGCCTGCATGCCAAGAACATCGAACCGACTTTCCGCCATCTGCTGCCGGGTTGACGGCTTGGCGCCAGCCCTCGGCCGGAAGCAACTCGAATGCGTCGAAAGTTCGAGGTGCTCGTGACGTAACGATGCTTGGTGCCGAGCCTGGGTCTCCGCCAAGGCGCATTGCTGTCCAAGATAGTATTGCTGGCTTAAAAACCGTCGTTCCAGGCACTGCCTGAAACGACTCCCCGCGAAGGCGGGGACCCATGCTGTATATCCAAAGTTGGGATTTTGGAAGCACTTTCGCTTCTTCTGAAATACCAAATTTTCTAGCTCAGTATGGAGGGGATAATGCCAGTGGCATTATCCCCGCCTTCGCGGGGAGTCGTTCTCGGCAGTGCCGGGAACGACGAGCTGTTGGCTAAGAATGATTTAGCGTGACTGCTAGGAACAAAACTCACTTAAAGCAGAGCTAACGCTTATTTTGGACAGCAGTGCGCCAAGGCGGCCGGCCAGGTCGGGGACGACGAGGTACCGGCTGCGAAAACGCTCGAACGGCGTGCTCGAACGGCGCCATTTAGGCTTGCACGAGCTTATTCGGCGCCGCCGGCCACCGCCGGCGCCTCGTCCATCCTGAGCGCCCTGGCCAGGAAACCCCAGCGGTCCGCCACTTCCTCGATCTGCTTGCCGGTCGGCTTGCCGGCGCCGTGGCCGGCCTTGGTGTCGATGCGGATGATCACCGGGTTGCCCCCGGCCTGCGCGGCCTGGGCGGTGGCGGCGAACTTGAAGCTGTGCGCGGGCACCACGCGGTCGTCGTGGTCGGCGGTGGTGATCATGGTGGCCGGGTAGCAGGTGCCGGGCTTGATGTTGTGCAGCGGCGAATATTTCACCAGGGCCTTGAACTCGTCCGCGTTGTCCGACGAGCCGTAGTCCGAGGTCCAGGCCCAGCCGATGGTGAACTTGTGAAAGCGCAGCATGTCCATCACGCCGACCTGCGGGATGGCGGCGGCGAACAGGTCCGGGCGCTGGGTCATGGCGGCGCCGACCAGCAGGCCGCCGTTGCTGCCGCCGCCGATCGCCAGTTTCGACGGCGAAGTCACCTTGTTGTCGATCAGCCATTGCGCCGCGCCGATGAAGTCGTCGAACACGTTCTGCTTGTGCAGCTTGGTGCCGGCCTCGTGCCAGGCTTCGCCGTACTCGCCGCCGCCGCGCAGGTTGGCGCTGACGTAGACGCCGCCCATTTCCATCCACGCCAGGTTGGCCGGCGAGAACGCCGGCGTCATCGAGATGTTGAAACCGCCGTAGCCGTACAGGTAAGTGGGGTTGTTGCCGTCCAGTTTGATGCCCTTCTTCGACACGATGAACATCGGCACTCTGGTGCCGTCGCGGCTGGTGAAGAATTGCTGGCGCGTCTCGTAGGCGGCCGGATCGAACTGCAGCTTCGGCTGGCGGAACACGCTGCTTGCCCCGCTCTTGAAGTCGACCCGGTAGATGGTCGACGGCGTGGTAAAGCCGGTGAACGAATAAAAGGCTTCGGTGTCCGTGCGCTTGGCGTTGAAGCCGGACACGGTGCCGATGCCCGGCAGCGCGATCTCGCGCAGCGCCTTGCCCTTGAGGTCGGTAACCTTGACCACGGCGCGCGCATCGGCCAGGTATTCGTTGACCAGCTTGTTGTCGATCATGTGGCTCGACACCAGCGTCTGCTGCGCTTCCGGCACGATGGTCTTCCAGTTGGTTTCCTGCGGGCGGCGCAGGTCGATCGCGACGATGCGCTTCTTCGGCGCCTTGCGGTCGGTGGCGAAGTACAGCACCGGACCGACGTTGTCGATGAAGTCGTAGGCGGCGTCGAAGTTGTCGACCAGTGCCTGCACCTTACCGTCCGGTTTGCTCAAGTCCTTGTAGAACACGCGGTACTTGTGCGCCGTGCCCTTGGTGGCGGTCACCAGCAGGTAGCGGCCGTCGTCGGTGGTGGTGGCCTGGAAGCCCCATTCCTTTTGGTCGGGACGGTCGTAGACCAGCACGTCGGCATCCTGCGCGGTGCCGACGCGGTGGTAGTACAGCTTCTGGTAGTAATTCACGTCGGCCAGCTTGGTGGCTTCCTTCGGCTCGTCGTAGCGGCTGTAGAAGAAACCCTTGCCGTCGCGGGTCCAGGCGGTGCTGGAGAATTTCACCCACTTGAGGTGGTCGTCCAGGTCCTTGCCGGTCTCGATGTCGCGCACCTTCCACTCGTTCCAGTCGGAACCGGAGGCCGCGGTGCCATAGGCCAGCAGCTTGCCGTCCGGGCTGACCGCGGCGCCGGCCAGCGCCACCGTGCCGTCGGCGGCCAGGGTGTTCGGGTCGAGCAGCACGCGCGGCGTGTCGCCCAGCGACTTCATCGTGTACAGCACCGCCTGGTTCTGCAGGCCGTCGTTGCGGCTGTAGAAATAGCGCCCGCCCTCCTTGTACGGCGTGCTGTAGCGCTCGAAGTTCCACAGCTGGGTCAGGCGGCGGCGGATGCCTTCGCGCTGCGGGATCTGCGCCAGCCAGGCCTGCGTCACCTTGTTCTCGGCGTCGACCCATGCCTTGGTCTCGGCGCTGTTGGCGTCTTCCAGCCAGCGGTAAGGGTCGGCCACGAGCGTGCCGTGGTAATCGTCGGCCTGGTCGACTTTCCTGGCGACCGGATAGGCCAGCGGCGTTCCGGCGCAGGTCTGGCCGCTCGCGGGGGCGGCGCCGATGACGGCGCAGGCGCCCGCGGTGGCGGCCGCAAGCGTGGTGACACGGATGGCGCGGATGGCGGATCTGATGTGCATGTTGATGGTCCTGGACGGTTGTCGGCTCATGCCGTGGGGCATGATAGCGCGAATTGTCCAGATGATAAATGTCCGCCGGGAAGCAATTCGAGCGCCGCCGGCGCCGGGCGCTCCTTCAGGCGGCGCGCCGCTCCGGGTGTTCGGCGCCGTGCGCGCGGCGCCACTGGCGCTGCAGGTCGTGCGCGCTGTCGATCTGCTGCGGCGACAGGCGGCGCGCCACGATCGCCTTGTTGGCGCCGGCGGCCGGGTCGCCGGCATCGGCCGCCAGCAGCATCCACATGTAGGAACGCACGCTGTCGCGCGCCACGCCGCGCCCGCTGTTGTACATGCCGCCCAGGTTGTACTGGGCCAGCGCATGGCCCTGCTCTGCCGCCATGCGGTACCAGTGCACCGCCAGCGCGTCGTTGCGGCGCACGCCCTGGCCGTTGGCGTACAGCACGCCGAGGTTGTTCTGGGCGCTGGCGTCGCCCTGCTCGGCCGCGCGCCGGTACCACTCGGCAGCCTGGGCCGCGTCGCGGCGCACACCCTGGCCGTTGGCATGGATCACGCCGAGGGTGAACTGGGCATTGGCTGCGCCCTGCTCGGCGGCGCGCCGGTACCAGTACAGGGCGCGCTGCGGGTCGGCCGCCACCCCGCGGCCGTGGGCGTACATGTTGGCGAGGCAGTACTGGGCCGGCGCATGGTCCTGGTGCGCCGCGCGCGCGTACCAGGACAGCGCGCGCGCCTGGTCGGTCGCGCCGGCGCGGCCTTCGGGGCCGCCGGCCAGCAGCCGGCCCAGGCTGAACTGGGCTTCGGCGTCGCCCTGGCGCGCGGCGCGATGCAGCAATACATAGGCTGAATGCGAAGCCGACTGCGAAGCAGAATGAGAGGCCGCATGCGCAGCGGTGCCGGATGTGGCACGCGCGGCGGGCGACGCCGGTCCCGCCGTGCGCCGCGCAGCGGTGCGGCCGGCGCGCCGGTCGCGTTCCAGGCAGGACAGGCCGAGCAGGCGCTGCGCCGGCGCATGGCCGCGTCCGGCGGCGCGCCGGAACCAGTACAGCGCCTCGCGCTCGCTGCCGGCCACGCCCTGGCCGCGCCGGTACATCAGGCCGAGCTCGACCTCGGCCGCCGCATCCTCGAGCAGCGCGGCCTTGCGGAACCACGCCATGGCCAGCGGATGGCTGGCCGGCACGCCCTCGCCGGCCAGGTAGCACTGGCCGAGCAGGCGCTGGGCGCTGGCCAGGTCCTGCTCGGCCGCCTTGTAGTACCAGGCCACCGCCTGCTCAGGCTGGCGCGCCACGCCGCGCCCGGCGCGGTACAGGTCGCCCAGGTTCTGCTGGGCCGAGGCATCGCCCTGGGCCGCCGCCAGGCCGAACCAGTAGGCGGCCAGGCTGTCCGACCGGGCCACGCCGCGCCCCTGCGAATACATGCTGCCCAGGTGGTTCTGGGCGAAGGCGAGGCGCTGGCGCGCCGCCCTGGACAGCCACAGGCAGGCCATGCCATCGTCGCGCGCCACGCCGTCACCGTTACGGTACAGCAGGCCGAGGTTGAACTGGGCATAGGCGTCGCCGCGCGCGGCCGCGCGCGCGAACCAGGCGAACACGGACGGGACCGGCGCCGGCTCGGATTCGGGCTTGGGAAAATGCATGCTGGTTCTCCAGATGACCGCTGCAATGGAAGAGTTGGCAAAAGTTTAATAAATGCCAGCTTGGCGGATTTGATCTGGAACAATAGGGAGGGGATGGACGGCACGCGTAAAATCCGCACGAAATGCGTTCTACGGGGTACGGCGCGCATGCGCGCGGTATGCCGGCATGTGCGCAGGCATGCCATGCGCATGCGCGCCGCCGGCTGCGCGGACGCGATCGGGCGTTTTGTGCTGCACGCGCAACGGCGTGCCGGGGCAGGACACCGGGCGGACGCCCGGTCAGGCTCAGGCGTTGGCGCGCCGCTCGGCCGCGTACTGGCCGACGAAGCCGTGCACCTTGGCCGCGGCCAGGCGGTTGATCGACACCAGCAGGTCCGGCTCGACCCGGTCCAGGCCGTAGGACCGGCCCAGGTGGCGGCCGATGTGCAGCAGCAGTTCGGCCGCCACCTCGGCATCGGCCTCGGCGCGGTGGGCACGTCCGTTGAAGCGGATGCCGAGCGCGCGCGTCAGCTGGCCCAGCTTGTAGCTGTCCTGGTGCGGGTACACGCGGCGCGCCAGCTTGAGCGAACACACCAGCGCCGAATGGCGGCAGTCGCGCCCCAGCAGCGCGCCCTCGGCCTTCAGGAATTTCTCGTCGAAGCTGGCGTTGTGGGCGGCCAGCGGATCGGCGCCGATGAAGTCCAGCAGCTGCGGCACCACCTCGTCCACCGGCGGCGCGCCGTCCACCATCTGCTGGGTGATGCCGGTGTACTGCACGATGAAGGGCGGGATGCGCACGCCGCAATTCACCAGCGAGACGAAGCGCTCCACCACGCGCCCGCCGGCGATGCGCAGCGCCGCCACCTCGGTGATGCGGTCGCCCGCTTCCGGCGACAGGCCGGTGGTCTCGAAGTCGAGCATGACAATCGGACGTTGATACACTGCTGATCCTTTCTTGTGCAAACCGGATAGATGAGGCCGCGGCGGCGGATGCCAAGACCCGGCGCCCGCGTCCGCGCCCCGGCCGGCGTCAGTTGCCGAACTTGCGCGCCGCGTCCAGCGCCAGCCCGGCGCCGATGCTGCCGAAGCGGTCGCCCTCGACCCGGCGCGCGCCCGGCACGATGGCGCCGATGCGATCCCGCAGCGCCGCCACGCCGCTGGAGCCGCCGGTGAAGAACACGGTATCGACCCGCTCCGGCGCCACCCCGGCATCCACCAGCAGGCGCCCCACGGTGGCGGCGACGCTGTCCACCATGCCGGCAATGGCATCGGTGAACAGGTCGCGCCCGATGCGCAGCACCTCGGGCGGCGCCAGCCGGTCGAGGTCGAGCGCGACCTCGGGCGCGTCCGACAGGCCGATCTTGGCTTCCTCGACGCGCATCGCCAGCCAGTGGCCGGCGCGCTCGTCGATCAGGTGGCGCAAGCGCGCCAGCTTGGCCGGCTCCGCGGCGTCGCGCGCCAGTTCCGCCAGCTGCGCCACGCTCTTGCGCGTATACGCCTGGTTGATCGTGTGCCAGGTCGCCAGGTTGAAATAATAGCTGTTGGGGACCGCGGCGCCGGATATTAGCGTGCTGCCGTAGCCGAGCAGCGGCATCACCGCCGCCAGGCTCAGGTACTTGTCGAAGTCGGTGCCGCCGATGTGCACGCCGCCGGTGGCCAGGATGTCGTCGCGCCGTTCGCTGCGGCCGGCGCGCTGCGGCCCCAGGCGCACCAGCGAAAAGTCCGAGGTGCCGCCGCCGATGTCGGCGATCAGCACCAGTTCCTCGCGCTCGATGCGCGACTCGTAGTCGAAGGCGGCGGCGATCGGCTCGTACTGGAAGCCGATCTCGCGAAAGCCCACCGAACGCGCGATGTCCGCCAGCGTGTCCTCGGCCAGGCGGTCGGCGGCGGCGTCGTCGTCGATGAAATACACCGGCCGCCCGAACACCGCGCTGGAAAACGCGCGCCCGGCCTGCTGCTCGGCGCGGCGCTTGACTTCGCCGATGAAGTGGCCGAGCAGGTCGCGGAACGGCAAGGCGCGCCCGGCGACTTCGGTCTGGCCGTCCATCAGGCTGGTGCCCAGCAGGCTTTTCAGCGATCGCATCAGGCGGCCGTCGTAGCCTTCCAGGTAGTCCAGCAGCGCCGCGCGGCCGTAGCGCACCGCATCCTCGTCGGCGTTGAAGAACACGACCGACGGCAGGGTCGCCTTGCCGTCCTCGAGCGCGAGCAGGCTGGGCTGGCCGGGACGGACCCAGCCGACGGTGGAATTGGAAGTGCCGAAATCGACGCCGCAAGCGTTGGCCATAGTTTCAGATGGTTCGAACAAAAGGGCGAAATGTTACCAGATTCCCGCCGCTGCCGACATAGCGCCACCACCGCCGCCAAGGCAGCGCATTGCACCCGTCCAGCTTGTCGCGCCGCCGCCACAATGCGGCCGTGGCGGCGCGTCTTCCGTGCAAGCGTCGACATGCCGGCATGGCAATCGTAAGATGGCGCCATGCCCGCCGCGACGCATGAATGGACCTTGCAGCGCAACTGTTCCCTGGCCCCGCGCCAGGTGGCGCGCGCCTACGCCGGGCTGTGCTGCGTCTCGCTGGCCGTCGCCGCCGGCTTCCTGCTGAACGGCGTGTGGCTGGTGCTGGCCTTCTCGCTGCCCGAACTGGCCCTGGTGGCGCTGGCGCTGGTACTGTACGCGCGCCATGCCACCGACCACGAGCGCGTGCTGCTGGCCGACGGCTGCCTGCTGGTGGAATCGGTGCATGCCGGCGAGCGCCGCCAGGCGCGCCTGGATCCGTTGTGGACGCGCGTGGTGGTGGCGGATGGCGGCCGGCGCGCGCTGGTGCGGCTGGAATAGCGCGGCGTGCGCGTCGAGATCGGCCGCTTCGTCACCGAGGCCAGGCGGCGCCAGGTGGCGCGCGAGCTGCGCCAGGCGCTGCGCGGCGTCTCGATCCTGCCCTGATCTGCCCGGCGTCTTGTAAGCGGCCTCTTACATTCACACGGCGGCGCTACCGATGTTTCGTTTCCGACATTTTTTGCATAATGCGCCATTCGCCGCCGTCCTGCCTGCGCATGCAGTCATGAACGGCGGCATTGCATTTAATGGAGAAAACAAGAATGAGCGTGACGGGGACGGGATGTGCCATCGTGGTCCATGGCGGGGTCGGCAGCCCGCGTGATTTCGACGACGGTTGCAGCGATGCCGCCCGGCGCGCCGCCGGCGAGCTGGCCCTCAGCGCGGATGCGCTGGAGGCGGCGATCGCCGCGGTCACCGCACTCGAGGACGACGGCCGCTTCAATGCCGGCAGCGGCGCGGTGCTGGGCCTGGACGGCGCCACGGTGGAACTCGACGCCTCGATCATGGACACGCGCGGCCGCCTGGGCGCGGTCGCCTGCGTGCAGAACGTCGCCAATCCGGTGCTGCTGGCGCGCGCCGTGGCCGACACCCCGCACTGGCTGCTGGCCGGCGATGGCGCCAACCGCTTCGCCGCGGCCATCGGCCACCCGTCCCACCACGATATCTCCGAACGCCAGCGCCAGGCCCACAGGACGCTGCTGAAGGAACTGGCCGGCTCGGTGCCGAAGATGCCGGGCGTGAGCAACGGCGCCTTTTTGCGCTTCTGGAACTACCAGACCCCGCTCCAGCTGCCCGACAGCGCCGCCTGCGACACGGTGGGCGCGGTGGTGCGCGCGCCCGACGGCCACTTTGCCGTGGCCTCGTCCACCGGCGGCTCGGCGCCGGCCCTGCTGGGCCGCGTCGGCGACACCCCGATCATCGGCGCCGGTTTCTATGCCGGCCCGGCCGGCGCGGTGGCCGCCACCGGCATCGGCGAACACATCGTGCGGCACCTGCTCGCCAGCCGCGTCTACGGCTGGATCGAGGACGGCATGCCGCTGGAACAGGCGCTGCGGCGCGGCATCGGCCTGTTCGACCCGGCGGTCCCGGTCGGCCTGATCGCCGTCTCGCGCACCGAAGCCGCTTCCCACAGCAACCGCGACATGCCGCAAGCAAGGATCGTCCAGGAATGACCGACACCGCGAAAGAACGAGCGTTCCCGCAGGAACCGCCGCTGCAAGACCAGATCGACGCGCCGGGCGCCGCGTTCCGGCAGGGCGCGGCGCCGCGGCAGGCGCCGGCGCGCACCGCAGGGCGCCGCGCCGGTCCCGGCCACCTGGTCATCATCGGCGGCCATGAAGACCGCCAGCACGACAAGCAGATCCTGGCCCGCTTCGTGGAACTGTGCGGCGGCGCCGATGCCAAGATCGTCGTCATCTCGGCCGCCAGCTCGGTCGCCGGCGAGATGTGGAAGATGTACGACGCCGCCTTCGGCGACCTCGGCGTGAGCCGCCACGTGCACCTGGAACTGGCCAGCCGCCAGGACGCCAACGACGAAGACCACATCCGCGACGTGCTGGACGCGGACGGCATCTTCATGACCGGCGGCGACCAGAAGCGCCTGCTGGCGATCATCGGCGGCACCGCGCTGGACGCCGAGATGCACGCCGCGCTCAAGCTGCGCGGGGCCGTCATCGGCGGCACCAGCGCCGGCGCCTCGGCCATGTCCGGCCACATGCTGACCCAGGGCCGCGCCGAGCTGCACCCGGAAAAGGGATCCGTCCACCTGGGCGCCGGCCTCGGCTTCCTGCACAAGGTGGTGGTCGACCAGCACTTCTCGGAGCGCCAGCGCCTGTCGCGCCTGCTGTCGGTGGTGGCGCAGAACCCGTACCTGATGGGCATCGGCATCGACGAGGATACCGCGCTGGTGGTCGAGCGCGGCGTCGGCATCGAGGTGCTCGGGCAAGGCGCGGTCACCGTCGTCGACGGCCGCCGCATGATCACCAACCTGGCCGACATCGCCAACCGCGAAACGCCGGAACTGATCGACGTGCGCCTGCACCTGCTGCCGTCGGGCAGCAACTACCGGCTGCCGGGACAGGAACAGGGCGACGACGTGCGCCGCGTGCCGCCGGCGCTGAGCGAGTTCTTGGAAAATGTAACGAAACGGAATCCGATCTCATGAGAATCATCGAACAACGCACCCTGCGCGGCCCCAACTACTACGCCGCCACCCCTTGCCTGATGGCGGTGGCCGAGGCCGCCGGCCCGGACGAGCGCATCGCCGGCCTGGGCGCGCGCCTGCTGGCGCTGTTGCCCGGCATGTGCCCGCAGGCGGCGGCGCGCCTGTCCGACTGCCACAGCCCGCTCGAGGCGCTGGAGCCGGTCGTGATGGAACTGCAGCGCCTGGCCGGCGCCCCCGGCGCCTTCAGCCGCACCGTGGCAGCCGCGGCAGCCTCCGGGGTGGCAGCGGGTCCGCAGCGGGTGCGCGTGGTGTGCGGCTACGCCATCGAAAAGCTGGCGGGCGCCGCCCTGCGCAGCGCCTGCAGCCTGTTCGCCGCGCTGGCGCGCCATGACGAGGTCGACATCCAGGCCGAGATCGCGTCCCTGCGCGACACCGCCCAGCGCCATGCGATCGGCACCAGCACCGGCGCCGTGGTGAACGCCGCGCACAAGCGCGGCATCCCGAGCATGCGCCTGACCGAATCGGCCAACCTGTTCCAGCTCGGCTGGGGCAGCCGCCAGAAGCGCCTGCAGGCGACCATCACCGGCGCCACCAGCCACATCGCGGTCAGCATCGCCAGCGACAAGCAGCTCACCAAGACCCTGCTCGACCAGGCCGGCTGCCCGGTCCCGGCCGGCGAGACCGTCACCACGCTCGCCAACGCCCAGCGCGTGGCGCGGCGCATCGGCAGCGTCACCGTCAAGCCGCTCGACGCCAATCAGGGCAAGGGCGTGACCGCCACCTGCACCACGCCGGACGAAGTCGAGCGCGCGTTCGCCTTTGCGTCCGAGTACGGCCGCCACGTGATCGTCGAGGAATACCTGCGCGGGCGCGACTACCGCGTGCTGGTCACCGGCCGGAAGGTCGCCGCCGCGTCCTGGCGCCGTCCGCCGCACGTGACCGGCGACGGCGAGCACAGCGTGCGTGAGCTGGTCGGGATCGAGAACCGCAACCCGGCGCGCGGCGAGGGCCACACCAACATCCTGACGAAGATCCCGCTGGACCAGCTGGCGATCGACATCCTGGCCAGGCAGGGCCATACCCTGGACGACGTGCTGCCGGAAGGCGTCACCGTCGACCTGCGCGGCAACGCCAACCTGTCCACCGGCGGCACCGCCGAGGACGTGACCGACCTGCTGCCCGACGAAACCCGCGACATTTGCATCCGCGCCGCGCGCACCATCGGCCTGGACGTGGCCGGCATCGACATCGTGTGCCAGGACATCGCGCTGCCGCTGCGCGAACAGCGCGGCGGCATCATCGAGGTCAATGCCGCGCCCGGCATCCGCATGCACGAATACCCGAGCCGAGGCACCCCGCGCGACGCCGGCGCCGCCATCGTCGAATCGCTGTTCGGCGACGACGACGGCCGCATTCCGCTGATCGCCGTCACCGGCACCAACGGCAAGACCACCACCACGCTGATGCTCGACCACGCGGTGCGCATGGCCGGCCTGCGCACCGGCGTCACCACCACCGAGGGCGTGTTCATCGACGGCAGGCGCATCGCCCGGGGCGACTGCACCGGCTACCGCTCGGCGCGCACCGTGCTGGCCTCGCCCGAGGTCGACGTGGCGCTGCTGGAGACGGCGCGCGGCGGCATCCTCAAGCGCGGCCTGGCCTGGGACCATTGCGACGTGGCGGTGGTGCTGAACGTGTCCAGCGACCACCTGGGGCTGGACGGCATCGACAGCGTCGAGGACCTGGCCAAGGTCAAGCTGGTGGTGGCCCGGCGCGCCACCCGCGCCGTGGTGCTGAATGCCGAGGACGACCACTGCGTGGCGATGGCCGGCCAGCTGGCCGATGGCGTCGAGGTGCTGTACTTCGCGCTGGACGCCGACAATCCGGTCCTGCTGCGCCACATCGAGGACGGCGGCCGCGCCGCCTACCTGGAAGACAACACCATGGTGCTGGTGAACGGCGCGCGCCACGAGGCGCTGCTCGACACCCGCACCATGCCGGCGGCGATGAAGGGGGCGGCGCGCTACAACATCGCCAACGGCCTGGCCACGGCGGCCACGCTGGCGGCGTCCGGCTTCGGCCTGGACGAAATCGCCGACGGCCTGCGCAGCTTCGTCTCGGACTGGAAGCACAACCCGCTGCGCTCGAACGTGTTCGACGTCGACGGCGTCACCGTGATCGTCGACTACGCCCACAACAGCGCCGCCTACGCCGCGCTGGCGGAGACCGCGCGCGCCCTGACCCCGGGCCGCCTGGTGGGCGTGGTGGCGGCACCGGGCGACCGCCGCGACGCCGACCTGGTCGACATCGGCGCCACCTGCGGCGCCGGCTTCGACGAGCTCGTGGTGTACGAATCCGAGAACCGCGGCCGCGCCGCCGGCGAGGTCGCCGCCCTGCTGGTGCGCGGCGCGCGCCTGGGCAACTTCGAGACCGACCACCTGCAGGTGCAGCTGGACGTGCACCAGGCCATCCGCGCCGGCCTGGCGCGCTGCGCGCCTGGCGACGTGCTGGTGTTCGGCTGCGGCTCGTCGATCAGCGAACTGCTGGAAGCGATCCGCCCGACCTCGCCGGCGACGGCGCAACGCATCGAGGCCGAAGCGGCCGTGTAGGCGCCGGGACCGCCGATCCCTCCACGCCGGGATGGCAGCGACGCCCTCCGGGCTCCTCATGCAGGCGTAGGGTGGACGCGGCCGGCGAGGCGGCTGCACCCCGCCGCGCGCATCACGCCACCGCCGACGCCGTCCACGCGTCCACCCGACCCATGCTCAACCGCGCCCTGCACCTCACCGCCCCGACGTCGACCCAGGTGTAAAACTGTGTAACGCGCTACGCGTGCGCCCCCGCCTCTTTACAATAATGGCAACAGCCGCGGCGCTTCCACACGAGACGCCGCGCTCGCAAGAATGCCTTTTCAGAAGAGAGACCGACATGATGGATCGAACGACACGTTGGCAGCAGACCTGGCAGCAGCTCGGCATGCCGCTGCCTCCCCAGGACGTATTCGAGGCGCTGCTGGCCGGCTACCGCGAACCGCGCCGCCACTACCACACGCTGCAGCACCTGGACGAATGCTTCGCCAATTTCGACCGCCTCGTCGACGAAGGGCCGCACCCGGGCGAGATCGCACTGGCGCTGTGGTACCACGACGCCGTCTACGACGCCCAGCGCAACGACAACGAGGCGCGCAGCAGCGAGATGGCCCGCGACTGCCTGCGCGCGGCCGGCGCCGGCGCAGCGGTGATCGACCGGGTCGATGCCCTGATCATGTCCACGCGCCACCATGTGCCGGAAGGGGATCCCGACCGCGCGGTGCTGATCGACGTCGACCTGGCCATCCTGGGCTCTACGCCCGAGCGCTTCGCCGAATACGAACGCCAGATCCGCGCCGAATATGCGCACGTGCCGGACGCGCTGTACCGCGAAAAGCGGCGCGAGGTGCTGGAGGGCTACCTGGGGCGCAGCCGCATCTTCGCGACGCAGCGCTTCCACGATGCCTACGAAGAGAAGGCCAGGGAGAATTTGCGGGCGAGCCTGCGCGCTTCCACGATCCCGCAGCAGGCAGCCTGACGTCGTCCCCGCGCAGGCGGGGACCCATGGTGAGCATGCAAAACTGGGGCTTCGAATAAACCGGCGCAGTGCGGGCGTTACGAGTTCCGAAACTCGGTATGGGTCCCCGCCTGCGCGGGGACGACGTGTAAAGTTTACCGGTCGTGGGAAGCGCTTCCTCGCTTCCGCTGCTATCACCCCACCTGCGCCGCGATCTTTTCCGCGCTCTCCGGATCCATCTCGCGCACCGCCTCCACGAACACCTTCAGCGACGTCCCGCACGCGAACACCAGCACGTCCCCGCGCCGGCACAGCGACAGCCCCAGGCGGATCGCCTTGCCCACTTCCAGCTCGCGGTGCAACGTGTCCGACAGCCCGACCGCCTCTTCCGCGCCGCGCAGGATCAGGTCGACCGCCTCGCCCGGCTTGCGCCCGCGGCTGGCCGATTCGTACACCACCAGCTCGTCGAAGCGCTCGGCGCACACGCGGCCGACCTCGCGCAGGTCGACGTCGCGGCGGTCGCCCGGCGCGGTGACGATGCCGACCAGCTGGCCGGGCAGCAGCGCGCGCGCCATCTCGGCCAGCGCACCGTAGGCGGCCGGGTTATGGGCGTAGTCGACGATCACGGTCACGCCGCGCACGTCGAAAACGTTGGTGCGCAGCGGGTTGTTCCTGCCGTCGCTCACAAAAGTGGACAGGCCGGTGGCGATCTGCAGGTTGCCGAAGCCGGACGCCATCAGCGCCGCCGCGGCGGCCAAGCCGTTGGCGATGTTGTAGCGCGCGCGCCCGCCCATCGAGATCGGCATGCTTTCCACGCGCAGCAGCTGCTGGTGGTAGGTGCCGTCTGCCACCACGATGGCATTGTCCTGCACGTAGGCGGCGCGGCCGCCGTCTTCCAGGTGGCGCAGCAGCACGGGGTCGTCCGCCTCCATCGAGAAGTAGACGATTTCCACGTCCGGGCGCACGCGCCGCGCCATCGCCACGCACAGCGGGTCCTCGGCGTTCAGCACCACCGCGCGCGTGGCCGCCATCGGCACCACGGCCTTTACCTGCGCCAGGTCTTCCACGGTGTCGATGCCGTCCAGGCCCAGATGGTCGGCCGCCACGTTCAGCACCACGCCGACGTCGCAGCGGTCGAACGCCAGGCCGCGCTTGAGGATGCCGCCGCGCGCCGTTTCCAGGATCGCGAAGTCGACGTCGGGCGAGGCCAGCACGGTGCGCGCCGACCAGTAGCCGGTGCAGTCGCCCTTGGTCACCGGCTTGCCGTCGATGAACACGCCGTGGGTGGTGGTGACGCCGGTAACGCGACCGGCCAGGCGCACCGCGTGCGCGATCAGCAGCGTGGTGGTGGTCTTGCCGTTGGTGCCGGTGACGGCGACGACCGGGATGCGGCCGTCGGAATCGCCCATCAGGCCGTCGACGATGGCGTCGCCGGCGTCGCGCGGCTGGCCGTTGCTCGGGTACTGGTGCATGCGGATGCCGGGCGCGGCGTTCACCTCGATCACCGCCCCGCCCTGCTGGTCCAGCGGCAGCGCGATGTCGCGGCAGACGATGTCGATGCCGGCCACGTCCAGGCCGATCTTGGCGGCGGCGCGCACGCACAGTTCACGCGTCGATTCCGGCAGCAGTTCCGTCACGTCCTCGGCGGTGCCGCCGGTCGACAGGTTGGCGTTGCCGCGCAGGTAGACGACGACGCCCGCCGGCGGCACCGCGTCCGGCAGCAAGTCCTGCTTGCGCAGCATGTCCTCGGCATGCGCGTCGAGCGCGATCCGGGTCAGGATGCCGCTGTGGCCCTCGCCGCGCGCCGGGTTGCGGTTCTCGATTTCCACCAGTTCGCGGATGGTTTTCTCACCGTCGCCGACCACGTGGGCCGGACGCCGGCACGAGGCCGCGGCCACGCGGCCGCCGGCCACCAGCACGCGGTAGTCGACGCCGTCGATGTGGCGCTCGACGATGATGCGGCGGCCGTGCTTGCGCGCAAACGCGTAGGCCTGCTCGATCTCGTCGTCGCTGCGGCAGTTCACGGTCACGCCCTTGCCCTGGTTGGCGTCCAGCGGCTTGACGGTCACCGGCGCGTCCAGCCGATGCGCCACGCGCAGCGCATCCTCGATGCCGGTGACGGTCTCCCCCTGCGGCACCGGCACGCCCGCTTCCGCCAGCAATTGCTTGGTCAGCCCCTTGTCGCTGGCGATGCGCACCGCGATGTTGCTGGTCTCGCCGGTAACGGTGGCCTGGATGCGCTTCTGCCGGTTGCCCCAGCCGAGCTGGAACAGGTTGGCGTCCTCGGTGATGCGCTGCACCGGAATGCCGCGCTCCCGGGCCGCCGCCAGCACCGCCGCCGTGCTGGTGCCGATCGCGTAGTGCTCGGCCAGCTCGCGCAGCTCGTCCAGGCGCGGCGCCAGTTCGAACGGGCGGCCGTGCGCCAGCGCGTCGACGATCTCGACCGCCAGCGCGAACGCCGGCTGCGCCACCTTTTCCAGCCCGTAGGCGCACACCACGCGGTACTGGCCGGGCACACCCGCCACCGGACGGGTGCGGCCGAACGAGGCCGGCGCCCCGGCCAGGCATTGCAGGCCGAGCGTCACATGCTCGACCACGCGCGCCAGGTAGGTGCCTTCGCGCAGGCGCTGGGCGAAGCCGCCCGGCTGGCCGGTCGGCACCAGGTAGTCGGCCAGCAGCGGCAACAAATCGAGCAGCGCTTCGGTGAACTGCGGAAGTTCCCGGGTCGAGACCCCGTACAGGTCCTCCAGGTCGAGCACGGACAGCAGGCAGGGGGTGTCGGCGTGGATGTTGGGGCCACGCAGGAAGCGTTGTTCGAGAATGCGCACGGGTTGATCCTTGGGTCTGAATACGGCGTGCGGGTCCGGCCTGACTGGCCCGGACCCGCACTGGGTTGCTACGATATTGCCAATTTTTTAATTATGACAGGTGCGCCCGATGGCATGGCACACGCTTGGCGCGCTGCTAGGCGTCCAGCAGCCGCGAATACATGCGCGTGGCCATCAGCCCGATCGCGGTGTGGTGCACCGAGGGCGACATCCGGCGCGCCAGCATGGTCATCGCCTCGCCCTTGCCGGCGGCGTCGGCCACGTCCTGCTCCAGCCGGCGCAGCTCGCCGTCGCCGCCGGCTTCGCCGTTGGCCGAGCGGCGCCGGATCAGGCCGCGTTCCGGATAGCCGCTGCGGCCGGTGTGCTGGTTCAGGGTGTCGAGCGCGCGCTGGCGGGCGCGGTGGCTGAGCACGCGGCCGGTGCGGCTGCTGGCGCCGGCGTCGCGGGTGCTCTGGATCCAGTCGCGCAGCACCTGCTGCTCGTAGGGCGAGAACACGCCGAACATCTCGGCGCGCTCGCCCTGGATCAGGCGCCAGAAGCGGCTGTTCTCGGCGTCTTCGCCACGCTTGATCCAGCCGGCCTGCTCCAGTGCGCCCAGGAAGGCGGGCATCTGGGCCGGGTCCGCCAGCCACTCGTTGATCGAACGGCCGGCCACGCGGCAGTAATCCGAGTGCATGTTCTTGCCGACCACCGCCTTGCTCGTGAAGATCTCGGTGAGTTCGGCTTCCAGGTCGAACCCGGCGATGACCGACGTGGTGCCGGCGCCCAGCTCGTTCATGCGGTAGCCGTCCAGCACGCGCCGGTAGAAGGCGGCCGGGTCGCTCGACTGCGCCATCAGGTTGCGCACCGCCTGCACCGCCTTGAAGGCGTGGCCGCTGCCGGCATTGTCGACGGTGATGTGCAGCGTGAAGTAGTACGGGTCGATGCCGAGTTCGTTCAGCTCGTAGGAAGAGATCAGCAGGTGCAGCGGCAGTTGTTCGTAGCCGAGGTTGAAGCCGACCACTTCCGGCAGGAACTCGTCGGCATGGTAGGCCAGCGCCAGCTGGATCGCGCCCTGCACGAAATGGTCTTCCGACAGGTTGTCCCACTGGTCGCAGCCATGCGCGGCCAGCAGGCGGCGGTACAGCGTGACGTGGTTCTTGTCGGGCACGCCGTCGCCCAGCTCTTCGAGGTAGGTCTTGATCAGCGGATGGAAATCCGGGTTTTCCCAGCGCGACAGCACGCCGTACAGCCAGGCGCCGTCGACCAGCTTGGTGGGCGCCACGCCTTTCAAGAAGGCGAGCGCATGCGACTTGGTGGTGAAATAGCGGCGCGCCGCACCGTTCTTGCGCGCGGCCAGGTATTCGCGGTAGGACAGCCCCACCGCTTCCGAGCGGCCCTGCACCCATCCCACCAGTTGGGAGGGTTCCTCCGGCAGCTCTTCCGGTTCGGCGCGCGCCGCTTCGATCTGGGCGCGCAGGAATGCACGCGCCCCTGCGGACACGCTTTCCGGATTGTCCAACAGCGCAAAATACAGTGCTTTCGCGGAAGTAACGGGCGCAACCGGCGTGGCTGCGGCGAGACGTTCCGGGCTATCGACGACAAGGCTTGGAGTCATAATGAATCTTCTGATAAATGTTGTACCAGGATTATGATGACTCGATGCATTTTGCGTAATCGGTACGCGTCCCTAGTCCATGTCGGACAGGGATTACAAAAATTGCACCGTTTCAATGCAATTTTCGATGGGTTTTGACCATTGACGGTGCAAGAAATAAAAACGTCGTCCCCGCGAAGGCGGGGACGACGGCGAGCGGCCGACGCGGTGACCTTATACCTTGGCCGGCACCTTGTTCAGCACCGAACGCGAGCGCGCATAACCGAAGTACACCACCAGGCCCAGCGCCAGCCAGATGCCGAAGGCGATCCAGGTCACCAGGCTCAGGAACGCCATCAGCGCCAGGCAGAACAGCACGGCGATCGCCGGCACCACCGGCACGCCCGGGCAGCGGAAGGCGCGCTTCAGGTCCGGGCGCTTGTTGCGCAGCACGATCACGGCGACCGACACCAGGCAGAACGCGGCCAGGGTGCCGATGTTGACCAGTTCGGCCAGCACGTTCAGTGGCACGAAGGCGGCGATCACGCCGAACACGATGCCGACCATCCAGGTGGCGAGGTAGGGCGTGCCGTATTTCGGGTGCACGGTCGACAGCTTGGCCGGCAGCAGGCCGTCGCGCGACATGGCGAAGATGATGCGGGTCTGGCCGTAGGCCATCACCAGCATCACGGTGGTCATGCCGAGGATGGCGCCGAGGTCGGTCCACTTGGCCAGCCAGTTCTCGCCGGCATGCTGCAGGGCCAGCGACACCGGGTGGTCGATGCCCTTGAATTGCGCGAACGGCACGATGCCCGTCATGATGGCGGCCACGATCACGTACAGCAGCGTGCAGATCGCCAGCGAACCGATGATGCCGATCGGCAGGTCGCGCGCCGGGCGCTTGACTTCCTCGGCGGCCGAGGTCACCGCGTCGAAGCCGATGAAGGCGAAGAACACCAGCGCGGCGGCGCTCATGATGCCGGAGGCGCCGAACGGCGCGTACGGGTGCCAGTTGTCGGTGTTCACGTGGCCGAAGCCGAACAGGATGAACAGCACCACCACCGTCATCTTGATCGCCACCATGATGTTGTTGACGCGCGCCGATTCGCGCACGCCCAGCGACAGCATCCAGGTCAGCAGCAGCATGATGCACAGCGCCGGCAGGTTCATGACGGTGTGCACGCCCTCGCGCGCGCCCGGCGCGGCGCTCAGGGCGGCGGGAATCTCCAGGCCGTAGCCGTGCAGCAGCGACTGGAAATAGCCGGACCAGCCGACCGCCACGGTCGAGGTCGCCAAGCCGTATTCGAGCAGCAGGTCCCAGCCGATCATCCAGGCCACCAGTTCGCCCAGCACCGCATAGCTGTAGGTATAGATCGAGCCGGCCACCGGCACCGTGGAGGCGAATTCGGCATAGCACATGGCCGCGAAGCCGCAGGCGATGGCGGCGACGATGAAGGACACGGTCAGCGCCGGGCCGGCGGTCAGCGCGCCGGTGCCGGTCAGCACGAAGATGCCGGTGCCGACGATCGCCCCGATGCCCATCAGGATCAGGTCGAACGGTCCCAGCACCTTCTTCAGCCCGCCGGTTTTCTGTGTCTCGGCAACCATGGTGTCGAGATTCTTGGTTCTGAAAAGACTCACTGCTTTCTCCAATCAATAAGTGATAGACCCCGTGCCCCATCGTTTGTGTGTGGAACCGAAGATCCAGCGGGCCTGGCGTCCGCCGGCGATCGTGTCGCCGCCGGACGGCGGATGTCTCCTCCTCGGGCGCGGGCCTGCTGCTGCCGGACTATGCAAGAACGATGCCCGGCAGAAGCATTAGTGGCGTGCCATTATCGCCATTCTGTAATGCGGAATCAAAGGAAATACTCAAAAAACAATCTTTGAAGGGTAAAAGCCGCCGCTCACACCGCGCGCAGCGTACAGACGAGCAATTCCGGATCGGCGTTCACGCGCAGTGGAATACCCGAGCAGCCGACGCCGCGGCTGACGAACATCGGCCCATTGCCTTCCACGTCGTAGCGGCCGTAGGTATGTTCGCGCGACACCGGGCCGCTGGGACGGAACAGCGGACGCCCGCCCGGCGTGGCGATCTGGCCGCCGTGGGTATGGCCGGAAAAGGCGACGTCGTAGCGCTGGCCGTCGAGCAGGAACAGGCCATCCGGCGCATGCGTGACGAAGAGCCGCACCGGCGCGGCGCCGGCAAAGGCGTCCGCCGGGCGCGGCGTGCCGGTCCAGGGGTCGTCGATGCCGCACACGCTGACCATGCCGAACGGCGCCGGCAGGCGGTGGTTCAGGTTGTCCAGGATCGCCACGCCGTGCGCCTCCAGCGCCGCCACGATGGTCCGGCGCCCGTTCCAAACATCGTGGTTGCCCAGCACCGCATAGGTGCGCAGCGGAATGCGCAGCGCAGCGAGAAAACCGTCCAGCGCGGCGACGTTGGCGGCGTCGAACACCACGTAGTCGCCGCCCAGCAGCAGCACGTCCGGGCGCTCGGCTTCGACCAGCGCCAGCAATTCGTCGAACAGCGCCGGCGCGGTGGTCGGGCCGGCGTGGAAGTCCGAGGCGAAGGCGATCTTCAGCGGGCGCGGCAGCGCTTGGCCGGGCGCCAGCACCACCTCGTGGCGGGTGACGCGGGCATGCCCCATCGCGCCCAGCCGGTAGCTGAAACAGGCCAGGCGGCCACTGCGCAGGAAGGTGTTGAGGACGCGTTCGACGAGGTTGCGGATGGGGCGTTGCGACTTGTTTTTCTTGGTCATGCGGTGGCGGGCGGCAAAATCCTGGGCTGGCAAAAGCGCACTGTATACCATCGTTCCCCGGATGTCGCGTTCCTTCCGCCCCGACTGGTGTCCCACGGCAGCGCCGGGTAAGATGGGCATCTCTTCTTGCCATCTCTGCACCGCATGCTCACCCTCGACCAGTCGCTCGCCTTTCTCGCCGCCGCCATCCTGCTGACCCTGTCGCCCGGCCCGGACAACATGCTGGTGCTCAGCCTCGGCATGGCCAGGGGCCGCTTGCGCGGCGTCGCCTTCGGCCTGGGCTGCGCGCTCGGCTGCCTCAGCCACACGCTGCTGGCCGTCGTCGGCGTCAGCGCCCTGATCGCCGCTTCGCCGCTGGCGTTCGGCGCGCTGAAGGTGTGCGGCGGGCTGTACCTGGCCTGGCTGGGCGTCGGCGCGCTGCGCAGCCGCGGCGGCGGCGCGGTCAGTGCGGCGCGCTCGACCGGCATGGCCGAATCGCCGCGCCGGCTGTTCCTCAAGGGCGTGTTCGCCAACGCCATCAATCCCAAGGTGGCGCTGTTCTTCCTTTCCTTTTTGCCGCAGTTCGTGGCGCCCGCGCGCGGCGACGCCAACCTGCAGACCGCGCTGCTGGGCCTGGCGTTCACGGCGCAGGCGGCGGTGCTGTTCGGCTTGCTGGGCTGGTTTTCCGGCAGCGTCGGCGCCTGGCTGAACCGCCGGCCCCGGGCCGGCATGTGGCTGGACCGCTGCGCCGGCGTGGTGTTCATCGCGCTCGGACTGCGGCTGATCGTGGCGCGCTGACGCGCGCGCGGGGAAGCGGGCGCCGCACGGCGGCCGTTTCGGCGAGCATGCAGGCATCGACAACCACCGTGAACGCCATGACCGCCTCCTCCCTCGCCCGCCCCGACATGCTGCTGTTCGACGTCAACCAGACCATGCTCGACATGGGCCCGGTGCATGCGGCCATCCGCGCCGTGCTGCCCGGCGCCGACAGCCCCAAGCTGTGGTTCGCCACCACCCTGCAATATGCCGCCTCGATGACCCTGGCCGGACGCTACGCGCCGCTGCCCGAGATCGGCGCCGCCGTGCTGCGCATGCTGGCCCAGGGCCAGGGCATCGACGTATCACAGGCCCAAGCCGAGGCGGCGATGCGTTCGCTGACGCGCCTGCCCGCCCACGCCGACGTGCAGCCCGCGCTGCAGCGCCTGAAAAGCGCCGGCCTGCGCCTGGCCGCGCTGTCGATCTCGACCCGCACCGGCCTGCGCGCCCAGCTCGACCATGCCGGCATCGCCGATTGCTTCGATGCCCAGTTCAGCGTGCAGGAGTTCAGGCTGTACAAGCCGCATCCCGACGTCTACCGCCGCGTCGCCGCGCGCATGCGCGTGGAGGCCGCCGGCACCATGCTGGTGGCGGCGCACGGCTGGGATATCGGCGGCGCCGCCTGGGCCGGCCTGCGCACCGCCTTCGTCGAGCGCGCCGGCCAGGCGCCGTTCGCCCTGGCGCCGGCGCCGGAACTGGTGGTCGGCGACCTGGGGGAACTAGCGCAGCGCCTGGGCGCCTGACCCGCGGCGCAGGCGCCATTGCATGGACGCTTTTCCTTGTCGCGTTTAGCGACTATGCAATCCCGAATATCTTCGTTTACGCCGCCGGCGGGCTTTGCCATACTGGCCCGCATCGCCGAACAGGATACTCATCATGCACCTGGCTTTTCCCGCCGCCGCCTCCGCCGACCCGGCCGATGCGAGCGCTGCCGCCGGCACGACCGGCGCCTTCGACCCGCTGGCCGCCGCCGAACGCCTGGCGGAGCGCCTGGCGGCCACCGCCGTCGAGCGCGACCGCGCCGGCGGCCATGCGGCCGAGGAGCGCGGCTGGATCCGCGATTCCGGTTTGCTGGCCTTGTCGGTCCCGGCGGAATTCGGCGGGATCGGCGCCGACTGGCAGACCGTGTACCGCGCGGTGCGCATCGTGGCGCGCGCCGACAGCGCGCTGGCGCACCTGCTGGCCTTCCACCACCTGCAGCTGGCCGGCATCCGCCTGTACGGCAGCGCCCAGCAGCAGCGCCGCCTGCTGACGCTCACCGTCGAGCAGCGCCTGTTCTGGGGCAATGCCCTGAACCCGCTCGACCGGCGCCTGGTGGCGGTGCCGACCGCCGGCGGTTATGCGCTCAGCGGCGTCAAGAATTTCGCTTCCGGCTCGGTCGGTTCCGACTGGCTCACGGTGTCCGCCTGGGACACGCTGGCCGGCGCCGCGCTGATCGGCGTGCTGCCCACGCGCCAGCCCGGCATCGAGGTGGTGGCCGACTGGGACGCCTTCGGCCAGCGCCAGACCGACAGCGGCAACGTGCGCTTCGCGGACGTGCTGCTGCCGGAAGACCTGGTACTGCAGCCGGCCACGCGCGCGCCCAGTGCGCAGGCCACGCTGCGTTCGCAGGTCGCGCAGCTGGTGCTGGTCAACCTGTACCTGGGCATCGCCGAGGGCGCGTTGGCGGCGGCGCGGCGCTACCTGCTGGAAGAAGCGCGGCCGTGGCCGGCCGGCGGCGCCGAGGCCGCCGCCGACGATCCGTTCGTGCAGCACCGCTTCGGCGAATTCCACCTGCTGGTGCGGCCGGCGCAGGCGCTGGCCGACGAGGCGGCGCGGGCGCTGGACGCCGCCTTCGCGCAGGGCGGCGCATTGAGCGCGGCCGAACGCGGCGCGGTGGCGGTGGCGGTGGCCGAGGCCAAGGTGTTGGCGCACCGCGCCGCGCTCGGCATCGGCAACCAGCTGTTCGAGCTGACCGGCGCCCGGTCGACCTCGGCCAGGTACGGCCTGGACCGCTTCTGGCGCAACGCGCGCGTGCACACGCTGCACGACCCGGTCGACTACAAGCTGCGCGACCTGGGCCGCTTCGCGCTGGACGGCCGCCTGCCCGAGCCGACGCCCTATTCCTGAGGCCGCGACGACCATGGACGAACTGTCTTCCGGCGGCGCCATGGAGGCGCCGCTGATCCGGCTGCAACGCGTGGCCAAGGCCTTCGCCGCCACAGGCGACGACACGGCGGCGTGCCAGGCGCTGCGCGACGTCTCGCTGGACGTGCACCGCGGCGACATTTTCGGCATCGCCGGCCGCAGCGGCGCCGGCAAGTCGACGCTGCTGCGCATGATCAACCTGCTGGAGACGCCCGACAGCGGCGCCGTCATCGTCGGCGGACGCGACCTGACGCGGCTGTCGCGGCGCGATCTGCGCGCGGCGCGGCGCGGCATCGGCATGGTCTTCCAGCAGTACAGCGCGTGGTCGAGTTCAACGACTACGTGCAGCCGAACTTCGCGCTGGCCGAGGGTTCGCTCGACGCCAACGTGTTCCAGCACAGCGTCTACCTGAACAAGTTCGCGCGCGACCACAAGCTGGCACTGGCGGAACTGGTGACCATCCCGACCGCGCCGATCGCCATCTACAGCCGCCGCCACCGCAGCCTGGACGAGGCGCGCGCCGGCACCACGGTAGCCCTGCCGAACGACCCCACCAACCAGGCGCGCGCGCTGGTGATGCTGGCGCAGCTCGGCTGGATCGCGCTGCGCCCGGACGCCGACCCGGTCAAGGCCTCCGAAAAGGACATCGTGCGCAACCCGCGCGGCATCAAGCTGCTGCCGCTGGAAGCCGCGCAGCTGCCGCGCGCGCTGCAGGACGCCGACTACGCCTTTGTCAACGGCAACTACGCGCTGGCCTCGGGACTGAAACTGGCCGACGCCCTGCGCACCGAGACCATCTCGCGCAACTACGTCAACCGGGTGGCGGTGCGCAGCGGCGATTTGAACAAGCCGTTCGCGCGCGACATCGCCGCCTACCGCTCGCGCGCCTTCCTGGCCTGGACCGAGCAGCACAATCCCGGCTACGCCAAGACCGATTACCAGTTGGCGATGCTGGCGCAAAAAAAGCCCTGAGTTTTGCTAGTGGTCCCCGCGAAGGCGCACTGCTGTCCAAGATAGTATTGCTGGCCTAAAGACCGTCGTCCCCGCGAAGGCGGGGACCCATGCTGAGTGCGAAAAGTTAGTATTTTTGAATCATTCTGGTGACTTCCGGGTACCAGATTCTGTTGCTCAGTATGGGGTAAAGAATGCCAGTGGCATTCTTTACCCTGCGCGGGGACGACGGTACTGGTGGCGGCATGAAGCGTGTATCCAATCACTCATGCCGGAACGACGACGTTGTCAGATAGCGGCTTCCACCAGCAACCGCTCCAGCAGCGCCAGGTCGACCGGCTTGGTCAGGTGGTGGTCGATGCCGGCCTCGCGCGAGCGGCGGCGGTCGGCTTCCTGGCCCCAGCCGGTCAGGGCGATGATCTGCAGGCCGGCGAAACGCGGGTCGGCGCGCACCGCGGCCGCCACCTGGTGCCCGTCCATGCCGGGCATGCCGATGTCGACCACCAGCGAATGCGGACGCAGCGCCGCCAGCAGTTCGAGCGCGCGCGCGCCGTCGTAGGCGCAGCTGGCGTGGGCGCCGCGGCTGCCGAGCAGCATGCACAGCGAATCGGCGGCGTCGCGGTTGTCGTCCACCACCAGCACCTTGCGCCCGGCCAGCGGCGCCGCGGCGGCGCGGGCCGGGGCCGCCGCGCCCGTGCCCGCAGCCGGCAGCGCCGGCAACGGCAGGCGCACCAGGAATTCGCTGCCCTTGCCCGGGCCGCCGCTTTTCGCCTCCACGCTGCCGCCGTGCATCTGCACCAGGCTGCGCACCATCGCCAGCCCGATGCCCAGGCCGCCCTGGCTATGGCTGCCGGCCGCCTCGACCTGGGTGAACATGTCGAACACCTGGTCCAGCTTCTCGGGCGGGATCCCGATGCCGCTGTCGCGCACCGCCACCACGACCTGGCCGCAGGCGCCGCCCTCGCCGCCGCTCCCGGCTTCGGGCCAGGCCGCCAGCTCGATGCGTCCGTGCGCATCGGTGTACTTGGCCGCGTTGTTCAAGAGGTTCGCGAACACCTGGGTCAGGCGCACCTTGTCGGCATCCAGCAGCAGCGGCTCGGGCGGCAGGCGCAGGCTGAAGGCATGGCTGGCGCGGTCGATCGCCGGGCGGCTGGTCTCGACGGCGGCAGCGAGCACCTCGGCCAGCGGCACCGGCTGGCGCGCCAGTTCGATCTTGCCGCGCGTGATGCGCGACACGTCCATCAGGTCGTCCACCAGGCGCGTGATCTGGCGCACCTGGCGATGCGCCATTTCCATCAGGCGGTCGGCCTTGCGCTGGCCGCCGGCGCGGCGCAGCATCTGCACCGCGTTGCTGATCGGCGCCAGCGGGTTGCGCAGTTCGTGCGCCAGCACCGCCAGGAACTCGTCCTTGCGGCGGTCGGCTTCCTGCAGCGCGGCCTCGGCCTGGCGGCGCGCATCGATGTCGATCGCCACGCCATACCAGTTCTCCAGGCGGCCGGCGGCGTCGCGCACCGGCACCTGGCGCACCAGGAACCAGCGGTACACACCGTCGGCGGCGCGCACCCGGTGCTCGATCTCGATCGGCGCGCCGGCCGCCATGGCGCTGCGGAACACTTCACCCGTGGCCGCCGCATCGTCCGGATGGATCGCGCGCAGCCAGCCGCCGTCCTGGGTCTGCGCGGCGTCCTGCCCGGTGTACTCGAGCCAGCGCGCATTCAGGTAGACCTGGCCGCCGCCGGCGTCGGTCTGCCACAGCAGCACCGGGACCAGGCTGGTGAAGGTGCGATAACGCCGTTCGCTGGCGGCCAGCAACGCCTGCGCGCGGATGCGCTCGGTTACCGTCCAGGTGCGCTCGGCGGTGTCGCGCACCAGGTCGACCTCGGCGTCGCTCCAGTCGCGCGCGGCGGCGCCATGCACCACGAACACCGCGGTGGGCACGCCCTCGGCGGCCACCGCCACCCTGACCAGCGCGCCCGTGCCCTGCGCCAGGCAAGCCTGGCGCTGGTGCGGTGCCAGGCGCGCGTCGATGGCGGCGTCGCGGATCACCAGCGCTTCGTCGAGGGCGCCGACGTCCGGCCAGGCCGCGCCCGGCGCCAGCGCGACGCCATGGCCGACATGCAGAATCACCTGGCCGGCGCCGACTTCGCCGACCTCGACGCGCTGCACCCCGAGATGTTCGCGCAGCAGGCGCGCACCCATGGCAATGGCATCGGCGGGGCTCTGCGCAACCCGCAGCGCGTCGCTCAGGCGCAGCAAAAAGGCCTGGCGCCGTTCGCTGTCGCGCAGCACCAGCTCGGCGTGCTTGCGCACGCTGATGTCGTCCAACACCATCGCCAGCTGGCGGCTGCCGGCGCCGCCGACGCGCGACAAGTGCACGCTGAACCAGCGGCCGTCCAGGGCGGCCGACTGGCAGTCGAAGCGCACCGGCGCGCTGCCCAGCGCTGCCAGCGCATGGCTCCGTAGCAGTTTCGGGTCGAAGCCGGGCAGCATTTCCAGGATGCGTTTGCCCGGTGCCAGCGGGACGCCGGTCTGGCGCGCGAACGCGCGGTTCACTTCCAGCAGACGCAGCCCGCCAGCGCCGTCGCCGGCATCGAACAGCACCTCGACCATGGCGAAGCCTTCGTCGATCGCGTCGAACAGCGAGCGGTATTTTTCCTCGGACGCCTGCAACGCGCGCTCGGCATGGGCGCGCTCGAGCGCCGACCAGGCGCGCGCCGCGGCGTCGTGCAGCAGCGCCAGTTCGTGCTGCGACCAGATGTGCGGCGCTGCGTATTCCACCGTCAGCAGGCGTACCAGCATGCCCTCGCGCGCCAGCGGCAGCGCCGCCCAGCCGCCGGCGCTACCGGCCAGGCCGAGCGCGCAGGCGGCGCCCAGGCGCGCGTCGGCGCCCGCGTTCTCGCTCGTCAGGCTGCGCCCGGCATGGAATTGCGTCCATAGCCGCAGGCCGGACGCCGCCAGGAACCGGCGCCGGTGCGGCTGCGGCTGTGCGGCAAGCTCGTCGACCGTCGCCGGCGCCAGCATGCCGTCGGCCGTCAATTCCCATAACACCACCGCGTCGGCGCCGAGCTGGCTGCGCAGGCTGCGCGCCGCCTGGCGCTCCACCGCGGCGGGCGCGCCCAGCGCGCGCATCTCGTCCTCGAAGCGCAGCAGGAACATCTTGCGCTCGCGGCTCTGGCGCAGGGCCTGCTCGGCGCGGCGCCGCTCGCTGACGTTCGTGAACAGCACGCCGACCTGGGGCGCGCCCCTGTCCTCGATGCGGAACACGTGCATGTCGTACCAGCCGCACAACCAGGCCGACCAGCGCTCGAAGCGCGCCGGGCGCCCGCCGAGCGCGACCCGGCCGACGACCTCGTACAGCAGCGGATCGCCGTCGCCGCTCAGTTCGCGGTAGGTCCTGCCCTGCACGCCGCGCAGACCGGTCTCGCGCTCGTAGGCCGGGTTGACTTCCAGGTGGCGGAAGTCGACGCAGCGCCCTTCGGCGTCGAACGAGAAGTCGCCCAGGATGCAGAAGGCTTCGTCGATCGAATCGAACAGGGTACGGTATTTTTCTTCCGGCGCGGCGCGGCCGGCACGCAGCAGCGCGCACTCGGCGCGCAGCGCGTCCACTTCGCCCTGCAAACGGCGCATGGCGCCCGCCTGCGCCTCGTCGGGCACACCCTGATACCCGCCCGGGCCGGAGGCGCGCTGTTCGTTGCCGTGTCGTTCGTAGTCCACCAGCGGTCTCCCTCGGACCGGGCTTGCCCCCACATACCCGGCGCATGGTGTCGAGCTTAGCACTGTCATTTCCAGTATGCCAATACATTACTGTTGGTTATGTATTTACCCGTTGCCGATGGATGACGCCCGGCGCGATGCAGCCGATTCGGTCCTGGTGGCGCCATCACGAATTGATCCACGGCCATTTTTTCGTTACATTGGAGGTTTTATGTAAGCGAACGGTCTTGCCGTTCCGAACGGCTTTCCGCGAATGCGCGATTCACCCTTGTTCAAGCACCTGAGCTCCGGCTCGCTCGTGACGGCTTCCTGTTTCCTCGGCTTGCTGTATTTCGGCCGCGACGTGCTTGAACCGCTGGCGCTGGCATCCATCCTCGGCCTGGTGATCGCGCCGCTGATCCGCGCCATGCGCCGCGTCGGCCTCGGCCAGCTGCCGGCCACGCTGCTGGCGGTGGTGCTGGTCACCACCGCCGTGATCGGCGTGGGCACGGTGCTGGCCTTCCAGCTGGTGGCGGTCACCGGCGACCTGCCCCGGTACCGCGCCGCGATCCGCACCAAGGTGGCCACCGTGCGCGAACTGACCGAGCGCCCGTTCGCGCGCCTGGAAGCCGAACTGAGCGCGGTGGCGCCGCAGGCGTCCTCCGCATCTTCCACTGCGGTGGGGCGGCGCGGCATCAATACCGTCACCGTCAGCCCGACCCAGCCGCTGCCGGTCGAGATCCGCACCCCGCGCCTGACCACGCGCGACCAGCTGGCGCGCCTGTTCTCGATGGCCTGGGGACCGATCGGCGAGGCCGGCCTGGTGCTGGTGCTGTTGATCTTCATCTCGCTGGAACACGAATCGCTGCGCGACCGCGTGATCCGGCTGGCCGGCCAGTCCGAGGTCAGCCGCACCATGCGCACGCTGGGCGACGCCGCCCAGGGCGTGTCGCGCTTCTTCTTTTCGCAGTTCGCCGTGAATTTCACCTTCGGCACGCTGATCGGCGTGCTGCTGGGCGTGGCCGGGGTGCCGCACGCGGCGCTGTGGGGCGCCCTGGCCGGCCTGATGCGCTTCGTGCCCTATCTCGGCGTGATGGCGGCCGGCATCATCATCGCCCTGTTCGTGGCCGCCATCGATCCCGGCTGGCGCATGGCGATTTCCTGCATCGTGCTGTTCGTGGCGCTGGAAGTGGTCGTCGCCAACGTGGTCGAGCCCAAGGTGTACGGCCACAGTTCCGGGCTGTCGCCGCTGGCGGTGATCCTGTCGGCGGTGTTCTGGGGCGCCATGTGGGGGCCGGTCGGGTTGCTGCTCTCCACCCCGCTGACGCTGTGCCTGGTGGTGGCCGGGCGCCACGTGCGCAGCCTGGAGCCGGTCACCATCCTGCTGGGCGACGCGCCCAGCATCAGCGGCGGCCAGCGCTTCTACCACCGGGCGCTGAGCGGCGACACCTACACCATCCTGCGCGACGCCCACGCCTACCTGCGCCGCGCCAGCTTCGCGCGCTACTGCGACCAGGTGCTGCTGCCGGGCCTGGCGCTGGCCGGGGCCGACATCCGCAGCGGCCAGATCGTCGGCGTGCAGATGACCACGATCCGCTCGACCATCGCCGTGGTCGCCTCGGCGCTGACGCCGGAATCCGGCCCGCAGCCGCGCCGCCCGTTCATGCGCCGCCGGCGCCGCAACGTCTCGCTGCTGGACGCCAACCTGGGCGCCCACCTGCGCGAGATGCGCGAGACGCGCCAGGGCCGCTGGCAGGGCTCGCTCGACGTGCCGCTGCACTCGGTGGTGCTGTGCGCCGGCCTGCCGAGCGAACGCGACGCCATCCTGAGCGAACTGCTGGTGCGCGCGCTGCGCGAGGCCGAGGTCGACGCGCGCAGCACCACGCTGGGCGACGCCGGCGACCGTCCGGGGCCGGAAAAGGCCGAGCTGGTGTCGACCGTGTTCCTGCCCTATCCGCAGGAAGACGTGCTGGAACAATGGCTGGCCGCGGCCGACATCCTGCGCGTGCATCTGCCGCAGGCGCTGCTGGCCACGATCCGCCTGCCGATCGACACCTCGACGGTGAGCCAGCCCACCATCGAGCGGCACGTGGACATGGTGCTGCGTTCGTTCGAGGAGGCGCTGGCGTTCGTGATGCCGGAAAAGACGGGGAAGAACCTGGCATAGAAAGCGTTGTAATGATCCCGCGAGTGCTCATCGGCAGCACCCCTTCTGGCCAAAAACCTTGAAACCGTCGTCCCCGCGAAGGCGGGGACCCATGCAGAGCATCAGAATTCGTCACCTTGAAACGACGGCAGCTTTTTTGAGAGTACGACTTTGGTTGTTCGGCATGGGTCCCCGCCAAGGGGGCCGCCAAGGCCGGGGACGACGAGCTGCTGGCATTAACGATATGAACGGTATGTTTCAACCGTCAAATGGAACTGCTTACCGCGCCGGCATCGGATACGTCGCCGGGCTCACGTTGCCATCCTTGTCCACCGCCTGCACCCCGAAGAACACGTTGTCCTTGGACAGGTCGCTGGTATAGGTCGTGACCTTGCCCACCGAGACGGCGCCCTGCCAGTCGGCCGCGGTGGTGTCGCGCCACACCACGCGGTAGCCGGCCACGTCCGGTTCGGCGTTGGGCGCCCAGGCCAGCTCGGTCTTGTTGGTCAGGTTCTTGGTGATCACCTTGACCTCCTTCGGCGCGCTTGGCGCCAGCGCCAGCGAGGCCAGCGAGGCGGCGTTCACGCGCGCCACGTTGGCGGCATAGTTGAAATCCATGTACTCGATCAGGTCGCCGTACTTTTTGCCGGACTCCGTGCGCAAGTCCTGGTGCTGGTGGCTGAAGTCCTCGGCCGGCTCGGTGAAGCGCACCGCCGCGAAGCCGCGCTCCAGGAACGGGATGTGGTCGCCGCCGCGCAGGTAGCGGTCGCGCCGGTTGACGATCGTGACCTTGAAGCCGGGCACGTAGCGCTCGCCGGTTTCCTTGACGTGGCGCGCCAGCTGGCGCGTGATGCTGTCGTTCTCGCCGCCGGTGGCGACCAGCGCGCGCGCGGCGTCCGACATCTCCTTCACCGGCTGCACGCCTTCGGCGAACAGGCGCACCTGCTTGTCGTCGACCTTGCCCTCGTCGCTGTGCGAGTTGCCGATGATGTCATTGTCGAACATGCCGGCCACGTTCCAGTTCTTCTCTTTCGCCAGCTTGGCCCAGTTCTCGGCGCCCAGCAAGCCCTGCTCCTCGGCCGCCACGGTCATGAACACCAGCGTGGCGTCGAACTTGTGCTTGGCCATCACGCAGGCCATCTCCATCACGGCGGCGGTGCCGGAGCCGTCGTCGTTGGCGCCGGGGGCGTCGTCCCTGGCGTTCATGACGTCGGTGACGCGGCTGTCGTAGTGGCCGCTGACCACGTAGATGCGGTCCTTCGACTCGGCCTGGGTGCCGGGCAGCGTGGCGACCACGTTGACGATCTCGGTCGGGCTCGACAGGCGCGCCATCACCGGGTGCACGTGGCTGTCGTAGGCGACCTGCAGGCGGCCGCCGGACGCCGCGCCGCAACGTTCCAGCTCGCTCTTGATCCAGCGCCGCGCGGCGCCGATGCCGCGCGTGTCGGACTTGGTGTCGGACATCGTGTGGCGGGTGCCGAAGCTGACCAGCTTTTCCACGTAGGCGCGCATGCGCTGCGGCGAGATCTCGCGCACGATGGCGTCGATCTCGGCCTGGCGCCTGGCGCCGTCGGCGGTAGCGTTGGCGGCGGCAGCGTTGGTGGCGGCGGCGGGCGCGGCGTGGGCGGTGGTACCGGCCACGGAAGCGGCCAGCAGCATGGCGGCAGCGGCAGCCTGTTTCAGGTTCGGTTTCAGGTTCTGGTGCATCGATGTTTCCTCATTCGGCAAAACGGTGGTTCTCGGGCTGGCGCGCACGCTCGCGCAGGCGCGCCGCAGGCGGTCAATGGATGACGGCGTCATTTATAACTGTATGTGGCCGTCAAGTAAATGTAGCGGCCGCGCGGATCGGCGTAGCTGACGTCGTAACCGCCCAGGAAGTTCGAGGTCAGGTTGGTGTACGGCGGGTCGCGGTCGAACATGTTCTTCACGCCCAGCGCCAGCTTGGTGTTCTTCAGGCCGGCGTACACCAGCTGCAGGTCGAAGGTCTGGTAGGCGTCCACCTTGCGCGGCTGCGAACCGGCCGGGGCCAGGTTGGCCAGTGCGTCGGTGTAGGCCTTCTGGTAGTTCTGCATCAGGGTCGCCGCGTACGGGCCGTTTTCCCAGGTCACGCTGGCATTGTGCTTCCAGCGCAGCACCACGCCGCCGGACGCGTTCAGCGCCTGGTCGAGCGAGGTGGTGTAGGTGCCGTCGGCGCCCTGCACGTCGTACTTGTCCATGTAGGTGCCGGACAGGCGCAGGTTGACGCGGTTGGCCTCGCCCAGGCGCAGGCGGTACATGGCGTCGACGTCGACGCCGGCCACCTGGGTCTTGAACAGGTTCGAGTTGGTCTGCACGATCGACAGGATCGGCCCGACGCCGGCTGCATTGCCGTCGGCCGGTCCGCGGTTGACGAACTGGGCGTAGCGCGTGGTGCGCTCAGCGTTGGCCAGGATGTAGGTCGAACTCAGGCCGCCGACCACGATCGCATCCTTCAGGTTGATGCGGAAGGCGTCCAGGCTGATCGAGGCGTTGCGGATCGGCTCCCACAACACACCGGCGGTGAGCGACAGCGATTTCTCCGGTTTCAGGTCCGGGTTGCCGCCGGTGACGGTGGTGAACTGGAAGTTGCAGTCGCGCGGCGCGCCGGTGGCCAGGTTCGGGCAGCGCACATAGTCGCGCGCGCCGTTGCCGGTGATGCTGGTGGCCTGCGGCGTGTACATGTCGGTCAGCGAGGGCGCGCGGAAGCCCTTGCCCACGGCCGAGCGCAGCAGCAGCGACTCGGCCGGCTGCCAGCGGATCGAGGCCTTCGGATTGACGGTGTGGCCGACGCCCTGGTAATTGTCGTAGCGGACCGCGACGTCGGCATCGAGCTTCCTGGCGATCGGGATGCTCATCTCGGCGTACACCGAACCGACGTTGCGCGCGCCCGTCACCGGGAACGAGTTGCCGCCCAGGCCGGCGATGTCGCCGGTCTGGATCGCCACCGACGGGTCGTATTCGAACTCTTCGCGCCGCAATTCGGCGCCCAGCGCCATGCCGACCGCGCCCGCCGGCAGCGTCCACACCTCGCGCGAACCCTTGAGGTCGACCGAGGTGGTCGAGGTCGTGGTGGCGTAGCTGGTGCCGCGGAACTCGGCGGCGCGCACCGCCGCCAGCGCCGACTGGTCGGCGGTGTCGCCGAACGGGTTGATCACGCCGCTGTTAAAGATCGGCAGCACCTTCGAGTACTGGGCATAGCCGGACAGCAGTTCCGAGTGCACCCGGCTCTGGCTGTACAGCAGCGCCGAATCCATGTCCCAGCCGGCCAGCGTGCCGCGCACGCCGCCCACCAGGCGCAGGTTTTCCGAGACGTCGAGCGTGCTGCGCGAACCGTTGGCGACGTCGCGGTAGTTCAGCAGCAGCGGCAGGCCGGCCAGGCCGTTGGCGGCGGCGAACGCGGTCGGGTAATACGGGCTGCTGGGGATCAGGATGGCGCCGCCGCGGCCGATGCTGCCGTACTTCGCGGCCACGCCCGGGTATTGCGCGATCAAGGCCGCGAACGCCGGCACGTACGGGTTGCTGGCGGTGGTGATGGCGTTGTAGGCCAGCGGCACCGCCTGCGTGGTCGAGGTGATCTTGTTCTTGGTGTAGCCGGATTCGAAGTAACCCTCGGCGCCGCCGGACAGGCGCATGCGGCCGTTGGCCATGAAGCTGGCCTTGTCGAAATCCGGCTGCAGCGACACGAACGGGCTGTTGTCGTAGCTGCAGCGGGTCGGCGAGTACGGCGACACCAGCGAGTACGGGCCGCAGTTGGGCAGCGCCGGGTTGCCCAGCGTGCCGCGGCTGTTCAAGACCACGTTGGCCGGGAACGCGATCGACGAGGTGTAGTCGTTCTGCGCCGCCGTGTTCAGGCGGCTGGCGAAGGCGCGGTCGGCACCGAAGATCGGGTCGGTCTTTTGCACGGTGGCGCTGGCGGTCAGGTTCCAGCCATCCTCGTCCATGCGGCCCCAGCCGGCGAACACCGAGGCCTTGCGGTCGCGCCCGAGGCGGTCGCTGGTCTGCCCGTAGTTGGCGCTGGCTTCGACGCCCGTAAAATCCTTGCGCAAAATAAAATTGACCACGCCGGCGATGGCGTCCGAGCCGTACACGGCCGAGGCGCCGTCCTTGAGCACTTCGACCCGCTCGATCGCCGCCAGCGGGATGCTGTTGACGTCGACCGAGGAGCCGGCGGCGCCGGCCGAGCCGCCGCCGTACACCGCGGTGCGGCGGCCGTTGACCAGCACCAGCGTGCGCGCGCTGCCCAGGCCGCGCAGCGAGACGGTGGCGATGCTGCCGCCGCCGTAGCCGGTGGCGTTGGCCACCGTGGTCGAACTGCCGGCGCTGGAGAGCGAACTCAGTTGCTTGACCAGTTCCTCGGTCGAGGTAGCGCCGACGCGCTCGATGTCCTCGCGTTTCAGGATCTGCACCGGCAGCGCGGTCTCGCCGTCGATGCGCTTGATCGACGAGCCGGTGACGACGACGCGCTGCACGTTCTGGCCGGCGTCGGCGTTCTGCGCCAGCGCGGTCGGCGCCAGGGCGAGCGTGCCGAAGGCGGCGCCCAGCAGGACGAGCGATGGCTTCAGATGCGTCGAAGGCTTCGGACGCGGCGACGGTGTCAGGCGCGCGGTAGATTGTGGACGGATGGATGGCACGGACATGCGGAACGACTCCCTGGATACGTTAAATGGCGGCGATGCAGATGACGCGGAAGGTTTGCGGGCAGCAGCCGTGAACCGGTCCCGGTGACGGGCAGGTTCGGACACGCCGGTGGGCATGTTCTGGTGTCGTCTCCAAGAGGGGGCTGCTGTCCTGGTCCGTGGTGACGTGCCAAGCACCCGGCCGGCTGGTGGCCGGCGCGGTGGTTCCCTCGATGCGGCAAGCCGCTGTTCTTGCTTTTTTGATTTCTTGAAAAAATTATAGTCTTGATCGAATGCAAAGTTATCCAAAAGGGATAAGTTTTTTGCACGAGATTGGAATGGTTGTGTCGTTACAACGCAAGACCTTGGAATGGATAAGTGAAACGGCACGGCGCGGTGCAAAAAACCGGGCCGTGCCGCTGGAAGCCGGGTCGGCGCCCGGCAACGCCGGACGCCACGGTTCACGCCCTCACGCCGTCTGCCCGCCGTCCGCCGTCCGCCACGATCGCGGCGCCGGTGACGAAGGAGGCGGCATCGGAACACAGCCACAACACGGTTTCGGCGATCTCCCCGGGCGTGCCGAAGCGGCCGATCGGTTCCTGGGCGATCGCCTCGCGGCGGCCCTCGGGCGTGGCGCCGGTGAAGCGGTCCATCATCGGCGTGTCGATCATGCCCGGGCACACGGCGTTGATGCGGATGCCGGACGCCGCATAGTCGAGCGCGGCCGACTTGCTCAGGCCGACCACGCCGTGCTTGGCGGCGGCATAGGCGCCCTGCCCCTTGAATCCCTTGACGCCGGCATGGTCGAAGGCGGATGTGATGGGTAAGAACGCCATGCTAGACCCGCGACGCGGCGCGGCCGTATCGTGCATTGCCTGGGCTTATGAAGAACCGTCATGAATCCGGCGCACCATTAGGATATTCCACGCAGGAATAGCAAACTGTGTATGATGCCGGCATTCCGATTCGACTGGACGCGGCATGGCCCGAAACGATATCAACGACATCCTGGTCTTCTTCGCCGTCGCCCGCGAGCGCAGTTTTACCCGCGCGGCGGCCAAGTTGGGGATGACGCAATCGGCGCTCAGCCACATCATCCGCGCGCTGGAAACGCGGCTGGGCGTGCGCCTCTTGATGCGCACGACGCGCAGCGTGTCGCCCACCGAGGCCGGCGAGCGCCTGCTGCAGAACGTGGCGCCGCGGCTGGAAGAGATCGACGCCGAGATCGCGGCGGTGAGCGACCTCGGCGGCAAGCCGGCCGGCACCGTGCGCATCACCGCCATCGACCATGTGATCGAGGAAGTGCTGTGGCCGCGCATCGCGCCGCTGCTGCCGCAGTATCCGGACCTGCACGTCGAGATCAGTTCCGACTACCGGCTGGTGGACATCGCCGCGGAGCGCTACGACATCGGGGTGCGCTACGGCGACCAGGTCGACAAGGACATGATCGCGGTGCGCCTGGGCGCCGACGTGGCGATGCGCATCGTCGGCGCGCCCGGCTATTTCGAACGGCGCCCGCTGCCCGCCTCGCTCCAGGACCTGATGAAGCACAACTGCATCGTGCTGCGCCTGCCCAGCAGCGGCGGCCTGTATGCCTGGGAACTGCAGCATGACGGCCAGGCGCTGGAAGCGCGCGTGCGCGGCCAGGCGGTGTTCACCAACGTCTACCACATGCTGGACGCGGCGCTGAGCGGCTGCGGGCTGGCCTTCCTGCCGCTGAGCATGGTCGACGAGCACGTGCGCGCGGGGCGGCTGGTGAGCGTGATGGAGGACTGGTGCCCGGCGTTTCCGGGGCTGCATGCGTACTACCCGAGCCGGCGCCATGCGTCGCGCGCGCTGGCGCTGGTGATCGACGCGATCAGGTACAAGGATTGACCGAAACGGCCGGCGAAAACCGTGCGTAGGGCGGACGGGGAACCCGCCTCGCCGGCCACGTCCACCCTACGTATCGACGCCAGCCCGGTGTCAGGCCACTGCCGGCATTTTCACCAGCAGCTTGTCGAGCGTGACCGGATACTCACGCACGCGCACGCCGGTGGCGTTGTAGATGGCGTTCGCCACCGCCGCCGCCACGCCGCAGATGCCCAGTTCCGCCACGCCCTTGGCCTTCATCGGCGACGAATACGGATCGACCTCGTCCAGGAACACCACTTCCTGGTGCGGGATGTCGGCATGCACCGGCACGTGGTATTCCGCCATGTCGTGGTTGACGAAGTAGCCGATGCGCTTGTCCACCACCAGGTCTTCCATCAGCGCCGCGCCGACGCCCATGGTCATCGCGCCGATCACCTGGCTGCGCGCCGTCACCGGGTTCAGGATGCGCCCGGACGCGCACACCGCCAGCATGCGCCGCACGCGCACCTCGGCGGTGGCGGCATCGACCGCGACTTCGACGAAGTGGGCGCCGAAGGTCGATTGCTGGAATTTCTTGTCCAGGTCGCCGTATTCCATCGTGTCCTCGCCGGTCAGCTCGCCCTGCGCGGCCAGCTGGCGCAGGTCCTGCGACTTGCCGCCGCCGCGCACCGCGCCGTCCGCGAACTCGGCCTGGGCCGGGTCGATGCCGGCCTTTTGCGCGATCGCTTCGCGCAGCTTGACGCAGGCCGCGTACAGGCCGGCGGTCGAGCTGTTGCCGCCGAACTGGCCGCCGGAGCCGGACGACACGGGATACGCGGAGTCGCCCAGGCGCACCGTCACGCGCGCCAAAGGCACGCCCAGCATCTCGGCCGCGGTCTGGGCCAGGATGGTGTAGGAACCGGTGCCGATGTCGGTCATGTCGGTTTCCACCGTCACGCCGCCGTCGCGCTCCAGGCGCACGCGCGCGCCCGACTTCATGTTCTTGTTGTCGCGGAAGGCCGCGGCCATGCCGTAGCCGATCAGCCAGCGCCCTTCGCGCATTTGCCCCGGCGTGGCCTTCCTCTTGTTCCAGCCGAAGCGCTGGGCGCCCTGGCGCAGGCAATCGACCAGGCGGCGCGTCGAGAACTTGCGCTCCGGGTGCTCGGGGTCGACCGTGGTGTCGTTGATGACGCGGAAGGTGACCGGGTCCATCTTGAGCTTCTCGGCCATTTCGTCCATGGCGATTTCCAGCGCCATCATGCCCGGCGCTTCGCCCGGCGCACGCATCGAGTTGCCTTCCGGGAGATCGAGGCCGGCCAGCATCATGCGCGTCAGGCGGTTCGGCCCCGCATACAGCAGGCGCGACTGGTTGACCGCGGTTTCCGGCTTCCCATCCGGCAGGTTGCCCGACCAGCTTTCGTGGGCGATGGCGTTGATCTTGCCTTCGCGCGTGGCGCCGATGCGGATGCGCTGCAGCGTCGCCGGGCGGTGCGTGGTGTTGTTCATCATGAGGGAGCGCTGCAGCGCCACCTTGACCGGGCGGCCGGCGGCCCTGGCGCCCAGCGCCGCCATCAGCGCTTCCGAGCGCAGGAACAGCTTGCCGCCGAAGCCGCCGCCGACGTAGGGCGAGACCAGGCGCACCTTTTCTTCCGGCACGCCGAGCGTCTTGGCCAGGTCCTTCTTGCCCCAGTTGATCATCTGGTTCGAGGTCCACAGCGTCAACTTGTCGCCCTCCCACGCGGCGATCGAGGCGTGCGGCTCCATCATCGCGTGCGACTGGTCCGGCGTGTGGTAGGTAGCGTCCAGCTTGACCGGGGCGCTGGCGAAGGCGCCCTCGAAGTCGGCCACCTTGCTTTCCGGCTTGTCCTTCTCGTCCGGCTTTTTCGCCGCGTTCTTGGCGGCGTCCAGGTCGTACACGCCCTGCACCTTGGCGTAGTCGACCTTGACCAGCGCGGCGGCGGCGCGCGCCTGCTCGAAGGTCTCGGCCACGACGATCGCCACGGCCTGGTGGTAGTGCTGCACGTCCGGGCCGGCCAGCAGGTGCGCGGCATTGTGCTCGCCCTTGCCCAGCTTGCCAGCGTTCTCGTGGGTGACCACGGCCAGCACGCCGGGCGCGCGGCGCGCGGTAGCCGTGTCGATGGCATTGATGCGGCCCTTGGCGATGGCGGAACCGATGACCCAGCCGTAAGCGGCGTTCGGCGCCGCCTTGTGCTGCTCGTACGCGTAGGGCGCGGTGCCGGTGGTCTTCAACGGGCCGTCGATGCGTTGGTGCGGCTTGCCGACCACCTTCAGGCGGTCGATCGGATTGGTGGTGGCGGGTGTGGTGAATTTCATAGTCGTCGTCCGGTTAAGCTTTGCGGGCTTGCGCCAGCACCGAGGCCAGGGTGCGCTGCACCAGCGGCACCTTGAACGCGTTGTCGTCGGTGGTGTGGGCGCCGGCCAGCAGCGCGTCCGTGGCCGCCTTGGCGCCATTTTTGATTTGCTGGTCGGCGGCCGGCACGCGCCATGGGCGGTGGGCGACGCCGCCGACCGCTACGCGGCCGCTGCCGTCCGGCTGCACCACCGCCGCCACCGAGATCAGGGCGAAGGCGTACGAGGCGCGGTCGCGCACCTTCTGGTAGTAATGCTTGCCGCCCAAGGGCTTGGGCAGCGTCACCGCGGTGATCAGCTCGCCCGGCTGCAGGTTGTTCTCGATGTGCGGGGTGTTGCCCGGCAGCCGGTAGAAATCGGCGATCGGGATCGTGCGGCGTGCGCCGTCGGCGCGCACCGTTTCCACGCCCACGTCCAGCAGCTGCATCGCCACCGCCATGTCGCTCGGGTGGGTGGCGATGCACAACTCGCTGGTGCCGACGATGGCGTGGTTGCGGGTATAGCCGCCGATGGCCGAGCAGCCGCTGCCCGGCGTGCGCTTGTTGCACGGCTGGTAGGTGTCGTAGAAATACGGGCAGCGGGTGCGCTGCAGCAGGTTGCCGGCGGTGGTCGCCTTGTTGCGCAGCTGGGCCGAGGCGCCGGCCAGCAGCGCGCGCGACAGCACGGCGTAGTCCTTGCGCACGCGCGCATCCGACGCCAGGTCGGTATTGCGCACCAGCGCGCCCACGCGCAGGCCGCCGTCCTGAGTCGGTTCGATCTTGTCCAGGCCCAGGCCATTCACGTCGATCAGGTGGGTCGGCGTCTCGATCTCCAGCTTCATCAGATCGAGCAGGTTGGTGCCGCCGGCGATGAAGCGCGATCCCTTGTTTTTCATGGCCGCCGCGGCAGCGTCGGCCGGATTGGCCGCGCGTTGGTAGGTGAATGCCTTCATGCCTTGGCCCCCTTCACGGCGGCGGCGCCACCGGCAACGTCGGTGATGGCTTCCATGATGTTCGAGTAGGCGCCACAGCGACAGATGTTGCCGCTCATGCGCTCGCGCAGCTCGTCGATCGACAGCAGCGGTTTCGCGTTCAGGTCGCCGGTGACGTGGCTCGGGATGCCGCGCTTGATCTCGTCCAGCGCCGCCACCGCCGAACAGATCTGGCCGGGGGTACAGTAGCCGCACTGGTAACCGTCGTGCTTCACGAAGGCGGCCTGCATCGGGTGCAGCTTGTCGGGCGTGCCGAGGCCTTCGATGGTGGTGATCTCGTCGCCTTCGTGCATCACCGCCAGGCTGAGGCAGGAATTGATGCGGCGGCCGTTGACCATCACGGTGCAGGCCCCGCACTGGCCCTGGTCGCAGCCCTTCTTGGTGCCGGTCAGGTGCAGGTGTTCGCGCAGCACGTCGAGCAAGGTGGTGCGGGTGTCGAGTTCCAGCGTTTGCGGCTGGCCGTTGACGCGGAGCGTGACCTTGCCGGTGACCGGCGCCGGCGTGGTGGCCGCTGCCGCCGGGGCGGCGGCGGCCTGGGTGCCCGACTGCGCATGCGACATGGCCGGCACGGCGGCGACGGTGGCGCCGAGCGCGCCGCCGATCAGCAGGCCGCGTCGGGTTGGGTTGATATCGGTGGCGTCATCCATGTGACTTGTCCTTTTATCTGGCAAAAGGTTTCATCCTATGCCGTGATTGAAATCAAAAGCGCGCGCGACAACAGACCGTATCGCAGGCAGTCAATTGATCTTACGACAAGTCGAGCAGCGCACTTATGCAGGGATTCGCATGGGCTTATGTTGCCGGCTCATGAGTCTCCTGACGCTTTCTCGTATCGAGCTTGCAGTTCGGCCACCAGGGAGGCGCTCCCTTCGACCGAAAGACCCATGTAGGTTTCGCTCTCGATGATGAGCCGCCCTCCCGGACCGACGGCTTCCCATTGGCGCACGTCCTGGGAACCGATGATGGCGCTCCAGCGATGCCGAAAGGTGTACTGCAGGTCGCTCAAGGCGACTTTCAATTGGGCAAGGGCAGCGTCGTCGTACTCATCTGCGACGACCCATGTTTCTACTTGCATCGTATTTGCTCCATGGCCGCCAGGGTGCCTAAGCTTGCCTGTGAAGATGCTTGCACAAACAGCGCCGAGCATGTCAACCAGCCGGCCGCTCGGCCGGCTGGTCCTCGGGCTGGTGCACCGCGCGCCACGCCATCATCGCCAGCGCCGCCTCGCCTGCCAGCAGCGCCCATAACCAGGCGCGCCGCTACAGCGATACCGGATTGCCGTTGACGACCACGTTTTCCAGGCGCACGCCGCTGGCGCCGCTCACGTCCAGCCCTGCCTTGGCCAGCTGCAGGTCGACGTCCTTGAGCACGATACCGTCGATGCGGGTCTGGCCAGGATTCGGCTTGATCGTTCCCAGCGCGCCGAAGCGGCCACGGATGCGGGAGAGCGTCACGTTGCGCACCACCGACTGCGGCGGCGCGGCGCCGCCCAGGTCGACATACTGGGTCCACGGCTGCATGCCGATGACCGACCCGCGCGTGGAATCGAGAGCGATGTTGCGGAAATGGATGTCTTCGTAGCGCTGCGGCGTGTCCGGCCGCAGCTTGAGCACCGCCACCATCTCGACGTCCAGCGCGGTGCAGTCCTCCACCACCACGTCGCGCACGACCGTCGCCTCGCTGCCGAGCGTCATCACCGAATGGCCGCGCCGGAACACGCAGTCGCGCACGCGGATGTGCTCGACCGGCGGACTGTCGCGGTCTTCCAGCGCGCGCGGGCCCTTCGATCCCTTGGCGGCGATGCAATCGTCGGTGACCGAGAAGTGGCAGCGCTCGATCGTTACGTTGCGGCAGCTGTCCAGGTCGATGCCGTCGGTACTGGGCGCCTGTTTATAATCGTCCGGCACCTCGAAGCGGGCGCCGCGCACCGTCACGTCCTCGCAGCGGTACAGGTGCAGGTTCCAGAACTGCGAATCCTTGAAGGTCACGCCCTCCACCACCACGCCGCGCGAACGCTCGATCAGCGCCAGCCGCGCGCGCGCCACGTCCAGGTTGCGAAAGTTGTGCGGGTCCGGCGCGGCCCGGCGCCGCTTCCAGAACTCGTCCCAGATCGGCCGGCCGGCGCCGTCGAGCGTGCCTTCGCCGCCGATGCGCAGGCCGTCACAGCCGTCGGCATTGATCAGGGCGGGATTGAAACGCTCCTGGAAGTGCCCCTCGATGCGCGTGCGTCGCGGCGGAAAATTCGCCATGTCGGTCGAGCAGCGCAGCACCGCGCCGCGGTCGAGCTGCAGGTGCACCTTCGGCTTGAAGAACAGCGCGCCGCTGACGAACACGCCGGGCGGCACGCGCACGGTGCCGCCGCCGCGGGCGGCGAGGCGGTCGATGGCCGACTGGATCGCCCTGGTGTTGACGGTGGCGCCGTCTGCGATGGCGCCGGCATCGGTGATCGGAATAACGGGTACCTCGGACGATGCGGCGGCGGCGCGTGCCGCTGGGTGCCACAACGGCGCAGCAAGCAGCGACAGGACGAAGCGGCGGCGCATGTGCACGGTCGATGGGACAAGTGATGTCAATTTCAATGTAGCCTCCAGCCGGTGAAGCGCTTGCCGCGGGTGCGGCAGGCAAGCGTGCTGGGAGCGTAGCCGAGGGTTGGGGTGGAAAACAACTGCGCCGGTAGAGTAATCACCGGGTTGATTTTTCCGGCGGGGGCGCCGCTGTGCCCCGATAGTACACTCCGCCACAAAACAATAAAACCTGCCGCGACAACCAAGGACTATCGTAGGAGCGTACATGACGCTGGCAGCGGATTTTGTAATGCTTCGGGATAATTAGTGAGAATTGGTGTTGCTCTAGCGTATAAGATGTGAGGTTTAAAACATCACGGCACACCGTTGGAGCCAAATCTCATGACCATCTTTCTCTCCATTCTGTGTGCCATTTTAATCGGCCTGTTGCTTCGTCAACACATCAAGTGGACAGTCAAGCAGCAAGAGTCGACAACGAAACTCGCTGCTGCCCAGGCTGAAACAGCCTCGCTTACTCGAGCACGAGACGATGCGCTTGTGCTAAATCGCACTTTGCGTGATGAAGTTGAGTGCCTCGCGCCGTTCCGCGAAGTCAAAGACGCTAGCCGAAAAGCTGAGGAACTACGTATGCAGGGAGCAGAGTTCTTTGCAAATGCTAAAGCCGATGCCAAAGACGTGGAAAGCAAGGCCCGGGCAGAGGCTGAGCAGATCGTTGCAAGAGCCAAGGCCGAGGTGTCGAATCTCAAAAATGCTGCTGAGGTAACGATCCAAACGCGGAAACTTGAGGCCGAAACCTTGGTGACAAATGCGGCGCGACACGCCGAAGAAATAATCAAAGCGGCGCAAGAGCGGGGCGAACAAATCGCCGGCGACGCATACAAGGCTATGAACGAAGCCGCGTCACTGAAGCAGGTCGCAAAAGCAATGCAGAACGTAGTCGATGGCTATGGAGATAAGTACTTAAAGCCCACGATTAGTCTGATTGACGATCTCGCAGAGGATTATGGTTTCGAAGAGGCAGGGCAACAGCTCAAAATTGCGCGCGAGCGCAGTAAGCGCATGATCGATGGGGGGCAGGCTGCAGCGTGTGACTATGTAGAGGTGTCGCGCCGCGACACTGCAATCCGCTTCGTTATCGATGCCTTCAATGGTCGCGTCGATTCAGTACTATCTCGGGCGAAGTCCGATAACGTTGGTACGCTCGAGCAGCAGATTCGCGATTCTTACGCCCTCGTGAACCATAATGGATCGGCGTTCCGTAATGCGCGGATTATTGAGCATTTTCTGCAGGCTCGCCTGGACGAACTTAAATATGCCTGCATGGTACATGCGCTGCGCGAACGCGACAAACAAGAGCAGCGCCGTATTCGTGAGCAAATCCGTGAGGAGGAAAAGGCGCGCCGTGAAATCGAGCGCGCTTTGAAAGATGCTGCCAAAGAAGAGGATGCCCTGCAGAAGGCGATGGCCAAGGTGCAGGCCCAGGTAACGAAGGCTAACGACGAGCAGCGCGCCGCGTTCGAAGCGCAACTCGAGGAATTACAGGCGAAACTCAGCCAGGCAGAGTTTAGAAACCAGCGTGCGCTGTCGATGGCCCAGCAGACGAAGGCCGGCCATGTGTATGTGATCTCTAACATAGGCAGCTTCGGTGAGCATGTCTACAAGGTCGGCATGACGCGGCGCCTAGAGCCGCTTGATCGGGTCAAGGAGTTGGGCGACGCCAGCGTGCCATTTGGTTTCGACGTGCACGCGATGATCTGGTCCGAAGATGCGCCGCAATTGGAGTCCCGGCTGCACAAGATATTTGTGTGCGCCCAGGTGAACAAGGTCAATCCGCGCAAAGAGTTCTTCCGAATTCCGCTTGGCGAGATTCGCGGATACTTGGAGCAGCAGGGTATCAACGCTAACTGGACGGTTGCTGCGGCGGCGGCCGAGTATCGTGAGACGCTTAAATTGGAACGTCAGCTTGCTGAGAATCCGGCAACTGCAACCGAATGGTTGAATTACCAGCTTTCGGCCGCAGACGAGCAGCAAACGGAACTTATCGAAGCCGTCAATGAGTAAGACAGCCGGAAAGAGAGGCGACGATCTCAGGATGTTCGTACACAGCCGCCCCTCCCTGCCCCGGCTCAGACGATCTCGAACCGGATCGGCGGCAAACCGGCGATGCTGGCCGACACTTCCCCCCTTTCCTTGGCAAAGAACATGCCGGTATACGACCCGGCAGTGATCACCGTCCCCGCCGGCAGCGCCAACCCCTGCTCCGCGCAGTGTTTTACCAGCCAGTGCAGCAGCCGGCGCGGATCGCCGGCCGGATTGGCACCGGCGCCATTGAACACGTCCCGTCCGTTGACGTTCAGCACCGCCTGCGGCGTGCGAAAGTCCAGATCGCGGTCGTAGTCGACGAACTCGCCCACGACCAGCGCCCCATGGTTCTGCAAGTCGGCCAGCTGGTTCAGCTTGGGCACGTCGGGCCAGCCTTGCAGCCGGCTCGACACGATCTCGACCGAAGCCGCGATGCCGGCAATGCTGTCCAGCACGTCCTGCTCGCTCAGTGTGGCTGCGTCTGCCGCCAGGTCGTGCTTGAGGCGGAACATGATCTCGACTTCGAGGCCGAGCACCGGAAACTCGTCCAGCCGGATGCGCGCCGGCGCCGCATGGATGCTCTTCGACGGCAGTGGCGCGCCCTGGATCGGGCCGTCTTCCGACTTGGCGCCGATCTTCCAGCCGCCGATGCTCAAGCCCTGCGCAGCCAGGAAAGCGCGCTGGGCGGCGTAGGCGTCGGCGCCGCTGTCCGGTTCCAGCGCCGCCGGCACGGCGGTGACGGCATGGCGGGCGTAGGTAGTGGCCAGGAGCTGGCCGAGCTGTTCTTGGGTGTTCTGTGATGTCGTCATTGGTTTCGGATAAAAGTAGGAATGCTCAGGTCCCGGTACGCATGGCCGCTTCGGCGGCGGACGAGGGAATCGGCTGGAACTTGCTGTCCGGCTGGATACGCGCGGCCAGGAACACGCCGATCCCCATCAGCACCATGCTGCCGATGAACGGCAGTTCCCAGTTGCCGGTGCGGTCGATCAGGTAGCCGGACACCACCGGCGACAGGATCGCGGCCATCGCCGAGCCGGTGTTCATCATGCCGCTGGCAGTGCCGGAGTATTCCGGCGCGATGTCCATCGGGATCGCCCACATCGGGCCGATCGTCATTTCGGCGAAGAAGAAGCCGGCGCTCAGGCTGAGGATGGCCACGTGGGCATCGTGGGTCACCAGCATCGGCAGCAAGGATAGCAAAGTCAGCAGCATACACACCGACACCATGTAGCTGCGCGCCTTCTTGAGGCTGCCGGTGCGGGTCAGGATGCGGTCGCTGACGATGCCGCCCAGCGTGTCGCCGATGACGCCGGCGAAGAACACGCCGGACGAGAACAGGGCCGACTTCTTCAGGTCCATGTCGTAGTTGTGCAGGAAGTACTGGGGAATCCAGCTGAGGAACAGCCACAGGGTCCAGCCGTAGCAGAAGTAGACCAGCGCCACCGGCATCATGCGCCGGAATAGCGGTCCCCATGGGACGTACGTATTTCTTTTCTTCGGCTTGGGCAGCGCGGCCAGCTCCTCGCGCGTGATGAAGCGGTGGTCGGCCGGTTCCTCGGTGAACACCCACGACCACAGCGCCACCCACACCAGGCTGATGATGCCGCAGATGAAGAAGGACTGGCGCCAGCCGTAGGCGGCCATCACGAACACCACCGCCGCCGGCGCCACCGCGTTGCCGATGCGGGAAAACGCGTGCGTCAGGCCCTGGGCGAAGCCGCGCTTTTCCTTGGCGACCCAGCGCGACATGGCGCTGGTGGCGGCCGGGAAGGTGGCGCCTTCGCCGAAGCCGAGCAGCAGGCGCGCCGCCAGCAGCGAGATCAGGCCTTCGGCGTAGCCGGTGAGGATGGTGGCGGCGGCCCACAGGGTGCCGCAGAAGATCAGCGTCTTGTGGGCGCCGAACTTGTCGCTGACCCAGCCGCCGATGATCTGGAACACGAGGTAGGGATAGGCGAAGGCGGAAAAGACCAGGCCGATCTCCGTCTTGCTGAGGTTGAATTCCTTGCCGAATCCGGAAGCGGCGGTACTGACGTTCACCCGATCAAGGTAGGTGATGAAATACATCAGGCAAAGCATCAATAGAACGACGTTGGTCGCCCGCAAACGCAGAAATCGCATTACTGTCTCCTGGTTGATCCGGCCGACCGCTGTCGAGCGCTGTCGTGTGGCCGTGTCCTCTGCGGGACGCATGCGCGGCCGGATTCCTGCACACGGCGCCGGCGCGAGGATCTCCCGTGCCGGCGCCAGTTCTCCATCGGGTCCCCGGTTCAGGCAGCCTTGAGCTGGTCCGGCGCCACCGAAGCGCTCAGCTCGGCCATCGCCGCCTGCACCCCGCTGCCCGCCAGGGGCACGCCGGCCAATTTGAGGCCCATCTCGCAGCCGGCCAGCGTCGCCATCAGGGTCAGGTCGTTGGCTTCGCCCAGGTGGCCGATGCGGAACATCTTGCCCTTCATCTTGCCCAGGCCGGTGCCCAGCGACATGTTGAACTTGTCGTAGATCAGCTTGCGGATGGCGTCGGCGTCGACGCCCGGCGGCGTCATCACCCCCGTCAGCACCGGCGAATACACGGCCGGGTCGGCGCACTGGATCTCCAGTCCCCAGGCCTTGACTGCGCTGCGGCAGGCGTGCGCCAGGCGCTGGTGGCGCGCGAAGGTGTTGTCCAGGCCCTCGCCCAGGATCATGTCGATCGCCTCGGACAGGCCGTACAGCAGGTTGGTGTTGGGCGTGTAGGGCCAATAGCCGGTGGCGTTCATCTCGATGATCTCGGCCCAGTTCCAGAACGCCTTCGGCAGCGTCGCCGTCTTGCTGGCCTCGATGGCTTTCTTGGAGACGGCATTGAAGCTGATCCCCGGCGGCAGCATCAGGCCCTTCTGCGAGCCGGACACGGTGACGTCCACGCCCCACTCGTCGTGGCGGTAGTCGGCCGAGGCCAGGCCGGAAATCGTGTCGACCAGCAGCAGCGCCGGGTGGCCGGCGGCATCGATGGCGCGGCGCACCGCGGCGATGTCGGAGGTGACGCCGGTGGAGGTCTCGTTGTGCACCACGCACACCGCCTTGATCTCGTGGCCACTATCCTGGCGCAGGCGCTGTTCGATCATGTCCGCCTGCACGCCGCGGCGCCAGCCTTCGATGCCGGGCAGGCCGAGGAATTCGGTTTTGAGGCCGAGCGCTTCCGCCATCTTCTTCCACAGCGTGGCGAAGTGGCCGGTCTCGAACATCAATACGTGGTCGCCCGCACTCAGGGTGTTCACCAGCGCCGCTTCCCAGGCGCCGGTGCCGGACGCCGGGTAGATGACGACCGGCTGCGCGGTCTTGAAGATCTTCTTGATGCCTTCCAGTACCTGCAAGCCCAGCGCGCCGAATTCGGGACCGCGGTGGTCGATGGTGGGATAGCTCATCGCCCTTAGGATGCGGTCGGGCACCGGGCTCGGACCCGGGATTTGCAGGAAATGGCGACCGGCGGGGTGGAAATCCAGCTTCAACATGTACTCCTCCATGAACAGTAACTGCTGCGTTTTGTATTTTGCATGCAAAATCACTCTAACAGCTAAATCCGGCAGCGACAACGCTTATTTCAGTCGTGCAGGAGTACGTACGGAAACGGCGGCGATCCAGTATTTCCTGCAATGCTCGCCTACTGCCAAGCCCCGAAAAGCCACGTTTTGCCATGGTCCGGCGTCATCTTGCTCCGTACCAATTCGCATAGGGTGCTAAAATGCCATCGAATACACAGCAACAGGTTTTTGAATGCAAAATGCAGAAATCGGCCTGATTCCCGGCCTCGACGACAACGCCTTTCCGGTCCCGAAACTGGAACGCCAGCACCTGCACGACACCGTGGTCGAGCACCTGCGCAACCTGATCGTGGAAGCGGTGCTGCCGCCCGGCACCAAGCTGAACGAGCGCGAACTGTGCGAGACCATGGGCATCTCGCGCACGCCGCTGCGCGAAGCGCTCAAGGTGCTGGCCGTGGAAGGCCTGATCGAGATTTTCCCGAACCGCGGCGCCTCGGTGTACAAGATGTCGCAGGCCGAGATCTGGGAAACCTTCGAGTTCGTCAGCGGCCTGGAAGCGATGGCGGGAGAACTGGCGTGCGAACGCATCACCGCCGCCGAACTGGCCGAGATCAAGGCGTTGCACCACGCCATGCTGACCTGCAAGGCGCAGAACGACCTGCCCGGCTACTACAGCCGCAACCAGGCGATCCACAACAAGATCAACGAGGCGGCGCGCAACTCGGTCCTGCACCGCACCTACCTGAGCATGAACCGGCGCCTGCAGGCGCTGCGCTTCAAGTCCAATTTCAAGGCCGACAAGTGGGAGCGCGCCGCGCACGACCACGAAGAGATGATCCGGGCGCTGGAAGCGCGCGACGGCAAGCGCATGGCGGCGATCCTGACCCAGCACCTGCTGGACAAGCGCGACGCGGTGATGGCCATGACCGGCGCGTCGTCGCCGCAGGCTTGAGCAGGCAACGCCGGCGTCGGTTTTTCCCATCGCCGGCATTCTTGTTGTTAAATTAACGCAACGTTTTGGCGGAATATTTGCGAAACTTGCAAATTCTCACCGCGCCGCCACTAAGATGACGGAAAGAACGGCCGAGTTTCACCCCAAGGCCGCACGTCACCATAGGGAAAACGATGAACGACAAGATGAAGGCCACGGCGCGCGCCGTGCGCGGTGCATGGAGCGCGAGTACATGGATCGCCGGCGCATGGATCGCGGGTGGGCTGCTCGCCTTGCCGGCGGCGGCGCAAGCCCAGGCCGCCGGCATCCAGGCCGACGCCCAGGCCGATGCCCAGGCCAATGCGCAGGACGCGCGCGAAAAAATGGCGACCGTGGAAATCACCGGTTCCGCCATCCGCCGCGTGCAGGCGGCCACCACGCTGCCGGTGCAGACCGTTACCCGCGCGGAAATCGAAAAGGCCGGCGTGACCACCGCCGCCGAGATCCTGGGGCGCGTGTCGGCCAACGTCAACGGCCTGACCGACGGCGCCAGCATCAACGTCGGCGGCGACCAGCGCGGCTTCAACAGCGCCAACCTGCGCGGCATCGGCACCTCGTCGACGCTGGTGTTGCTCAACGGCCGGCGCATGGCCAACTTCGCCTCGCCCGGCGACGACAGCGGCGTCGACCTGAACAACATCCCGGCCGCCGCGCTCGAACGCGTGGAGGTGCTGCTGGACGGCGCCTCGGCGCTGTACGGCACCGACGCCATCGGCGGCGTCATCAACTTCATCACGCGCAAGGATTTCCAGGGCGTGGAACTGAACGTCTACGGCAGCAAGACGCGCGAAGGCGGCGCCGGCAAGCGCACCGCCAGCATCGGCGCCGGCAAGGGCGACCTGGAACGCGACGGCTACAACGTGTTCGCGGTGGCCGATTTCCAGCGCACCGACGCCCTGAGCACGGCGCAGCGCCGCTTCATCCCGGGACTGCAGGTCGAGCAGCGCCTCGGCCACCTGCTGTCCGGCTATACCAGCCCGGCCAACATCCGCCTGACGTCGGCCCAGCGCGACCGGCTGCAGGAGATCGGCTTCACCATCAGCGGCAAGCCGATCACCAACCGCCTGATCAACCTGGCGGCGCCGGGCTGCGCGGCGCCCGCCAACGTCTACCTGCCGGCCGGCACCGGCGGCGTCGACGCCTGCACCTACGACTACATGGGCGACACCGAGCTGTACCCGAAATCGGAAAAGGCCAGCCTGCTCAGCCGCGCCGTGGTGAAGCTCGGCGGCGGCCACCAGGCCTATGCCGAGCTGGCGCTGTCGCGCGCCAGGACCGACTACGTCGGCTCCTCGGCGCGCGTGACCGGGTATATCAATTACCGCAAGGTGCCGCAGCTGGCGAATACCGGCCTGGACCAGCTCGACGACGACGTCCCCGGCGAACTGGAACTGCGCATGCGCCTGAACGAAGCCGGCCGCCGCACCAGCTCGCTCACCAGCGAAGGCGTGCGCCTGGTGGCCGGCCTCACCGGCACCCTCGGCGGCTGGGACTACGACACCGCCCTGAACCACAGCGTCAACACGGTCAAGGACAAGGACACCCACGGCTACGTGCTGTACAACGAGCTGCTGGCCGGCATCGCCGACGGCCGCATCAACCCGTTCGGACCGTCCGGCGCGGCCGGCCGCGCGCTGATCGACAGCATCCAGGTGAACGACGACGTGCGCCACGCGCGCGGCACCATGGATTCGTTCGACGTCAAATTCTCGCGCGCCTTGATGCCGATGGCCGGCGGCGACCTGGCCCTGGCCCTCGGCGGCGAGGCGCGGCGCGAAAAGAACGACTTCACGCCATCCGCCCTGCTCCTGAGCGACAACATCAACAACGACGCCGCGCCCGAGGGCGGGCGCGCCACCCACGACAGCCGCAACGTCACGGCGGTGTACGGCGAACTGCTGCTGCCCTTCGCCAAGCGCTGGGAAGCGCAGCTGTCCGGCCGCTACGACCATTACCAGCAGGTCGGCGGCGCCGCCAGCCCGAAGATCGGCCTCTCCTGGCGCCCGAGCGACGCGCTGCTGCTGCGCGGCTCGGCCGGCCGCGGTTTCCGCGCGCCGTCGATGACCGACCTGCACCGCCCGACCGTGTACAGCAGCACCGCCACCCTGCCCGACCCGGTGTACTGCGCCACGGTGGAAAACAACTACGCCGACTGCGCCGACAACTGGGACACGCGCCGCTACAGCAACGCCAACCTGAAGCCGGAGCGCAGCCGCCAGCTGTCGCTGGGCGCGGTGTTCGCCGCCGGCCGCCACGTGAATGCCTCGCTCGACTACTGGAACATCAAGCGCACCGACCTGATCAGCGAGATCGGCGACGACATCATCCTCGGCAACCTGGCGAAATACGGCGACCTGGTGCACCGCGACGAGGACGGCCTGATCGACTACATCGAGCTGCGCAAGGAAAACCGCGGCGCCCAGCTGGCCAAGGGCCTCGACCTGGCAGTCACCGTGCACGGCATCGACACCGCCGTGGGCCGCTTCGGCGGGCGCCTGAACGGCACGTATGTGTTGTCGTCGAAGATCCAGAACGCGCCGGGCGACGCGTTCGTCAGCAACCTGAACCACTTCGTCACCGATGGCGTGGTGCAGCGCTGGCGCCACACCCTCACCTTCGACTGGGAACGCGGCCCGGCCTCGGCCAGTTTGTCGAACACCTGGTCGAGCGGCTACGAAGACCAGAACACCGCGATCAACATCGACGACGGCAGCGTGGTGGCGCGCAACCGCGTCAAGTCGTATTCGCTGTGGGACCTGTCCGGCGCGTACGTGTTCGACCCGCACCTGAAACTGCGCGTGGGCGTGCAGAACCTGTTCGACCGCAGCCCGCCGTACTCGAACCAGGCCTTTTACTTCCTGTCCGGCTACGATCCGAGCTACACCGACCCGCGCGGCCGGCGTTTATACGCGAGCGCGACGTACACGTTCCGCTGACGGCTCGTGGCTGGTGGCTGGCAGCGCCAGGATCGCGAGCGCAAGCAACCCACCGTCGTCCCCGGCCTTGGCGGCCCCCTTGGCGGGGACCGATACTGAGCCAACAAGATTGTTACTTTTGAAGATTCGGGCTATTTCCGACCACCGAATCTTGTTGCTCAGCATGGGTTCCCGCCAAGGGGGCCGCCAAGGCCGGGAACGACGGGTCGCTGGCCTGCTATGCATGGCGGCTTCCCCTTTACGTCAACCGCTCGACCACCATCCGCGCCCCCTGCGCGATCCAGCGCGCGCCTTCCACCGCGAACCAGACCAGCAAGACCAACTGGATGATGCGCAGCAACAGCTCATGTCCGCGCCACATGCGCCCGAAGCGCAGCGGACGATGCAGGCGGTCGGACAGGTGTACCGGGGCGACATGCAATTTCATGATTGTCTCCAACATGGTTGCTTTTGTGTGAGACCAGCATACGCCTGCATCCGCCCGGCTGCAAATGCAGATGTGGAAGGCGGATCGCGTCTTGACGCCGCGTACGACAATCGCCGCCGCACCGCACGGAGAATCATATCGACCTCGATTGAACCTTTTCGCGGCGGCCGGGTATATACCGCAAACAGTGGAAAGGAAGTGCGTGGACAGAAGAACCGATGACAGCGGCATGCTGGCGCGTACGGCCGCGGGAGAAGCCTGCCTGGTCGGCCGCATCGCCGCCGGGGACCGGCGCGCCTTCGAGGCCTTGTACCGCGCCTATTTTCCGCGCCTGACGCGCTTCCTGAACCGGATGACGCGCAGCGCAGCGCTGATCGAGGAAATCGTCAACGACACCCTGCTGGCGGTGTGGCGCAAGGCCGCCACCTTCGACGGCAGCAGCAAGGTATCGACCTGGGTGTTCGCGATCGCCTACCGGCGCGCCTGCAAGACGCTGCAGGCGCTCGACGAACCGGTCGATGCCGGCGTCGACGAACGCGAAGGACTCGACGCCGACCGCCCGGAATGGCAGTTCGAGCAGCAACGCCTGGCGCACGCGATCGACGCCGCCCTGGCCGCGCTGCCCATGCCGCAGCGTACGGCCTTCCAGCTGACTTTTTATCACGACATGACACTTACGGAAATCGCGGACATCATGGATTGCCCCGTCAACACGATCAAGACGCGCCTGTTCCATGCGCGCAAGCGGCTGGCCCTGCTCCTCGAAGACCAGCTGGAGGGCAGGCCATGAACCCGCTGTCGCACCGCGAAGCCCAGGACGCCCTGCCCTGGCTGGCCAACGGCACCCTGGCCGACGTCGAACTGGAGCGCGTGCAGGCGCACCTGGAAGCCTGTGCGGCCTGCCGCGCCGATCTCGCCCTGCTGCACACGCTGCGCGCCGCCGGACCCGGTGCCGCGCCGGACTGCGACGTCGAGCGGGCGCTGGCGCGCGTGCTTCCACGCCTGGACGCGCCGCAAGACACCGAAAGGGCGGGGACGCCGGCCGCGCCGCCTGAACTGTCGCGAATGCCGCCGCCGTCAGCGCCGCAGTCGCCGGTAACGCGCGGATGGCGCGCGCGCCTGGCCGCCAACGACGGCAGCTGGCTGCGCGTCGCCGTGGCCCTGCAATGCTGCGTGATCGCCGGCCTGGCGGCGCTGCTGGCGCGCCCGGGCGCCCCGCAAGAGCCGGCCGGCGCCTACCGCGTGCTCGGTGCTTCCCAGGGCGCGAAGAGCAGCATGCTGGTGACGTTCCAGCCGGACACGCCGGAGCGCGAACTGCGCCGCATCGTGCTGGCCAGCGGTGCGCGCGTGGCCGGCGGCCCGACCGCCACCGGCGCCTGGCTGCTCGACACCGAGCAGCAAGCCGCGGCGGTAGTGGCCCGCCTGCGCGCCGAGCCGGCGGTCACGCTGGCCGAGCCGCTCGGCACGGACGCCGGCACCGCAGTCGGCGGCGCCGCGGAAGGCCGTCCTTGAACCGCCTGCTCGCCCTGCTGTCGGCGCTGACGCTCGCATTGGGCGCCCTGGCCTATGCCGGCGCGCGCGCGGCGGCGCACGACGAGTCCGCGGCACGCGCCGCCGCACCCGCGCCCGGCCAGGCGGCCGATGCCGGGGCCGGCGCCGCCGTCGTGCCGGCCGCCGTGCCGGCCGTAACGGCGCAGCCTGCGGACGCCGCCCGGCGCCAGGTGCTGGTGATGCTGCGCCTGCCGCCGCCGCACTTCCGTCCCGACAGCGCCTACGCCGGCAGCTACACCAACGACGGCGGCAACGCCGCGCGCCGCCGCATCGCCGCCGAGCTGGCCAAGGCGCACGGCCTGCTGCTGCGCGACAGCTGGCCGATGCCGGCCATCGGCGTCGACTGCTTCCTGATGGAAGACGCCGGCGGCGCGCCGCTGGAACGCGTGCTGGAGGCGCTGGCGCACGACGCGCGCGTGGCCTGGGCCCAGCCGCTGGGCGAGTACCACGCGCTCGACGGCGGCGACCCGCTGTATCCGGCGCAGCCGGCGGCGCACGACTGGCGCCTGGCCGACCTGCACCGCGTCAGCACCGGCCGCAACGTCACCGTGGCCGTGATCGACAGCGGCGTCGACGCCGCCCACCCCGACCTGGCCGGCCAGCTCGCCCTGCGCCGCAACTTCGTCGAGGATGTACCGGATGCCGCCGAGGCGCACGGCACCGCGGTGGCCGGCATCATCGGCGCCCGCAGCGGCAACGGCTTGGGCATCGCCGGCGTGGCCCCGGCCGCGCGCCTGATGGCCCTGCGCGCCTGCTGGGAAAGCCGCGGCCAGGCGGCGCGCTGCAACAGCCTCACGCTGGGCAAGGCGATCAACTTCGCGCTGGAGAACGGCGCGCGCATCATCAACCTGAGCCTGGGCGGGCCGCCCGACCGCCTGCTGCAAAGCCTGCTCGACGCGGCGCTGGCGCGCGGCATCGTGGTGGTCGGCGCGGCCGATCCGCAGCGGCCCGACGGCGGCTTTCCGGCCTCGCATCCGGGCGTGGTGGCGGTGGCACGCAGCGGCGACCGCCATCCGGCGCCCGCCGCCATCCGCTATGCGCCGGGCACCGACGTGCCGACCTGCGTGCCGGGCGCGCGCTGGGGCCTGGTGTCCGGCTCGTCGTATGCCGCCGCCCACGTGGCCGGGCTGGCGGCGCTGCTCTCCGAAGTGCGCCCGCGCGCCGCGGCGCAGGCGCTGCTGCGCGAATCCGGCGGCGGCGCCGGCGCCGGAAACGGCGGCGCCGGCACGCCGTTGCGGGCGGCGGCGGCGGCTGCTGGTAACATAGACGCGTGCGCCACCCTCGCGCGGGTGGCCGATGCCTGCGTCTGCCTATGCTCCCCGACCGCCGCCACCAGAACCGTCCGTCCGCTCTAGCCTTTCTCCTGCTGTCTTGCCTCGCCGGTGCGGCGCACGGCCAGACCAGCGCCGACCTCAGCCTGCTGTCCGAGTACGCCGGGCGCGGCACCGCGTTGAGCACCCATCCGGTGGCGCAGCTGCGCGTCGAGCGCGACATCCGCATCGACGCCGACGGCGCCGGCGCCTGGTATGCCGGCACCTTCGCCTCGCCGGTCACGCTGGGCGGGCGCGACCTGGGGCAGTTGAGCGTCTACGGCGGGCGCGCCCAGCGCCTGGGCACCATACTGTCGTGGGATGCCGGGGCGACGCGCAACGTCTACCTGCGCGACAGCCGCTGGAACTACCACGAGTTCTATGCCGGCGTGACCTGGAACCGCCTCGGCGCGCGCCTGTTCTACTCGCCCGCCTATTACGGCGACGAGCGCAGCCTGTATCTCGACCTGAACGGCGCCTGGCCGATCAACGAACGGGTGCAGCTGGCGGCGCATGCCGGCCTGCTGCATCCGTTCGAGGAAGAACACGGCGCGCCCGGCGAAGGCGGCGGCCGCGTCGACCTGCGGCTGGCGCTGGTCACCGACGTGCGCGACGTCAGCCTGCAGGCCGGCTGGCAAGTGAAGGGAACCAGCTACCTGCCGGGCAGCCGCCGCGCCAGTGCGCTCACCGCCAGCGCCAGCTTCCGCTTCTAGGCGGCGCCGGCACCGCCATCGTGGCGGCCTTGGATTCGTCTGGCCGTATTCGCCGCCGCTAAATGATTTATATTTATTTTTCTTTTCATTGAACCTTCGGCGCCCGCCTGGGTATCAACCGTCCGGATGTCCCGACCGGATCATGTCGATACCGGCGCCCCAGAGCCGCTGATGGCTCGTTCAGACGGAGAGAAAAATGAAGAATTGGATGATGGCTTGCTGCATGGGCTTGGTGTTGTCGGCGCAATCCGCCTACGCGGCGGATTCGGCGGGCTGCGATGGCGGCGGCTTCACGGTGCTGGGAAAAAGCGGCGCGCAGAACGCCACCGTCGCCGCCGGCAGCGTCGCATCGGTGTTCCGGGTGCAGGGCCGCTACGTGCAGTTCGACGTCGACGCCGCCACCTTCGGCGTGCTGAACTGGACCCTGACCGGCGCGGCCAACAAGATCGACATCACCGGCGGCCGCGTCACCCCGGTCTTCGAGAGCAAGATGCCGGACCACCGCGGCCTGGTCTTGAACGGCAACGTCAGCGTCGAACTGAGCAGCTCGGCCGACATCGTCCTGACCCGCAGCGGCCCCGGCGTGACGATGAAGATCCAGGCCAAGGATTGCGCCAACGGCGGCGTGTTCCAGATGGAAGTGGCGCGCGCCGACGACACCAAGACCGTGTTCACCCACAAGCTGGCGCAGAGCGCGTTCTACTTCGACAACCGCAACTTCCGCAACCGCGAAGGCGACACCGTCGACTACAAGGACACCACGCTGAAGGTCACCCCGCGCATCAACTTCGGCAACGATTATTCGTCCAAGTTCGTCGGCCGCGACAGCCCGCAGTTCGCCGACCGCATAGTCGAGCCGCTGTGCACCAACAACATCGTGACGCGCACCGGCGCCATCTCGAAGGTCCAGCATTGCGGCGGCGTGTCGCAATGGTCGGTCGCCAGCGGCGGCCGCATGGGCCAGGTGATGGGCGAGGACGCCACCGAGGTGGCGCCGCCGGCCACCGTGTGCGAACACAAGTGCCAGGCCCAGAACCAGACCAAGGGCCGCTCCACCGTGCTCGGCGCACCGTTCCCGGTGACCGACGCCGACCGCCTCAAGGCGCGCGCCGCGCAGTAATGTTCTCCAGCGCCGGCAGGAAGCTTGCCGGCGCTGCGCCGCAGCGCCTGGCTGCGGCAGGCCGGACCCGGTAGAATCCCGGACGCTGCAACCCCGATGAACCATTTCGCACTACTGCACTGCCGACGCTGTCCATCCCAGCCGCGCTGCGGAAGATGGATTGACGATGCCCTCACTGCCTCACGATAACGCCCCGGACGCTGGCGCCTGCACGCGCGCGGCCTCGCGCTCACCCACGGCGATGCAGGCCGCGCTGGCCTGCGTCGCCCTGCTCGCCGGCGGCGCGCTGTTCCTGGCGCAGGGCCATGCGCCGCTGCGCACCCTGCAGGCGGCATTCCTGCTGCTGCCCGGCGTGCTGGCGCTGCTGCTGCCGCTGCGTACGCGCGCGGCCCGGCGCCTGCGCCCATGGCTGGTGACGCTGTGGGTCGGCGCCTTTTTGCTCGACGGCGCGCTGCGCGCCTTCATCGCCGGCGCCTACCAGGCCGCGCCCGACAGCGGCTTCGTGATCGGTGCGGTGGCCAACAGCAACTGGCGCGAAAGCGCCGAATACGCGCGCGGCGCCGCCCCGGCGCTCGCCGGCTGGGGCGCCGTGCTGGCGCTGGCGCTGGGTGCGGCCGCGTACCTGGCCACGTTCGGCAGGCGCGCGCCGGACGACGCAGGGCGCGCTGACATGTCCCGCGCCGCCATGCCGCGCGCCGCCATGCCGCGCGCCGCCGTGCTGGCGCTGGGCGCGCTGCTGGCGGTATCGGCGGCGGGCTACGCCATCAAGCCGTGGCGCAAGCTGCACCCGCTGGTGTTCTGGAGCGCCTGGGCCGGCGCCGCCGCCGACCTGCGCGACGACTGGCGCCACCACGACGCCAAACGCCTGCAGGCGCACGGCCTGGCGCGCAAGCTCGCTCCGGTGGTGGCCTCCGGCCGACCGTCGACCGTGGTGCTGGTGCTGGGCGACAGCGTCAACCGCGACAACATGTCGCTGTACGGCTACCAGCGCCCGACCACGCCGGCGCTCGACGCGCTCAAGCGCCGCCTGGGCGACGACATGCTGGTGATCCGCAATGCCTGGTCGAGCGACGCCAGCACCCTGCCGGCGCTCGAGCAGCTGTTCGCGCTCGACAAGGACAACGATAACGACAGCGGCGGCGAGGATGCCCACCTGCTGGCGCTGGCGCGCGCGGCCGGCTACCGCACCTGGTGGATCAGCAACCACGACGACATCGGCATCGAGCAGCGCCACGCGCGCCTGGCCGAGGTGGTGCAGACGGTCAACCGCAGCCCGGGCCGCTCGGGCGGCGGCCTCGACGAAGGCTTGCTGGACGAGGTGCAGGCCGCGCTCGACGGCCCCGCCCGGCGCAAGTTCATCGTGGTGCACCTGCTCGGCGCGCATCCCTACTACAAGCTGCGCTACCCGGCCGGCGCCGACCCCTTTGCCCCCGCCGATGCGGTTGATGCCGGCCTGGCCGCCGCCGGGCGCTCGGGCCGGGTCGCGCGGCTGCGCAAGGAATACGACGCCGCCGTGCTGTACCACGACGGCGTGGTGGCGCGCCTGCTGGCGATGACGCAGGCGGCCCCGCGCCGCGATGCGCAGGAAAACCGCGCCTGGATGATGCTGTCCGACCACGGCCAGGAAGTCGGGCACGGCGCCGACTTCGCCGGCCACAGCCCGCGCACGCCGGCCGGCTACCGCATCCCGGCCCTGGTCTGGCGCAACCGGCCGTGGCCGGCGGCGGCCGAGCTGGCCGGGCGGCCGTTCCGCGCCGACTGGGCCGGCTGGACGCTGGCCGACCTGCTGCAGCTGGACTGGCGCGGCGAGACCGGAAAATACAATGTGCTGGGGCCGGACTACGCCTGGGACGCGGCGCTGCTGCCGGCCGAGGTGCGCGAAGGCGTACGGCTGGCGATGCGCGAGCCGCCGCGGCGCTGATCTCGACCAGTCAGTGGCCTTCATCGAGCACGGCGACGCCGCTTGGTGTTTATCACGACAAGCTATTTCCAGGCGGCATCGCGCACCTGCGCGACGTCGCCTTCCCTCCTGGAGCGCATGCGCGGTCCAGCGATCTTGCCGGCGCTCGCACATTAAATACTGCTGCGCTGCCTTTCTGGGGAACTATTATAATTCCTGATACAAAGTCAAATAACGCACGAAGGAACATTGATGGGAACATTTTCCCCTCAGCTGGCTATTTTATTGCAGGATCCGCAGCATCGTCGCATCTTGCGGATGTCTTTTCCGCATGGCGATGGTCCGCAGGCCATGATGTTGGCCAATCGCCTGGATGCCTCGGAAGGCTTGTCACGCGATTTCGAATACGTGGTCGACGTATTGTCCGACGATGCAAGAATTCCGCTCGAGCACGTATTAGGGAAAATGGTCACCATCGAATTGGTGCGCGGCGACGGCAGCCTGCGATATTTCAACGGTTATGCATTCGAATTCCGATTCGATCGCACCGATGGCGGCTATGCGTTCTATCGCCTGGTGTTGAGGCCATGGCTGGCCTACCTGAAACTACGCCGGGACAATTTCGTATTCCACGAGAGCACCTTGCGCCGGCAAACGGAACTCGTTTTTGCCGATTACACCACGCATGCCGATTGGGACGCGCGAATAAGAGGAAACGATCCAAAGTTTACCATGGCCTGCCAGTTCGGCGAGAGCGATCATAACTACTTGAATCGTCGTTGGGAAGCTGCCGGCTGGTATTTCTGGTACGAGCACGGTCCTGCAGGCCACAAGCTGGTGCTGTCGGACGATTCTTTCGGCGCCCAGCCTGTCGACGGCACCGCGCCGGAAGTGCGATTCCAGAAACACGGTGGATCGGTGGAAGAGGAAGGCATCAGCGCGTGGAGTCCAGTGCGCCGGATCGTCGCTGGCCAGACCGTATTGAGCAGTTTCGATTTCAAGCATCCGGTTCCCGCCACTTTCGATACGCCGTCGATTGTCGATCAAGGAAACGTGTTGCATGTTGAGGTAGCCTGAGATTTTCGGACACTCTTGTTTGGTAGAGTTGCACCGACAGGAGCCTTTATGAAGAAATTGAAGAAGACATACCACACCGCGCTGCGCGAAGAAGCTGTGAAGCTGGTTTTGACGCAGGGCCTTTCGATCGAACAGGCAGCTGCCAGCGTGAGCATTCCCAAGGGGACGCTCGCTAATTGGGTAGCAGCGGCCCGCCGTGGTCCATCAGAAGTGACGCCGCCCGGCAGCCGTACTGTGGCCGAACTGGAAGCTGAAAATGCGAGGCTGCGCAAGGAGCTGGCCGCGACGAAAATGGAGCGAGATATCGTAAAAAAAGCGGCAGCGTACTTTGCGCAGGAGTCGCTGCCAGGTACGCGTGGATAAAGACGGTGCGACTCGAATTTCCCGTAACGATGCTGTGCAAGGTCTTGGGCGTATCGCGCAGTGGTTTCTATGATTGGCTGGACGCCAAGCCATCGGCACGAGCGCAAGAAGACGGCCGACTGAAAGTGCTGATCACGGCCGCGCACCGGCAAAGCCGCGAGACCTATGGCACGCGGCGCGTCAAGCACGAACTAGCCGCGCAGGGCCACGACGTCGGACGCGATCGTATTGGACGACTGCGCAGGGAGCTCGAATTGCGCTGCAAGCAGCGGCGTAAATTTATGGCGACGACCAACTCCAAGCACGATCTTCCGGTGGCCGAGAATCTGCTGGAACAGCGGTTCACGCCAACGCGGCCGGGCGAAGTCTGGGTCACGGATATCACCTACATTCCAACCGCTGAAGGCTGGCTGTATCTGGCTGGCCTGAAGGATGTCTTCACCTGTGAGATCGTCGGCTACGCGATGGGCGAGCGCATGACGCAGGATCTGACGGCGCAAGCGCTGTGGAAGGCTGTTGCCAACAAACGCCCAGTGCCGGGTTTGATCCACCATTCGGACCGGGGCAGCCAAGGCGGATTCAACCGGTCGTCGCAACACTATATTGTTGTACAGATTTTAGGTACTCGTCCAGTGCTTCGGCCGGCGTCTTCCAACCAAGTGTTTTACGGGGCCTAGAATTGAGTGTATTGGCAATGGCGTGGAGTTCGCGGGCGCTCCACCGAGATAAATCAGTACCTTTTGGGAAGTACTGCCGCAAGAGGCCGTTCGTATTTTCGTTTGTGCCGCGTTGCCATGGACTGTGCGGATCGGCAAAGAAGACCTTTACCCCAGACTCGACCGTGAATCGCGCGTGATCAGACAGTTCTTTTCCACGATCCCAAGTCAATGACTGCCACAAAAGGGCCGGCATGTCAGCGACGGTATTACTGAGCGCGTTGGCCATTGTGACAGCTCCGTAGCCAGCTAGCGCAGGGCCATTCTTTGTCTTGGGTATCAAACCGTAGCCTTCCTCGCGAGGCAGATGGACAAGCATGGTAAATCGGCTTGATCGCTCGACCAGCGTTCCGATGGCCGACCGATTCAAACCGATGATCAGGTCGCCTTCCCAATGTCCCGGCACGGCACGATCTTGGACTTCTGCAGGCCGGTTGGAGATCATTACATCCTCGCTCACGTGTGCCCAGGCTTTGGCTTGTGCTCTCGTCCTCGGCATGCGTAATGCCCGCCCAGTGCGCAGACAACTAACCAGCTCGCGCTTAAGAGCTCCTCGGCCTTGGATATAGAGTGCTTGGTAGATGGCTTCGTGAGAGATGCGCATGGATTCGTCATCCGGAAAGTCAGTCCGCAGGCGGTTGGAAATCTGTTCAGGCGACCAACCAGTGACCCATTTACGGTCGCCGCGATGTGGCTTGTTTCTTCCTATGAACGGTGCCGATTCCGGCCCAGAAATGTCATGGCCATCAGCGTCGCGAACCTGTCCCTGCAAGCGGCCTTGAACATAGTCGTGCAACCGTTGATTCGTCACCAGTTTCGAAGGCTTGGGTCTTCTAGCAACGAGTTCGGCCTTCCACTGCGCAACCGAAGCTCGATACTCAAGTCGGCCGCAGCGTGTAGCAGCATTACGTCTTAGTTCTCGGGAGACCGTTGATGCACTGCGGCCGATCTGGCGAGCAATCTCTCGGATTCCGATACCTTGACACGAAAGAAGGCCAATCTCTTCTCGCTCTGTGAAAGACAGGTATCTTTTAGATATTGGACTCAACATGGAAAGTGGCATGCCGCCATTATGACGAAACCAGCGCGCCCCAACTGCCTGCGATACGCCAACCGCCTCAGCAGCCTTCTCAGTTGTAATACCCGTCGCTATTTGCTCCCAGAATCGCCGCTCGGTTTCTCGGCGATGCGACGGCGCCCCTGGTGAGCGCATTGCTCCTCGCCCTGTCAACTTGTGCATCCATCCTGCTGGTCGTCCCATAAACACCCTCTCGATAAAGGTGTTGCGACGACTGGTTGAATCCGCCCAATATTGCGCGCATGCGTACCGCGATCTGGTGGCGCAATTCGGCATGCGAGCTTCGATGTCGCGCAAGGGGAACTGCTACGACAACGCGCCGATGGAGAGCTTCTGGGGCACGCTGAAAAACGAGCTTGTTCATCATCGTCGCTACGCCACCCGCGCCGAGGCGCAAGCGTCGATCCAAGAATACATCGAGATTTTCTATAACCGACAGCGGCGCCATTCCCGCATCGGATTTGTTCCGCCAGCGTTGTTCGCTGAAGAATTCAGCAAACAGCCGCAGGCGGCTTGAGACAAGCGTGTCCGCTATTGACAGTACACCTCACTTCGTCAAATCAGGTAACCGCCCCTGCTCTTGAAGTTCGCGGACGGCGCGGTGGGAGGCTGCGTAACCGTCCAGCGTGATGGTCTCGGGCGAGCGGCGCTGCGAACGCACGGCTTTTCGAAAGAAGGCTTTTGCCGAGGCGACGTTGCGCCGCGGGCTCAGCCGGAAGTCAACTGTTTTGCCTGACGCATCCACTGCACGGTAAAGATATGCCCTTCGGCCGCGGATCTTCACATAGGTCTCGTCCACCCGCCAGGACGTGCCAACCGGCGTCGCGAAGCGACTCCAGCGTTTGTCGAATTCTGGCGCATAGCGCCGAACCCAGCGAAGGATTGTTGTGTGAGCGATCGGTAAGCCTCGGCCATCATCTCGACCAAGTCACGGGATGAAAGCTTGTAGCGCAGTTACCAGCGCACGCACAGGATAATGACCTCTTGTTCGAAGTGTCGCCCCTTGAACAGGTCGCTCCTGCTCGGACGATTGCGCATGCTGTGCAAAGGCCATCATTCTAGCCAAGTTGCAGGTTTGCACCAGAGCCCGCGATTTTAGTTGCACTGAATAATGGGAATATCAGCACCGAACACGTGGGAAACGGGAAGGAAATACGTGTCGAGAAGCAACGTGAAACGTTGATGAAATTCTATAAATAGATTGAGGAAAAAATTTTAACCCGCTTGCATCTTAGCAAGCATAATTGATATATACATTACAGCACCAGGGTCAAAGGTGGTAAGGTGATAATATAAATTAATTTAGGAACTTTCATGAATGATGATTTATTGAAACCGTCTTTACCTCGTTCTTATGACACATGGATGTGCTTAAGGCCACCTCTAAAAACCTCGGCTGACCTGACGCCGGCTGGGTAAAATCTTGAGATCGAACCAAGCCAGTGAGTGTCGCCGTGATGAAACCCCGGATCAGTCTATTTGCCGAGCAGGAGCGCGAGGACCGGCGCGCGAAGCTGGGCGATCCGCTGGTGGGCCTGGCCGAGCATGTGGATTTCGAGGCGCTGGCGGGGAGCATCGATGCCGCCGCGCCGCGTCCGTCGCGTGCCAAGGGCGGCCGTCCGCCATACCCGACAGTGTTGATGATCAAGATCCTGGTGCTGCAACAGCTCTACAACCTGGCCGACGACGCGCTGGAGTATCAGTTGCTGGACCGGCGCAGCTTCCTGCGTTTTCTGGACCTGACGGAAAGCAGCAGCATCCCCGACGCCAAGACGATCTGGCTGTTCCGTGACCGTTTGGCCCAGGCAGGCGTAGGCAATCAAGTATTCGAGCAAGTCCAGCAACAGCTGCTGTCGCAAGGCTATCTTGCCCGCTGCGGCCAGATCGTCGACGCTTCGCTGGTCCAAGCCCCGGTTCAACGTAACAAGCGGGAAGAGGCCGAGACGGTCAAGGAAGGCACGATGCCGCTAGGCTGGAAACCGCATAAGCGCGCGCAAAAGGACGTCGATGCCAAGTGGACCAAAAAGCACGGCAAGAATCATTTTGGGTACAAGCTGCACGCCAGCGTCGACAAGCGTTGCAAGCTGATCCGCAAGATCGCCATCACCCATGCTGCCGTAGCCGACACCACGGTCTTCGAGGAATTGCTCGACCTGAGCAACACAAGCCGGGATGTCTATGCCGACCGTGGCTACCCCAGTATCGAACGCGAAGCCAGATTGAAACAAGCCGGGTGGCGCGTGCATATTCAACGACGCGGCCATGCGACCAAAGGCATTTCCGAGACGCAGAAACGGCGCAACCGCGCGATCGCCACACCGCGAGCCCGTGTCGAGCATGTATTCGGCGCCCTGGCTCAAATGGGTGGAAAACTGGTGCGCTGCCTCGGCATCGTGCGCACGACCTTCGTCCTGCAGTTGAAGGCTGCCAGTTACAACCTCAAGCGTCTCGTATTCTTGAAAGAACGCGGTCTGGCACCGTTCTAAACCCACGGTTTGGCAGCCTGCGGCTGCCAAACCAGCCTGTTCATGTACGTGTCGCGATCAAAAATCGCGTTGTCGGAGAGTCGCGGCACGCTAAATCGTGGTTCAGATTGCCTGCTGACGTTCAAAACTGGGTTATTCGAGGTGGCCTTAAGTCATTATCTCGTAATTTAACCAGTTCGATTACCTTTTTCTAGTGATTACAAATCATTATGAATGGCGTAGTGTTTTCTCTTATTGTTATGTAGGAAGCACTTATTTGCGGATCCAATAAAAAACCGGCGACTTCATAGTCTGTGCATTACAAAATGCACTTTATGCGGTAGAAACTTCGATTTTTAACGCTCCGAATTATGAATATTTTGAAAAATCATTCCATTGGTTTTACTGCGCTCGTATCTTTCCGTGATTGGATTGTTGTACTGGGACTAATCAGCGGAGCTTTGGGTTTAAGCGAAGTACTATTGGTTTGGTCCGTTTTCGAGTGGCGTACAATTCGCTCTACACTGATCGGCGGATTAATTGGCATGTTGCCATCAATCTTGGTCTGTTTACCTGTCCACGGGATCGTTGATGGACTGTCACATAATGCACTTTATTCGTTTTTGAAGTCCGAAAATTTCACACCTAGTTCCGATCGCGAAGGCATCCAGGTTTACACCCCAAATACCCCTGCTTGGTCTCGATGGGATTCAAATCGTGTAACCATAAAATCTCTGCCGAGCGGACAGCTGAGTGTTACCATGCCGGTTTATTGTTATCGTGCTTTGAAGAAGTGGTGCTAAATTCCGCTAGCGTTAAGTTTCAGCGATTTAACTTATGCGTACACGCTATCGAGCGGACAACGTTTTTTTAGGCTGAATCGCCACTACTACATTAGACTGCGCTTTTCCCGCCGTTGAGTTACACGTGCATGGTATCGCGGACAATCTGCTGCCCTCCAGACTCAAACGAACTGTCCACCACAAAAGTCGGCACGGTTCAGCCTCCGCAAGCCTAATATTTCCTGCAGATGCCACGGAGACCTGATATTCATCGGCTACGACCGGCCCGCGTGGATCGAAGACGCCACTAATGAAGATGGGCGTCATGGTGCCGGTTTTACGGTATCGCGTCAGCACCTGCTTCGAGGACGCAACATTTTAAGCACCAAATATAAAAGGTCATCTACACGATTCGTTTCAGTTCGTATAAATTTTTTCAAACGGTTAGGCGCCGGGCCGCTTGCCGGCGGGCGCGTCGGGCGCGGTTTGCGCGCGTGCGCGATCAGGAAATCGACGATCTCGATGGTGGCGCTTGCACGGCACGATCGGGCTGCGCATGCCTGCGTTGTTCGATCACGGCGTTGACCTCCGCGCCGAACAACAAGACGGTGATGGATAAGCGGACATAGACCAGCAGCACCATGATCGCACCGATGCTGCCAAACATGACGTCATAATGGGAGAAATTCTGGATGTAGTACCGGAATGCGACTGCGGCGACGCTCCACACGATTACCGACAACAATGAACCTGCCGAAAAAAAGACGAAACCGGTGCTTTACATTTGGAATGACGTAATAGGCAAGCGCCACTGCAACATTCGACAGCAACAAGGCCGCAGGCCAGCGCAACCATTCCCAGAACACGATGAAGGTGGGCTCGATGCCGAACAAATGCGCCAGACATTGCATCGCCGGCGGCCCAAAGTGCATCATGATTCCAGCTGTGATCAGCAGCATCGCGATACCGACCGTGAACAGCATCGAAAAAGGAATCCGCTTCCACACGACGCGTGATTCCACCGCGGCGTACACCACGTTCAGGGCTATCATCAGTTGGCGCATGCCGCTCGACGCCATCCACAAGGACACCGCCGAGCTTGCCGACAACAATCCGATCCGGGGCACTTGCAACTCGCGGATGATGGCGTCCACCTGTTCAAGGGCGGCATGAGGCAGAAATGGCACGGCTTGGTCCCTGATCCAGCCAAAAAAAGCAGGCACCGCGAAGAAGCTCAACAGTGAAAAAAGAAAGACGATGAACGGGAAGACCGAAAAAAGCAGGCGGTATGCCAGGGCGGCAGCATGCAAGGACATGGCATGCCTTGAATAGGCCTGAGCCGATTGGTTGATCAGATTGTAAGCATCGATGCCAAGCTTGATGCAGATATCTTTCACACTTGTGACCCTCATCCATCGTCCATGCCGCACCGAGCCGCTTCGCCCTAGCGCCCCTTCTACTGCCAGGAGCGGATACCACCGCCGTTACGTGCCCGCCTCTGCCGCAACGCCGCCGTTCTTCCGCAGGCAGCGCCGCGATCCGCGGCACCGGTCATCTGGCGAAAATCGGGAAAGGCGTGACGCCGGATACAGGCCGTCATCCAGTCCGCTTAGGCTGAAGCCGATTCGTTTGTCGCTGGCGCGACATCGTGCTTATTGCCGCCGGCAAAAAGAAGCCATGCCAGGCCGGCAAGGCCCGCGACCAGCGAACCGATCAAGATCGCAATTGGGCGGCAAGGCAGGCACGCCGATACCGCCCAATGCCTCCACGATCGGCAGCAATGCATTGCGTAACTCCGACAACTCGCCGTTGACGATTTCGCGCTTCAGTTCGAGGCCGATCATCAAGAAGAAGATCGCCATCAGCCCGTCATTGATCCAGTGTTCGACAGACATGCCACTGAAGTCGAGCCGCCATACGGCAAGGTAGCTGGCGCCGAACGGCGAGTGCGCCAGCAGGATCGATACGATCATGCAGGCAAGTAGCACAATGCCGCCTGCCCTTGTGGAGGCAAACAGGTGCTGGAAGGTGCGCGACAGACTGCTGTAGGCAGGAGAGAATGGATGCATGGTATGGCCGTCAACGAGCCGCGTCGCGGCCCGACCGACGCTTTGTTCCTGCTGTGCACCAATGTGACAGCACCCGGTCTCAGTATAGCGGATCAGCCCCCCCGGCGCATCGAAACGTGGCGTGTCCGACAATGCGCGCTCGCGTTGCGGCGCTATGCAGGACTTTGCAATAGTCGTGAAGCAAGGGTTACGTCGCCGATGTTGTATGCTTTTGCTTAGTGCCACGTGGCTGGTCACGGGCTACTGAACGAAAGGCAGGACATTGGAACGCCTGAAAAAATTATTCGACCTGCGTCACGATCAGGATGAGAACAGTGTGATCGACAGTTCGATCCGGTCCGGAGAACGCATCGTCGGCACCAATTTGTGGGTCCTGATCTTTGCCATATTGATCGCCTCGGTCGGACTCAATGTCAATTCGACCGCCGTCGTCATCGGTGCAATGCTCATCTCGCCCCTGATGGGGCCTTTGCTGGCGATCGGATACGGCGCTGGCATCAGCGACTATCGACTGATCCGCACTGCCGCGCGCAGCCTCTTGGTCTTTGCCGCGCTCAGCGTGCTGACGTCCACCCTGTATTTCTTGCTGAGTCCCCTGTCGCAGGCGCAGACCGAATTGATGGCGCGTACCACGCCCACCCTGTGGGACGTACTGATCGCCTTCTTTGGCGGCTGTGCCGGCATCGTGGCACAGACACGGCGCGGCGCATCGACCATCGTGCCTGGTGCCGCCATCGCCACCGCGCTGATGCCGCCGCTGTGCACCGCCGGCTACGGCATCGCCGCCGGCAACTGGCACTTCGTGGGCGGCGCACTGTATTTGTTTTTGATTAACGCTTTTTTCATCACGCTGGCAACGTATTTGTTCGTCACCCTGATCGGATTGCCGCAGCACGAAAGCGGCAATCCGCGCCTGCAGCGGCGCGCCCACATACTCATCGTCCTCGGCGTCCTGGCCCTGGGCGTGCCCAGCGCCTGGCTTGCGTATGGCCTGGTGCAGGATCAACTGTTCCTGGCTGCCAGCAAGGATGTGTCCGCCGCACTCGACCGGGAGCCGAACGCGGTCGTGCTTCGCAGGGACGTCGACATGGCACGGCGCACGATGGCGGTCACCTTGGGCGGCGAGCGCATCGCCCCTGCCACGGAAGCTGTGCTGGAGAAGCGCTTGCAAGCGAATGGCGTGCGCCAAGCCCGCCTGGTGCTGCGCCACGTCGGTGCCGAAAAGGTCGACGTGACGACGCTGCGCAACGAATTGCGCAGCGAACTGATGGCAAACGTCGACGGCCAGGTGCAGCAGCGCACCGTCGCGCTCGATGCAATGCATCTGCAGATCACCAAGGCGGAGCGGGAGCAGGCGGAACGGACGGCATTGATTCCGCAACTGCTGGCCGAGTACCGCACGATCACGCGCGTGTCGGTAGCGCAGGGACTGCGCATGGCGCGCGGCGACACGGCGCCGGCCGCGGTCATGGTGTTGACGCTCGAAGCGCAGCCACGCCTGCGGGAAGAAGATCTGGAGCGGATCCGCGCCGGCCTGGCTGTCCGGTTTGCCGCCAACCCGGTCGAAGTCGTCCAGGCCCTGCCCGCGTCCGCCAAACGCCGCCGCAAGGGGCGGCCATGAAATCGCGCCTGTACAAATGGCTCGCCGACGCGCTCGACGCATTCTGGCCACTGCCGGCCGCCATGGTCATCGCCGGCATCCTTCTGGCCGTGGGGATGCTGCACCTGGACGAAAACGGCGCCCTGCCGGGGTGGCTCGACGGCAGCTCATGGATCTACAACGGCGGCGGCACCGGTGCGCGCACCTTGCTGGGCACGATCGCCGCATCCACGATCGGGGTTGCCGGTACCGTTTTCTCGATCACCATTGCCGCCCTGTCGCTCGCGGCCGGCCAGATGGGACCGCGCCTGCTGCGCAATTTTACCCGCGACCGCGGCAACCAGGTCACGCTGGGCGCGTTTCTCGGCACGTTCTCGTATTCGCTGATGGTGCTCCGCAGGGTCAGGACGACCGAGGAAAGCCTGTTTACGCCGCACCTGTCCTTGACGGTGTGCGTCATCCTGGCATTCGCCTGCGTGGCCACGCTGGTTTATTTTGTCGGCCACATGGCCAGCCGCATCAACGTCGACACAGTCGTGGAACTGGTCAGCGACGATGTGCACCGGGCCGTGGACGGCATCCGTACGGTATCCGACCAGGCGCCGAGGCCGCCAGATGCCTTCTGGTCGGGCGCGACGGCCGTGAAAGACAACCGCAGTGGCTACCTGCGCCACGTCGACGCAGCAGCGCTGGCCGATTGGGCCGCGGAACACGGCACGGCACTGCGTGTTCTGCGGCGCCCCGGCGACTACGTTTTCCCGGGTGCGCCGATTGCCATGATGACGGTGCCGGTCGCCGGCGTCGGCGCGCTCATCCACGCGCACAGCGTACTGGCCGACAACCGCAGCGGCGCCAACGATGTGGAGGACGCGCTGCGTCAGCTGGTCGAAGTGGCAGTACGCGCACTGTCGCCCGGCATCAACGACCCGCACACGGCAATGAGCGTGCTTGATCGTCTGGGCGCCGTGCTGTGCAAGCTGGCCAGGTGCGAACTCGACACGGGGGTACATCTGCGCAACGGCGAGATCGCCCTCGAAATGCCGGATGTTAATTACGATCGCCTCGTCGGACTGATGCTGCACATGATCCGCCAGAACGCCGCAGGCAGCGCGGCGATCCTGATCCGCATGCTGGACGTCCTGGCCCAGGTGGCGCACTGCGAGACCTTGCCCGATCGCCGCGTCACCTTGATTCACCATGTGTCGCTGGTATGCATGGATGCCGCGAGGACCATCGGCAATGCTTCCGATCTCGACACTGTCAATGCCCGTGCCGCGCTTTTCCATGAAGCACTGCAGCACGCTGCCCCGGCAAGCGCCGGGACTGACGCAGGTTCGCAAGCGGCGCAGTGCAGTGGGCGGACGCCGTAAGCGTTCATACCGGTACGGTGCGTGCAATGCCTGGCCCGGTGTTCTGAACATGCAGCGACATACAATCGTCACCTTACCGGCGCACGCCGGCATGCAACCAAAAAACGAGAAACGGACACGCCATGCTGGATATCCTCGCCATTTGTCTTGTTACAACCGCCCTCCTCAGCTACGTCAACCATCAATGGATCCGCCTGCCGACGACCATCGGCGTCATGGTCATCGCCATGGTATTGTCTCTTGCAATCGTCCTGCTGGACTGGCTCGGCATTGCATCGTCGGTACGCGACCAGGAACAGGCGTTCCTGCGCTCGATCGACTTTTCCGAAGTGCTGATGCAGGCCATGTTGTCCTTCCTGCTGTTCGCCGGCGCGATGCACATCAAACTGGCGTCGCTCCACCAGCACCAGTGGCAAATCGGCGCGCTCGCCGTTGCGGGCACCGTCCTGTCGACGGCGGCAGTCGGGGGCGGCATGTGGCTGGTGCTGCCATTGCTGGGCATCGATTTGCCCCTGTTGTATTGCCTGCTGTTCGGCGCCCTGATTTCGCCGACCGATCCCATCGCGGTAATGGGGATCCTGAAATCGGCCGGGGCGCCACAGGACCTCGAACTTGTCATTGCCGGCGAGTCCTTGTTCAACGACGGCGTCGGCGTCGTCCTGTTTTCGCTATTGCTGGGCATGCTTGCCAGCGGCGGCACGCCCACCGTTCAAGCTGCTTCTTTCCTGTTGTTGCACGAGGCCGGCGGCGGACTGCTGCTTGGCGCCGTGCTCGGTTATATCACCTACCGCATGTTGAAAAGCATCGACCAGTATCACGTTGAAGTCATGCTGACCCTGGCGGCGGTGGCCGGGGGCTACGCGCTCGCCAGCCGCCTGCACGTATCGGGCCCCCTGGCAATGGTGGTCGCCGGACTCATGATCGGCAATGGCGGACGCGACCATGCCATGTCGGATATCACGCGGCGCTACGTCGACATGTTCTGGGAACTGCTGGACGAGATCCTCAACGCCGTGCTGTTCGTCCTGCTCGGCATGGAAGTGATCATGATCACGTTCACGCCATCCCTGCTGGTCGGCGGCGCCGCCGCGGTGGTGGTAACCCTGGCCGCACGGACAGCGACGGTGGGCGTGCCGGTCGCTGCCGGCGCGCGCTGGTTCGGCTTGCCCGGCGGGTCGGCACCCGTGCTGGTATGGGGCGGCCTGCGCGGCGCCATCTCGGTTGCACTCGCGTTGTCGCTGCCGCCGGGGCACGCCCGTGACGTCGTGCTGACCCTGACCTATTGCGTCGTCGTCTTCTCGATCCTGGTCCAGGGCGTGAGCCTCGGACACGTCGTGCGCGCGGTGATCGCGACGGAGGAGCCGGCGCCGGTGAAGGCGCGCGGGAACACGGCCGATTGATGGCGCCGCGTGGGCGATATCGTGTTGCTGGGCCGTAAGGTGCGGCGGGCTGCCTATCTGAGGGTTAAGCTTGCATGCTACTTTCTTCGGAGTCCAATCATGAGCACCACCAGTTTTCAGGACTGTATCGACGCCTGCAACGCCTGCGCCGATGCCTGCGACAATTGCGCGGCCATGTGCCTCGGCGAGGAGGATGTCAAGGCAATGGCGCGTTGCATTTCCAATGACATCGACTGCGCTCAGCTGTGCCGCACAGCGGCGAGCTTGATGTCGCGGAACAGCGTCCATGCAGCGGCCATGTGCAGGTTGTGCGCGCAAGCCTGCGAGGCCTGCGCAACGGAATGCGCACGTCACGATATGGCGCATTGCCAGCAGTGCGCCGCTGCGTGCAAAGACTGCGCTGCGGCATGCGCTCAGATGGCGGCGGCATGACTGCCCATCCCCAACCACGGGGCGCAGAAGAGCCGCCCGCACTGCCCGTGATCACGCCGGACTGCGAAAGCCATGCCGAACATGCACTCGACGAAGCACTTGCCGACAGCTTTCCATCGAGTGACCCCGTCGCCATCGCGATACCTAAACCATCGGACAGTCCGCTGAAATAGCGGCCAGCGCGAACAGCGCCGCCGCGCTGGATGAAAGGAGCATCGCTTCGGTGCGCATAAACGGCATCCAGCCGGCAACATCTGAAGTGGCGCGCAGCGCACCTGCGTCGCGGCCTGATATAACTACGGGTTGCGCGACGCATGGCGTTCTACTTGGCGACTGCGCTCTGCGGCAAGGTGTTGACGAGGTTGTCGCGATTGAGATCGTTCAGGCTTCCCCACTTGTCCGCGTCGAAGTTTTTCATCGAAGCCAGCATGTTCTTGTCGACGTCGAGCATCAATTCGTCCTTATCATTTTCTACCTTAAACGATGTCAATGGGAAGGCGAATAATTTGCCCGCAGTGAACCAACTCGGGTCGAACGAAAGGACTGCATACTTGACATTGCCGGTGTCGACATCGACGACCAGATCCTTGATCTTGCCGATATCCTTACCCGCGCGACTGTTGACATCGCGACCGATGATCCGGCTGGCGCGCATGGACCGCGCGGTTCCAGCAGGGGGCTTGAAGCCATACGCCTGATCCGTACCCGTCAAGAAGGCCTTGTTGTCCACGGCGCGAACCCAGTCACGCTTGTCCAAAGCGGCCCGTTCAACTTGCGCCCGAGAAACTTCACGGTATGCCAAGCCTTTCCCATTCGCGTTGACAGCGAGCGCCGCGACGGGAATCGCAAACAATTTTTCAGATTTGAAAAACCTGGATCGAACTCGAGGATTGCGTACCGTACCTTGCCAGACGTCATATCAATAACCAAGTCCCTGATTTCGCCAATGTTTTTGTTGGCACTGCCAATCACGCTGCTTTTCATCATGTCCGACACCAGCAAGCGGTGCTGGGTCGTCTTCGTCGTGACGTCGGCGGGTTGCGCCTGGACAACAGATTCATGAAAAAACAAGACCGCAGCGGCAAAGGCAAGTGCGGAAACGCCCGTCTTTTTGGAGGAAATAGTTAACATGAAACTTCCTTTCCGTGTCCGTGTACGAAGTTTGAAAGTCGCCCACCACAACGTGTGACTGAAAGTCACAGGAACGAACCTACATGCCCAACAGGGAGCTGGAATGTGCGGCAACACACGTTGCGTGACATTGGCGTTGATGTTTATACCGGCATCGCGATGCATGCGTGCCGTTTAACAGCTAATCGGTGCGCTGTGGGAGCCCCATGTGACGGTTCAGTGTTCGGCAATCCGCTTCAGCCTTGCGTGACGATCATGAGCCTGGCGTAGTGTTCTTGGCAGACTCAGCCGGTATTAGGCGCTGATGCCGGAAAGCCGCTCGGCATGCACCGAGGCCATCCATGGGGGTTCACCGCCATGGGGGTTCACGGCAATGACGGTTCACGGCCCCAGACTGTCGGACTAGCAGAAGCGGCGTCAATCGTCGCTGCCACCAAGTAAACCCCGCCCTGCCATGTCCGGACGCCATCGTTGAGTTGACGGAATACGAAATCCCGGAGCGCCTACTGCGGGGCGCTCCTGACGCGCCAGATCACATTGCCGACATCGTCGGCGATCAGCAAGGAGCCTTCTCCGTCCTGCGCCAATCCCACTGGCGCGCCGTACAGGCTCTTTTCATCGGATGAATGAAAGCCCGTCACGATGGGCTGCGGGTCGCCCTTCGGCATGCCGTTTTCAAACGGGACGTACACGACTTGGTAGCCGCTCAGCGGAGAGCGATTCCAGCTGCCGTGCTCGCTGACGAACGCGCCGCCCCTGTATCGTTGCGGCAGGTTACTCCCGGTGTAGAACAGCAAGCCCAGAGCCGCCACGTGCGAGCCGAGCGCGTAGTCGGGCTTGATGGCGCGCTTGACCAGGTCGGGGCGTTGGGGCCGGACACGCTGGTCGACATGCTGGCCGTAATAGCTGTAGGGCCAGCCATAGAATCCTTTTTCCTGCACCGACGTCAGGTAGTCGGGAACGAGATTGTCGCCGATTTCATCGCGCTCGTTGGCGATGGCCCAGAGCTTGCCGGATTGCGGCTCCCATTGCAGACCGGTTGGATTACGTATACCCGACGCAAATATCCGGCTGGCACCGGTCGCCGTGTCGACTTCAAGCACGGCGGCACGCCGGTATTCGACCTCGAGTCCGTTTTCCGTGATATTGCTGTTCGAGCCGCTGCCGACATACAACTTCGTGCCGTCCGGGCTGGCCAGCAGGGCCTTTGTCCAGTGGTGGTTGACTGTGTCGGGCAGGTCGCCGAGTTCAATGCCAGGGTCGGACATCCTGGTCTCGCCGGGCGTGTACCGGTACTTCATGATGTTGCCGGTGTTCGCCACGTACAGTGTGTCGCCGACCAGCTGGATGCCGAAAGGCGAATGGAGGTGTTCAATGTAGACGTGCTGTTCCCACTCGCCGGAACCGCCAGGTTTCTTGCGCAGCAAGGTTATGCGGTTGCCGCCCCTGCCGCCCTTTCCTGAACGGCCCTTGACCAACCCGGCGACGACCTGCTTCGGCGTAGTGACCGCTTCTTCCCCCGGCCCATTCGCCTCGACGACCAGTACATCCTGGTTGGGCAGGACCAATAGCTGGCGGGGATGCAGCAATCCCGACGCAATTTTGTCGATTTGCAGGCCGGGTACGACCTGCGGCTTGGCATCGCCCTTCCAGCCGACACCGTCTGGAACCTGCATCGGCGGAACCAGGAAGTCCTTCGCTCTGGGCAACTCCGGAGCAGGCCCCGCCTGCTGCGCGGGATCCATCCTGGCCTTGTCGCCGCAGGCCCCCAGCAGCATCGCGAGGCCGGCTCCCATGGCCAGTGCGCCCCCCCGGCCCCATTTATGCTTGTTCATTGTTAAGCTCCTTGTAGGCCGGGAGTTGTCCTGCCAGGAGGATCCGGCCGGCGCCCAGCGCTGCGACGGTCACGACGGACAGCCACAGGGCATCCGGGATCGCCCCGTATGCATCGCGGCTGTGCACGAAGGCGTTCAGGAGCGCGGCGACGATACCGGCGACGTTGAGCCAGAAATTGACGACCTCGCCGCGAGCGCGCACGCGACGCCGCGCGAACCAGACACGGTACAGGTTGATCAACTGCGGCACAATGGCGAAAACAAGGCCGAGGCTGACGAGCCAGGCAGCGCTTTTAATCCACAGAATGGTCGCGGTGCTGGCATAGGCAAAGTCGAAGATCAATACGCCGACGAAAAAGCCGAATGGTATCGGATCGAGAAGATTGAATAGCGCCGAAGCGATGCTGGATGTGGATGGAGGTCGTCCTGCTGTCATGGTATTACTCCTTTGAAGAATCCGTTGCATGTAAGCGTTGCGCTCTCCGTCTGGCATCCAAAGCATATAACGCTTGTCGAAAGCGCCGTTTTCGCTTGACAGCCAGCAACCGACCGAGGCCAGCCGTCCTCGCGCTTGGCTGTCACCCCGGCATCATGGCGCCTCCGCCGCGTTCTTCCCTTGATGCGAGAGATAGACCGTCTGCGTCGGATAGGCAAAGCCGATCCCTTCCTGTCCGAAACGTTCGAACAGGGCGACATTGATTTCCTGCTGGATGTCCATGTACACGCCGTAGTCCGGCGTCTGCACGATGTACACCGTCTCGAAGTCCAGCGACGACGCGCCGTAGGCCTTGAAGTGGGCACGGTCGAACCTGGCCTGCGGCTGCGCATCGACGATCTCGCGGAGGATGCGCGGGATCGCCAGCAGTTGGGACTTGCTGATCTCGTAGACGACGCCGACCGTGAACACGATGCGGCGGGTCTGCATGCGCTTGTAGTTGCGGATGCGGCTCTTGAGCAGGTCGCTGTTCGAAAACACGACCTGTTCGCCGCCCAGGGCGCGGATGCGCGTGGTCTTCAGGCCGACGTACTCGACGGTGCCGGCGATGTCGTCCACGGTGATGAAATCGCCGACCACGAACGGCTTGTCGAGGACGATCGACAGCGAGGAAAACAGGTCGCCGAGGATGTTCTGGATCGCCAGCGCGACGGCGATGCCGCCGATGCCGAGGCTGGCCACGAGCGTCGTGATGTTCAAGCCGAAGTTATCCAGGATCATGAGGGCGATGATGAGCCATAGCGCGGTGCGCGCCACGAACCCCAGCGCCGCGGTCGACGTGGTACTGGCCGCGTCCGCCGTACTGCGCTGGACCCGGTAGTGGTGCAGCCAGCCGTGCACGCCGACGCCACCCCAGCGCGCGCACTGCAGCAGCAGCGCGGCGATCACCAGGCGCGACAGCACGGTCGTGGTGCCTTCCGGCAACAGCAGCCAGTGCGCACCGGCATAGATCCCGAGCGATAGCATGAACAGGGGATGGGTGGCCGACAGCATGCCGACGGCGAGGTCGTCGAGGTAGGTCGCAGTGGTCGCGGCGAACGTCGCCAGCCGGCCGACGACGATGCGCTTGGCCATGTGCAGGACCGTGTAAACGATGGCGGCGATGGCGATGGCGAGGGCCATGGCCCAGGCTGGGACTCCGTTGTTGAATAGGACGTAGTGCATTGCTCAATCCATCTCTTGGCGTGCGCCGGTCCATGGATTGTGCCGCGCATAATCATTTGAACCCATGCATTTAGGATCGCATGCGGACTTCCCCCCTTTTCCGCTGCCGCTGCACACATGGCCCCGACGGACCCGCGAGCATTGCCCATTGCGGGCATGCCACGCTTTATGCGCAAACGTCTAGATTTTTGGAGGACAAACACAATGGGAAACTACCTGCGCTTTGGCGCCATGATCGTGTGCTCGACGCTGGTGATGTTCGGACTCATATACCTGAACACGTACACGCCGGCCCACGCCCACTTCAGCCAGACGCGCGCGTGGATGGCACTGGTCATGGGAGCGGCGATGGCGATCGTCATGCTGGCTTTCATGCGCGGAATGTACCGGGACGGGCGCCGCAACGCCGCCATCTTCGCGAGCGCCGCCGCGGCATTCGCCGTGTCGCTATGGCTGGTGCGCAGCCAGGCGACGGTCGACGACGTCGCTTACATGCGCGCCATGATTCCGCACCATTCCATCGCCATCATGACCAGCGAGCGGGCGCGCATCCGCGACCCGCGCGTGCGCAAGCTTGACGACGGCATCGTCGCCACACAGCGCCGCGAAATCGCCGAGATGGATGCGTTGATCGCCGGCATCGAAAGCAACGGCGTACGGCACTGAGGATCCAGTGTGGCCGGGTGCGTGGTCGCCACCGTACGCGAACGAACCGACGACGCGCCCGGCGCAGCGCAGGCTACGGACATGCCCAGCGACTACGTCGAACGCCCCCATGCCATGCGAGAACAATGCCGAATGCTGCTTAACCCGCTGCGTGACCGGTTATGGATCAAGCCGCTGATCGCGTGCGCCCTGTCGGTCGCCGGGGTACTGCTCGCCCACCTGGCGGACAGCATGGTGGTCGACGGCTCCGTGCCACAGGTGATGCAGACTTCCGTCGTGGAACTGTTGAAGATCATCGCGGCCAGCATGCTGGCCATCGCCGCGGTCGCGGTCGCGTCGATGGTGTCCGCGTACGCATCGGCCGGCCAGGTCGCCACGGCGCGCGCGTTTCCGCTGATCGTCGCCGACGACCTGTTGCAGAACGCCCTGTCGATCTTCATGGGCGCCTTCATCTTCGGCATCGTGGGCATCAGCGCCGCCATGAACGGCTATTATGGACGCGCCGGGCGGTTCACCCTGTTCGTGCTGATGGTGGTGGTCCTGGTGATCGTGGTGATCGTGGTGCTGACCTTCGTACGCTGGGTCGACCGGATCGCCCGCCTCGGCCGTATCGGGGCGATCATCGAGAAGGTCGAGCAGGCGACGGCTGCATCGCTGGCGCGCCGGCAGCGCCAGCCCTGGATGGGCAGCGTGACGGCCGCAGCTACCGTGCAGGGAATCGCCGTGCATGGCGGACAGACCGGCTACATCCAGCACATCGACATCGCGCGCCTGCAACGCCTTGCCGAACCGGCGCTGCAGCGTGCGGAACGCGCTATGGTATTTCCCGATGACATTGAGCAAGTGCGCGCACGCCATGCCGACTACTGGCACGGACCGGTTCTTCCCAGCCTTCCGGAAGCAGCGGTCAGACACCGATCCCCGGCTTCGCCATGAACAAGGAAATCGCCATCGTCTACCAGCGTCTGAACGCCTTGGGCGCCGATGCCATGCGCCTGCTGCCCAACCTGGTCATCGCCCTGTTCGTGTTCCTGGCCTTCCTGCTGGCCGCAGGTTTCATCCGCAAACTGGTACAGCGCATCAACGCGAGGAAATACCACCATAACCTGGTGCTCGTGCTCGGGCGGATGACGCAATGGAGCGTGGGCCTGCTTGGCATGCTGCTCGCAATCACGATCGCATTTCCCTCATTCACGCCGGCGAACCTCGTCAGCGCACTCGGCATTACGGGCATCGCCATCGGCTTCGCGTTCAAGGATATCTTCGAAAATTTTTTGGCCGGCATCCTGATCCTGCTGACCGAGCCCTTCCGGATCGGCGACCAGATTGTGTTCCGCGACTTCGAGGGTACAATCGAACAGATCGAGGCACGGGCCACGAAGATGCGCACGTATGACGGCCGGCTGGTGGTCATTCCCAACTCGGACCTGTACAAAGGCTCGTTTATTGTCAATACTGCCTTCCCCGAGCGCCGCCTCCAGTACGACGTCGTGGTCGGGAACGGCGACGACATCGCCACGGCCAAGCGCATCATGCTCGATGCGGTGCGCTCGGTGCGGGAAGTGGCGGCGACGCCCGCGCCCGATGCCCTGGTCGTGGCGTATGCGGACGCCGGCGTCAGGATCCGAATCCGCTGGTGGGTCAAGCCGCCGCGCCGGGCCGACGCGCTGGACCTGCAGGACCAAGTGCTGGAACGCGTCAAGGTGGCGCTGACGGCGCACGGCATCGACCTGCCGTTTCCAACATGCCATGTGCTGTTCCATGACCAGACCGAAAGCACGGACGGCGACCGGCGACACCAACGCGAAGGCTGGCCGGCGGGAACCGGCAAGGTTCCCGACCCGGCAGGGGTAGCAAGGGCGGTGCGTGACAGTGACAGTGGCCGGTCCACGCCGGACGCCTGAAACTCCCCTCGCGCGAAGCGGAGGCGGGTGCGAAGGGGACGGAACACGGACCCGGGCATGCTGCCCGGGGGATCGTCCGGCCGGACGCGCCAGGTGGAGCGGCTGAACATTCGCGGGGAACACACGGGCGAGCATGCCATCGGCGAGACGCCCTGAAGGCGCCGGCGCTGCATACTGCGAAACGATATACGAGGGAATCGTGCATGGACGCATCAGGCATGTTGCAAGCGTTTGCCGTTGTGCCCACCATCGCTTCATAGCCGCCACGCCGGTCATGTCCCACGGGCACGATGCTGATCCGCTTGCGTCAGCGCCACCCATCTTCACGGACGATTCCCGGATGAAAACGCGATCGACGACAAAATCAGGTCATTATTGCCGCCCTTGCGCTGCCATGCGCCGGCGCCATGCCCGCCAGTAGTGCGCGTGCCCCGTCGTCGCTTGCAGCGACACCCTCCAGCATCAGGCACCGCATTCATCTCACGAGGGGCCGTTCGCCGGATCGCGTCTCGCATTCGCCATCCATGGCTGTGGCTCCGTCCCGCTGGCCAGCATACAGTACACGCAATGCCCTGGAGCAGACGGCAACCGTCGCGATGCAGGCAGGAATCGAGGCGCGGCGCACCGTACGGCGTACTGGGCAGGCGCCTCGCCGTTCCGGCATCCAGAGCCGTGACGGCAAGGCCGGCACCGCCCGACTAGGTCTGCATGGCGCTGCCGCGTACGCCGGCGCAGGCGGAACGGTCGCCGGCCTGTGACACCGACATCACGGAAAGGCTGCCGTCGCTCTCGAGCACAACGGCGGCCACCTGTTCCATCGTTCCAATGCCGCACCGCCGTAGCGCGCTACGCACCTCATCGGCGGTCACACGTACCTCCTTCATTGCCGCATCGAGAAAACGGCCATCCTGAACCACCAGCGTCGGGACGGTCTTCACGATGTCGCTGACAAACCGCGAACGCACAGATGTCCAGGTGATAGCGAACTGCAGGCCGATCAGCAGTGCGATGGCCGCGAGGCCGGTAGCCAGGCTAAGCTTCATTTAGCGGACAGTCGTAACTTACGGCCTATCTGTAGCTCTCTTGGATTGTCAACCTCATTCCACTTTGCAAGGTCGGTTTCGCTAATACCATTCTTCTTGGCGATCCCCCACAACGTGTCTCCCTCGCTTACCAGATACATGTCTTCACCCCCGGATCCAGTTGAACTGACACTGGATGAACCCACAGAACCGGATTCAGTTGAAGATTTACTTACAGTTGCTGAGGCAACTGCGGTGTCCTGGGGAGTAACAGGTAGTGTGGCTACCGGTCTCACCGCATTTCCATTGGTAGGGACCGTCATAGCAGTCGAATTTTCGACATGCGGCGGACTTTCTTTATGACATGCCGAAAAAAGTGGAATGCATAAAAACAAAATCAGTGATTTTTTCATATTGACCTCATTTGGTTATTAAAGAAATAGTGACCACGCGGCGACGCGCTATCTTTCAAGACGCGACAATGTGAAGCACTCCTTAATCGGCACTGCGAACGCAGTGGTTAAAAAACCAAGAAATAAGTTGAATATCATTCTAACTGTTCTCGTCTTCATTTAAGTCTGCCCCACGCTGGGTAATTAGCGTCCCAGATATCCGATCTTAAAATATAATTCATTACAGCGTACTAGGGGGACTTTCAATTTAGTTTGCGATTATATATTCCAAGACGCCAGATAATTCGCTTTTTCTTCCTTAAAAACCGACGACGAGGCTGTCCTAACTACTTCATGCGAAAAATAGTAATTGTGCAAAATTTAATACATAATCAAGTATGTACGCGACGGAGCATTATTGCAAACTCTTTCAATGAACCATTCTCACTGTGATCTGCTTGATCAAGCCATAAATGGAGTGGCCTAACCAGATCCTCGGACGAAGTGTTCGATGGCTCCCAAAGATTACGCAACTGTTCACGCATAGCTATAAGTTCTGAAAGTAAAGGAGATCCTTGAACTGCATTTAGAATTTGAACTTTAAATATAGCTGGAATGAATTTTTCATCTCGATGTAGCCATTTTTGTGCAACCTTCAAGTTTGCGATTCTTTCGGCAATATTTTCATTTAACTCTTCACGAACTTGTTCTGTAAAGGTCGCTTGCCTAATTCTTTCGCCATAGATGGACATAAAAGCGAATCTATTAGAAATGATTGCATCAAGCATTTTTGTATCCGCTTCTCCAGTTGCCAAATCGATTTGGAGACTCGGATGAACTCTTTTTACTTTGGCAAGACCGAGAAATTGAAATGTCTTTATATACGCCCATCCTATATCGAACTCGCCAGAATGTACGGAAAGCTTCGCTGATGTGGGATAATTATGATGATTATTATGCAATTCTTCACCCCCAATCAAAATTCCCCACGGAATGAAATTATGACTTGCGTCAGTTGTTTCGAAGTTGCGGTATCCCCACCAATGTCCCACACCGTTGACTAAACCAGCTGCCGTAACAGGAATCCATAACATCTGTACAGCCCAAATACTGACCCCAATAATTCCAAACGCTAGAATATTGAATGCCAGAAGCAAAATCACGCCATGGAAGCTGCGCCTAGAGTAAATTTCTTTCTCAACCCAATCCTCAGGCGTTCCAAATCCATACCGGTCAGTAATTTTTACATCCCTGGCAGCATTTACATATAATTCGCTGCCTTGGAGAAGGACTGTTGGGAGGCCGTGCGTTTGCGGACTGTGTGGGTCTTCTAACGTGTCGCAAGTCGCGTGATGTTTTCGATGCACTGCCACCCATTCTTTTGTAACAATCCCTGTAGTGAGCCAAAGCCAAAATCTAAAAAAATGAGCAACTAGCGGATGAAGATCAACAGAGCGATGAGTTTGACTACGATGAAGAAATATTGTGACACTAACAATTGTAATATGAGTAACCAGCAAGGTGTACAATAATATTTCCCATACATTAAAATCCATTAAGCTGCCATTGACTATATTTGTCAATAATTCTCGAATTTCCACTTTTGCTCTCACTAATTTTATAACATACGTTGCAAATATATGGAGATGAAGTCTGCGATAGAATCTTTGATCTTGCCAATCTAACTTTATCCTAGATGCCCATACGACTACCCAAAGTTTCCCTCGCGTACAATGAGCGAAATATTCCTAAAGCGTGTGAGTAATCTAATCTTTTTTTGTTATGGTAAGCAACATTTGTGATCCATAAGTACAAAAATCCATTTTTTCTCTAACCGGATTTTGAATTTTTTTGGTCGAAACGTTACTTTATCTCGCCTTCGCTAACTGGCTTGTAGTGATCGCTAATACTTCTAAATTTCCAAAGCTGAAGTCGAACGTCAACTCATTTTTAACTGCTGGAAATGTAAAGTAAATAACGAAATCTAGAATTTTCTAACCTTATGGGCATTATAAATTCTTGTTGATCATCTTTAGCAACAATAGATGATTTTTAGAAATTTTCCGAGCACCGCTTATATTGCTTTAAAACAACGCATGGGTAGCAAAATAGTATTACACTGACCATACCCTGTTACGACTTGATTACTTTATGCAAGGGAATATATTGCGTAGAATCACTTCATATGATGGCAAATAGTTTGGGAAACCCTGACCGTTATATTAGCTTTCTGGATTTCTTTAAAATCAACTTACGCTCTAGATGAAAATTCCAATGTTCGCTAACACACGTAAATATAGATAAACATTATTTGACAGCGAATTACCACACACTAATAAATTAGATTTTGCATCCTCAACGTGTTACGGTGTTTACAGAAGAAGTCCACCGGACTATCAGCGTAGTTGAAACTGGAAAACTTTGCGCTCGAGCATTTCTATATTGATAATTGGAAACTTATGAAGCCAATATTGTGGATTTTCCTGCTAGCGTGGCTTCCTGCGCATTCGCAGACGACAGGGTACTCAGGCAAGCCGTTTCCAGACTTTAGCGCTACCGCTTTAACGGGGAGGCTCGTCAATTCCACTCAGTTCTCTGGTCGACCTACAATATTGATTGTGACACCGAGCCAAGGAGCTGCTAAAGACACCCGTTTGTGGGTTCAGGCTTTGCGGAAAACTATCGACCAACGGAAGGTGCTGATCGGGGATATTTTGGCAATTGATCGGCCTCTTTTCATGAGCGAGGATGACATGCGAGTGCGCGCCAAGGAAAAGATTCCGGCTCAATATTACGACCAAACCTGGATCACAGACGAATCCCAAGTGAAACGTGTATTGCACATTCCGCGCGGATCAGACAGCGCATTTTTATTCGTACTCGACGAACATGGAACGATTTCGCAGCGGATCAAGGGCCCCCCAACCAGCGCAAAAATCGCGGCGGTAGAAGAGGCTGTACGCGCCAAAAAGAGCCGACAATAAAGGCGACTTTCTAGAAAAAATGCTGACCTTTGCACCGTGTTTTTCCACATGCGCTCAGTGGCGACGCGTTGAGACACGGAACTTTGGCCGCGCTTTGATTTTTCGTTGGCTTTGTTGCGTAAATTGAGCGAAGGCCGAGCTGACGCTATTTGTGATTCGTTTTATAACACTGGAACCGTAATCGGGGTGCCCAGCCGAATGAAGCGGTTCAGCACGGCAGCCCGCACCTGTAGCTCGGCGACCTGACGGTCGAAGTCGCGTGCCAAGACGCGTTCGCCCAGCAACTTGAAGCAGCGCATCTTGGTTTCAACAAGACTACGCCGGTGGTAGCCGCTCCATCTCTTCCATATTGCCCGCCCCAGCCTCCAGCCTTTTTGTCGCCCACAGGATGTCGTTACGTGCATCGGCGCCGCAGCGGTTTGCCTTCCAGGGCTTGGCGTTCTTGCGGGTTGGGATGATCGCCTGCGCAGCGCGCAACGCGATGGCTTCATGGCAGTCCTTCGTATCGTAGGCGCCGTCGCCACTGACGCTGGCAATGCGCTCGTCAGCAGGAATCTGGCTGAGCAGCGCTGGCAGGACAGGTGCATCGCCGATACTGTTATCCGTCACTTCCATAGCCCGGATCTCAAGCATGGACGCATCGATCCCTAGATGCACCTTGCGCCATTGGCGGCGGTAATCGGCGCCGTGCTTCTTCGTCTTCCATTCGCCTTCGCCCAGCATCTTGACGCCCGTGCTGTCCACCACCAGATGCAAGCCCGTTGTGGTTGGCACAGCGCCGATAGCGACCTGCAGCGTCTTTTGCCGCCGGCTGACTGTGCTGTAATCCGGCACCGGCCAGTCGAGCCCAGCCAGGTGCAGCAGGCTTTGCGTCATCCCCATGGCCTGGAGTAGTGGCAAATTGAAGAGGCACTTGATGCTCAGGCAGAACTGGATCGCCTCGTCGCTGAACGCCTGGCTGCGTCCGCGCTTGCCGCTCGGTTGCCCGTGCCAGTTCATCGCCGGGTCAAGCCAGATGAGCAGCAAGCCGCGTGATTTCAACGCTTCGTTGTACGTCTTCCAGTTGGTAGTGCGGTACTTCTGTGGAGCTGGTTTCATCCCGTTCAGGCTACCAGACCTACGCGTTCTACGCTGGTCGGGCCTGATTTACGCAACAAAGCCTCTTAGGTGTTTAGACTCGTGGGATCATGTACCCACCCGTAGCTGGCCGCTCTTCAAGGCCAGGAACGTTTTGCGTACACTGTTTCAATCTGATCTTTCGCCGACAATTCAATGACCCAAGCGCTGCACAGCCAAGCCCGCACTACTCACCTGATTCGCGAGGAAATTAGGAACTCGACGCTACCGCAAGCCGAACTGGCCAGGCTGTACAACGTTACGCGCCAGACTATCCGGAAGTGGCAAAACCGCGATTCGCCGGAAGACAAGTCGCACGCTCCGGTCAAGATGTACACCACACTTTCACCTGAACAGGAACTCATCGTGGTAGAGCTGCGCAAGACGCTGCTGTTACCGACCGACGACCTACTGGCGATCACGCGTGAATTCGTTAATCCTGCCGTTTCCCGCGCTGGTTTGGGACGCTGCCTGCGTCGTTATGGGGTCTCGGACCTGCGCGACCTGGTCGAGCAGGAAAACGCTGCGCCGGTCACGAAAAAGACCTTCAAGGATTACGAGCCAGGCTTCGTACACATCGATATCAAGTATCTGCCTCAAATGCCCGACGAAACGTCACGGCGTTACCTGTTCGTCGCCATCGACCGTGCCACGCGCTGGGTCTACATCGGCCTGTACGCCGACCAAACCGACAGCAGCAGCGTCGATTTCCTGGCGAAGGTGCAGCAGGCCTGTCCCGTCAAGATCATCAAGCTGCTGACCGACAACGGCAGCCAGTTCACGGATCGCTTCACCGCTGGCAGCAAGAAAAAGGAACCCAGCGGCACGCACGCGTTCGACCGGCTGTGCAAACAGCTTGGCATCGAGCACCGCCTTATTCCGCCTTGTCACCCGCAGACCAATGGCATGGTCGAGCGCTTCAACGGCCGTATCAGCGACATCGTCAATCAAACACGTTTCGGCTCAGCCGCCGAACTGGAATCGACGCTGCGTAATTACGTCAAGATTTACAACCACTGCATTCCGCAGCGAGCCCTCGACCATAAAACACCTGTTCAAGCACTCAAAGACTGGCACGAAAAACGCCCCGAATTGTTCAGGAAACGCGTGTATAACCAGGCGGGTCTTGACACTTAGGTAGGTACCACACTGTCTTCTACAGCGATCTTACAACGCCTGCTTTGGGTCGATACGGCATGTCATGATATTCTGCAAACTTTTGGATAGGCAACCTTTTATGCCAGAGTGAACGGCCGAATTCGGTCATAAACAGTTATTTGCTTGAAAAGGTGACCTGCAACCATGACAGACGAACATAACACTATGTTCATACTCTTGGTTTTTTGACGGGGGTGTTGCTCTTCCGTAGAAAATAAATAAATAGCGGAGCGAATAGAGTTACTATCCAGTTTAGATACTAGTTTTTCATCAATCCTTGTACTCTATTTCAACGCTACTGAATGATTCCTAACCTTTAGCCTCCAAGGTTTATCCATGCTGAGTAGCTTTCTTGACAATAATCGAGCTGATCTGATCGCTCGATGCGCAGCCAAAGTCGCCAAACGCCCGACGCGCAATGCTTCCCAAAGACAACTTGAGACTGGCATTCCGATTTTTCTTGAGCAGCTCATCCAGACACTCGACGCGGAAAGCGACGGCGATGCATCGGAGGGTGTGCGAATTTCGGGACCGGCAGGAGGGGAGCACACAACCGTTTCAGAAATACGTTCTACAGCCATGGAGCATGGTAAGGCGTTACTGGCGCTTGAATATACCTTTGACCAAGTGGTGCACGACTACGGTGATCTATGCCAGGCGATTACGGACTTGGCAGTTGAACGCGACGCACCATTTTCGATTGAAGAGTATCGAACGCTCAACCGTTGCCTAGACAACGCGATCGCGGCTGCAGTGACTGAGTTCAGTACGCAGCGCGACATCGCGACTCAACTGCGTCAAACGAGTGAGGGCAACCAGCGTTTGGGATACTTGATGCATGAGCTTCGCAATGCGCTCAGTTCCGGCATGTTGGCTGCAGCGGCCATGAAAGCAGGAAATTTGTCAGTTGGCGGCGCTACTGGCTCAGTGCTCCAACGAAGCCACGCCGCCATGGCTCGAATAATCAACCGGGCACTGGACGAGGTAAAAGCCGACAATGCACAGCTTGATACGTCGTCCATTTTCGCCGTGGACGAATTTATCCGCGAAGCCCACGAAGCGGGGCAGCTCGACGCCGAAGCGCGCGGACTCAAACTTGTTGCGTTAGAAGTCGACCCGGGTCTTGTGGTAGAGGCCCACCGAGATCTTTTGCTTGGCGCATTGACCAACTTGATTGGCAATGCCTTAAAGTTCACCTTGCCAAATACGACAGTAACATTGACAGCACATGCAGTAAGCGACCGCGTATTCATCGAGGTGAGCGACCATTGCGGGGGACTGCGACAAGGTGACGCAGAGCGTATATTTATACCATTCAGCCAGCGTGGCGACGACAAGACAGGCCTTGGTTTAGGTCTATCTATCGCAAGAGAAAGTGTACATGCCGATGGCGGAACCTTGACTGTGCGCAACCTACCCGGTCATGGATGTGTGTTTACGATCAACCTTCCTATACGTCTACAGCGCGCTTGGTAGTGCTCCCGGGATTACTAAAATATTCTGAGTCCCTGCAGGTCACAATAGATGTGAAGTTAAAAGGTTTATTGCCGCAAAGACACTTACGTGCATCAGTGTTAAACAGGGTGTTTCACCAGTCTCGAAAGTCTGCTTCGGGTCGGTTCCGGCCGGTCGTGACCGTTCGTGACTTTTCCGCTCAGGCAACCTGCTATGCTGAGTTGGCTGTTCGCAGCGGGCCAAGCAACGATGGCGGCATGAGCGATTACAATCAGATTATGATCGAAATGAGAACTACAAAATGAACGCTCCTTTCTCAGGTGGGTGTGCCTGCGGAGCGATCCGCTACACAAGCGAGCAAGAGCCGCTTGCAATGCTCAACTGCCACTGCAGTGATTGCCAGCTCTCAAGCGGGGCTCCTTTTGCGTCTGGCGTTGTCGTTCGGAGCGGATCTCTTCAAGTCAGTGGGACGCGCAAGACCTATAACGTTACTGCAAGCAGCGGTAGACTTGTCACCCGTAGTTTTTGCCCCGACTGTGGCACGCCACTATTCACGAGCAGCGCAGCGAATCCGAAACTCATGTCTATCCGATTCCCGTCGTTAGACGACACTACCGACTTCAAACCCATGCTAGACATCTACACTGCCAGTGCGCAGCAATGGGTTTGCCTTGATGCGACAATTCCTCAATTTCCGGGCTCGCCTCAGTGATCCTAAACGCCTTGGTTTCTAAATAATGTTGGTCAAGTAAGCAAAGTAAAAAAGCCGATTTAAGCTGTTCTCGACGGTCAACTTTTGGTTGATAACGGCCCGTCGAGGTAGGTCTGCAACCGGCTAGAAGCGGTCTCACCTCGACTGCATTCGGCAGGTGAAACGCCCCTGCATCAGCTAGGAAGGAACTATGAGTCTCATCCCGTCTACATGCCCAAAGTTAATTGAAGTCCTTGACGAGTTGCGCAAGCTCGAACCGCTGCTCCATGCTGGACACGATGCCGAGCGCATGGTTGCGCCTATTTTTCGGAAGTGGGCGCATCCGGACAGCGCTATGGCAGGCAGGATGTCCTTAACGTGCTACGCGAACGTGCCACCAGTCTCGCGCCCGACGATTGGCGCGCCGAAGATTTCGATTTGGCCCCGGCCGGTACCGACCACTATTTGCTCACATGCACTCTGCGTCAGCCGGAGCGTGTTACACGCAGGGTGACGGTATGGCAACGCTGCGGCGGACAATGACAGGCGATTTACCATCAAGGAACGGTCGTCACCTGAGTCTTCACATCTGCCGAAGACCGCTTTGGGTCGAACGCGGTCGTACGACCGGCACGGTACGGAGCTCGTTGAGGAGTCCGTACTTACTGCCCGGCGCCAGGCCTGTTCCATTGGCAAAGCCGCACATTCGTCCTCGTCTCTTGGCAGACCCAGAGCAGAGGCGCGGGCTAAATCGGCGAAAAGTTCCACCTTTACTTCATTTCTTCGGCGAGTTTCACTTTTACTTCATAAAGAGTTTCACTTTTACTTCATCGGACGGCCGACGATACATTCAAGCATTTGGGCGAACTCGCCATCGACAAGCTCGCATCGGTGTGGACATTGGTCGCCCCCAACGAGCGCGTGTCGATCAAGACGCATCTGCATGATGTCCCAAAGGACGACGGTACACGCGTGGCCAGCGGTACGCACAAGGTTACCCCTGGCGAAACCGTTTCGCGCATTGCGCGTGATAATGGAACGACTTACCAGGAGATCTGCAAATTGAACGGGATAGAGAAGCCATACACCATCTACCCCGGCCAGATCCTCAAGCTTCCTCCCAAGCATGGCAAGAAGGCACCCGTGCCGCCCGCGCCGTACCATGGCCAGCCGGCTACACACGCGCCAGTGCCCGACCGCGCACCGCGTGCCGCCGCGGCATTGCCGGGAAAACCGGCGGTCAGCGAAAAGCGCGACCAGGAAAGCCGGCATCCCGTCGCGGATGTCGTGGCGACTACGCCATCCGACAGGATCGCGGCCGCGATCGCCTACGCGATGAAACACAAGGAACCGAAGTCAGTGCATCTGTGCCTGAAATATGTCAAGAGGGCCCTGTTTGCCTCGAAGGCGATCCGGTCCTATCCAGGCATCATCGCGGCCAAGGATTTCGGCCCTTTCCTCGGCAAGGAAGGTTTCGACAATCTCCTGGAGAGCAAGCCAGGCGCTAATCTGAAGAATGCGCCAATCGGATCAATCATCATCTACAGGCCTGTTGAAATGCAGGCATACCATGGAAAAACCATCTACGGCCACATCGAAATCAAGACCGAACATGGCTACGTCAGCGATTTCTTTACCGAGCGTCCGACGTATGGCACCGATGCGGTCACGATGGTATCGCCGGTTGGTAGGAGAATTCCCGTGAGTTACAAGGTCATCGGCATATGGTTCAAGGAATGAAATGAAAAAAAAATGTCTGGCATGGATGGTCGTCATGACTGTCGCTTCCAAGGCGGCGCATGCGCAGGATGGCGCTTCGCCGCGGCCCGCGCTCGCCTGTCCGGTCATTCACGCCGCGCCGCAGCAAGTGACTGAACGCATGGTGAAAGACGTGACCGACACGCTCAACAGGACGTTCGACGATGCCCTGGGTCCGGATGCTAGGCGCCTGGATCAGCCGAAAGTCGTCGCCAGGCTGGCTGCGCGCACGGTCGACGAGCAACGCATGGCCAGGCTGGCGCAGGCAGCCGGTTGCGCTGCCCTGATCGATGAACGGTCGTCATGTGCACAGTACTTCGATACCGAACTCGGCGAACCGCTCTCGTTGTTCATGCGCATGAAGAAAACCGCACCATTGCGCAGGCAGTTCGAACAGGCAGTGGCGCGCTTGCCTGCCGCGCCGCTCAAGCGCGCCGCCCAAGCCTGCATCAGGTTGATTGGTAAGCCATGAACCGGGCGCTGATACGGGTGGGCGACCCCACTTCGCACGGCGGCAAGGTGCTCGAAGGCAGCCCGAATTTCATCGTGGACGGCAAACCGGTCGCCCGTCTCGGCGACAAAGCGAGTTGCCCCATCCACGGCGATACCGCCATCGATAGCGGCAGCAAACATTACTTCACGGACGCCAAGCCTACGGCGCGCGACGGCGACACGACTGCCTGTGGCGCCACCTTGGCCGCGACACACACCCACTACCTCATTCGCTAGCATCCAATCGATATGAAGCATATGCACTCCCGGCGCCTTCTAGGCGTGCTCCTGACCTGTGCCCTGGTCGCGTGCTCCGGACGAAAAGACATCGCTCCCGTACCCTCGGCCGCAGACGTCGCTTCCGTCCCGGCAAGCGCTACCCCTGGCCCGCCGGCTGCACCCGCCACCGGCATAGCCGGCGCCGCGACCGGTGCGGTCGCCAGGAAAACGGTGCTGGATTGCGACGACCGCAGTATCATCGTCGAGGCGACGTGCAGCCCCTTGAATGGCCCGCGCATGCTTGCCTGCACCGCGCAATCCCTCACCGTGAGCAGTCATCCGGGTGGGGAAGTAAAATCGGTGCACCGGTTCATGCCGCAACCGGGCGCCGACGGCGACCCGCCGCTGGTGGAAGAAAAAGTCGGCACGCTCAGTTGCCTTCGTACGGAAGCGAACGAGCGCTACATCGTGGCGAGCATGTACAACGGCGGCAATTGCGAACAATGCGAATGGCACGAAGCCTACGACTGGACAGGCCGCCTGGTGGCGTCGGACCGCGATCGCAGCAAGACGAATGCCGTGCTGGGTGAACTGCTGACGGATTCCTCCCGACACGGCAGCAGTGTGATCGCGAAAAAGGAGCTGGTTGGTTTTTATTCGGCGACGCCGTAATTTGCAACCGCCGACTTACCGTCGAAGCGGCTGCCTGCGCCGAGGTGGTCGGGAGTTCCCCGCCGATTTTTGCGCATGCCGTGACACCTCGCCATACTGGGGGTGCAGGACCTACCCATCGGCGTCAGTCCGATGGGGCGTTGCCGTTCAAGCTGCGACGGCCTCCCGGCCCCGTGGAGGCAGGTCAGCATCCGCCACCACGACCCGGTTGCGCCCGCCCTTCTTGGCCGCATACAGGGCGCGGTCGGCCGCCTGCAGCAGCTCCTGCTCGCCCTCGCCATGGCCGCGCCACTGGGCCACGCCGAACGAGGCCGAGATGCCGGAAATGGTCAGTCCCTGGTGCTGGATGACGATGCCCGCGATGGACGCGCGGATCGCTTCGGCGCACTTCACCGCTTCCTCGGCGCCGCAATCCGGCAGCATCAGCACCAGTTCCTCGCCGCCGTAACGGCACACCACGTCGCTGGCGCGCACCCGCTGCAGCATGGCGCGGCTGGCCGCCTGCAGGACCAGGTCGCCGCCCTCGTGGCCATGGGTGTCGTTGACGCGCTTGAAGTGGTCCAGGTCCACCATCACCACCGAGCAGGCGCTGCGGCTGCGCTGGGCGCGCGCCAGTTCGCGCTTGAGCGATTCGTCGAAGAAGCGCCGGTTGTACAGGCCGGTGAGCGGATCGACGGTCGACTGGTGGCGCAGGGTGTCGCGCAGCGAGACATTGCTGATCGCCAGGCTGAGCTGTTCGGCCAGCGCGACGACGTGGGCGCTGTCGACCGCGTCGTCGTCGCGCCGGGCGTCGTCACGCCGGGCGTCGTCACGCCGGCCGGCGGCGACGACCAGCACGCCGATCACGTCGCCCTGCGAAATCATCGGGACGCAGGTCTGGGTGGCGTGGGCGCCGCCCCGGATCGCGCCGTGGTCGCAGCACAGGTCGTGGTCCAGCGTGGCGACGTGGACCTTGCCGAGCCGCAGGCCCCAGCAGTCGCCCGGCGCCACCATGGGCGGCGCTTCCCCGTCCAGCCCCCAGCTCGCCTTCAGCTCGAGCACGTCGCGCGAGTTACGGTACAGGTAGACCGCGCCCGCCGTGGCCGGCAACAGCTTGCGCAGGAAGACCGGCAGCACGCGCTCCAGCTCGGGCGGCGTCCTGACGCTGTCCAGCGCCTGCAGCATGTCGGCCGCGATCGACAGGCGCTCGGCGCGCACCGCGGACTGCCGCGCTAGCTGCGCATTGCGCTCCGCCAGGGAGCGCGACTCGCTTGCCGCTTGCGCCCGTTCGTTCAGGCTCCTGGTCACGATGTAGACCGTCGCCACGATCAGGACCAGGCTGGCCAGGCTGGCGCCGATGCCCAGCGCCGAGTTGTAGCCCAGGGTGGCGGTCAGCTCGTCACGCAACCTGGTGCGCTCGCCGGCCAGCACCCGCAGCTGAGCGCCCAGCAGCGCGCGCAGTTCGTCCATCATGATCTTGCCGCGCTGGCTGGCCACCATGTCCATGGCGGCCCTGGTGTCGCCGGCCTTTTTCAGGCGGATGGTCTGGTCCATTTCGGCCACCTTCGCCCGGCTCAACTCGGCAATGCGGGCCACCAGCGTCCGCTCCTTGTCCGAGCCGGCGCGCTGTTGCAGCTCCTCGACCGCGGCGGGAATGCCGGCGACGCCGGCGCGGTAGGGGTCGAGGAAGCTCTCGTCGCCGGCGATCAGGAAGCCGCGCTGTCCGGTCTCGGCATCCTTCAGCAGGCTTAGCGTGAGGTTGTAGGCACGCTCCTTGGCGCCGCCCTCCTTCAGGGCGTCGAGGGTGGCGTTGGCCTGGGAGCTGCTGAGGATCGGCAGCGTGGCGAGACAGGCGACGATGACGATGATCAGGGTGCCGAAGAGCTTGAGGCTGGAGTCGAGTCGCGAAAACATGCTTCTAGGAAATAACAATGTTGACGGATCATAACCCAGCCGAGGAAATGCGACGCATGGAGTAACCGGTGAAGTCCCCGCCAATTCGGGCGATTGACGGCGCCGGCATCGCCAGCCGGGCGCGCCCGCCTCACAAATCCACTTTGACGCCCAGCTTGACCAGGCGCGGCAGGCCCGCGCTCAGGCGCGTGCCGGCGCCGGCCCAGTAGCGCTTGTCGCCGGCGTTGTCGACGTTGATCTGCCAGGTGGTGCGCTTGCCGCCCACCAGGGTGGCGTAGAGGCCGCCGGCGCTGAACAGGGTATTCCCGCCCAAGAAGGCCTGGTCCAGGTCGTTGACCGGACGCCGACCGGTAAAGTAAGCGCCGGCGTTGAGCGACAGCCCAGGCACTGCGTCGAGGTCGTACGACAGGAAGCTGCTGGCGGTGCGGCGCGCTGCGTTTTCCGGCAGCTTGCCGTCGTACTGCGCGTTGATGCGCTCGAAGCGCGGGTCGAGCACCTGGGCCGAGCCCTGCCACGACAATTGGCGCGTCAGCTTGCCCTGCGCGGCCAGTTCGATGCCGCGGTAGTGCTGCGCGCCGTCGGCGGTGAAGACGTTGGCGGCATTCGTGTAGTAGCCGGGTCGGCGGATGTCGAACAGGGCCGCCTGCAGCAGCAGGCCGCCCGGGGTACGCCAGCGCGCCCCGAGTTCCTTCTGCCTGCTGACGCCCGGCCCCAGGCGCACGTTCTGGTTGGCGCTGCCGGTCGGCGCCGTCTCGCCTTCTTCCAGTCCTTGGGCGCTGGAGGCGTACAGCGAGACGTCGTCGCCGGGCCGGTAGACCAGCGCCGCCATCGGCGTGGTCTTGCCGACGTCGTAGTGGTTGGCGCCCTGGTCGCTGCGGTACTGCACGGCGCGCACGCCGGCGATCGCCTGCCAGCGGCCGAAGCCGAGGCGGTCGATCGCGTACAGGCCCTTGTCGCGGCTGTCCAGTGCGGCCGTGGTGGGCGTGGCGGGATAGGCACCGACGGTCACGCCCGTCACCGCGACCGGCGCGTACAGGTTCTGCACCGGGATCGTGTAGTTGGCCTGGTAGATCGGGTCCTGGCCCTTGTCGGTGCCGGTGGCGCCCAGGGTCAGGTCGTGCGTGACCGGGCCGGTGGCGAAGGAGCCGGCCAGTTCGGCGCGCAGCATGCTCGAGTCCACCAGCGAATGCTGCAGGTTGCCGGTGATGCGGCCGGCGCCGCCGGCCACGGCAGCGGCGTTGGTGAAGCGGAACACCGGCAAGGCGCGGTCGCGTTCGGTCTGCGCATGGCCGGCTTCCACGGTCAGCGCCCAGTCCTGGTTCAGGGCCAGGTCGGCGCGCAGCTGGGCATTCCTGCTCTCGGCCTTGAACAGCGCCCAGTCCGGCCCCACCAGGCGCCGCGAGTCGACCGCGCGCGGCAGCGCGATCACGCCGCTCACGGCGGTCGGCAGCGCGATCCCGGCCTGCTCGGTCACGCGACGCCTGTCGTATTCGATGTCGGCGCTCAGGCGCAGGCGCTCGTCCACGCGCCAGTCGAGCGCCGCTGAGGCGAAGCCGCGGTTGCCGTTGCCGACGCCGTCGAGGTAGGAGCCGAGCGTGCCGCCGGCGGCATTCACGCGCACGCCGAACTGGCCGCGCTCGCCGAAACGGCGCGCCACGTCGGTCGAGGCCACGGCCGACCCGTTCTGGTCGAGCGTCAGTCCCAGCGTCGTCACCGGCGCCCTGCCGGCGCGCTTGGTGACGAAGTTCACGACGCCGGCCGGCGAGGTGAAGCCGTAGTACAGCGCGGTGGCGCCCTTGAGCACCTCGACCCGCTCCTTGTCCTCCAGCGGCACCTGGGAGAAATTCATGATCGGCAGCGAACCGTTGAGGCGGTAGTTGGTGCGGTTTTCCACCGCGATGCCGCGGATGACCAGCTGGTCCCAGGTGTCGCCGGCGTTCTGCTGGCGCGTCACGCCGGCGGTATTGCGCAGCGCATCATACAGGCCGGCGGCGCCCTGCAGTTCCAGCACCTCGCGCGTCACGACGTTGACGGTGGACGGCACGTCCATCACGTCGGCGCCGCGAAAGCTCCCCGCCTCCACCGTCCGCGGGACGAAACCCTGGGCCCTGGCGGCGGTGATGCGCACCGCCTGCATGGCCTGCTCGTCGCCCTCCTGGGCGGCGGCGATGGCAGGAAAGGCGCTGGAGAGGGCCAGGGCCAGCAAGGAGAGGCGGAAGAAATCGGGGGATTGCAGGCAGGACGACATGGCGCCCGGCTTTCGATGGTTGTTCGGATCACCGGGCATCATATCGGTAATGAGAATCATTTTCAATTAGTAGTTGCCGCAAGCCCTTTCCAGCATTTCATCTATCCATAGCAGAAATCGATGGTTTTGCCGCAGTGCGGCAAAACTTATCATGCATGTCCAACGAACAACACCGTTATCCACGGTGCCTGTCCCGCTTCGCCCCTTGCCGGCCGGCGCCAACGCGCGCGAGGCTGGCGGCCCGCCGGATTGCCATGCCTGCCTGATCGGCGCAGTGCGATGTCCTGCACGACAAGACCACAAACAACAGGAAACAGCATGCACAGAACCACCATCGTGCGCGGCACGCGCAATAGCGCGCACAACGCCGCGCGCAGCAACGCGCGCATCGCCGCCCTCGTCGCCGGCTTGTTCGCCGGCGCCGGACACACGCAGGCGCAGGCGAACGGCCCCGCCGCGGCCGACAACGACGCGGCGGCGCCGGACGCCGCCGCCGTCCAGACCGTGACCATCAACGGCGAGCGCGAACGCGAAGGCGAGAAAGCGCGTTCGCGCGGCGCCCTCGGCAGCCGCTCCGACCTCGACACGCCGTTCGCCACCGCCACCGTCACCAGCGAACAGCTGGAAGACCGCCAGGTCGCCTCGCTGGCGCAGGTGTTCGCGGAGGACGCCTCGGTCACCGCCAAGGGCGGCACCTATACCCAGTCGGCCCACGCCATCGCGGTACGCGGCCTGGCGCTCGACTTCACCAACGGCTTCAAGATCGACGGCCAGCCGTTCCAGATGTACGGCGTCGAGCTGCCGCTGGAAACGATCGAGTCGGTGCAGCTGCTGAAAGGCGCGACCGGCTTCCTGTACGGCTTTTCCGCGCCGGGCGGCATCGTCAACTACGTCACCAAGAAGCCGACCGAGGAACGCACCGCCAGCGTCGATATCGGCTATGCGAGTGCCAGCCTGCGCAAGGCGCACCTCGACGCTGGCGGCCGCTTCGGCAGCGAGCGCCGCTTCGGCTACCGCGCCAACCTGGTGCACGAGCAGGGCGATACCTACAACGGGGTCAGGCTCAAGCGCGACGCCGCGTCGCTGGCGCTGGACGCGCGCATCACGCGCGACCTCACCTGGAACGCCAGCCTGCTGTACCAGGAGCGCGACCTCGATGGCGGCGCGCCGACCGTGTCGCTGCAGGTGTACCCGGCCGCCGCCCGGCTGCCGGCGCCGGTCGACGGGCGCATTAACTACGGCGCCTACGCCACTTCCTACTACGATTCGACGATGTGGATGGCCACCAGCGGCGTCGACTGGCAGATAAACCGCGACTGGAAGGCCAACGTGACCTACGGCCACAGCTACAAGCGCATCGACAGCGCCTACGAGACGCTGTACCTGACCAATGCCGCCGGCGGCTACAGCAACCGCCTGAACCCGTTCTACCGGCCGACCCTGACCTACAACGCGCTGTCGGCGACGATCGAAGGCAGCTTCGCCACCGGCGCCCTGCGCCACACGACGGTGTTCGGCGCCGGCCGCCAGGCGCTGTCGCGCACGCTCAATCCGCAGTCGGCGCTGAGCCTGTTCAGCGCGGCCACCGCCGGCAACCTCTACCAGCCGGCGCCGGCGCTGGTCGACACGTCCAGCATCGACCGCCACACCTTCTACACGATCTCGACCTGGCGCCACCAGTCCGTGTTCGCCAGCGACACCATCGCCTTTAACGAGCGCTGGTCGCTGCTGGCCGGCGCGCGCCGGGTCGACTACCGCAACCTGAACTACGCCGCCAGCGGGGCGCGCACCTCCAGTTACCGCAAGAAGCCGACCTCGCCCACCGTGGCGCTGCTGTACAAGCCGGCGCCGGCCGCCACCGTGTACGCCAGCTACGTCGAGGCGCTGGAAGACGGCGGCACCGTGTCCGCCGTCTACGCCAACGCCAACGAGGTGCTGCCGCCGCTGAAGAGCCGCCAGGCCGAACTCGGGGTGAAGACCGACCAGGCGCGCTGGGGCGCGTCGGCGGCGCTGTTCCGCGTGCGCCGCGGCGCCACCTACGCCGATTACACCGCCGATGCGCGCGGCGTCCTGACGCAGGGCGGCGAGCTGCGCTACCAGGGCATGGAGCTGAACGGGCGCGCCGACCTGCGGCGCTGGCTGAGCGTGAACGCCGGCGCCACCTGGCTCGACGCCACCTACCGCGCCACCAGTCCGGCCATCGTCGGCAACCGGGTCGAGAGCACGCCGCGCTTCCAGGCGGTGCTGGGCGCCGACGTGAAAGTGCCGCAGGTGGCCGGGCTGTCGCTGCACGCCAACGCCAGCTACCTGGGAAAACAGTTCGTCAACAGCGCCAACGCCTGGACCGTGCCGGCGCTGACGCTGCTGAACGCCGGCGCCGCCTGGCGCACGCACGTGGACGGCCGCTGGGTGACGCTGCGCCTGCAGGCCAACAACCTGGCCGACCGCCGCTACTGGTACTCGACCGGTTCGAACGCGCTGCAGATCGGCGCGCCGCGCACGCTGGCCGCCAACCTGCGCGTCGACCTGTGACGACCGCCATCTTGTCCAAGGAGCTTCCATGAAACGACTCACCAGCGGCGCCCTCGCCGCCGCCGCCTTCGCCGCCGCGATCGGCGTACCCGGCGCAGCGACCACGCCCGCCGCGCCGGCCAAGCGCCCCAATATCCTGTACATCATGGCCGACGACCTCGGCTACTCGGACATCGGCGCCTTCGGCGGCGAAATCGAGACGCCCAACCTGGACGCGCTGGCACGCGACGGCCGCCTGCTCGCCAACCACCATACCGGCACCGTGTGCGCGATCACGCGCGCGATGCTGATCTCGGGCACCGACCACCACCTGGTCGGCGAAGGCACGATGGGCGCGCCGCGCGACGAACGCCGTGGCCTGCCCGGCTACGAGGGCTACCTGAACGACAGCGCCCTGTCGGTGGCCCAGTTGCTGCGCGACGGCGGCTACCACACCTACATGGCCGGCAAGTGGCACCTGGGCGCCGGCGAGGAAGGCAAGGGCAAGACGCCCGACCAGTGGGGCTTCGAGCGCAGCTACGCGCTGCTGCCGGGCGCCGCGCGCAACCACTTCGGCCACGAGCCGGCCGATGCGCGCAACTACAGCGAGGACGGCCGCTTCGTGCAGCCGGGACCGGGCTTCTATTCGACCGACTTCTATACCCGCAAGCTGATCGAGTACATCGACGCCCGGCGCGGCGACGGCAAGCCGTTCTTCGCCTACGCAGCCTATACCTCGCCGCACTGGCCGCTGCAGGTGCCGGAACCCTACCTGAGCAAGTACAAGGGCCGCTACGACGCCGGCTACGACGCGATCCGCCTGGCGCGCATCGCGCGCATGAAGCAGCTGGGCATCATCCCCGCCGACTTCACGCCCTACGCCGGCCTGCCGGAGACGCTACGCCAGTCGCCGGCCACGGCCAACAGCGGCACGCCGCAAGCGCGCTACGTCAACGCCGTCAACGGCGCGGCGCAGGGCCACGTCGACTACGGCCCGGGCCGCGTGGTCAAGAAATGGGACAGCCTCACGCCGCTGGAAAAAAAGGCGCAGGCGCGCTATATGGAAATCTACGCCGGCATGGTCGACAATCTCGACCACAACATCGGCCTGCTGATCCGGTACCTGAAGGAGATCGGCGAATACGACAACACCTTCATCATGTTCCAGTCGGATAACGGCGCCGAAGGCTGGCCGGTGGACGGCGGCGCCGACCCCAGGGCCACCGACGAGGCCAACGCCGCGCCGGAGGCGTACGCGAAACTAGGCACCGATCAGCTCAAGCGCATCCAGTACGGGCTGCGCTGGGCCGAGGTCAGCGCCGCGCCGTTCCGCAACGTCAAGGGCGCCTCGCACGAGGGCAGCGTGTCGACCCCGCTGATCGTCCGGTTGCCCGGCGGGTCCGGCCAGGGTGGGCGCCAGCCGGTCCTGCGCGACTGGACCTACGTGACCGACAACACCGCCACCTTCCTGGCCGTGGCCGGCATCGAGCCGCCGCGCCGGCCCGCCCCGCCGGACCCGGACGCGGCCGGCGGCAAGGACCGCAACGCCGGCAAGGTGGTCTACAAGGGCCGCAACGTGTACCCGGTCAGCGGCACTTCGCTGCTGCCGCTGCTGCGCGGCGACAGGCTGGCCGAGCGCGGCCTGCCCGCGGCCGACGAATCCTACGGGCGCGGCTACGTGTTCAGCGCCGACGGCCGCTGGAAGGCGGTGTGGGCCGAGCCGCCGCAGGGACCGACCGACGGCCACTGGCAGCTGTACGACCTGCGCAGCGACCGCGGCGAGAACCGCGACGTCGCCGCAGGCCACCCGGAGGTCGTGGCGCAGCTGGTGCAGCGCTGGCAGGCTTACATGACGCAGGTCGGCGGCGTTGAGCCGCTGCGCCCGGCAGGGTTCTACTGAGGAGATGGCGGCATGCTGAACGCGTTTTACCGTCCTTCGACGCTGTTGCTCGTGCTGGCCTGCATCGGCGCCGCGGTGTGGAGCCGCGCCGCGCCGGACGGCGGCCCCGCCCGCGCCGCGACGTCCCTGGGCAGCGAGGCGCTTTGCGCTGCCAACGGCGGCCTGCCGCCGGGATGGGGCAGCGACGTCCATGCCGGCATGGTGCGGGTGCCGGGTGGCGACTTCGTATTCGGCAGCACGCGCGGCTATCCGGACGAGCGCCCGGCCGATGGCGAACGGCGCCATGTTTCCGCGTTCTGGATCGACCGCACCGAGGTCACCAACGCCCAGTTCGAGCGCTTCGTGCACGCCACCGGCTACGTCACGCAGGCCGAGCGCGAGGGCGCGGCGGTGGTGTTCCACACGCCCGGGGAAGACAAGCTGGGCCGCCGCCCGTACGCCTGGTGGAACTACGTGCGCGGCGCCGACTGGAAGCGGCGCGACGGCCCCGCCGCCGACGGAAACTTGCCCGCCGCGCCGCCGCCCAACCAGCCGGTCGTCATGGTGACCCAGGCCGACGCCCTCGCCTACGCGCGCTGGCTGGGACGCGACCTGCCCACCGAGGCCGAGTGGGAATACGCCGGCAAGGCCGGGCGCGACGGCGAGGAACTGGACACGGCGCCGGTGGACGGCGCCGGCCGCCCGGCCGCCAACTACTGGCAGGGCCCGTTCCCGCTGGCCGACCTGGCCGCCGACGGCCACGCCGGCCTGGCCCCGGTCGGCTGCTACGCGCCCAACGCCTTCGGCCTGTACGACATGATCGGCAATGCCTGGGAATGGACCAGGGACCCGTACGAAGGCCCGCGCCAGCCGCACATGAACGGGGATACGGCGGCCGTCGCCACGGCGGCATCGGCGCCCAGGCCGGACCGGCCGATGGTGATCAAGGGCGGCTCCTTCCTGTGCTCGCCCGACTATTGCGTGCGCTACCGCGCGGCGGCGCGCGAGTCGCAGGAAGCCGACCTGGGCGCCAGCCACATCGGCTTCCGGACGGTCTTGCGCGCGCCCTAGCAGCGTTGCCGCGGCGGCGGCCGGGTCGTCACCGTATCGGCCGCTCCGCCTTGCGCGCGAACCAGGTGGCCAGCGCCGAACCGGACAGGTTGTGCCACACGCTGAACAATGCGCTCGGCACCGCCGCCAGTGGCGTGAAATGGGCGGCGGCCAGCGCGGCGCCGAGTCCGGAATTCTGCATGCCGGTCTCCAGCGTCACCGCCTTGCGCTTGGCCAGGTCCATGCCGAACAGGCGCGCGAACCCATAGCCGAGCGCGAACCCGAGCAGGTTGTGCAGCACCACCGCGGCCAGGATCAGCAGGCCGTTGCCGAGGATCTTCGGCTGGTTCAAGGCGACGATGATGGCGATGATGAACACGATCGTCAGCGTCGACACCAGCGGCAGCGCCTTGACGCTGGCGGCCGCCTGCCTGCGGAAGACCGTCTTGGCGACGACGCCCAGCACGATCGGGACGATGACCACCTGCACGATGTCCAGGAACAGCGAGCGGGTATCGATCGCCATCCACCTGCCGGCCAGCAGCGACACCAGGGCCGGCGTGGCCAGCGGCGCGACCAATGTCGACACCAGCGCGATCGACACGCCCAGCGCCACGTCGCCCCTGGCCAGGAAGGTCATGACGTTGGAGGCGGTGCCGCTCGGGCAGCAACCCACCAGGATCACGCCGACCGCGATCTCGGGCGGCAGCCGCAACGCCAGCGCCAGCACGTAGGCGATGCCGGGCATGATCAGGTAGTGGCCGACCACGCCGATCAGCACGTCGCGCGGGCGCCGCAACACGGCGCGGAAATCGGCCGCCGACAGGGTCAGGCCCATGCCGAACATGACGACGCCGAGCAGCGGCGCGATCCAGGTTTTATAAGCGACAAACAGCTGCGGGAAGAAAAAGCCGAGACAGGCGAACAGGATCACCCATAGGGAAAACGTCTTTCCGACGACGTTGCTGGCTTTTTCCAATGCGTTCACGCGTGCCCTTTTCGCTGTCGATCGATGCGCCCGTCCGCGCACCCCATGTGGCGGACCGGACGGCATTGTAGCCAATCGACACCACGATGTCCTGCTCGCTCGATATTTCAATCGAAGCATCAATCGGTTAGTTGCATTTAAACAGTTATGGGCAGTGTCCTTGAACCGGTGACGCATCGGTTCACCGCACCCATGGGCCCTATCGAGATATCAAAATTCCCCAAACAAACATGTTGCAAGTAAATAAACACTTCCCTTTAGCATAAACATTGCTTAATATATTTATAAATTATCAAAGTTTCTTGTTTAATTACCATAAGGAAAATAAGTGAAATCGTTCAGCAACCATCTCGTCGCCCTGTCCCTTGCCACGTTGTCCGGCATCGCGGGCGCGGCCCCGGCCTTTACCGTCACCTACGAGGCGCCGGGCGTTACCGACACCACCGCGGCGTTCACCACCAAGGGCGTCGAGCGTTTCACCACCCGCCAGACCGGCCTGAATCAATCGTTTACCACGACCTTCGGCATGACCGGTTCGGGTGCGATCACCGGCACCTACACCAACGTCGATATCGCGAATCAAAACCTGTATGGCGGCGCCGAGGGCAACTATGCGCTGACGTCGACCGGCAGCGCTTCGTCGGCGATCTATTCCCTGTCCCTGTCGAGCGCGGACCCGGTAACATATTTCGGATTCTGGCTGTCGGCCCTGGATGCGGGCAACCAGTTGAAATTCTTCAAAGGCGACGAGCTGGTCTTCAGCTTCAGTCCGGATGCCGTGCTGGCGCTCACCGGCAGCTGCGCGACCGGCACCAGCAATCCCTACTGCGGCAATCCGAAGACCGGGGAAAACACGCCGCAGCCCTACGTCTTCCTGAACTTCTTCGATCAGGATGCGAGCGGCTTCGATCGCGTCGAGTTCTCGGAGACCGTCGCCAATTCGGGCTACGAATCGGACAACCATACCGTCGGCCGTTATGTCACGACCAGCGGCACGGTGCTCAATCCGGTCCCGGAACCCGGCTCGCTGTCGCTGCTGGGCTTGAGCGCGGTCGCCCTGGTTGCCGCTCGCAAGCGCAAGAAGCGCTGACGTTCGGAACGAATGCCCGGTGCCGGTGCACGAGGGCTGGCCGGCGCAAGACCCTAGTCTAGACCAGGCAGAACCCGATGACCAACTGCGGCCAGGAGCGACTGGACGGCCTGGTCGCGGCCGCGCGCTGCCGGCCGGCGTGATGCGGCAACGGCGGCCGGCTGCTGAGAAAGCGGACCGAAAGCGGACCGGATCGGCATAGGGGCGGCCAGATAAACTGACCGGTCCCCTGCCACACCACCCGGCATGCGGGTCCGCACCGGGCGGTTCGAGTAGTTGAGGTTATGAGAGTCGTGGCATGCCAAGACGATCAAAGTAGGCAATCGTGAAAATCCGGTTGAGCAGGTAGCGACTATTGCGTTGCCATCTGCGGCTATTCGCCGCGACTTGACGGGCCACAGCAGCCGGAGCGCCCAGAGCCAGTAATTCACGGTAGATCGTCGTCCCGCGCCGCCAGTGTTTGAGTTGGATAGCCCGCATCCGGTGACGCATCCATTCGTCCAGCTTGCGCCAGACTTTCGGGGTTTGCGTCAATCCGAAATAAGCCTTCCAGCCCAGGACGTAGGGGCGTAGACCTTCAATCACCTGTTCGATACTGCGTCCCCCGGATCGCCGGGTGAGTTCCCGGATTCGCTGCTTGAACTTGCTCAACGCCTGACTGGCGACCTTGCGTTTTACCTCGCCTTTCGGAGCTGCCCGAAAGGCGTAGCCCAGAAATTTGCGGCCAAATGCGCTTGCCACCGCACTTTTCGATTCGTTGATCTTCAAGTGCAGCTTGTCGTAGCGACGCTTGAGCAAAGCCATTACCCGCTCACCCGCTTTCCGACTGCGCACATAAACATTGCAGTCATCGGCATAGCGGGCAAAGCGATGCCCCCTTCGTTCCAGCTCGCGATCCACCTCGTCGAGAAGCACATTGGCCAGCAACGGCGAGAGCGGCCCGCCTTGCGGCGTGCCCTCGGCGCGTTCGACCACCACGCCGCCATCCATGATGCCCGCGTTCAGATAAGCACGGACCAGCCAGATTACGCCAGCCTCGTTCACGCGTTTCTTGAGACGATCGATCAGGATGTCGTGGTTGACCCGATCAAAGAATTTCGACAGATCGACGTCGACCACGGTGCGGTAGCTATAGTGGACCCCGAATTTGAGACAGTGGTTTAAGCTGTCGTCCGCGAAAGGATGACAGCGAATGAGTGAAGGTAAAAAACGCAGGGTGCACAGTGCCGAGTTCAAGGGCAAGCTCGGGCTGGAAGCGGTGCGCGGGGTGAAGACGATCAACGAGATCGCGCAGGAGCACGACGTGCATCCGCAGTTGGTGACGCAGTGGAAGAAGGAGATTCTGGAGAACGCCGGCGCGCTGTTCGACGTCAAGCGCGGGCCGAAGCCGGTGGACGAAAGCAGTCCCGAGGACAAGCTGTACAGCGAGATCGGCAAGTTGAAGATGCAGGTGGATTGGCTCAAAAAAAAGCTTGGGGAATGAGTCCTGCCGAGCGGGCACGGTGGATTGCGCGGGAAGACGCGATGCCGCTGACCATGCAGTGCGAACTGGCCGGCGTGCCGCGTTCGACGGTGTATCGGCGGCTGGAAGCGGTAACACGCCAGGCATGCATGAACGAGGAAGACGACCGATTGCGCGCCCTGATCGACGAGGAATACACCGGCCGGCCGTTCTACGGTAGCCGGCGCATGGCGGTGTTCCTGCGAGGTCGAGGGCACCAGGTCAATCGCAAGCGCGTGCAGCGCTTGATGCGGGAAATGGGTCTGGCGGGCATGGCGCCGGGGCCGGCGACGAGCAAGCCGCATCCGCAGCACAAGGTCTATCCATACCTGTTGCGCGGGGTAGCAGTCACGCGACCGAACCAGGTGTGGAGTACGGATCTGACCTATATCCGCCTGGCGCGTGGCTTTGCCTACCTGGTGGCGATCATCGACTGGTACTCGCGCCGGGTACTGGCCTGGCGCATCAGCAACAGCATGGACGCGTCGTTCTGCGTGGACTGCCTGGAAGATGCGCTGCGCCACCACGGCAGGCCGGATGTATTCAACAGCGACCAGGGCGCGCAGTTCACCAGCGACGCCTTTACCGGCGTGCTCAAGCGCGAAGGTGTGGCGATCAGCATGGACGGACGCGGGCGGGCGCTGGACAACATCTTCGTCGAGCGCTTGTGGCGCAACGTGAAGTACGAAGACGTGTACCTGAAGGGTTATGCCAACATGCCCGAACTAACAGTCGGCCTGGCGCAGTACTTTGTGTTCTACAACGCCGAGCGACCGCATCAGGCGTTGAGATATGAGACGCCGGATCATGTCTACCGCGCCGGTGTCGGAGGCGGTGCGCTGATCGTCGACAGGTTCGGCGACGCGGGCCTAGAGCAAGAAAAAATCGGCAGTACGGGGCAGCGCCGGGCAGCTGCTGAAGTGGAAACGGACACAGCTTAAACTAGCCGGCTGAGTGTCTTGACTGATGGGTCCACTTTAAGCCTTCCTGCACGTACTGCTGTGCTGCAAGCACGGCATCACGCGCACGTCGGCCGGGCCGGAACCCGTGACTGTGTTCGCTGAAAGTGGGATCGATCAGCGGTTGCAGCACCTGCAAGAGTGCCTGCTGAATCAGACGGTCGATCACGGTGGGTATCCCCAGTTCACGCTCGCTGCCATCCGGCTTCGGGATGCCGACGCGCCGCACCGGCAGGGGCCGGTACGTGCCTTCCATCAGCTGTTTCCTGATGGAGGGCCAAGCGTGCTTCAGGTGTTGTCCCGTCTTTGCGATATCCAGACCGTCGACACCTGCGGCGCCCTTGTTCGCCTTCACGCGTTTCCATGCGCGTTGCATGTTTTCCCTCGCGAGCGCTTGCGTGAGCAAGTCTCGCCCTGTGCCTTCCCGTTCCTGTCGCGGGAAACGTGTTTTATCGCTGATCGCTTTGGACGAGGTTTCACCCCGCCTTACCGCGACCCGCTCCGCTGTTGCGGACATCTGATGCCGTACACGACTCATCGACAAGGTGTCGACACTCCTACTCGTTCGGCCCTTCACCCTCAAAAAAAACGGGCTACTACGGCCTCTGCTGACTTCTCGCTCCGATTTTTTTTCGTCGCCCTTTCAGGCGCAAGACGAGATCTCCCCAGGTAGGAACGCACTCCTTCACTGCACAACCGCCGGATCTACGCCACTTCGCCTTGACCACAAGAGCTTCGCGGTGATTGGCCCGCTCGCCCTGCTCGGTAGCGCCTTGTATCCGATTCTTGTTCATCGGCTCGCAGTTTCGATTCACGCTTCCTTCCCACGGTCGGTCGCCCTTCCGCAGTTGCGCTTCGCTTCGCTCGCTGTGGTCAGCTTGCGGGAGGACTTGCACCTCCAGAAGTGCGCCCATGCTGGGCGCACCAAAACAAAAAGGCCAGCTGAACGCTGGCCTTTCCGAAAAATCCTGGTGGGCGGTGCAAGTTTCGAACTTGCGACCCCAGCAGTGTGAATGGGGCGCTCAAGTTCCCTCGCTCCATAGGGGAGCTGTGCTTTTTGCGCCGGCTAATAATATCATTTTGGTGGAATATTTGTGGAATTCGTTGTCACGTAATTGACTACACAAAATACGGGTGTGCATCCCACGTAAAATTCCAGGCGCGTTGAGGTAAGATCAACCCGACCTTAATGGTTAGAAGTAGCACATCGGTAATGCAGCAATACCTGCGCATCAATTTAAACTAATGTAGTTTACATACTACAGGGCGCCAATGCCCTTTGCCTCCAGAGTGGACAGTCCCCCGTCAGTCCCCTCGTCCGTCGGCTGCGGATGTTCTTGGCGTTGAGTTAAGGGTGTGGTTGAACTGAGCGCGACGCCATGGTCGATGCTGGCTCCACTGGGTCATGTCGAGGAGTCGTTTATTGGCTGCCAAATTGGTTCCAAAATAATCGGACGGATTGCCTCCATGACCGACTTTTCAGCCAGCCAGCGCGCCTCGCCGACACCCGCCGGGGGGACTGCCTTCTACCGCCCTTAACGCGACGCCAAGGCGCGTATTTTTTGACATTGCGCGGCCTATCTGCTATCCTTCCAACGCTAGATCTGCACTCTTTACCCGTAACGCGTTAAGATATCTAACGCGGAAGCGGCCAGTAGGGTCTGTTTATGCGAAGCTGAAGAGAGCGCCGCCGATGCGGCACACAAAGCTCGGAAGGTCTACCGTAAACCGAAACAGTGAAGTTTTTGCTGCTAGCCGAAAAGCGGGTTGCCAATGGGAGATTGGCCCCGCTTCTTCACTTCTACTTTTGAAAATCGTTCGCGAAGATGTTCGCGTGTGTTTGTCCAACGATCTTCACTTCTTGCCAGTGGCATCCCAAGAACGTCCCTTTGATGTGCGTGTGGTCCTTGTAGGCCTTCGTCATGTTGTAATGGTATTTCGTCGGTATTTTCCATCCGAATCGAAAGTTGCCGGAAATTTCGCAAAGCGGAGTGTGGGGAGCGCCGGTGTCAAACTGGCCATGGTCTTCAGGCCCATAGTCGAAGTGCTTTTTTTGATCATCTTGAAAATACTTCTTTGGCTGCCCATGTTTAGGCCGCCGGGGACCATTGCGCTTCATCAGTCGCGCCAACAGGCTTGCGAAATTTCTATAAAACAGATCGTCGGTGCCCTCTGAAGCGCACAAGTAAGCGACTTTTCTCAATTCATCAGCGTCAAAATTGTTTAATGGCAAAGCGAGGGCTTGCATACTGCCCTTGTCGAGCATATGCGGCAGCAAGCGAAAATAGTTTGACAGCGTCCTCACCGCGATCGCAGTAAGCGCACTCATTTCAACTTCTGCCTTGATTTCGCCAACGAAACAAGACGTTCGGAGCCTTGCAGACATTCTCGCCAAATTATCCGTGAGCAGACACACGCCGTCCCATCTGTCCAACTCGCTCAGGATGAACTGTTCGATCGCGAATTCGGCTCCGAATTCTATGGCGCGCACTTCGATTTCGGCCCTCAGGCTCTTGAACGCTTCAGTATTGCGGAAGGTGTGCGGAACGAGCGCGCTTTTGGCGGACATCACCATATCGCGCGCGGGTTTGTTGTCCGATACGAGACACAGCAGAATTTGCATCATTTTTCAAGCAATTTGACCATAACTCCAACAGGAATCACTACTTGCGACCTCTCATGCTCAGGCAGAAGAGCCAGGCAGTCCAAAAAATCCAAGGTTTTCGCCCTAGTTCTTGGCCGCCTGGCATGCACCGGGGCGGCAGGTGCCACGGGAGTGGGGTCGAGCGGTTCAAACTTGAATCCTTTTCCCGCGGGCGCCAACACTACCCTGGAACTCTGCGTGGGATGTTCAACCACTTCATAGCGACCTTGATTTTCCGTGGCTTTCGCAAAATTTTTCAGGGATCGCTCCCCTAAAATCTCTCTGAAATTGGAAAGGGTTTTGTCCAAGATTCGAGGGATGTTGGACAAATAAATCGGTGAGTCGGGCCTCCAGTAATCGTTTGCTACCGCGCTGAGCGCTTCAATAAGCTTCACATCGTTGTTCATTATTTTTCCTAAAATTAAACTGGCTCGGCCCCTCCGAATGCGCTCGCGATGAGCGCGCCCGAAGAGGTTCCACTCGATGCCTGCGCATCGCGACCTGAGCGGCGATGCACGGCGCGCCATGCCGATCATCCCCGCAAGCTTTCTGGATTGCATCAATCAAATGAGCGCTTCGTCACCTTCAATTGATCGCAGTTTTCCAACACAGCGCGCACAGTGTGGTCGTCGAAGCCATCTGGCGCCGAGGCTTCGATCTCGATGGACACCTTCACCTTTACGCCTGGCTTTTGCGTGAAGAGCATCAGCACCTCTTCCGCGATGTCCGAAAACTGCAGCTTGGCCTTCACCGGGTCAAGCTCGGCCGAACCAAAAAACGACGTCTTTTTGACTGCTGGCGCGCTGGCCGAAGGCTTGGAGCTCTCCGAAGCGTCTGCGCCTTTTCCAACAGGTTTCGTCTCCTCGCCTCCCTCATCGCCTTGCGACTGCCCTTGCGGTCCGTCTCCTGTCAAGCGAGGCGTCTTCTCTTCCAAGCGAGCCCGCCTAGCCGCGTCTTCCTCATCCAGTTGGGCCGCAAACCCGGACGCTATGGCCGGCTGGATGAGCAAAAGAGTCTCGTCAAGAATCGCGATGGCACGCTCGCCAAAGTGGAAGCCTTGATATCGGTCGTCCTCGATGCCATACGCTATGCCAAAGAAATCTCTTGAATGCACGCCCGCGTTGATCGCCGCTCGGTAGGTTTCCGAATCGCGCAAGCGTGGAAGATACAGATAACAGCAAGTTTTCTGCCACACATCGAGAGCGCCCACTGCAGGGGCATCCTTCCAGAACCACGCGTGCAACATTTTTGAAAGATGGACTGGGGCCCACTCGGCGATGAGCAACTCGTGCTCCCTAAGGATTTTCTCAATCTCTTCCGTGCGGTTGATTGCCGATGGGTTGACTTGGAAATGGTCCCACTGAACGTCTCCTACCCCTTTGCCCAGCCTCGCCTCTTGCGAGGGAACCAAAAGCCATTTGTAGGTCTCGCGCACCATTCGGCCCATCGCCTCTGTGGCCAGCTCCAAGCTTTGAGAGGCGAGCTTGCTCTGATGCTGGTCCAAATTGAGCCGGTCGTCCTTGACGTCGGCGACGATGGAGGACCAAGCCAGCACCGAAGTGACTTGGTCTTTCAAACGTGGAACGCTGTCCGCGTCAGGAGCCAGGAATATCAGCCTATTTTGTTTCTGCCGCGGCAGTTCGCCGCGCGCCTTCAGCACGGAGGACGCTGCGTCAATCGCAGGGGACTGGGCCGCGCGAGCGAAAGTGGCCGTTGGCGGCAACACCACCAGCCGCAACGACCAGTCGTCGGGCACGTCGGCGGACGGTGTGAACACGTGGACGCCCCCAAACACGCCGTTCGCGAAGCGCAGCTTGTCCTTGATGAACGGGTAGACGTGATCTTTGAGGTCGAAGCGCCGCTTGCGGTCCTCCATTTCGCGCCGCAGATTCGGACGGACGTCGAACCAGAAGCGACCATTCGCGCTGTTCAAGTATTGCAACCGATCGACCAACGCCCGCGCCCCATCCCGGTAGTGCCCAACAACTTGCCCGGGCTGGGCCGCGCCAAGCAAGACGCGCTCGAGCTCGACGCCGCGATGGTGCTTGGCTCCACCAACTACACCCGCGTCGGGAGCGGAGCCCAAGAACACTGTCCGGGCGAGGCGCCGGCAGGCGTGGATGGCTCCGAACAAGGGTTTCGCGTTGTCCATCTCCGTGGTTTCGGCCCGGTCCCCGTCAATGTCGCGCTCGAGAACTGGATCCCAACCCGGCGCCAAGTAGTAAATCGCCTCGTTGCGAGTGTCGGGATCAAAGAGCGGAAGGGAGCCCGGCTGGATCATCAAGTCATTGTTTCCCGAGGTCCAAAGCCTGTGGATTACTTTCGCCATCAGCTTCAACACGCCGCGCGTGCGCTGGAAATTGTCAAGGGACGACCAGTCTTCGTAAAGGCGGTCGAAGACTTCAGGATGGATAGGATAGGATTGCTCCAGCCTCTCCAGATATTTCGCCTCTTGCGTCCCGATGGGGAAATCGCCGGCGTTCCCAGCATAGAGATCCGCATACGCTTTGCACACCTCGTCGGCGGCCAACGGATCGCTCACCTTGGCGAAAAGCCGCCGGCGCACAATCTCAAATGCCTCCTCGGTCGCCACCGGCTTCCAGAGAGCTTGGACGCGGCCAAACCAATGCTCCAACATCCGCAAAGCTTTCACGCCCTGCTGACTTCCCGCCTCGCGATCCGAAAATGGAAGCGATGCTAACAAAATCGCATTGGGCACAGCCTTGAAAGCCTCAGTCAACGCTTGAACGAATGAGATCTGGGTGTCGTAGGTGCCGCCTGAGAGCGACCTGCCCTCCTCGAACTGAGAGACGTAGCGCACCAACTCATCGACAAGCACAATGCACGGAGCCTGCGCCGACAACAAAGCGGTCAACTCGCCCTTGCCCGGGGCCGTGCCACTCTCGTCGGCCTCCTTGACCAACCCGTAGGCTTCCGCTCCGCCGAGCTGCCACGCTAGCTCGCCCCAGAGCGTTTTGACCGCGACTCCGTCACGCAGGCGGGGCTTGCTGGCCAAGCCCAAGAGTTCGACGCCATCGAGGACCGCTACACGCGCCTTGGGCAGCTCCGTAATCTCCGCCGCGTTGAGGATGGGGGGAACCCCCTGCAGCTTGGTGGCAGGCGTATCCCCCCGCGCGAGGTGATAGACCGCCAGCAGCGTATGGGTCTTGCCGCCTCCAAAAGCGGTTTGGAGCTGCACGACCGGATCGCCTCCGCGTCCGGCCAAGCGCTTCACCACGGAGTCCAGCAACAGCCGCATGCCCTCAGTGATGTATGTGCGTTGGAAGAACAGCTCCGCGTCTTGGTATTCGGCCGTCGCGGTGCCTTGGTGAACGCGGGAAAGATCCGCCGCGAACTCCGCTTGCTGGAACGTTCCCTTCAAAACATCTTCGTGCGGAACGGCTATTTCTCGCCAAGGCTTAAGCGCCATGTGTCTACTCCATTAAATATCTAAGTCGGCTTGCGAGCCAATGTGGCCCTTTTCGTGGGAAGCGGCGTCGATGCTGGCCCAAGATGTGATCAGCTCATTGTAGGCCCGCGCGTCTTCGGCCCACCCCTTGCGCTCGCACAGCGTGTATAGGCGATAGGCGAGATTGCGGATGGGCTCCGCTCTTTGCGGCATCCTGGCCAGAAGCGAGCCGGCTGCAGCCTCTCCATGCGCTCTTAGGGCCCGAATGAGCTGGTGAAGAGCTTCCCAAACAGGGGTGTTGTTGTCTTTCTCCGGCAGCCAATCGGAAGGATATTCGAGCGGCTTCAACAGTTTCACCTTGCCGCTTGAAGCCAAAGCCACTCCAGCTTGGCGCACTCGCTCGACGCTCGTGCCCTTCGCCCGCGCCAAGACGTCCGCCTTTCCAAAATCCCCAGCCGCCCAACCTTGCTCGTCAAACCAGCTCATGCAAAACTGAGTGTCGCTATCGAAGTCGTCCTCTCCCTCCACAAGCATTCTATTGATGAGGGTCAGCGCCGTGTGAACAGTCATCTCGGTCCCGTCAGCTTCCAAAACGGCCGCGTATTTCGAAAAAATTCCCATGCCAGGCCCAATGACCGCTTGGGCCAAGTCGACCGGCGCCACGGGGGAAACCCCCTCGGAGCCGCCGATCATCACCTCGATCGCTTCGGCAAGTTGCTCTTTGAGCTCGCGCAGAAACTCTCGCCTTGAAATCGATGGGGCGTTTGCCTCGCGCTGGCGACAAACCAAGACGATGCTCGATGCCAAGGCATTGGCGCCGATGCCTATCGAGCGCGCGTCCCGCTCGGTGCGAATAGGCCACGTTCCCGTGATGGCAAAGCCTGCTTGCAGCACAGCCTCCAGAAAGGTTTCCCACCCCGTGTTGCCCGTGCCAAGATCCGTCGTGTCGGACTGTTTGAAAGCGTAATAGATCGTCGTGGGAAAAGCTGGATGAGCTTGTTTTGCGAGCTGACGCATGCCGCTTGTCATCCCGCTCAAGAAATACTCCTCCGCTTGGCCTTTCAGATCTTCCCGATACGGGCTCGCAACCAACTCCTCTAGCTTGGGCACGGACAGCGTGGCGAACAAGTCCGGAAACACCGGCCTCAAAGTTCGCCTCAACCATACATAGAAGAAGTCGGACAGGTCTGCGTAGCAAATGTTGTCGTAGTAGGGCGGGTCAGTCGAGACGACTTTGCCCGCCGTGATCGATTGGGCCTGCGCGTTGGCCTGCGAGCTCGACCCACTTGCGGAAGCTGGTATTGAAGTGGGAAGCACGCGACAAATCGCCTCCGTAATTTTTTCCACGCTTCCACTTGATCGCGCGAAGGGGTTCGACTCCGCGAAATCCCAAGTCATGGCGATCGCTTGCCTGCGGAAGGTGCTCACCACCAGCTCGTTTTTTGGGGCGTTGCTCCAAGTGCATAGCGAGGAATGGGTCTCCGCCATTTTTTCCACGATGAACGCCAAATAAACCGAGATCGCCTCAGCGTAGGCCACGGCTCCCCTGCCCCCGTCTCGAAGCGGGGTGGGATCGTCGTCCATGCCAGCGGCGGCCGCGTCCACGGCGATCTTCTGACGAGACTTGTGGATTAGGTCGGAAAACGTGCTCAGCGTGGCCGCCTGCCTGGAAGTGAAAAGATCGCCAAATGTGTTCATGCCATACAGCGGCATCTGGTCCCTGGCTTTCCCCACAAGCTCCTGCGTCGGCACCCATTCTGGTTTAGCTTGCAGCGCCGTTTTCTCATGTTCTTCCGAGGGCGGGAGGTAGATCCTGCCCCTCTGCCCCTCCGCCACGATCGCCAGAAGCTTGACGCCCATCCGGCCAGCCTGGGCCTCTTCTTTGATGTATTTCCCGTCAATTGAGGTGTTCGACAAAATGCAAACAAACCCGCTGCCCTTGCCCGGCACTTTCGTTCCGCTCTTGGCCGACGCGGGCGGCTTGCCGGACCTGATCTCGAAACGGTAGGAGTCTCCGTCCACGACCGGTTCGACATATGCTTCTTTGCCGGGCTTGCTCGCCAAGATGAATGTCGACGCCAACGGCACCTCGGCGTGGCCGAAGGCTGGATTGGGGCTGCGCACTGTGCGCGCCCAAATCCACGCGATCACCGTGGCTTTTCCGCGCCCCAATTCACTTGGCAGGTCGATAGACGGATAAAGATGACCTATGCACTCCAACGCTTGACTTCGCACCCATTCGCCATATCGGCGCACATCAGCGGCGAAACCCGCCGTCCCGGCCCAATTCTCAGACAAATCCATTTGCTGGTCGGACGGCAATGGGTCGCCCACAGGGCGGCGGCCCGCGAAAATAGGCGGAATCTCAATCATTGCCTTATTAATCAGCACTGGGACCGGATTAAGATCGGAAGCGAAGCTTTCCAGCCCAAGCCGTTGAGCTTCGAGAGGCAAAGCGCCGCCCCCCGCGAATGGATCGTGAAAAGCTGGCAAGCGAGCCGGGGCAAAAAGTTCGCGCGCCTGTGGATGCGACTTGTTCTGTTCGCAAATTTCCACCCAGCTCTTGATAATTTCAGCACGCGCCTCGGCCAAGACGGTCCCGTCATTAGTGTTTTCCCAAGTGACCAACCGGCGCATGATTCCGAAGAGCCGCTCTCGTTCGAGTTGCGCCTGCGCCTTCGTCATACCGGGCGCGTATCCGCGATCCCCACCCGGATCGTTGACCATCTGCGCAAATATTACAGCTCTGGCCGCGGCCAGTGGCCGCCTGGCCCACCAGAGATGAAGGGTGGATGGATGTCCATGCCGAATCGACTTCTCCCGCGCCGAGGCGGCGTTGATATCATCCAGCGGCAACGCCACTTCAATAAGCTTTTTAGGTGTCTTTACATTCTGCATTGCGATTGCTTCTATTGGGCCTAAACCCGTTTTCTTGGTGGCGTGGTCGCGGCAAGCTCTTTCGCTTTGGCTTCCAGAATTTCCGCCTGAATCATTCGTTCAACGATGTCGATGACCACGTTGAGGTCGTCCACAGTGGGCTGATGGCCGCGGTGCATCGCGGCGGACCCTGCGTCGATTGCAGCCGCGATAATCTTCCGGTCGCGTTTGCCAATCAGGTCCCCCTTTTCCAGAGCGTCAAGCCCCTTTGAGAAGTTGCCTTGATCTCCAACGGCTCGCCCAATGACGACGTCGATGACGGCCCGGGCGCCCATCATCGCTAGCCTTCTGCTGTCCGCGTGCAGAGCGGCGTAGACCTCATCGAGCATCCCGACATAGATCGACTCCACTCCGTCACGCCCCAGCCAAGCAGGCTTGCGGCGGGACACCCGAGGCGGGAAGAACGTCGGTTCATATGTCTCTCCCGGCCAGTCTTCGGAGCACCATTCGACTCGGCGCATGGCGACCTCTTCGCATCCGCCACATTGGACAATGGTCCAAGTGGACCCCGCTTCAATTGAATACTGCCCATCGTCATGGGACCGCGTCCGGGTAGCCCTGTGGACTATCTGATGCTTTGTATCCTGCCCGCACTCGTTGCAATGGGACCAGATAATTTTTGAATTGGACTCCGCGCTCAAAACGAGTCCTCCGCCGCCACTGCGCGCTTCAAGAGCTGATCGAGCTCGAGGTTCACGCTGGTCACCGCCCAATCTGGCTCTTGGGTGAAAGGGTTGCGCACATAATGCGGACCCTCGAAGCCCTCTCCGTCGACGATCACGATCGCAAGCAGAAACTTATCCGCCTGATTAAGCGCGTAGAGAATTTCGTTGCGCGTCACCGTGATGGTCGATTGGCCTTTGGCCCGCCCTTTCACTTCGATGTGGCGAGCCAATGGCAGCTTGTCGCCTCCAGCTGGAATGACCGCGGTCAAATCCCAACCGCACTTCTCCGCGGAGACGTCGATCACCTCATGACCCAAGGCGACCTCCGCCTTATTGACGGCGTCCATGGCGACGCGCTCGACGCGGGCCCGAGCCGCGGCGTCCGCCGTCCACCGGGCGCCTTCCGCCTCGCCGCGCCTCATCGCCAGTAATCCCGACGGAATCACCAATGCGCCGCCGATCACGACAGGCATGCCCGACACGACGTGCCGCTGAGAGCGCAGCTCTTTTGATCGCTCGTCTAGACGCACCGACAGCTCGTCGATGGTCCTGCGAGCGTTTTCCAGCGAAAGCCGCACCTCCTTGCCCGCTGCATAGTCCTTTCGCAGCTTTTCGTGGCTGTTGGTCCAATAGTCAATTTCTTTAACCAACCGCTCATGAATCGCGGTCAAGTTTTTGTCGACTTGTTCTTCGCGCCGCAGCCTCACCTCGTCGAAGTGCTCGGGAACCAGTTGGTCCGACGAGTGGGCCAATGCCGCAGCTTCCAGATCTTTCTTGATCCACGGGGCGCTGATTTCTTGCTCGACCAAAGCCTTGTCCATCGGGTCGATCGGATCGAGGTCCAAGTGCGGCGCCCAACCGGCGCTGCGCACTGTCCCGGCTTGGTCGATGGTCACGAACTGCAGACGGCGAGACGCAACCTCGCCCGCCTCGCCATCCTCCTTGACGGAGTGGTCGATGAAAAATAGCAGCTTTGGCTCGATGCCTTCGTCGTTGGGATCGACGAAGATCGCGCCTTGCTTGAGCTTGGCGCGGTGCTGCTCCAAGGTTAGGTCGACGATTGACAACATGAGCGGATGCGCGGCGTGCACCAGCTCGGCGGCCGGCTCGCTGCCCTTGCCTTCCACGCGGATGCATTCCTTGTCGAAACAGATCCTCTCATATTTCGTCACGACCGGATTCATGCTGCGGCGGGACCTGTTCTTAAGTTGGCGGTCGCGCTCACGAATCAGCGCGGGCACGAACGTGATCTCGTAGCGATTCGCTCCGCGCGAACGCACTTCGCCGCCCAAGCGCGAAAACGCTTGCGCGAAAAATGAGCGAATAAAGTAGGGTTGAAGCTTGCGGGCCTCGGCCTTCTCCATATCCTCCTTCAACGCGAACAGGCGCTGCGGCCCCATGACTTCTTGGGCCAACGCGTTGCGCTCCAAAATTGCCAGCAGTTTTTCCCGATCCATCGCACTCATCACCACCTCGCGCAGATGCTCCTTGCGGGCCGGGTCCTCGCCAAACCGAATCGCGTCGATCAACAACTCCCGAAGGCTGCGCCCCTCGAAAACTTCACCCAGAATGTCGAACACGCGTCCGCCTAGCGCCGCGCGCTCGATCTCGATCTTGTCGAAAAGCTTCTGAAACACGTCGCCTTCGCGCGTCTCCGCGGCCACGATGTTCCACAGATGGCACACCTCGGTCTGCCCAATCCTGTGGATGCGGCCAAACCGCTGCTCGAGGCGGTTCGGATTCCAAGGGAGGTCGTAGTTGACCATGAGGTGGGCGTTTTGGAGATTGACGCCCTCGCCCGCGGCGTCCGTCGCCAACAGCACGCGCGTGGCCCTGTCGTTGCGGAAGAGCTCCTGAACCTCCCGGCGGGCCTCCCGGGTCACGCCGCCATGGATCATGACGACGGCCTCCGAGCTTCCGAGCAGGTCGCGGATGCGGTCGGCCAAATAGTTCAGCGTGTCGCGATGCTCGGTGAAGATGATCAGCTTTCGCTGCAAGCCGTCGGCCTCCAACATTTCCGGAGTATTCTGAAGCAATTCGCGCAACTCTTCCCATTTTCGGTCGTGCCCGGAATTCGCAAGCTCCTTCGCTTGGACTTCGAGCTTGGCCAAGGTAAGAATCTCGGTTTCCAGTTCCGCGATCGTTTGCGCCGCCGTCGCCTGGTCGACGACCTCCTCCTCGAAAGCCTCGTAAGCCCCCGCCGGCATTTCGTCCTCGCTGTCCCAGATGTCTTCCGAGTCGAGGCCGGCCATCGTTGCCGAAAGCAAGCGGCCTTGGCTCCGCTCCTCCTCAACCCGGCGCACTAATTTTCGATGGCGCCGTTTGATGGATTGATAGATGGCCTCCGGGCTCGACGCCAAGCGGCGCTGCAGGGCGGTCAAGGCGAAGCCCACTGTGCCTTTGCGCTTGCCGTCGAGTTTGTCCGCGCGGTTCATCTCCTCTTTGACGTAGGTGGTCACGTCGTCGTAGAGCTCGCGCTCCAAAGGAGAGAGCTGATAGTTCGCGGTATAGGCCCTGCGCTCCGGAAACAGGCGCGTGCCGTCGAATTTGAGCAGGTCTTCTTTGACCATGCGACGCATCAGGTCCGTGACGTCTACGCGATGCGCACCATCTCGGAATTTCCCGTAGAAGCGATCCGAGTCGAGCAGCGACATGAAGAGCTGGAAGTCCTCCTCCTTGCCATTGTGTGGCGTGGCCGTCATCAAGAGGAAATGTCGGGTCACGCTGCCCAGCAACTGGCCCAACCTAAAGCGCTTCGTCTCGTTGACTTTCTTTCCATACCACGTCGCCGAGAGCTTGTGGGCCTCGTCCACCACCACCAGATCCCACTGCGAGCCGCGAATTTTTTCTTGAAGCTCATCGTTGCGAGCGAGTTGGTCGATCCGGGCGACCATCAAGTCGCAATCGTTGAACGCATTGCCGCTGCGCGTTTGCTGTTGCAGATCGCGGGAGAAGATGGCGAACGAGAGGCCGAATTTTTCGTCCATCTCGTCTTGCCACTGCTCGACCAAGCTGCCTGGGGCGACGATCAAAATGCGGACTGCGTCGGCGCGCATAAGCAGCTCGCGGATCAGCAAGCCGGCCATGATCGTCTTGCCGGCGCCGGGATCGTCGGCGAGCACGTAACGCAACGGCTGGCGAGGCAGCATTGATTCATAAACCGCCGTAATTTGGTGCGGAAGTGGCGCGACATTCGAGGTGTGGACCGCCATCATGGGGTCGAACAAGTGGGCCAAATTGATTCGGTAGGCCTCTGCCGCCAACTTGAAGTCCGCCCCATTGGCGTCGAAGCTCCATGGCCGCTCGGCTAACGCCACTGACAGGCTAGGCTCGTCAGCTCTAAACAGAACGCGTTCGCCCAACCGCCCATCGTCGGTTTTGTAGACGACGGAAAGTGAGTCTCCCAGCCAGTCAACGCTAAAAACGCGCGCTACCTCTCCTTGGACGATGCCGGAGATCACAGCGCCTTTGAGTATCGATTCGAGTTTCATGGGAACTTTCAGTGGCGAATTTCCAGGGATTGTCGACGCGGCGAGGCGATCGAGTTTTGCGCTGGACTGACAAACCCACCATTATAGCAATTTGCGCGAGCCAGCTTGAAGAGCTGAACGAGTCTCGCGAATGGGTAGAGCGCTGCTCTGCCCGGCATCCTGCAGGCAATGGCATGAATGCTGGCAGCTCATCGAAGTCCAGTCGGAATGCCCGCCCTTCGTCAAGCACGTTACAAAGTGCGTGCAGTCTGCAATTTCGGAGCGATTCGATTGGGCCTCGTCGTCATTTTTAATGAAGCTCAATGATTATGTTGATATATACTTTGTCAACAAACTTCACTGGCCAGGGCGCTCTGGCTTCGACATGAAACTAGAAATTCTCGGCCCATCAGCATGGCGCGAATACAGAGGAAAGCCAACCAGTTCTGGCATCAACGAAACCACGCACTTGGCGAAAATCGGGGACGCCCAAGGCCGATTGCGAGACTGCTTCGTGAAGCTGCTGCCTCCCCAAACACCCGCGCTGCTGTGCGAAGCCATAGGTTGGCTGCTCGCTCGCGCCGCCGCGGTTCCCTGCCCAGATTTTGCCGCGATCGTTCTTGTCCCCGTTGACGCTTTGCGTCAACACGGGCCGCTACCGTCGGAATACGACAAGGCCTCCCTCGCCCCCGCTTGGTGCAGTGAGATCGTGGCCGGCAATTCCGTGAGGCAAGTTCACAAGATGAAGTTCTTCTTGGCGCGCTCCGCTTGCCTGCGCAGCAAGGACGCGCGCAAGATCGCGGCCTTTGATCAATGGAGCGACCTGCGCGACAGGAATTTTGGCAACGTCATACATTCGTCCAAAGGCGGCTACGTCGCGATCGATCACGAGACGCTGCTGCACGACCTGTTGTGGCTGAGGTGCGGCATGAGCTGGGAAGAGCGCAGCCTGCTTGAAAACGCGCGCTCGGCGCTGGCCGGGGCCGATTTTCAACGCTTCCAATTGGACATGGCCGCGGCCGCGGCTTCGCATGGCGCGGCGTTGGTCGACGCCGAAGCCGACATTGAGGAGACCTTGTCTCGACTGTTCCCCGCCCAAGGGCCTGAGCTCTTTTCCGAAATCACCGCCTTGCTTCGCGAGCGATCGGCGCCGGGCTGGATGGCCGACAACCTGAAAGTGATCGCATGAGTCAAAACAACGTATTTTCGGGCCTTGGGGGTTTCGATCATTTGAGCGACCTGGCCGTGGAGCCTCCGAAGCCATCGTTCACCGGAGCTTGGGCGACCGTCGAACTGCAGCCGGATGTTTTCGTGCCCCAGCGGTTCACCGTGGGCGTCGCCGTCCAGTCGCCAGGCGGCCGGCTGCACTTCAAGCTCCTCGACGACTTCCGCAAATTCGATTGCGTATACCAAGGCCGATTCTCCCAGCGATCAGCCCGGGAAATCCTCGCGCATGCGGAGCAAAATTTGCGGGTCGCGGCGCAGTCGAAGACCCAACTGGCCGAAATGCGTTTCGAAACGAGCGCGCTGAGCCTATCCACGCCAAGTTTCACGTCGGGCGACGACCACGAAGCTACGGTCGAGCGTTTGTTCGACGAGGTGGTCGTAATGGGGCAAGCCGACGCCAAGAAAATTAAAGAGTTTGAGTCGATCGACACGCCGCGCGCGCGTCAATTGGTCAACGCCGAGCTTAAAAAAATCGCGCAGATGGACTTTGAGAAAATCGCGCGGTCCGACAACCAAGGCCTTCTTCTTGATCAAGGTGGAGTGACGCACTTCTTGGATTTGAACCTGCTGACGGAGCGCGCGTGCGGCAGCGTGGCATCGGCCGTCTACAAAACCGCCCAAAGCGTCGAGTTGAACCTGCTAAAGACCAGCCGCGACTTGACGACCTATGCGAGAGTCCACGATTTCCATGACATTGGCTTGTTCCTTCTTCTGCCAGAGCCGGAAACTCTGCCCACCAAAGAATACCGCCGCATCACCGAAGTCATAGCCGACCACGAGTGGAAGTTGGAGCGCGACGGCTTTCGAGTGGTTAGCCTTCCCTCGCCAGCCGGGCTCGCCTCTGAGATCTATGATTGGGCGCTCCCGACAATACGCCCTCAGTGATTGACCAACGCGATAGCAAAGGATTCCAATGAGCCAGCCCCAGCCACTTACATATGAAGTAGTAAAGGAAGAACTGCTTCGCCTAAAACCTTCAGTGTTGCCGACGGCTTTAGAGCACTTCATGCAAGATGTTTATGCGGACAATACGGAAATTGCGGCAAAAAAAATCTATCGTCTTTACCAGTGGCCATCGGTCCTCGCAAGGCTTGTTGGTCCAGCGGTTATCACTGCAAGCGACATGGAGGAGCTCCAATGTATTTTTTTAGCTGATGGGCTCTCCGATAAATTCCGTGCAAAGTTGGCCGAAGCATTGAAACACGGCCTTGAAAATGGACAAGGAAGCCTTGCCTACTACTTGGAGCGCGTTGAGTTATTTTGGAAGGTTGTCAACGCTTTGCGCTCACTTCCTGACATGGAGTTTTCTGAACTGACTCTGCTTGAGGCCGAAGCAGATTTTTTGAATGACCCATCAGTCGACGAGAAAAGATTGGAAGCCACCCTCCGCAAGAAAAACAGCTTCAAGCCCAAGAACTGACCGCCATTATCTAGGCGTTGGCGATTCGTTTTCTTCCTCAGCCCAATCCGCCAGCACGCGCAGTTCATCATCGCGCCAGCAAATGGCGGTGTTGGAGCGAAAGGACATCAACGCTAGAACCAGTTGGCACTCATCCCAGTTGAGTTCTCGAAAAAGCGAACCAACGTCGACTGCGTAGTCCATTTTGTTGCCAACGGCGAGAGCTATGCGGGCAAGCAAGGGACGATTTCGACCCGCTGCCGAGCAGCCCTGGTAATACTTGAACTGGACAAAACAGTGAGACGATTTTTCGCTTGGCATGCCTAGCTCCGAGATAAAAAAAGGGTGACCTTGCTTCGTATAGCGCCAGCTTGCGGCGCGCGCAAGTCCGCTCCAGGGATCTTGGCGGAGCGGCAATCCCATCTGAGCTGGCTTGCCGTGTGCGAAACAGTCCCGCCACACAGCCAAGCCTGATGCCGCATGCCCAAGAGCGCGCGCAATTTCGCCGAGGGTCTCCAAGACGTCCCGATCTCCGTCAATTATCAATATCTCCATCGCATCCCGACATGCACATCCACATTAGCGATGTGGATTATAGCGAAGCGTCCATGTCCAGAGGCCGATCCTGCTCGCTTTTCGCTTTGCCAAACGCGTCAGGGCCGATAATGGGAACGCTGGGCGAGCCGAACGTCATGCCAGAGAAACCCAAGATCAAAAGCGCCTCCTCCCGCATCGATTTCGCAGACTCGCTAACGGGTGGACCATGCGATGGGATCGACTGGCGACATCGCTTTGAAGGCCGGCCGCGCGAAAAGGAATCCTTGCATCAGATCGATGCCGATCCCTAAAAGAAAATCGCGCTCGTCGAACGTCTCCACGCCTTCGGCGAGCGGAACGATGTTGAGTTTGGAGCAAAGGCTGACGATGTTCTCAACGATGATTTGCTTGGTCTTGTTGGAGTCGACGTCGCGAATAAGATCGATGTCGATTTTTACAATGTCCGGCTGAAAGCGGGCCAAGAGATTCAGGCCCGCGTATCCAGCGCCGAAATCGTCGATCGCGGTCTTTATGCCAAGCTTTCGGTATTCTCGGAAAATCCTCACGAGCATCTCAGGATCGGCGACCTTTTCGCTTTCGGTGACTTCGAAAATCAAACGCGACAGCGCGAAGCCGCAGTTGGCGGCCGCGCGCAAGGTCCGCTGAATGCAGGCCCGAGGATTGGCTACGCCGTTGGGGATGAAATTGATCGACAGCGATTCGGGCATGCCAAGAGCGGCCGCCTGCTCAATCGCGCGAGTTCGACACTCTTGGTCAAATCGATATCGGTTTTCCGGGGTCAATTGCCCGAGCACCGAATCCGCCGATTCCCCTTGCGCTCCCCTGGCCAGCGCCTCGTGGGCGAAAATGGATTGGGCTTTGAATGAGACAATCGGTTGAAACGCGAACTCGAATCCAATGCGCGGAATGTCGTCCCCGCATTTGCCGCATTCGCCTTGACCAAAAACACGAGCTTTGACCACATGCATGACGTCCTCCAGCGCTCCAATCGTGGCTTGCGCCAGATTGCGCAAAGTCAAATTGATTCTACTCTTGAGGAGATCGAGGACAGGAGCGTGTATGCGAAAAGTCACATGAATTTTTTACCGGAAAGCCAAATCGACAATGGCATTTTTTTAAAACTGAGAAATGCTCGACACATTGGACGACGATCCACCGAAATGCCTGAGCATTATTGGCCGCTTACCGCCACAGCGCTTTCATTGCAAGCGATCCTGTCTCGGGCAAGTCGCTTGGCTCGATCGAGCGCTTTGTCCGCCGCTTGAAAGGTTGGCCGAGCGTCTTCGCTGTTAGCATGGGCGAAGGCAACACTGACAGCGGAACGAGTCAGCCAGCGGCGCCTTGGCCAACCGCTTGATTTCTTCCGCCCCGTTTGGCGCGATACAACGCCAAATCGGCTTTGTGAAGCAGGGTCTCGAAATTGTCGTTGACCAAATCCGCAGCCACCGCGCCGATGCTGGTGGTCACACGTCTCGGCGTTCCATTGAGATCGAATGGCGCCTCCATGGCCTGGATGATTTTCCCGGCCACCCGCTCGGCCTCCGCGGGCTGCTCAAGGCCTTCGAGCAAAATCACAAACTCGTCGCCGGCCAAGCGGGCGACCAAATCCGTTTGCCGCACGCAATCTTTGAGCCGCCGGCTGAATTCGACCAACGCCGCGTCGCCGCCCGCGTGGCCTAGCGTGTCGTTGACCTCTTTGAACTTGTCGATGTCCAAGTAGAGGCACCCCAAGGCGCAACCGGCGCGGCGGCAACGCGCCAAGGCTTCCTCGACCCGCTCCCGAAGCTCCACCCGATTGGCCAAGCCGGTCAGATCGTCGACGCGGTTGAGGGCCCAAAGGCGCCGCTGAGTTTGCTTGAACGCGGTGATGTTGGTGACCATCGCATAGCAACCCACCACGTTGCCATGGGCGTCGTAATCGGGCTCGTAAAAATGTTTGAAGAAAAGCTCTTGCCCGTTGTCCACGTATCGACGCTCCGCCTTGACGCGCTGCCCGGACAAGGCTTGCCGAATGTCGCCGCGAAGCGTCGCGTAGATTTCGGGGCCATACACCTCCAACACGGTTTTTCCTTGAGCCGTCCTGGAAGGGTAGCGAGTGAGTTTTTGATCCGCGGCGTTGTGAAAGACAAAACGTTCTTCCGTGTCCAGATACGCCACCAGCGCCGGCATGTTATCCATGATCGCCCGCAGGCGACGATCGCTGATTTCGAGCTTTCGGCGCGCCTCGCCCATGTCGGCCAGCAGCGCCCGCTGTTCGGCTTCGAGCTCTTCAAGCCGCCAAAACCGCAGCAGCGCCAGCTTGCCGCTGAGCCAGGCGACCGTCAACAGCAAGGCAAGCGCCACGACCGCCACGCCCAAATCGCCGCGCATCTTGGCCCACCACGGCTCGCGGGCGAGCCCCACGCCCACGATCATGGGAAAGCTTCCCACCCGAGCGTAAGAAAAGATTCGGCGGTCGCCCGTGATCGGGCTCACCGTTTCGAGGCTTCCGTTCCATCCAAGCAGTCCCATGTCATTCACGGCGCTGGCGACGTCCAACCCAAATGTTTGCTCAAACAGCGGCGCGCGGGCGATGATTTTTTTGTCGGTCGCGGCCATGGTGATCGACATGTCGCGGTTCAAGCGGGCCAAATCGAACACGTCGGCCACTTTGGCGGCGTCGATCGACGCGACGACCACTCCACGCGTCTGGCCGGACTTGGACACGACGGGGCGGCTCAAAAAAAACACCCGGCGGCCACTCAATCGCCCCACCAAAGGCGAGCCGACAAAGTAATCGGCGCCGCGCGACGCGACAAGCCGCGCGTAGTAAGGTCGGTCGGCGAATGAAGTGGCGCCCATGACCAAGCCGTTGCTCGACGCCAAGCCCACGCCATGGGCGTCCACATAGAAAAACCAAAATCGAGAATCCCCGGTGCCCATGGTCGACGACAGCAGCGCGCCGACCTGGGAGGGCTTGATCTCGGAAGCGTCCAGCTCCCCGATTTTCTCCACGCATTTGCGTAGCGGCTGGTCCGCCGCCTCGACCAAATCCGCGACATGGGCGGCCATCGACCGGGCGATCACTCCGGTCATGGCGAGTTCGGAATCTCTGCTGGCTTGGTCGGCTTGGCTGATTTTCCACGCGAGCAAGGACACCAAAAGGCCGGCCAGGATCGCATAGCCCACCGACAGCTTTTGGCGAAATTGATAAAACCCGCGATGTATATCTTCCACGCCAGCTCCCCGCTCGCGCTCTTTCCGCAATCGGGATTGAGATCACTTTATCATCATATGCTCAAGGAAAATTAATGAGCGCAAGATACAAAGCCTTCAAGGCCGAGTGATTTCATCAATTTTGCCGCGCCTTGTGAGCCGCATGAAGGTCGGCCTCGGCGCTCGCGCCGCGAGCCCGGCGATGTTGTATTCGAAGAACTCGGCGGCGCCACGCCGGTCCAGGCGTCGCGAGCCATCAGCTTGCGGAAGATCGACGCTTGATCGTAGACGACGCGCCACTCCTCTCCATGTCGACGAACCGCGACGCCTAGCCGTCGGCGACATCCAAACATGCCAGGCGGCCGCAGGAGCAGACATCCAGTTTTAGGTAGAGAACGCTGTTGCCATATGGCGCCTGCGACATGGGCACGGCGTCTCCGATGTGAGGATCGCCGAACATATCTCCGCCGCAGCGCCTCCACACGCATCCCTTGAGATATGATGACAAACTTGAGAAATGTCGGATACACACTCCCTGGGATGTTTAACGCATCTAACTTCAAGAATAAGGAAAAAACATGGATTTTCCGTCCACCGATTGCGAACGTTATGTATTAAATCATCTGAAAATTGAGAGGGCTTCGCTCATTCCATTTGGCATCTTGCAATACATTCACGCCGCATGCCGGACAGGATTTCCCAGTCTCCACATTGCTGTCCACTGCGCTCGCCTCTTAGCTTGGCCAAAAGTCTTCGCAAAATTGCTAGAAAAATATCCAAATCTCTCTAGCTTGCCGAACATTGAACGTGACTTGCAGGGGATCCATTTGGTCAGCGGGCCTTCATCAAGAAGATTCCTAGAACGACTTTCGAGTTATCTTCAAGCGATCGAGGGGCATGACGATGACGTTAAGATGCTGGAGCAAAGGCTGAAAGATCGAGCCGAAAGAACAAAGGTGTGGGAAGCGGTCATGGAGATCAGCAAGGAGGTCAACAACACCCGATTTGAAGAGGAATTGCGCTTCGAATACGAGGTATTCGACATGTCTCTTGAGAACGTCCAAAGCCAGCTTATGAAAATGGCAGACGCGGAAGCCAATGCCGATTCCAATGCGAAGCCGAAGCTCTAACGCGATTGACAACGACATTTAGGAAGTTGGACTGCTACGCAGCCCAACTCATGAGCAATTCTTTTTGCGAGGCGGACCATTCAAAAGGGGCGCTGGCAGCGAGAGACGCCAAAGCCAACACAGACTGACATTCTCGCCATGGCAACCGGCGCACGACATCACCCAAGTCGATTGGATAATCGTCTTGACATCCTCCCAAGTTCAATGCAATCCGAGCAAGCCTGGGGCGAAAATCGGATTTTTCGACGCCTTCAAAGAATACAAGCTGCCCAAAACAGGGGGATTTCGTTCGCGGTTTAGCCATCGTCACGCTCCAATATTTGCCTGTCCAACATAGCGCAACTCTTGGGCGTTTACAATCGCCGATGCGCGCTTTTTTGCTTTCCACTCCTGTTGGCCGACATAGTCGGCACCCAGGATGGCCTAGCGTAGTCGGAAAGCCACCACCCCGCGGTAAGGACGCTCACTTCCGCGCCATCATCATGTCGTAATGGGGCAAGTGCTCGGCGCGCTCAAAAATCTTCTTGAAAATCTCGACCTGATCGTCGATCGCTTCCTCGCCAAACGCGAAGTGGGCATCATCGTGGGAAAAATGGGAGCCATCGTTGACCCACGAAAGCAGCGAATGGCACGCCAGCTTTTCTCGGCCGTCGAACTTCTCACAAAGCTCGTCGAAGTCCACGCCGCCAAGGATCTTGAAATAGTGCTCCAAAATCCTTCGCATCGTGTTCTGGATCGTCAGCGGATTGCGCTCGTCCTTGCGAACCTCGTCCCACAGCAGCTCGTAGGTTGTCTTGACCGGGTTTTCGGCGAAACATTCGAGCCGCGCTCCAGTCGCCGATTTGCGGACGACCCAGTAGCTGCGCGCCAGGTTGCGCACAGCTTCTTTGCCGCCTTTTGCCGCGCCTTTGCGCGCGGGGCTCGCGAAGCAAACCTCCTTGTGGAAGTAGACATTGTGGGTCAATACGAACACCTGCTTGACGTAGCCGCGTCCGTATTTCATGTCGTCGAACAGCGAGCGAATAAGGCTGCTGACGATGAAGAGCACGTCGCTGTCCATGCTCGACACCGGATCGTCGAACACGACGACGCGGTCCCGCGCCGCTCTCGCTGTCGCTACCCTTGATCAAGTGGTAGAAGTAGAGGAACGTGACGAAAGATTTTTCGCCCTCGCTCAACGAATGCTTCGCGTCCTTGCCATCATGCCGCACCAACTTGTAATGCGGCTGGTCGCCAGCTTTCGCCAGCGTGAACGTCTTGAAACCGAAGGACTTGAGCAAATCGTTGATGGAGTCGACCGTGGGTTGAACGGTGGTGGCCTTCTTTTCCAGCTCGCGCAGCTCCCGCTCTGACTTTGCCTTCGCGTCCTCGGCGATCTTGATCTGACTTTTGAGGCTGGCTATCGCCGCTTCGATCGCCCTCTTCTTGCGGCCATAGGAGTCAAGATCGACGGCCATGTCATCGAGGATGTGGCGCCAAACCTGAGCGACGAGCTTCGTCTTCTCTGAGCCGATGCTGTCCACAATCCGGTTGTGCTCGGCCACCTTGGCGTTGGCAGCCTCGACCAAGTCGAAGATGGCCGCCAAAGGGTCCGCGAGCGACTCGAGCTGTTGAGGCGCGCTTGGCTCTTTTCGCTTGTTGACCAAGATGAGGGCGTTGGACCGAAGCTTGGCATCGACCACCGTTTGCTCCAACGAAAACGCCGCCTTGTCCAAGAAGGTTGATGTCGACTGCTTAATGGCATCCAAGGCGAACAAAAGCGATTTGTTCTCGCGATCGTAGGACGCCTGCAGGTTGGCGATCGCTTTGGTTTCTCGCTCGAACGTCTCGTCGAAATAGCTCTCCAAGCTGGCCTTGAGCCCCTCAGGCGCGGCTTGCTGACAAAACGGACAGTTCGGCGCGCTGTTCTCAAAGTGCGCTTGGCCAGCTTTGACCCAGTCGCTGTGGCCGAGCCGGTGGATCACCTCGGCGATGTCCACGTCCTCTTTGCCGACCACCTTCTTCGCGAGGATGGGGTCCGCCTCCAAGGCGACTATGCGCGCAAAATCCAGCGTCGGAACTTTGACCTGCCGCTGTGGCGCCTCGCCGAACACGGTGGCCGCGCGCCCCGTTAGGTATTCGAGCGTTTGCGGCTCGGCCGTGTTGGATTGACGCTGCATCAATAGACGTTCTTTGAACTTGGCCGCGTCATTCCTGACGCCAGCAAAGGCCTCCGAAAAGACCTGGTCGTGCTTGCGTTTTTGGGCCCAGCACTGATCTTTGAATTCGGCTTCCAAGTCGGCAAGTTCTTGCGCCTTGCCCGACTTTTGAACGAGGTCCCCAAGCGTGTTCGCGCGCTGCGCGATGTCCTTGACGTAGCGGTCGACCTCCTCTTTTTTCGCCTTGATCGCGAGCTCGTTGGCGATGTCCTTTTCGCCAAGCGTGAATATGCCTTTGAGGTTGCCTTCCGGGCTGAAGTTCGCGTCCACAAAGTCCCGGTTGTAGACGAGCGGCTGCATTTCGATCCCGTCTCGCCAAGCGATCGAGCACTTCGCATGTTCAGGCTTGAACCTGTTAGCCACCACCCTTCCGATAGTGGTCTTTCCGGCGCCGTTGGTTCCGAAGACAAAGTTGATGTCTTTGAGCCCGGCCATCGTTTCGCGCTTGGCGTAGGTCGCCACCTGGTCAATCTCAAGGGTCTCGATCATCGAGCGCAAACATGTCGTTGTAGAGAAATTAAATCCTACACCGAAACAGTTTCCGATAAAACACCAAGCATTATCAATTTTCAAAAGCGATGGTTTTAAGCAACGCAGCGATATTTCTCAACAACTTCGCCTGTGAGCTAAGCATCCGCGCCGCGTGAAAGCCCGATCACCGCATCGCGACCTGCGCCTCTGGGGCCTAATCGTTTGATCGTCCATGGGCCGTGATGAACATGTCGACATAACCAGCGCGCAGATGCTGTAACGGCGCTCGTCACACGGGCTGCCTCGCGGCTTCAACCCCACAACAACGGCGGGACCCATGGCCCTCGCCAGCACGGCATAGCCTGCTCGCTAGTCGAAATTTAAGCCTAAATACTTCGAAGCTATGAGATAAGACCGTCAAAATATAATAAAATAAATATGCTAAATTTCGCTTCGTCGAATCCAGGACCTTATGAAAATTTGAACTCCTCGGACTTGCATTTCATATAAAAAGGATTTTTCTATGAGCGTTCCACGTAACATTCAAGCATATAGGGATGACAAGCGATTTTCAGCTTGTCCGCGCGCTTTTTTGGTGACTGGAAAACCTGAAAATCATCAATTGAATCAATATTTTATTGACAAAAACCAATCGGGGCACTGGATTTTTCGAGAAGACCGCGGCAAAAAAGGAGATGCGATCTTTATTTTGCTACCCAGCGCAAGTGGCAATGGAGGATATCCGCGCGAGTTGTTCGGAGGCGTTCTGAAAGCTGATCCCGAAAGAGAATCCGAATTTGGAAGAGTGTTGTTTCATGTAAAGCGCTTTCATCGCTTGGCGCTCATCAATGCTGAGATTAAGCGATTTTTAGGGGGCCGCATGCCTCCACAAGGAAATCTAGCGATATCGATATGGGATGATATCCAACGTCCAGAACTATCTCAGCCAGCCCCGAGCATGATTGACGAAAGCGGGGATGAAGAAAAACACTACCCTGAGGGAACTGAAAAATTCTTTCTCCACAGAAAAATAGAGCGCAGCAATCCAGCAGTGAAGCTCGCCAAAGCCAAGCGTTTTAAAGCTACTGGCAGACTCGAGTGCGAGGCATGTGGTTTTGACTTTGCGAAAGTTTATGGCAAAGACGGAGTAGGTTTTATTGAAGCTCATCATCGCATTCCAATTTCGTCTAGCAAAGCTCCCAAGCGTGTTGGGGCAAAAGACTTTGAGCTCGTTTGCTCAAACTGCCATCGCATGCTGCACCGGATCAACCCATTAATGACTGCGAAAGAATTGAAAGATCATCTTTCGGAAATTTTAAAGAAATAGCGTCTCCAGATATTCACTTGGAGAGAAGATCGCATTCATATCATTTGTCAAATCCACACATTGTGAAACCAAACACGCAAACGCCATCTTTTGAAGATGGCGTTTGCGTCGAATGCAGGACAGAATCAACAGGCCTTCAAAAAGAGCGGATGCGCCGACCCTATTTTGCTTCCTTCGATGTTGTATTCAAATAACTCGACGGCGCCTTGCCGGTCCATGGCGTCGCGAGCCATCAGCTTGCGAACGATCGTCTCTTGATCGTAGACGACTCGCCATTCGCCCTCCACGTCAGCCATGCCCAAGATGGCGTCGTCGTGGCCGTCGACGAACGTCAACGCCTCGCCCTCGGCGACGTCCACGCATGTCAGCCGGCGACAGACGCAAGCCTCCATCGCTTCCCCGCAACATGCGCATTTCGCTCGTTGAAAAATCATCACGCCCTCCTCGCGTTGTCGTATTCTTCCACCCACTCCTGGTGCTCGGCCATGCCCGTCCGCTGCTTTTCCAGCCCAAGCATGTAGGCGGCCATGAGGTCCGCGTCCTTGGCCGCCGAGAAGATGGCCATGGGATCGGCCGCCACGACTTTCACCCAGTGCCTGAGGTAGGCGGCGTGGTTGTCGATGTGCGCCTGCGACACCGGCACGCCCGTCTCCGCCGCCAAGATCGCCGAGCAGATTTCCGCGCGCAGCTCTTCGACGGCATAAGCGTCGTCGCCCCACTTCTTCGCAAGCGCTTCCTTGCGATCCATCCGCTTCGCATGCAACGTGCTGTGCGCCGCTTCATGCATGGCGGTCGAGTAATAATCGTGGACGCTGTTGAACTTTTTCTTCGGCGGCAAGCGCACTTCATCCAGCTCGGGAAGGTAGCAAGCTTGGGAGCCTTTGTGCACGATCAGCAAGCCCGTTTTTTCTTGCAGAGCCGCCATCACCCCCTCGGCGCGCTGTATCGGATCGAATTCCAACCCCGACGCCGCCTGCAGCTCGGGGACGCCGTCGATCTGCTGGGCGTTGAACACCGTGTAGCGTTTGAGCGCGAACGCGCGCTGCCGCTCCTCGCCGCCTTGCTCGGCTGCCTGGCCGCCCGCGTCGGCGCCGCTTTGCGCCGCTTCGCGAGGGCTCAGCTCCACCAGCTTGACGATCTGCGTCCCCTTTTCGCCGCGGCGCACTTGCCATTTGTTCGCCTGGGCTTGCTGATACGTCATCCACCGCGGATCGTCGCGCCCGGAGAGCGCGAGCAAAATGCGATTGATGCCGCGGTAGGCGTTGTTTGAGGTGGGATTCACAGGGCGCAGCGATTGCGAGCTCCATGGCTTTTGCCAAGGCGTGTCGCCGCGCTCCATCGCGTCGATGAGGGTCCGCGCGATGTCGGACTTCACGTCGACGCGAGGAGCCGGAGCTTCGCTTTGCGCGCTCATTGCTGGCCTCGCGCGCTGTCGTTCGAACGATCACCCGCGGCGCGGCCTTCGAACGCCAGGGATGGCGGCGACGCCTGAGTCGGCGCGCCGCCGCCTTCGTCGTCTTCGCCCAGCTTGGCGAAAAGGGAGCAGTCCCCAAGAGCCGCCCACTCGGCGTCGGTGAAAATCGTCCCGCCATCAAGCCTCGAGACCCGCCGGCCTCGGGCCTGCGTGGCCCAGAGCGTCTTGAGCCTCGCCAGGATCGCCGCGAGCTTGTCGCTTCCAACGCGGCTGCGCTCTTGTCCGCTCATGCGCCTCATGTCATCGGACCGCGCCGGGATAGGCCAGCCCTGGCCGAACCTCGATCCGCAATCTTCGTCCCGCTCGTCGAAGACATCGCCCGCCTCGCTTCTTTGCTTTCGTCCCGCCATTTTTCTCTCCGCTGCGCGAGCCCCCATGGGCCCCGCGCGAATTGCTGGCTAAGCTCATGCCCCGGCCATCCAACCGCTAGACGGCGCCCTGCGACATGCGCCGGGCTCGCCTGCTTGAACGCGCCGACTCAGCCCTTATATGACCCGTGACATTTTTGTCATCAACCAAGGAGCCGACATGCCGAACGTGTTCATTGAGCCGATGCCCAAGGGCGACACCCCTGCCACGCCCACCGGATATCAAATCGAGTTTGAAGACGGCCAAAAAGCCGCCGGCCCCTTCAAGACCCAAAAAGAGGCCATCGACGAAGCGAAGCGTCTGGGGCACAAGCCGTTGGTGGCTCATGTGAGGAACACCGACAAAGGCAAACGCGATCAGTGGCGATCCGCTGACTGAATCGCCTCGCCAATCAAAGCTTGCGCCGCAGGCTAAGAGGCATCAGTAACCGGAATCCCTTGGAACATTCCATCGAACGGAAACGCGTGGGCAACGCTCGCTAAGAGCTGCCCAACCTGATCTGGCTGCCTCGGAAGCTGTGACGCCCTAGCCCGGTTCGGCGGCCTTGCCAACATCCATAGCCGCCGACCAGTTGCGCTAGCGTTCTCAATCAAAACTTTTTTCGTGAAACCATACGCTTGGCTCGACAGGGAAAAGTCGTCCCCCTTCGCCTGGCGTCAAAGCCTTCCATTCACCAGCACGCTGCAAGCGCCACACACGGCCTTGCTCGAGCTCGGTTAATTGCCTGCGTATGCGAACTCGCCCCATGTGTCCCGATGGCGTTGTCTAAACTTGTCTTCGAAATCGATGCGCTCACCGGTGGACAATGTCCACCGCTCTTGCATGTCATCGAGCCAATCCATGTCCATTTCCCATTCGAGCTGAGACCTGATGTTGGCTTGCTCGGCTAGTTTTGCCGCGCCGTAATTGAAGACGGACGCCAACATAAGGACTGTCTTCATGTCCTCATGAAATCGTCGAGGCGGAATGTCCTTGGGAGGCACCGCCCCATGGGAATCTTTTTCGTTTGCCATGCGATGTCCGCTGGTAGAAGATCTGAACGGCTTCTCAAAATTTCCAAACATCGTCAACGAGGCAAAAGCGATCATGAATGCCGGGGGGTTTCAAATGTTGATTCCACAGGAACACAGCGATGCGGTCTGACTCTATTGTGGCCGAACGCTCTCGCGGAGATCACGCGGCATTCGCCTGCCATGCAATCCACTCTTGAAACCCTTGAAGTTTCGGCTGAGAGAAAAATGCCCTTTGCGCAACCCGAAACCGCCTCCATTTTGACTGCCGCGGCCATCGGATTCGATCAATCGCCTTCGTAAGCGAAGGCGCCCCAGATATCGCGATGGCGTTGGCGGAACTGCTGTTCAAATTCCTGCCTCTGTTTGGGCGAGAGATCCCATCGCAGATCAATTCCGTCGAGCCATTCCATGTCCATTCCCCACTCAAGCTCGGATTTCATTTTGGCCTCGCGGGCAATCTTCGCCTCGTCGCCGCCAAATATCTCCGCCAACCGCAGCACGGTCACCATGCTCTCATGAAAACGGCGGACTGGAATGGTGTCCGGAGGCTTCGCCAGGGCTTCGAATGTTCTGCTGTTTGCCATCGCGCATCCTTTAGGAGAAGATTCTTTCATCTCAAAACATCTGGGCAACGTCAACCCGGGCTCGATGACCATGGATGCTGATCTCTTCCAGAAAATTCTCTGCCACCCGAAAACTCGGCGCCTGTCGGACTTTGAGTGGGAAAACGCCTGCGAGCCCAAGTCTGGCGCGCGTTTTCAACTGGCCGCATCGGTCGGCGCCAACGGCCAGCCTGCGTTCGCGCTGCGACGTTGGCTCACCAACGGCGAAACAGTCGTAGTGGATGTCACTCAAACCGAAGTCTCCGAGGCGCTATTGGCGGGAAAACCTTGGATTGCGACGATTCTCAAAGTCGACCCGGAAGGCCGCGGGGTCATCGAGTCGCCGGACGAAAAAGCAGAGAAGTTCATCTTGGAGTCGATTTCGTTCGGCGACACAACCGCATCAATCATCTTTGAGCGCGGCATCTTCGAAGAGGCTGCCAAAGAAGAATTTCGACTCCTGCTTCGTTCGCCCAAATTGAGGCCAAAGCAGCAATACTTTTCCCTCATTTCCAACGACATGGCTGACGCAGTCTCACGCGGAGAACCCATGCTGTTGCGGGCTTTGCAGAACCACGTTTCGGCCCGGCTGGCTTTTCTCTCCGAGGATGCCGCAATTTTTTCCGCAGCCGAAGCGGCGTCCATTGGAGGCTCAGCGCATGAAAAGGCGCCAAAACGCGGGCCATCTTCTCTTTGAAAGAGTTTGCTCCGAGCCCTTTTTTACGAGTCAACTTGTCGCCATTGGCAAACGACGCGATCAGCGCGCGTCTGCCTCGTCCCGCGCAAGCATCGCCTCAATCTCAGAGAGGCTGGGCATCGAAGCATGGATCTGCGGGTCGCCTCTCGGCGCAGCATCGAGTTCGTCGACAAGATCCAGCAGGTCAATTAGCTCCTCAGAATCGTCTTCCGAAAGCGGCTCCATGCCCTCCTGCATAGGATCGCTCTCGCCATGGAATGCCGACGCCGGAGCATAGGCCACGCAGGCTGCCGCAGGCGCGGGCGCGATGGCTTTCACGCTCGCCGCCTCGCCGCCATGCTTCCCCTCCAACGCGGCGCCCTCCTCAAACATGAACCGCCGCGTCCACGGCGCGGGAACGTGGGCTGGACGGATGTTCTTGATGTCGAAGCGCGGCCAAAACAGCTCGTAGGCGTCGCCACCCATGCACAGCGCCATGCGCACGCCCCGTCCGTCCGGCGTCAGCCCCAGACGGGAGGCGAGCTCCGAAGGCTTGTAGAGGGGCATCTCGTCGCGCGAGAATGACAGCGTCGTCGATCGGCCCGATCCGGCGCCGACCGACGCCGAAACGTTGGCCCGCTCCACCTCGCGGCTGCCCAGCGCTTTGCAAAGCTGTTCGGAAGTCTCTCCGGGCATCATCTGCCCCAGCAAGATCGACCCGGCCATCGCCACGATGGCTTTGACGGTCTTGTCGCCATGAATCTCCTCAAGCTGGCCAAGGTCTTGGCAAGCGATCACGCAACGCACGCCGCGCGAGCGGCCGACATCGAACAGCGGGCGCATCGGGACCTTGCCCATCTGCGCCGATTCGTCCGCGATGAACCATATTTTTCGACGAGGATCATCATCCATCTCCACGCTGTTGACGATCGCGGCCACGACGCCGACGATCCCCTCCAAAAAACTTTTTGCCAGATCTGGATAGGCCCCGTGCCCTTGCAAAATGATTTGCGCCCTCTCGTCGCGGCCATGCGTCCATTCGACAAAACTCACTCGGCGGCTCTTGGGGGTTTCTCCCCACGCCTGGGCCAAGTCGCGCACGGGCGACATGAAAGACGCGAGATTGATCAGGATGCCTTGGGTCGTGACCGAAGCGCGCTCCACGGCCCGAACGGCCTCGCGGTGATGCTCCTCCATGATGGGCAGGATGTCCGAATGCGGCGCCGACGACATCGCGTCGAGCTCCTTCCATCCCCAATCGTCCCGCCGGGTCGCTTTGAGGTAGACCATGAACCCCACGAGGAGCTGGCGCGCCGCGTTGGACCACATGGGGTCTTGCGCCTCTTTGACGAACGCGGCGGCGAGCCTGCGCATGTCGCCGATGTTGCGCATATCCTTGGCCACGTCCCACGCCACCGAGCGCGCGTCCCAAGGCGCCAAGATCGCGGGCGACCCGAAGCCCTTGGTGAATTCGCCTTTGGGGTCGAAGATCAATGCCCGTTCGTTGGCTTTGACCACCTTCTCGATCAAGGGTTTGAGGGCGGTCGATTTGCCGGCTCCGGTGCCGGCCACCACCAGCATGTGGCGGGTCCACATGTCGGCCGGATAGGCAATGCCCGGCGCGAGGTCGTGGTCGGGGCGCGCCGCGCAGCGCTTGGCCAGCCTGCGGCGCAGCGCCGTCTTGGCGGCGTCGCCTTCCCACCTGGCCGGACCTCGAAGCACTGTGAGCCCGTCGCGCGGCTTCAACATTTTTGGCGCGAGCAAAGCGGCTGGCAGGCAGGCGCACAGCGCCGCGGCGCAGGCCCGCCATTGGAGCGCGAACTTTGGGGCCGGCGCCAGCCCCGCCAACCCTGAGGCGTAGCCCTTCGCGGCGTCGGGGAAGGCCGGCGCGAACGCTTGATGAATCAGCCAACGCATCGCCCACCCCGCATGCTCTTTGAGCTCGCCAGGTGGAGCGGCCAAGCCCGGCAGTGGCCGCCACAAAAGGGCCAGCGCGCCGACGCCGGAGATCGCGCCCAGCGCCGCGCCAGCGAACGCCCACGAAGACACCCCCACCCGCTTGGCCGTCGGCGCCACCAACGGCATCGCCCCCAAGTCATGCCGCGTCTTTTCTCTTCGCTCCATCCACGCCTCCCATGCCGCCAAAGAAGGCATTGCTGGAAGAAGCGTGAGCGCGCCGCTTCGATGGAAGGCCACCGATAAAAGGCGCTCGCCACCTTCCGTCAGGGCGGCGGGCCAAAGCGGCGTTCGAATCGCCAATTCAGCAAAGCACGACAACACGACAACCACCCTAGGAGAACCGATGATCGACTACGCCACGACGCAAGAAATCTTCGACGCTTTTGCCCAGCTCGCCGACCAAGAAAAATGCGCGCTATACGCCGCGGCTCACAAGCAGTTGGAAGGGACGCGGTTTTCCGCGCCGATGGACCTTGTGCACGAAGCGTTGTTCTTGGCGGCCGAAGGCCGGCGCAACTGGCCACGGGGCCTGAATTTTGCAATTTTCATGGCGATGACGATCCGCAGCGTCGCTTACGCCGATCGCACGCGCTTGGCGAACAAGCTCGCGCATCGCAGCCCAGTGGAAGACCTTTTGGAATGGTCGGAAAGCGGCGCATTGGTTGCCCACGCGTCGGCCGAGGAATGCGTGGAGCGGTCGCAAACTTGCGCCCTGATGTGGAAAAAGGTGTATTCGACCCGCGCTCGTTTGGAACATAAAGATCCGCTCGCGCGCAGCGTGTTGGACTGCATGCTGCAAGAGGAGCCGATCACGAGCCTGCGCGACGACTCGGGCATCGGCTCCGCGGAGCTGGAAGCGGCGAGAAAGCGCATGTTGCGCGCGTTGAAAAATACAGGGAGACTGTGAGCCCGAAAGCTTGGGATGGTCCCAAGCTTCGGCGCCGAAGCGCGACGGGGGCGGACATGAAAAGCAAAGGGAAGCGACAAGCCAATCTCAAGGCGGGCAACGCTTACGCGTATCCTGTGCAGGAATTTCTTCTTTTGGTCGAGGGCCTGGACGCCGCGGCCATCGCCGCCGCCTGCGAGCAAGGCGGCGCCGTCGAGGGAGGCGTGCCGCCCGCATGGGCGGGGCTTCCCAATCGGATGTCCACATTCCTAGCCCAAGCCGAACAGGCGATGCCTCCCGCCGCTGACGACATCGCGTCTGCGTCCATCGTGGCGGGCGACTTCGCGCGCGAACAAGACGGCCGCGTCTTCGCGCGCGGGAATGCGATGAACGCCAGGGGCGTCCGCGACGGCGACGAGCTTAAAACATTGGCCGACGTCGAGCCTTGCGAAGGCGACCTCGTCATTTTGGAGCGCGCCGGATTTGGCCGTCTACTGCGCGAGCTGCGTTTTCTTGGCGGAGCCGCCCTTCTCTGCTCCGGCAATCCCGAGCAGCCGGCCGTGCCCTTGAGGGACGGCGAACTGAGCCAACTGCGAGTGGTCGTCCCCACCGAGCGAGGTGACTGAGGGGTTGGGTTGTCGCCCAAGCCGGATCGCGTTGTGGACATGCCTTGAATGCCCTCACGCGCGCATCTCAGCCGCCGTCGCGAGGGCGGCCGCGACCAGGCCGCCATGGTTTTACTCGCGTCCCAAACGGCGACGTTTGCGCCGCGCATTCGGATCGATCCCCGCGGCGCGCATGGCGTCGTCGGGCGCCTTCTCGACCGCCGCGTTGGACGATGAACTGCGCGTCGTCGGCGTGGCATTGAACGCGAAGCCTCTTTAATCGCGACCAATCGCTTGCGAATTGGCGACTCGACGGAGAACCTTAACCCATTCGCGCATGCGCTCCTATAAAAAGGTTGCGAACCGCGCATTCGCGTGGCAAGAACTGGCTTTGCCCTCATTATCCAGGAGCCATCCATGTTCCCTCTTCCAAAATCGTCCACCGAACAAATCACCGACCTCATGTTCTTGGCAGGCAACCTTCGAGTCGCCTGCGAGCTGTGCGCGCGGGTGGAACGCACTGAGGAAATCGCCGGCATGCACAAAATTTTTGAACGCCAAATGGTCTCGGCGCTGCGAACCGCTGCGAAAATGCTCTCAGATTTGGAAAGTTCGGAGCGCTCAGGCGCAAGCAATCAGAACAACGAGCCGAGCCCTGCGCCCTGAGCCAGCTCGTTGAGCCTGCGCCCGTCGGCAGAGTTCACTCCATCTGCTTGCATGCGCTTAGCCACCGCCGATAAATTTTGCTTGATGGTGGCCCGCTGGTTGGCAGGCAATTGAACCAAGATTTCTTTAAGAATCATGGCAAGAATTTCGGCATCCGACGACTGCGGGTTAGGGATATACGTCATTTTATTGCCATTCTACGTTGGTCGAAGAATCGTCAAAGCCGATACTCTAGCACGCGCAAGTCGCCTCATTTCGCAGCGCGAGACAGCCCGTCATTGACCAAGTGAGAAGTCGCAGGTGAGCGTCAATCAAACAAGCAAATGAAAGGCGGCCTAGCGGCCGCCTTTCATTTGCACTGGCCGCGTTGCCCACATCTTCATGGACGTTGGCGCCGTCTTCGACGCTTGGATGGATCGATCCCCGCGGCGCGCATGGCGTCGTCGGCTACCTTCTCGACCGCCGCGTTGACTTCTTCCAGCGACAGCGCTCGCTTGGCGCCGTCCGCGGCGTCGCTTGGCGAGCGCGCCTCGCGCGGTTCTGGCTTGCTCCCGAAAGCCGGCACAACGTCTGAGCCTGAGGCAAACCATGCGACAAGATCGTCGACGCAAATCATCGGCGTCTTGTTGAACAGCCGGTAAGGCAGGAAAAAGCGCCCCGCCCTCATGTCCGCGTAGATCGCCGAAGGGGATCGTCCAAGGATCATGGCGAGCTTGGCTACCCCGATGAATGCCGAATCCAGCTGGTATTGCCCGATGAGCCCCATGCGCGTGGTCGTTTTGCGAGCCTCCATGCCGGCTTTGTCCAATGGCTCGATTTGAATGGCCTCGTTGCCCGAGATGCGCCGGGCGAGAGGCTCGCCCTGTTTTTCGCCGTCTCGGCCGAGCGCTTGCGCTTCGTCCATCTCGCCTGATGCTTGCTCGGCGAATTTTTTCTCCATGGCCTTTTTGTTCACCCAACCCTCCCGAAAAGCGCCGCCCACGCGGCGACGCGGGGATTGCTCGGCAGGGAGGCTTGGGCGCCATTGGCAAAAGAGATGAGAGAGGGTTTCGGACGCTCGGAAGGCTTCATACCCTCAGTCGACGCTCGACGAAAAACGCGGCGGACTGGCTTTGGGTTAAGCATGTGGGACCGGGCCCATAGCGTCATGCGAGGGTGAAATTGGCGCGCTTTAAAAAAAGCGAGTTAACAAGAAGCCGCCTATTGACACGCATGGAGGCGCTTGAGATAGGTAAACCCGACCTTAAACGTAAACATTCGTTTACCTATTTTTCGCGCACGCCAAACGAGGACCCCATGACCCATGAAACGCCAAACCCCGAGGACGATCACGACTATTGGCCACCCTACGTCTTCCCAGTCCCCCCAGCCGTGGACGAGTTCAACCCGACTGACGCTTCCGACGTGGCATCGATCACTGCCCAGACGCCAGCCAGCGCGCCTGAAAGCGAAGAGGACCATCGCGCCACCGCCTCGGCCGATCCCATCGTTGCGCCTGCCACGGCAACGAAGGTCAAACCGGCGCGGCGCGCCTATGGGCGCTCAACGACGACGGCGCCAATCGGGAAGCCGCTGTCAATGAGCCACCCCGCCGACCTGGACATGTTCCCCGCCTTCATGTCGAGAAGCGCCCTTTTTGGGGCATTCAGACCCAACTGTGGGGGAACCCACGAGGGAGCATTGAAGGCGGCCGGGGAAGTGTCGATCGCATTCACAGGGCCGCGCCTCTCCATGGCGGACAAGCGCGTCTGGGAGGCGATTGTCCGCGTCGCCAAGCGGGAGCGCCACGATCTCGCCCAACCGTTCAAAGCGCGCTTGGCGGAAATCGCCGAAATGGCCGGCTATGGACGCGGGCAGTCCCGCTCCGCTTGGGCTGCGATTGAACGGCTCGCGCGCTCGAACTTGGACGCGACGGTCTACGGGGCAAAAGCGAAGGGCTGGCTGTTGATGTCGGCGACGCCGAGCGGCCGCGACGCGACGGTCCGCCTAGACCCCGGCCTCGTTGAGCCCGCATTCGCCGAGACGATGCTGGCGTCGATGGCCGGCGCCGTGGGCGACGGCATCCAGGCGCCTTTGGCGCAGTGGCTGCGCGACTATTTCTCGACCCACAAGCCACTGGCCAAGCCCTTGACGTTGGACTACCTGCGGACGCTTAGCGGCTTCCCATCCCAGCCAAAGCATTTCGTCGCGGCGCTCGAAGCGTCGATGGAGCAGCTTCGCGCAGGCCGCCCCGACCTAATCGCGTCCTGGTCGATCGACAAAGGCGAAGGCGACGTCAACAAGAGCGCCAATTGGACCTTGCTCGCAGTTCGCGGCTCGGCCAAGCCCGACGTGAAGCACCCTGCAAAACGTTGCGCGCCTAGCGCGCCAGCCATCGCGCCCCAAGCAAAACGGCGCGGCGGTCCAAACCTATGATTTCAACCCACTTCGAATAGAGTAATGATATATTTTGAAGATATGTTACATAGTATTTAGTCGACCTCAATAGCCTCATATGTTACTCGCCCGAAACGATGGCGGGACGCTTAAAAACACATACCTGTTTATTAATTTCTAAAAAACCCGCGTTGAACTGGCCGATTTTGCTATGAAACCCGGTTTTTTTTGAGGGCCTGCGCGCGCGCGAAAAAAGACGACGGTTCGCTATTAAATGTTGGCGCGCCGCAGCTCAGATTTTTGACTTCATGGTAGCTTTCGATAAAATGTGTTAACAAAGCCTCTGCAAGAAGCGCCGCTTTCGCCTCAAATCCCAGTTTTGGTCAAGGCGACCCAGGATGCCAACCGGTCTGTCAGCGCGAGTTCACTACTGACTAAGCAAACATGAGTTTGGCGCTTAAATCCGGCTTTACGTGTCAGTCAAAACACGTGGCGCAGCAATCTGCAAAAATCTTGGAAGTCCAAAAGGGCGCAAAAAAGTTTCGCAGGCATTGACTTTCGCATCAGAACGATAGAAAAAAGCGGCGTGGGGTTAGCCACGCCGCTCAGGTCAGTCTAGCTCAATAGCACGGGCCACAGAGCAACGACAGGACGATCAATACCACGATGCGGAGCCTGTTGCGTTTCAACCAAAGCAGTGTTGTCTTCATGACAACCTCCAAGTGCGCAGCTTCTCAATTGAGCTGCTTCTGCGCCCCGCAAGGGGCGCAGTTTTTGGCGCGTCAATTCAACGCGGCCTTTGGACTTGGATGTCACATACAAAAATCCCAGATAGGCGAATCGCCACGGGATTTGCATTCGGCCGCGCATTTTAACCTTGGAATGCGCTCGCGAAGTTGGGTCGAGGCGTCGTCACCACAGTCTCGTTCCATTTTGCATGCTCCGATGGCGTTGAAAAACCCGCGTTCAAATGGCCAAAACTCGCGTTCAAATGGCCAATTCCCGTGTTCAAATGGCCGATATTCGCGAAAACTCGCGTTCAAATGGCCGCAAACTCGCGTTGAGTTGGCCGTTTTCCCTATGAGCTATAGGTTTTAAATAGAACTACAAAACCCATAGGCGCTCGGCGCGGCCTCCGGACAGCGCTTTGGCGCCGCCGAGGCCCGCCATGTCGGCTGAGCGCGGCGCGCGGCGCCGCCGACTTCTTGAAGCCCCAAAACCCACCCCCGAGGCGGCGCGCCCACAGGGCCGCGCCGAAAAGGCCGCTGCGCGCCGCAACGACGGCTTCCAGAAAGCGCCCTCTCGGCTTTGACATTGAAGCCCCTCATGAGTAGCCTGGCTGCTGACGATCAATCGGGCGTCTTCCCGCCTTGCCCCTTCCATGCCGCTCAAATGCATCCGCGACAATCAGCCCCTCATGGCTTGGGAGTTCGAGTCGGAGAACGCGTGGAAGGCTTTGCGCCAAGAAAACGCCAGCGCGAAGATGTTGAGGATGCCGTGCTGCGGCGCCGAGGTCACTCTGCGAACGAGCACATCGGGGACCAAGCGCTTCGCCCATGCACGCCATGACCGTCGCCCAACGGCGCCAGAATCTCCCATGGACAGATATTCGGGCAAAGATACACAAAGAGGATTCAAACCATCAAGCGCCTTGGATTGCTAGCGACTCCATGACTTTCTGAGCAAAAGGTCCGCTAAAAACACCTTTGCATTATTCGATGTCCTAATCAACTGCCAATCAGAAAAAACTTTGTCCAAGTCCGAAACTATTGACTGCACATAGGAGCGAGTATAAATAGCGGCAATATCATAATCAGCTTTATGCCGCTCATCCTGCAAGGATACGAATAACTTAGCAAGGTTTCTCAGCTCCGGTGAAATGGGAAAGGTCAACAAAATACTGATTTGAGGGTTGAATTTGCTCTGTGGCTGCGCATAAGATGCACAAACCAATTTCATTTCCACATGGCCAAAAGAGCGACGCAATTTCGCTCGCGCCTCCTTGCTAAGACGAGAGCCCAATACATCTGACGCCTCTTTCACAAGCAAATGAAATAACGCGTAATATGCGCAGGAGACTGATCTCCTCAAGCTTGCCTGTTTTGGCTTTCCCTTTTTCTCGAACACCGATAAATCCCGCGCCTGAGCTAGCAAACCAGCATGAAGACTCATATCAGTCTTCCGCCACCAGTTTGACATAGGGAAAATAATCCAATCCCATATCCAAGAGCTCATCGGCAATTTCACGCCTAACTCTGCTGAGCCTTCCGATTTTATCCTTAGATGGATGGTAGTCATCGTCAATGTGCAGATTTATATAAACGGAAGGAGCTCCGGACCAGTCAGGCGTGAATTCAAGATCATAACCATGAATATCATCAGGCCATTCGATGCGCTCGATCACCTCGCGGATTATTTTTTCATCGTCCATGATCTCCTCCCAATTAATTTCTTGACAATTTTGCACATTGAATACGCAAAGCATATCATAGCAAGCACCAAAGTCATTACCAGATGTCTAGCAGCATAGTGGTCATCATTGCGACCAGCTGGGCATTATTCATCCAGCGCCGCCGCACTGGAATCGGCTGAGCGCTCGCCGGCCAAGGGATTGCTGGCGGGGGCTCAAATAGGCGGACTAGGTCGCGCCCCCTGATCAAGCCTGGCAGTCCGTGGACGCGACCCCACGGATCGCGGACGTCTTGTCCACCAAGAACATCGCCAAGTTGCCTGAGAAGCGCAGTGGAGCTGCCAAGACAATAGCGACACGAGGCGTCAACATCAGGGATGCGCCGCGGCCGGTGTCGGAGCCCCTTGGCTTTTTCGCCAAAGCGGATTCCCGATCGAAAAGGAAACGCATGCCTTTGGATTGGGGTTCCACTCGGACGCCCTAGCCTTCGCCGTCAAACTGCCTTCGCCAAAGCATCATCCTTGGATGAGCGCCAAGGAACAAGAAAATTCAAGCTGTCCGAGCCAATCCATCGAGCTCTCGCGCTTCGTCGAAGGCGCTCTGACCGGCAAGTTGCGGGTCGCTCTCATTCTTGGGCTGACGACGCCAGTGGACGTCTTCACGGAAACCGCGCGCTGCTGGAAACGCGTAGAGGAGACGCGATTGGTCTTGGGCATCACGTTCGCGGTCAGCCGCGTCCTGCCCGGTTGCGCGGACGTCGAGCTTGATCTTCATTCGTTTGGAGACTGCTTGGAGGACGGCGTCGGCGTGGTCGCGCGCATGTTGCCGGCCGCGCTGTTGAAGCGCCACGGCATCGGCGAGCTGCGCCGGCGCCACAGCCGCGCGGAGGGCCGCTCCTACCTCTCCAACGGCTGCGTCCACTGCGACGCGCTGCAAGGTCGATTCTTCGAACATGAGCTGGGCTATGAGTTGGCCAAGACGCTCGAAGTCGAAGCGCGTTTCGAACCCGAGTGGGGCCCTCTCATGGAGCACGCACACAACGACATCTATCGATGGTGGTTCGACGAGCGAGGCTGATCCAGAAAATAAGTGGGCGCGAAAGCCACGCATTTTCTACCGTTTGTCTTAAAAGCTTGCCGCCCGAAACGCGCCGCAATTTGCGCGAATTATTCGATCCGCGCAAACATCGAAATCAAAAAATATAAAAATGCAAATCACTAAAAAAGTAAATGATTGATTTATCATTATATTAGCTTATTTTATCGGTAATTTTACGTTGACAAAGCCACCATCAAGGGCATCTCTAATCAACCCTTTGTTCTTAATCACAAAAAAATTAGTCCTTGTCCCACTTTGGTTTCTTTGAGGTAGTTGAACGCGAGCAGCCCGGCACACCGCAATTTTTACCGCGGCACCGGCCGCGCTTTGACTCGCGCCTTTTGTCTATTTTTCGGCGAGTCAAGTCCAGCGATCAGCAAAGGCGACTCGCACCCACATCAACTACCTTGGAGCAAAGACACATGGGAATCAAAGTAAAAACGCAAGCGGATGGCTCGTCAAAGTTTGAAGCAGATGTCCGAATCAAAGGAGTCGAGCGAAAAACCATGACCTTCAAAACCCGAGCGCAAGCGGAACATTTCATCGACACCATCAAATCGGCCGCGCGAAAGGCCACAACTTCCACCGCGTCGCATCGACTGGCGCAAAAGGCAAAAACAGGCGACTCCCGAACTTATGGAAGGGCACTTCTCGCGGACGTGGTCGCCGCTTTTCGCGAAAGCTCAAAGTGCTCGGCGCGCGCCAAAAAAAGTCTTATTCCCGTCGCGGATTTTGTCGGCGCCGTCACGGTTGAGAAGGCCGACGAGGCTTGGACCGAGCAATATGTGGCCAAAGTTCGAGCCCTCAAAACTCATATGCGGACAAATTATTCCTACGCGACCATCAACGGCCAAATCTTGGGCCTCGTGTCCGCATGCGGATGGTGGGCAAAGCAGAATCATTTTCGCAATCCCACCATTGAAATCAGCAACGCGTGTTTCCCGAAAAACTGGGACGTCAAGCGTGACCGTCGGCTGGAAGGTGGGGAATACGACCGCATCATGGAGCAAATTTCCTTGCTTCCGAGTCGGAGTAATGAATCGCGTTGCCTTGTCGAGCTGTGCCTCGAAACTGGCGCTCGTCTCCAAGAACTCATTCTGGCCGAATGGAAAGAATTTGAACGGGCAGACCAATTGTGGAAAATTCCAGCCTCGCATACCAAGAAAAAGAAAAAGCGCAGCGTGCCGCTTTCAGGCAAAGCCCGCGCAGTCATTGCTGATCTTAGGGCGCTTCGCCAAGCTGATGATGCTCGCATCTTCCAAGTCTTCCCCACTCCTGGCGCCGCATCGCACCACTTCCACCGTATTTTCAAGGCGGCGCGAATAGTCGATTTTCGCTTTCATGACTTGCGCCACGAAGCGATCAGCAGAATGTGCATCGACAAACCCAAAGCCCCGGTCAAAGCCATCATGGAAATCGTCGGCCACCAGACCTATCAAGCGTTCACTCGGTATTCCCACCTTCGCGACGATGAGCTCGTCGGACTGCTTGACTGATTCGGGCCACTCGCGTTGAAAGGTCGCCACCACGAACGAAACCCACGCAGATTGTGACGGTGGTCCGTGGGTCCAACGCTCATCATGGGAAAGACCATCCGTTAAACAAGCACGCCCGACCAACGGATTGTTGGCCGGGCCTTTTCTTGTGGCGTCGCGCGCTATCCGTCAGCAACCCATGGGAGGAGAAAACGCATGATCGAAGAAGAAAATAGCCCCGTGGAGACGCGACGAGTCACCCGCAAGCGCAAAACAAGCCAAGCCGCCTACGCGCGAAGCAAATCTCAAACCGAGCATGTCTTGCTCAGGCTCGGAAAGGGCTCGCTGGCCCTGTTGGACGCAGCGCGCGCTAAAAATGGTTTGTCGCGTTCAGCCTGCGTCGAGGCGTGGCTGCGCTCGAAAGCCGCAACCCGCGAGCCCGAAGAGGATATCGTCCGTTCGACGTCTCCTTCGACGTCCATCGGTGACGAATTCGAAGCGCTGTTTGGCGGCAGGAAGTGATGCATGCTGTCGATCACCAAGATCAACTCGTCTTCCAACCAAGCCAAGCGCGGCGACGCCGGAGGATATCTGCATTACCTGGGAGGCCCATCCACGACGACCAAGCAACGCGGCGACTTCGACGACTATGCCCGAGGCGACGCCAAGCAGGCCGGCCTGCAGCCGACCTGGGCGTGCTCCGGCGCTTCGCTCCTTGGCCTGTCCGGTGTTGCCCAGCCCGAGCAGGTCGAACGTCTCGCCAAAGGCTTCCACCCCTTGACCGGCGAGGAGCTCGTCCGAGGCGCCGGGGAAGAACACGTGATGGGTTTGGACATGACCTTCTCCGCCCCCAAGGACGTCTCGGCCGTCTTCGCCGGCGGCGATGGCGCGACTCGCGAGGCTGTGGCCAACGCCGTCATGCAAGCCGCCAAAGCCGCCCTCGCCCACGTCGAGTCTCAATGCGTCACCCGGCATGGCAGCGCGGGACACGAAAAGCGCTTCGCCCAAGCCGCGCTCGCCGCGTGCTATCCCCACTTCTCCAGCCGCGCCGGCGAGCCTCAGCTCCACGTCCACGGGTTTCTCTTCAACTTGGGCAAGCGCGAAGGCGACGAGGAGTGGAGCGCCTTGGAGCAGCGGGCCCAGTTCGAGCGCAAGATGGCCACTGGCATTCTCTTTCGCGCGGAGCTGGCCAGCCGCATGAAGGCGCTGGGCTTTGAGGTCGAGGCGGATGGCAAATACTTCACCTTGCGCGGCATCAATCAAGCGCAGCGCGACGCGCTGTCGTCGCGCTCCAAACAGATCGCCGAATATGTGCGCGAGTGCGGCATGCTCGACGGCGCGGCGGCCCGCGAAGTCGCCGCCCTCAACACTCGCCAAGCCAAGGCCGAGCCGCCCCTGCCGGAGCTCCTAGCCAGCTTCTCCGAGCAGGCGGCCGCCATTGGCCTGACGCCGCAAAGCGTCGCGGCGATGCGGACGCTCGCGCCCTCGCCGGCTTCCAATTCAGCTCAAAACCAAGCTTCAAACCCAGCTCCAACCCCTGCCTGCGACCCGGCGGGTCCACTGCCCAATGCCGATCAGCGTGACCAGGGCGCGGCCCCATGCGACGCGCCAATCCCCTTCGAGCTCGACCACGATGAAGTGATGGAGCGACTCATGGAGTCGCAGTCGTGCGCCACTTCGTCCGACGCACTCGCCCTCATCTGCGAGATGGCGATGGGACACTGGGACGCGGCGCGTTGCGTCGCGGAGCTCGGCCGATTCATGGCGTCGCCGTTGGCGGTCCGCCTCGGGCGAACCGAACAGCTCGAAGACGTGTTCACATCCACCTCCACGCTCGCCATGGAGACCGAATGCTCGCAGGCCGTGGGTCGCGGCGCCGAAGGCAAAGCCCACCGCCTGAACCGGCGCGCCATCGACCGGGAGTTCGACCGGCTCGAAGCTGAAATCTCCGCCAAGATCGGCGCGCCGGCTTCGCTGGCGCAGCAGCGCGCGGCGGCGCTGCATGTGGCCTGCCAAACAGGCGACCACGCCTTCGTGGAAGGCTGGGCGGGCACGGGCAAAACGACCATGCTCAAAGCCCTTGGCGACGCTTACGAGGCGTCCGGCTTCGAGGTTCTCGGCTGCTGCCAATCGGCGGCCGCGAGCCAAAACCTCGCGCGCGAAACCGGCATCCCCTCGCGCACCATCGCGAGCCTGCTGCATGCGTTGGGCAAAGGCAAAGCCAAGCTGGGGGCCCAAACGATCTTGGTCCTTGACGAAGCCGGCATGGTCGGCTCGAAGGAGTTTTCGCTCCTCCAGCGGGCTGTTCTGGATGCGGGCGGCAAGCTGGTGGCGGTCGGCGACGCCAAGCAGCTCCAACCAATCGCCGCCGGCGGCATTTTTCGGGCGCTGTGCGAGCGCCATGGCAAGGTCGAGATCTCCAACATCCAGCGCCAGCGCACTGACTTCGGCCCGCTGCTGGATTGGCTGCGATCGCGCGGCGAGCTGTCCAAGCGCGCCGCCGCGGCGCTGCGCCAACTTCCCGAGGACGCGCGCCTTGGCGCCTTGGAGTCGCTTTGCGCCGCGCTGCCCAAACTCGCCCGAGCTTTCGCGCGGTGGCGCGAGCGCTACGACCACCGCTGGCTGCGCGCCGCGGTGCGCAAGTTCGCCCTCGGCGACGCCAAACAGGCGCTGTCGATGCTGGACGAGAAGGGCCGATTGAAGCTGATATCGGGACATACGGCTGCCCTCGACGCGCTGATATCCGATTGGGCCGCCGACAAGGCGCCGCTTCGCGACAAAACCATGATCGCCGGCAGCCGCGCCGAAGTCCGAGAGCTCAACGAAAAAGCGCGGGCGCTGCTGATATCCGCCGGCCAAGTCCGCGATGGCCAAGCGTTGGATATCGAAATCATTCACCGCGACGACGCGCGCGAAATCAAACGCTTCGCGCCGGGCGACCGGGTGGTCTTCACCAAGAACGACAAGACCCTCGGCGTGGCCAACGGGGTCGCCGGCACGATCGTGGCGATCGACCAAGCCGCGTTCACGCCACTGCTTCGAGTCGAGCTCGACGACGCCAATGAGCTCGGCGAAACTGTCGTGATGGTTCCCCCGGCGTTCGGCCGCTTCGACCATGGCTACTGCCTGACCAACCACAAGTCGCAGGGCCGCACGTTCGATTCGGCCTATTGCCTCGTCAACCCGGCGATGGCCGACCGGGAATGGACCTACGTGGCCGCCAGCCGCTCGCGCTTCTCCACCACGCTTTACGTCAACCGAGGAGCGCTCGCGAAGGTCTACCTCGACTCGCACCAGCCTGCGGACAAAGATCCTGAGCTCGAAGAGCGCGCCGATCAGGTCGAAAAGCTCGCTTTTTCCATGTCCAAGTCCCGTCCCAAGGGAACGGCCCTGGATTGGACGTTTCCGGTCAAAAAAGCATGGGTTTCGGGCCGTGGCGAGAAGCCAGCGCGGTCAAGAGGCGATGATCGCGCGCCTGGCCGCCCTGAGGGCGCTCGTTCCAAGCCCCGCGCGGCGCGGCCACGCCCTGACCCGTCGGGTTCTGAGGCAACGAGGCGAGCGAAGCCCAAGCGCGATCCAGCGCCAAGCGACATGGGGAGGCCGCGTTGAACTGGGCGGGGCCATGGCCCAGCCAACCCACGACCGCCCAACGATCATGCAGAGAGCGGCCACGCCCGCGACGCCCATGCGACGATTCATTAACACACGTGGGAGTTGATCAGACCATGAGGGAGCTGACCAAACCATGCGGGAGCCGAACAAAAATGAAGGAATTCGAACCCATGTCCAAATCCACGCATGGCGAACAGGCCGCCGGCCCTGCTCATCATGACGCCGACGCGGTGCCCAACGGCGCCAACGCTTGGGAGCGGCCCTCGGTGACGTTCAGGCTCACCGAGGAGCGACGCCGGGCGCTCCTCGCGTTGGCCCCCGAGTTGGGCATGCGCGCGAGCCCCACGGCCGCCATCGATTTCGCCATCGAGCGGGCGGCAGGCCTAGGCTTCGCCTCGTTCGATCGCGGCGCGGCCGAGGAGGATGCGCGCGATGCCTTTATGGACGAGTTGCGCGAGGTGCTGGCGGCATGCGCCGCTTTGCGAGCCGATAGCGGCGAGGCGCGCGCCTCGCTTGAGCGCATCGAAAGCCGGCTTGACGAACTGGGCGCCGAAGCTGAGCCAGCAAGAATCGCGCAGTCGCCAACCCATGGCGCGAGAGACAAAACGCCCACGTTGGGCGAATGGCTCAGCCGCGAAGCCGCGCCCAGCCTCGCCTGGGCCGTCGTCAAAGCGCGTTGGCTGGGCGCGGAATCGGCGGAGCCGGGCAAGGCAATGTCGAGGGTCGACGCTTGGGCGGCGGCGCCTGCGGACTTCGCTGAGAAAACGGCAAGCTTGGACACCGTGTTGATCGGCCCCGCCAGGCTTGGAGCGCTGGCCGCGTTTGAGAACGACGCAGTGGGGGTGCTGGTTTGTTCTCGCGGCGCGCAGGGGTGGATCGCCCGTCTGCACGCCATCGACGCGAAAGGAAAGCTGGGCCCTGAGCTCGACAGTTTCAACGCGTGACAGGCCACGCCGGCGCTTGGCGGCGCCCAAGTTGTCGCCGAGCCCCCTTTTCCATGGCGTTCAGGCGAGAGATCTGGCTTTGCGCAGCGCCATCCCCCACGCGATGGCCCATCGCGCCGATTGGCTTTTCTTGGTTGGGCAGTCGGTCGATCCCATGCGATCCATCGCCAGGCCCATGCGGTGGCGCGCGTAATCCTCCACGGTGGCCGCGCGCCGCTTGTTCGGTGGCGCGCCGCGCTTGAATACTTCATCTCTCACATCTTTCCTCCATTCCATGAGCATACGACGGAATGTTTTGAAGCAACGCGATTGCATGGTGGGAACGTGGCCTTTGGACAACGTCCGACATGTCGAATCGACATCGTCCTACGAAAATCAAAAGTGGCTGGACCGATAATGCGAACCACATACCTCAGCCGCGCCAGGACCTCGCGCTTTCATTATGGAAACCAACAATCGTTCGCTTCGGCGCGAATTTGCCCGTTTGGACAACGGGTGGCCAGAGTCCTACGCTTGGGCCATCGAACAAATGCCTTGTCCCGCTTATTGTTGTTCGCATGACGGCGCCGTCATCCACCGCAACGCCTCGGCCAAACGGATTTGGGGAGAGACGCAGCACAGCGCCCAAACTTCGCGCTGGGATGGATTCGCGGCGCTGCGCGATCTCGACGGCCAGCCCCTCGACAAAGACGACAGCCCCGCGGCGTTGGCCGCCGCGGGCGACTCCCCCGTCCCCACCGAATTGCTCGCCCTGTGCCAGGACGGACAGCTTCGGCGCGTGGTGATCCACGCCAAGCCCGTCTTCGACGAGCAAGGCGCGATCATGGGCGCGCTTTGCTGCCTCACCGACGTCAGCGAAAAGCGTCGCCTCCAAGAGCGCGCTCTTGGCGCGGCCAACGCTCGAGATGATTTCTTGGGCATGCTGGCGCACGAACTGCGAAACCCGTTGGCGCCGATCATGAGCATCGCCGGAGCGTTGCAGCTGTCGAACGCCGATCCCAAAATCGCCAAGATGGCCACCATCGTGCAACGGCAGACCAAGCAGCTGGCGCGCTTCATCACCGACTTGCTCGACGCTTCCCGCGTCGACTGCTTCTGCGATCTGCAGGTGGAGATTCGCGTCTGCACCGAAGACGACATCCTCGCTTTGGCGCTCGACGCGGTCGAGCCCGAAGTGCGCGCGCGCAAGCAGCGTTTGGTCGTCGAGGTCAACGACCGCGACGCGTCGCTGCGCTGCGACCCGGAGCGCGTCGCCCAAGCGTTGGGCAATGTGCTGCGCAACGCCAGCGCGTTCACGCCCGATGGCGAAGAGATTTGCCTGAGGGTGTTCGTCGAAGGCGACGTGCTGCGCGTTGAAGTGGTCGACTGCGGCGCGGGCATCGCCGCCGAAGATCTGCCGCACGTCTTCGAGCCGTTCGAGCGCCGCGCCGTGGCGCCGGGCCGGGCTCCCGAGGGAGCCGGCCTGGGGCTCACCATCGCCAAGGGCGTATGCGAAGCGCACGGCGGCTCGATCGACGTGCGCAGCGCCGGACTGGGGTTGGGGACCACCGTGTCCCTGGCTTTGCCTGTCGCCGTTGGCGCGGTTTGAGGGGTTGAAAGGCGCGCCCGCGCCGCGCGACGCATTGCGTCGCACACCAGTGCGTCAGGTGTATATCAAAAAAAGGCATGAACACACGTGATCATGTCGTTCGCCCGCGCCACAATCCGAGTCGCTGACGCAAGCAAGGTGTCCACGCCGCCGCCGCCACGGTCTCGCAGGCGCCGAGAACAACTTCGCCAGATGGACTCAGCCGCTGTTGCCAACGAACGTCCAGCCATCGCTCTCTTTCTTGAAGCGGCCGGTGCCTCGGCCGCCCACGGGGCTGTCGATTTCGCACGCGAAGCCGCCGAGCTCGGCTTTCACGCATTTGACCACCCTCACCTTCGCGAGTTCCTCTTTTTGGCTGTCGGCGGCCTCCTTGCCCATGGCGCGCTCCAACTGCCGCAACATCGCGTCCCGCACGTCTTTGTCGGTCGGCGCTGAATCGCCGCAGCCCGCCAGCGCCGCGCTCGCGGCAAGCGTGGCCAAGACGGCCGTGATACTTGATCGCTTCATGTTCACTCCTCGAAATATCGACTGGGTCAAGCGGCCACGCCGCCTTCGTTGATCTCCTGCCGCAGCAGCTCCATCCAGCGCTCGCGAGTCCGCGCGTCCTTCATCGCGACGCGCCATCCAGGCCGGTCGACATCTTTCACGGTCAAAAACAGCCCGGTGTTCGCGAGCGCGTCCCGCGCCATGCGAGCGTTCGCCCCGGCCGCCGCGACGCCGCTGGCGACGCCGAAAGCAGGGACGACTGCCCCGGCGCGCTCTTCGCGAATCGACCACTGACGAACTTGCTCATAGCGGTATTCTCGATACGAGCCGTCGGCCAGGACGGCCACGACGCGTTTCGCCTGGTTGAGCGCGATCCCCGTGCCTTCCTCCGCGTGGTCGAACCCGCGGTCTCCTGCGACTCCAATGGCCGCGAGCATTTGTTGGTGAAGCGCTTGGCGGCGCTTTGCCCGATTCATGGCGAACCACGCCAAGAATCCAGCCGGCGCCCAGCCCACCGCCAGCGTCACAAGCTTGGCGAATCCGCCGTCGGCGAACGGAACCAATGCGGACACGATCACCCCCACACTGCGAAGATCCCTGCGAGCAAACCCATCTTCTTCTCCTTATTCGTTACGGCGACACCGCCGCGCTGTAGAAACGCATACTAAACCAATTTAGTTGACAGTCAACCTTTAAAGTCCTTCAAAGCCTAAGGTGGACATCCGACTATTGAGGTCGGGAGGCAGCATGGAATCAAACTTCAACGCGCCGCGGCGCGACGAGCCCAACGCGGACGCGTTGCGCATTCGCAAAGCGATCGGGCAATCCATTGCCCGAGCAAGGCAGGACGCAAATTTGACGCAAGAAAGTGTCGCGGAGATGTTGGGGATTGGGCCCGAGGCGGTGTCGCGACTTGAGCGCGGCGTCGGCTCCATCACGGCGGAGCGCTTGGTGGTGTTGGCCCAGATGTTTGGGTGCCGATCCGACCAACTGTTGTTGGGCGCGAGCGAGCGTCCCGAAGATCAGGCCGGAGCGTTGTGGGCCATGCTTGACGGACTCTCAATCACGGATCGCGACTTCGTCCTTGGCAGCGTGGATCAATTGGTCGCCCATTTGCGGCGACGGGCAGAAAAAAACAGAGTCTAAGTCATCGGCCGTCCTAGTCAGCACGGTGAAAAAAACTTAAACTTCCTCTTGCGCGCCAAATCGGATCGGCGAGCTAGCTGTCGCTGCCACGGTCGAATTTTGACAGAATCGCGCGGTCAACTTCCAAGGCGAAAGTTTCCACCGCGGCCGCCAAATCCCGCGCATCCTGCGCGGTCAACGCAACCGGGCGCCCATCCTTGTCGCGTCCGCCGCGGTGGACGACGTCGTGGCGCTTGGCCAAAGCCTCCTCGAATGGGCGAAAACTGGGCGGCTTGATGCCCAAGCAAAATTCGAACAGCAGCGCGACCTTATCCCAACGACGCCATGCTAAATTTTGCAGGTAAAACATGACCCGAGCCTTGATCGCGTCATGCTGATCAAAGATCTGTCCAAGCCTCAACCACTGATCTTTCAAATCGGGGATGTTGGACACAGCGTTTTTGAGCGCTTCTCGATCGCTCCCAACCCAATACGCCATCGCCTCCCACAGATACCCTTCCAGAGCCGAAATGATCTCGCCAAAAGCCAGCCGCGGCAGTTGGGCCATGGCGGCCTCGTCGCCTCGAAGCGACAGCGCGCTCAACGCTTGCTCTAGCCTCGAACGCAATCGAAAAGAAGGGTCTTCCGGCTTGTCCAGTTCGAGTTCGAAACCGTCGTCTCGAGGCTGCGCGCCTCGGCGCGCCGGCGCCCACTGGCAAACGCCTTCGCGATCGAGTTCGCCAACCAACTCATCGATGACATCCTTGCCCACCACTGAGCCAAACCGGCGTCGCAGCTCTTCATGGGCATAGTATGGTCCGCCCCAAATCCAAAGATACCCGCCCGCCGCTTCGCGCGGCGTTTCGAATGCGGGATCGCAATACCGATTGAAAAACCACTCCCGCATCAACTCCACTTGCGCGACTGGACTAAGAATTCGCAACGCCGAGTCTTCTGGATCGAATGGCGTGCACAGTTCAGAGTCACTCAGGCGGATCGTCTCAGTAATCCGCCTTTCGATTGAGGGATAAATCTCCGTCAACATTTCAATGTCATTCATTCCCTGCATCAACCACTCCTCCAACCGGCCAATGATCAGCGTGTAGCCAGAAAGCCAAACGTCGCCATGATCCTGCTATCCGCCAAGCATGACGCGATGGATGAAAATAAGATCCCAACGCCTTTCCAACCCAGCATTTCCCTAAACACTCGGCATCGGCCGATCATCAAATTTCTCAAATATTCCGCGTCAAAAACATAGCATTGAAGCAGCCGACACGCCATGCGTCTTGCATTGTTTTACCAAAACGCAATGTTCAATATCCAATCGACGATAATGCTTCCAAGATTTTTCTTCGATGATGCAGTGAGCATGTTTTCGCGGAAAACTTATCTCGGCCAATATCTCCTTGCCAACGTATTTACGACATCTATACTGCATAAGCCAAGCCCGGCCTTATGTCATAAAGGGGATGCCATGCCACTCGAAATGAACAAGCCTTTTTCTTGGAAGAAAGCCCTTGAAGGCGCAGACGACAATGCATTGGCGGGCACCGCCATGCTCAACGATTTGCAGGGGAACATACTTAAAAGCCACGGCCGCATGCACAGCGTCAACATGTTCTTGGCTTTCGATCCAGATCGACGAGAGCAAGCGTTGACTTTTATCCGCCAAATCGGCCGCGAGGTGACGTCGTCCATGCACCAACTGATCACGACGGATCTGTTCAAAGCGGGCCAAACCAATTCCGGGCCTTACATTGGTTTCTTTCTGACGTCGAAAGGATACGATGTTCTTAGGAAGGAGGAAGCGAAACCCGAGGACGACGCCTTTCGCCAAGGAATGGATGGCCGACCGCTCGGCGATCCCAATCGTGAAAGGTGGGACCCGACGTTCACGAGGAACATACACGCCTTGCTGATTTTAGCTGCTGACAATGAAGAACGGCAGAAAGAGCTTCACAAGATTTATCAAAATCGCATCAATGATACTGACGCCGCAGTGGAAGAGATCGGTTGGGAGATCGGCTCCCCTCAGCTCAATGACGATGGCAATCCGTTGGAGCACTTCGGATACGTGGACGGCCGCAGCCAGCCTCTGGCGCTTGTCGAAGATATCGAGCGTGAAAAAAACGAGAATGGCGGCATCGGAAAATGGGACCCATCAATTCCGCTGAATCAACTTCTGGTTCGGTGTCCTGGAGGACAATCCGATCTCAGCTTTGGAAGCTATTTCGTTTTTCGAAAATTAGAGCAAAACGTGAAAGGATTTAAAGAAGCTGAAAAAGAGCTTGGACACACCCTTGGCGACATTGACGAGCGGGCCGGAGCGAGCGTCGTTGGACGTTTCGAAAACGGGACGCCAGTCGCCAAATTTGACGATGAGCAACCCGTCAAAGTCAGAGGCAACGCTGGCGTGCTAAACAACTTCAATTACACTGGCGACGAGGATGGGCTGAAATGCCCATTCGCCGCCCACATTAGAAAAACAAACCCGAGATCGGATGAAAAAAACTCCAAAAGCATGTTGATGGCTCGCCGCGGAGTGACCTATGGGAACAGAACTGATGGACCAAATGACGACAACATGGACACAAAGCCGACGACAAACGTTGGCTTGCTGTTCATGGCTTATCAAAGCAGCATTGAGAATCAGTTTGAAGCCACACAAACCCGCGCCAACAAGCCAATCTTTAATGAACATCACACTGGCATCGACCCTGTCATTGGCGTGGCCGTCATCGAAAACGCGGGCCTGACAAAGGACGATCAAAATAAGCAGATCTATCCCAAGATTTGGGGTAAGGAACTAAGCAAGCCGACCGAGTTTTTTGGGTTCGTCAAGATGAAAGGCGGAGAATACTTCTTCGCCCCGTCCATTTCGTTCTTGCGCAGCATTTGAGCAAAAGCTAGTCGCGCCGTCAGTCGGCGCGACTCTACTGGAATTCCGAAGTGAAGCCACCGCCTCACCGCGGAAAATGCTCAGAGTTATTCGGTTCTCTCAGGAGCCAAATTCGCATACCGCGAAGTCGTTTGGCCGTCTTTATGCTGCACCGTCCAACGCAACTCTTGTTCGGTCTTGATCGCTCCAGCTTCGATCATCTCGTGCTGTCGAATGCGGTCGATAGTCCGGCGCTCAAGATTCGACACGCTGCGAGCCCCCACCATGTCGGCGATCGCCACCGGCGACGCGGTGATGTTTTTGAGGACGCGCGAAATAAATGAACGACGGGTGTCGTGCATGTGAATATCCGTGAGGCCAGCGCGCTTCAATACCCGCTGAAAATTGGTCTTGAAGCCTTCGATCTTGTAGTGGAAAACCCGGTCGTCCACCTGTGGGATGGCCTTGAACGCTTCCCGAGCTTCCGGCAGCAAGATCACCATGCGATCCTCGCTGGCCTTGGTCTGGTCCGCATTTAGGTGGATAACCCCGCGGTCAAGGTCGACTTGCGACCAACGCAATCCAAGCAGCTCCGCGCGGCGCATGCCGGTGGAGATCGCCAGCGCGAAGATCATTGGCATCTCAGGGTTGCGGCACTTGCGCAGCTCGGCGAGCAGCGCCTCCTCCTCGGCGTCACTAATGATGCGCCGGCGCCGCCGCTCGCCGCCTTTGAGCTTGGATTTGTCGGCCTGCACAAACGGGTTGTAGCCGTTCAGGCGCTTCCAAGCCTTGTTGTCAGTGTAGCGCAGCTTGTTAACCACGGACTGCAAGGCATAGATGTCGCGCTTGATCGTGCTGTTGGCCTTCCCGGCGCGAAGCCTGGCGTTGATATATTCCGTGGTCTCTTGCTCGGTCAGGTCGTCGATGTAGAAGTCACCAATCGGCTTCTCGTCGTAGCCTTTGGCAAATTGCCTCAGCGACGCTAGCGGACCCGAAGGAACGACATGTCCCGGCTTAATGTAGGGGACGCGCACCGTCTTACAAAATTCCAGACGAGCCTTGGCGGCTTTGGCGGTGACGCGCTCCTTGTCGACTTCGCTTTCGAGCTTGCCGTTGACGTAGGCTCGCAGGTAGCTGTCGATCGCGTGGGAGAGCGTGCAGCGCCCTTCTTTAATAAACTCCGCCGCGAGGCGCTCGACCTCGTCGACCACGAGGCTCGCGCGGTCGCGGCCCTGGGCGATCAACAGCCGGCCTTGAGGCGTCTTGGTGTCTTCAAGGAAGAGCTTGGCGCGCTCCAAATCGGAAAAAGAGCGGTCGACGACGAAGTCGCCCCGCTCAACTCGGACTCGATAACGGATGGATCTTGATTTGTCGGCGTTTTTCCAGTCGATGACTCGGATGCCGCGAGGGATGGTTGCAGCCATTTGTCAGCCTTTGGCGTTGGTGGAATCGTTTGTCGAATTCCCCTACTTTTTTCACCAAAAGCCTGTTCGGCCGCCGCTTAAAACCACTGCCTGATCAAGCCAAGCCTTTGATTCTAAACATGTATCCTGGTGGGCGGTGCAAGTTTCGAACTTGCGACCCCAGCAGTGTGAATGCTGTGCTCTACCCCTGAGCTAACCGCCCTACTTTTACTGCTTTGCTGCGAATGTGTCGCTGCAATGACGAGCATTATAGGGGGAGTTTTGCGTTTTGTCACGCTTGTGGAGAATATTTTCTCCAAAGGCATTCTCCCTTGACCCCTTTGTCGAGCGCGGCCAGCACCTTGTCGTGCTCGGACAGCTCGTCCGCGCTGGAGGCGATCACCAGGATCTCGCCCAGCGGACCGGCATCGGCCAGTTGGCTGCCGGCGCTTTCCTCGACCTCGACGTCCATCGACAGCATGTTCTGGCCGCGCGTCATCGACAGGTAGACGTCGGCCAGCAGCTCCGAGTCCAGCAGTGCGCCGTGCAGTTTGCGGTGGGCGTTGGAGACGCCGTAGCGGTCGCACAGCGCGTCCAGCGAGTTGCGCTTGCCGGGATGCAGTTCCTTGGCGTGCACCAGGGTGTCGATCAAGCCGCTGCAATGGTCGATGAAGGACGGCAGTCCGACGCGCTGGAACTCGTGGTTCAGGAAGCCCAGGTCGAACGGCGCGTTGTGGATGATGATTTCCGCGCCCTGCACGAACTCGCGCAGCTCGTGGGCGATCTCGTGGAATTTCGGCTTGTCGCTGAGGAACTCGGTGGTCAGGCCGTGCACCGCCAGCGCCGCCTCGTCCGAGTCGCGCTCGGGATTGATGTAGCGGTGGAAGTTGTTGCCGGTAAGTTTGCGGTTGAGGAGTTCGACGCAGCCGACCTCAATGATGCGGTCGCCGGTGCGGGGATTCAGGCCGGTGGTTTCGGTATCGAGAACGATTTGGCGCATATGCGGTTCACCCAATCAAAAGCGTGAAAAAAGACCTTGCAGTATACCAAGCGGCGCCTGTCAGCGCTTGACCGAGGCCGCGCCCATGTTGGCCAGCAGATCGGCCCGTTCGTTGCCGGGATGGCCGTTGTGGCCGCGCACCCAGCGCCATTCGACGGCGTGCTGCGCCTGGGCGCTGTCGAGCGCCTTCCACAGGTCGTCGTTCTTGACCGGCTCCTTGGCCGCCGTCTTCCAGCCGCGCGCCTTCCAGCCGTGGATCCATTCCGAGATGCCCTTCTGCACGTACTGGCTGTCGGTATGCAGCACCACCTGGCACGGCCGGTTCAGGACGCCGAGCGCCTCGATCACGGCGCGCAGCTCCATGCGGTTGTTGGTGGTGTTCGGCTCGCCGCCGAAGATTTCCTTTTCGTGGCGGCCGTCGGCCACCAGCAGCGCACCCCAGCCGCCGGTGCCCGGATTGCCTTTGCAGGCGCCGTCGGTGAAGATCTCAACTTTGGTCATGCTGCGTTACTTTCATTCTGGTGTTGATCGTGTTGCTTGCGTTCGTTGCGGTTGGCCGCCGGCACCGCTTGCGGCGCCTTGCTGGCTTTCTTGTTCCAGGCCGGGCCGATGATCGTCATGCCCTTGACGCGCTTGATCGCGTGCACGACGTAGACCGCGCCCAGGTAGGGCCACCAGCGCTGGCCGGCGCCCTCGGCGAAGGCGAAGCGGTCGAGCCACTTGGCGGTGCGCAGCGGCGGCGCGTAGCAGCCGAAGTGGTTGCGGGTGGCGCCGAGGTTCAGCAATTTTAACCAGTCTTTCAGGCGCGGCAAAGAAATGAACTCGCCGGCGGCCGGCAGGTAGTCGCTGCTGGTGATGCGTCCCATGCCCTGGCGGATGCCCCACAGGCTGGCCGGGTTGAAGCCGCACACGATCAGCTGGCCTTCCGGAATCAGTACGCGCTCGACCTCGCGCAGCACCTGGTGCGGCTCGGCCGCGAATTCGAGCACGTGCGGCAGCACCACCAGGTCCAGGCTCTGCGAGGCGAACGGCAGGTCGGCGAAGTCGAGCGCGACCGCGACCTGGCGGCCGGCGGCGGCATAGGCCAGTTCGTCCGCGCTTGAGAGGCGCGTGGCTGCCTGCCACTTGTTGGGCATGCGGCTGGCGGCCAGCGCGTCCAGCTGCGGTACGCCGATCTGGACCGCGTTGAAGCCGAAGATGTCGGCGGTCAGCTTGTCCAGGCACGCCTGTTCCCAGGCGCGCACGTAGGCACCCGCCGGCGATTGCAGCCAGCGCTCGAGCGCTATAATGGATTTTTCGGATGCTGCGCTGTCCATGCCACCCCTACCCTGATGCCGAATTGACGTCCCCATGAACCCATCGCCGACCCCTGCGCACAACAAGCTGGCCGTCCTGACGGTCCCTGCATTCAAGGACAATTACCTGTGGCTCATCCATGATGGCGCGCATGCGGCGGTCGTCGACCCCGGCGATGCCGATCCCATCCTCGAGGCCCTGGCGGCGCATGGGCTCACCCTCACCGCCATTCTACTCACCCATCATCATGCTGACCATATCGGCGGCGTGCCGCGCCTGCTGGAACATGCCGATGTGCCGGTATTCGGGCCGCGCAACGACGGCATCGACGCGGTGACGCAACCACTGGGCGAAGGCGAGCGCATCACGGTGCCGGGCATCGGTCTCGACCTGCGCGTGCTCGACGTGCCCGGCCATACGCTCGGCCACATTGCCTACGTGCGCGACGAGCCCGGCGCCGCCTGGCTGTTCTGCGGCGACACCCTGTTCGGCGCCGGCTGCGGACGCCTGTTCGAAGGCACGCCGGCGCAGATGGCGGACTCGCTGGCCAAGCTGGCGGCATTGCCGGACGATACGCTGGTGTATTGCGCGCACGAGTACACGCTGTCGAACCTGCGCTTCGCGCAGCAGGTCGAGCCGGGCAACCGGGCGCTGCAGATGCGCATCGTGGCCGACAACCAGGCGCGCGGCACCAATTTGCCGACCATTCCATCGACCATCGCGATCGAAAAGGCGACCAATCCCTTCTTGCGGGCGGACGAGCCGGCGATCGTGGAGAGCCTGGTCGAAGTGGGCCGTTTGCAGCCGGGCGCGGATGCGCTGGCGGCGTTTACCGCCTTGCGCGAGTGGAAGAACGTGTTTTGATGCAGGGGGCAGACGGCGTAGGCCGTGCGCGCGGCACGAACCTCGGCGCGTAGGGTGGACGGCGCTACCGCACGGCGTGCGCAACGCCAGCCTGGCCGCCGTCCACGCGTCCGGCCGGCGTCACCCAGTCGTCAGATTTCCTCGTACAGCGGCAAGGTCAGGAACTCGGCAAAGTCTTCCGAGGTCGACATCTGCTCGAAGATCTCGGCCGCGCGCGCATAGGTCGGGTTGGCGCCGTCCGGCGTATCCCCCTTCACCTTGGCCAGCTCTTCCGGAATCATCGCCCGCACCATGTCGGCCGTGACCTTGCGGCCGTCGTCCAGCACGCCCTTGGGCGAGCGGATCCATTGCCACACCTGCGAGCGGCTGATCTCGGCCGTGGCGGCGTCTTCCATCAGGTTGTGGATCGGCACGCAGCCATTGCCGGCCAGCCAGGCGCCCAGGTAGTGGATGCCGACGTTGATGTTGTAGCGCAGGCCGGCCTCGGTGATCGGCGCTTCCGGTTTGAAGTCGAGCAATTGCGCGGCAGTCACCTCGACGTCCGGACGCTGCTTGTCGAACTGGTTCGGCCGCTCGCCCAGCACCTTCCTGAATTCGGTCATGGCCGGCTCGACCAGGCCCGGGTGCGCCACCCAGCCGCCGTCGTAGCCGTCGGTGGCGTCGCGCGACTTGTCGCCGCGCACGCCGGCCATCGCCGTCTCGTTCTTTTCCGGATCGGATTTAATCGGAATCAGGGCCGACATGCCGCCGATCGCCGGCGCACCGCGCTTGTGGCAGGTCTTCAACAGCAGCAGCGCATAGGCGCGCATGAACGGCGCCGTCATCGTCACCTTGGGCCGGTCGGCCAGGCAGAAATTCTTGTCCAGCTTGAATTTCTTGATGCACGAGAAGATGTAGTCCCAGCGTCCGGCGTTCAGGCCGGCGCTGTGCTCGCGCAGTTCGTACAGGATCTCGTCCATCTCGAAGGCGGCCAGAATGGTCTCGATCAACACGGTCGCCTTGATCGTGCCCTGCGGCAGGCCGAGTTCGTCCTGCGTCATCACGAAGATGTCGTTCCACAGGCGCGCTTCCAGGTGCGATTCCATCTTCGGCAGGTAGAAGTACGGGCCGGCGCCGCGCGCCAGCTGCTCCTTGGCGTTATGGAACATGAACAGGGCGAAGTCGAAGATGCCGCCCGAGATGCGCTTGCCGTCCACCAGCACGTGCTTTTCGTCGAGGTGCCAGCCGCGCGGACGCACGACCAGGGTCGCGACCTTATCGTTCAACTTGTACTGCTTGCCGTTCTGCTCCAGCGAGATGGTGCCGCGCACGGCGTCGCGCATGTTCAGCTGACCGGTGAGCTGGTTGTGCCAGTTGGGCGTGTTCGAATCCTCGAAGTCGGTCATGTAGCTGTCGGCGCCCGAGTTCAGGGCGTTGATGACCATCTTGCGCTCGACCGGGCCGGTGATCTCGACGCGGCGGCATTGCAGCGCCTGCGGGATCGGCGCCACCTGCCAGTCGCCTTCGCGGATATGGGCGGTCTCGGGCAGGAAGTCGGGACGCTCGCCGGCATCCAGGCGCCTGGCGCGCTCGACGCGGGCGGCCAGCAATTGCTGGCGGCGCGGCTCGAACTCACGGCTCAGCTTGGCGATCAGGTCGAGCGCTTGCGGCACGAGAATGCGTTCGTAGCCCGGCGCGATCGCGCCGCGGATTTCCATTCCTGCTGGGGTGGCGATGGTCATTGCATGCTCCTGTTCTGTGATGGATGGATTCGGTTGCTTGGCGTTTGCCCTGGCATCCAGTATATTCACTTCTGCCCATCTAAACGAGACAAAAAATCACTTCATCTATGCGTTTTTGTCACAGATAAAACACCATACACTGCCAAGCCATGGGACAGTTCCGCCAGATCTCCACCTTCGTCGAAGTCGTCGCCCGCGGCAGCCTGTCGGCCGCGGCGCGCGCCGAAGGCATCGCCCCGGCCATGATCGGACGGCGCCTGGATGCACTGGAGGCGCGCCTCGGGGTCAAACTGCTCCAGCGCACCACGCGCAAGCTGGCGCTGACCGACGAGGGCGCTGCCTTCCTGGAAGACTGCCAGCGCATCCTGGCCGAGCTGGCGGAAGCGGAAAGCGCGGTATCCGAGCGCAGCGCGCGCGCCAGCGGCCATTTGCTGGTATCGGCGCCGGCCGGCTTCGGACGGCGCCACGTGGCGCCGCTGCTGCCCTCGTTCCTGGCCGAGCACCGCCAAGTCAGCGTCGACCTCGACCTGAACGACCGCGTGGTCGACGTCGTCGGTGAAGGGGTGGACGTGGCGATCCGCATCGCCAGCCTCTCGGATTCCAACTTGGTGGGCGTGAAACTGGCCGCCAACCAGCGCGTGGTGGTGGCGGCGCCGGCCTACCTGAAGCGCCACGGCACGCCACGCACGCTGGACGAACTGGCGCGCCACCAGTGCCTGGCGATCGGCGGCGCCGGCAGCCAGCGCGGCTGGACCTTCCGCGACGGCGGGCGCATCGTCACGCTGAAGGTGGGCGGCAACATGGCCTGCAACGACGGCGCCGTGCTGCACGAGTGGGCACTGGCGGGCCGCGGCCTGGCCTGGCGTTCGCTGTGGGAAGTGGGCGCCGACATCGCCGCCGGCCGCCTGGTGGCGTTGCTGGAGCAGCACGCGGCGCCGGGCAACGATATCCACGCGGTATTCGCCCAGCGCCGTCATTTGCCGCTGCGTATCCGCGCCTTCGTGGATTTCCTGCGCCATGCCTATGCGCAGCCGGATTACTGGGGCGCAGTCGGCTGAAACAAAGCGGCGTGCGGCCATTGATTGAACAGCCAATGAGCAGGCAAAAAAAATCCCCGGGGAACCCGAGGATTTTTTGCCTACATGCAGCGCTTCAAATTACAGCGGCTGGATGTTCGACGCTTGTTTGCCCTTCGGGCCCGAGGTCACGTCGAACGAGACGCGCTGGTTCTCCTGCAGCGACTTGAAGCCGGCGCTCTGGATAGCCGAGAAGTGAGCAAACAGATCTTCGCCGCCTTCGTCCGGGGTGATGAAGCCAAAGCCCTTGGAGTCATTGAACCATTTTACGATGCCAGTTGCCATTACAATTTCCTATTTCAGTTAAAGTGGACTATTGTCCGTTTACGATCGTTTGAAGAAGCAAGAAACAAATGACAGACTAACTGCACTGCTACCTCGAATCCAACGATCCCGTATTATACCGAATAAAACCCGGCACACGCAGTTTTCACGAAAATTAAAACACCAGATTCGTTGCCGGATTCCTGACGTTCCCAGAACCAACTTTACGCCCCTGCTTTCGTGTCCGCCGCAAGCAGAAATATAAGTTATCGATGGGGGATAAGTTTGTCTTGGATCAAACGGCTCGGACCTGGGATTTGTGCCCGGGATCTATACAACAGTCTCGTCGTTAGGATAGGCGGATTTCGGATCATGCAGTCCCCAGGCCACGAAGGCATCCACGGCGCCCAGCCAGTCGTCCCAGTCGCCCGCGGCGACGGCATCGAAGGTGGTGAACACGCGCAGGCGCTGCTCGAGCAGGCGCGCCTGCTGGCCGAGCGCGCGAAAGCCGAAGGTGGCGCTCGATCCGGCCAGCGTATGCAGCAGCGCCTGCATCTCGTCCAGCGGCGCGCCGTGCGGACACGCGGGGTCGAAGGCGTGGCGCGCCGCCGCCAGCCGCGCCAGCGTATGCGGCAGGCTGGCGGCGAACTTGTCGTTCAGTTGCGCCAGGCGGGCGAAAAATTGGGCGTCGGCGCCGTCGGCGCCGTCCTGCATGCGTTGTCCTTCCAGCACGGTCGGCCGCCGTTTACTTGGTGCCGAAGATGCGGTCGCCGGCATCGCCCAGGCCCGGGATGATGTAGGCGTGGTCGTTCAGGTGGCTGTCGAGCGAGGCCACGTACAGCTTCACGTCCGGATGCGACTTGCGGAACACTTCCACGCCCTCCGGCGCCGCCACCAGCGCCAGGAAGATGATCTGGTCGTCGGGCACGCCGCGCTTCTTGAGCACGTCGACCGCGTACACCGCCGAATTGCCGGTGGCCACCATCGGATCGCACAGGATGAACGTGCGGTCGACCGTGTCCGGCAGGCGCACCAGGTATTCCACCGGCTGGTGGGTGGCGGGGTCGCGGAACACGCCGATGTGGCCGACGCGCGCCGACGGCACCAGCTCCAGCAGGCCGTCGCTCATGCCGATGCCTGCGCGCAGGATCGGCACGATGGCCAGCTTCTTGCCGGCGATGACCGGGGCGTCGATGCTCATCAGCGGGGTGTCGATGCGGTGCGTGGTCAGCGGCAGGTCGCGCGTGATTTCGTAACCCATCAGCAGGGTGATCTCCTTGAGCAGCTCGCGGAAGGTGCGGGTCGAGGTGCCGCGGTCGCGCATGTGCGACAGCTTGTGCTGGATCAGGGGATGGTTCAGGATGAACAGGTTAGGAAAGCGCGGATCTTGTTTCATTGTCATGGAACATCATAGTGTGGACGTATACAGGGCGGCATTATCCCAGCCGCGCGCCGGTTTGTCCCGGTTTTGTCGAAGAAATATCGGCAGAAGCGCCGCCGCAAAGCGGCGCCGTGTCCACGCCCGCGTCCTGCGCCTGCCCTTGCTGCAGCGCGCGCGCCAGGATCGCCGCGCAGTCGGCGGACGAAGGCAGGCGGCCGAAGGCGCCTCCCGGCGGGACACCGATGCGCGAGGCCACGAAGGCATCGGCGACGTAGTCCGGCGCATGGCGCAGCAGCAGGCCGGCCTGCACCGCCAGCACCAGTTCCTCGGCCAGGCGCCGCGCCCCGGACTCGTCCGGCGGCGCCTCCAGGCTCGCCAGCAGGCGCGCGCAAAAGGCGTCGAAACGGGCGTCGCGCCCCTGTGCCGGCGCCAGCTCGGCGGCCAGCGCCGCGCGCACGCGCGCCTCCTTGCCCAGCACGCGCAGCAGGTCCAGGCACATCACGTTGCCGGAACCCTCCCAGATCGAATTCACCGGCGCTTCGCGGTACAGGCGCGCCAGCGACCCCTCTTCCACGTAGCCGTTCCCGCCCATGACTTCCATCGCTTCGGCGCAGAAGGCCGGGGCGCGCTTGCAGATCCAGTACTTGCCGGCCGGGGTCAGCAGGCGCGCCAGCAGCGCCCCGTCCGGATCGGCCGCGGCGCCGGCCGCATCGGCAGCCCGGGCCGCGTCGAAGCAGCGCGCCAGGCGCAGCGCGAACGCGCCGGCGGCTTCCGATTCCAGCGCCAGGTCGGCCAGCACGTTCATCATCAGCGGCTGCGCGGCCAGCGCGCGTCCGAACGCCTGGCGGCCGCGCGCATGGTGCAGTGCGTGGCACAGCGCGGCGCGCATGATGGCGGCGCTGCCCAGCACGCAATCCAGGCGCGTGTGGGCGCCCATTTCCAGGATGGTCGGGACGCCGCGCCCCTCGGCGCCGATCATCCAGCCGAGCGCATCGCAGAACTCGACCTCGGACGAGGCGTTCGAGCGGTTGCCGAGCTTGTCCTTGAGGCGCTGCACGCGCACCGGATTGCGGCTGCCGTCGGGCAGGAAGCGCGGCACGAAGAAGCACGACAGCCCGCCGCCCGGCCGCCCGCCCCCGCCATCGTCGCCTCCGGTCTGCGCCAGGATCAGGTGGGCATCGGCCTGCGGTACCGAGAAGAACCACTTGTGGCCGACGATGGTCCAGGCATCCGTGCCCTCCTCGCCGAAGCGCCGGCGCCCTTCCTGCGGATCGAGCGGCGTCGCGCGCGTGCTGTTGGCGCGCACGTCGCTGCCGCCCTGCTTTTCGGTCATGCCCATGCCGACCAGGGCGCCGCACTTGCGCTCGACTGGCAGCGAGCGCGGATCGTAGCTGCGCGACAGGATGTGCGGCAGCCAGCGCGCGGCCAGGCGCGGGTGGCGGCGCAGCGCCGGCACCGCGGCATAGGTCATCGTGACCGGACACTGGGTGCCGTTTTCCACCTGGCCGAACAGCAGGTAGGCGGCGGCGCGCGCCACCTGGGCGCCCGGGCGCGGTGCTTCCCAAGGCAAGGAGTGGGCGCCATGCTCGACCAGCATGCGCATCAGGGTATGCCAGGCCGGATGGCATTCGAGCTCGTCGATGCGGCGGCCGCCGCGGTCGAACTGCAGCAGGCGCGGCGGGTTGGCGTTGGCGACGCGCCCCAGCTCCAGCACCTCGGCGGCGCCGAGCAGCGCGCCGAGCCGGTCCAGCCACGACATGGCCCAGGCGGCGCCCTCGCGCAGCACGCCTTCGCGCAAGGCAGGGTCGCAGGCGAACAGGTTGACGTCGGCGAACGGCGGCGCCTGGTTCAGTACGGCATGGGTGTCGAAACGGTTCATGCGGGTCTCCTCCGGAAAGTCGAAAAAAACCGACAGTACGTTGCAATCAAGCATCATTAATTTCGCACAAATGTTTCCTACTTACACTACATCAGCGACAATGACCGGCGCGGGTCGCCATCGCCTTATCGGTGAGACAACGAGCCTAGCCCAAACGGGCATGCCGGACAAGCACGTCCATGCGCAGCCGCTGCCGCTGCCGATGCCTGCGACGCGTCAAGCGCGTGGACCGATGGCGCGCCGGATTGTACTTTTTAGTTCCTGTAGGAATCTTTCAGTGATACATTGTTTGTTGTTCTGGACCAGGCGCGCCGTTCCGCCCCCGCGGCAGCGCCCGACATATTGAGAAAGCAGGAAAGCGGACAGCCGACGATGCGCCCTTCTTTAACCGCCGTACCGGATCAGGATCCGCGCCGCGAACCCGGCCAGGCCAGCAGCCTGGACCCGTTCATGGAAGCGCTGGGCGACGTCGCCCTGCGCCTCGACGCATCCGGCCTGGTGCGTGCTGCCAGCCAGCGCACGCTGCGCCTGCTGGGCGCGCCGGTGGCGGCGGGCACGCCGCTGGCGGCGCTGGCGCTCGATGTCGACCAGGCGGCGCTGCGCAACGCGGTGGTCGACGCCAATGCGCGCGCCGAGCCGGTCACGGTCGAGGCGCGCCTGCGCTGCGGCGAACGCGACACCTGGTTCGAGCTGCGCATCACGCCGATCCCGGCTTGCACGCCGGCGCAGCCGGCGGACGCCCACGAACTGCTGGCCGTGGGACGCGACATGAGCGCCCAGCGCGCCACCGAGCAGCACCTGCGCCACCTGGCGACCCACGACGCCCTGACCGAACTGCCGAACCGGCTGCTGCTGTCCGACCGCATCCGCATGGTGATCGCCAACGCGCGCCGCTCGGGCCAGGGGTTCAGCATCGCCAGCATCGGCCTGGACGGCTTCAAGAAGGTCAACGACGGCCTCGGCCACCCGGTCGGCGACGCCGTGCTGCGGGTCGCCGCCGCGCGCCTGCGCAAGACCCTGCGCGACAGCGACACGCTGGCGCGCGTCGGCGGCGACGAATTCGTGGCGGTCCTGCCCGGCACCGCCACGCCCGAACAGATCAAGCTGGTCAGCGGGCGCCTGATGGCGGCGCTGCAGTCGCCGTTCGAAGTCGACAGCCACACCATCTACCTGGGCGCCTCGGTGGGCGTGTCGATCTATCCGGAACACGCCGAGGATGAGGTGCGCCTGGTGGCGCTGGCCGATACCGCCATGGGCCGCGCCAAGGAAACCGGCAAGGGCCGCACCGTGGTCTACAGCGTGCGCGAGAGCAGTCCGCCGCAGCACGACATCTCGCTCGAGGCGGCCATGTTCCACGCGGTGCGCGAAGGCGAGTTCCTGCTCTACTACCAGCCGATCGTGGCGGCGCGCACGCGCCAGATCGAAGGCTTCGAGACGCTGATGCGCTGGAAGCACCCGACCCTCGGCATGGTGCCGCCGGTGCGCTTCATCCCGATCGCCGAGACCAACGGCCTGATCAACATGCTGGGCGCATGGGCGCTGAAGGCGGCCTGCGTGCAGCTGCGCCAGTTCGAGGACATCGCCAGGCGTCCGCTGTACATCTCGGTCAACATCAGTCCGCGCCAGTTCCGCAGCGACCGCTTCCTGGACGTGCTGGACGACGCCCTGGCGTTTTCCGGCACGCCCGGCGAGCGCCTGGTGCTGGAGATCACCGAAGGCACGCTGATGGTCGATCCCGTGCATGCCGAGGCGATCCTGGGCAAGATGGCCGAGCGCCGCGCGCGCATCGCCATCGACGATTTCGGCACCGGCTATTCCTCGCTGGCGTACCTGAAGCGCTTCCCGATCTCGGTGCTGAAGATCGACCGCGCCTTCATCAAGGATTTGCCGGCCGCGGAAAAGGACGGCGCCATCTGCAACGCGGTGCTCGACCTGGCCAAGCACCTCGACCTGTCGGTGGTGGCCGAAGGCGTCGAGACCGAAGAACAACTCGAGTACGTCGCCTCGCGCGGGTGCGACTACGTGCAGGGCTACCTGACCGGCAAGCCGATGCCGGCGCACGTGGCCATGGCGGCGCTCAAGGAAAACCTGTACGCGGAACTGCTGCCGGACGAACTACGCGCAGGCATACTATGAACCAGACCCCGACCTACCCGCGTTCGCCCAAGGCCGACGCCACCCTCGCCCTGCTGTGGGAGCGCATCCGCCGGCGCGGCGACATGCCCGGATTCACGCGCGCCATCAACGCCATCCTGGCCTCGATGCGCGGCGAGGACGAGCGCGATTTCTCGATGACGCAAACCGTGCTGTCGGACCCGGTGCTGACCCAGAAGGTGCTGCGCCTGGCCAACAGCGGCATGTACTCGGCCTTCGGCCAGCGCGTCAACACCGTCTCCAAGGCGCTGCTGGTGCTGGGCACCGAGGCGATCGGCCACCTGGCGCTGGGCCTCAAGCTGATCGAGGAACTGGGCAAGTCGACGCCGGATTCGCTGCAGGCGCACATCGAGATGGAAAAGGCGGTGCTGGCCGGGATGGTGGCGCAGCAGGTGGCCCTGGCGTCCGCCAGCCGCGACCCGGAGGAAGCCGTGGTGTGCTCGATCCTGCACTCGCTGGGGCGGATGATGGTCACCTTCTACCTGCCCGAGCAATGGGCCGGGCTGCAGCAGGCAGACAGCGGCGCCGACGCGGCCGCCGCCGACAGGCTCGGCCTGTCGCTGGAACAGATCGGGCGCGCCACCGCCGAGCACTGGGGCTTGCCGCGCAACCTGATCGCCGGCATGCACAGCATCGAGCCGGGCGAACGCGGCGAGGGCTTCGGCCACGACGACTGGCTGGCCGCGCTCGGCACCATGTCGACGCGCTGCGCCGAATCGCTGTGGAACGACGACGAGGCCGGCGCCGAACGGGTGCGCGAGCTGGCGGCCGGGTTCGCGCCGCTGCTGGGCGTGGCGCCGGACGGCATCCTGGGCGCGGTGGAAAAGGCCAGGCTGGAGGCGGCGGCCGACCTGTCGATCGCGCCGCTGGCGCAGTCGTCCGAAAAGCGCGCCCTGGAAACGAAAAACGGCGCGGCGCGCCTGCGCGAGGCCGGCAACAAGATCCTGGCCGACGGCGTGGCCGACATGCGTGACGCCGCCGCCGGCGCCACCCCGGGCCAGATGATGTCGATGGCCCTCGAGACCGCCTACCGCGGGCTGTCGTTCACGCGCGCCTTCGGCTTCCTGCGCAACCGCCGCGACGGCAGGTACAGCGCGCGCATCGGCCTGGGCGAGGGCGCCAAGGCGATGCTGCCCCGGCTGACGTTCGGCGACGCCTTCCAGTCCGACGTGTTCTTCGCGGCACTCGGCAGCGACCACGTGATCTTCATCGAGAACGCGCGCGACCCCAAGTTCGCCGCCAAGCTGCCGGGCTGGTGGAAAGGCACGCTGGCCGAGGGGCGCTGCTTCGTCATCATCCCGCTGTGTACGCACGGCGAGCCGGTCGGCTTCCTGTACGGCGACTGGGACGAAAGCTTCCCGTCGGTGTTTCTGAACCAGGCCGAGTTCGCCCTGCTGAACGAGCTGCGCGCGCTGGTGGTGGGGACGGTGGACAGGCGCCAGGCGGCGGAGACGGCGCAGGTGCGCAGCTAGCGGCTTGCAGGTTCGCCGCACACCCCGTACAGCGGCACCGTCGTCCCCGGCCTGGGCGGCCCCCTTGGCGGGGACCCATGCTGAATTACCAGAATCGCCGTCCAAAAAAATCCCGTGGCGACTCAAGAGTGACGAGTCCCGATGCGATGCATGGGTCCCCGCCTCCGCGGGGACGACGGGATACCAGGCCGGCTTAGGGCACCTGCCCCGCCAGCTTCGGCGTTTCCACCCGCACATCCCCGCACTGCGCCCGGTGCATCAGCGCATGGTCGATCAGCACCAGCGCCAGCATCGCTTCCGCGATCGGCGTGGCGCGGATGCCGACGCAGGGGTCGTGGCGGCCGAAGGTCTCGACCGCGACCGGGTTGCCGTCCTTGTCGATCGAGCGGCGCGGCGTGCGGATCGACGAGGTCGGCTTGATCGCGATCGACACCGTGATGTCCTGCCCGGTCGAGATCCCGCCCAGCACGCCGCCGGCGTGGTTGCCGACGAAGCCCGCGGGCGTCAGTTCGTCGCCGTGCTCGGAACCCTTCTGCGCCACCGCGGCGAAGCCGGCGCCGATCTCCACCCCCTTCACCGCGTTGATGCCCATCATGGCGTAGGCGATGTCGGCGTCCAGCTTGTCGTACAAGGGCTGGCCCAGGCCGACCGGCACGTTCTTCGCCACCACGTCGATGCGCGCGCCGATCGAGTCGCCGGCGCGGCGCAGCGCGTCCATCGCGGTTTCCATGCGCGCCAGCAGGGCGGCATCGGCACTCGCCGCGAAGAACGGATTGGCGTGCACGTGCTCCCAGCCTTCGAACGGCACGTCGATGTCGCCCAGCTGGCGCATGCAGGCCATGAACTCGGTGCCGAAGCGCTCGCGCAGCCATTTCTTGGCGATGGCGCCGGCGCCCACCACCGGCGCCGTCAGGCGCGCCGAGGAACGGCCGCCGCCGCGCGGGTCGCGCACGCCGTACTTGTGCCAGTAGGTATAGTCGGCATGGCCGGGACGGAAGGTCTCGGCGATGTTGCCGTAGTCCTTGCTGCGCTGGTCCTCGTTCGGGATCAGGAGCGCGATCGGGGTGCCGGTGGTGACTCCCTGGTAGACGCCGGACAGGATCTGCACACGGTCGGCTTCCTGGCGCTGGGTCACGTGGCGCGAGGTGCCGGGCTTGCGGCGGTCGAGTTCGGGCTGGATATCGGCTTCGGACAACGCCAGGCCCGGCGGGCAGCCGTCGATCACGCAGCCGATCGCGGGGCCGTGCGATTCGCCGAAGGTGGTAACGGAAAACAATTTGCCAAAGGTGTTGCCGGACATGGTTCGCAGATCTTGTTCGAATGGAATCGACGATTCTACCAGCATGCAGGGCTTTGGGGCAGGCAGCGCCGCTTATGCAACAGCGATCGCAATCAATATGTTGCTCAGAAGAATTTTATTCCTGCCGCGTACACATTGCAGATATACTAGGCTTACCTTCATTCCATGCTTTTGGAGACGCAGCACATGCTCGCACCGACCACGCCCACCGGCGCCGCGCAGCACGACGACCTGGTGTTCATCGACGAGACACCCGTTGCCTCGTCCGATGATGGGCGCGGCGCCTGGCGCGTACTGATCGTGGACGACGACGCCGACGTGCATTCGACCACGACCTTCGCGCTCGACAGCCTGGAAATGCATGGCCGCCCGCTGGCCTTCCTGCACGCGTATTCCGGCGCCGAGGCGCGCCGCCTGCTGGAGACCGAGACCGACGTCGCGGTGATCCTGCTGGACGTGGTGATGGAACAGGCCGACGCCGGCCTGCACCTGGTGCGCCACATCCGCGAGACCCTGGGCATGCACGACGTGCGCATCATCCTGCGCACCGGCCAGCCCGGCTACGCGCCCGAGATGGACGCGATCCGCGGCTACGACATCAACGATTACCGCACCAAGTCCGAACTGACGCGCACCAAGCTGTACACCAGCGTGGCGGCGGCGATCCGCGCCTACGAGCAGCTGCGTGCGCTGCACGACAGCCGCGCCGGCCTGGCGCGGGTGGTGCGCGCCAATGCCGAGCTGATGGCGCTGCATTCGGTCGCCGAACTCGGCCAGGGCATCCTGCGCGAAGCCGCCCTGCTGCTGGGCCAGCCGGCCGACGGCCTGCTGTGCTCGTGCCCGCCGGCCAGCGGTGCCGGCGAGTGGACGGTGCTGGCGGCCGGCGGCGCCTGCGCCCGGCTGGTGCACGGTGGCCTGCTCGACCCGGGCGCGAGCGGCACGCGCGCCGCCATCGCGCGCAGCCTGGCCGAGCGCCGCAACATCTACGCGCCCGAGCACCTGACCCTGTACTTCCGCGGCAAGGCGCACTGCGATTTCGCCGCCTACCTGCGCCTGGCGCGCCCGGTCGACGAGCTGCGCCGCGGCCTGCTCGACGTGTTCGCCAGCAGCATCGCGGTCGGGCTCGACAACGTGGCGCTGATGACCGACCTGCAGCGCGCCGCCTTCTACGACGCACTGACCGGCCTGCCCAACCGCACCCGCCTGGTCGAGCTGATCGACGCCAGCCTGGCCGGCGCCCACGCCGACGCCACCCTGTGCCTGATCGACATCGACCACTTCTCGGAAACCAACGACGCCCTCGGCCACCAGTTCGGCGACGCCCTGCTGGTGGCGGTGGCGGCGCGCCTGCGCGCCTGCCTGGACGTCGCCCGCGAGGCTGCCGCCGAGGGCGGGCTGGCGCTGGCGCGCATCGGCAGCGACGTGTTCTGCCTGCTGGGTGCGACGCGCGACGTCGACCCGGCCGCCCTGCAGGACCTGTTCGACGCGCCGTTCTCGATCGAGGGCCAGGACGTGCAGGTATCGGCCACGCTCGGCCTGGTGCGCCTGCCGGAACACGACGGCAGCGGCACCGACGCCCTCAAGGACGCCGACATCGCCCTCAAGCGCGCCAAGTCGCAGCGCCGCGGCGGGCATTTCTTCTTCACCCGCTGCATGGGCATCGAAACGCGCGAGCGGGTGCGCATGATGCACGCGCTGCGCGGCGGCTTCGCGCGCGGCGAACTGTTCCTGGTGTACCAGCCGCAGATCGACCTGGCGGTGCGCCGCCCGTTCGGCGCCGAGGCGCTGCTGCGCTGGCGTACTCCGGACGGCAGCCTGGTGCCGCCCGACCGCTTCATCGCCATCGCGGAATACTCGGGCCTGATCATCGAGATCGGCGAATGGGTGCTGCGCCAGGCCTGCGCCGAGCTGATGCGGGTGCGCGCGGCCGGCCACCTCGATTTCACCATGTCGATCAACGTGTCGCAGGTGCAGTTCCGCCACCCGCATTTCCTGGAGATGCTGTCGCGCGCGCTGGAAGACAGCGGCGCGCCGCCGGCCTGCATCGAGCTGGAAATCACGGAATCGGTGGCGATGGAAGAGCCGGACGTGCTGATCGAGCGGCTGGCGCAGATCAAGCGCCTGGGCGTGTCGATCGCGATCGACGACTTCGGCACCGGCTTCTCGTCGCTGTCCTACCTGCAGCGGCTGCAGGTGGACCGCCTGAAGATCGACCGCGCCTTCGTCACCGAGATCACCGGCTCGGCGCGCGGCAGCAGCATCGCCGAGATGGTGATCGAACTGGGCCGCAACCTGGGCCTGTCGATCATCGCCGAGGGCGTCGAGGACGAACGCCAGGCGCAGATCCTGCAATCGCTCGGCTGCCCGCTGGCGCAGGGCTTCCTGTTCGCGCGGCCGCTGCCTCCGGCACAATTGCTCGAATGGCTGGGCGGTACGACCGACGCACGCGCAACCTAAGCACGACGAAGAACCGTCGTCCCCGGCCTCGGCGGCCCCCTTGGCGCGGACCCATGCCGAGCAACAGAAAACGCCTGCCCGGCGTCAGTCTTCCGCAGCCTGCTCCGCCGGCCAGTCGCGGATATACGCCTTGAGCATGCGGTTCTCGAAGCTCTGCGCCTCGAGCACGGCCTTGGCCACGTCGTAGAACGAGATCACGCCCAGCAGCGTACGAGCATTCATCACCGGCAGGTAGCGCGCGTGCTTTTCCAGCATGATGCGGCGTACCTCGTTGACCTCGGTTTCGGGCGTGACGGTGATCGGCGCATCGTCCATGTGCTTGCGCACCGTGCCGGCGGGCAGCGTCGTGCCCTGGTTGGCGTGCAGCGCCTTGATCACTTCGCGGAAGGTCAGCATGCCGACCAGGTCGCCGTATTCCATCACCACCAGCGAACCGATGTCGCGCTCGGCCATCGTGGCGGCGGCGTCGGCCAGCGGCGTGTCCGGCGAGACGGTGTACAGGATATCGCCCTTGACCTGCAGGATTTCAGAAACTTTCATATTGACCACCTTAAGGAAAGCGAAACAAGCCTTGTTCAACACACAAGGGGGACTCTAGCTTATGCTTCCCGAAAAATCCAGCACTGCGCCCCGTCATGGTGCGCGAATCACGCAATATTGCCGATCCCGCCACACCGGCGTGCGTGCCGGTGTTAGCATCGCTGCCATCTTCGTTTGCGGATGAGGCATACCATGCTGTTCGACGTGCAGGGCAAGCCGGCATATGCGCGGCTGGAAGGAAGCGAGGGCAAGGGACCGGCCATCGTGCTGGTGCATGGCGCCCAGAACGACCATTCGGTGTGGACCGCGCTGGCGCAGGGCCTGGGCGCGCGCGGCCACCGGGTGCTGGCGGCCGACCTGCCGGGCCACGGGAACAGCGCCGGGCCGGCCCTGGGCAGCGTCGAGGACATGGCCGGCTGGCTGCTGGCGCTGCTCGATGCGGCCGGCATCGCCGGCCCGGACGATGGCGGCGCCGCCATCCTGGCCGGCCACAGCATGGGATCACTGGTCGCGCTGGAAGCCGCCGCCCGCGCGCCCGGCCGCGCGGCCGGCATCGTCCTGCTCGGCACCGCGTATCCGATGCGGGTGGCGGAATCGCTGCTGGCCGGCGCGCGCGACGACGAAGCGGCGGCGATCGAGATGGTGGCGCGCTGGTCGCATTCCGAATTGTCCCTGGCGCCGTCCGCGGGCGACCCGGCGTTGTCGATCGGGGACGCGGCGCGCGCCCTGATGCGGCGCCTGTCCGAGATCAACCCGGAGCGGCTGCTGTACACCGACCTGGCCGCCTGCAACGCCTATGCCGGCGGCGAACGGGCGGCAGGCGCGCTGCGTTGCCCGGCACTGCTGGTACTGGGTCGGCGCGACAAGATGACGCCGGCACGCGCCGCGGCCAGGCTGAAGGACGCCATCGCGCACGCCACGCTGCTGGAAGTGGATGCCGGCCACGCGATGATGGCGGAACGGCCGGGCGCGCTGCTGGAAGCGCTGGACGGGTTCGCGCGCAGCTGCGTCTAGGGACCGGCGCGGGCGGCGGCGGCGGTGCCCGGATCGGCCACTTCGTGTGCGAAAACAACCGCTGCGCCACCTTCGATCAGCCCCGGCATTCGCTCCGCGCCGAGGGGGTGATGTACTGGCAGATGCTGACCGGCAAACTCAGCCGCTGACGCCGGCCGCACCGGCCAGGCCCGCGCTCTCGCCGTCCTTGCCGCCATCCTGCGCGAAGTGATCGGCCAGCGTCTGGCCCAGCCCCCGCTCCACCGCCTGCTCGGCGCGCCGCGCCAGCGCCGCGGTGTCCAGCGCCAGCGGATGCGCCGATGCCGGCGCCGCGCCCGGCAAGGCTTCCAGCGGCAGCCCCGGATCGGGTTCGGGCGCGGCGCCCAGCGCGGCCGACATCGCGGCCGCGAATTGCGCCGCCTGGTCCGCCTCCGGCAAGCCTTCGGCCACGCCGCCGAACACGAACAGGCGGTAGACGTCGGCCAGGCGGATCAGGCCCGGATCGAGCAGCAGCACCCAGTTGTCGCTACCTTCGCGCGCGCCCAGGCCCCAGCGCGCCTGCACGGCGCCCTCGGCCTGCACCCGGCCCACCCAGCCGGCCGCCACCATGCGTTCCAGCAGCAGCCCCATCTCGTCGTAGCCGATGCGCGTGTGGGCGCGGATGCGGCTGCTCGGCACCAGCGCGCTGCCGGTGACGTGGGCGCTGCCGTGCAACACCTTGAGGATGGCCATCGCATCGACGAATTCGCCGCCCGGCGCCGGCTCGTACCACCAGCGCTCGTACTTGACCACCGGCAGCGCCGCAGTCAGCAGCGCGCCGACCAGCGTGATCAGCCACGACAGGTACAGCCACACCAGGAAGGTCGGCAGCGCCGCCAGCGCGCCATAGATGATGGCGTAGGTCGGGAACTGGCGGATGAAGACGGCGAAGCCGCGCTTGGCGACCTCGAAGGCGAGCGCCGCCGCCAGCCCGCCCAAGAACGCGTCGCGCCAGTCGACGGGGCGGTTCGGCACCGTCATGTACAGCAGCACGTAGAAGCCGGTGGTCAGCGCCACCGAGGCCAGCGTATAGAACAGCGCGCCCAGCAGCGGCACCGCGTCCATCAGGCCGTTGGTGGCGCTGAACAGCTGGGTCGTGATGGTCACCGAGATGCCGAAGGCGAGCGGGCCCAGCGTCACCAGCGCCCAGTACACCAGCACGCGCTGCAGCAGCGGGCGCGGCTGGCGCACGCGCCAGATCTGGTTGAGGGCGCGCTCGATGGTGAAGATCATCGCGCCCGAGGTGAACACCAGCGCCACCGCGCCCACCGCCGACAGGCCGGTCGCCTTGCTGGCGAACTGGGTCAGGTTCGCCGTGATCGTGTTGGCGATCGCCTTCGGCATCAGCATCTGCACGAAATAATTGTCCACCGCCGTGCGCAGCTTGCCGAACAGCGGGAAGGTGGTGAAGATCGCCAGCACGATGGTCAGGAGCGGCACGAGCGCCAGCACGGTGGTGAAGGTCAGGCTGCCGGCCACCTGCGGCAGCCTTTCCTCGGTCAGGCGGCGGCGCGCGAAGCGCACCAGGTCGCGCGCCTCGCCCCAGGTGAGGCCGCGCACGCGCTCGGCGCCCGCGTGGAACATGCCGCTGGTGCCGCGGGAAAGCGTGGTGACGGTTTTGGAAAGCATCGGTGATTCGGAAGCTGAACTAGGTGCAATATACCCAGAACAGTGGAGAAGAGGAAGCCGCATGACCGCGCCGGGCCATCCGATAAAAAGCCGCGCTGGTACGGCGAGACGAATGCAACGCCGCCATGGGGCCTGTGTTAGCGGCTCTAAAGCGTCCTATAATACCAACGATGAACCCAACCGATCCGATCATCCTTGTTTTATATTATTCGCGGCATGGCAAGACGCGCCGGCTGGCCGAGCTGATCGCCCAGGGCGTGGAAAGCGTTCCCGGCGCGGAGGCGCGGCTGCGCACGGTGCCGGCCGTGTCGACGGTGGCGGAAGCGACCGAGCCCGACATCCCGCGCGCCGGCGCGCCCTACGTCGAACCGGAAGACCTGGCGGAATGCGCCGGACTGGCGCTGGGTTCGCCGACGCGCTTCGGCAACATGGCGGCGGCGCTGAAGTACTTCCTCGACGGCACCTCGGCGCAATGGCTGTCGGGTACGCTGGCGGGCAAGCCGGCGGTGGTGTTCACCTCCACCGGCAGCCTGCACGGCGGCCAGGAAGCGACGCTGCTGTCGATGATGATTCCGCTGCTGCACCACGGCATGCTGGTGATGGGCCTGCCCTACACCCGGCCGGAACTGATGACGACCGCGAGCGGCGGCAGTCCCTACGGCGCGACCCATTGGGCCGGCGTGGACAACGACCGCGCGGTGACCGAAGACGAGAAGCGGCTGGCGATCGCGCTCGGGCGGCGCCTGGCGCTCGCGGCCGGCAAATTGCAGGGGATGGAATGAGCCATGCAAGCGCATAGGGTGTTTCATACGGGCGCGGTGACCAGCCTGGTCATCCTGTTCTTCTGGCTGCTCTTGTGGGAAATCGTGGTGGCGCCGCTGCACCCGGGCGGTTCGCTGCTGGCGCTCAAGGCGCTGCCGCTGCTGCTGCCGCTGCGCGGCGTGCTCAAGCGCGACCTGTACACGCTGCAATGGTCGTCGATGGTGATCCTGGTGTACCTGGTCGAAGGCGTGGTGCGCGCCTGGAGCGACCGCGTCGAGCTCTCGCGCATCATGGCGCTGGGCGAGGCGCTGCTGGTGTGCGTGTACTTCGTGTTCGCCCTGCTCTACCTGCGCCCGTACAAGCAGCGCGCCAAGCAGCTGGCCAAGGAATTGCTGGACAAGGTGAAAGTGCCGCATGACTGAGGCGCAGGACCTTGGCTTCATCGACGGCTGCCGCGCCATCGCCGGCGCCGCCCACGTGCTGACCGGGGACGATTGCGCGCCTTTCCTCACCGACTGGCGCGGCCGCTTCACCGGCTCCGCGCGCGCGGTGGTACTGCCTGGCGACGCCGCGCAGGTGGCGGCACTGGTGCGCCTGTGCGCCCGCTACCGGGTGCCGGTCGTGCCGCAGGGCGGGCGCACCGGGCTGGTGCTGGGCAGCGTGCCGGACGCTTCCGGCGATGCGATCGTGCTGTCGCTGCGGCGCCTGAACCGGGTGCGGTCGGTCGATCCGCGCAACCGCACGATGACGGTGGACGCCGGCTGCGTGCTGCACGACGTGCAGGCCGCCGCCGCCGCGCACGGCCTGCTGTTTCCGCTGTCGCTGGCGGCCGAGGGCAGCTGCACCATCGGTGGCAACCTGGCGACCAACGCCGGCGGCACCGGCGTGCTGCGCTACGGGAACACGCGCGAACTGTGCCTGGGACTGGAAGCCGTCACCGCCCAGGGCGCGCTGTGGGACGGCTTGCGCGGCCTGCGCAAGGACAACACCGGCTACGACCTGCGCGACCTGTACATCGGCGCCGAAGGCACGCTGGGCGTGATCACCGGCGCGGTGCTGAAACTGTTCCCGCAGCCGAAAGCGGCGATCACCGCGCTGGTGGCGCTGGGCAGCCCGGCCGACGCGCAGGCGCTGCTGGCGCTGGCCGAAGCCGCCTGCGGCCCCACCCTGACCGGCTACGAGCTGATGAGCGACGTCTGCCTGCGCCTGGTCGCCGGACACTTCCCGGCGCTGCCGCGGCCCTTCCCGGCGCGCTATCCGCAGTACGCGCTGCTGGAACTGTCCAGCCACGAGTCGGAGCGGCACGGGACGGCGCTGCTGGAGCGCGCCATCGAGGCGGCGCTGGAAGCAGGCGTGGCGCGCGACGCCGTGGTGGCCACCTCGATCGCCCAGTCGCGCGCACTGTGGGCGATCCGCGAGCACATCCCGCTGGCCCAGGCCGCGGCCGGCAAGAACATCAAGCACGACATCGCGCTGCCGGTATCGCGCATCGCCGATTTCATCGCCGCCACCGATGCGCTGCTGGAAGACGCCATACCGGGCGTGCAGGTGGTGTGCTTCGGCCACCTGGGCGACGGCAACCTGCACTACAACATTGCCCCGCCCGCCGGCATCGCCCACGACGACTTCCTGCTACGCCAGGACGAAGTCAACCGCATCGTGCACGACAGCGTGGTCGCTTTCGGCGGCTCGATCTCGGCCGAGCACGGCATCGGCGCCCTCAAGCGCGGCGAACTGGCGCGCTACAAATCGCCGGTCGAACTCGGCCTCATGCGTGCGCTCAAGGCCGCGCTCGACCCGCTCGGCATCATGAACCCCGGTAAAATCCTGTGACCGGAGAATCCATGTCGCCGACGATGACCTTGCGCCTTTCGACTCTTGCATGCACCTTCGCCGCCTTGCTGGCGGCCGGCCTGCCGTCCCGGTCCGCCCTGGCGGCGCCGGTGTACAAATGCAGCGCCGGCGGCAAGGTGAGCTACGGCGACCGTCCGTGCGCGCAGGGCACGTCCGCCACGCTGCCGCCGGCGCCGGGCGTGGCGCCGCCGGGCGCCGACGCCGTCGTCACCGGCGACAGCCGCACGCTGCTGGAACTCGACCCACCCTCGACACCGGCGCCGGCGGCGCGCGCCGGGGACGAGCAACGCAGCATGCTGGCCGAACAGCGCGTCCGGCAGAAGGAACTGCAGCGCCTCCAGAAGGAACGACTGGCGCAGGAAAAAGCCGAGCGCAAGGAACAGCAGAAGCTGGCGCGCGCCGATGCGTCGCGCCGCAAGACCTGCGCCAGGCTGCGCCTGCGCCACAAGTGGGCCGAGGAAGACGCCGCGCGCGCCTGGCTGGATGCGAAACCGGCGGCGCGCGACGCCGCCCGCCGCAAGGAGAAGCGCCAGGCCGAGGCGCTGGCGCTGGAGTGCCCCGCTTGAACGGCCCGGCGCGCCCGCAGCCCGTGGACGTCCCTGCCGCCGGCAGGCCCGCGGCCGCCGGATCGCCGGCCGGCCTGCTGGTGCGCTGGCTGCTGGTGGGCGAATGGCGCGCGCACCCGCTGCGCGCGCTGCTGGCGATCGTCGCCATTGCGGTCGGCGTCGCCATGGGCTTCGCCATCCACCTGATCAACGCCGCCGCCTTCAACGAATTCTCGGCCGCCATCCAGAGCCTGGCCGGCCAGGCCGACGTGCAGGTATCGGGCCGCGAGGCCGCCTTCGACGAAGCGATCTACCCGTACCTGGCCACCCATGCCGGGGTAGCGCTGGCCTCGCCGGTGCTGGAACTCGACGCCGCGCTGGCCGACGCGAAGGGATCGCTGAAGATCGTCGGCCTGGATCCGCTGCGCGCCGGCGTCATCTCGCCGGATCTGACCGGCGTGCCGGAAGCCGGCCGCGCCGCCGACGTGCTGGGCGACGACACCATCTTCCTGTCGCCGGCCGCCCAGGCCTGGCTGGGCAAGCGCCGCGGCGACACCCTGCGTGTGCGTGCCGGCACCCGCGATTTTTCGATCCGCGTGGCCGGCCCGGTGCTGCGCGCGCGCAGCGGCCAGCGCATCGGCGTGATGGACATCGGCGCGGCCCAGTGGCGCTTCGGCCAGGTCGGCAAGCTCACGCGCGTGGATCTCAAGCTGCGCGACGGCGTCGACCGCGGCGCCTTCGAGCGCAGCCTGGCGGCCGAGCTGGAACGCGCGTATCCGGGGCGCTTCCGCGTGGCGCGTCCCAACGACGCCAACCAGGAAAGCCGCAACAACAACCTCAGCCGCGCCTACCGCGTGAACCTCACCGTGCTGGCGCTGGTGGCACTGTTCACCGGCGCCTTCCTGGTGTTCTCGACCCAGGCCCTGTCGGTGCTGCGCCGGCGCAGCCAGTTCGCGCTGCTGCGCGTGCTGGGCCTGTCGCGCCGCGCGCTGCTGCGCCAGATCCTGCTGGAAGGCGCCAGCCTGGGCGTGCTGGGCGCGCTGCTCGGCATCCTGGGCGGCTACGCACTGGCGGCGGCGGCGCTGCGCTTCTTCGGCGGCGACCTCGGCGCCGGCTATTTCACCGGCGTGCATCCGCAGGTCCGGTTCACGCCGGTGGCGGCCGTGGTGTTCTTCGGCCTCGGGCTGGGCACGGCGCTGCTGGGCTGCCTGGCGCCTGCCTGGGAAGCGGCGCGCGCGCGTCCGGCGATCGCGCTCAAGTCGGGTAACGACGAAGCCGCGCTGGCGCGCCTGGCGCGGGTCTGGCCGTCGCTGATCTGCCTGGCGCTGGCGGGCGTCTTCTCGTTCGCGCCGCCGGTGTTCGACCTGCCGCTGTTCGGCTACTTCGCCGTGGCGCTGCTGCTGGTGGGCGGCATCGGCCTGATGCCGCGCCTGGCCGCGTCCACCTTCCGCCTGCTGGACCGGTTCATGCAGGCGCGCACGGCGCTGTCTTCGGCGCCGTCGCCCGTGCTGACGCTGACGCTGGCGCGCCTGGCCAACGCCCCCGGCCAGGCCTCGATCGCGCTGGGCGGCGTGCTGGCCAGCTTCAGCCTGATGGTGGCGATGGGGATCATGGTGGCGAGCTTCCGCACCTCGGTGGACGACTGGATCCGCCACATCCTGCCGGCGGACCTGTACGTGCGCAGCAGCGGCGGCGGCAACACCGGCGCCTTCGGTCCCGGCGAACAGCGGTTGCTTGCCGCCGTGCCGGGGGCGGCGCAGGTCGCCTTTTTGCGCACGCGGCCGTTGTCGCTGGACCCGGCGCGGCCCGACGTCACGCTGGTGGCGCGCGACATCGACGCCGCCGATCCGGGCCGCCTGCTGGACCTGGTCGGCGCAGCGGCGCCGTTGCCGCCGGGCGCGCGGCCGGCCTGGATCTCGGAAGCGATGGGCGACCTGTACGGCCTGGCGCCGGGCCGCACGGTCACGCTGCCGCTGGGCGGCAAGCCGCAGGCCTTTTTCATCGCCGGCGTGTGGCGCGACTATGCCAGCCAGTCAGGCTCCGTCATCGTGCGCCTGCCGGACTACCGGGCACTGACCGGCGACGCCGGCGTGACCGACGCCGCGTTGTGGGCCGCACCCGGCGTGCCGGTCGAGCGCATCGAGGCGGGCCTGCGCGCGCTGCCGTTCGGCGCGGCGCTCGCGCTGGCGCGGCCGGGCGACATCCGCGCCATCAGCCTGCGCATCTTCGACCGCAGCTTCGCGGTGACCTACCTGCTGGAGGCGATCGCGATCGCCATCGGCATGTCCGGCGTGGCCGCCACCTTTTCGGCGCAGACGCTGGCGCGCGCCAAGGAATTCGGCATGCTGCGCCACGTCGGCGTGACGCGCGGGCAGGTGCTGCGCATCCTCGCCATCGAAGGCGGCGCACTGACCGCGCTGGGCGTGCTGACCGGCTTCGCGCTGGGCCTGTTGATCAGCCTGATCCTGGTGTACGTGGTGAATCCGCAGTCGTTCCACTGGACCATGCAGCTGCACCTGCCGTGGGCGCTGCTGCTGGGCGTGGCGGCGGTATTGCTGGCGGCCTCGGTGGTCACCGCGCTGGTATCGGGGCGCTACGCGCTGTCGGGCGGGCCGGTGCGCGCGGTGCGGGAGGACTGGTGATGCGAACCATGCTGCCGCGCCTGCTGGCGCTGCTGGTGCTCGCCTGCGCCGGCATCGGCGTCCATATCGCGGCACAGGCGGCGCCGCCGGCGTTCGCGCCGGTCACGCCGGGCCGCGCGCTGGTGTTCCCGCAGGACTTCGGCGCCCATCCCGACTACCGCACCGAGTGGTGGTACGCGACCGGCTGGCTCGAGACGCCGGACGGCAAGCCGCTCGGCTTCCAGGTCACCTTCTTCCGCAGCCGCACCGAGCACGACCCGGCCAACCCGAGCGCGTTCGCGCCCAAGCAGCTGATCATCGGCCACGCGGCGCTGTCCGATCCGGCGCTGGGGCACCTGGTGCACGACCAGCGCAGCGCGCGCGAAGGCTTCGGCCTGGCGTATGCGAAGACCGGCACTACCGACGTCAAGCTGGACGACTGGTCCATGACGCGCGCGCCCGACGGCCACTACGACGTGACGGTGCGCTCCGGCGAGCTGGCGTTCACGCTGCGCCTGGCGCCGACCCAGGCGCCGCTGCTGCAGGGCGAGAACGGTTTTTCGCGCAAGGGCGCGCTGGCGCAACATGCCAGCTACTACTACAGCGAACCGCAGTTGCAGGTGGACGGCCGGGTCACGCGCGCCGGAAAAACCGTCGCCGTCAAGGGCAGCGCCTGGCTCGATCACGAGTGGTCGAGCACCGTGCTCGATCCCGACGCCGCCGGCTGGGAATGGGTCGGCATCAACCTCGACGACGGCGGCGCCCTGATGGCTTTCCAGATCCGCAGCAGGAGCGGTGCTAAACTATGGGCCCACGCGGCGCTGCGCGACGCGCGCGGCCGCGTCACGCAATACGGCCGCGACGAGGTCAGTTTCACGCCGCAGGCGCGCTGGACCTCGCCGCGCACGCGCGCGACCTATCCGGTGGCGACGGTACTGGCGACCGGCGCCATCCACTGGAACGTGGTGCCGCTGCAATCGGACCAGGAGCTCGACTCGCGCCGCTCGACCGGCGCCGTGTACTGGGAAGGCGCGGTGCGCGTGCAGCGCGACGGCCGTCCGGCGGGACGCGGCTACCTCGAACTCACCGGCTATGTCGATGCGATGAAACTGTAGATGGGCCTGCACGCGCGGCCTGTCCGCGCAGTCTGCCCGCAGCGCATCGCCACGATCGGCGGGGCGGCCGCCAATCCGGCATCAACCGAGCAACAACGAATCCAAGACCATGAATAACCGTTCCACCGCCAGCACCGCCACCGACGCCGGCGCCCCCTCGCACACCAGGCCGGACATGGCCGCCCTGCCGCCCGCCGACGCCCGCGCCAAGGCGGCGCCGGCCAAGGGCGCGCTGTCCGCCCTGCGCGGCCTGCTCCCCTTTTTGCGTCCATACCGCCGCCAGTTCGTGCTGGCGGCGATCGCGCTGGTGGTCGCCGCCGGCGCCACGCTGGCGATTCCCTACGCCTTCAAGCAGATGATCGACCACGGCTTCGGCGCCGCTGCGGGCGTGGCCACGGCCGGCGCTGCCACGAATATTGCCAACGCGCTGGCCGTGCGCAGCGCCGAGAATGTCAACGCCACCTTCCTGGCGCTGTTCGGCGTGGCCGCGGTGCTGGGCGTGGCCACGGCGGCGCGCTTCTACACGGTGTCCTGGCTGGGCGAGCGCGTCACCGCCGACATCCGCAGCGCGGTCTACGCGCACGTTGTGCGCCAAAGCCCGGAATTCTTCGAGACCACGCAGACCGGCGAAGTGCTGTCGCGCCTGACCACCGACACCACGCTGATCCAGACCGTGGTCGGCACCAGCATCTCGCTGGCGCTGCGCAACACGCTGCTGTTCGCCGGCGGCCTGGTGATGCTGTTCGTGACCAGCGCCAGGCTGACCTCGATCATCCTCGGCCTGCTGGTGCTGGTGGTGGTGCCGATCGTGCTGTACGGGCGGCGCGTGCGCAGCCTGTCGCGCGATTCGCAGGACCGCATCGCCGACGCCTCGGCGCTGGCCGGCGAGATCCTCAACGCCATGCCGACCGTGCAAGCCTTTACGGGCGAGAAATCGGAGGCGGCGCGCTTCACCGCCTCGGTCGAGGGTGCGTTCGGCAGCGCCATGCGGCGCATCCGCGCGCGCTCGGTGCTGACGATGCTGGCCATCGTGATGGTGTTCGGCGCCATCGTGTTCGTGCTGTGGCTGGGCGCGCACGCGGTACTGGCCGGAACCATGACCGGCGGCGACCTCGGCCAGTTCATCCTGTACGCCTCGATCGTGTCGGGCGCGATCGGCGCCCTGTCGGAGGTCATGGGCGAAGCCCAGCGCGCGGCCGGCGCCGCCGAGCGCCTGCTGGAACTGCTGGCGGTGCGCTCCCCGATCCAGAATCCGGCCGCGCCGCTGCCGCTGCCTTCCTCGCTGGCGCGCCGCCGCGTCGACGACGCCATCGGCACGCCGGACGCGGCGCGCGGCCCGGCCGGCGGCGGCGCCGCGCTGCGCATGAGCGACCTGAGTTTTTCCTATCCGTCGCGCCCCGGCAGCGCCGCGCTGGCGCACCTGGACCTGGACATCCGGCCGGGCGAGACGGTCGCCATCGTCGGCCCGTCCGGCGCCGGCAAGACCACGCTGTTCCAGCTGCTGCTGCGCTTCTACGATCCGCAGGCCGGCGCCGTGCTGCTGGACGGCGTCGACATCCGCGACCTCGATTTGCACGACCTGCGTGGCGCGATCGGCATCGTGCCGCAGGACACGGTGATCTTTTCCGCCAACGCCATGGACAACATCCGCTACGGCCGCGCGGGCGCCAGCGACGCCGAGGTGATCGCCGCCGCGCGCCTGGCGGCGGCGCACGAATTCATCGAGCGGCTGCCGGAAGGCTATGCATCGTTCCTGGGCGAGCGCGGCGTGCGCCTGTCCGGCGGCCAGCGCCAGCGCATCGCCATCGCGCGCGCCCTGCTCAAGAACCCGCCGCTGCTGCTGCTCGACGAAGCGACCAGCGCGCTCGACGCCGAAAGCGAACGCCTGGTGCAAAAGGCGCTGGAGGCGGCGATGGTCGGCCGCACCACGCTGATCATCGCGCACCGCCTGGCCACGGTGCAGCGCGCCGACCGCATCATCGTGATGGAAGACGGCCGCATCGTCGAAACGGGCACGCACGCCTCGCTGGTGGCGCTGGGCGGCATCTATGCCAACCTGGCTGCGCTGCAGTTCCACAGCGTGCACGTTAGCCACTGATCGCAATCAAAAGCGGGGCATTGGCACCCGCTTGACTGAACAAGAAGGCAAGCTGTTGTAGCCGCGCATCCATCGCGCATGGTTTATTAGTTTCCGTATGGACACTCAGCATAGAATGGGGCAATCCCCCATTCTGCGAGCATCCCATGCAAGGCAAGCCGTTCTCCCTGTCAAACTGGTCGGTCGGCACCAGGATCACCGTCTTCACCTTCGGCCTGATCAGCCTGATCGTGGCCGGCCTGGTCTTTACGATCAGCCTGACCACCTCCACCATGCTGCACCAGCGCGCGGTCAACAACGTCAGCAGCGAGCTGCGCGGCGTGGTCAATGCGGTCGAACTGTTCAACCGCGTGATGACCAACCAGGCCATCAGCTACGGCCGGATCTTCGCCAACGAATTCCCGGACGGCTTCGCGCTCGACACCGGCGCCATGGTGGCGGTCGGCGGCATGCAGGTGCCGACCCTGCGCAGCGGCGCCAGAGTACTGAATCTCGACCACACGCTGCCGGACAACTTCACGCGCCAGACCGGCGGCAACGCCACCATCTTCGTCGCCTCGGGCGACGACTTCGTGCGCATCGGCACTTCGGTCAAGAAGGAAGACGGCAGCCGCGCCTTCGGCACGGTCCTCGACCACGCCAGCCCGGCCTACGCGGCGATCCGCGCCGGACGCGGCTATTCCGGCCTGGCCAACCTGTTCGGCAAACGCACCATCACCGACTACCAGCCGGTCCGCGACGCCGCCGGCAAGACCGTCGGCATCCTGTATGTCGGCGTGGAAGCCGACGCCAACCTGGCTGCGCTCAAGGACAAGATCCGCCGCAACAAGATCGGCGACACCGGCTATTACTTCATCCTGGACGCCAATCCCGGCAAATCGTATGGCAACCTGATCGTGCACCCGGCCAAGGAAGGCCAGAACATCCTGGCCAGCCGCGACGCCGACGGCAAGGAATTCATCCGCGCCATGCTGGAACAGAAGGAAGGCACCATCAGCTACGAATGGCAGAACGCCGAAAAGGGCGAGACCCGGCCGCGCACCAAGGTGGTGGCTTTCACCCTGTTCAAGGACTGGAACTGGCTGGTGGCCGGCGGCACCTACGAGGACGAGATCGTCAACGAAGCCGCGCGCCTGCGCGACCGCTACATCCTGATCGGCCTGGGCGCGCTGGCCGTGTTCGCGCTGCTGCTGCACGCGCTGATCAAGCGCACCGTGACGCGTCCGCTGCACGCGGCGCGCGACGCCGCGGTACGCATCGCCCGGGGCGACCTGAGCGTCCACGTGGAGGCCGCAGGCCGCGACGAGATCGGCCTGCTGGGCGAAGCCATGAACAGCATCAGCAGCGGCCTGTCCTCGGTGGTCGGCCAGGTGCGCCAGGGCGCCGAGCAGATCGCCAACGCCTCGGTCGAGATCTCGAGCGGCAACCAGGACCTGTGCGAACGCACCGAGCAGCAGGCGGTCAGCCTGGCCTCGACCGCGAATTCGATGAAGGACTTGACCGAGACCGTGCGCCGCAACGCCGGCGACGCGCGCGAAGCCAACCAGCTGGCGGTGAACACCTCGATGGTGGCGCAGGAAGGCGGGCGCATGGTACGCGAGGTGATCGCGAGCATGGACACCATCCGCCAGTCGTCCGGCAAGATCGGCGACATCATCGGCGTCATCGACGGCATCGCTTTCCAGACCAACATCCTGGCCCTGAACGCCGCGGTGGAAGCGGCGCGCGCCGGCGAACAGGGCCGCGGCTTCGCCGTGGTCGCCAGCGAGGTGCGCAACCTGGCGCAGCGCTCGGCCGCCGCCGCGCGCGAGATCAAGACCCTGATCCAGGCCTCCGGCGCCCAGGTCGACACCGGCACCCGCCTGGTGCACGAAGCCGGCGTGACCATGGGCGAGGTACTGGCCAGCGCCGAGCAGGTCACCGCCATCATGTCGCGCATTAGTGCCGCCAGCACCGACCAGAGCGCCGGCATCGAGCACGTCAACCGCTCGATCGGCCAGATGGACGACGTGACCCAGCAGAACGCCGCCCTGGTCGAACAGGCCAGCGCCGCCGCGCAGGCGATGCAGGAACAGGCGGCGCAGCTGGCAAGGGCGGTGCGCCTGTTCAAGCTGGACCAGGTGGAGACGCAGCCGGCGCCGGCTGCGGCGCGGCCGTTGCTGAGCGACGCTTGAGCGACACCCGCGCCGCTATCGCCAGATATCGATGCTCCGTCGTCCCCGGCCTCGGCGGCCCCCTTGGCGGGGACCCATGCCGAGCTTCCGAAGTCGCGCCGTCAAACGTCACGGAACTTTCAACAAAGCGGTTTCTGATACTCGGTGTGGGTCCCCGCCTGCGCGGGGACGACGCATCCACGGCATGCCGCCCTGGTAGCCGCCCGGCTGCGCAGGCATTCCACCCTTCCCCACCTTTCCGCTTCGGTGTAGAGTAGCCGCCCACCCCCGCCGCCTCACTGGAGCCTCCCTTGTCCGACACCGACCTGCTCGCCCGCTGCACCGCCATCCTCCCCGGCCACCGCGTCCGCCCGCCCGCGGAAATGTACGCCGCCATGGCCGCCTGGTGCGAATCCAACGGCGTCGCCCACGACGTCTACGGCGAAGGCGCGCTGATCCAGGCCTTCGAGCGCAAGGTGGCCGACCTGCTCGGCTTCGAGGCGGCGGTGTTCTGCATCAGCGGCACCATGGCGCAGGTGACGGCGCTGCGCCTGGCCAGCATGGCGCGCGGGCGCGCGCCGGTGGCGCTGCACCCGACCTCGCACATCTTCGTGCACGAGCGCGCCAACTACCAGATGCTGGGCCACTTCGAGGCCCTGCCGGTGGGCGAGCGCCAGCGTGCCTGGTTGGCGGCCGACATCGCCGCCGTGCCCGAGCGCCTGGCCGCGCTCGGCCTGGAAATCCCGATGCGCGAGATCGGCGGCCAGCTCACCGCGTGGGACGAGCTGCAGGCCATCAAGGCGCATTGCCGCCGGCACGACATCCACCTGCACATGGACGGCGCGCGCCTGTGGGAAGCGGCCGCCGGCTACGGGCGCCACGTGCGCGAGATCGCCGCCGGCTTCGATTCGGTGTACGTGTCGCTGTACAAGGGCATCGGCGGCCTGGGCGGCGCCATGCTGCTGGGCAGCCGCACCATGGTCGACCGCGCCGCCGCCTGGTTCGCGCGCCAGGGCGGCAAGCTGGTGCACCAGTCGCCGTACGTGGTGGCGGCGGCGATGCAGTTCGACGCGCGCCTGGCGGCGATGCCGGCATATTTCCGCCGCACCGAACTGCTTTACGAGGCGCTGCGCGCGCATCCGGTGCTCAAGGTCAATCCGGCGCGTCCGCAAGCCAACATGCTGCACGTGCACCTGCCGGTGAGCCGCGAACGGGCGCTGGCAATCCGCCGCACGCTGGCGCTGGAGCACGGCGTCTGGCCCTTCCACCGCATCAACCACGGCGCGCTGCCGGATACCTCGTATTTCGAACTGTACGTGGGCGACAACCTGCTGGCCCTGAGCGAGGCGCGGGTGCACGAAGCGGTGGCGCTGCTGGCGGCGGCCGTCGCCGCCTGAGCCGCCGGCCGCAGCCGCCGCCGGAAAGCCTTGACGGCTGGAGAACGATCGTTCTACCATACGGCATGACCGCTCCACCCGCCACCGATACCCGCGCCAGGCTGCTGGCCACGACCGAACGGCTGATCTACGCATCCGGCATCGCCGCCACCGGCATGGACCGCATCGTCAGGGAATCCGGCGTGGCGCGCAAGAGCGTCTACCGGTATTTCCCGACCAAGGAAGCGCTGGTGGCGGAGGCGCTGAACGCGCGCGACGAGCGCTGGATGGCCTGGTTCGCAGCTGCGTCGTCGTCCGCCATGCCGCTGGCGCAGCGCATCCAGGCGATGTTCGACGCCCTCGGCACCTGGTTCGGCACGCCCGACTTCCGCGGCTGCGCATTCATCAATGCCGCCGGCGAGAGCGGCGATGCCGACGGCCCGGTGCGGCAAGCGGCCAAGGCGCACAAGCTGCGCCTGCTGCAGTACCTGCGCAGGGTGGCGGACGAAGCCGGCCTGGCGCCGCGGCCGGCCGACGAACTGGCACGCCAGCTGCTGATCCTGATCGACGGCGCCATCACCGTGGCGCTGGTCGGCGGCGACCTGGCGTCGGCAGCGCGCGCAGCGCACATCGCCGCTGCGCTGCCAGAGGCGCGCCGGCCCGACGATTTCTCCCCAAGCATGAAAGGAACAGCATGACCGCCCCCACCGCACCGCGCCCGCCGCTGCCGCCGTTTACGCGCGAGAGCGCGATCGAGAAAATCCGCCTGGCCGAAGATGGCTGGAACAGCCGCGACCCTGCCCGCGTGGCGCTCGCGTACAGCGAAGACACCCGGTGGCGCAACCGCGCCGAATTCGTCGCCAGCCGCGCCGAAGCGCAGCAACTGCTGGAACGCAAATGGGCAAAGGAGCTGGACTACCGCCTGATCAAGGAACTATGGGCCTACGGCGACAACCGGATCGCGGTGCGTTATGCCTACGAGTGGCACGACGATTCCGGCAACTGGTTCCGCTCGTACGGCAACGAGAACTGGGAGTTCAATGCGGACGGCTTGATGACCAGGCGCCACGCGTCGATCAACGACAAGCCGATCCTCGAATCCGAGCGCAAGTACCGCTGGCCGCTGGGGCGGCGCCCGGACGATCATCCGGGCTTGTCCGAACTGGGTTTGTAGGGCCGCAACGGCGCCGCCCCGGCCCGGTACGGAAGCGCCAGTTCGGTTAAAATGCCGTTTTTGCTTTTCGATGATTCCCGATGCGTCCCTACCACGACCTGATGCGCCATGTTCTCGATCATGGCGCGGTCAAAACCGACCGCACCGGCACCGGCACGCGCTCCGTGTTCGGCCACCAGATGCGCTTTAACCTGCAGGACGGGTTCCCGCTGGTGACCACCAAGAAGGTGCACCTGAAGTCCATCATCCACGAATTGATCTGGTTCCTGGCCGGCTCTACCAACATCGCCTACCTGAAGCAGAACGGCGTCAGCATCTGGGACGAGTGGGCCGACGCCGGCGGCGAACTGGGACCGGTCTACGGCTACCAGTGGCGCAGCTGGCCGGCGCCGGACGGCGAGCACATCGACCAGATCGCGCAGGTGCTGGAGCAGATCCGCCACACCCCGGATTCGCGCCGCATGATCGTCTCCAGCTGGAACGTGGCCGACGTGCCGAAGATGAAGCTGCCGCCCTGCCATGCCCTGTTCCAGTTCTACGTGGCGGACGGCAAGCTGTCGTGCCAGCTGTACCAGCGCAGCGCCGACATCTTCCTGGGCGTGCCCTTCAATATCGCCTCGTACGCGCTGCTGACCCACATGATGGCGCAGCAGGCCGGCCTGGACGTGGGCGACTTCATCTGGACCGGCGGCGACTGCCACCTGTACGCCAACCACATCGAGCAGGCCGAGCTGCAGCTGTCGCGCGAGCCGCGTCCGCTGCCCAGGCTGGTCATCAAGCGCAAGCCGGACTCGCTGTTCGACTACCGCTTCGAGGATGTCGAGGTGACCGGCTACGACCCGCACCCGGCCATCAAGGCGCCGGTGGCGGTATGACTTCGCGAGGACCCCACATGGCCGATCAACCGGTTTCCCACCTGACGCTGGTGGTGGCGATGGATGCCCAGCGCGGCATCGGCGTCGACAACCGGCTGCCCTGGCACCTGCCGCAAGACCTGGCGCACTTCAAGCGCGTCACGCTCGGCCAGCCGGTGATCATGGGCCGCAAGACATTCGACTCGATCGGGCGCGCGCTGCCGGGCCGGCGCAACATCGTCGTCACCCGCAATCCGGACTGGTCGCATGCCGGCGTCGAAACGGCGCACTCGCTGCAGGACGCGGTGCGCCTGCTGGACGGCGCGCCGGCCAGCATCATCGGCGGCGCCCAGGTGTTCGCCGAGGCGATGGATCTCGCCGGGCGCATGATCGTCACCCACATCGAGCGCACCTACCGCTGCGACACCTTCTTCCCCGACATCGATCCGGCGCGCTGGACCGCCACCGCGCGCGAGTTGCAGCACGCACCCGAGGACGATCTCGATTTCTCCTTCGTCACCTACCAAAAAATTAAATAAACAGTATGTCCGGTTCCGGTTTTCACGTCCATGGCCCGCACGACCATGCGGTCGAACACGCCGCCCAGCACGGCGCCAACGATGGCTTCTCGAACAGGATCGCGGTGATGACCGCGGTGCTGGCCACGGTCGGCGCCATGTTCGGCTACATGGGCGGCGCCACCCAGAACGACGCCGCCCTCTTCAAGAACAACGCCGCCATCGCCAAGACGGCGGCGGCCGACGCCTGGAGCTATTACCAGGCCAAGTCGGTCAAGCAGAACGTCTCGGAACTGGCCGCCAGCCTGCCGGGCGTCGACCAGGCCAAATACAAGGCCCAGGCCGAGCGCTACGCCAGCGACAAGGCCGAGAACCGCAGGCAGGCGGAAAAGCTCGACCACGAATCCGACGTGTGGAACGAAAAGTCGGAAAAGTCGCTGCACACCCACCACCAGTGGGCGCTGGCCACCACCGCCGAGCAGATCGCCATCTCGCTGGCGGCGATCTCGCTGCTGACGCGGCGCCGCTGGCTGCTCAATGCCACCTATGCGGTGGCGGCGGTCGGCCTGGTGCTGGGATTGTTCGCCTGGTTGCACGTCGATCCGCTGGCGCTGCTGGCGGGAAGCGCGCACTAGAGGCACCTCGGCGCGCGGTTCCGCCAGCGCGATAAAAAGGAAAGCCCGCCGGCGCATGCATTGCGCCGGCGGGCTTCGTGTATCCAGGTCCGGCGGCGTCCGGGTCAGGCGCGGTTGCGGCGCGCGCGGCGGCGCATCAGACCCAGCAGGCCCAGTCCCAGGCCGAACGAGGCGATGGTCGCCGGTTCCGCCACCGCGGTGCTCGCCTTCGGGTTCAGGCCGTCGGTGCTGGCGAAGCTGGCGTAGTTACCGCTGCCGACCTTGTATTGCACCTGCTGGCTGGCGTCGCAGCAGTTTTCCAGGCCGTACAGGGTCAAGGTGTGGTTGCCTGCCGCCAGCGCGCTGGTGTACTGGAAGAACTGGGTGGTATCGGTGTAGCTGTTGGCGGTCCACATGTCGTTCGACTTGAACGAGACCGCCACGCCGTCCAGGAACAGCGCGCCGCCATAGCCGAAATCGACGCCGGCCCGCAGCGACCAGGTCGCGGCCGAGGCGACGTTGAAATCGACGGTGGTCTTCCAGGCGATGTTGCTGTAGGCGCCGAACAGGTCGCTGTTGTCGATGTTGTCCGCGCTCGCCAGCACCGCGGTGCCGTAGCCCGTGGTCTGGGTCTTGAGCGCGTTCTCGACCACGTTCTTGTAGGCAGCGGCGCTGGTCTGGGCGCCGGCGGCGCTGTATGCGGTGGAAACGGTGATCACGCTGGCGTTGGCGTGGAAGGCAGCGGCAGCGGCGAATGCGGCGAGGACGATCTTCGATTTCAGGTTCATGGCTTGGCTCAATATGGTAATTTGAGGAAACTAGTTTTTCTGAATGGCAATATAACATGGGATTTAGAAATATGCTTACTTCCATCAATTTTTTCATTTTCCTCACCAACCCCGTTGTACTTTGAGGCCCCGTATAGGTTCGTGCCTCCGCGATAGCCACATCGGCCCGCCGTGCGGCACCCAGTCAGCGTCCGTGCAGCCGCAAGGGTGCGCCGCATGCCAAACCGGTTCACCGGGCAGCCTCGTCCACAAGAGTGCGCCACCATTCGCCGCCCACGGTTACGCTCGCGGCTGGCCGGTCGCAGGCGCGCATAAGTTTTTTACCAAGCCGCACGCATTTCTGCGAAAATCCGCATTCATTTTTTTCGGTGCCGTGCCCGGCCAATTCCCATGGAAAGGGAGTTGGCGTGCGCGGCGCTTCGCTTTGGAGCTGTCGATGAAATTTCGTTTCCCTATCGTCATCATTGACGAGGATTTCCGTTCCGAGAACACCTCGGGCCTGGGCATTCGCGCGCTCGCGGCCGCGATGGAAAAAGAAGGCATGGAAGTGCTGGGACTGACGAGCTACGGCGACCTGTCGCAGTTCGCCCAGCAACAGTCGCGCGCCTCGGCCTTCGTGCTGTCGATCGACGACGAGGAATTCGGCGGCGGCACCGTCGAGGAAACCAACTTCGCCCTGGCCGCGCTGCGCGCCTTCGTGGCCGAGATCCGCCACAAGAACTCGGACATCCCGATCTATATCTACGGCGAGACCCGCACCAGCCGCCACATCCCGAACGACATCCTGAAGGAGCTGCACGGCTTCATCCACATGTTCGAGGACACGCCGGAATTCGTGGCGCGCCACATCATCCGCGAAGCCAAGGCCTATCTCGACAGCCTGGCGCCGCCGTTCTTCCGCGCGCTGGTCAACTACGCCAACGACGGTTCCTATTCGTGGCACTGCCCCGGCCACTCGGGCGGCGTCGCCTTCTTGAAGTCGCCGATCGGCCAGATGTTCCACCAGTTCTTCGGCGAGAACATGCTGCGCGCCGACGTCTGCAACGCGGTCGAGGAACTCGGCCAGCTGCTCGACCACACCGGCCCGGTCGCCAAGTCCGAGCGTAACGCCGCGCGCATCTACAACGCCGACCACTGCTACTTCGTCACCAACGGCACCTCGACCTCGAACAAGATGGTCTGGCACTCGACCGTGGCGCCGGGCGACATCGTGGTGGTCGACCGCAACTGCCACAAGTCGATCCTGCACTCGATCATCATGTGCGGCGCGATCCCCGTGTTCCTGATGCCGACCCGGAACAACCTCGGCATCATCGGCCCGATCCCGCTGTCCGAGTTCACGCCGGAATCCATCCAGCGCAAGATCGAAGCCAACCCGTTCGCGCGCGAGGCCAAGAACAAGAAGCCGCGCATCCTGACCATCACCCAGTCGACCTACGACGGCGTGGTCTACAACGTGGAAGTCCTGCGCGAACTCCTGGACGGCAAGATCGACACCCTGCACTTCGACGAAGCCTGGCTGCCGCACGCGACCTTCCACGACTTCTACAAGAACATGCACGCGATCGGCCGCGACCGCCCGCGCGCCAAGGAATCGATGATCTTCTCGACCCAGTCGACCCACAAGCTGCTGGCCGGCCTGTCGCAGGCCTCGCAGGTATTGGTGCGCGAATCCGAGACCGTGGCGCTAGACCAGGACGCCTTCAACGAGGCTTACCTGATGCACACCTCGACCTCGCCGCAGTATTCGATCATCGCCTCGTGCGACGTGGCCGCGGCCATGATGGAAGCGCCGGGCGGCACCGCGCTGGTCGAGGAATCGATCTTCGAGGCGCTCGACTTCCGCCGCGCCATGCAGAAGGTCGACGCCGAGTACGGCGACGACTGGTGGTTCAAGGTATGGGGCCCGCAAGTGTTTTCCGAGGAAGGCATCGGCACCCAGGCCGACTGGATGATCCACGCCGAGGACGACTGGCACGGCTTCGGCAGCCTGGCCGAGGGCTTCAACATGCTCGACCCGATCAAGGCCACCGTGGTGACCCCGGGCCTGTCGCTGGACGGCTCGTTCGGCGACTCCGGCATCCCGGCCTCGATCGTCACCAAGTACCTGGCCGAGCACGGTGTGATCATCGAGAAGTGCGGCCTGTACTCGTTCTTCATCATGTTCACCATCGGCATCACCAAGGGCCGCTGGAACACGCTGGTGACGGCGCTGCAGCAGTTCAAGGACGACTACGACAAGAACCAGCCGATGTGGCGCATCATGCCGGAATTCTGCGCCGCCAACCCGCGCTACGAATCCTGGGGCCTGCGCGACCTGTGCCAGCAGATCCACGATTTCTACAAATCGCGCGACGTGGCGCGCCTGACCACCGAGATGTATTTGTCGGACATGATCCCGGCGATGAAGCCGTCGGACGCCTTCGCCAAGATGGCGCACCGCGAGATCGAGCGCGTGGCGATCGAGGAACTGGAAGGCCGCATCACGGCGATCCTCCTGACCCCGTACCCGCCGGGCATTCCGCTCCTGATTCCGGGCGAGCGCTTCAACAAGATCATCGTCGACTACCTGCGCTTCGCGCGCGACTTCAACGAGCGCTTCCCGGGCTTCGAGACCGACGTGCACGGCCTGGTCAAGCGCGAGATGGACGGCAAGCGCGGTTACTTCGTGGATTGCGTCAAGCAGGATTGAGCGCCGGCCGGACGCGTGGACGGGGACCCCGCCTCGCCGGCCACGTCCACGCCACGCCCAACGCATCGACCGGTCACGAAAAAGGGAGGCCTCGGCCTCCCTTTCCGTTTTAGGTCTCCGGCAATGTCAAGTCTTCGGTAACGTGACGCCGCTCTGTCCCTGGTACTTGCCGCCGCGGTCCTTGTACGAGGTCTCGCACACTTCGTCGCTTTCGAAGAACAGCACCTGGGCGCAGCCCTCGCCGGCGTAGATCTTGGCCGGCAGCGGCGTGGTGTTCGAGAATTCCAGCGTCACGTAGCCTTCCCACTCCGGCTCGAACGGCGTCACGTTGACGATGATGCCGCAGCGCGCATAGGTCGACTTGCCCAGGCACACGGTCAGCACGTTGCGCGGGATGCGGAAGTATTCGATGGTGCGCGCCAGCGCGAACGAGTTCGGCGGGATAATGCAGACGTCGCTCTTCACGTCGACGAACGAATTCGAATCGAAGTTCTTCGGATCGACGATGGTGCTGTTGATGTTGGTGAAGACCTTGAACTCGTCGGCGCAGCGGATGTCGTAGCCGTACGAGGAGGTGCCCCACGAAATGATGCGGCGGCCGTCGCTCTCGCGCACCTGGTTGGGTGCGAACGGCTCGATCATGCCGTGCTCTTCCGCCATGCGGCGGATCCATTTGTCGCTCTTGATGCTCATCGTCGAACTGCTCTCGTAATGGGGAAGTGAAGCCCGCGATTCTACGCGAAAAGCGAACCGCGGTCGTGGGCCAGGCCCTGGCGGCTGCCCTGCATGCGTCCGCCGCCCTGCGCCAGCAGGCGCCCGATCATCTCGCGCGTGAGGTGCGCGGTCAGCTGCGGCGACTCCATCGGGTACAGGTGCGTCCCCTCGATCATCACCAGGTTGCGCCCCACCAGCTTGCGCGTGGCGGCCATGCCGGCCTGGCGCAGCTCCTCCGACTCGGTGCCGGCGATGAAGCCGATCGGCAGCGGATACGGCGCGCGCAGTACGCGTCCCATGTCGTGCGGCAGCGTGGCGTAGATGTCGGCTTCGATCTCGCGCGAGAAGCGCAGCTGCACGCCGTCCGGGTGCGGCACCAGGCCGTGCTGCAGGTAGTCGTCGAGCGCACCCGGCGCCCAGGCATGGAAGATGGACTTGGCGTGGAAGTGGTCGAACGCCGCCTCGCGCGACGGCCAGGTGGTGCGGCGGCGCTGCGCGATTCCGCCCGGCGACAGGCGCCGCCCCAGGCCGAGCGCCTTGGCCGCGTGCCAGGCCAGCGCGCGCCAGCCCGCCACCACCGGCGAATCGAGCATCACCACGCAGCGCGCCAGCTCGGGGCGGCGCCACGCAGCCAGCATGCCGATGGCGCCGCCCAGCGAGTGCCCGAGCAGGATCGCCGGCCGGTCGTACGCTGCCAGCTGGGCGATCAGTTCGTCCACCAGCGCATGCCAGTTGTCGCCGACCGGATAGCGCGGATCGTGGCCGAGCATGTCGGTCAGGCGCACGTCGAAATCGCGGCGCAGGTCATCGAGCATCCTGCCGTACGAGCCCGACGGATAGCTGTTCCCGTGCGTGAAGTGCAGCAGTGGTTTGGTCATGGCAGCGGCGGACGGAGTAAATACGAGGCGCCATTGTAATGGCTTTGCCGCGCCCGGCAACCTGGATTAGAAGGAAACACCTACACGCCGGCAAGGAAACCGCGCGGCGCGGCGTGCCCGCGCATCTTCTCAACGGCCCGGCGGCGGGCCGGGCGGACGCTCCTTGCGCAGCTGCTCGCGCTGTTCCGCGGTCAGCACGGCCAGCACCTGCGCATGGGTGCGCGCCTGCAGCACGATGCCGGCGGCGATGGCCTGGCCCAGGTTGCGCGCCAGGTTGCTGGCGCGGGTCTCGTCGAAGCTGCCGCTCTGTCCCATCTCGCGCAGCGCCTCGCGCGCCTTGCGTTCGGCCTTGTCCTGTTCGCGGCGCTGCGGCGCGGCCGCATGCATGACGGCGAACAGCTTGTCCTGCTGGGCTTCGCTCAGTTGCAGGCGATGCAGGCCGTGCATGCCGGACGGGCCGCCGTGACCGAAGGGCATGTCCGGACCAGGTGCTCCTGGTCCGTGTCCGCCGAAACCTTCATCCGGGCCGCCATCGGGCCCGCCGCCTTCACCGTGGCCGCGCCGGTCCGGGCCGTGGCCGTCCGGACCGCGCTCGTCCACGCCGCGCTCCGGGCGTGCGCCGGCGTCGCCGCCGGGAGCGTGCTCCATGGCGGCCGTCGATCCTGCTGCCGGCGCGGCGGCGTCGGCCGTGGCGAATGCGCAGGCGGGGTTGGCGAAGCAGGCGGCGGCCCCGGCGGCGAACAGCGCGGCCGCCACGGATTGGCGAGTGAATTTCATGTGTTACATCCTTGTCAGTTTGGAACGGCCATTCTCGTCGGCGCCCGTGTTAAGTGGTGTTAGTCCGTTGTAAATCGGGGTAAAGACATGCTCCTTCCAATCAGCAGGTTTCCCGGGTTTTGCTAAGATGCGAGCATGAACCAAGTACTGTTAATCGACGACGACACCGAGCTGGTCGGCATGTTCAGCGAATACCTGGAGCAGGAAGGCTTCCGCGTCAACTGCGCCCACGACGGCGAGACCGGCGCGCGCGAGGCCCTGAGCGGCCAGTACGCCATCGCCATCCTCGACGTGATGATGCCGCGCATGAACGGCATCGAGACGCTGCGCCGCATCCGCGCCGCCAGCCGCATGCCGGTGCTGATGCTGACCGGCCGCGGCGACGACGCCGACCGCATCCTGGGCCTGGAACTGGGCGCCGACGACTACGTCGCCAAGCCGTGCACGCCGCGCGAGCTGACGGCGCGCGTGCGCGCCATCCTGCGCCGCACCCAGCATTCGGCCAACGACGGTCCCGGCATCACGCTCACGGTCGGCAAGCTGACCATGCTGCCCGAGCAGCGCCGCGCCACCTGGGACAACCAGCCGCTGGAACTGACCAGCACCGAATTCAACCTGCTCGAAGTCCTGGCCAGGAACGCCGGCCGCCCGGTCAGCAAGAACGACCTGTCCGAGCAGGGCCTGGGCCGCCCGCTGGCGCGCTTCGACCGCAACATCGACGTCCACCTCAGCAGCCTGCGCCACAAGCTCGGCACCCTGTCCGACGGGCGTTCCTGCCTGCAGACCGTCTACCGTCTCGGCTACCAGCTGATCCGCGAATAGCGATGGGCCGGCTGTTCTGGAAGTTCTTCCTGTCCATCCTGCTGGCGCAGGTGGCCGCCACGATCGGCATCGGCGGCACCGTCTGGCTGCGCGACCAGGCGCGCCAGCGCGGCACCGAGCCGACGCTGGATGTCGGCCCGCCCGCCGTGATCATGCTGGACGCCGCCAAGGCCACGCTCAAGCACGCCGGCGTGGGCGGCCTGCGCGAACTGGCCGCCACCAGCCGGCGCGTGCGCCTGTTCGTGCTGGATGCGAGCGGCCACGAACTGCTGGGGCGCAGCGTGCCGGCCAAGCTGCGCGAGGAAGTCGAGCGCACGCTCGAAGGCCAGGGCCAGGCGCACGCGGTGGCGCGCCTGACCGCGCCGGACGGCCAGCGCTACCTGGCGTTCGCGTCGCGCATGCCGTATGGCGTACGCACGGGCACGGGCGGCGCTGCGGGCGAGAAAGCAAGCGACCAGGCGGCCGGGAGCAGCATGGACAAGGCCGGGATCGACAAGGCCGGCAGCGGCAATGCGGCGCCGGCGGGTACCGACGGCAGCGGCGCATCCCGGGGCGGCACGGCCGCGCAGCCGCCGCAGCGCGCCCGGCGCAGCAATGGCGGCAACGGCAGCGCCGGTGACGGCGGCGCCGATGGCGCCGACGCCGATCCAGGCAACGGGCCGGACGGCGCATTCGGCGGGGCGCCGGGCGCCGGATTCGGCGGTCCGCCTGCAGGCTTCGGCGGCGGACCCGGTTTCGGCGGCGATGGCGGCCCCGGCGGACCGGGCGGCCCCGGCATGGGTCCGGGCATGGGCGGCGGTATGTTCGGCCTGCCGCCCGACTTCGGCCGCCACATCGGCCGCTGGCTGCCGATCGTCGCCGCCACGCTGGCCAGCCTGCTGTTCGCCGTGCTGCTGGCCTGGTACTTCTCGCGGCCGATCCGGGCGCTGCGCAGCGCCTTCGAATCGGCCGCCGCCGGCGACCTGGCGCCCAAGTTCGCGGCGTCGACCTTCGCGGTCGGCGGCGACGAGCTGGCCGAACTCGGCCACGACTTCGACCGCATGAGCGCCCAGCTGCGCACCCTGATGGAAGGCCAGCGCCGCCTGCTGCACGACGTCTCGCACGAGCTGCGCTCGCCGCTGGCGCGCCTGCAGGCGGCGATCGGCCTGGCGCACCAGCAGCCGGACAAGGTGCACGCCTCGCTGGAGCGCATCGAGCGCGAGAGCGTGCGCATGGACCGCCTGGTGGGCGAGCTGCTGACCCTGTCGCGCCTGGAAGCCAGCAGCGCGCTGCCGGCCATCGACACCATCGACCTGGTCGAGATGGTCGACCAGATCGCCGACGATGCCCGCTTCGAGGCCGGCGCCCGCATCGACGTCGACGCGCCGGTGCCGGTGGCGGTGCGCGGCGCCCCCGACCTGCTGTGGAGCGCGGTCGAGAACATCATGCGCAACGCGGTCAAGCACGGCGGCGCCGACAATGCGGTCGAGGTGGCGCTGCATCCGGACCACGGCCAGGTGCACATCGAGGTGCTGGACCGCGGGCCGGGCATCGCCGAGGAGCATTTGGGCGACGTGTTCGAACCCTTCTTCCGCTCGAACCCGACCCGCAACAACGTCGACGGGCACGGCCTCGGCATGGCCATCGCCAAGCGCGTGGTGGACACCCACGGCGGCAGCATCACCGCCGCCAACCGCGAGGGCGGCGGGCTGCGCGTGACGATTTCCCTGCCGCGCGAGCTGCGGGAGCCGCAGGGCTAACCCGGCAGCGCCTCCGCCAGCGCCGCGCCGAACACGGTGCGGCGCCAGGCGTCGCGATTGCCGATCACCACCAGGCGCCGGCGCGCGCGCGTGACGGCGACGTTGACGATGTTCGGCCGGCTGCCGGCCCACTGGCGCGCGCGCCCGCTCCTGCCGCCCAGCACGAACAGCACCGTATCGCATTCCTTGCCCTGGAAGGTGTGGACCGTGCCGACGTGGGTCTTCAGCCACTCGGCCACCACCTCGTCGCCGGCGCCGCCGGCCCATTCGCGCTGGCGCTCGCGCAGCAGCGCGGCGACGCCGTCCGCCGCCGAGACGAACGGCGACACCACGAACAGGTCGGGCAGGCCGTGCGTGCCGGTGGTAGCGCCCTGGCGCCGGCAGCGCAGCACCAGCTCGAGCGCGGCCTGGCCCTCGGCGCGGTTGAAGTGGTCGACGAAGTCGTCGTTGTCGACGTGGATCCAGCGCGAAGGCCCGAGCAGCGGCCGTTCGGCGGTGGCGGCTGCCTCCTGGGCCGGGTCCATGCCGTCCACCATCTTGCCGTTGTAGGCGATCCGGTTCGACAGCGAGAACATCGGCTCGGCGCAGCGCCGGTGCACGCGCAGCGGCGAGCCGACCCACAGCGCCGCGCCGTCGTGCTGCACGACCTCGGCGCCGAAGCGGTTGCCGCGGTCGGCCAGGTGCTGCGCCGACCAGCGCGTGAGCGCATGCCGCTCGGGCGCGCCGTGGTGCGCCAGGATCGCCAGGTCGAGCTGCGCATCCATGCGGATCACCGGCTCCACCTGCAGCGGGTCGCCGACCACCAGCGCGCGCCTGGAGCGCCAGAACGCGCCCAGCGCGTGCGCCGGCACCGCCTGGCCGGCCTCGTCGACCAGCAGCAGGCCGAGCTGGCCCTCGCCCAGGTCCTTGAAGCAGCGCGCGAACGAGGCGAAGGTGCTCGACACCACCGGCACCACCATGAAGAAGGTGGCCCACAGGTGCGGCGCGATGGCGGGCAGGTGCGGCGCCAGGAACGGCTGCCCTTCCAGCATCGCCAGCGCCAGGCGGAAGTTGGTCTCGAAGGCCTTGCCCGCATTTTTCACGAAGGCGCGCTGCAGGCGCAGCGCTTCCACGAACAGCGCCGCGCGCGCCGCATGCAGGCGCGCATTGCTGCGCGGCAGGCGCTTGTGCTGCTCCTCCACCGGCAGCGCGGCGAAGGCGGCCGGATCGAACGCCGCTTCGCCGAGCGCGGCGCGCAGGCGCGTCCGTTCGCGTTCGAGCTCGAGGCCGGCCGCCTGCGCCGCCGCCTGCGCCGCCTGCGCCCCCTCGTGCGCGCGGCGCAGCTCGGCCGAACGCTGCTGGTACTGCAGCGCGCCGCGCTTGACCCCGGCCATTTCGGTGCGCAGCGCATCGCGGCCCTGGTCCAGCGCCCGGCGCTGCGCCTGGAAGCCGGCGTAGCCGCGCGTGCCCAGCAAGGCGCCGACGATGCGCCTGAAGAAGCCCCACGCGTCTTCCAGCCGGTCGTGCTCCGCCAGGTTGGCGTCGCGGCGCGCGCGGATGTCCTGTTCCCGGGTCTCCCAGACCTGCTCGGCCTGGCGCGCCGCGCCGTGGGCGGCGCCGGCCCGCTCCACCTCGGCGGCGGCGGCGTGCTGGCGCTTGCGCGCATCGCGCAGGGACGCGTCGAGGCGGTCGTAGGCCACGATCTCGGCCTGCAGCGCCTGCACCGCGTGCAGCGCCGCGGCGAAGCGCCGGCGCGCCGTGGTCCAGTCGGTTTCCTCAAGCGGCAAGCCTTCCAGCGCGCGCGCGATGCCGAACATGCCGTGCCGGCCCAGCTCGAACGCCGCCCGGTTGCGGTTGGCCTTCTTGCCGAGCGGGACCGAGATCAGGCCCCAGCTCTTCACCAGACCGGCCTGCGCGGCCTCCGTCTCGTCCTCGCCCTCGCCCGCCGCCTTCGGCGCCGGCGCCAGCACCGCGTCGGCGGTGGCGGCGAAATAATCGAAGGGCTGGCCGTCGACGCTGGCCAGGGCCGGGTCGATCCTGGCCGCGCTCGGCAGGTCGCGCGTGATGTTCTCGACGGCGTTGTTGTTGGAACTGGCGACCACGATGCCGAAGTCCAGCAGCCGCTCGTCGACGGCGAAGCTGCTGCCCGCCAGCGCCGCGCCACCGTTGAAGGCGGGGTAGGCGATCGTGCCCGGCCCCTTGGCGAAGGCCTGCGCCGGATCGTCGAAACCGGCCATCAGCGTGGCGCGCTCGACGATGCGGGCGGCGATCACGTCCATCAGCAGCGTGGTCTTGCCGGTGCCGGGCGGCCCGTTCACCGAAAAGATGCCGCCGTCGCGCACCGTCTCGAAGCAGCCGTTCACCGCCACCTGCTGCATCATGAACAGCGGGAAGCGCGACGGCCAGCGCCCGGCCGGAAAGCGCGCCGGATGCAGCAGCTGGTCGATCACGTCGAGCCGGGTGACGTCGATGCGCTGGCCGCCGGGCTTGTCGCGCGACCGCTCGCCGTCCAGGTAGCGCGCCACCTGCGGCGCGTACTCGCCGCGTTCGGCCGCGTCCGCGATGCGCTCGAGGTCCTCGACGTAGAACGAGTTAATCGGCGCCAGCTCGGGCGGATGGCGCAGCGGCTTGCCGTCCTTGCGCACGGTCGTCACGCGCTGCACGCACAACTGCTCGCGCGCCATCAGTTCGGCCGGCCCCCACGCCAGTTGCGCGCACAGGGTGTCGACCAGCGCGGCGAACCAGGCGCCGTCGACCCCGCCGCCGGCGCGCGCGGCGCGGTTGGCGGCAAAGTCGGCCAGCAGCGCCTCGAGTTCGTCGTGGCGCATGCGCGTGCCGTGCTTCTTCGCCGCGAAGGCGACGGCGAACGCCGCCACCTGCAGGGTATCGAGGTCGGGCATGCCGTGCGCGTCGACTTCGACCGCGCACAGGAAGGTACGGCCGCTGTCGGGGCGCGCCTGGTTGCCGTCGTAATGTTCGTCCGGCGCCGGCGGGCGGTATTGCGCGCGCAGCTCGTGTTCCAGGATGGCGCGGTCGACCAGGCCGAAGTAGACGAAATATTTGTGATCGTCGTTGAACAGGCCGGCCTGGCCGCGGCCGCGCGCCGGTTCGCGCGCATCGGCGGACGGCGGCTGTCCGGACTGTGCTTCCCACGGCATGCGGTCCTGGTAGCGGCAGGTCTTGATGCTGCCGTTGGCGCGCGTGCGCGGCAAGTCGGGATAGACAAGCGATTCGACCTCCAGCCAGTAGCGCACGGTGGGGAAATAGCTGTTGGTCATGCTGGGTGACGTGATCCATTCATAAGGGCGGCAATGTACCATTTAACCTGCATGGCGCGCGACTCTATTCGCCGCGGCGGCGCCTGCATACGGCAGGCGATTGTGTCCGATTGTTACCGCCGTCAACCCGCCGCGCATGACGGCGTTATCTGCGCATGCACGTACGTTCGTGTGCCCGTTTCGAGAACCGCATGAAAAAGAACCTGTTGATCGCCGCCCTGAGCATCGCCATCGCGGCGCCGGTATTCGCCCAGACCACCGTCCCCAACCCGATGGCGCCGGCCGCGGCTCCCGCGCACGCCGCGGCGCCCGCTGCTTCCGCCACGCCCGCCACGCCCGCCGCTGCGCCGGCGGGCAAGGCCAAGGCCGCGCCGATGGAACAGGCCGCGGGCGGCGGCGCCGGCAAGGTATGGGTGAACACCTCGAGCAAGGTGTATCACTGCGAAGGCGAAAAGTACTACGGCAAGACCAAGAAGGGCGAGTACCTGGCGGAAGCCGACGCCAAGGCCAAGGGCTACCACGGCGAGCACGGCAAGAGCTGCGCCAAATAAGCGCCGGCGGTCGCGCCCGGGACCGCCAGGGTTGGACCGCCGTCCTGCGCCGTCCTGTCAAGCTGCCTTAAGCCGCCTCATGGCGCCGGATTCATCCTGACGAGCGGGGTGGCGGCATCCATGGCCCGCAGTGAGGCCTCGCGCACCGGCCATGCGCGCACGCGTTCCGGACATTTCTGCAAGGCGGCGTCGATGTCGGCCTTGGGTTGGCCCGATAGCAGCAGCATGCCAGGCACCGGGACCTGAAAGCCCAGCAGGTGCCGGCCATGCTCGCTGGTCAGCTTCAGTTTGCCCACATCGGTGATCTCTCCCGGCTTCACAATGAATGCGAGATTGAACTCGCTGGCGCGCTTGAACGAATACGCGATGCCGCCAATGAAATAGGTGAACCCGTAAAAGCCGTAGCTTCCAGGCCGGAGCGGCACGCAAAAGCGCTTGCCCTTTTCAGCGCGCTCGGCGCGCTCGTAGTCGAATACCTGCCGCTGGAAGGTGGGGACACCGTAGTTGCCAATCGCCACGCTGTCTTCCCATGTCTTGTCGGCGCTGCGAAACTGAAGCAGCTGGGCATCGTACTCGTTCACGCAGCTGGCATCCGCGGGCTTGCACTGAATCGCAAAGGTGCCGACGACGTAGCCGCGCCCCGCTTCGGGAATATCGGCGACACGCTGCTGCTGTCGCTCTTCGATGGTGGAACAGCCGCCGAGCAGCAGCGCTGCTGCCACGCCGGCGATCGATAAACGGTAGTGCATGATGTCATCTCCACGTCAAAAAGATGACCTCATTATAATTGCATGTTCAATAACTTTGTAAATGGTCTGCCGTCATGCCCCCCGCATACCAGTAACGGGCGTGCGCGCTGCGGTAGGCTTCCACCGTCACGGCTGCATCCACGTCGAACGTCACGGCGCCGCTGGTGTCGGTGCGCAGGCGCTCGATGCCCAGCATCCGGTAACGCTCGTAGACCTCGGCCTTGGGATGGCGGTAACGGTTGCGGTACCCCACCTGGAAGATGCCGATCGACGGCCGCACCGCCTGCAAAAAGGCCGGCGTGGACGAGGTGCCGCTGCCGTGGTGCGGCGCCAGCAGCACGTCGGCGCGCAGCGCCTGCGCTCGATCCGCCACCAGGCCGGCTTCCTGCGCCGCCTCGATGTCGCCCGCCAGCAGCAACGCATGCGTGGCATTGACGATGCGCAGCACGCAGCTGCGCGCATTCGCCTTCAGGCCGGCGTCGCCATAACTCGACGGCGCCGGATGCAGCATCTCGAAGCGGATGCCGTCCCACTCCCAGCGCTGGCCGGCCATGCAATGCAGGTGGCGCGGCGCCGCCCGCGCGATCGCGTGCTCTTCACCGAGCGACGACGCCAGCCAGCCGACCTCGAGTTCCCCCAGCAGCGCCAGGGCGCCGCCGGTGTGATCGAGGTCGCCATGGCTGACCACGATGCCGTCCAGCGCCCCGATGCCGCGCATGCGCAGGTACGGCAGGATCACGCGGCTGCCGGCATCCGCGCCGGGCGCATAGGCCGGGCCGGTGTCGTACAGCAGGCGGTGGCCCGCGGTCTCGACCAGCAGCGCCATGCCCTGGCCGACGTCGAAGGCGGTGACGCGCACGCTGCCTGCCGGCGGGTGATCGGGCAGGTGCAGCAGCAAGGGCAGCCAGGCGATCGCGCCGCTCCAGCGCAGCGGCCAGCCGCGCGGCATCAACAGCCACAGCGTGCCGCCCAGCGCCAGCAGGAATACCCAGGCCTGCGGCGCCGGTGCGCGCCATACCGCCAGCGGCAGTCCCGCCATCCAGCCCAGCAGCCAGGCCAGCGCCGCGACCGCCGCGTGCGCCAGCGCCAGCAGCCAGCCGCACAACGGATCGGGCAGCAGGCTGCCGGCCAGTGCCAGCGGCGTGACCACGAAGCTCACCAGCGGGATCGCCACCGCATTCGCCAGCGGACTGACCAGCGATACCTGGCCGAACAGCAGCATCGTCAGCGGCACCAGGCCGAGCGTCACCGCCCACTGCGTGTGCCCCGCCCCCAGCAGCGTGCCGCACAGGCCGCGCAGCGGCGGATTGATGCGGCCATGGCCGGCGAACAGGATCATCGCCACCGCGCCGAACGACAGCCAGAAGCCCGGCCACAACACCGCCCAGGGGTCCAGCAGCAGCACTACGCCGAGCGCCGCGCACAGCACGTGCGAGACCGCCGTCAGCCGTCCGCTCCACAGCGCCAGCGCCACCACCGACAGCATGTACAAGGTGCGCTGGGCCGGCACCCCGAAGCCGGCCAGCAGCACGTACAGCAGCGCGGTGACGGCGCCGGCCAGCGCCGCCACCTTCTGCGCCGGCAGCAGCAGCGGCAACTGGGCATCGGTGAAGAACGAGCGCCGCCACAGCGCCGAGGCGCCGAGTGCCGCAAGCCCGGCGATCATCGTGATGTGCAATCCCGAGATCGAAACCAGGTGGCCGATGCCGGTGCGGTTGAACACCTGCCAGTCGGCCTGGTCGATGCCGCGCTGGTCGCCGATCACCAGCGCGACGATGACGCCGGCGTACTGGCGCCCCGCCAGCGCGCGCAGGATGCGTTCGCGCAGCCAGGCGCGGCAGCGCTCGACCACGCCCGGCAGGCTGGGCGCGAACTCGTCCAGCAGGACCGCCGCCGGCACTCCTGCCGCAGCGCGCCCGGTGCGCACGTAGCCGGTGGCGCGCACGCCCTGTTCCAGCAGCCAGGCTTCGTAGTCGAAGCCGCCGGGATTGGCGTTGCCGTGCGGGCGCTGCAGGCGCACCGTCAACTGCCAGCGCTGGCCGGGCTCGATCTCGGGCAGCGCGTCTTGCGCGGACACGCTGGACGCCGCAGCGGCGCGGCCGGACGCGCCGCGCGGGTTGGCATACCAGGACAGCGCCACGCGCGGCGGCGCGGCCGCGCCCGCCGTGAGCGTGCGCTCGACCAGGAAGTTGAAACGCACGCCCTGCTCGAAGCTGGCCGGCAGGTTGTCGACCACGCCGACGATGGCCAGGTCGCGCCCTTCGTCGGTGGCCGCCAGCATTGGCGCCAATGCGCGCTGCGCCAGCAGCGCGGCCCATGCGTAACCGGACAAGCCGCCGGCGGCCGCGAGCATCAGGACCACAGCGGCGGCGCCACGCAAACGAGACGGGGCTGCGCGGCGGACAAACGCGGCCAATATCGACAGCGCCAGTGCGGCTGCGGCGCAGCCGGCCAGCGACAGTGCCGCCGGCAGGGACGACGCCTGCTGCAGCCAGAACACGCCGGCGGCAAACCCCAGGATCAGGCAGCGCATGCGTGCCGGGCGCCCGGCGCCGTGCAGGATGGCGCAGCGCAGGATGGCGCCACGGACGAAGACGCCGGCATGGATGCGACGCGCGCCCTCACGCCAGCGCCGGCGGCTCGCCGAGGATGCCGGCGGCGGCGACGTCGGCCGGCGCCGTTTCCCGCGGCGGCGCCGGCTCCATCTGCCGCACCAGCTGCCACACGCTGCGGCGCCGGATCGCTTCCGGTCCCGCCGCGTGTCCGAACACGCTGGCCGGCACCTGGAAGGTTGCCGCCGGCAGCAGGCTGCCGTGCGCGAACCAGCGCGTGCCGTCCAGCGCGTGCGATTCCTCGCAACGCCACCAGCCGCTCGCCGGACAAGGCTCGCCGGTACGCACCTGGGTGCCGAGCAGTGCCACCGGCGGCTTGCCGGCGCCGGCATCGCCCGGCATGGGCGGCATCCCGGGCTGCGCCAGCGCCACCAGCGGCACCATGCGCGGCCACAGGCGCTTGTCGACCAGCTTCCAGGCGGCCAGGCGCTCCGGCTCGACGCTGGACTGGATGCGCCGCACCTTTTGCCACAGCGTCTGCCTTGGCAGCAGCAGCGGCTGCGGCATGCGCTCGCCCTTGCGGATGTACTGCACCTGGCCGCCCTGCACGCCGACATCGGGGCCGCCTTCGTTGCATTGCCACCAGCCGGATTGCGGGCAGGTGTCGCCGGCGCTGGCGACCGCGCCCAGTTTCGGTCCCGGCGGCTCGGCCGGCCCGGATGGTCCGGAGGGCGGCGGGCCGCCCGGGCGCAGGCGGATGCTGGACGAGATGCAGTCCCACAGCGCCAGCACGGCGTCTTCGTGCAGGCTCGAATCGCGCGGCTTGCCGCCCGGCTCGGCGCTGATCCCCGCATGCAGCTCGAGCGACAGGAAAGGCCGCAAGGGATCGTCCTTGACGCCCTGCGCTTCCCACACGAAGCCGAAGGTGGTGGCGAAGTTGAACTCGCGCACGCGTTCCAGCACTTCCTCGCCGGCGAGCGCGTCGATGTCGCGCTTGCCGGTGCGCAGCCTGGTCACGCGCAGCAGTTCGTCGGCGCCGGCGTCGGCGTCCATGTCGGCGTAGCGTTCCAGGAGGGTGCGGCTGGTGCCGCCGCCGGGCAGGCTTGCGAATGCCATGCCGAGGTCGGGGTGATCGGGCAGGCCGATGTGCATGGCGATGTGCTCGGTCTTGTGTGGAGGCAGCGGTTCGGCGAATACTGCGCGCCCGATGCAGAAGCCGGCTACTGCGGGAATGTCGTCTTCGCCGCGCAACCGAAGACGCGCAAGGAGTGCTTCGGCCGCGCGCGCGCTTGTTTCGTCTGCAAACTTTGCCGAGAGAGAGAAACTCCAACCTTCCTTGTGGGCGTGAACCTCGACCGACACCCATTCGGTGTCGATTCGGCGCTCTCCTTCGAAATAGTAACTACGTGTACGCCCATAAACCAGGCTGCGGCCCGCCATACCGGGTATTGCCAGGTCGCGCGCTTCAAGCATGCCGCTCGTTCTCCTTGCAGGGTCTTTTGCGGCTTGTGCATCGATATCGGCTGCGCGCGCTGCCACGCGCTCGTGAAATGCCGTTTCGCTTTCTTCCCTCTTTTCGATTTCGAATCCATCGATCATTTCGCGAGAAAGACTCACTTCCGCCTGGACCGGTACGTCGACCAGGAACCGCCCGACACATACCGTTTTCATGTTTTCAGTCATTTTCGCTACCTCGGATCTGTCCCGCATGCTGCGAATCTGGCTGGCCCCCCAACTCCCCGCGCAGACCAGGGCCGCCAGCAAGACGATGACTCCGCGCCATCCGTGTTTCCTTATTCGCATCATGGCAACTTTTAATGCCGCTTGGCGATCGAATGATGGGCGTATGGCAGGAGGGATTGCGCTGGAATATCGATCAGCAAACGGCCAACGCACAAAGCCTTGTCGGTTCCGGTCATCCTCGTCACCCCAGTTCGGTCGTGGACACGGTGACTCTGGCCTGCTGGCCAGCGTCCCGCACACGCGAGAATCGCCAGCAGGACGACAAGCATCCACCATCCAGGTTTGCGCATCCGCTTCATGGCAGTGTCTGCACGATCTTGACGATAAGATGGCGAGTCAGCAACAAAATGGCATCGTCGTTGAAGGCGCCTTGGTGATCGAAACCACGCATTTCGAATACTTGTCGAACCTTGCCGGTCGGTCCTGCTCCCGACTGCTGCGGCACCGTACCGTCACCAGCCGCATCCTGGCGCGCCGGAATGAACTGCAGGTCGGTACGCTGTTCGACACGGACACGCCGGCTACCTGACGTGCCATAGCCGGCCTGGGCTGCCTTTCGCAGATTTGCTTCCGTAAACACTGCGCCTTTTTTAGGATCGCGCGCAACCCAGCGCACGGCACCGAACGACATGTGTTGCGGATCGGCGCCATAGAAACCATAGCTGTTCGGGTGGTAATAGGAACCTAACATTTCCCGATGAAAACGTTCCGCGTTGTCGATCGCATTCAGTATGCCTTGAGTCGCCTTGAGTACACTGCCGCCATATTTGTTTGCCGGGTCGGCCAACGTCGGATCGACCAACCTGTACCAGGACGCCATGTCGCGATACAAGTCATATGGATTTTCGGTCGGCAAGTGCACCACGTCGCGCCCCGTGTCTTTGTTGTTGACCTGGCTGACGATGTAGACGTGCAGCCAGGGCTGCGGATACAGGTGATTCGGCAGCAGTTGCAGCGCACCGGGCGAAGTCGCCATGACGGCCATCGTTGCCTCGCGCGTCGAACCCAGAATGTCGGCCACGCATTCGGCTTCCTTGTCGGCGATCTTGCCGTTGCCGGGGCTGGACGCCTCGGTGCCGCAGGCGATGCGGCGATAGCACACGGGCGCGCCTAGCGCCGGCATCACGCCATGGACAATGCCCAGGATCTGGTCCGGTATCTGCTTGGCGCAGGCGCGCGCCACCAGGCCGCCCATCGAATGCGTCACCAGGATCACCTGCTTGCAGTCGTGTCGGCAACCCTTCCAGAACGCAATGATCTTTTGGATGCGATCGCGCAGGATATTGGCCGAATCTTCGCAGGATTCCAGCCAGTTGTAGCCGCATGCGTACACCGGATAATGGTAATCGGCATGCTTTTCCAGCTCCTGTTCGGTGACGTGATCGATCGCGCGCACGCCCCAGCGCGCCGGATCGCATTCCATCACGTCCTTCCAGTGGCGCCGCACGACGCGCGGCTGGTCGGGTGCATGCTCTTCGAAGGTACGGTTCAGGCAAATGCTCAAGCCGTACAGCAATTTGCCGTAGGAATCCCAATGGACTTCGCCCCAGCCGCGCTTGCGCACTTCTTCCATCGACGTGCCGTAGCTGCCCGCATCGCCCGGCAGATCGATCTCGCCGCGGGTGTCGACTTCCAGCGTCGCCCCGTCCAGGATCTGTTGGCGCATCTTGGCGCTACGCGCCTTCCACAGGCGGGCTGCGGTCAACCCGGCGAGAGTCCCGTTCGGCGCCCGCCACGCCTCTTCGCCCGGATTGAGCGCCTTGTTGGCGCGCCTGGCCGGACTGGTCGCCGCCCGCAGGTTCGATCCCATGATCCCCGGCACCACGATCACCGGCACCACCTTCTTCGACGGCATGGTGAACAGGCCGCGCGTGGTGAACGAGGTCGGGGTCAGCATCGTTTGCCCGGTCCAGCTGCCGTCGGATTGCGGGATGAGGTTGGGCAAGGGGCGAACGGGATCGGCCATGCGCGCTCCGTATGGTGAAGTGGATGAATGTTGGACGACTGGATGACGACTCAGGCGGCCGGCTCGTCGGGGAGGAAGGCCATGGCGACCTTGCCCAGGGTGTCGCCGATCAGCAGGGCCGTGCGGCCCATCTCGTCGGTGCGGCCGCTGACCACGCGGCCGTCGTCGAGCGTGGCACGGTAGCGCTGGTTCGGCACCGGCTTGCCGGTCTGCTGGTGGCGCAGCACCACGTATTCGTCGGTGCGCAGGCTGGAACCCGGCAGCGTCACGCCCTGCGGGGCGGCGGCGCCCGGCCCCAGGTGCACGAAGCCGGCGCCCTTCATGACCTGCGCGCCGCTGCTCTGGTGGGTGATGGCGCCGCCGGCCCAGTCGGTCTGGGCGCCGGACGCCACCACCTTGACGCTCGGCGCGTCCAGTTCGATGCCCTCGGCGGCGACCAGCGTGATCTTGCCGGCCGACTTGATCTCGATGTGGCCCTGGTGCGTGTGCACGACGATATCGCCGCGCCCGGCGACCAGGCGCACGCCGAGTTCGTGGGCGAACAGGCTCAGGCTGCGCAGCGCGCGCACGAACACGTTGCGCCCGCCGGCGATCTCGGTGTCGCCGGCGCTGACCACGTCGACCTTGCTGGCGGCACCCAGCGCCAGGTTGTCGCTGCTGGCGACCAGCACGCCGGCCGGCGCGGTGGCGGCCAGGATCGGGGCGCCGCCCTGCCCGGCGGCCTTGCCGGCGCCGCCGGCCGCGTTGCTGCCCTGGTCCCAGTGGCGCAGCTTGTCGGCCAGCGCGGCCAGGCGCTCGGTGGCCGGCTGGTCGCCGGTGTGCACGGCGGCCAGCCGGCCGACCTCTTCCAGGATGCTTTGCATCACCTCGGCCAGCCCGACCAGGCCGGCACGCGCCAGCTGCCCGCCTTCGGCATCGGGGCTGGCTTCGGCGCTGATCAGCACGCCCCTGGCGCCGCGCAGCGCCACCGCGGCGTCGCTGCGCAGTTCGGCGCCCTCGCCGCGCGGGGTGGCGGCGCCGCCGGCGCGCGGACGGGTCAGCCAGCCCAGGTTCAATTCCGACGCGGCGTGGTCGCTGGCCAGCTGGGCGCCGATCTCGCCGCGGGTGTCGTCGAAGCGCAACTGGTTGCCACGCTGGCCGCGGATTTCGCGCGTGCGGGTGCCGGACAGGTAGCGGTTGCCGGGCAGGTCGCCGTGGGCGCTGAAGGCCGGCGGCGCGGCGCGGCCGTTGTACAGCTGCGCCAGCACGATCGGCCGGTCCGGGTCGCCGCCGAGGAAAGCCACCAGCACCTCGGTGCCGACGCGCGGCAGGCCGACGGCGCCGGACTGGTGCTGGCTGCCGTTGCCGTTGCCGGCCCAGTTCGAGGCGACGCGCACCCAGGCCGAATCGGCCGGCGAATCGGAGGCGCCGGCGCCGTGCGCGTGGCGGTGGTCGGCGGCGCGCATGCCGGGAAAGCGGATCTTCACCCGCCCCATGGCGTCGCAATGCACGTCCTCGCCCGCCGGGCCCACCACCAGCGCGCTCTGCAGCTGCGGGTGCGGCAAGTCGGTGCGCGGATCGAAGTCCGGCACGATCGGCACGCCGCGGCGCACCGCCGTGAAGGCGATGTGCACGCGCGCGCCGGCGCCGCGTCCGCGCGTTCGGGAAGCAGCCGCCGGTTCGCGGCCCGGCCAGTCGTGGCCCGGCCAGTCGTGGCCCGGCCAGCCCGCGTCGTGCAGCAGGCGCGCGGCGCGCAGGTCGAGGCCGCGCGGCAGGTTGTTGTCGGCCACGATGTGCAGTTCGGTGACGACGAATTCGCGCTCGGCCGCGGCATGGGTATCGATTTCGGGATGGCCTTCCAGCGAAAAATACTGGCCGGCGCAGAAGTCGCGCACGCTGCCTTCGCCCTGGAAGCACTTGGAGGCGAATTCGTGGCGGTGCATGCGCACGTGCCCGAGGCGCCAGTGGTCTTCGACGTCGTTGCCGACGTGCGGCACGTCGATCAGGTAGTCGTCCAGCGTCGCCGCCAGCCGGTTGCCGCTGGCACCCTGGTCGGCGTTGCTGCGCGCGCTGGCCGTCATGAACTGCGGACCGGCCGGGTTCTTGTAATCCCAGCTGTGGCGCGTGGTTACGCCCGGCTGCAGGCGGCGCGCGGCGCTCCACGAGGTGACGGTATCGCGGCCGTCGGCGACGCCGTCGCGGTGGTAGCGCACGCTGCCGGCGGCGTTGCGGGCCAGGCCGCTGGGGTCGCTGAACAGCACCAGCGTATGCGCCGGCGTGCGGTCGTGCAGCGGGTCGACCGCGCTGCCGCGGCTGCGTCCCGGCCGAAAGTACCAGGCCACGCCGCGCCGCTTGAGCAGGCGCCGCAAGAAGGCGGCGTCCGACTCGTTGTACTGCATGGTCTGCTCGCGCGGCGGAAACTGGCGCATGTCGAACAGCGGATCGAGTTCCAGCTCGAAGGCGCTGGCCAGCACGGTGTTCGAATGGCGCCATTCGTCGCACAGCAATTGCGCGATCTCGAGCTCGTTCTGGTAGCGGAAGATGCGGCTGCCGCTGCGTTTTTCCATCACGGCGAACACGTCGCGGATCACCAGCTCGTAGGCCGCCAGGCCGCCGTCGGCATCGCCGGCGCGCGCCTCGGTGACGATGCCGCACACGCTGCGCAGCTGGCCGCGGTCGGTGACGAACTGGATTTCCGCCGGCAGCGCGATCAGTTCCTTGAGGGGCAGCGACGGCGTGCCGGCCAGGCAGGCGACGCGGTAGTCGATGCCGCCGCAGATGGCTTCGCTGCCCATCACCCGCTGCGGCAACAGCACGTCCTCGGACAATTGGCCGCCATGCGCCAGGTGCAGGCGCAACGGGCGATGCGCGGTGCTCAGGGATTGTTCGTGCTGCAGCACCCGCAAGAACTCGCTCGCGCTATCCACCATGCCTCCCGAATGGTTGCCGCGTTGTCGCGGAAGACAGCATTTTTCCATGCTTCCCGTGCGGGAAGATTGGGAGAGCGCAGGAGAATCGGCGCGGCTATCCGGGATCGATGGCGTACCGCGGCATGCGCCGTGCAGGCATGCGCAATGGACTTTGACAGGAAGCGGGAACTAGAAGGTGGCGATTGTGGTCGTGCTACGGCGCGGCCTTGATGTTTGCCGTTCCTGGATGCTCAGTATGGGTCCCCGCCTGCGCGCACTACTGTCCAAGATAGTATTGCTGGCCTAAAAACCGTCGTCCCCGCGAAGGCGGGGACCCATGCTGAGTACCAAAAATTAGGGTTTTTGAAGCATTATGGTTGCTTTTAAGTACCAAATTCTCTTGCTCAGTATGGAGGGGATAATGCCAGTGGCATTATCCCCGCCTTCGCGGGGACGACGAGTTGTTGGCTAGGAATGATTTTTACAATACTGCTAGCAACAAAACCCGCTTAATGCAGAGATAACGCTTATCTTGGACAGTAGTGCGCCTGCGCGGGGAGTCGTTTCAGGCAGTGCCTGAAACGATGGATTTACTGTTCCAGCAATGGATGCAAGCGTGGAATCGCCGCCAGCGCGTTGCGGCCGGTCACGCTTCGCACGTGCTCGGCATCGATGCCGCGCAACTCGGCCAGCGCCCGACCGATCGCCGGCAATTGTTCCGGACTGTTGCGCGCCGGATGCACCCACGCCGGCGCGATGTCCGGCGCATCGGTTTCCAGCACGATGGACTCCAGCGGCAATTGCGTCGCCAGGCGCCGGATCTGCAGCGCGCGCGTAAAGGTCATGGCGCCGCCGAAGCCGAGGTGGAAACCCAGGTCGATGAAGGTCTGCGCCTGCTGGAAACTGCCGTTGAAGGCGTGCGCGATGCCGAACGGCGGACGGATCTGGCGCAGGTGCTTCAATACCTGGTCTTGCGAGCGGCGCACGTGGGTCAGCACCGGCAGGCCGAAATCGCGCGCGATGCGCAGCTGCTCGCGCAGGAAGCGTTCCTGCTTGTCGCGCATCGCCGGCTCGCACAGCAGGGGGATGAAGTAATCCAGGCCGATCTCGCCGATCGCCACGAAGCGCGGGTCGGACAGCGATTCCTCGACCAGGCGCCGCAACAGCACCAGGTCCTCGTCGCGTGCGTTGGGCACGCAGATCGGATGGATGCCGAGCGCATAGCTGAGGTTCGGCGCGCCGTCGGCCAATCCCTTGACGATGCCGAAGTTGCCGCGCTCGACCGCGGGGATCACGATCATCGACGTGCCCAGCGCAGCGGCGCGCGCGGCCACGTCCAGCGCCTGCGCGCCGAATTCGCGCGCATCCAGGTGGCAGTGGGTGTCGATCCACATCGCGCCGGTTTCCTATTCCGCCTGCAGGCCGTGCTCGGTCAGGCGCAGCACGCGGTCGCAGCGGGTCGCCAGGCCGGGGTCGTGGGTGACGATGACGAAGGCGGTGCCGAGGTTCTTCGACAGTTCCAGCATCAGGTCGAAGATGCCCTGCGCCGTGGCGGTGTCGAGGTTGCCGGTCGGCTCGTCGGCCAGCACGCAGGCCGGCTCGGTCACCAGCGCGCGCGCCAGGGCCACGCGCTGGCGTTCGCCGCCGGAGAGCTCGCCCGGACGGTGGATGGCGCGCCTGGTCAATCCGACGCGCGCCAGCATGGCTTCGGCGCGCGCGATGGCTTCCGGACGCTTGACGCGCCGGATCAACAGCGGCATGGCGACGTTGTCGAGCGCCGAGAATTCCGGCAGCAGGTGGTGGAACTGGTAGACGAAGCCGAGCGACGAATTGCGCAGCTCGCCGCGCCGGGTTTCCGACAGCGCCGCGAAGTCCTCGCCCAGCAGCGTGACCGCGCCGCTGCTGGGGGTGTCCAGGCCGCCGAGGATGTGCAGCAGCGTCGACTTGCCGGAACCGGAGGCGCCGACGATCGCCACGCGCTCGCCGCGGCCGATCGCAAAGTCGACGTGGCCCAGCACCTGCACCTTGTAGTCGCCCTGGACGAAGGTCTTGCCGACGCCGCGGCAGGACAGCACCGGTGTAGTGCCGGCCTGTGCGCCGGCGGTCTGAGTGGATTGATACGTCATGTCATTCATAGCGCAGCGCCTCCGCCGGTTTGACGCGCGAGGCCGCGAAGCTCGGGTAGATGGTGGCGACGAACGCCAGCAGCACGGAGACGCCGCCGATCTTGAAAACGTCCGGCCAGCGCAGGTCGGACGGCATCTCGCTGATCAGGTAGATGTCCTTGGACAGGAATTGCACGCCCAGCAGGTGCTCGATGAAGGGCACGATGACGTCGATGTTCAGCGCCACCAGCACGCCCAGGCCGACGCCCACGAACGTGCCCATGATGCCGACCAGCGCGCCCTGGATCATGAAGATCTTCATGATCGAACGCGGCGAGGAACCGAGCGTGCGCAGGATGGCGATGTCGGCCTGCTTGTCGGTCACGGTCATGACCAGCGTCGACACCAGGTTGAACGCGGCCACCGCGATGATCAGGGTCAGGATGATGAACATCATGCGCTTCTCGGTCTGCACGGCGGCGAACCAGGTGGCGTTCATCTTCGACCAGTCGCGCATGAACAAGTCGCCCGACATGGTCTTTTTCAGTTCCTGCGCGATCAGCGGCGCCTGGTGCATGTCGGCGACGCGCAGGCGCAGGCCGTTGGGCGCGGCCAGGCGCTCCATGCGCTGGGCGTCCTCGATGTTGATGAAGGCCATGCCCGAGTCGAACTCGTAGTGGCCCGCTTCGAAGATGCCGGCCACGGTGAAGCTGCGCGTGCGCGGCACCATGCCGGCCGGCGTGGTCTGGCCCTGGGCCAGCATCATGGTGATCTTGTCGCCCACCTGCACGCCGAGCGAGCGCGCCAGCACGTAGCCGAGCACGATGTTGAATTCGCCCGGCTTCAATGCGTCCAGGCTGCCCTGGCGGATCTGCTTGGCCACGTCCGACACCTTGTGCTCTTCGGACGGCAGGATGCCGCGGATGACCGACGGTTTCATCACGTCGTCGCGCAGCAGCAGGCCCTGTGTTTCGACGAAGGGCGCGGCGCCGCGCACCGCCGGGTTGCGGAAGGCTTCCTGTTCGGCCTGGCGCCAGTTGGGCATGCTGCCGGAGGCGTCGAACACTTCGATGTGGGCCAGCACCGACAGCATGCGGTCGGTGACTTCCTTCTGGAAGCCGTTCATGACCGACAGCACCACGATCAGCGCGGCCACGCCGAGCGCGATGCCGGACACCGAGATCAGGGAAATGAAGGAAATAAAACTGTTGCGGCTGCTGCGCTTGCCGGCGCGCGTGTAGCGCAGGCCGACCAGCCATTCGTACGGCATTTTGTGGATGATGCTCATGGATTCCGTGGGTTCGATGCGGAGCTGGATACTGTCGGTCCCGCAGTTTGCCACACAAACATCCTGCGCGTGGCGGATTGTCACAATTGGAACAACTTTTGACGGCTTGCCATGCCGTCGAAGACAGGCGCTTCGCGTATGCGCGGCAGATGTCCTACAATACGCCATGGCCCCTATTACGCTTGTCCTGCCGTTCGCCCTCCCCGTCCCCGAATTCGCCGCCGACCTGATCCGTGTCCTGCAAGCGCCGGCGCTGGCAGCGCTGTTGTCGCGCACGGCGCAGCACCGGTTCCACCCGTTGCCGCCGAACGCGCGCGCCTTGCCGCACGAGCTGTGGATCGCCGATGCGCTCGGCCTGATGCGCGGCGTCGAACCGGCGCTGGCGACCGGCGTCATGCGCGGCTACGGGCTCGATCCGGAAGACGGTACCTGGTTCGTGGTCAATCCGACCCACATCCAGATCGCGCGCACCCACCTCATGATGGACGACCTGCGCGGGCTCGACCTGCGCGAGGACGAAGGCCGCGCCCTGTTCGAAGCCGCCCTGCCCTCGATCGCGGACAGCGGCTACCGGCTCCTCTACGGCGCCGCCGACACCTGGTTCCTGCGCGCCGACGCCTGGGACGACCTGCGCACCGCCACGCCGGACGCCGCGGTCGGCATGAACCTGACCGACTGGATGCCGACCGGCGACAAGGCGCGCGCCTTCCGCAAGCTGCAGAACGACGTGCAGGTGACCTGGTACACGCATCCGGTCAACGCAGCGCGCGAGGCGCGCGGGCGCCAGGCGATCAATTCGATCTGGCCCTGGGGTGGCGCCAGCCTGGCCACCGAGCAGGCCCATAAGCTGGTGGCCGGCGCCCGGCGCCGCCTGGGCGCGCCCCCGGCGCTGGTCACCCACGCCGTGCCCGCCTGGCTCGACGCGCTCGCCACGCGCCGCCTTGAGTCGCCATCCGCCTTCGCCGTCCAGTTGGACGGCGAAGGCGGCGATGAAACCGTCCTGGTGTGCGGCAGCGTCACGGCGCCGGCCATCGCCGCGGACTGGGACGGCTGGCTGCGCGAAATGACGCGCCTGGAAACCGAACTGTTCGCGCCGCTGCTGGAGGCCGTCAAAACCGGCCGCGTCAAGCAGTTGCGCCTGGTGCTGAGCCACCGCGACGGCGCCCTGGAAACCGTTACCACCCCGATGGCGCAGCGCAAGTTCTGGCGCCGTCCGACCCTGGAAGCACTGACTTGAAGACCCGCATCGCCATCCGCCCCTGCCCGGTACGCCAATCCGAAATGCTGCGCCAGGGCGGCATCCATCCCGTGCTGGCGCGCGTGTTCGCCGCGCGCGGCCTGTCCGACCCGCGCGAACTGGCCAGCGAGCTGCAGGCGCTGGTGCCGCCCGGCGCCCTGCTGCAGATCGACGCCGCCGCCGCCTACCTGGCCGACGCGATCCAGGACCGCAAGAAGATGACCATCGTCGCCGACTACGATTGCGACGGCGCCACCGCCTGCGCGGTCGCGCTGCGCGGCCTGCGCGCGATGGGCGCCGAGGTCGACTTCATCGTCCCCAACCGCTTCGAGTACGGCTACGGCCTGACGCCCGAGATCGTCGAGCTGACCGCGCGCGAAAAGGCGCCGGACATCATCCTCACCGTCGACAACGGCATCGCCAGCATCGACGGCGTGGAAGCGGCCAGGCGGCGCGGCATCGAGGTCGTGGTCACCGACCACCACCTGCCCGGCGAGCGCCTGCCGGACGCGCGCGTGATCGTCAACCCGAACCAGCCCGAATGCGGCTTCCCGAGCAAGAACCTGGCCGGCGTCGGCGTGGTGTTCTACGTGCTGCTGGCGCTGCGCGCCGAACTGCGCAAGCGCGGCACGTTCGACGCGCAAAGCCAGCCCAAGCTGGACAGCCTGCTCGACCTGGTGGCGCTGGGCACCGTGGCCGACGTGGTGAAGCTCGACACCAACAACCGTATCCTGGTGGCGCAGGGCCTGAAGCGCATGCGCGCCGGACGCATGCATGCCGGCGTGGCGGCGCTGTTCCGGGTGGCCGGGCGCGAGGCGCGCACCGCCTCGCCGTTCGATCTCGGCTTCGCGCTCGGTCCGCGCCTGAACGCCGCCGGCCGCCTGCAAGACATGTCGCTCGGGATCGAGTGCCTGACCACCGACGACGAGGGCCGCGCCTGGGCCATCGCCCAGCAGCTCAACGAGATCAACCTCAAGCGGCGCGAGATCGAGGCCGACATGCAGGGCACCGCGCTGCTGCACCTGGACGACTTCAGCCCGGCCGACGCCAGCACCATCGCCGTGTTCGACGACGGCTGGCACCAGGGCGTGATCGGCATCGTCGCCTCGCGCCTGAAGGAAAAGTTCTATCGCCCGACCATCACATTCGCCCCGGCCGGCGACGGCTGGATCAAGGGTTCGGGACGCTCGATCCCCGGTTTCCACATGCGCGACGCGCTCGACCTGGTGTCCAAGCGCGTACCCGGCCTGATCGACAAGTTCGGCGGCCACGCGATGGCGGCCGGACTGACCATCCGCGGCGAGCACTTCGACACCTTCACCCAGGCTTTCGAAGCGGTCGGGCGCGCCTGGCTGACGGAAGCCCAGCTGGAACGCGTGGTCGAGACCGACGGCCCGCTGGAAGACGATTTCTATTCGACCCAGTTCATCGAGCTGGTCGACGGCCAGGTGTGGGGCCAGGGCTTCGCGCCGCCGGTGTTCGTCGACGAGTTCCGCGTGGTCAGCCAGCGCATCCTGAAGGACAAGCACCTGAAACTGCTGCTGGAACGCAACGGCCGCCGCTACGACGCGATCTGGTTCGGCCACGTCGATGCGCTGGGCGACAAGGCGCGGGTGGCGTTCCGGCTCGACGCCAACGAGTACAACGGCGTGACCAAGGTGCAGCTGCTGGTGGAGCACGCCGAGCCGGCGTGACGGCGGCCCGCACCCCGGCCCGCGGCTTGCGACCTCAGCGCCCGGCCGGCGCCGCGCCGTTCGACGCCGCGCCGTTCGACGCCTTGCGGCGACCGGCATAGCCCATCAGCGCCAGTCCTCCGCCCAGCAGCAAGGCCGTCGCCGGCTCGGGCACGTCCTGCGTCGTGGCCGACGCCACCCCGAAGGTGATCGCGCCGCTGTCCCAGCGCCCGTCGGCGCCGGCCAGGTCGTCGTAGTAATCGTAGAACTCCAGGCGCAGGATGCCGTCGGCGCCGACGTTGAAGTCCAGGCCGAGGTCGGCCAGGTCGATATTCCCGGCATAGCTTGCCGTACCGGGACCGTCGTTGCCCAGGCCCGGATTGAACAGGACGCCGGTGCCGTCCGAATTGGTGAACGCCAGCCCGATGTCGGACAGCCAACTCGTACCGAACGCGCTCAGGCCGACCGCATACGCGATGCTGGTGATGGTGGCATTGGCGCCGACGTCGTAGGTCTGCACCGTGTTGTCCGGATTGCCGGCGATGCCGTTGCTCTGGATGCCGGCGAGGTTCACCGTCAACGGCGCCGCGAATACCGAGGCGCATGCGAACAGGGACACGCCGGCGAGCATCTTGCGGATTGCATTCAGTGGCATGGAAGTCTCCTTCAATTTGTTGGTATGGCCCGGTGACGAGGGTCGCCGGCGGGCGTGTGCGTGCCTTCGCCGCACCGGCTTTTTCGTGCGCCGGCGCGAAAAAGCGCCCGCGGTCCCTCGCGGTGCCGCGGGCGCCTGCGCCGGCGCTCAGTTCATCGTCATTTCATCGTATAGCTCTGCTGCGCCGTATCCACCCCGCCATTGCGCGCCGCATCCCAGTAGGTGAAGCTGTAGCGCACCACATCGCCGATCTTCAGGCCGCCGGCGCTGTACGAATTGGTGCTGCCGTCCAGCCGCATGCGCACGTTCTGCTGGGCGCCGCCGTTGACGGTGTAGTGCACGTCGGCCCAGCTGCCGGTGGTGGTGTTGAACTGCAGCGTGGTGGCCGAGGTCTGGGTGACCGAGGTCGGGCCGGTGCTCGTCACCGGCGGCGTCGTGGTCGAGGTGCCCGACAGGTAGACCACGTCGTCGATCGCGAACTGAAAGCTCGAGGCCGGCAGCTTGTTGGCGTCGCTCGAAATCATGAAGACGTCGAGCAGCGACTGCGCCGCCACCTTGGTGCCGAGCAGGGCCGACACCGGCACGCTGGCGGTGGCCCACTCGCCGTTGCGCACCAGGCCGTAGGCGGTGGTATTGGCCGGGAAGTTGACCCAGTTCTGGTTGGTGTAGGTGTCGCCCACGCCGATGTTGAACGACACGTTGGCCGGGATCTTGATGCGGAACTTCAGCGTGCCGTTGCGGAAGTTCGACAGGTCGACCGCCTGGCGCGCCTGGATGCCGCCGCCGAACCACTGGCCGGGGGCGGTGTAGTTCCAGGCGATCACGTTGCTGCCTTCCGCCGGCGGCGTGTTGCCGGCCCCTGTCGAGGCGCCGTTCCACAGGAAGATGTCGGAGGTGGTGCCGGCCACCAGCTTGTTGTTGACGGCGGTGGTGTCGGTGAACACGCCGAAGTTGCCGACTTCCGGCACGGTCTGGTTGCCGAGCTTGACGGTGCCCTTGCCGTCCAGCTGGTAGACGCGCACGTAGTCGACGTACATGGTGCCCGGCAGCGGCGCCGTGACCTGGCCCGGACTGGCGGCGTCGGTGAAGTTGCCGCCCACGGCCAGGTTCAGCAGCAGGTAGAACGGCGACTGCAGCGCGGTCGAATTGACCGGCAGCGGCTTGTCGTACATGTTGTACTCGACGCCGTTGTCGACAGTGGTAAAGCGCATTTCGCTTTCGGTCCAGTACAGGCGGTAGGTGACGAAGCGGTTGGCCAGCGAGGCCGACGGCGCGTACCAGTTCTTGGTCTGCCAGGCGGTCGAGGCGGCGCAGCTTTCGTTGCCCGGCACGCAGGCGGCCTGCTGCCAGGTGATCACGTTGGAGCCGACGAAGTTATTGGCCGAGGTGGCGCCGGAGCCGCTGCGCGAGGCTGCCTTGTGGCCCATCTCCATGATGTCGATCTCGCCGTTGCGCGGCCAGGTCTGCGGGCTGACGCCCAGCATCCAGGCAGCCGGCCACAGGCCGGTGGCGATGTTGGGCGTGGCCATGCGGATCTCGATCATGCCGTACTGCACCTGCACCTTGCCCTTGCTGTCGATCTTGCCGGAGGTGAAGACGTTGCTGCCCACGGTCTGGCTCTGGGCGCGGATCGCCAGTGCACGCGTGCCGGACTCGAACGGCACGTTGACGATCGACAGGTTGTTCGGGCTGTAGTACTCCAGCTCGGCGTTGCCGTAGCCGCACAGGTTGATCTGGCAGCCGTTGCCGTCGGTGGCGGTCCAGGTCTTGCTGTCCAGGGTGCTGCCGTTGAACTCTTCCGACCACAGCAGTTGCCCGATGGCCGGGCTGGTGACGCTGGCCATGGCCTGGGCGCCGCACGCCAGCAAGGCGCCGGCAAGCGCCGCGTGGAAAGGTTTCCATTTGTAATTCGACTTCAGCTGACGATATTCGTGTTGTTTGTTCACGTCGACTCCTCGTTCCACTCCAAAGAAAATGTGACAGCGCCGGGCGGCGCTACCACGGCTTGCCAGCTTCGAACGCTGGTCTCGAATGACTTTCCGATGGCACTATTTGGAAACCTTTCCAAATGTGAATGTAAAATATATTCTTATTTGCATGAAGCGTCAAATCCGGCGTGCGCCGTGTTGTTTTACTCCATCGCGATGTCGCGGCGTCGTCGCAGCCGGCGGGTCGACCGGCGCCCTGGGCAGCAGCGCGCCCACCGGGCGGCCGTACTTCGCATTCCGGCGCCATCGGCGAGCGCTATGCGCCAGGCGCGATTTGACGCGCGCTACCGCTGCCATACCGGCCACGCGTTCACTTCCCGGGTACGCAAGGCTTTGCAGCATCAGGCGGCCGAAGAAGCGCCGTGGGCGGCGCTGGGGGCATTGCAGGAGCAAGAGTCATCCCGTGCGCAAGGCGCCTCGCCGGACGGGCCAGGGCCGGACGCCCGGTCAGCGGCGCGGGCAGGCATCGGCGCACGATGCGGCGACGCCGGCCAGGCACTCGCTGCGCTCGAACACGATGCGCCATCGCCCCGGCGCCTCCAGCCGCCAGATCGAATCGAAACGCCCGACCTGCCTGCCGTCGCCGCCATAGACCGGGCCGCTGCTGTAGGCCAGCGTGCCCGACGCCACCACCTCGACCCGGTCCGGCGCCCAGGTGAACGGCGCGTGCTCGCCGTCGTAGAACCGGCGCCACTCGCGCGCGACCGCGTCATGGCCGCGCAGTACCGTGTCTCCCGACAGGAACACGGCTTCATCGGCGAGGAATGCGCCGAAGGCGTCGAAATCGCGCGCGCGCATGGTGGCGGCGAAGGCGCGCTCGGTGTCCGCCACCTGCACCCTGAGGTCGGCGTTCGAGACGCGCATGGCGCCGGTGGTGGCCAGCATCAGCACGCTGATGCATAACACGCCGATCGACAACAGACGCACGACGCCTCCGGGTTTCGATTGCCAATCGGGCAATTCTGTCACGGCGATCCGCTTTGATCAAGCGCCTTGCAATCACTCCGCCTGCTCGAGGTCGACCGCATCACGCGCATCTCCTACCTGCTCGGCATCTATAAGGCGCTGCACATCCTGTACGGCGACAAGCTGGCCGACGAATGGGTGCGCCTGCCGAACGCGAATGCGGTGTTCAACGGGCGCAGCCCGCTGGCGGCCATGCTCGGCGGCGGCCTGCTGGCGATGCAGACGGTGCGGCGCCTGCTCGACGCGCGCCGCGGAGGCCTGTAGATGACGCCCCTTCCCCGCCTGAGCCTGCTGCGCCGCTACGACACCTGCCGTTTGATCCCGTCGCGCTTCGCCGACGTCGAGGATTCGGTGCTGACGCCGCTGGCCGGCGGCGACGATGCGCTGCTGCGCGACCTGTTCGACCTCGACAACGCCACCAACGAACGCCTGCGCGGCGAATCCGGCCTGCTGCCCGGCATCGGCATGGACGAGCTGGTGTTCGGCGTGCCCAACTTCCGCATGATCAACGCCGCCTACACCTACGCGCGTCCGGAAGGCAGCCGCTTCAACGACGGCGAGCGCGGCGCCTGGTATTGCGCCTTCGAGGTCGAGACCGCGCTCGCCGAAGTCGCCTTCCACAAGACGGTCGAGTACCAGGAGATCCGGCGCTTCGACGACAGCGTCGGCTACCAGTGCCTGCTGGCCGACTTCAGCGCCGTCTTCCACGACCTGCGCGGTGCGGATGGCGCGGAAGGCGGCGCCGGCGCCTGGGCCCCCTGCCTCGACCCGGGCAGCTACGTGGCCTCGCAGGCGCTGGCGCAGGAATTGCTGGAGCTGGGCTCGATGGGCATCGTCTACCCGAGCGTGCGCCACGCCGGCGGCACCAACCTGGCGTGCTTCCGCCCGGCCCTGGTCGGCAACGTGCGCAAGGGCGCGGCCTACCGGCTCACCTGGGCCGGGTCGCCGCAGCCGCTGATCGAAGCGGCTTGACCGGGGCGGTTCGGACGGAGGCGCCCTGGGCAGCTGCCCGTCCGGCGCGCCGGCAGCGCTCAGCCGGCGCTCGGCTGCATGCGCGGGCCGGCCCACGGGCGGTACAGCACCAGCGCCGCCACCAGGCCGCAGGCCGCGGCCGCCGCCATCCAGTAGCCCGGCGCCGCCTTGTCGCCGGTGGCCTCGATCAGCCAGGTCGACACCACCGGCGTGAAGCCGCCGAAGATCGCGGTGGCCAGGCTGTAGGCCAGCGAAAAGCCGACCGTGCGCACGTGCGCCGGCATGATCTCGGTGAGCGCCACCACGGCCGCGCCGTTGTAGCTGGCGTACATGAAGGAAAGCCACAGCTCCGCTTCCAGCATGTGCGCGAAGGTCGTGTTGTGCACCAGCCAGGACAGCACCGGATGGGCGGTCAGGATCGGCAGCACCGTGAACCCCACCAGCAGCGGCCAGCGGCCGACGCGGTCGGACAGCGCGCCCATCAGCGGCAGCCAGATGAAGTTGGACAGGCCGATGCAGAAGGTCACCAGCAGGCTGTCCGCCGCGCTCAGCTTGAGCACGCTCTTGCCGAAGGTCGGCGCATACACGGTGATCAGGTAGAACGAGACGGTGGTCATCACCACCAGCATCATCCCCAGCAGCACCAGGCGCCAGTTGTCGGCGATCGACTTCAGGATCTCGCGGAACGACGGATGGTGCTTCCGCGCCTTGAAGGCCTCGGTTTCCTGCAGCGAGCGGCGGATCACGAACACCACCGGCACGATCATGCAGCCGACGAAGAACGGGATGCGCCAGCCCCAGTCGCTGACCAGCGCCGGCGCCAGGTTCTGGTTGAGCAGGTAGCCCAGCAGCGCCGCCGCCATGATGGCGGCCTGCTGGCTGGCCGATTGCCAGCTCACGTAAAAGCCCTTCTGGCCGGGTCCGGCCATCTCGGCCAGGTACACCGAGACGCCGCCCAGTTCGACGCCGGCCGAGAAGCCCTGCAGCAGGCGGCCGACCAGCACCAGCGCCGGCGCCGCCAGGCCGATGGTCGCGTAGCCCGGCACGAAGGCGATCAGGATGGTGCCGCAGGCCATGATGGCGAGCGTGACGATCAGGCCGGTGCGGCGGCCGACGCGGTCGATGTAGCTGCCCAGAATGACCGCTCCGAGCGGGCGCATCAGGAAGCCGGCGCCGAAGGTGACGAAGGTCAGCATCAGCGAGATGTAGTCGTTACCGGAGGGGAAAAAGGTCTTCGCGATGTAGGTGGCGTAGAAGCCGTACAGGAAGAAATCGAACATTTCGAGGAAGTTGCCGCTGGTAACGCGCAGGATGGTCGCGAGCGGAGACGAGGCTTGCCGGGTGGTGGTCATGAACGTTCCTGAGACTGACAAAGGCATGCAGCATACCCGCAAGCGTCCATCGGCGTTGCACGCGCACGCGCCCGGCGATCGGTTACCATGAGCGTTTCCGCGCCACTGCGGACAACGTCATTACAAGCACACCAGCATCATGAGCCAGACCGCCGACAAACTCGACCCGCTGAAGGACAGCGAACTGCACGACAAGATCAACCGCGAAACCGCGCGCATCGCGTGGCCGGAACTGGAGCGCCATTTCGCCCACGGCGTGGTGATCTGGGTGAGCGAGGAACTGGACCTGGTGGAAGTGGCGCTGCGCATCGCCCACGACGACAAGGAACACGTGGCGCGCTGGATGGGCGAAGGCAAGCTGGCCAAGGTGTCCGACGTCCAGGCGCAGACCTGGCAGGCCGCCGGCGTGCAGTTGTGGGCGTCGGTGGTCAGCCCGTTCGTGCTGGTGCAGCCGGAGAAGCAGCAACTGCACTGACGGCGCACCCGGGGCGAGGAGACACCGATGCACGGCTTCGAACACACCGGCAGCCACGCCGTGCCCGCACTGCGGGCCACCATCGAACAATACGTCGACCGGCGCTCGGGCGCGCGCCACGTGCACATGGCCACCGAGGCGCAGGAAAGCGCGTTTCTGGCTGGCTTTCCCACCCTGCTCGACACCAGCGACGGCCGCGCCCACATCCTCGAACATCTGGCCCTGAGCGGCTCGCGGCGCTTTCCGGTGCGCGCGCCCTTCTTCGCGATGCTGCGCCGCTCGCTGGCCACGCACATGAACGCGCGCACCCATGCCGACCGTACCGCCTACCTGTTCGCCAGCACCGACCGGCGCGATTTCTTCAACCTGCTCGACGTCTACCTGGACGCCTGCTTCCACCCGACGCTGGACTACCTGGACTTCCTGCAGGAAGGCTGGCGCCACGTGCTGGAGGACGGGAAGCTCGCCTTGCGCGGCGTGGTGCTCAGCGAAATGCAGGGCGCCATGGCCGATCCGATGCATGCGCTGCGCCACGGCGTTGTCGCCGCGCTGTTCAAGGGCACCGGGTACGCGGCCGATCCGGGTGGCGATCCGCTGGCGATACCCGGCCTGAGCCACACCATGCTGCGCGCCTTCCACGCGCGCCATTATCACCCGTCGCAGGCGGTGTTCATGAGCGCGGGCCGGATCGCGCCGGCGCAGATCCAGGAGCGCATCGCCGCGTGCGTGCCGGCACTGCAGGCCGGGCGGGCGGAGCGCCTGCTGCCGGCGCTGGCCTGCGCCTGGACGGCGGCGCGCGCGCAGCAGCTGCGCATTCCGGCGCAAGACGGGCAGCCGGGCGGGCACGGCCTGCAACTGGCCTGGGTGCTGGGCGAGACCGGCGACGCCCTGGGCCGCTGCAGCGCCGAACTGCTGTGGGCCGGATTGCTCGGCGACGCCGCCGCCCCGCTGCGCGCGGCGCTGGAAGCGGCGGGCTTCGGGCGGCCGGCACGCCTGGCCGGGCTGGACACCGACATGCGCCAGATGGTGTTCCACGTCGGCATGGAGGGCCTGGACGCGGCGCGGGTCGACGATGCGCGGCGCCTGATCCTGTCCACCCTGGAGCGGGTGGCTGCCGCCGGCGTCGCCGAGCCGGTGCTGCGCTGCGCGCTGCGCGACCTGCGCTACCGCCAGCGCGACACCGACGGCGGCGGCCACACGCCGTTCGCGCTGCGCCGCCTGCTGCAGGCCCTGCCGCTGGCGTTGTACGGGGGCGACGTGCTGGACGGGTTCGACAATGCGCCGGCCCTGGCGGTGCTCGATGCGCGCGTGGGCGACCCCGGCTTCTTCAAGGGCCTGGTGCGCGCGCTGCTCGACAACCCCACCCGCCTGGACACCCACGTGGTGCCGGACGGCGCTTATTTCGCGGCGCGCGCGGCGGCGCAACAGCAAGCCCTGGCGGCGCGCCAGGCGGCGCTGCCCGGTGCCGAACGCGCCCGCATCGAAGCCGACGCCGCGGCGCTGGCCGCGCGCCAGGCGCTGGCGGCCGACAAGGCACTGCTGCCGCGCATCCGCCCCGGCGACATCGACGCCCGCGCGCGGCCGCTGCCGGCGGTGGAGCGCCTGGACGGCGGCGCCTGGGTGGTCGAGGCGGCCACCAACGGCATCACCCATGCCAGGGTGCTGTACGACGTCTCGCACCTGCCGGCGGACGACTGGCCGTGGCTGGCCCTGTACGTGCGGGTGCTGCCCGAGCTGGGCGTGGGCGCGCGCGATTTTCGCGCTGCCGCTGCCTGGCGGCGCGCGGCGGCGCCGGAATTCCGGGTCGGCATCGACACCGCTGCGGCGCAGGACGGCGGCCTGCACATCGACATCGCGTTCTGCGCCGCCGGCCTGGAGGGCGACGAGGCGGCGCTGGCGGACCTGCTGGCGGCCAGCGCCGCCGGTGTGCGCTTCGACGAAACGGCGCGCCTGGCCTTCCTGGTCGAGCGCGCGGTGCGGCAGCGCATGGAGGGCGTGAGCGGTGCCGGCAGGGACGTCGCCATGCTGGCCGCATGTGCGCCGCTGTCGGCGGCGCGCCGTTTCTGGAACGCGGTCGACGGCATCGACGCGCTGCCGTTCCACGCCGCGCTGGGACGGCTGTGCCGCACGCCGGACGGCATGGCGCGGCTGGCGGCGCGCCTCGCGGCCCTGCACGCGCAGGTCACGGCGGCGGCGCCGGCGCGGCTATGCATCGGCAGCGGCGCGGCGGCGCGCGCGCTGGCGCGCCTGCTGGCGGCGCCGGACGCCTTCGGCGCGGCGCCGGTCCGGCAGGCGGCCGCCGCGCCCGTGCCGCGACAGCCGGCCGCCAACCTGGCCTTGCTGGGGGGCGGCCAGGTCAACCACTGCGCGATGGCATGGCGCGCGCCCGGCATCGCGCACCCGGACGCCGCGCCGCTGGCGGTGGCGGCCGAACTGATGACGGCCTGGCTGCACCGCTCCCTGCGCGAACGGGGCGGCGCCTACGGCGCCCATGCGCAGTACGACGGCGACGCGCGCGTGTTCGCCCTCGCTTCCGTGCACGACCCGCGCCTGGCCGGCACCTATGCGGATTTCATGGCCGCGCTGGACACTCTCGCGCACGGCGACCTGGACCCGGAATCGATCGAGGAAGCCATCGTCGGCGCGATCAAGGCGCTGGACCGGCCGCTGCCGCCGCAGCGGGAAGCTATTTACGCCTGGCAGGCGCGGCGCGCGGGCGTCACGCCGGCGCTGCGCCAGGGATGGCGCGCGGCGGTGCTGGCCTGCACCGCGGCGCAGATCGGCGCCGCCGCGCGCACCTGGCTGGCGCCGGCCGCCGCCAGCCGCGCCGCCTTTGTCGGCGCCGCCGGCCAGGACCTGGCCGGGATGACGGCGCTCGACCTGGCCGCCATGGCGGCCGCGCCGACTGCGTAATAGCAACACTCGGCAACACTCGGCAACACTGCGCGCCCGGCGCGCACGGATCGCGTTCCGGATTCGGCGCGATCGCCGGAATTTTGTCACAATGCTCATCGGCGGCGCCGCAAGCGTTGCCGGCACGTTCATTCCGACCACGACTTCCAAAGGAGACGCACCATGACCTGGCAAACCCCGCAAGCGATCGATTTCCGTCTGGGCTTCGAAATCACGATGTACATTTCCAACCGTTGATCGTCGACGATTGATTGTCGACCATGCAGCGCCGGTGGGTGGCGGATCCGCTGCGCCACCCACCGCTCCGATGTCTCCCCTTCCCTGGAAAAACGCTTGAAGATCCGTATCCTCGGCTCGGCGGCCGGCGGCGGCTTCCCACAATGGAACTGCAACTGCGCCAACTGCGATGGCCTGCGCAAGGGCAGCATCGATGCCGTCGCCCGCACCCAGTCGTCGATCGCCGTGAGCGAAAACGGCAGCGACTGGCTGCTGGTCAACGCCTCGCCCGACATCCTGGCGCAGATCCGCGCCAACCCGGCCCTGCAGCCGGCGCGCGCGGTGCGCGACAGCGGCATCTGCGCGGTCTTGCTGATGGATGCGCAGATCGACCACGTCACCGGCCTGCTGATGCTGCGCGAGCGCGCTACGCCGCTACCCCTGTATGCCACCGCGCAGGTATTGGCCGACCTGTCGCAGGCGCTGCCGATCACGCGCGTACTCGGGCATTACTGCGGCATCGATGCGCGCCCGATCGCCATCGACGGCGCCGCACTGACGATCCCGCCCCTGCACGCCACCACCTTCCTGCCGGTGCCACTGCGCAGCAAGGCGCCGCCGTACTCGCCGCACCGCGACGACCCGCATCCGGGCGACAACATCGGCCTGACGATCCGCAACGGCACCAGCGGCGAAAGCCTGTTCTATGCGCCCGGCCTGGGCGAGATCACCCCCCAGGTGGAAGCGGCCATGCGCCGCGCCGACGTGCTGCTGGTGGACGGCACCTGCTGGAGCGACGACGAAATGCTGGCCATGGGCCTGTCCAGGAAGACGGCGCGCATGATGGGGCACCTGGCGCAGTCCGGCCCCGGCGGCATGATCGAGGTGCTCGACCGCATGCCGGCGCGCCGCAAGATCCTCATTCACATCAACAACAGCAACCCGATCCTGCGCGAAGACGCGCCGCAGCGCGCCGTGCTGGCCGCGCACGGCATCGAGGTGGCCGTGGACGGCATGGAGATCGACCTATGAACGACGCCACCGGGAGCGGCATCCGTGAACCATGGTCGCGCAGCGAATTCGAGGCGCAGCTGCGCGCGATGGGCAGGAACTACCACATCCACCATCCGTTCAACGTGCGCATGAACGCCGGGCTGTGCTCGCCGGCGCAGATCCGCGGCTGGATCGCCAACCGCTTCTACTACCAGTTCATCATTCCCAAGAAGGACGCGGCGATCCTGTCGAATTGCGACGACCGCGCCACGCGCCGGCTGTGGATCGCGCGCATCCTCGACCACGACGGCTACGGCGACTACCAGGGCGACGCCGAGGGCGGCATGGAAGCCTGGACCCGGCTCGGCGAGGCCGCCGGCATCCCGAGAAACGAACTGTGGTCGCTGCAGCACGTGGTGCCGGCGGTGCGCTTCGCCTGCGATGCCTACGTCGACTTCGCGCGCCGCTCGCCCTGGCAGGAAGCGGTGTGTTCGTCGCTGACGGAGATGTTCGCGCCGCAGATCCACAAGGACCGCCTGGCCGGCTGGCCCGAACACTACCCGTGGGTGCAGGCGCCGGGACTGGCCTACTTCCGCACGCGCATCCCGCTGGCCCAGCGCGACGTCGAGCATGGCCTCGCGGTCACGCTGGACTACTTCACGACCCGTGCCCAGCAGCAGCGCGCGCTTGACATCCTGAAGTTCAAGCTGGATATTCTGTGGGCCATGCTGGACGCCATCGAAAAGGCCTACCCCGAATGACGACGCCCTCCTTTCCCGCAACGCCTGCCATCAACCGCCGCTTCCGCCTGCAATGGGAGCCGGCCCAGGACAGCCACGTGCTGCTGTACCCGGAAGGGATGGTCAAGCTGAACGCCAGCGCCGGCGAAATCCTGGCCTGCTGCGACGGCGTGCGCAGCGTCGACCAGATCGTCACGGAGCTGGAGGCGAAGTTCGACGCCGGCGGCCTGCGCCCCGACATCGAGCACTTCCTGGCCTACGCCGCCGAGCAACAATGGATCGTGTGATGCAGGGCGCCGCGGCACCGTCGTCGGCACCGCCCCCGCCCCCGCCCTATTGGCTGCTGGCGGAACTCACTTACCGCTGTCCGCTGCACTGCGCGTTCTGCTACAACCCGCTGCACTACGACGCCGTGCGCAACGAACTGAGCACGGCCGAATGGGTCGACGTGCTGCGCCAGGCGCGCGCGCTCGGGGCCGTACAGCTCGGCTTTTCCGGCGGCGAACCGCTGGTGCGCGACGACCTGGAAGAACTGGTGGCGGAAGCGCGCCGCCTCGGCTTCTACAGCAACCTGATCACCTCCGGCGTCGGCCTGACGGAAACGCGCATCGCCGCGCTCAAGGAAGCCGGCCTGGATCACATCCAGTTGTCGTTCCAGGATTCGACCCGCGAACTCAACGATTTCCTGAGCAGCACGCGCACCTTCGAACTGAAACGGAAGGTGGCCAGGCTGATCAAGCAGTACGATTATCCGATGGTGATGAACTGCGTGCTGCATCGCTACAACCTGCCGCACGTCGGCAAGATCATCGACATGGCGCTGGAACTGGGCGCCGAATACCTGGAACTGGCCAACACGCAGTACTACGGCTGGGCCATGAAGAACCGCGATCAGTTGATGCCGACGCTGCAGCAGGTGCGCGACGCCGAGCGCGTGGTGGCGCAGTACCGCGAGCGCATCGGCGCGCGTTGCAAGCTGCTGTTCGTGGTGCCGGATTATTTCGAGGACCGGCCCAAGGCCTGCATGAACGGCTGGGGCCAGGTATTCCTCGGCGTGGCGCCGGACGGCGTCGCGCTGCCCTGCCACAATGCGCGCGACCTGCCCGGCCTCGACCTGCCCAACGTGCGCGACGCATCCCTGGCCGCCATCTGGCGCGACAGCCGCGCCTTCAACGCCTACCGCGGCGACGACTGGATGCAGGAGCCCTGCCGCAGCTGCGACGAAAAGGCGCGCGACCTGGGCGGCTGCCGCTGCCAGGCCTTCATGCTGGCGGGCGACGCCGCGGCGGCCGATCCGGTGTGCGCCAAGTCGCCGCACCGGCACGAGGTCGACCGGGTGATCGCCTTTGCCGCACGCGCCGGGTCGGCCGGGTCCGCCGGGTTTACCCCGCCGGCCGCCGTCGAGCAGCCGATCCTGTTCCGTACCGATGCCAACGCGCGCAGCCTCAGGCTGAAGCCGTGAGCCGCGCCGTACCGGCGCCGGCCCCGGCTTCCAGCTGAAAGGTATTCACCAGCCCTGCCAGCTGCCCGGCCTGCTCCTGCAGCGAACGCGACGCCGCCGCCGCCTGCTCCACCAGCGCCGCGTTCTGCAGCGTCATCTCGTCCAGCTGGACGATGGCGGCGTCGACGTGTTCGATGTCGCGGGTCTGGCTGCTGGTGGCGTCCGAGATGCGCGCGATGATGCCGGTCACCTGGTGCACTTCGTCGACCACCTTGCGCATGGTGTCGCCGGCGTGCGCCACCTGGCCGGTGCCGGCCGCCACCTTGCCGACCGAATCCTCGATCAGGGTGCGCACTTCCTTCGCCGCCGCCGCCGAACGCTGCGCCAGGTTGCGCACCTCGGCCGCCACGATGCCGAAGCCGCGGCCCTGCTCGCCGGCGCGCGCCGCTTCCACCGCCGCGTTCAGGGCCAGCAGGTTGGTCTGGAAGGCGATGCCGTCGATCACCGAGATGATGTCGACGATCTTCTGCGACGACTCGTTGATCAGGTTCATGGTCGCCACCACGTCGGCGACGGCACTGCCGCCTTCGCGCGAGACCGCGGCGGCGTCCTCTGCCAGGCGGCTGGCTTCGGACGCGTCGCCGGCGTTGCAGCGCACCGAGTCGATCAGGTGCTTCATGGCGCCGGCCACGCGCGCCAGCTCGGCCGCCTGCGATTCGGTGCGGCGCGACAGGTCGTTGTTGCCGGAGGCGATTTCGGCGGAGGCGCTGGCGATCGCATCGGTGCCGCCGCGCACCTTGCCGACGATGCCGCTCAGGCTGTCGCGCATGGCGCTCATCGCCGCCAGCAGGCTGGACGGTGCCGCGGCGCGGGTGTCGACCGGCTGCTGCAGGTCGCCGGCGGCGATGGCGTGCGCCACGCTGGAGGCATAGGCCGGCTCGCCGCCGAGCTGGCGCAGCAGGCTGCGCACCAGCATGGCGCCGACCACCGCCGCCAGCACCACGCTCAAGGCGCCCAGGGCAGCGATCGTATACCGCGCCGACGAAGCGCTGGCGGCGGCCGTGGCGCTGTCGCGCGCGCCGTTGGCCTGCAATTGTTCGAGCAGGACGCCAATATCGGCGACGATCTTGCGCCGCAAGGGCGAACATTCCCTGACCAGGAAAGTGCCGAACTCGGCCATCTGCCCGTTCACGCGGTATTGGCGCGGCCGCTTCAGCTCGCGGCTCATCGCGTCCAGCTCTTCGCGTACCTGCCGGTAGCGCGGCTCCGTGCCCAGCGAGGCGTCGAGCTTGAGCAGCGCCGCCTGGTACAAGGCCACGTGGCGGTCGACCGAATCGAGCTCGCGCTCGGCATCGGCGATATCGGCAAAAATATAGGCGTTGCGCGCGGAGATGCCGGTCTGGTCGAGCGCTTCGCGCACCGCATACAAGGGTTCGAGCTCGGTATTGCGGTGCGTGTCCGCCCGGTGCAAGGCCCGTTCGATGCCGCTGACCCGGGAAATCGAGAACAACGCCAGCACTAGTGTCACCGTTACAACAACTGCGAATGCGCCATACAGCCGGGTCTTGACGCTGAATGCCGCCGGTTTTTCATCCATATCACTTCTCCAAGTACGTCCTGTCGCCGGGTCGCCGACATGAATCCCGGTTTGTTCGAGGAAAAATTAGCAAATCGTTCAAGATTTTTTCGTAAAATCGCGTAAATTTGATTGATTTCCCTGTGGCATCAAATTTTACTTTGAAGATGTCGCGGCAGGTGGCATTCTGTTGTCTGACTCCAAAAGAAAAATTTGCGTTCACAAATCCGTTATACTGACGGGTAGTGAGGAAGTTTATGCAGAGCAACATAAAAGAAGACGATCCGATTTTGACCACCAGCGAAGTCGCGCGCCTGCTCGGCGTGGCGACCAGCACGGTGCAGATCTGGATGGAAAGCGGTGCGATCGAATCCTGGAAGACCCCGGGAGGACACCGCCGCACCCGCATGAGCCTGGTCCAGGGCCTGCTGCACAGCGAGGAAGCGGCGCGCAACACGCCCAATCCCGGCACCGACCCCGAATACCAGCCGGCCATCAAGCCATCGTATCCGGTCGCGTCCACCGAACGTTCGCGCCTGGCGGCGCTGGCGGCGTCGGGCCTGGTCGACAGCGAGGACGAGGCGCGCTTCGACCGCCTGGTGCGCCTGGCCTCGATGGTCACCGGATCGCCGATCGCCCTGATCTCGCTGCTGACCTCGACCCGCCAGTGGTTCAAGGCGCGCGTCGGCGTGGCGGCGCGCGAGACGCCGCGCGACTGGGCGTTCTGCTCGCACGCCATCCTCAACAACGAACTGTTCGTGGTGGAAGATGCGATGGAAGACGAGCGCTTCCGCGACAATCCGCTGGTGCAGCAGGATCCGCACATCCGCTTCTATGCCGGCGTGCCGCTGCGCGACAAGTCCGGCCAGCCGCTCGGCACCCTGTGCGTGATCGACCGCGAACCGCGCCGCCTGCGCGCCGCCGAAGTGCAGAGCCTGCTCGACCTGGCCGATATCGCTTCGTCGGAAATCCAGGGCAACGGTAACGGCAACGGCCGCAGCTCGCGTCACTGATTCACACTGCTAGCGCTGCTCGGCGGCGCGGTGGCGCAGCGCATGCGCCGCTTCGCGCAACAGCTCGTCGGCGCGCTGCGGATCGGATTCGCCCAGCGCCAGTTCCTGCAGGGCTTCCGGATAGTCCAGCTGCGCCGCGCGCTCCAGCCAGCGCCGCGCCGCCGCCGGGTCGGGCGCCGTCCCCTCGCCTGCCGCCAGCATGTGCGCCAGGATGAACATCGCCTGCGGCAAGCCGCATTCGGCCGCCTCGGCCAGCAGGCGCAGCGCCGCGGCGGCGTCGCGCACACGGCCATCGCCATTGCGCAGCGCCAGCCCCAGCCGGTAAGCCGCTTCCGGCGACCACGCCTGCGCCCCCGTCGGCGCGCACTGCACCTGCTGCGCCGCAGCCTGCACGCTCCATCCAGCCAGCACCGCCAGCAGCGCCAGCTTCCTCAACCCACGATCACTTCGACAAGTCGACCGCATACAGCGCAAAGCCCTTGCCGGCGCCGTCATCCTCGCGCAGCACCGACACGTTGGCCAGATTCGCCGCGCGCGCCAGCTCGATCTTGCCCGGCGCCGCATGGAACACCACCGGCCCCTTGGTTGCCACCGGCGCGAAACGCCAGCTGCGCTGGGCGCCGTTGGCCGCGCGCGACAGGCGCTTGGCGTCGCGGATGTAGGCGATCAGCACGTCGCGGCTGGCGTCCGGCGAGGCCAGCACGGTGCGGCTGCCGTCCAGCCCGGGGAAGTTGCCGCCGCCGCTGGCGCGGTAGTTGTTGGTGGCGACCAGGAAGGCTTGCCGCTCCGTCACCGGCGCGCCACGCAGCTGCAGCTTGACGATGCGCCTGCCGGGCGGCTGGGTGACGTCGATCTCGTAGCTCAGCTCGGGCGAGGTGACGGTGTCGAAGTTATAGCTCGGGAAAGCCGGATTGATCAGCTCCTGGGCCTCGGTCCTGTGCGGGTCGATGGTGTTGAAGCGCCCCGCCGCCTTTTCCAGCCAGGCCTTTAGTCCGGCGCCGTCGACCTTCACCGCAGTCAGCGCGTTCGGATACAGGTACAGGTCGGCCGCGTTGTTCAGCGCCAGGCTGCCGGCCGCCACGTCGGTGTAGTCGCCCACGCCGGCATTGCCGCTCTTGAACGCGGCCGCCATCGACAGCACCGGCAGCTGCGCGTACTGCGGCAGGTTGGCCTGCACGTACTTGCGCACGTAGTCGGTCTGGGCCTGGTTGACCACCTGGATCGCTGCCGGGTCGCCGACGTCGGCGAAATAGCTCGACATGCGGAAGTCGGTGCTGCCCACCGGGGTCTGGACGTAGCGGATGGTGGCCTCGTGCTCGGCGCGCACCAGTTCCATCACCGCCGGATCGGCGGCCACGAAGGACTTGTCGGCCTGCTGGGTGGCGCGCGTCTCGACCACGGTGGCGTCCTGCTCCACCCGCCAGCGCTTGCCGTCGTGGCGCAGGGCCAGGCGCACCACGCCCAGGTTCTTGCCCCACAAATTGGCCATCACGGTGGGCACGCCGAACACGGTGCCGCGCGCCTTGTCGACGTGCGGCAGGTTGAACTGCGGGACCGTGCTGGCCGGGTTCGGGAACAGCTGGTGCGAGTGGCCCAGCAACAGCGCATCGATGCCGGGCACCTGGGCCAGGTGGTAGTTGCCGTTTTCCATGCCTGGGGAATACGGACTGGCGTCCAGGCCGCCGTGCGAGATCGCCACGATCACGTCGGCGCCCTGGCGCCGCATCTCGGGCAGGTAGCGGCGCGCGGTCTCGACCACGCCTTCGGTGTAGACCTTGCCTTCCAGCCAGCGCTTGTCCCAGGCCAGGATGGTCGGCGTGGTGAAGCCGATGATCCCGACTTTCACCACTGCCTCGACCGGCTTGCCGCCAGGCCCCAACGCCTTGACGCGCTTTTCGATGATTTTATAGGGCGCGAAGATCGGCTCGCGCGTCTTGACGCTGTAGACGTTGGCCAGCACCAGCGGGAAGCCGGGGCCGCGGCAGGCGGCGCCCTTGCCTGCCGCCTGGCCGGGCAGGTCGAAGCGCCGGCCGCTGACCTGGCCCAGGAAGCCCAGGCCGTAGTTGAAGTCGTGGTTGCCGATGCCGCCGCCGTCGTAGCCGAGCTTTTGCATGACCTTGTAGATGCCGAGCTGCTCGTCGCACGCGACCGGCTTCACGACGGCCTGGTAATCGGCCAGCGCGGTGCCCTGGATGGTGTCGCCGTTGTCGAACAGCAGGGTATTCGGAAAGTCGCGGCGCGCCTGGGCGATCAGGGTCGCGGTGCGGTCCAGGCCCAGCGCCGGCTCGGGCGCCAGCTTGAAGTAGTCGTAGCCGACCACGTTGGCATGGATGTCGGTGGTTTCCAGGATCGCCAGGACGGCGCCGGTGCCGGCGGCGAGTTGCGCGCCGGACGCGGCGCCGGCGCTGGACGCCGCCAGCAGCGCGGCGGGAAGAAGCGGAAGGAGACGGCACGGCGGCAGGGTCGGCATGGCGGTTTCGAAGGCGGCAAAAGGGCCATGATACGGCAGTGCGATGTTGCGCAGCAAGAATAGCGCTGCGCGCCGCATGCCGTTATACGATATGGCCTCGCGCTCCGGTATAATCGAGGGTTCGATTCAACCACCAATAAAACGTGACCGACCATGGAAGCTGAACGCATCAACGCCCTCTCCGCCCTGCTGAACGACCTGACCAGCCGTGAAGCCGAACTTCGGAGGTATCTTTGACTTCGATCGGAAGTCGGAGAAACTAGAGCAGGTCAACCAGGAACTCGAAGACCCGGAAATCTGGAGCGACCAGAAGCGCGCCCAGGAACTCGGCAAGGAAAAGAAGGCGCTGGAAGGCGTCGTGCTGACGCTGGAAAAGGCGAAAGCCGACCTGGCCGACTCGAACGACCTGTTCGAGATGGCGCGCGAGGAAGGCGACGACGACACGCTGGAATCGGTGTCGGGCGATGCCGATGAAGTGCGCAAGGTCATCGAGGCGATGGAATTCCGCCGCATGTTCAGCAACCCGATGGACCACGCCAGCTGCTTCATCGACATCCAGGCCGGCGCCGGCGGCACCGAAGCCCAGGACTGGGCCTCGATGCTGATGCGCCAGTACCTGCGCTATTGCGAGCGCAAGGGCTTCAAGCCGGAAGTCATGGAACTGTCCGAGGGCGAGGTCGCGGGCATCAAGACCGCCACCATCAAGGTCGACGGCGAGTACGCCTACGGCCACCTGCGCACCGAGACCGGCGTGCACCGCCTGGTGCGCAAGTCGCCGTTCGACTCGGCCAACGGGCGCCACACCTCGTTCTCGTCGATCTTCGTGTACCCGGAAGTGGACGAATCGATCGAGATCGACATCAACCCGGCCGACGTGCGCATCGATACCTACCGCGCCTCCGGCGCCGGCGGCCAGCACATCAACAAGACCGACTCCGCGGTGCGCCTGACGCACGCCCCGTCGGGCATCGTGGTGCAGTGCCAGAACGACCGTTCGCAGCACCGCAACAAGGCCGAGGCCTTCGACATGCTGCGCGCCAAGCTGTTCGAGCTGGAGCTGCGCAAGCGCATGGCCGAGCAGCAGAAGCTGGAAGACTCGAAGACCGACGTCGGCTGGGGCCACCAGATCCGCTCGTACGTGCTGGACCAGTCGCGCATCAAGGACCTGCGCACCAACTTCGAGACCGGCAACACCAAGGGCGTGCTGGACGGCGACCTGGACGACTTCATCTCGGCCTCGCTGAAGCAGGGAGTGTGAGCATGACGCAGACGGTTTCCAACCCCGGCCGCCACGCCTTCATCTTCGACATGGACGGCACCATCGTCGACAACATGGCGTACCACACGACGTCCTGGCTGCAGTTCTTTTCGCGCCGCGGCTTCGACTATGAGCCCGACACCTTCTTCCGCGAGACCGCCGGCGCCCAGGGCAGCGAGATCCTGCGCCTGCGCCTCGGCGCCGACCTGCCGGACTTCGAGGTCGCCCTGCTGGCGCAGGAAAAGGATGCGCTGTACCGCGAGCTGTACGGCCCGCACCGCCGTACCATCGACGGCTTCGACGACCTGGTGGTGCAGGCGCGCGCGCACGGCGTGCCGCTGGCGGTGGCCACCTCGGCGCCGCCGGCCAACATCGTGTTCACGCTCGACGAGATGGACATCCGGCGCCACTTCGACGCCGTGGTCGGCGCCGCCGACGTCGAGCGCGGCAAGCCGCACCCGGACGTGTTCCTGAAGGCGGCCGAGACGCTGGGCGCCGATCCGGCCCACTGCATCGTGTTCGAGGACGCGCCGCTGGGCGTGGAAGCGGCGCGCCGCGCCGGCATGCGCGCGGTGGTGCTGACCACCACCCTGCCCGCCTCGGACTTCGCGCAGTTCGACAACGTGATCCGCATCGTGCGCGACTTTTCCCAGCTGACCCTGGCCGACTTGTTCGACGACGAAGCGGCGCCCGGCGAACCGGCGCCCGGCGCACCGCAGGCCGGCCGTCCGGCGGCCTGATACCGAAACGAGATTGAATCCTGACATGAGCAACGACAACCAAGAACAAACCGGCCAGGAACAAGCCGGCCAGGCCCAGACCACACTGGGCGCCGACGACAACAAGATCATCGCCGAGCGCCGCGCCAAGCTGGGCGCGATCCGCGCCAGGGGCGTGGCCTTCCCCAACGACTTCGTCCCGCAGCATAAGGCGGCCGACCTGGTCGAGCAGTACGGCGGCTGGACCCGCGAAGAACTGGAAGCCGAGCCGCAACAGGTGGTGCTGGCCGGGCGCATGATGCTGCGCCGCGAAGCCGGCAAGAAGGCGGCGTTCGCGACGCTGCAGGACGCCTCCGGCGTGCGCGCCGATGGCCGCATCCAGATCTACGTCACCCTCGACAACGCCGGCGAGGAAGCCATGGAAGCGCTGCGCAGCTACGACCTGGGAGACATCCTGGGCGTGGAAGGCACCCTGTTCAAGACCAAGGTCGAGGAACTGACCGTCAAGGTGACCAAGCTGCGCCTGATCACCAAGTCGCTGCGCCCGCTGCCGGACAAGTTCCACGGCCTGGCGGACCAGGAGACCAAGTACCGCCAGCGCTACGTCGACCTGATCATGAACGAGGAAACGCGCCGCACCTTCAAGGCGCGCACCGCCGCGATCGCGTCGATCCGCCGCTTCATGCAGGAACACCAGTTCATGGAAGTGGAAACGCCGATGCTGCACCCGATCCCGGGCGGCGCCGCGGCCAAACCCTTCGTCACCCACCACAATGCGCTGGACATGCAGATGTTCCTGCGCATCGCGCCGGAGCTGTACCTGAAGCGCCTGGTGGTCGGCGGCTTCGACCGGGTGTTCGAGATCAACCGTAACTTCCGCAACGAGGGCGTGTCGATCCGCCACAACCCGGAATTCACGATGATGGAGTTCTACGCCGCCTACACCGACTACAAGTGGCTGATGGACTTCACCGAGGCGGTGATCCGCCAGGCCGCGACCGATGCCCACGGCACCGCCGAGCTGACCTACGGCGGCCGCGCGCTGGATTTGTCGAAGCCATTCCACCGCCTGACCATCGTCCAGGCGATCAACAAGTTCGCGCCCGGCTACAGCGACGCGCAGCTGCACGACATGGACTTCCTGAAGGCGGAGCTGGCGAAATTCGGCGTCAAGCCGCACGCGGTGGCCGGCCTGGGCGCGCTGCAGCTGGCGCTGTTCGAGGAAACCGCCGAAGCGCAGCTGTGGGAGCCGACCTTCATCATCGACTACCCGGTCGAAGTGTCGCCGCTGGCGCGCGCTTCCGACACGGTCGACGGCATCACCGAGCGCTTCGAGCTGTTCATGGTCGGCCGCGAGATCGCCAACGGCTTCTCCGAGCTGAACGATCCGGAAGACCAGGCGGCGCGCTTCCTGGCGCAGGTGGAAGCCAAGGATGCCGGCGACGAGGAAGCGATGTTCTACGACGCCGACTACATCCGCGCGCTGGAATACGGCATGCCGCCGGCCGGCGGCTGCGGCATCGGCATCGACCGCCTGATGATGATCATCACCGATTCGCCGAACATCCGCGACGTGCTGCTGTTCCCGCACCTGCGCAAGGAAGATTGATCGGATCGTGGTAACGACATGAACCAAGGGGCGCCGCGGCGCCCCTTTTCGTTCCCTGCGCCGGCCTCGATTCGTCGTTCCCGCGCAGGCGGGAATCCATGCATCGCTACGCCTGGAAGCTCAGCATGGGTCCCCGCCTGCGCGGGGACGACGTCATTACGCTAGCGGTTCAGCGCACTACGCGATAGCACGGCACGTATTCCTTGCCCGGCAATTTCATGCGGCTCTGTTCCACGAACGACTGCAACAGAGCGTCCATCGGCGCCATGATCTCCGGCTCGCCGTGGATCTCGAACTTGCCGTGCTGCTCGATCGCGCGGATGCCGTCTTCCTTGACGTTGCCGGCCACCACGCCGGAAAACGCCCGCCGCAGGTTGGCCGCCAGCAGGTGCGTGGCCTGGTTCTTGTGCAAAGACAGGTTGCGCATGTTCTCGTGGGTCGGGCGGAACGGGCGCTGGAATTCCGGATCGATCTTCAGGCCCCAGTTGAAGTAATAGGCGTCGCTCCTCGACTTGCGGAATTCGCGCACCTGGCGGATACCGGTGTGCATCTCGCGCGCTACCGCTTCCGGATCGTCGACGATGATCTTGTAGCGGGCGCGCGCCGCCTCGCCCAGCGTCAGGCCGATGAACTGGTCGATCTGCTCGAAGTAGGCGCGCGCGCTGGCCGGACCGGTGAAGATCAGCGGGAACGGTTGCTCGGCATTGTCCGGATGCAGCAGGATGCCGAGGATGTACAGGATTTCCTCGGCGGTGCCGGCGCCGCCCGGGAACACCACGATGCCGTGGCCGGTGCGCACGAAGGCCTCCAGGCGCTTTTCGATGTCCGGCATGATCACCAGGTCGTTGACGATCGGGTTCGGCGACTCGGCGGCGATGATGCCCGGCTCGGAAATGCCCAGGTAGCGGCCGCCGTCGCGGCGCTGCTTGGCGTGGCCGATGGTAGCGCCCTTCATCGGCCCCTTCATCGCGCCCGGCCCGCAACCGGTGCAGATGTCCAGTTCGCGCAGGCCGAGCTGGTAGCCGACTTCCTTCGAGTAGTTGTACTCGACGCGGTTGATCGAGTGGCCGCCCCAGCACACCACCAGGTTCGGATTGCGCTGCGGCTGGATCACGTTGGCGTTGCGCAAGATGTGGAAAACGGCATCGGTGATGCCTTCCGGACGCTGCAGGTCGAAGCGCGGGTTGTCCGTGACTTCGAAGCTGACGAAGACGATGTCGCGCAGCACCGAGAACAGGTGTTCGTGGATCCCCTTGATCATCTTGCCGTCGACGAAGGCGATGCCGGGCGCGCCGCGGATGTCCAGCTTGATGCCGCGCTCGCGCTGGATGATGTTGATGTCGAAGTCCTTGTAGCGCTCCAGCAATTCCTTGCCATCGTCGATCGAACTGCCGCTGTTGAGCACCGCCAGCGCGCATTTGCGGAAGATCTGGTACAGGCCGCCCTGGCGCGTATCGAGCAGCTTCGCCACCTCGGCCTTGGACAAGACTTCGAGGCGCCCTTCCGGCGAGATCAGGGCATCGACTAACTCGTGGTTCATGTTCGCATTCCTTTTTCTGCAGTCAATCAATGTGGTGTTTCCACCAATATACGACAAGTCAAGCGGGTTTGCGGCGCCAATTGGGCGCGTGCTGCCGGCGTCAATATTCTCAATGGAAAAAATTGCCAGATTCAGTGAGATTTCCACTAAAATGCGACGCAATCGGCCGTCCGCCCACGAAGCGGAAACCAGGCCGACGAGACATCCTAAAAAACGATTTTCAGGAGGAACCGCATGAGCGGTGCAGCTACTACGACCGCCGCAGCCAAGGCGGTCCCGGAATTCAGGCAGATCATGGGGCACCCGGCGCCGCTGTGGATGCTGTTCATGACCGAGTTCTGGGAACGGTTCGCCTTCTACGGCATCCGCTGGGCCCTGGTGCTCTACATCGTCGCCCAGTTCTACGGCGGCAGCGGCGAAGGCCAGGCCGTCGCCAACCTCACCTACGGTTCCTACCTGGCGCTGGTGTATGCCGGCGCCGTCTTCGGCGGCTACATCGCCGACCGCGTGATCGGCTACCAGCGCTCGATCCTGGTCGGCGCCGTGTTCATGGCGCTCGGCCTGTTCGCCATCACCATTCCCGACCCGAATATCTTCAAGCTGGGCCTGGCCACCATCATCGTCGGCAACGGCATGTTCAAGCCGAACATCTCGACCATGGTCGGCCAGCTGTACAGCATCGCCGACCCGCGCCGCGATTCCGGCTTCACCATCTTCTATATGGGTATCAACACCGGCGCCTTCATCGCGCCGATCCTGACCCAGGTGCTGGCCCAGAACGTGTTCGGCAGCGGCGGCATGCCGGCGTATAAAGTCGTGTTCTTCGCCGCCGGCATCGGCATGCTGCTGTCGCTGGTGTGGTTCTATATCGGCCGCCGCCAGCTGCAGGGCATCGGCGCCCCGGCCGGCGCCGCCGCCAGCCCGGCGCGCGTCGCCTACGTCGTGATCGGCGCGCTGGTCGTGATCCCGGGCGTGTACTTCCTGCTGCAGTTGGGCGCCGAACGCCTGCAGGGCATCCTGTCGGTGCTGTTCGTGCTGCTGGCGGTGATGCTGCTGGTCGAAGGCATCCGCGAAGGCAAGGTCTCGCGCGACAAGACCATCGCCATGCTGATCATCTTCTTCTTCAACGTGATGTTCTGGTGCTTCTTCGAGCAGGCCGGCAGCTCGTTCACCTTCCTGGCCGAGAACATCGTGCGCCGCGACTTCGGCGGCTGGACCTTCCCGACGGCCTGGTTCCAGTCGGTGAACTCGATCGCCATCATCACCTGCGCGCCGCTGGTCGCCGCCACCTGGGTCGCGCTGGGCCGCAAGAACCCGTCGATCCCGCGCAAGTTCGGCCTGGGCCTGCTGTTCAACGGCCTCGCCTTCCTGCTGCTGATGTACGCGTTGACCCACCTGATCGGCGCCGACAACAAGATCCCGTTCTGGACCCTGTTCATGGTCTACGTGATCCAGTCGGTGGGCGAGCTGTGCCTGTCGCCGATCGGCCTGTCGATGGTCACCAAGCTGGCGCCGACGCGCCTGGTCGGCCTGGGCATGGGCGGCTGGTTCCTGTCGACCGGCATCGGCAACAATTTGTCGGGCATCTTCGCCAGCTTCGTCTCGGGCGAAAAAGGCATGTCGCCGGAATCGGCGCTGGAGGGTTACACCTTCGGTTTCTGGGCGCTGATCGGTTCGGGCGTACTGTTGTTCCTGGTCGCACCGTTGATCCAGCGGCTGATGCATGGCGTGAAGTAAGCGTCGACACTGCCATGAAAACGGCGGCCTGCGGGCCGCCGTTGTTCTTGGCGCTATCCAGACGGTGCGGTTTTTCATGCAACAATGTTCTTGAACGAACCGACGCCGGCGTCGGCTTGCCCCAAGCTTGCCGCTATGCCGACCCGATTCCAGTTCTTCTTCAACCGCCTGCGCGAGCGCCTCTGGGTCAAGCCATTGATCGCCTGCGTTCTTGCGGTCGCGGGGGTGCTGCTGGCGCACCTCGCCGATAGTCTGCCCGGCGACTGGAAGGTGCCCGAGATTGCCCAAGGTTCCGTCGTCGACCTGCTGAAGATCATCGCCGGCAGCATGCTAGGCGTCGCCACCTTCGCCGTGGCCTCGATGGTGGCGGCCTATGCCTCCACCGGCCAGTCGGCGACCGCGCGCGCGTTTCCGCTGGTCGTCGCCGACGACGTGTCACAGAACGCACTGTCGATCTTCGTCGGCGCCTTCATCGTCGCGATCGTCGGATTGAGCGCCACTACCAACGATTATTTCGGCAAGAAGGGCCGCTTCACCCTGTTCGTGCTGACCCTGGTGACGCTGGCCACCGTGGTGCTGGTGTTCGTGCGCTGGGTCGATAGCATCGCGCGCCTGGGCCGGCTGGGCGCGGTGATCGCCAAGGTAGAACAGGCCACGGCCACCGCCATGCAGCGGCGCAAGCTGCATCCCTGCCTGGGCGGCATGGCTGCCGACGGCCCGGCGCCGGGCTCCGCCTTCCACGGCGACGCCATCGGCTACCTGCAGCGCGTGGACATGTCCGCGCTGCAGCGCCTGGCCGAGAAGCACCGGGTGCGCATCAGCCTTGCCGTCCTGCCCGGCACCATGATCGTCCCCTCGCGGCCGCTCGGCCATGTGCATCCGCTGGACGCCGGCCATGTGCCGATCGACGCAGCCTTGTTGCGGGAGGCGTTCACCATTGGTCCGCATCGCCATTTCGACGAAGACCCGCGCTTCGGCCTGGTGGTGCTCGCCGAGATCGCCTCGCGCGCCCTGTCACCCGGCATCAACGACGCCGGTACGGCGATCGGCGTCCTGGGTTCACTGCACCGGCTGTTCGCCGTATGGACCGACCCGGTCCAGCCGGAAGAGCCGGAGTACGATCTGGTCGCGATGCCTGCGCTGCCGCTCGAAGAGATGTTCGAGGATGCCTTCCCCGCCATCGCGCGCGACGGTGGCGGCCAGATCGAGGTGGCGATGCGCATCCAGAAGGTGCTGGGGGAAATCGGCCGGTGCGGGCGCGCCGGGGCGCGCAGCGGCGCCCGTCGCCATGCCGCGCACGCGCTGGCGCGCGCCGAGCTCGCGCTGGACTTTCCGGCCGATGTCCGCTTGCTACAGCGGCGCCATGCCGACTACTGGGATGACGCGCCTGCCGCGGCGGACCCGGGCTGCTCGCACGAAAAAGAGTAATTCGCTCGAAAGGTTTGCCATGTCGGAACTCGTTCCTATCCTGATCGTCATCACCGCCGTGATCGCCTGGTTCAATGCGCGCTTCCTCAAGCTGCCTTCGACCATCGGCGTGATGACCGCCGCCCTGGTCCTGTCGGCCGCCATGCTGGCGCTCGACCACGCCGGCTACGGACGGCTGCGCGAACTCGCCACCGAATTGTTCGGCACCATCGATTTTTCCGAGGTGCTGATGCAGGGGATGCTGAGCATGCTCCTGTTCGCCGGGGCGTTGCAGGTGGACCTGCACAGCCTGGCGCGCTACCGCTGGCAGGTGGGCCTGCTGGCGGTATTCGGCACCGTCGTGGCGGCCTTGCTGATCGGACTCGGGCTATACCACCTACTGCCGCTGGTCGGCCTGGCGCTGCCACTGCCTTTCTGCATGGTGTTCGGTGCCCTGATCGCGCCGACCGATCCGATCTCCGTCACCGGCCTGCTGCACAAGATGAAGGCGCCGCCCAACCTGTCGACGGTGATCGCGGGAGAATCCCTGTTCAACGACGGCGTCGGTATCGTCGTGTTCACCGTGATGGCCGCCGTCGCCACGCAGCACCAGGTGCCGGACGCCGGCCACACTGCCCTGTTGCTGGTGCGCGAAGGAGTGGGCGGCCTGGCCTACGGCCTGGTGCTGGGGTGGATCACCTACCAAATGCTAAAGAGCATCGACAGCTACCAGGAAGAAGTGCTGCTGACGCTGGCCCTCGTCGTCGGCGGCTACGGCCTGGCCCACGTGCTCGGCGTTTCCGGCCCGCTGGCGATGGTAGCTGCGGGCATCCTGATCGGCAACCTTGGCCGCCGCAAGGCGATGTCGGACACGACGCGCCAGCACGTCGACCAGTTCTGGGAACTGCTCGATTCGATGCTCAACGCGGTGCTGTTCGTGCTGATCGGCTTCGAAGCCCTGGTGCTGCCGTTTTCCGGCACGCTGCTGGCGGCGGGCGCGGTGGCGGTCGCCGTGACCTTGGCGGCACGCCTGCTGAGCGCCGGCTTGCCGGTGGCGCTGCTGGGACGGCATTCGGGCCTGCCGCAAGGCGCCTGGCAAGTGCTGACCTGGGGCGGTCTGCGCGGCGGCATCTCGGTGGCGCTGGCACTCTCGCTGCCGGCCAGCGCGCAACGGGATGCCCTGGTGACCATCACCTACCTGGTCGTGGTGTTCTCGGTCCTAGTCCAGGGCCTCAGCGTGGAAAGACTGGTGCGCAAGGTGGTCAATCCGGGAGCGTGAACGGCGGCGTGCCGCGCACCGGGCCACCCATCAAACGCTTCAGGCGCTCGCCGCCGTCCCGTCCGCGCGCTCGCCATCGCCGCTAGCGTCCCCGGAGGCGCCGTCGTACAACTGGGGGCGGCGCGTACGCGCCGGCGCCGGCACCTCGCTTTTGCCCGCCGGCCATCCTTCGCGCTGGCGGCGCCGGTCGCCGTCGGTTTCCTCGGTCTGGTCGTGCAACAGCACTTGCCGGGTCGGATACGGCAAGTCGATGCCGTTCTCAGCGAGCGCGGCCTTGACGCGCTCCAGCACCTGGTCCTGTACCGCCAGCGCGTCGGCACGTCGTGGCGGCCGGATCCACCAGCGCATGCGCAGCGTGACGCCGGCGTCCGCATAGTTCAGCAGCAGGACGTCCGGCGCCGGGTCCTGCTCGACTTCGGACACGTCCGCCATCGCCTCGCGCATCAGGCGCTTGGCCGCCCCGATGTCGTCGCCGTTGCCGATCACCACATCGTATTGCAGGCGCCGTGTCGGGTAGGCGGTGTTGACGATGAAGGTGCCCTTGTACAGGTCGGCATTGGGGATGATCACCAGGCGGCCGTCATAGGTGCGCATCTTGGTCGCGCGCGTCTCGATCTGCTCGATCGTGCCCTCGAAGTTGCCGAACACGATCTGGTCGCCGATGCGGAAGGGTTCGCCCACCAGGATCAGGATACCCGCCAGGAAATTTTCGAAGATATCCTTGAACGCGAAGCCGATGGCGATGCCGGTAATGCCCAGTGCGCTGATCAAATTGCCGGGGGTGAATGAGGGAAAGGCGATGGTCATCGCCAGCAGCAAGCCCATCAGGTACAAGCCCCATTGCGCCATGCGCCCGAGCACCAGCACCAGGTTCTGGTGGTACTTGCGGGCGCTGAGGCGCTCGACCAGGCTGCGTGTCCAGCGCGCGATCAGCACGAACAGCAGCATGACGACGACGGCGATCACGACGTTGGGCAACAGGCGCATGGCGCTGATGCCGATGGCGTGCATGCGCTGGTATGCGATCGCGATTTCCTCTGACATGGGCCGGGATTTCCTTGTTCTGGTTGATCGATGCGCCATCATGGCGCCGGCACGGCCTACATCACCCGCACCCAGTTGCCCTTGTACAGGATCGGCCCAGTCGGCCCCTTCGGATCGCGCGAGCCGCCCTTCGGCTCGAGCGACACCGCCAGCATCGCCACGTCCGGCTGCAGCGAACTGCCGGTCAGCGCCAGCGTGCTCTCGCGGCCGGCCAGCAGGCCGAGCGAACGCGGCGCGCCGCTCGTCGGCACTGCCCACAGCTGCAGCGTCCTGTCGTCGGCCACGGCGACACCGCCCACCAGGCGCACGGTCAAGGTCTTGCGGCGCTCGTCGCCGGTCAGCAGCAGCGCCGGCTGCGCCTTGTCGTCCGCCAGCGTGGCGATGTAGTCGTAGCGCGGCGCCGCCTCCTTGTAGGTGCCCAGCGCGACGGCCAGCACCAGCGCCGCCGCCACCGCCGCGCTACTGAGGCCGCGCCAGAACGCCAGCGATTCGTTGCGCCAGAATTGCCAGGCGGCGTGGCCGCGCTGCAGGTCCAGGCGCCGCGCGATCGTGTCCCACACCAGCTTGCGCGGCTGCACGGCGGGCGCGAATCCGGCCATCGGCATGAGCCGGTCCTGCCACTCGTCCGCCATGCGGCGCAGCGCGGCGTCGCCGTGCAGGTGGGCTTCGAAGCGGCGGCGGGCGCCGCCCTTCAGGGTGCCGAGCACGTACTGCGCCGCCAGCTTGTCGCCCAGGTCGGGCTTGTCACGCAAATTCATGGTCGATCGCCTCTTGCCAGGCAGGTTTTCAGCCGTTCCAGGCTACGGCGGATCCAGGTCTTGACGGTGCCGAGCGGCAGCGCCATGTGCTGCGCCACTTCCTGGTGCGACAGGTCGTGGAAAAACGCCAGGCCCACCGCCTGGCGATGCAGGCCTTCCAGCGCCGACATGCAGACCGCCAGCGCCTTGGCCTCGCGGCCGATTTCCAGCGCTTCGATGGGCGTCGCATTCGGGTCCTGCAGCGCGCTCGCCACGTCCTTGTCGAACGGCTCGGCGCCCAGGTCGACCTGGACGCCGGCGTCATGCAGCAGGTCGAAGCACTTGTTGCGCACGATCGTCGTCATCCACGTCATCGGCGCCGCCAGCTGGCTCTGGTAGGTGTGGGCCTTGTTCCAGATCGCCACGAAACTGTCCTGCAGCGCCTCCTCGGCCAGTTCGCGCTTGGCCAGGATGCGCAGCGCGAAGCCGTACAGCCTGGCCGACGTCGCTTCGTACAGGCGGCGGAAGGCGACGGCGTCGTGCTGCGCCGTGCCTTGCAGCCAGGCACGCAACTGCGCGGGATCGGAAGTGCGGGAATCGGACACTACGGGCCTTGTCAGGAATGCCACATGGCAGTTGGATGACAACATACCATGCTGATGACCTGCACACGACTGCCACTGCAAAATTGTTTCAGGCAATCGTGTACGGCGAGGCCGCGCCGGCTGGACTCGCGTTTATGCGTACGCCGTGCTCATGTTCAGCGTGCCGTTCGCGCCCTTCGGGAAGAACCCGCCCATCGTGACCGATTCCTTGGTCAAATACACGATGTTCAGCACGTCGCCCGGTGAACGGCTGTAGGCGATGCCGTTGGCGTCCGTCGGCACGATGTTCGATGCCGTCGCATCGCTGGCATTGACGATGCCCTGGTCGACGTCGGCCGCGTTGTCGAGACTGTCGCGTGCATCCGAGATCGCGCCGGCGCCGGTGCGCAGGGCCGGCGTGCTCAAGCCCTTGGTGTACAGGACGGTCCGGATCAGGCCGGCGTGATAGGCCTCGGCGGCGAGGATGCCGGCGGCGGCTTCGAGGAAGGTCTTGTTGGTGATCAGCGGCGAGGCGCCCTTGTAGGCGGTCACGCCGACGTCCTCGAAGATGAAGGCGCCGAGCAGAAAATTCTCGTCGCTCGCGTACGGATTGAACGCCTGGTTGGCGCCGACCAGGCCGGCCGCGCGCGCCGCCTTGGAAAAGGCGCCGTTGGGATCGGTACCGCCGATATCGATGGCCGGCATGGACACCGCCGCCGATCCCAGCGCGGTGCGCAGGAAGCCGACGTGGGCGATCTCGTCCTGGGCGATCTCCTTGGCATATTGCGCCACGATCGGATCGCTGAACGGCACCTTGCTGCCGCCGGTCACGGCGCCTTGCGTACCGGTACCGGTCAGCAGGTTGGCTGCGAGGCCGGTGCCGAACACCGCATAGGAATAGAACTGCGCTTCCAGGTATTCCAGGTTGAGGGCGAAGTTCAGGATGTCGGTGTCGGTCGGCGCCGCCGCCTGCGCCACCGCATCGTGCACCGAGCTGCCGCAGGCGCTCAGGAAGGTCCCGCCCACCAGGCCCACGCTCAGGCCTCCCATGTTCTTGAAAAACGAGCGGCGCTTTTCCAGTTTCTGCTTGCGCGATTCCAGCAATGCCAGGGTCAGGTTCGTATCGGTCATGGTGTTCTCCTCGTGTCGATTGATTGCGAAAACATGTCGAAAGCGTGCAGATGGCCTTGTCTATCTTGCACGCATACACCTTGTACTGGGTCAAAGCGCGTTCGGATTCAACTTTTTAAACACGCATGCTGTATTTGTTCAGCATCCTGTACATGGTGGTGCGCGAAATACCCAGCTGGCGCGCGGCCATACTGACGTTCTGGCCGCTGCGGTCGAGCGATTCGCGCAGGCTCGAACGCTCGTTGCGTTCGCGCGCATCGTCGAGTGCGGTCGCCGCCCTGGTCGCGCCCTCCGCGCCCAGTCCCAGGCCCAGGTCCTCGGGCATGATCAGGCGGCCGTCCGCCATCACCATGGCGCGCCGCACCCGGTTCATCAATTCGCGGATGTTTCCCGGCCAGGCGTGGTCCAGGACGGCATCCAGCGCTTCGCGCGAAAAGCCTTGCAGGCGCGGCGACTTTTCCGCGGCGTACAGGCGGAAAAAGTGCTCGGCCAGGGTCACGATATCGTCGCGGCGCTCGCGCAGTGCGGGCACGTTCACCGGCAGTACCGCGAGGCGGTAATACAGGTCTTCGCGAAACCTGTTGGCGGCAACCGCCTGATGCAGCTGCACGTGGGACGCCGCCACGACGCGCACGTCGACGTGGATGGCGCGCGTGCCGCCCACCCGGAAAATGGTCTTCTCCTGCAGGAAGCGCAGGAGGTTGACCTGCAAGTCCTTCGGCAGGTCGCCGATCTCGTCCAGGAACAGCGTGCCGCCATGCGCCGATTCGATCAGACCGACCTTGGCGCGGGTGGCGCCGGTAAAGGCGCCGCGCTCGTGGCCGAACAGTTCCGACTGGATCAGATTGGGGGCGATGGCGCCGCAATTGATCGGCACGAAGGGGCCGGCGGCGCGCTCGGATTGCGCATGGATCGTCTGTGCGGCGAGCTCCTTGCCGCTGCCGCTCTCGCCCCAGATCAGCACCGGCGCCGCCACCCGAGCGACGCGCCCGACCTGCGCGCGCAGGCGCAGCATCGCTTCGGACCCGCCCACAAGGGGCGATGCATCTGCTTTTCCGTTCGACGACGCATCCGCATGTTTTTGCCGCAGCCTTGCCCAGCCATGGGCGTGGCCGAGCGTGTACGCCAGCCGGACGTGATCGATGGGCGTCGTGTGGTAATCGTACAAATGCTCGATGACGAATTGCCTGGCGCTTTCGTTCTCGATCTCGCGCGGCTCGACGATGCCGATCCATTGCACGTCGGCGTGCTCTCTCAGGAAGACAGCCAGCTCGGCCCTGTCCATCGCATGCGCCGGATACAACACGAAGCCGACCGCATGGCCGGCGCGGCGCAGGAGGCGTCTTGCGTCGGCCAGGTTCGACACCGGGTGGACGTCCCATCCGTCCATGGCATCCGCCAGGGAATCGGCAGTGCCCGTATTGCCGAGATTAATGCACAGCACTTGCTTCATTCATCATCTCCATTACCCGCAATAAACTTTCGAAATCCTGACAAAAGACGCGATGCGGCATCGTTGGCTTTGTACTGACGATGTCGCTTTTTGGATTCAGGTGTTTCTACTTTTTGCGGAAAAATGGGAGGTTTTGAAGATGGGATGATGAAATAGAGAAAATTTAAATCTTTATGGAAATTTTTGTTTTATCAAGGATATATGAATACAGGGAGTGTAATACCGCCGGTGCACGATAATGCTTTGGTCTTATTGCTCGCGCAAACTGCGCTGCCGGTACATCGGCAGGGCAAGCAGTTCCCGCGCCAAAGAGTGCGCCTCCCGCGGGTCAACGTAGCGGCCATGAACGGAATGGACAGTGCGGAGACAGGCATGGCACAGCGCGTAATGGCAACGCACAATGTCGAAATGTTGGGTAGCGACCAGCGCGCTACGGAATCCGTGTGCGTGCATGACGGCGGCGCTGTTGCGTGGCGTCGCTTCGATATAGTCGCCATGCTCGTTCATCAGGATGGCTGCGAGCAGCAGCGCGTGCCGGTGCGCCAGATGGTCGGCCACGACGTACGCTCCGCTGAAGCCTTCCACGCTGATACCGACACTGACGATCACGTGCTCGAACATGCCCTGACTATACAAGTCGAATTTTTCAAGCAATCATTAAATTGCTACTGCATTGGAGTGAGACTTCTTAAAGTCGAATCCGAGCAAAGCAATATTCACGAACTCCTCATTAAATATCGCCACACTTCAATATTTTCCGCTAGCCGACTCTTCAATAGCGTGCAGTAGGTAATCGCAAGCATCATTTTCGTTATCAAAATATCGGATGCCTGTTCTTATGCCACGCTCAGAATAATACACAATCCATTTTCCGTTTTCGCAATCAAGACAAAGTTTCTCATTAGGCAATCCACCCTCCAGCGAATAGTAAGACCTTGATATTCCCTTGTTAATTAAAATAGAGCGCAATTCGTCTTTTTTCATCTTTTGAATTAGTTAATTTTTGTTAATATTCCAGCTTTTTCTAAGGCTATCACTCTTTCCGGAAGCTCATATTGAATCCCATTTCCTTCATAACCAAACCATGGAGCGGCTCCTCCAGCTTTAAGGCCACCTCGAATAACCCAGTTTTGAACGCCAGCAGGCAATCTGAAGCACGATTCAGCGTACCGCGACGCTCCGACAACGCGATTTTTGATCGCGACACGTATATGAACAGGCTGGTTTGGCAGCCGCAGGCTGCCAAACCGTGGGTTTAGAACGGTGCCAGACCGCGTTCTTTCAAGAATACGAGACGCTTGAGGTTGTAGCTGGCAGCCTTCAACTGCAGGACGAAGGTCGTGCGCACGATGCCAAGGCAGCGCACCAGTTTTCCACCCATTTGAGCCAGGGCGCCGAATACATGCTCAACACGGGCTCGCGGGATAGCGATCGCGCGGTTGCGCCGTTTCTGCGTCTCGGAAATGCCTTTGGTCGCATGGCCGCGTCGCTGAATATGCACGCGCCATCCGGCTTGTTTCAATCTGGCTTCGCGTTCGATGCTGGGATAGCCACGGTCGGCATAGACATCCCGGCTCGTGTTGCTCAGGTCGAGCAACTCCTCGAAGACCGTGGTATCGGCCACAGCGGCATGGGTGATGGCGATCTTGCGGATCAGCTTGCAACGCTTGTCGACGCTGGCGTGCAGCTTGTACCCAAAATGATTCTTGCCGTGCTTTTTGGTCCATTTGGCATCGACGTCCTTTTGCGCGCGCTTGTGCGGTTTCCAGCCCAACGGCATCGTGCCTTCCTTGACCGTCTCGGCCTCCTCGCGCTTGTTGCGCTGGATCGGGGCTTGTACCAGCGATGCGTCGACGATCTGGCCGCAGCGCGCAAGATAGCCCTGCGACAGTAACTGCTGCTGGACTTGCTCGAATACCTGATTGCCTACGCCAGCCTGCGCGAGGCGGTCACGGAACAGCCAGATCGTCTTGGCGTCCGGGATGCTGCTGCTTTCCGTCAGGTCCAGGAAACGCAGGAAGCTGCGCCGGTCCAGCAACTGATATTCCAGCGCGTCGTCGGCCAGGTTGTAGAGCTGTTGCAGCACCAAGATCTTGATCATCAATACTGTCGGGTATGGCGGACGGCCGCCCTTGGCACGCGACGGACGCGGCGCGGCGGCATCGATGCTCCCCGCCAGCGCCTCGAAATCCACATGCTCGGCCAGGCCCACCAGCGGATCGCCCAGCTTCGCGCGCCGGTCCTCGCGCTCCTGCTCGGCAAATAGACTGATCCTGGGCTTCATCACGGCGACACTCGCTGGCTTGGTTCGATCTCAAGATTTTACCCAGCCAGGGCCAGGTCAGCCGAGGTTTTTCGAGGTTCCCTTAACTGTCAATGGTTTATTAACTTCATAAACGCAATAAGGCTTTAAATCAGTACCTGGCTTCGGTGCTCTTGCACGATATGGTGTGCCCACTGGTGATGTAAAGGTTCCATAAGGGCTACCATAGCGATCAATTTTTGAGCCAGGTAAAAGTGTGAAGTCTACTGGCTCTTCTTTAAATCCTCGGTTCAGAGGCCATTCACGATTTCCGTGCTCTTGAAAGTTCGATGTCTTTCTCGCTGCTTGGCTTTCAGTGATATTACTAAGCACACGATTTTTAATAGATGCTTTGTCGTAGCAATTTTTATTACTCAACCCCAATGGATCAACCCAAGCTGTAGAATTGGGTGCATATCGGTAGAGGTTTATTCCACCTATTAGACCAACAAGATCCTGTGTCAAATACCGGGTGGTCTCTGGATCATAATACCTATGACGGTTGTAGTGCAGCCCCGTCTCATCATCAAGATATTGCCCCTGGAACCGGATCGGGTTGCGTATCCCCGCCTTGTACGCCGCCTCGCTGATCGCCTGCTTCGCCTGCCCCCACGCCTTGTACTGCGCAGACCACGCCACCCTGCCCTCGAAATCCGTCAACTCCTGCGGCGTGCCCAGATGATCGCATTGGTAGAAAACAATCTCCCCCTTATCGAACGGTTCAGCCTCTTGCTCGAAGTCCCCGTTCCATAGCGGGTCAAGCGCTTTGTCGTATTTACCATCGTTGCCGGCCATCAGTGACTTGACATCGGTGGTGGGAGCCAAACGAAGCGCCTGGCTTCTCGCAGCCTGTAGAAGCGGTACAAAGCTGTCGCGCTCGTACACATAGTGCACAGTTCGTTCACTCGCCGCGTAGTTCTGGTGCACGCTGTTCTCCAGCGCCAGCGTGTCGCCATCCCAGCCATACATCGTCCGGGTCGTCGCACGCAGGACAGTGTTTTCCACCGCATGGCTATGCTTGGCAATGCGCCGCCCTAGCGGATCATAGGCAAAAGTAGTAACCCCATGCCAGGTCGTGGCGCGGTTCATCCGGTTGAAGGCGTCCCACTCATATTCGGACCGCTCGCCGTTCTGCACGCGTTCCACAACGTTGCCGCGTTCGTCGTAGCGGTAACGGACGCCGGCATATTCCTTAAGTAAATTGTCCAGCAGCTTAGGCAGCGTGACACGTTGGGCGATGGGCCCATCTGGCGCGGGTTCGGCAGCCCGAATGTTGCCGGCCGGGTCGAACGCGAAGGTTTCCCGGCCCAATACGCTGCTTGCCGCCAGCAGCCGTCCGACCGGGTCGTAGCGGTATTCGATGCGGCCACGCCGGCTGTCCTCGATGCTGGTCAGCTGGCCGGACGGATCGTAGCGGTAGCGCCGCAGGATCGCGGCTGGCATGCCGGCCTGGGCGTCGGGACGGTATTGTCCGGTGACGAAGCCGCGCTCCCGGCCGGCGTGCTTGATGGCGCCGAGCTGCTGTTCGATCAGGCGGCCGGCCGGGTCGTACTGCATCGTCTGCAGCAGGCCGTTGGCCTGGGTGCGGCCGGTTTCGCGGTGCAGCGCGTCGCGTTCGAAGGCGACCAGGTCTTGGCCGTCGAGCAGCAGGCCGTGCACGTGGCCGGCGCCGTAGGTCAGCCAGTCGACGCGGTGGCCGTCGGGACGGATGGTGCCGGTGCGCCGGTCGAGTTCGTCGTAGTGGTGCTGCCAGACCGCGGTGCGCCTGTCGGGATGGAACGGTCCCTGGTAGTGCTGGTGCTCGCGCACCAGGTTGCCGGCGGCGTCGTAGAACCATTGCAGCCGGGCGTGTTCGTTCTTCGCTTCGGCCAACTGGCCGTTGGTGTTGTAGGCGAAGGTTTCGGTCTGCTCCGGCTGGCCGGGGGCTGCGGCCCGACGTTGCACGAGCCGGCCCATAGAGTCGAAGTCGAGATGCGTGGTCACGCCGGCTTCGACGGTTTCCGCCAGCACGCCGCTGGCCTCGTCGTAGCGGTATTCGGTGGACTTGCCGTCGAAGCCCTGTTCCTGCAGCAGGCGGCCGACCGGGTCGTACTGGAAAAGGTAGACGCTGCCGTTTTCGTTTTCCAGGGCGGACAGGCGGCCGAGCGGGTCCCACCGGTATTGCAGGGTGTGCCCGAGGGCGTCGATGCGCTTGGCGATCGATCCGGCCGCGGTGTAGCGGTAGGCAGTCGTACGTTGCAGTGGGTCGGTGTACGCCAGCAGCCGGCCTTCGGCATCGTGGCGCAGGCGTTCTTCGCTGCCGTCGGGGTGGATGACGGCTTCGAGCTGGCCGGGGTGGTTGCCGCTGTCCGCGCCTTCGCCGTGCGCTTGCGCCAGCTTCTTGGCGCTGAGCGGCGTGTAGCGGTAGCGGGTGACGTTGCCGGCGGCGTCGATGCTCCTGACCAGGCGCTTGCGCTCGTCGTACTGCCATTCGGTGCTGCGCCCGGAACAGTCGGTGTAGGTGGCCAGTTGGCCGTCCGGGGTGTAGGCAAGCTTCTTGACGCCGCCCTTGGCATCGGTGATGTCGATCGGCCGCCCGGCCTTGTCGTAGGCATATTCGGTCTTGTTGCCGCGCGGGTCGGTTTCCTCGACCAGATGGCCCTGGACATCGTAGTCGCGCCGCCAGGTGCCGCCTTCGCCGTCGCGGATGCCGGTGACGCGATGCCGGCCATCGTACTCGAAGTGGACCTGGCTGCCGTCGGCGCGGGTGTGGGTAAGCAGGTTGCCGTGCGCATCGTAACGGTAATGCTCGCTGCTGCCGTCGGTATGGATGTGGCGGACGACGTTCTTGGCGTCGTCGCGGAACAGCCATTCCTCGAGCCCGTCCGGATACACGATGCGGTAGGTATAGCCGGCGATGTCGTAGTAATAGCGGGTCTCTTGGCCGAGCGCATCGGTGACGTAGGTCAGGCGGATGTTGCTGTCCCATTCGAGCCGGGTATCGTGGCTGCCGTCGTCGGCCCATTCACGGACTGCTCTGGCATGGGCGCCGCTGTCGATGGCAATGTCGTAGGCGAGGTTCATGCCGCGCCCGGTGCGGTCGGTGTAGCGGGTGACGAGGTGGCGGTCGTACCGGTAATGCCAGGCGGCGCCGTTTTCATCCTGGGCGCGGACCAGGTCGCCGTGCTCGTCGTAGTCGTAGGCAGCGAGCTGGCGCACCAGCTTGCCGTCCTCGATTTGCCATAGCGCGCGGATGCAGCCGCTGCCGGCGTCGATCTGGGTGCCGGCATGCGCGACGATGGTCTCGCCCTGCTTGCTGACGATGTCGCTGAGGACGGCCTCGCCCGCGTACGGGCCATGGGCGACGACGTGGTCGTAGCGCAAGCCGAGGGCGGCGCCGTCGCGACCGTGCAGCGCGATCAGGCGGAAATGCTGCTTGCCCATATCCGCTGCCTTGGCGCGCACGGTGTCGACCAGCTCGTAGGTTTCGCGCCAGGCACTGGCTTCGCCCTCGGGCGGCGGTTTGCCGAAGTCGAGCGCGAGCAGCGTCATACTCACGCGCGTGAGCGTGACCTGCTCGACCGGATCGTGGTGCCGCTGGCCGATGCCGAGGAAGGGGTAGCGGTGGCTGCGGCCGTCGGCGGCGTGATACAGCAGCCCGGTGGGCTTGCCTTGGCCGACCACGTCGATGCGCGTGCCGTACGGGGTGAGCCAACGGGCGCCGAGATTGCCGCGGTCGTAGGCGACCAGCTGGCTGCGGTAGGTCCGGGTCCATTCGATCGGGAGCGGCGCATCCAGGACGAAGTCGGTATGGATGAAGGTTTCGGCGCCGGTGGCGAAGCTGATCGAGTGCGCGGTGCCGCCTTTTGCGGGGCACAGCTTGCAGGCATTGGCGTCGCCCGTGGCCGGACTTTGCCGGCCGGTGGCGCCCAGCTCATGGCCGGGGTTGTTCTTCTCGTGGTGCGCGCCCTTGCCCGATGGGACCAGCGCCGGGTAGCGCTTCTTGTGCTTGACGACCGCGTCGCGCAGCTTCGCGAGCAACCAGCGGATGCTCATCTGCGCCTGTTCGTCTGCCAGTGCAGCGAGTTTGCCGCGAAACGCCGGCTTGAAGTCGGTCAGGTGGGCGATGATGCTTTTTACGCCCGCGACCGCGCCCTGCGGCAGGTGGCTGGCCGCCACGGCGACAACGTAGTTCGCAGTCTTCTTGTACTGCCGGTCGAGGGCGCCGAGCATGCGGCGCCAACTGCTTTGCACCCTGGGGTCGTGCAGCTTGCCCTCCACTTGCGCCGGGGGCGCCACCTCGAACAGCGGTTCCTTGCCGATGCAGCGCTCGAGGATCTTGATTAGGTCGTCGGCGATGCCGTCGGCCGTATCGGCGCAATCGTGCAGGATCCCCGCCAGCTTGCCCATCGCCCTATCGACGAAGGTATCGATCTCGCCGGCCAGCCTGGCGTTGAGGTGCACGATCAGCACCTCGATCAGCGCAGCGCCGAGATCCTTGACGCCCTGTCTCAACTTTTGCCGGACCAGGTGCAGCGCCGGCCGCAGGCTCATGCGTGCCGCGCTCATCGCCGGCGGCACCGGCACCACGCCGATCAGGTTGATGCCCAGGCTGACCCATTCCAGGAAATCGATTTCCTTCTTGTTGATGGCCTTCTGGATTACCCCGACGATGTCCATGATGGCGTCGATCAGCGCCATGATGTTGCCGATCACCGGCAGGCTGCCGGCCACGGTACTCAGGCGTTCCAGCGTGACGACATCGTGGCTGATCTTGCGCAGCCATTGGTCGAAGGCGGCGGCGCCCGCGCCGATGTCTTGCCGGTCGATGGTGTTGAGCGGGGCGACTGCGACTTCCGGCACGCGTTCGGCCGGCTTGGGCGGGACTTGCGTGGGTTCGGTCATGGCGGCTTTGTCAGATAATGGTTTTTTTCAGGGTCGACAGCGCAGCGTCGGCGCCGAGGTGCGGCAGCGATCCGGGCAAATCCGAGGTCGGCGCGGCAGCGGCGGCGGGCTTGCCGGCACCCGACGCGCCGTGCCCGAGCTTGCCCGCAACGTTGGCCAGGGCTGCTTGTCCGACCGGCGCCAGCAATGCTTGCGCGCCGCCCTTTTGCAGCGACTGCACCGCGCTTGCCGCTTGCTGCGCGGTGTGCGCGATTGGCGCCATCGCGCCGGCCTTGCCGGCTGCACCGCCGAGGCTGCCTGCCGCCGCATGGTCGCCAGCCTCGGGCAGCGCTACGTCCGGCCATTCGCTTCCCTGCCCAAGATAGCTGGCTTCGTCCCACGGGTCGCGCGGGTCCATGCCGTAGCTGACCGTGGCCATGCCCATCGGCAGGCCGGCCACGCTGGCGAAGCCGTTGCCATCGAGCGTCCCCTGGTGGACGCCGCCTTCGGCGTCGACGACGGTGTAATCGCCTTGGCGGATGCCCTGCGTCGTGCTGCCTTCGATATCCACGTACTGGTGATGCAGGTCGAGCTGCCCCGGCGGCAATTTCACGGCCTGCGGCAAGGCCGGCGTGCCTTCGCTCTTGCCGGGGACGACGTGATGTTGCGCCGCATGCTGGCGCCAGGTACCGCTGGTGCCATGGACGATTCCCGCTGCGTTCCAGCGGCTGAAGCTGGTGCCGCCGTTGATCACCACTTCTTCCTTCGCCGTGATCGTGATCCGATTGGCGGTGTGGGTGATGTTGAGCTTGGCCAGGATGTTGACGCTGTCCTTCAAGGCGGTGATGTCGATGTCGGCGCCGGCCGCCACCAGCTTCATGCCGGCCTTGTAGGCAAACATGCGCACCGCTTCCTTGACGCTGACGAGCAGGCTCTTGCCCGCGCTCAGGCTGGCATGGCCGCCGCTGGTCACGGCGGTGTGCTCGACGCTCATCAGATGGGTGGAACCCTGCGTGCTGGTCTCGATACCGGCAGGGCTGGCCAGAAGCAGGTGGGGCGCCTGGAATTCCGGGAATTCGCCTTGCGCCGGCGTGCCGCCCTGGCCCTTGATAGCGTCGACCTGCGCCGCCAGCGCGGCGGCGACCTGGTCCTGGTCGCCCGGCCGGTGCGCCTGCGCCTGCTGCGCGGCCTGCGACAGGCTGTCGTGCAACTCGTGGCATTGCGCCATGCGCGCCAGCGTTTCCGCCATGTCGGTGATATGGGCGCGGGCATTCGGCCGTCCTTCGGTGCTGAGCAGCAGGCCCTGCTGCGCGCGCAGCGCGCCGTGGCCGTCGGTGCGCAGCTCGAAGCCCTGGCCGCGCGCATCCTTGCGTCCGGCATTGTCTTCGATGCGCTTGATATGGCCGAGGCTGAGCTGGCTGGCGAGATGGTCGCTCTTGAGCTGCGCCTGGATCTGCCCCTGGGTGTCGTCCAGCACCAGGTGGTTGCTGCGGCCGCCGGGCGCGTTGCCGCCGTTGGCGGTCAACTCGCGGCTGCGGAGACCCGTCAGCGCCCGCTGTTCGGGCAGCTTCCAAGGCGGCATATGGTCCTGGTTATGCACGGAGCCGGTCACGATCGGATGATCGGGGTTGCCGTCAAGCCATTGCACAATCACTTCCGATCCGACCCGCGGATGGCTGGCCAGGCCCTTCTCGCCGCCGGCCCAGTTGCTGCCCACGCGTACCCAGCAACTGCCGCTGTCGTTCCGGTCCCAGTGAAACTTGACCTGGATGCGCCCGTACCGGTCCACGTTCAGGCTGCCCTGGCCTTGCGCGCCGACCACGATGGCGGTCTGCGGAGCCAGCAACCTGGATTCCGTGCTGTTGAAACCGCGTCCCGGCCGCCAGGGCAAGGCCTTGTCCTGGCAGACAAAGCGGTTCTTGTACTCGGCGACCGCATCCTTTCCTTGCAAGTAATTGTTGCTGGCTTGGTGATGCACTTCCAGGATCAGGAATTCGCGGTCTTCGCTTTCGTTGAAATGGTCGAGCAGCCTGAACCACCTGCCCGCGGCGGCGCGCCGGTTGTTGCCTCGTGCTTCGACCAGTCTGGTGCGGGCTTCGATTTCTTCCATGCACAAGCGGGAAAGCTGGTAGGCGCCGGACTGGTGCTTGAATCCGTAGTGCCCCTCGTAGGTGTGCACCTCCAGCCTCGGAAACTCGCCCTGCTGGTCGATGGTGGCGGTCTCCGCATGGACCGGGCGCGGACTCTTGAAGTCGAAGCCGCTCACCGCCGTTTGTCCGGATGCCCACTGGCGCAGCGGGCTCCAGTCGCCGATGGCGTCCTCGTCGGCTGCGCCGCCGGCGCGGTGGAAGCGGATGCCGGGCGACGGCCCGTCGATCGGCGCCGCGGCGCAGGTGTCGTCGCGGATCCCGAGCCTATGGCCTTCGCTGGTGTGTTCGTAACAATAGCTGTAGCCGGCCGCTTCCCAGCGCCGGCACAGGTAGTTGTGATCGGTCTCGTCCCATTGCGCGGCCATCGTGAGCTGCGGCTGTTCACCCGCTACGTTCCATTCCCACGCGGGCAGTCCGCCATAGCCGGCGAAGATCGTTTCCGCCTGCTCGCACAGGCTTTTCCCGTGGAACAGGCGATTGTTGCGACGCAGGCGGGTGCAGGCCAGCCATGGCTTCAAGACGGCTTCATAGAACGCCAGGCCGCCATCCGTCTTGGCCAGCTTGAACGATGCGACATGACCGGTGAACGGACGCAGGCTGGCGTCCGCCAGTACCAGCGACACGCACAGCAGCTTGCCGAGCATGGCCTCGAGTTTGATGCCGGCATCGTCGCTCAAGAGTTCCACCTTGAATTCGAAGTCGCGCGACAGGTATTCAGTACCTTCGAACCGGTTCACCATCAGCTTGGCCTGCGGGCCGTCGTTCCTCGAGAACGACAAGCGCAACAGGCGGGTATTTTGGTGGCCTTCGAACACTGCTTGCAGGTCAGTCATCGTCGTGGCTCATCGGTTGATGGGGACAATGTTGAATTCGATGCTCGACGTGGCGGTACGTGCGATTCACCTGCTGCTTGCAGGCATTTGCCATGGTCCGCACGTGTCTCGTCAGAGCGTGTCTAGACTTGCAACGAACTTCTTGACTGTAGGGATTAAGTTGCGATTAGCCAATGACAAAACGCAAGTTCGCGCAAAGTCATACGCACAGCAGTTTCTGCATCGATTTTGAGTTTTTCGCTGTCAAGTTTGCTGGTTTCAGGTATGGCAAACTATCGAAGATCTTGGCGAGAAATGGGAAGCCCGATGCCGGGTCGGCGGCGGCAATGGCGCGCCGGGTTGGAACGATCGGCGGCCCAGCAGGCCAGGTTATCGCCGGCGCAAATCCCGTATCCAATACACGGGCAACGCAATGAGTTCCCTCAGCGTGGAATAGGCATCCCGCGGTTCGACGTAAACCGCATGCGCGGCATGGACTTCCTGGATACCGGCGTGCCGCAGCGCGTAACGGCAACGGGCAATGTGGAAATACTGGGTGATGACCATCGCACTGTCGAAGCCGTGCACGCGCATGATGGCGGCGCTGTTGCGCGCGGTCGCTTCGGTCGTGTCGCCGTGCTCGTCCACCAGGATGGCCGCACGCGGCACGGCGCGCCGCTCTACCAGATAGTCGGCCATGACGCGCGCTTCGCTGAAGCCTTCCACGCCGGTGCCGCCGCTGACGATCACGTGCTTGAACATGCCCTGCCGGTACAACCCGGCGGCCCGGTCGAGGCGCGCGCGCAGCCGGTCCGACGGGGCGCCATCCGGCATCACCTTGGAACCCAATACGATGCCGACATCGCTGACCTGCACGTCGTCGCGCAGGCCGGCCAGGACGATGGCCCCGGCCGCACAGGCCAGCGCCACCAGCAACGCGAGCGCGGACCGGGCGATCCAGCCCCCTCTCACGTGGCCTTCCGCAAAAACGGCCCGGCCTTCGCTTGCAGCAGCCTGACCAGTTCCGGCTGCATGTAGTCGTAATCATCCGGTATATCCAGGCAGATGACGCGCTTGCCATTCAAGCTGGCGCGGAATCTGGCGGCCATGCGGTTCCGGTGGGCTTTCTCCATCACGAAGATGATGTCGGCCCAGGCGATCTGTTCCGGCGACAGCGGCACGTCGGCATCGCCACCCACGCCGGCGGAATCGGTTTCGACGCCGGGCCAGGAAGCGAAAACCTGTTCGGCGGTAGGACTACGCAGACGGTTCTGGCTGCAGATGAATAATGCGCGTTTCACGCTTTCGCCTTTTGCATACGGGTTTAGGCAACCACGATCATCGAATGGAGGAAAGGCGTCGGCCGGAGCGAGTCAACGGTTGGTGCCTGTTGCGAGTATTGAAACTAGTATAACATTCCCGCTTTGACGGAAAACCTCTGCAATGCAGATCGCCGAATGACGACGAATAAATGGATCAGCCTGTACCTGGCACAGCTGTTGTCGCTGATGCTGTCCACCGCACCTGCCACCGCGGCGGACCTGCTGAACCGGCAGGACCAGCCCTGGCAGCCGGGCGCCGGCGCCATCCAGGTACCGCTATGGCCCGAGGGGCCGCCCGCGCCCTCGCCGTTCAAGGGCAACGAAGCCTACGGCAACGAGGACAAGCAGATCGCCGGCCGCCCGTTCACGATGATCGAGCACGTGTCCCGGCCCACCATGAGCATCTTTCGCGCAAAGGATAATGGCAACAGTACGGGCGCGACAGTCTTGGTATTCCCCGGCGGCGGCTACCGGCGCCTGGCGATCGACCTGGAAGGCACCGAAGTGTGCGACTGGCTGACGGCCAAGGGCATCACCTGCGTCGTGCTGAAATACCGGGTGCCGGGTTCGGGGCCGTACTGGTCGGAAGAATGCAATTGCCGGCGCATTCCTGCCACGCCGTATGCGCTGCAGGACGCACAGCGCGCCATGGCCCTGCTGCGTGCGCGCGCCCCGGAATGGGGAATCGATCCGCACCGGATCGGCGTGCTGGGTTTTTCGGCGGGCGGACACATGGTGGCCGATATCAGCAACCACGATCAACGCAGTTACCGTCCGCTCGACGACGCCGACCGCCAGGGCAGCCGGCCCGATTTCGCCATCGCCGTCTATCCGGGCCACCTGTGGCAAGGACCCGGACTGAAGCTCAATCCAGCGGTGAAGATTGCGCGCAACGCGCCGCCGACGCTGATCGTCGCCGCCAGCGACGACCCGGTCGACGACATCCGCCATTCGCTGGTGTATTACCTGGCGCTGCAGCGGGCGAAGGTGCCGGTGGCAATGCACGTGTATGCCCATGGCGGACACGCGTTCGGCGTGCGCAGGACGGCCGCCATCAACACGCACTGGACCGACCTGGCGGAGCAATGGATGCAGTCGATCGGCGTGCTGCAACCTGGCGTGGCGGTTCCATGAAGTGCACCAGGGCCTTCGCTGCCGGCCTGTCGATCGCTGCCCTGGCGCTGATCGGCGCCGCCACGCCGGTCCGGGCTGCGGTGCCGGCCGCGCCTCCCGCTGCGCCGGCATGCGATCCGGCCAGGCTGCGCCTGGCGCTCGACGGCCGCGACGGCGACTTCAACGGCATGTCGCACGGCGGCACCGAGGTCTCCATCCGCAACCTGGGACCGGACTGCAGCCTGCCCGCATTGTTGCCGGTCGCCTTGTACGATGCGCGTGGCGTGAAGTTGCCGGTGCAGGCGCGCACCGCGCCCGCGCCCCGGCCGGCGCGGTTGCGCCTGGGCGGCGGCCACCGCGCCGCCATGAGCTTGCGCTGGGTCTCGGGACCGGTCTACGCGCGCAACCGCAGCGCGCACGTGGCCGAGGTACGCGTGCAAGTCGGCGCGGCCAGCCTGCGGGCGCCGCTCGACGCCGTGATGTACGGCGCGGCCGGCGCGCCCATCGCCCTGGACCGGACCCCTTTGCGCGCCATGGAAGGCATGGCGGCCGACCGCTGAGGCCTGGATCGGCCGCGCCGGCCTCGATGCTGCGGCCTCAGTGCTGACTTTTTTCGCGTGCCACCCAGTACAGCAGCACGCAGATCGCCGCATACGGCAGCAGCGACAGCAGGTCCGCGTTCGCCCCGGCGAAGAACGGGTTCATGCTCTCGGCCCACTTGCTCATGCGCGTATCGAAATCGGTCAGCACCCCGGCGGTGATGGCGATGATAATGCCGGCCAGCGCGCCGCCGGCGATGTAGCCGGACGCCAGCAGCGTGCCGGAACTGCGGTCGCCCGCCGCCTGCAGTTCTTCCTCGTTCAGGCCGGCGTACTGCGGCAGCGTGCCGTTGCGGCGGTCGGCCAGCCAGCGGATCAGGCCGCCTATCGCGATCGGCAGCGTCGACACCAGCGGCAGGTACACGCCCACCGAGAATGCCAGCGACTGCACGCCGGCCATTTCCAGCACCAGCGCGATCATCACGCCGAACAGCACCAGGGTCCACGGCAGTTGCTGGTCGAGGATGCCCTTGATGATGTAGGACATCAGCACGGCCTTGGGCGCGTCGTACTTCTTGACCTCGGTGCCGTCCGGGCGCGTGTGGAACTGGCCGTTGATGCCCGGGTCGACCAGGTAGGCCAGCGAGCCGTCGGGGCGTACCAGGTACTTGCCGGCCGGGCCGCCGTCGGTGTCCGTCTTTTGCCAGACCTTGTAGGTATTGTGGTCGGATGCGGCCTGCGGCCCCTGCAGCTGGGCGCTGGCGTCCAGCTTGCTCACATCGACGCGCAGCGCCTGCAGCTGCGGCGCCGCCTGCGCGGTCGGCACGTAGACGGTGCCGGCATCGTTGAGCTTGAGCAGGATCGGCCCCAGGATCAGCGCCGAGGCGAAGGCACCGGCCAGGATGGCATACTGCTGCAGGCGCGGGGTGGCGCCGACCAGGTAGCCGGTCTTGAGGTCTTGCGAGGTGGTGCCGGCATTGCTGGCGGCGATGCAGACGATGGCGCCGACCGACAGCGCGGTGACGTAGTAGCGTCCGCCGGTCCAGCCCATCGCCAGGAAGATCAGGCAGGTGAACAGCAGCGTCGCCACCGCCATGCCGGAAATCGGGTTCGACGAGGAACCGACCTCGCCGGTCAGGCGCGAGGACACGGTCGAGAACAGGAAGCCGAACACCAGGATCAGCAGCGCCCCCAGCAAATTCATGTGCAGCGGCGTGGCGAAGGTGATCACGGCGATGATGCCGAGGCAGCCGATGACGACCCACTTCAGCGGGATGTCCTGCTCGGTGCGCGGCAGCGGCGCGCCGGGCACGCCGGCAGATGCACCGGCCGTGGACGGCGCGCCCATGCGCATGCCGGCCAGGCCGCCCTTCAAGCCGTTCCAGATGGTCGGCAGCGAACGCGCCAGGCTCACCAGGCCGCCGGCCGCGACCGCGCCGGCGCCGATGTACAGCACGTAGGCGCTGCGGATGTCGTCCGGCCCCATGTCCTTGATGAGCATGGTGCCCGGCGCCAGCGGCACGGTCAGCAGCTCGCCGAAGAACTTGATCATCGGGATCAGGAGCAGGTAGGACAGCACGCCGCCGGCCGCCATCGTCATGGCGATGCGCGGGCCGATGATATAGCCGACGCCGAGCAGCTCGGGCGAAATCTCGGCGCCGGCCGATCCGGCCTTCAGCGGCGCGCCGAACACGAAGTCGACCGTGTCCTTCCACAGCTTGAGCGAGATGTTGAAGACTTTATACAGCAGGCCCAGTCCGAAGCCGCCGAAGATGATGATGGCGCGCCGGCGCGCCGCCAGCGCCTCGCTCGACCCTTCCAGGCGCGCCTCGCCCGCGGCCTCGCGTGAGGATGGCGTGGCCGCGGCCTTGAGCACCTCGGCGCAGGCGGTGCCTTCCGGGTATTTCAGTTCGCGGTGCTGGTCGACGATCATGGTGCGGCGCATCGGGATCATCATCAGGATGCCGAGCAGGCCGCCCAGGATCCCGACCAGCATCACGCGCGAGATTTCCAGGTCGAAGCCGAGGATCATGATGGCCGGCATGGTCACGCCGAGGCCGAAGGCGAGCGACTCGCCGGCCGAACCGGCGGTCTGGGTGATCGAGTTTTCCAGGATGGTCGACTCGCGCCCGCCGGCCTTTTTCGCCAGCCCGAACAGGGTAATGGCGATCACCGCCACCGGAATCGAGGCGCTCACCGTCAGGCCCACCTTCAGCACCAGGTACAGCGAAGAGGCGCCGAACACCATGCCCAGCACCACGCCCATGACCAGCGCGCGCAGCGTCATTTCGGGCAGGGCGCTGGACGCCGGGATGTAGGGCTTGACGGCGGGCGGCTGGGGATCGTACGGCATCGGGTGTCCTTCGGATGAAACGACGACTGCAAACGTGGCGTGCCAGGTGGCATGCGGCAGGACCGCCGGCATCGCCGGGCGGGCCGTGAAAGCGTGACTATCGCACATGCCGTAGTGGAAGAAAAGCGGATTATAATCGGCCCTTGCCCTCCCGCCCGGCGCGGTTTCTGGCCGTTTCGGCCACACGGACATCGCCCCCGCCGCACGCCGCGGCGGCGCCGATGTCCCCTATTAGGAAGCACAGTTTTGGCAAATCATGTTCCCCAGGCGCCCGGTCGCCAGTCCAAGCCCAAGTCGTTCGGCCGCGTGCGCGGTTTCATCCTGCTGGCGCTCGCCGCCCTGCTGCTGCTGGCGGCCGGCGTGGCGGGCTACGTGATGCTGCGCGTGCTGCCCAACGTGCCGGCGCTGGACGCCGTGACCGATTACCGGCCCAAGATTCCGCTGCGCATCTATACGGCAGACAACGTGCTCATCGGCGAGTTCGGCGAAGAACACCGCGACTTCGTCCCGATCAAGCAGATTCCCGACCTGATGAAGAAATCGCTGCTGGCGATCGAGGATGCGCGCTTCTACGAGCACGGCGCGATCGACGTCAAGCGCGCGCTGGGCGCGGTCGGCGCCAACATCCGCAGCGGCTTCGGCGCCGGCGGCGCCTCCACCATCACCATGCAGGTGGCGCGCAACTTCTTCCTGTCGCGCGAAAAGCGCCTGGGCCGCAAGATCAACGAGATCGCGCTGGCCTACAAGATCGAGGCGGCGCTCTCCAAGGACGAGATCCTGGAGCTGTACATGAACCAGATCTACCTGGGCCAGCGCGCCTACGGCTTTTCCAGCGCGGCGCGCACCTACTTCAACAAGCGCCTCGACCAGTTGTCGGTGGCCGAGACCGCGATGCTGGCCGGCCTGCCGCAGAACCCGTCGCGCCACAACCCGGTGGCCAACCCGAAGCGCGCGCGCGAACGCCAGCACACCGTGCTGGCACGCATGCGCGCGCTCGACTACATCAGCGAGGCCGAGTACCAGAAGGCCCTGGCGGAACCGCTGCACATCAATACCCGCGGCCAGGAATTCGACACCCACGCCGAGTACGTGGCCGAACTGGCGCGCCAGGCGGTCTACAGCCAGTTCAAGGAAGAAGCCTATACGCGCGGCATCCGGGTCACCACGACGATCCTGAAGGCCGAGCAGGAAGCCGCCTACGCCTCGGTGCGGCGCAACGTGATCGCCTACGACCAGCGCCACGGCTACCGCGGTCCGGAAGGCCGCATGGAATTGCCGGACGATCCGGTCGAGCGCGAGGATGCCATCAACGAAGCGCTCGGCAGGCGCCCGGTCAGCGACGGCCTGCTGCCGGCGGTGGTGCTGGCCGCCTCCGCCAAGTCGGTGCGCGTCGAGACCGTCGATGGCGACACCGTCGACATCAAGGGCGCCGGCCTGAAGTTCGCCGCCGCCGGCCTGGCGGGCAATGCCAAGGACACGTTGCGCATCGCGCCGGGCGCCATCGTGCGGGTGGCGCGCGACGCCAAGGACAACTGGTCGATCACGCAGGTGCCGCAGGTGGCGGCCGCCTTCGTCGCCATCGACGCCGACAGCGGCGCCTACCACGCGCTGGTGGGCGGCTTCGACTACAACTTCCAGAAGTTCAACCACGTGACGCAAGCCTGGCGCCAGCCCGGTTCCGGCATGAAGCCATTCATCTATTCGGCGGCGGTCGAAAAAGGGTATTCGCCGGCCACCCGCATCCTGGATGCGCCGCTGGACCTGGCCGGAGAAGACGCCGGCAAGACCTGGTCGCCGCAGAACGACGATTTCAAATGGGACGGCCCGATCAGCATGCGCCGCGCGCTGGCCGAATCCAAGAACGTGCCGTCGGTGCGCCTGCTGCGCGCCGTGTCGGTGCCGTTCTCGCACGAATTCCTGGGCCGCTTCGGCTTCGACCTGGCGCGCCAGCCGAAGAATTTCACCCTCGCGTTGGGCACCGGTTCGGTCACGCCGCTGCAGATGGCCGGCGCCTACGCGGTGTTCGCCAACGGCGGCTACGCGGTCCAGCCCTACCTGATCGCGAAAATCGAGGATGCCGACGGCAAGATCATCCAGCAGGCCAAGCCGCCGACCGTTCACAACGAAGAGCAGCGCGTGCTGGACGCGCGCAATGCGTTCATCACCGACAGCATGCTGCGCGACGTGACCCGCTACGGCACCGGCGCCGCCGCCACCAAGGCGCTGGGACGCAACGACATCGCCGGCAAGACCGGCACCACCAGCGACGCGGTGGACGGCTGGTTCTCCGGCTACGGCGGCAACGTGGTGGCGGTGGCCTGGATGGGCTACGACGATCCGAAGTCGCTGGGTGGACGCGAATTCGGCGCCACCCTGGCGCTGCCGATCTGGATCGACTACATGAAGGTGGCGCTGGCCAAGCGTCCGCAGGAAGAACGCGCGCAGCCGGAAGGCCTGGTGCGCGAGAACGACGACTGGGTCTACGCCGAGTATGCCGAGACGCCGGTGCTGGGCGGCGTCGACCTCGACCAGCAGCCGGCCGCCGACCCGAATGCGGCGCCGGAAGATCCGAACGCCTACCGCGACCCGAACGCGCCGCCGGCCCCGCCGGCACCTCCCGCGCTGCCGGCCCCGCCGCAGCCGACGCAGCCGGTGCAGTCGCAGGGAAGCAGCTGGTTCTGACTTGCGAGTGTGAACGCCAGGCCGGCCCACTCGTCGTCCCCGCGCAGGCGGGGACCCATGCGGCGAGTCCAGCGTCGGCATTGTCGACGCATTCCAGTCCGTTCCGGCATACCGGATGCGCTTGTCCGGCATGGCCGGAATGGCGACGCTGTCCGCCTTGTCCTACGAACAAGGACGGGCTCATCCTATTTCGTGCAGCCCGGCGGGCGCGCATCATGGCTTCACACACATAGACGAACGGAGAAGACCATGAAAACCTACCAAACCGCGATGATCGGCGCACTGATGGCAATGAGCCTGGCAGCCTGCAGCTCGACCGGCACCGGCAGCGGCGACATGAATGGCAACATGAGCACGGCGCCCGTCAACGGCAGCGTCCAGAGCGGCAGCTCGTCTTCCGGCACCACGTCCAGCGGCATGTCGAGCGGCAGCAGCATGAGCGGCACCACCAACTCGGGCACCATGGGCACCGCCGGCAACGGCGCTGCCGGCACCTCGTCCTCGGGCATGACCAACAACACCTCGGGTTCGAACAACTGGGGCGGCGCCGACACCACGTCGGGCGCCACCGGCACCGGCACCACGCCGCCCACCTCGGGCGCCGGCACCCGCTAAGGTTTTCTACCTCCATGATGCCTGCGCCCGGCGCAGGTATCGAACGTCGACATGGCGCAGCGCCCACCGGTGCTGCGCCATGTGCTTTTTCCGGCCTGCGCCAACGCCGGGCTGCGGCGCACGGGTAGAATGCATGTCATCGCACCCTCCACCGCACCCATGAAAAACTGGTTCACGCGTCTTTTCGGCGGCGCCGATCCGGCGCCTGTTGTTTCCCCGGTCGCCGCCCCGGCATCCCCATCGTCTGCCGGCGGCGCGCCTGGCGCAGCAGCCGCGGCGCCCGCCGGCCCGTCCATGCAGGCGCCGCCGCCGGACCACGCCACCCTGGCGCGCCGGCTCGACCTCGCCTTTTGCCGCTGGCTTACCGATCCGGTACGCGGCGACGCCGCGGCGGCAGCCGAGCAGCGCATCCTGGCCGAGATCGCGCGCCTGGCCGGCAATCCGGCCGCAGCTGGCGACCTGGTGCCGCGCGTGCCGGCGGTGGTGCCGCAACTGCTGAAAAGCCTGCGCGACGAGAGCGTGTCCAGCGCCGACCTGGCGCGCCAGATCGCGCGCGACGCGGTGCTGGTGGCGGAAACGATCCGCGAAGCCAACAGCCCGCTGTTCCGGCGCGGCGCGCCGGTGCGCAGCATCGACGCCGCCGTCATGGTGCTGGGCGAGAGCGGCCTGCGCATCCTGCTGGCGCGCGTCGCGTTCCGGCCGATCATCAACATGCAGGGCGGCCCCGGCGGCGTGGCGCGGCTGGTGGCGCCGCGCCTATGGGCGCAGTCGGACAAGTGCGCGCTGGCCGCCAGCCTGCTGGCCGCGGATCTGGGCGCCGATCCGTTCGAGGCCTACCTGGCCGGCCTGATGCTCAATCTCGGCCTGATCGTCGCCTTGCGCATCATCGACCGCCTGGAGCAGCCGCTGGTGCCGCAGTCGGACGCCTTTTGCGTCGACCTGCTGGCGGGCGCGCGCGCGCTGTCGGCGGCCATCGCCGCGCACTGGGAATTGCCGCCTTTTGTCGCCGGCGCCATCGTGCGCGCCGGCCGGCCGGGGACGATCCCGCTGGCCGAGGCGCTGGGCCGCGCAGACCTGCTGGCCAAGCTGCGCCTGCTGGTCGACCACGGCGTCTACCCTGCCGACGAGCCATCCCTGCAGCCGCTGCTGGCCGGCGCGGCGGGCGACTGTTTCGCGCGCCTGGGCGACGCCGGCGCCTGAAGCGGACCAGCGGGTTGGGGCACGGCGCGGCGGCCGCACCGGAACAGCCCTCCGCGCCGCTTCGACTATAATGAACTCCCTGTTGGACCCTATGTTCCGTCGACTATTGATAGCCCGCGTCAATGCCTTTCGATCTCAAAAAACACCTCCCGAAATCCGCCACCCGCTTTGCCCTGCCGGCGCTGCACGGCTCTTCCGACGCCTACGCGCTGGCGGTGGCCGCGCGCGAACTGAAGGCGGACCAGCGGATGCTGACCGTGATCGTGGCCAGCGCCGCCGACGGCCAGCGCCTGCTCGACGAGATCCCCTGGTTCGCCGACGGCAAGCTGGCCTGCCACTTGCTGCCGGACTGGGAAACCCTGCCCTACGACGCCTTTTCGCCGCACCAGGACCTGGTGTCCGAGCGCCTGGCCACGCTGCACGAGATCCGCAACGGCCAGTGCGACGTGCTGATCGTGCCGGCCACCACGGCGCTGGTGCGCCTGGCGCCGCCGGCCTTCCTGGCCGCCTACACCTTCTTCTTCCGCCAGGGCGAAAGCCTGGATGAAGCCAGGCTCAAGGCGCAGCTGACGCTGGCCGGCTACACCCACGTGTCGCAGGTGATGTCGCCCGGCGAATACTCGGTGCGCGGCGGCCTGATCGACCTGTTCCCGATGGGTTCCGCGCTGCCCTACCGCCTCGACCTGTTCGGCGACGAGATCGAGACCATCCGCACCTTCGACGCCGACACCCAGCGCTCGCTGTACCCGGTGCGCGAGGTGCGCCTGCTGCCGGGACGCGAATTCCCGATGGACGAGCAGGCGCGCAGCGCCTTCCGCGGCCGCTGGCGCGAACGCTTCGAGAACGATCCGTCGCGCTCGCCGGTCTACCGCGACATCGGCAACGGCATCGCCTCGGCCGGCATCGAATACTACCTGCCGTTGTTCTTCGACCAGACCGCGACCCTGTTCGACTACCTGCCGGACGACGCCGGCCTGGCGCTGGTGGGCGACATCGACGGCGCCATCGAGCGCTTCTGGCAGGACACCGCGTCGCGCTACAAATTCCTCAAAAGCGACCGCGAGCGCCCGATCCTGGAGCCGAAGGAAATCTTCCTCGGCGCCGAGCAGTTCTTCACCCTGGCCAAGCCGCACGGGCGCTGGGCCATCGCGCGCAACGGCGCGGATCTCGGCGTGTCCGAACTGTCCGCACCGATCCCCGACATCGCGGTGAACCGCCGCCTGGACGATCCGCTGGCGAACTTGCGCTCTTATCTCGCGGGCGTCGGCGCGCGCGTGATGATCTGTGCCGAATCGGCCGGCCGGCGCGAGACGCTGCAGCAGTACTTCAACGAATACAGGATCGAGCTGGCTCCCGTCGAAGGCTTCGACGGCTTGCGCGCGTCGAGCGCGCCGCTGGTGCTGGGCGTGGCCCCGCTGCAGGCCGGCTTCGAACTGAACGAGGCGGCGGCCGGGCGCCTGGTGTTCATCACCGAGACCGAGCTGTACGCCGGCACCGGTCGCCGCGCCGGCAAGAAGAAGCAGGAAGCCAGCTCGCAGGTCGAGTCGATGGTGCGCGACCTGTCCGAACTGAAGATCGGCGACCCGGTGGTGCACATCAACCACGGCATCGGCCGCTACATGGGCCTGATGAGCATGGACCTGGGCGAAGGCGAGACCGAGTTCCTGCACCTGGAGTATGCGAAAGAGTCGAAACTGTACGTGCCGGTGTCGCAGCTGCACGTGATCTCGCGCTATTCCGGCGCCTCGCCCGAGGATGCGCCGCTGCACGCGCTCGGCTCCGGCCAGTGGGACAAGGCCAAGCGCAAGGCGGCCGAACAGGTGCGCGACACCGCCGCCGAGCTCTTGAACCTGTACGCGCGGCGCGCGGCGCGCACCGGCCACGCGTTCGAGTATTCGTCCACCGACTACGAGAACTTCGCCCAGAGCTTCGGCTTCGACGAGACTCCGGACCAGGCCGAGGCCATCCACAACGTTATCAAGGACATGACCTCGGGCCGGCCGATGGACCGCCTGGTGTGCGGCGACGTCGGCTTCGGCAAGACGGAAGTGGCGCTGCGCGCCGCCTTCATCGCGGTCATGGGCGGCAAGCAGGTGGCGATCCTGGCGCCGACCACGCTGCTGGCCGAGCAGCACGCGCAAACCTTCGCCAACCGCTTCGCCGACTGGCCGGTCAAGATCGCGGAATTGTCGCGCTTCCGCACCGGCAAGGAGATCAACAACGCCATCAAGGGCATGGCCGACGGCACCGTCGACATCGTGATCGGCACCCATAAATTGCTGTCGCCGGACGTGCAGTTCACGCGCCTGGGCCTGGTGATCATCGACGAGGAACACCGCTTCGGCGTGCGCCAGAAGGAAGCGCTGAAGGCGCTGCGCGCCGAGGTCGACGTGCTCACGCTCACCGCCACGCCGATCCCGCGCACGCTGGGCATGGCGCTGGAAGGCTTGCGCGATTTTTCCGTCATCGCCACCGCGCCGCAGAAGCGCCTGGCGATCAAGACGTTCGTGCGCAGCGAGGACGGTTCCGTCATCCGCGAAGCCTGCCTGCGCGAACTCAAGCGCGGCGGCCAGATCTACTTCCTGCACAACGAGGTCGAGACCATCGAGAACCGCCTGGCCATGCTGCGCGAGCTGCTGCCGGAAGCGCGCATCGGCGTGGCGCACGGCCAGATGCACGAGCGCGACCTGGAAAAGGTGATGCGCGACTTCGTGGCGCAGCGCTTCAACATCCTGCTGTGCACCACCATCATCGAGACCGGCATCGACGTGCCGAGCGCGAACACCATCATCATGCACCGCGCCGACAAATTCGGCCTGGCGCAGCTGCACCAGCTGCGCGGGCGCGTCGGCCGCTCGCATCACCAGGCCTATGCCTACCTGCTGGTGAACGACGTGCTGGGCCTGTCGAAGCAGGCGCAGCGACGCCTGGACGCGATCCAGCAGATGGAAGAACTGGGCAGCGGCTTCTATCTCGCCATGCACGACCTGGAGATCCGCGGCGCCGGCGAGGTGCTGGGCGAGAACCAGTCGGGCGAGATGCTGGAGGTCGGCTTCCAGCTGTATTCCGACATGCTGGGCGAGGCGGTAAAAGCCTTGAAAGCCGGGCGCGAGCCGGACATGAGCGCGCCGCTCTCGTCCACCACCGAGATCAACCTGCACGTGCCGGCGCTGCTGCCGGCCGACTTCTGCGGCGACGTGCACGAGCGCCTGTCGATCTACAAGCGCCTGGCCAACTGCGAGACCCCGGACCGCATCGACGCCATGCAGGAAGAGCTGATCGACCGCTTCGGCAAGCTGCCGGACGCAGTCAAGGCGCTGATCGAGACGCACCGCCTGCGCATCGCGGCGAAGGCGGTCGGCATCGTCAAGATCGACGCCCACGGCGAGGCCGCCAGCCTGCAGTTCATGGAAAAGCCGCCGATCGATCCGATCCGGATCATCACGCTGATCCAGAAGAACAAGCAGGTCAAGCTGGCCGGCCAGGACAGGCTGCGCATCACCGCCGCCATGCCGGACCTGGCGGCGCGCGTGAACCAGGTCAAGCAGACCATCAGGCAGCTGCTGGCCTGACTTATTACAACGATAAAAGGTGCCTACCACGATGTCCGCCATGCCAGATTCGCCGGTACTGAAAAAACTCGTCCTGCAAGGCCCACGGGCCGATCAAGCCGCCTTGGGCGCCATCGCCCGGCTGGTGCAGCCGCAATCGACCACGCCGCTGCACGAACACGCGCTGCGCGCCGACGGCTTCGACTGCACCCCGGCGCTGCAGGATCGCGTGCTGGATGCGGCCTACGCGGCCGGCATCGACGCCGCCTTCGTCGATGCCGGCCTCGCGCTGGCCGACTTCGGCCTGGTGGCGATGGACATGGACTCGACCCTGATCACCATCGAGTGCATCGACGAGATCGCCGACATGCAGGGCCTGAAACCGCAGGTTTCCGCCATCACCGAGGCGGCCATGCGCGGCGAACTGGATTTTGCGGAAAGCCTGGCGCGCCGCGTGGCACTGCTGGAAGGCTTGCCGGTCGAGGCGCTGGGCCGCGTGTACGACGAGCGCCTGCGCATCTCGCCGGGCGGCGAGGCGATGCTGGCCGGCGTGCGCGCAGCCGGCCTGCAGACGCTGCTGGTGTCGGGCGGCTTCACCTTCTTCACCGAGCGCCTGCAGCCGCGCCTGCAGCTCGACCATACGCACGCCAACGTGCTGGAAGCGGCGCACGGCAAGCTGACCGGCCGCGTGCTGGGCGGCATCGTCGACGCCGAGGAAAAGCGCCGCACCGTCGAGCGCACGTGCGCCGCCATCGGCATCGCGCCGCGCCGCGCCATCGTGATGGGCGACGGCGCCAACGATTTACAAATGATGGGCATCGCCGGGCTGTCGGTGGCGTTCCGCGCCAAGCCGGTGGTGCGCGCCCAGGCCGACGTGGCGCTGAATTTCTGCGGGCTGGATGCGCTGCTGACCATCCTGGCCTGAGGCCGTTCGCATGACTTGACGATTGTTCTGCCACAACAGGTACTGGCAGGAACAGGGCTCGACTTCGATTTGGCGCAAACTTCCTGCCGAAGCCGCGCCGACGATGGCCCGCCGCCGCGCTCCAAGCAACAGCAGCGGCCCGGCGGATCGTCCACCCGGCGCATGCGACGGGGAGTGCCATGACGACCTTTCCTTCCGGCCCTGGCGTGCAGCCTGCGCGGCCGCGCCGCCGAGCGTTCCTGCGCGGCGCCGCCGGACTTGCGGCTGGCCTGGCGCACGGCCCGGCGCCGGCGCAGACGGCCCTCGCGGCCCTCGCGGACAGCCCGTGCGCCACCTGGGGCACGGCGCTGACCGGACCGGCGCCGGCATCCTCCATGCTCTCGTTCAACAACCAAACCCTGCGCCTGATCGTACGCGCCAGCATCGGCGGCGCCCGCGTGCGGGTGCGCCTGTCGAACGAATGGGGCAACGCGGCGCTGCAGGTCGGCGCCGCCTGGCTCGGCATCCATGCTGCCGGCGCCAACGTGGCGGCCGCCAGCAACCGCCAGTTGCGCTTCAACGGCAAGGCGGGCGCCACCATGGCGGCCGGCGCCACGCTGTCCTCCGATGCGCTCGACTTTCCGCTGCCGCCGTTCGCCGGCCTGGCGCTGAGCCTGTACCTGCCGGGCGCCGTGCAAGCCGCGTCGGTGCACGACGCGGCGTTCCAGACCAGTTACGTATCGGCCACGGGCGACCATGCCGGCGCGGCCGCCATGGCGGTGCAGCGCACCCTGTATTCCTGGCCGCTGCTGGCCGAGATCGACGCCGCCGGACCGGCTCCCGGCAGCGCGACCGCTGCGCCCGCCAGCGCGCTGGTCGCGCTCGGCGACTCGCTGACCGACGGCGCCCGCAGCAGCGGCAACGCCGACCGCCGCTGGCCGGATTACCTGGCGCGGCGCCTGGCGGCGCAGCGTCCGGCCGGCTGGGCGCCGGTCGGCGTGGTCAATCGCGGCATCAGCGGCAACCGCCTGTTGGCGGACAGCGCCGACACGCCGCTGGCCGGACGCGCCGCCGTGGAACGCTTCGAGCGCGACGTGGCGGCCACCGCCGGCGCACGCTACCTGGCGGTCCTGGTCGGCATCAACGACATCATCCGCAGCCCGTCCGCGAACCCGGTGACGGCCGACCAGCTAGCGGCCGGCTACACCCGCCTGGCGGCGCGCGCCCACGCGCGCGGCATGCTGGCGCTGGGCGCGACCATGCCGCCGTTCGAAGGCTACACCTGGTACACCACGGCGCGCGACGGCGTGCGCCGGCGCGCCAACGACTGGATCAGGAACGGCGGCGCATTCGATGCCGTGGCCGATTTCGATGCCGTCCTGCGCGACCCGCGCCAGCCGACGCGCCTGCTGGCGCGCTACGACAGCGGCGACCACCTGCATCCGCAGGACGCCGGCTACGAGGCGATGGCGCAGGCAGTGCCGCTGGGGCTGTTCGCGCCCTAGGCGTGCTGCTCAGCCCAGCAGCCCCGAAAGCTCGCGCACGTCGACCGGCTTGACCAGGTGATGGTCGAAGCCGGCGGCCAGCGCGGCGTCGCGGTCGCGCGCGTGGCCGTAGCCGGTCAGGGCGATCAGCAGGCTGGCGCGCATCTGCGGCAGCGCGCGCAGGCGGCGCGCCAGTTCGTTGCCGTCCATGTCGGGCAGGCCGATGTCGAGGATGCAGACGTCGGGCACGGTCTCGCCCGCCAGCGCCAGCGCGCGGCCGGAATCATGCTCGACCGCGACGCGATGGCCGAGGTCTTCCAGCACCATCGCCAGCAACTGCGCGGCATCGACGTTGTCGTCGACCAGCAGCACGCTGCGGCGTTCGCCCGCGGCCACGGCGTTGCCGGTCGCGCCGGCCATGCCGGCGGCGCCGCTGCCGCTGCCGCTGCCGCTGGCGGCGGCGCCCATGCCGGCCTGCCCGGGGCAGCAGTTCGCGGGAACGGCCGGCGCCGCCAGCCGCGGCAATACCACCGTGAAGCGGCTGCCCTGCCCCGGTCCCTCGCTGTGCGCCGCCACGCTGCCGCCGTGCAGCTCGACCAGGCTTTTCACCAATGCCAGGCCGATGCCCAGGCCGCCCTGCGAACGGTCGGGCGTGCGCTCGGCCTGGGTGAACAGTTCGAAGGCGCCGCGCCGCACCTCGGGCGCCATGCCGATGCCGTTGTCGACCACGTCCAGCAGCACGCTGCCCGCGGCACCGGCGCCGCCCTCCACGAGCGTCACGCGCAGCGCGATGTCGCCGCCGTCGGGCGTGTACTTGGCGGCGTTGCCGAGCAGGTTGGCCAGCACCTGCACCAGGCGCTTGCGGTCGCCCGCCACCAGCGCCGGTCCCGGCGCCAGGCCCAGGTCGAGGCGGTGGCGGCGCGCCTGCACCAGCGGCCGCACCTGCTCCACCGCATCGGCCACGATATCGGCGATCTCGACCGGCGTGCAGTCGAGCGTCACCAGCCCGCGCGTGACGCGCGACACGTCCAGCAGGTCGTTGATCAGGCTGGTCATGTGGCCGACCTGGCGCGTGATGATGGTGCTGGTGCGCTTGACCTGGGCCGCGTCCAGCCGGCCCAGCGCCAGCAGGTCGGCGGCGGCGCCGATCGGCGCCAGCGGGTTGCGCAGTTCGTGCGCCAGCATCGCCAGGAACTCGTCCTTGCGCCGTCCTTCCAGGCGCAGCTGCTCTTCGATGCGCTTGCGCTCGCTGATCTCGAATACGATGCCGGCCATGCGCTGCGGCTTGCCGCCGGCCAGGTACACGGTGCCGAAGATCGCGAGCCAGTGCACGCTGCCGTCCGGCCACACCACGCGCGTCTCGGTGCGCCACACGCCGGCCTCGGCCACCGCCGCATGGAACTCGCGCTCGACGCGGGCGCGGTCGTCCGGGTGCAGGTGCGCCAGGAACAGGGCCAGGTTCCAGGTCGCCACCGGCTCGGCATAGCCGAAGCACTGGTCGTGGCGCGGCGAACGGCGCGCCGTGTGGCTGGCCAGGTCGTGGTCCCATTCGCCGAGCTGGGCCGCATCGAGGGTGAAGCGCAGGTGCTCGGCGGTGCGGCGCAACTGGTCCTCGGCCTGGCGCCGCGCGGTGACGTCGCGGAAGAAGCTGGTCACGCCGCCATCCAGCGCGGGAAACGCCTTGGCCTCGATCCAGCGGATCGCGCCGCCGGCCAACGGGTAGGGAAATTCGGCGGCCTCTACCTCTTCTCCGGCATGGGCACGGCGCAGCATGCGCTCGATGTCGGTGCCGACCGTATCGGGGAAGACGTCCCAATGGTTACGTCCAACCACCTCGTGCGCGCGTTTTTCCACCAGTGCCAGGCCGGCGGCGTTCATGCGCACCACGTTCCAGTCGCGGTCGATCAGGCCGATGCCTTCGGTCATCGAGTCGAACAGGTGGCGCGAATGGTCGCGCTCGGTATCCAGCGCCGCCTGCGCGTTGGTGGCCTCCACGGCCGCCCAGGTGCGCTCGCCCATGTCGAGCGCCATGCGCAATTCCTCGTCGGTCCACTCGTGCGGCACGGTGTGGTGCAGGCACAGCACGGCATTCACCTGGCCCGAGCGCACCAGCGGGATCGACATGTGCGAGCGCACGTCGATGGTTTCGTAGGCGGCCAGGTAGGCGCGCGCGCGGGCGTCGACGGTGACGTCGCTGACCCGCACTTCCCTGCCGGCGCGCAGTTCGCCGGCCACCCCGAGGTAGAAGTCGTCGAAGCCGGTGCGGATGCCGGACACGCTCGGCAAGCCCTGGCGGACCCAGTCGCGCCGCACGCTCACCGTCATCACCGGCCCGGGCGCGGCGACCTGCGCGAACACCACGCGCGCCAGGCCCAGGCGCTGGCCCAGCAAGCGGCTGGCGGTGCCGATCATGTCGTCGACCGTGCGCAACGGGCGCAGGCCGTCGGCCAGTTCCAGCTGGAACGCCAGGCGCTGCTCGGCGCGCTGCAATTGCGCCACCCGGTCTTCCGCCAGCGCGCGCGCCAGGTGCTGCTCGGTGACGTCGGTGCCTTCGACGAAGATGCCGGCGATGCGGCCGTGCTCGACGATCGGCTGGTAGATCAGGTTGATGTAGCGCTGTTCGACGCCCTCGCGGTCGTGCGTCGACAGCCGCACCGGCAAGTCGTAGCCGACGAATTCCTGGCCGCGCGCGTACACGCGGTCGAGCGTCTCGAATACCTTCTGGCCGGCCAGTTCGGGCAGCACGTCGCGCACCGGGCGGCCGACGTAGTCGCGCCGGCCGAGCAGGCCGTAGACGGCGTCGTTGACGAACTCGAACACGTGCCGTTCGCCGCGCAGCACCGCCATGAAACCGGGCGCCTTGCGGAACAGCGTCTGCAGGCGTTCGGCGTCGGCCTTCAGGTCGAGGTTGGCTTCGAAGGCCTGGCGTGCGTGGTCGATCAGGCCGACCTGCTTCAGCGCCAGCGCCTGCTGCGGCTGCTGCTCGTGGCCGCTGGCTTCGCGCATGCGCTCGATCTCGGTGACATCGACCGGGTGCTGCATCACCATCTCGACCTCGCCGTCGGCGCCGAACACCGGCGTGTGGGTGATGGTCCAGTAGCGCCTCTCGAAGCCGCCGCCGTCCGCCTGCGGACGCGGGATGTCGAAACGCAGCAGCGCCATGGTGTCGGTCTGCCCGGTGCGGATCACGCGCTCGAACGAGGCCACCGCCTGGCGCAGCGTGTCCGGATCGGTGGGAAAGGCATCCCAGGCCCAGCGCCCGACGATGTCGTCCAGTTCGCGCTGCGTCGACGCCAGGTAGGCGCGGTTGGCGGTGACGATGTGCAGCTTGCGATCGAGGACCAGGTAGGGATTGGGCGAGGCGTCGAACAGACGGTGGAACGCTTGATCGGAAGGCGGCATGAAGGGTTGGCACGGCAGAAGGGAAACCTGCCCATTTTACCTTCTTTACATACAGCAATTACCGTCTTTTGCGCGCATTTTCACTTCTGATGGCGTAGTCCCTTTCCCACAACATATTTCTAGAAAGGGAAGAGGTGTAACACCCTGTAATTCCGGATACGCGGACTGAAGGAATGCGTATAGTTAGCAGGTGAGGAGGACCGTCATGAAAAAGCTTGCAATCATCGTTACCCTGGGCGCATCGCTGGCTGCATTGACCGGCTGCGCTACCACTTACCCTGGCCCGGCCAACTACGGCACGCGCGCCTATGCCCAGCCGGCCGATCCGAACGGCTGGCAAGTCGTCTCGGTCACGCCGGTGCCGGTCGGTACCGGCGCCGCCAACGGCGATGCCGGGCGCGTCACGTCGCAACCGTATGCCGTCACCAATCCGGGCGTGGTCAGCTACAGCCCGGGCGTGACCACCGTGGTCACCCAGCCGGTGTACGTGCCGGCGCCGGTGTATGCGCCCTACCCGGCGTATGCCGACCCGTTCTGGTATCCGCCGGTGTCGATCGGCCTCGGCCTGAATTTCGGCTGGAGCAACTGGGGCGGCCATCGCGGCTACCGCGGCGGCTACGGCGGCCCGCGCTTCCGCGGTCATCGCTGATCCGGCGTCGCAGGCGGCTCGGCCACAAGGTCGGGCCATCGGCACCCAAGGCCGCGTCCCCGGACGCGGCTTTTTTTCGTCCCGCGTTCCGTGCGTCTTCCACCGCGCCGTTGCAGACGCAATCACGCATGTATGTACGCCGTTTTGCTTACGTCCGTCTTACGCGTTTGCATGAATGCCGCATGCTGCAACGCGTCACAACAATCCTTTGCTGTTGCCCGTTTGCTATCCTACAATCGCTCACGATGCACCCGGCGTAAGTACTTGTCCGCGGCGCCGGCGTACGACAAAAAACACGCAACGTACACAACGGAGACAGCAATGGATTTCAGAACGAAAGCATTGGTTGCAAGTGTTGTACTGGGGTGGTCGATGTCCGCCATGGGCGCCGAACCGATCAAGATCGGGGTGTCCGGCCCGTTCACCGGCGGGTCGGCGCCGATGGGCGTGTCGATGCGCGATGGCGTCAAGCTCGCCGTGGCTGAGATCAATACCAAGGGCGGGGTGCTGGGGCGCCAGTTGCAGATCGTCGAGCGCGACGACGAAGCCAAGCCCGAGCGCGGCGTGCAAATCGCCCAGGAACTCATCAACAAGGAAAAGGTGGTGGCCACCGTCGGCTACATCAACACCACCGTGGCGCTGGCATCGCAGCGCTTCTACCAGGACGCGCGCATCCCGGTGATGAACAACGTGGCCACCGGTTCCGTGATCACCAAGCAGTTTGCCGCCAAGCCGGAAAACTACGTGTTCCGCAATTCCGCCAACGACACCATCCAGTCCGCCATGATCGTCGAGGAAGCGGTGACGCGGCGCGGCTTCAAGAAGGTGGCGATCCTGGCCGACTCCACCAGCTATGGCCAGCTCGGCCGCGAAGACCTGGAAAAGGCGCTGGCCGCCAAGGGCGTCAAACCGGTCGCCGTGGAAAAGTACAACCTCAAGGACGTCGACATGACGCCGCAGCTGCTCAAGGCCAAGGGCGGCGGCGCCGAGGTGGTGCTGACCTACGGCATCGGCCCGGAACTGGCGCAGATCGCCAACGGCATGGAAAAGCTGAACTGGAAGGTGCCGATGATCGGCAGCTGGACGCTGGCGATGGCCAACTTCATCGACAACGCCGGCAAGAACGCCGAAGGCACGCGCATGCCGCAGACCTTCATCCAGGAAGCCGACTCGCCCCGGCGCAAGGCCTTCATCGACGCCTACGTGAAAACCTACAACCCGCCGGCCGGGCGCATGCCGTCCGCCGTCTCGGCGGCGCAGGGCTACGATTCCGTCTACCTGCTGGCCGCCGCCATCAAGCAGGCGGGCAGCACCGACGGGCCCAAGGTGCGCGCCGCGCTGGAAGACCTGAACGAGCGCATCGAGGGCGTGGTCGCTACCTACAGCAAGCCCTACAGCAAGACCGACCACGAAGCGATCGACTTCAACAATACCCGCTTCGGCGAAGTGCGCGGCGGACGCGTGGTGGTCGCCAAGTAAGGCCGTCGTCGTCGTGCGTGCGCCGGCCGCGGCACGCACCGGCTCGTCGAACGGCGGCCCTGGTACCCGGCCGCCTCGTCGCTCCAGTCCTGTCGTCCAAGGGGAAGCAAGCATGGAAATCCTGTTGCAGCTGGTGTTCAGCGGGATCGCGCTCGGCATGATCTACGCCGTCATCGCGTTCGGCTACCAATTGACCTTCGCCACCTCCGGCACCCTCAACTTCGGCCAGGGCGAGGCGCTGATGCTGGGCGCGCTGGTCGGCCTCAGCCTGGCCGGCAGTATCCACGGCGGCCCGTACCTGAACTATTGGCTGGCGATCCCGATCGTGATCGCCTTCGGCGCCCTGCAGGGCGCGCTGGTCGAATGGATCGGCGTGCGCCCGGCGATCCGCCAGAAATCCGAGTTCGGCTGGATCATGTCCACCATCGCGCTGGCGATCATCTTCAAGAACGTGGCCGAGAACATCTGGGGCAAGGAAGACATGCCCTTCCCCTCCCCGCTCGACTCGACCCCGCTGCAGGTGCTGGGCGCCAACGTGCAGCCGATGCAGCTGGCGGTGGTAGCCGGGGCGCTGGCGATCATGCTGGCGGTCGAGCTGTTCAACCGCAAGTCGATCTATGGCAAGGCCGTGGTCGCCACCGCCAACGACCGCGACGCCGCCGGCCTGATGGGCATCGACACCGGCCGCGTGATCACCTTCTCGTACGCGCTGTCCTCGGCCACCGCCGCCTTCGCCGGGGTGCTGGTGGCGCCGATCACGCTCACCGGCGCCACCATGGGCGCCTCGCTCGGCCTGAAGGCGTTCGCGGTGGCGATCATCGGCGGCCTGACCTCGGGCCTGGGCGCCATCGTCGGCGGCCTGATCATGGGCATCGCCGAGACCGCGGCCGGCTACTACATCTCGACCGGCTACAAGGACGTGCCCGGCCTGCTGCTGCTGCTGCTGGTGCTGGCGGTGAAACCGTCCGGCCTGTTCGGCAAGGCCGCCATCAAGAAGGTATGAGCATGGACACGACAAAACCCGTCGAGGCGCAGGGCGCGCCTTCCGCGGTGATGCGGCCGCGCGGCGCGCTCGTCGCCGCCGCGCTGGGCGTGGCGGCGCTGGCGCTGTTCCCGCAGCTGGTCACCAACCCGTACTACGTGCACCTGGTCGAGACCATCCTGATTTACGCGATCCTGCTGTTCGGGCTGGACATCGTGGTCGGCTATACCGGCCAGGTCTCGCTCGGCCACGCCGGCCTGTTCGGTGTCGGCTCCTACGTCACCGGCGTCTTGATCGTCACGCTGGGCGCGCCCTGGTATGTCGCCATCCCCGCCAGCATCGGCGGCGCCGCGCTGTTCGGCGCCATCCTGGCGCTGCCGGCGCTGCGCGTCACCGGCCCCTACCTGGCGATGGTGACGCTGGCCTTCGGCACCATCGTGCAGATCCTGATCAACGAGATGTCCTTCCTGACCCAGGGGCCGATGGGGATCACGCTGTCCAAGCCCACGACGTTCGGCGAGCCGCTCGGCGAGACCGGCTATTTCTACATGGTGGCGGCGTGCATGGCGGTCTCGCTGCTGGTGGTCGACCGCCTGCTGACATCGCATTTCGGGCGCGCTTTCGAAGCGCTGCGCGACAGCCCGATCGCCTCCGACTGCATGGGGGTCTCGGTGTACCGCTACAAGGTGATCGCCTTCGTGGTCAGCGCCGCCTTCGCCGGCCTGGCCGGCAGCCTGTACGCGTATTCGGAACAGTACATCGCGCCCAATACCTACAACTTCGAGCTGACCATCCTGTTCCTGCTGGCGGTGATCATGGGCGGACGCAAGAGCCGCGTCGGCGCGCTGCTCGGCGCCGCCATCGTGGTCATGCTGCCCAGCCTGCTGGCCGACATCGACCTGTTCCGCAGGATCGCGCTGGCGGCGCTGGCGCTGGCCGTGGCAGGCGCAGGGTTCGCGCTGGAGCGCCGGCACCGGGACGGCGGCGCGGCCGAGGGCGCGCGGCTGCGCAAGCTGGCGGTGCCGGTCGCGGCCACCGCCGCCCTGGCCTTCTTTGCGTACCGCCTCGACAGCATGGTCGACTGGCGCCTGACCATCTTCGGCCTGATGACGCTGTTCGTGGTGTACTACCTGCAGGACGGCATCGTCGGCTTCGCGCGCAGCCTAGCCGGACGCGCACGCGTGCATGCCGCAGCGCCGCCGGCCGGCGCGGGCGCGGACGTGGACGTGGACGCGGGCAGCGTCGACGCCTTCGGCGGCAGCCCGGCCGCGCCCGGCGCGCAGCCTGCCGGCGCCGATGGTCTCGAGGCCGAGCTGCTGCGCGTCGAGCAGGTCTTGATGCAGTTCGGCGGCCTGAAGGCGCTGAACCGGGTCGACCTGCAGGTGGCGCGCGGCAGCGTGCACGGCCTGATCGGCCCCAACGGTTCCGGCAAGAGCACGATGATGAACGTCCTCACCGGCATCTACAAGCCGACCGCCGGCCAGGTGGTGTTTTGCGGCGCGCCGATCGGCGCAAGCACGCCGTCGCAGATCGCGCTCGGCGGCATCGCCCGCACCTTCCAGAACGTGCAGCTGTTCGGCGAGATGACGACGCTGGAAAACGTGCTGGTCGGCCTGCACCACAGCTTCCGATCGACCTGGCTGGACGCCATGCTGCACACGCCGCGCCAGCGCCGCGAAGAAGCCGCGGCGCGCCGGCGCGCGCTGGCGATCCTGGACTTCACCGGACTGGCGGCGCTCGCCGGCGAGGAAGCGCGCAACCTCCCCTACGGCAAGCAGCGCCTGCTGGAGATCGGCCGCGCGCTGGCGCTCGACCCGCGCCTGCTGCTGCTGGACGAACCGGCCGCCGGCCTGACCGCGCCCGACATCCGCGAACTGATGGCGATCATCCGCAAGATCCGCGACCACGGCGTGACCATCGTCCTGATCGAGCACCACATGGACGTGGTGATGGCCTTGTCCGATACCGTCACCGTGCTCGACTTCGGCCAGAAGATCGCCGAAGGCACGCCGGCGCGGGTACAGTCGGACCCGAAAGTGATCGAAGCCTATCTCGGCGGCAGCAGCGACGCCTCCGCCGCCGCCTGAGGAGAACCCATGCTGTCGATACAGAACCTGCACGCCGCCTACGGCAAGGTCGACGTGCTGCACGGGATCTCGCTGGACGTCCCGAAGGGCAAGCTGGTGACGCTGATCGGCTCCAACGGCGCCGGCAAGACCACCACCATGCGCGCCATCTCCGGCATGATCAAGCCGCGCAGCGGCCGGGTGCAGCTGGACGGGCGCGACATCGCCGGCCTGGATTCGCACCGCATCGCGCGCGCCGGCCTGGCCCATTCGCCGGAGGGCCGACGCGTGTTCGCCACCATGAGCGTGACCGACAACCTGCTGCTGGGCGCCTTTGCGCGCTTTACGCGCGCGCGGCCGAAGGGCGACATCGCGCGCGACCTGGAACGCGCGCTGGAACTGTTCCCGCGCCTGAAGGAACGGCGCACGCAGCTGGCCGGCACCCTGTCCGGCGGCGAGCAGCAGATGCTGGCGATGGCGCGCGCGGTGATGCTGAACCCGGAGGTCGTGCTGCTGGACGAACCGTCGATGGGACTGGCGCCGATCCTGGTGGACGAGGTATTCCGCATCATCGCGCGCCTGAAAGCGGAAGGCGTGACCATGCTGCTGGTGGAGCAGTTCGCGCAGGCGGCGCTGAACGTGGCGGATTACGGCTACGTGCTGGAGAACGGGCGCATCGCGGTGCATGGAGCGGCGGAAAGCTTGCGCAACGATCCGAAGGTGGTGGCGGCCTACCTGGGTGGCGGACAGGCGCACTGACACGGCGCCGAGGCGAATGAGCGCCGCGCGAATGAATGGCGTGCGCCATCAAATTCGTCAATCATGTACATTTTTATAACCGCTGCCGCGATCGTGCCCATACGCGATTCGCGCAGCCTGGCCATCCTTATTCACCATCAGCGAGAGCAAGATATGTCCGACAAAAACGCGAAAGACAACCAGAAAGACAAAGACAACCACATCGTCCAGGAATTCGGCGCATTGCAGCCGGTCCGTATCGGCCTGGATGCGGAAGTCCGTACCAAGAGCGTGCAGGCCCTGAACCGCCTGCTGGCCCACACCATGGCCATGCGCGACGCCTACAAAAAGGCCCACTGGCAGACCGCCGGCGCCACCTTCTACGAACTGCACCTGCTGTTCGACAAGCACTACGAAGAGCAGGCCGAATTGATGGATTCGATTGCCGAGCGCATCCAGACCCTGGGCGGCGTGACGATCTCCCTGCCGGGCGACGTCGCCAGCGAATCGGAAATCGCGCGCGCACCGCGCGGCCGCGAGACCGCGCGCGCCCAGCTCGACCGCCTGGCCAACGGCCACGAAACCATCCTGCTGGATGCGCGCCCGCTGGGCCGCGAAGCCGACGACAACGGCGACGACGGTACCAACGACCTGATCGTCAGCGAAATCGTGCGCACCAACGAACTGCAGAGCTGGTTCATCGTGCAGCACCTGTCGCGTCATTCGGAGCTGGGCGATACGCAGTCGCCGTCCAACAAGGGCTGATTCCCGCCCCGATCGGCGCCGGCCCCTCGACCTGCGCCAGCCGAAAGCCCCGTGCTCGACGAGCATGGGGCTTTTTCATGCGTCGCGGCTTTGGCCGAATGCATCGCAGGAACCGATACCGCTTCGTGTATGGGACGCGGAAAAAAAGTCATTCGTGGATTCCTGTCGCCTGGGGCACCATGGGCTTGGCGCGTCCGCCCGTGGGCGTGCCGGAGACAATCACCGCACACCTACAACGAAAAGGACGGTCACCATGCGATTCACACTCCCCTTCAAGCAACTCGCCGCGCTCGGCAGCCTGGGCCTCGCCTGCCTCGCGCCCCTGCCGGCCGCGCAGGCGGCCACATGGACCCTGTCGGGCGACCTGGTCACGCACGACCCGAGCATGTTCGTGGAAGGCAGCACCTGGTGGGTATTCGAGACCAGCGACACCGGCCTCGGCGTGAAGTATTCCGCCGACGGACACAAATGGACGCAAGGCGTGAGCCTGTTCGGCGGCGGCCTGTCGTGGTGGGGTGCGTACAACGGCAATACCAAGAGCGCCTGGGCGCCCGACATCCACGTGTGGAACGGCAAGGCGATCGTCTACTACGCCGTGTCGACCTTCGGGTCGCGCCATTCGGCCATCGGGCTGGCCACGGCGACCTCGATCGCCAAGGGCGACTGGGTCGACCGCGGCGTCGTCCTCAGTTCGAACACCAGCGACGACTTCAATGCGATCGACCCGAACTTTTCGGTGGATGCCTCCGGCCAGCCGTGGCTCACCTACGGCTCGTGGTCGACCGGCATCTACACCGTGCGGCTCGACGCCGGCACCCTTAAGCCGAGCGGGTCGCGCTATCGCCTGGCGGCCGACAGCACGGGAATCGAAAACGCCTTCGTCATGCGCAACGGCGGCTATTACTACCTGTTCGTCTCGAAGGGAACCTGCTGCGACGGCGCCAACAGCACCTACCGCATCGCCTACGGACGCTCGACCAGCATGACCGGGCCGTATCTCGACAAGAACGGCGTGAACATGGTGAACGGCGGCGGCACGGTCCTGGAGGCCGGCGCCGGCCGCTGGATCGCGCCGGGCGGCGAATCGGTGGCCAACGGGGCGATGATCCGGCACAAGAAGGACAGCACCAACAACTACACGCCGATCATGTTCATCAGCGACCTGGCGTTCTCGAACGGCTGGCCGACGTTCTGAACCATGAGGCGCCCCGCATCCACAACCGGGCCGGTGGGACGCGCCGGCCTTGCCGTGGCCATCGCGGCGCTGTGCGCGGCGGCGCTGTACCGGCACGACGGCGCCATCCCGGACGCGCCGCGCCAGGCGCAGCCCGGCCCGGCACCGACGCCTGCGGCGCCGACCGCGCAGCCGCCGGCGCCGCTCCCCTCTCCGTCCGCGCAACTGTTCACCACGGAAGACGGCAGCCTGATCGTCGACCCGGGCCTGCTCGACACGATCGAATTTTTCCTGGTCGTCCATCCCGGCCGGGGCATCGCCGGGTTGAACGACTTCCTCGCGCAGCGCTTGCCTGCCGCGGCGCGGCGCGAGGCGCTACGGATCGCAGCGGACTATCAGGTCTACATGAAGGAATACGACGCCGTCCTGGCTGCGCATAATCTGCAGGCGCATGCCGTGCCGGTGGCTTCGGTCGACCTGGCCCGGATCGACGCCTGGGCCCGGCAGCGCAGCCGCCTGCGGCAAACGATGTTCGGCATCGACGTTGCACGCCGGTGGTTCGACAACGACGACGTGCGGCTGGCGCAGGCCATCGAGGAATTGCGGCATGGCGCGACGGCGGCAGGCGCAACGGAACCCGGTCCCGATCCGCGCCATGCGCCCGGGCCGGCGCTGTTGCGCGACGAAGCCGCGCAACGCGCGTTGTACCTGCAGCGCCTGCTCGACGATGCGACCACCAGTTTCCGAGAACGCCTGGGCCGCTAGATGCCGGTTTTACGCCGCCAGTTGCCGGATCGCCGCCACCAGCGCATCAAGATCGGCCGGCGCCGTGTACAGGTGCGGCGTCACCCGCACGCATTCCTCGTCCCCGATATAGCGCGCCACCGTGAAGATGCGGTGCTGCGCCATCAGCCGCTCGGCGACGTCCTGGACCGCCATCCCCTCCACCTGGAAGCTGCCGATCGCGCAATGTCTGTGCGGATCGCGCGGCGTCAGCACGCGCACGCGCGGCAACGCGCGTACCCGCTCCATCCAGTAGCCGGCCAGCCAGCGCAGGCGCGCCTCCTTGTTGCGCGCTCCCACGGCGTAGTGGAAATCGAGCGCATCCTCGATCGCCATGACCGGCGCCGGCGGCACCGCGCCGAAGTGCCCCAGCTTGTCGATGTCGCCGGCGGCGTGGCCGACGTCGCCGTACAGCGGCGCGATGTCGGCGATGCGCTCGCGCGCGATGTAGAGCAGCCCGGTCCCCAGCGGCGCCCCGACCCACTTGTGCAGGTTGAAGGCGGCGAACGGCACGCCCAGATCGGGCAAGCGGTAGTCGAGCTGGGCCAGCGAATGGGCGCCGTCGGCGAGGACGTCGACGCCGTGCCGGCGCGCCATGGCGGCGATCTTCGCCACCGGCATGACCTGGCCGGTGCGGTGCACGATGTGCGTCACCAGCAGCAGGCGCGTGCGCGGCGCGATCGCCCGTTCGTAGCGCGCCACGATGGCCTCGTCGCCGTCCGGGTCGAGCGGCACGTCGACATACGACAGCGCCAGCTCCTTGCGCGCCGCCAGCATCTGCAGCGTGTCGAGCGCGCTGTCGTAGTCGTGGCGCGCCAGCAGCACGTCGTCGCCGGGCGCGAACGGATAGCCCTGCAGCAGGATGTTGAGCGACTCGACCGCGCTGCGCGTGATCAGGAGTTCGTCCGCCCCCACCCCGGCAAAGGCGGCCAGCGCCGCCTTGACGCGCGCCAGCCGTTCGGGAAAACGCACGCGCAGGAAGTAGCCGGTTTCGGCGTCGACCTGGTCCTGGTAGCGGCGCAGCGCCCGGCGCACCGGGTCGGCCGGCATGCCGAAGTAGCCGTTCTCCAGGTTGATGAAGTCGGGCGACGGCGAGAATTGCGCGCGCACCGCGCCCCAGAAGGTGTCGTCGTCCGGCGCCACGTCGGCGCCGGGTGGGTAGGCGGGATGGATCGGTGGCGGCAAGCGTGGCTCCGGCTGGTGTCGGGAAAACCTTATCTTAACCCGGCGCCGCCGTGCCGCAATCGGACGCGCCGAGCCGCGCTCCCAGCATCAGCGCCGCCGCCACGTTGCGCGCCGCCGTGCGCACATTGTCCTGCGCCGCCGCCAGCGCCTCGGCCACGGTACACGGCCGGCTCACCGCCGCGAACACGGCGTCGATGCCGTGCGCGTGCACCGCATCGGCGTCCGGCGCCAGGCAGCCGCCGATGGCGATCACCGACTTGCCGTGGCGGGCGGCCACGCGCGCCACGCCCATCGGCGTCTTGCCGCCCACGGTCTGGCCATCGATGCGGCCTTCGCCGGTGACGACCAGGTCGGCGTCCTGCACGGCGGCGTCCAGGCCGACCGCTTCGGTAACGATCTCGATGCCGGGGCGCAGGCGCCCGTGCAGGAATACCACCATCGCCGCGGCGATGCCGCCGCCGGCGCCGGCGCCCGGCATGGCGGCGATGCCGCGGCCGGCAGCGTGGCCCGCATTTCCGTCCATATCGCGTTCGACGATGCGCGCGTAATGGGCCAGGTTGGCGTCCAGCTGCGCCACCATCTCCGGCGTGGCGCCCTTCTGCGGGCCGAAGATGGCGGAGGCGCCGCGCGGTCCGGTGAGCGGGTTGTCGACGTCGCAGGCGATGTGGAATTCGGCGTCGGCCACGCGCGCATCCAGCCCTGCGGCGTCGATGCGCGCCAGTTGCGCCAGTGCGCCGCCGCCGGGGCCGAGCTCGCGTCCCGCGGCGTCGAGGAGGCGCACGCCGAGCGCCTGCAGCATGCCGGCGCCGCCGTCGTTGGTGGCGCTGCCGCCCACACCGAGGATGAAGCGGCGCGCGCCCCGGTCGAGCGCGTGGCGGATCAGCTCGCCGGTGCCGCGGCTGGTGGCGAGCAGCGGGTCGCGCCTGTGCGGCGGCACGCCTTCCAGGCCGCTGGCGGCGGCCATCTCGATCACGGCGGTCGGCGTGTCGCCGGCCTCGCCGCGCTCGCCGGTCATGCCGTAAAAGGCGTCCACCGGCTCGCCCAGCGGCCCCGTCACGCGTTGCTCGACGCGGGCGCCGCCGGTGGCGTCGACCAGCGCCTGCACGGTGCCTTCGCCGCCGTCGGCGACCGGGATCTTGACGTAGTGCGCGTCCGGGAACACGGCGCGCATGCCGGCCTCGATGGCGTCGGCCACGGCCAGTGCCGACAGGCTTTCCTTGAACGAATCGGGGGCGATCACGATTTTCATGGTTAGGTCCTTTTCAGCGGTCGACCAGGCGCGCCGGCACGCGCAGCACCAGCAGCGCGCCCACCAGCAGCACGCTCGACAGGATGTACAGCGCCGTATCCGTGCTGCCGGTGGCGTCCTTGATCCAGCCGACCAGGAACGGGCTGACGAAGCCGGCCACCTGGCCCAGCGAATTGATCAGCGCCAGCCCGCCGGCCGCGGCGGCGCTGCCGAGAAAGGCCGCCGGCAGCGGCCAGAACATCGGCAGGCCGGTCAGCGCGCCCATCGTGGCCAGGGTCAGGCCGACCATCACGATCACGATATTGGTCGAGAAGTGGGCCGCCAGCAGCAGGCCCACCAGCGCCATCAGCATCGGCACCGCCAGGTGCCAGCGGCGCTCGCCGCGCGCGTCGGCCGAGCGGCCCACCGCGATAATGAACACGCCGGCGAACAGGTAGGGCAAGGCGCTCAGCCAGCCGACCGTGGTGGCGCTCTGCACGCCGAGCGCCTTGATGATCGAGGGCAGCCAGAAGTTGATCGCGTACACGCCCATCTGGATGCTGAAATAGACCAGGCCGAGCAGCCAGACGTGGCCGTTGCGCAGCACCGCGCCGAAGCTGTGCACGGCGTGGCTGCCGGCGGCGCGGCCCTGCTCGTCGCGGTCGAGCGCGGCCTGCATCGCCGCCTTTTCGTCCGGCGTCAGCCAGGATGCCTGGCGCAAGCCGTCGGAGAGGTAAAAGAACACCGCCACGCCCAGCACCACGGTGGGCAGGCCCTGCAGCAGGAACAGCCACTGCCAGCCGGCCAGGCCGCCCTGCCCGTTCTGGAAATGGCTCAGCATCCAGCCGGACAGCGGCCCGCCGACCAGTCCGGATACGGGAATCGCCGACATGAACAGTGCCATCACCTGGCCGCGCTTTTGCGCCGGGAACCAGTTGGTGAAATAAAACACCATGCCCGGGAAGAACCCGGCCTCGGCCACGCCGGTGAGGAAGCGCAGGCCGTAGAACGACAGCGGACTGGTGACCAGCATCATCGCCGCCGACAGGGCGCCCCACAGGATCATCATGATGGCGATCCAGCGGCGCGCGCCCAGCTTGTGCAGGATCAGGTTGCTCGGCACGCCGCTGGTGACGTAGCCGATGAAGAAGATACCGGCACCGAGGCCGTACACGGTTTCGCTCAGCTTGAGCGCGTCCAGCATCTCCAGCTTGGCGAAGCCGACGTTGACCCGGTCCAGGTAGTTGAACAGGTAGCAGACGAAGATGAAGGGAATCAGGCGCCAGGTGGCTTTTCTCCAGCCGCGTTCCAGGGTGGCGCGGTCGGCCATGCCGGGCGGGCGGGAGGCGCCGGCGCCGATGCTGTCGTTCATGCTGTCTCCAGGATGGTCTTGTTATACGAGCATCCATTATGACCACAAGGCCACGGCAAATCCTCGGCGCACGGCACGAGACGACGCCATTTATTCGGCGCGCCGCTTGGGCACGTGCACAAAAGCCACGTCTTCATGCAGCCGTGGATGCGCATTCCGGCAGCCGCACTCGGCACTTGGCACAAACCCGGCGATCGGCTACGCTCATGGCGCATGCGGCGATCCGGACCGCGCCCACCCTTTTCGCCATGACCGTCCTCAGCAGCGCGCTGGCGCGCGACATCGTCACCCGCACCATGCGCATCATCCCCTTCAACGTCAACGTGATGGACGCGCACGGCGTGATCCTGGCCAGCGGCGACCCGGAACGCATCGGCGAACTGCATGACGGCGCCCTGCTGGCGCTGGCCAAGCGCGCCACGGTCGACATCGACGCCGCCACCGCCCAGCGCATGCACGGCGCCCGTCCCGGCACCAACCTGCCGCTGGTGGTCGACGGCCAGCTGTGCGGCGCGGTGGGCCTGAGCGGCGCGCCGGAACAGGTGCGCCAGTTCGGCGAGCTGGTGCGGCTGACCGCCGAGATGATCCTGGAGCAGGCCGGCCTCGCCGGCGAACTGCAGCGCGACACGCGCTACCGCGAGGCGTTCGTCCTGAACCTGGTACGCGGCGATGCCGGCGCGCGTCCGGAATTGCAGGCCTGGGCGGCGCGGCTGGGCCTGGACCTCGGGCGCGTGCAGCAAGCCTGCCTGCTGACGCTGGACGGCGCCGCGCCGGCCGACCTGGCGCTGGCGGAACTCGCGCGGCTGCAGCTGGAACTGCTGGCGCGCCGTCCCGGCCTGCTGAGCGCCACGGTGTCCGCGCACGAACTGGTGATGATCGAGATGCTGGACGATGCGCCGCGCGCGCCCGGCGCCGGCGCCGATGCGCCGGACCTGCCCGCCCTGCCGCCGCTGCCGGCGCGCGCCGCGCTCGATGCCGCCGCGCGCCGCCTGCAGGCGCTGGATACGCTCGTGCGCCCGGCCTGCCGCCTGCCCTTCACGCTCGGCCTGGGCCTGGCCCTGCCCGGCATCGACGGCGCCGCGGTGAGCTACGAGAGCGCGCGCGCCGCCGTGCGCATCGGCGGCCGCCGCCATCCGCAGGAGCGCCACTTCAGCTACGACGCGCTGGCGCTGCCGGTGCTGCTGGCGGGCCTGGACGGCGGCTGGCGCGCCGCGCAGCTGCGCCGTCCGCTGGCACGGCTCGGACGCGAACGCAACGGCGCGCTGCTGCGCCGCACCCTGGAAGCCTGGTTCGCCAACGACGAGAGCGCGGCGGCGACCGCGGCGGCGCTGGGGATCCACCGCAACACGCTGGATTACCGGCTGCGGCGCATCGAGCAGGTGACCGGGCTGCTGCTGGCGCGCAGCGAGGACCGGCTGCTGTTGTACGTGTCGGCGCTGTTGAGCGAGTGAGTACCGCTGGTGGGAGCGAAGATAGCCGGTGGAAATGAAAACGGCCAATGGTAACGAAACTGCCGGTGCGGGTGTGGATCGCTTTACCGGAAGCCTATGGTAGCCCGGAACGCATGAACGTCGTCCCCGCGAAGGCGGGGACCCACCCATGCTGAGCGGGCCACTTCGAGATGCCGAATTTTGTTGCTCAGTATGGGTCCCCGCCTGCGCGCACTGTTGTCCAAGACGATCGTTGTCTCTGCCTTAAGCAGTTTTTGTTGCTAGCAGTAACGTAAAAATCATTCCTAGCCAATAACTCGTCGTTCCCGGCACTGCCGAGAACGACTCCCCGCGAAGGCGGGGACCCATACTGAGCAAGAGAATTTGGTAGCCGGAAGCAACCAGAATGTTTCAAAAATAACAATTTTTGGCGCTCGGTATGGGTCCCCGCCTTCGCGGGGACGACGGTTTTTAGGCCAGCAATACTATCTTGGACAGTAGTGCGCCTGCGCGGGGACGACGCATGGGCGGTCTCTCGCCGAAGCGCGCTCATGGCGGGCCGAACAAATCGTGCGCATCCAGGATGGCGAAGGCGATCTCCGGATGCCGCTCCAGCACCTTGCGCAGCGCCGCCGGCACCGATTGGCGCACCTTCTTGCACAGGCCCGGCCGGTCTTCCAGCACGATCAGGATGCCGCGCAGAGTGCGCACCTCGTTGGGGCCGGGCGTAATACGCAGTTCGACGCCGAGGTTGGCGCGCACGCGCTCCTGCAGGCGCTTCAGTTCGTCGTAGCTGGCCACCCGCTCGATCCGCTCCAGCAGCTTCTCTTCCTCGAGGCGCGTGAGGTACAGCGGCCGGATGTCGGCGCCGGGCGTGTCCAGCAGCTCGCGCTCGCACACGCAGGCGCCGGGCGGGCATTCGGTGCGGATCGGTATCGTCACTTGTTGCAACATGGCTCAGTCATCCTGTGATGCCGTCGATTGCCGCGAGCGGGTCTTCAGTCTATATCAAGCGTCGTCCTGCTGCCGGGCACGGGCGCAAGGGCGCTCACTCCAGCGCCTGCGGCATGGCCCGCTCCAGCATGGCCGCCATGCGCTTCCAGTGCGACCCCTTCCAGAACACGCGCCGGCAACGCTCGCAGGTGGAAAATTCGTCCTGCGCCGCGCGCACCGCCGGCGGCAGCCGTTCCAGCACCGCATCCTTGGGCACGCCGCGCAATGGCGCATTGCAGTGCAGGCACAGCGTGAACGGGCGGGCGCGCTCGGCCAGGCCATAGCGTCCGCCCACCTCCGCCAGCTGCGCCTGCGAGTGCAAGGCGCGCACGTAGCAGCCGTATTCGACGCCGCGGCGCTTGAGCAGTTCGCGGTCGCGGGTCAGCACGATGCGTTCCTCCATCATGGCGTACTCTTCGATCACGGCGTCATCGATGTCGTTGGCGTAGATGGTGTCGAACCCCGCCATTCTCAACAGCCGCGCGAGGCCGCCGAGGTGGGCGTCGGCGACGAAGCGCAGCCGTCCCGGCGGGCGCTGGCGCACGCGCACCAGCGGCGCCACGTCCAGGCGCGTGAAGCGCGGATACACCGCGACCCGGTCGCCGTCTTCCAGCAGCCGCTCCAGCGTGCTCGATTCGCCGTCGACCAGCACCAGCTCGACCTCGGTATGCGGCACGCCGAGCGCCTCGATCATGTGCTTGACGGTGGCGGCGCGCGCGCACGGCGCATCGAACGCCTGCCCGCGCCGCACGCGCGGCAGGAAATCGTTCAGTTCGTCGTAGAAGCGGAAGGTGGCGGTGACCATGGGTGGCGCGGCGCGCGGGCGCCCGGTGTTCCTAACAGGACGGGGCTTGCATTGTATCGGGACGGCGTCAATCGCGGCGCATCGGGCCGGGGCGCGCCAGCAGGCCCTGCGCCACGACCGCCAGCACCAGCAGATAGCAGGCCAGGTTGGCCACCGCGGCCGCCGCCAGCTGGGTCGGCGCGGTGGCGAGGTGGTGCGTCACCACGATCTTGTAGGCGCCGCTCAGCACGGTGGCGCCCATCAGGTACTTGGCGTGGCGCGCCAGCGGGCCGAGCCCGGTGCCGCTGGCGATCGCCGGCCGCACTAGCCGGCGCAGCGCAAAAGCCATCGGGTAGGCCAGCCACAGCGTGAAGAACAGCAGGTACAGCCATTCCAGTGCCAGCGCCACGTGCAGGCCCGGGCCGTCCGCCGGCCATGGCGCCGTTGCCGGCGCAGCGGCATGGGCCGCCGGCAGCAGCACCGAGGCGACGGTGGACGCCACCGGGCTGCCGGCCGCGCCGTAGGCCAGCCACGCGCCCGCCGCACTCGCCGCGGTGAGTGCGGTCAGGCACCAGCCGATCTGGCGCGATTGCCTGGCCGGCGGCACGGCCTCGGCCGGCACCGCCGCGGCGATCGGCAGCGCGCTGGGGTGGATCATGTCGTCCCGGCCGCGCGGGCGCGCGTCGATGCCGGTCCAGGCCCAGTACGGGCTGTCGTAGGTCTGGTCGTGCATCGGCGTTTGCGGGTTGCCCGGCTCGACGTCCGGCGACTGCACCAGCAGCCCGCAGCCGATGGCTTCGTCGACCATCCACTTCAGCGCGATCAGCGACAGGCCGTCGCGCTGGTAGGAGCCGCCGACGTCGCTGTGCACCCCGCGGAACCATTGCTGCCCGAAACTGCGGTACTGCGCCTCCGCCGCCGTGAAGCGCGGCGGGATGTAGGCGCGCGGCGCGTACTTGGCGCGGCTTTCGTGGATCGACAGCGCCTGGCGCACGTGGACGAAGCGCTTGTCTTCCAGGTCGCCGCGGTTGGTGATGCGGATGCCGCCCATGAAACCGCTGCCGATCGTCTCCACCGAATCCCAGACACCCGTGAAGTGCACCAGCGGCTGGCGCCCGGAGGAGAAATTGCGCTCGATGTCGAAGGCGAAGCCCTCGCGGTCCCTGCCGGCGCGGTTGACGGCGTGGCGGCGCGCGAAATAGGTCGTCACCATGCTCGGCATCAGCGACAGGCAGGATTCCGACACCAGGCCATACATGTTGAGCATGCCGCCCACCGCGCGCGCCGTGAAGGCGCCGCGCGAAAAGCCGAACAGGAAGATGCGGTCGCCTTCGCGGTAATTGCGCATCAAGAAGATGTAGGCATCGGCGATGTTGTCGAACACGCCGCTGCCCATCGCCAGGCCGCTCAGGAGGCGCAGCTTGCTGGCGATCCAGGCGCCGCTGTCGCCCACCGGAAACTGGTTGCTGGTGCCGACGCCGGGATCGTAGTACACCACCTGGCGGCGCGCATGCTCGACGTCGACCTGTTCCTTTTGCAGCAGGCGCAGCAGCTTCACCACGTTGGTGTCCTGGTGGTTGCCGAGGATGTTGCCGGTGCCGTCGAACAGCAGCACCAGGTTGCGTCCCGGCTGCGCGCGCCAGCCTGCGTCGGCGGCGATGCAGGCCTCCAGGATGGCCTCGCGGCCGTGCGGCGGCGGCCGTCCTTCGTCCGCGCCGGCGGGAACGGAAACCTGCTGCGGGGTGCGCGAGGCGGGCACGTGCACGGACCCGATGTGGCCGGTGGCATCCATTCGACACTCCTTGATCCAGGATAACCCAGTCTGCAATGCATGCCGCCGACTTGTCAATTGCAACACAGGCGCCACAAGGCGACCCTCTCACAAGTGACAGGGTCGCTGCGCTTCAGCCCGCCGCGGGCGCCACGGCGCGCAAGACCTCGAGCGCATTCGGCACCGCCGCGAAGGCCGCGGTATTGTCGAAGATGCACCACAGGTCGGTGCCACCGGCCGTGTGTTCCCGAATCCGCCGTTCGACCCGGCGCAGGAATTCCGGCGGATAGCTGGAGTAGTACACCCTGGGCGTGCCGTGCAGGCGGATATAGGTCGCGGCCGTGGTCGGCACGTGCGGACCCGGCTGGCCGGCCGCCGGGTCGGCGATCACGCGCGTGACGGCGTGTTCGGCCAGCAGCGCGGTGGCCGCTTCGCCGAACCAGGCCGGATGGCGCGCCTCCAGCGCCAGCATGCAGCCGAAGCGCGCGCGCAGGCGCGGCAGGAAGTCGCGCGCTGCGGCTTCGTCGAAGACGCCGCTCGGCGGCAACTGCACCAGCACGCAGCCGAGCTTTTCCCCGAGCTCGCCGGCTTCGCGGGCGAAGCGGTCGAGCGCTTCGTCGACGTCCTGCAGGCGCGCCTCGTGCGTGATGGCGCGCGGCAGCTTGACAGAAAAGCGGAAAGACGCCGGCACCATGGCGGCCCACTTGGCATAGGTCTCGGGGCGGTGCGGACGGTAGAACGAGGAATTGATCTCGACGCCGGGGAACACCCGTGCGTAGCGTTCGAGATGGCTGCCCTCGATCGGGAAGGCGGCCGCGGCATCCTTGTGGATACTCCAGCCGGCGCAGCCGACCAGGCGTGCGCCGATGGCGGCAGGTTGCAGATCGCTCATGTAGACCCATGGTCGGGGGCTGGCGCCCGGGAGCCGATTCTATGCCGAAAGACTGACCGTTCGTCGCACGCATCTGCCATCCGTCGCATGGCGTGCGGCGCCTGGCGCACTTGCCTTACAATAAACATATTGACATCAACACAGCAACAGGAGGCAGCATGAGCGATCCGCTCCACATCGTTTGTCCGCATTGCGACGCCGTCAACCGCATGGCGGGCGAACGCCTGGCCGATAACCCGGTCTGCGGCAAGTGCACCCAAGAACTGTTCACCGGCAAGCCGCTGGACGTGGCCGGCACCCGCTTCGACAAGCACGTCGCCCGCAACGACATTCCGGTGCTGGTCGATTTCTGGGCGCCGTGGTGCGGACCGTGCCGCGCGATGGCGCCGGCCTACCAGCAGGCCGCCGGCCGGCTGGAACCGCAGATACGCCTGCTGAAGGTCGATACCGAAGCGGCGCAAGACCTGGCGGCGCGTTTCGGCATCCGCAGCATCCCGACCCTGGCGCTGTTCCAGGGCGGTCGCGAAGTGGCGCGCCAGGCCGGCGCCATGGATGCCGGCAGCCTGGTGGCCTGGGTGCAGTCGCATGCCCGCGCCGCTGCCTGACATGCAGGCTTGTAAGCTTTCAAACAACCACCACCAACCCGGAAGACACCATGTCGCAAGAACTCGTCTATGAACGCGGCGTCGAGGACGCCAAGCAATTTGCCCGCATCCTATACGTCGCGCACGCCCTCACCTTCCTGTTTTCGGCCGGCATGCTGTCGATCCTGGTATTGATCGTCAACTACGTCAAGCGGCCGGACACGGCCGGCACCCTGGTCTACAGCCACCATACCTGGATGATCCGCTCGTTCTGGTGGTACGCGATCTGGTTCGCGCTGGCCACCGTGATCTTCTTCACGCTGGGGTTCATCCTGATCGGCTTGCCGATCGCCTGGGCGATGTGGGGCATCGCCTGGATCTGGATGGCCTACCGCATCATTCGCGGCTTTCTGGACCTGAACAACAACCGCGCGATGCCGGTCTGATAGCGCCTAAAAAACCTTCATGGCGGCGTTGCAGCGTCTCGCCGTACATGACTACTGTCTTCGACGCTGCGCCTTGCCCTGAAGGTTTTGTTAGACGCTATGACAGATGTGCAAACGCCTGCTCCAGGTCGGCGATCAGGTCGTCGACCGCTTCCAGGCCGATGTTGAAACGCACCAGGATGCCGGCGTCGCTCCAGCCGCGGCGCATCGCCTGGATGCGGTACGGCACCGCCAGGCTGTGCGTGCCGCCCCAACTGTAGCCGATGCCGAACAGGTGCAGGGCGTCGACGAAGCGGTCGGTCTGTTCTTCCGTATAGCGCGCATCGAACAGCACCGAGAACAGGCCGCCGGCGCCGGTGAAATCGCGTTTCCAGGTTTCGTGGCCGGGGCAATCGTCGAAGGCCGGGTGCAGCACCCTGGCGATTTCCGGACGCGCCTTGAGCCAGGCCGCGACCTCGCGCGCCGCCCGGTCGTGGGCGTCGAAGCGCAGTTGCATGGTTTCCAGGCCGCGCAGCACCAGGTAGGCGTCGTCGGCGCCGACGCCCAGCCCCAGGCGCATGTGGGCCTGGGCGATGCGGTCGTTCAGCGCGCGCTCGCGCGTGATGACGGCGCCCATCAGCACGTCCGAACCGCCCGACTGGTACTTGGTCAGCGCCTGCATCACGATATCGGCGCCGACGTCGAAGCCGCGCAGCGCCAGGCCGGCGGCCCAGGTATTGTCGAGCGCGACCAGCACCCCTTTCGCGTGGGCGGCGTCGCTGATGGCGCGCAGGTCCGGCACTTCCATCGACACCGAACCGGGCGCCTCGGTCCAGACCAGCCTGGTGTTCGGCTGGATCAGGTCGGCGATGCCGGCGCCCACCAGCGGATCGTAGAAGCGCGCGGTGATGCCGAAGTCGCTCGATAGCCAGCGGCCCAGTTCGCGATTGGGGTTGTAGACATTGTCCGGCAACAGCACGTCGTCGCCGCTCTTGAGCAGCGCCAGGTCGACCATCGAGATCGCCGCCAGGCCGGACGGCGCCAGCAGGCAATGGTTGCCGCCCTCGATCTCGGCCAGGCGCGCTTCCAAGGTGAACGTGGTCGGGGTGCCGTGCAGGCCGTAGGTGTAGGCGTCCTTGTTCTTCCAGTCGCTCGCACGCATGCTGGCCACGTCCTTGAACAGGACGGTGGAGGCATGGTGGATAGCGGTGGGAAAGGCGTCGAAACCGGCTGGGGCGCGGTAGTCGCTGTGGATCAGGGTGGTTTGGGGTGATTTTTTGGTCACGACTTGCTCCGGACAATGGAAAGCTTGGCCACCACCTCGTCGTCCCCGCGAAGGCGGGGACCCATACCGAGCAAGAAAACTTGGTAGCCGGAAGCAATCAGAATGCTTCAAAAATACCAACTTTTGACACTCATTATGGGTCCCCGCCTTCGCGGGGACGACGGTCTTTAGGCCAGCAATACTATTTTGGACAGTAGTGCGCCTGCGCGGGGAGTCGTTTCCGGCAATGCCGGGAACGACGGTGGATGCGCTTTGATCAGTGCGACGGATCGTATCAAGCCACGGTCGCCCACAGATCGTGCGCGTCGGCCTTGGTCACCACCACCTCGATGAACTCGCCCACGGCCGGCTTGGCCTTGCCCGGCGCCAGCGCGCGCTTGATGTGGACCACGCCGTCGATTTCTGGTGCGTCGGCGCTGGTGCGGCCGATCGCTTCGCGCGGGCCGACCTCGTCGACCAGCACGCGCAGGCGCTTGCCGACCTTGGCCTGCATGCGTTTCAGCGAAATCTCTTCCTGCAGCAGCATCACGCGCGCACGCCGTTCCTCGCGCACCGCTTCCGGCACCGGATTGTCCAGTTCGTTGGCGGTGGCGCCTTCGACCGGTGAGTAGGCGAAGCAGCCGAGGCGGTCGATCTGCGCTTCCTTCAGGAATTCCAGCAGGTATTCGAACTCCTCTTCCGTCTCGCCCGGGAAACCGGCGATGAAGGTCGAGCGGATCGTCAGGTCCGGGTTCATCTTGCGCCAGGCCAGGATGCGGTCCAGGTTCTTTTCGCCGCTGGCCGGACGCTTCATGCGTTTCAGGACGTCCGGGTGCGCGTGCTGCAACGGAATGTCGAGGTAGGGCAGGACGTGCTCGCCCATCAGCGGGATCACCTGGTCGACGTGCGGGTACGGGTAGACGTAGTGCATGCGCACCCAGGCGCCGTATTGCTTGGCCAGCTTGCCCAGTTCCTCGGCCAGTTGCGTCATGTGGGTCTTGACCGGGCGGCCGTTCCAGAAGCCGGTGCGGAACTTGACGTCGACGCCGTAGGCGCTGGTGTCCTGCGAGATCACCAGCAATTCCTTGACGCCCGACTTGAACAGGTTCTCGGCTTCCTGCAGCACCTCGTGGATCGGGCGCGAGACCAGGTCGCCGCGCATCGACGGGATGATGCAGAAGCTGCAGCGGTGGTTGCAGCCTTCGGAGATCTTCAGGTAGGCGTAGTGTTTCGGCGTCAGCTTGACACCGTGGTCCGGCACCAGGTCGACGAACGGGTCGTGCGGCTTGGGCAGGTGGGTATGCACCGACTCCATCACCTCGGCCACCGCGTGCGGACCGGTCACGGCCAGCACCTTCGGGTGCACCTTGGTGATGATGTCGGCGCCCGACGCATCCTTCTTGGCGCCCAGGCAGCCGGTGACGATGACCTTGCCGTTCTCGGCCAGCGCTTCGCCGATCGCGTCCAGCGATTCCTGCACCGCGGCGTCGATGAAGCCGCAGGTGTTGACGATCACCAGGTCGGCGCCGGCGTAGGACTTGGCGGTCTCGTAGCCTTCGGCGCGCAGCTGGGTCAGGATCTGCTCGGAATCGACCAGCGCCTTGGGGCAGCCGAGCGAGACGAAGCCGACCCTGGGCGCGGCCGCGCCCGGCGCGTGCATGGCCGGCGGAATGAGGGCCGCGTTCGGCGCGACTTCGACGGCGCCGGTGACTGGATCGAGGGTGGCGGGAATGGGATTACGGCGGAGTTCTTGCATGTCGGATTGCAGAGAAAATTCTGGGCAATCTGCGATTGTACAGGAAGCGGGAGGGTTGAGCGACAGGCGGGGCAAAATGGTGACAGGCCGACTGTCCGAGATAATATTGCCGACCTGGAGACCGTCGTTCCAGGCACTACCTGAAACGACTCCCCGCGCAGGCGGGGACCCATACCGAGCATCGGAACTCGATACATTAAAAAGCAACTCTACTACGCGGAAACCGCCAATTCCGGATACGGGGCATGGGTCCCCGCCTGCGCGGGGACGACGGAGCGCGGCAGACAACAATTGTAAGGTGTACAGCCAGATCACTTCTTCTCAGGCGGCGTCCCGAACGGGAATACGCCGAACATCGCCTTGCTCTGCGACTGCATCTGCTCCTGCATCTGCAGGAACAGGTTCTTGCTCTGGTCGATGTAGTTGTTCATCATGCCCTGCATCATCGGGCCCTGGATGTTCATGAACTGGGTCCACATCTCGGTGTTCAAAGGCTTGCCTTCCAGCGCGCCGGTGGTCGAGCCGACGAACTTGTTCTGGATGTCGGTGAATGCCTGCACGTTCTTTTCCAGGTACGAACCCATCATGCCCTGCATCGCGTGGCCGTAGTAGCGGATGATCTGCGAGAGCACGCTGCTGGAAAACATCGGCACGCCGTGCGCTTCTTCTTCGAGGATGATCTGCAGCAGGATGCTGCGGGTCAGGTCTTCGTTGGACTTGGCGTCGACCACCGTGAACTCGTCGGCGTCGAGCACCAGCTGCTTGACGTCGGCGAGCGTGATGTAGGAGCTGGTCTGGGTGTCGTACAGCCGGCGGTTCGGATATTTCTTGATCAGGCGTTCGCTACTCTTTTTCGTACTGCTCATCTCGGTTCCATGATGTGCGCCTGGGCGCTTTTCTTATACGGCAGCCGCAGGGATCGCCTGCGGTGTCTCCGATTCCAATGGGATACGCCGCTAAAAATACCACGTTGCGTACGCAGGTGCAGCAATTATTCAACGAGCAACTTCATTTTTCTGCAAACAAGTTACCCTGTTTGCATGAACCGGTTTCCCGGTCTTGGCCGGTGGGCACGGGCGCCGGCCGGGGCGATCGGCAGTGCCGGCCAGGGCGAGGGGCGGCCACCGGCCGGGGATGGCGTCAGTCGGCGCGCGCCTTGACGTAGCGTCCCGGCGCCGGCTCGATGGCCTGGTAGCCGACCCCGCCCGGCGCGTCCGGCGCCGGCACGTCCTGGCCGCCCTGCTCGGCCAGGAATGCGGCCCATTCCGGCCACCAGCTGCCCTTCCTTTCGGTGGCGCCGGCCAGCCAGTCGCTCGGCGACGGCTTGCCCCTGCCCTTGCCGTCGCCACCTGCGGCGCCGTCGGCCACCCAGTAGCTGCGCTTGTTCTTCGAGGCTGGATTGATGACCCCGGCGATGTGCCCGGACGCGCCCAGCACGAAACGGTTGGCCTTCGGCTTGTTCGGATTCAGCAACTGCATCGACAGGAACGCGGCGTCCCACGGCACGATGTGGTCTTCGCGCGAGCCGTACAGGAAGGTCGGACAATCGATCGCGCCGAGGTCGACCGGCACGCCGGCGACGGTCAGTGCGCCCGGCACCTTCAGCTTGTTTTCCAGGTAGGTGTTGCGCAGGTACCAGCACACCATCGGGCCCGGCAGGTTGGTGCTGTCGGCATTCCAGTACAGCAGGTCGAATGCCGGCGGGTTCTTGCCCTTCAGGTAGTTCTGCTGCACGTAGTTCCACACCAGGTCGTTCGGGCGCAGCGACGAGAACATGGTGGCCAGGTCGCGCCCCGGCATCAGCCCGCCGCGCGCCATCTTCTGCTCGCGTAGCGCCACTTGCGCCTCGTCGACAAACACGTCGAGCACGCCGTTGTCGCTGAAGTCGAGCAGCGTGGTGAACAGGCTGAGGCTGGCCGCCGGCTGGTTGCCGCGCGCGGCTTCCACCGCCAGCGCGCTGGCGGCGATGGTGCCGCCCACGCAAAAGCCGAACACGTTGACTTTTTCCTGGCCCGAGATGGCGCGCGCCGCCTCGATCGCCCTAATGGCGCCGCGCTCGACGTAGTCGTCCAAGCCCAGCTTGCTCATGGCCTGGTCCGGATTACGCCAGGACATCATGAACACGGTATTGCCCTGCTCTACCAGGTAACGCACCAGCGAGTTTTCCGGCTGCAGGTCGAGGATGTAGTACTTGTTGATGCACGGCGGGATCATCAAGAGCGGCACTTCGTGCACGGCCGGCGTGCTCGGTGCGTACTGGATCAGCTGGAACAGGTCGTTCTCGAACACCACCGTGCCCGGGGTGACGCCGACGTTGCGGCCGACCTCGAACGCGGATTCGTCCGATTGCGAGATGCGCCCCTTCTGCAGGTCCGCCAGCATGTTGGCCATGCCCTTGCCCAGGCTCTCGCCCTTGGTCTCGATCATCTGTTGCTGGGCTTCCGGATTGGTCGCCAGGAAGTTGGCCGGCGACAGCGCATCGACCATCTGCTGCACCGCGAAGCGGATCTTGTGCTTGTCGCGCGGCTTGGCCTCGACCGCCTCGGCCAGCGCGGTCAGGAACGCCGCGTTCAGCAGGTAGGAGGCAACGCTGAAGGCCGACATCGGGTTGGCGGTCCATTCCGGCGCGGCGAAGCGCTTGTCCTGGAATGCCGGCGTCTTGCCGGTGGCAAAGTCCTGCCACAGCCGCGCCGCCTTCTGCAGGTAATCGTCGCGCAGCGCTTCCAGCTTCGCCGGCGACACGCTGGCGTTGAAGTCGCCCAGCATGCGCGTCATCATGGCGGCCGGATTGGCGGCGTTCATCGCCGCGGCGGCGCCCGGCGCGGCGGCGCCCGGCGCGCCCATACCGGAAGCGGAACCGGCGCCGAAGCCATCGGGCATCTTCATCCACGCCTGCCAGGCGTTGGGATCGGAAAACTGCGCCAGCCAGGGAGCGGCAAACATCTGCGGAAAAGCGTCGGGCGTGTTCATATCGGCATCCATTGTTAGAATCGGTTCGTTTGCCAGCGCAAGGAGGGTCGCATGTGGATCGTTGCCATCGGATGGATGTATGTCGTGACCCTGATGGCGGCGACCGCGCCGAGCGTCGTTGGCGGCATCATGACGTTTTTCGGATTCGGCATGCTGCCATTATCCCTTGTTTTGTATATTGCCGGAGTTCGCTTCCGGCGGCGCCCGCGGCCGCAGCCGCCCGCGCCCATGCCTGCGCCTGCCGATGACGATTAGAACCAGATCAGGCTGGCCTGGCGTCCGCTGACGCCGTCGCGGCGGTAGGAATAAAACACATCGCGCTCGCCGAAGGTGCAGCGTCCGCCGCCATGCACGCGCGTCACGCCGTCGCGCGCCAGCATCCTTCTTGCCAGCAGATACATGTCCGCCAGGTACTTGCCTGGCTTGCCGGGCAGCGAGCGGAAGGCATCCGCGCACCCGCCCGGCAAGGCGATCTCGAACGCCTGCAGCACGTCTTCGCCCACTTCGAACGCATCCGGCCCGATCGCCGGCCCCAGCCAGGCGGTGATCTCGCCGGCGCCGGCCGCGCGCATCGCCGCCAGCGTGGCGCCCAGCACGCCGCCCGCCAGGCCGCGCCAACCGGCGTGGGCGGCGCCCACCACCTTGCCGTCGAGACCCGCGAACAGCACCGGCAGGCAATCGGCGGTCAGGATCGCACACACCACGCCCGGCGCCGTTGCGATGCTGGCGTCGCCGCTGCGCACCGGCGCGCCGGGCTGGACGCTGGCGGCATCGACCACGTCGGCGCCGTGCACCTGAGAAATCCAGGCCGGCCGGCCCGGCAGGCAAGCCTGCAGGCGCGCGCGGTTGGCGGCCACGGCGGCAGGATCGTCGCCGACGTGCAGGCCCAGGTTCAGCCCGCCGCCGCCCTGCCCGTCGTCATATGGACCGCTGCTTTCGCCGCCGATGCGGGTGGTGGCCAGCGCCTGCACGCCGGCCGGCAGGTCGGGCCAGTCGGGCCGGATCAGGCTGTCCGCGAAGTCCGCGTCCATGTCACGCCTCACGCCGCTTCAGGTTCTTCGATGCCGACGCGTTCCAATAGTTCCGCAAAGTCGGCCGCGAGCGGCACCACCCACTCCATGTGCTCGCCCGTGGACGGATGGCTCAGGCCGAGGCGGCGCGCCTGCAGCGCCTGGCGGTGGAAGAACGGCATCAGGTGCGGCTTGCCATACACCGTGTCGCCCACCAGCGCGTAGCCGAGCGACTGCATGTGCACGCGGATCTGGTGGGTGCGGCCGGTCTCCAGGCGGCACTGCACCAGGCTCACCGGACGACGGTCGAGCTCGCCGGTTTCCAGCAGCTCGTAGTGGGTGATGGCCGGCTTGGCCATCGGCGCGTTCGACACCGCCATCTTGACCCGGTCCTTCGGGTGGCGGCTGATCGGCGAATCGATGGTGCCGGACAGGCGCGGCGTGCCCCACACCAGCGCCAGGTACTCGCGCTTGACGGTGCGCGCCTGCAACTGGCGCACCAGGTCGGTCTGCGCTTCCAGGGTCTTGCCCACCACCATCAGACCGCTGGTGTCCTTGTCCAGGCGGTGCACGATGCCGGCGCGCGGCACCGACACCAGTTGCGGGCAATGGTGCAGCAGGCCGTTGAGCAGCGTGCCCGACCAGTTGCCCGAACCCGGGTGCACGACCAGGCCGGCCGGCTTGTTGATCACCATGATGGCGTCGTCCTCGTGGACGATGTCCAGCGCCATCGCTTCCGGGGTGTAGGCGGTGTCTTCCGGCGCCGGCTGCGGCAGCACCAGCACGGTCTCGTCGCCGTAAGCGGTACCCTTGCCCTTGGCCGGCTTGCCGTCCACGGTGACGTGGCCGTCGTCGAACCATTGCTGCAGGCGGCTGCGCGAGAATTGCGGCACCAGGCCGGCCACCACCTTGTCCAGGCGCTGGCCGCAGTGCGCGGGCGCCAGCTGCAGGGTGATCGGGGCGAAATCGGCGCCGGTGCCCGCGTTGGGGAAGTCGGCGTCCAGTTCATCGTCGAGGTCGGGGTCGAAAGGCATTTCCGCCGAATTCGGCGCAGCAGTTAATATCACGTCAGTCCCATCGGCTATAATCAGCCGTTCAAAGAGTCTCAGGAACGCGCCCACCGGCCAGCCAGGACAGTTCCACGGCAACATGGCCCTCCGGCATACGCCAGACGGTGCGCGCTCCTTTCGGTAAAACTTTCTTGCAAAAAGCTTATGCAAAAAAAATTGTCTGTATTAATCGTGACTGGCGCCCTGCTAAGTTTGTCCGCTTGCAGTTTGTTACCGAAGGGAAATGACGAAAGCAAGAACGTGTCAGCATCGAAATTATACGCTGACGCGAAGGATGAAATGGCCGGCGGCCATTACGAAGCCGCGATCAAGCTGTACGAGCGCCTCGAATCGAACTACCCGTTCGGCACCTACGCCGCCCAGGCGCAGATGGAAATCGCCTATGCCCACTACAAGGCGCAGGACCAGGCCGAGGCGCTGGCCTCGGTCGAGCGCTTCATCAAGCTGCACCCGAACCACCCGAACGTCGACTACATGTACTATCTGCGCGGCCTGGTCAACTTCAACGACCAGATCGGCTTCCTAAGCTTCATCTATTCGCAGGACCCGACCGAGCGCGATCCGAAGGCGACCCGCGAAGCCTTCGCCGCCTTCAAGGAGCTGGTCGATAAGTTCCCGGACAGCAAATATGCGCCGGATGCGCTGGCGCGCATGAACTACCTGATCAACGCGATGTCCTCGTACGAAGTGCACGTGGCGAACTATTACTACCGCCGCGGCGCCTACCTGTCGGCGCTGAACCGTGCCCAGGGCGCCGTGACCCAGTTCCCCGACGCCACCGCGCGCGAGGAAGCGCTGTTCATCATGATCCGCAGCTACGACAAGCTGGGCATGTTCGACCTGCGCGACGACACCCAGCGCATCTTCCAGAAGAACTATCCGGACAGCCGTTTCCTGAACCCGAACGCGCGCGGCGACGCGGCGTGGTGGAAGTTCTGGGCCAAGTCGGGGCCGAAGCCGGCGCCCAAGGACGTGGTGGTAAAGCAATAAGAAAACATGTTCTTCGCAATAATACTGCTGGCTTGAAAGCCGTCGTTCCCAGCATTGCCGGAAACGACTTCCAGGCACTGCCTGAAACGACTCCCCCTTGCAGGCGCACTACTGTCCAAGATACTATTGCTGGCCTAAAAACCATCGTCCCCACGAAGGCGGGGACCCATGCTGAGCATCCACAGTTGGTATTTCTGAAATATTCTAGTTGCTTCAATGGTAACGAATTTTGTTGCTCAGTATGGGTCCCCGCCTGCGCGGGGACGACGAGCTATGGGTTAAAGCAGAGCTAACGATTATCTTGGACAGTAGTGCGCGAAGGCGGGGACCCATGCTGAGTGTCCGAAGTCGGCATTCTTGAAGCACTTGAGTTGCTTCTAATTCACCGAATTCTGTTGCTCATTATAGGTCCCCGCCTTCGCGGGGACGACGTTGTCATTGCAGCTTGACCGAACGGTATTTGGGCACTCTACGCCGACGCCTGCTTGGCGCCCGCCAGCGGCGACACCACCGGCGCGCCAGGCGCTAAATCCTCTTCTTCCAGCTCCAGCGGCGCCGGCACGCCGTCCAACGCGCGCCGCAATTGGGCCCGGTCGAGCGCCCCCACCCAGCGCGCCACCGCCATGGTCGCCACCGCGTTGCCGATGGTGTTGGTGACGGCGCGCGCCTCGGACATGAAGCGGTCCACGCCCAGCAGCAGCACCATGCCGGCCACCGGGATCTTGCCCATCGACGCCAGCGTGGCCGCCAGTGTGATGAAGCCGGAACCGGTCACGCCGGCCGAGCCCTTCGAGGTCAGCATCAGCACGCCCAGCACCACCAGCTGGTCGGTCAGGGTCAAGGGCGTGTTGGTGGCTTGCGCGATGAAGATGGCGGCCATGCTGTAGTAGATGCATTGCCCGTCCGGATTGAAGGTGACGCCGGCCGGCACCACCAGCCCGACCACCGGCTTCGAGACGCCGGCGTGCTCCAGCTTGCGCATCAGCTGCGGCACCACCGATTCGGACGAGCTGGTGCCCAGCACCGTCAGCAGTTCGTCCTTCAGGTAGCGCAGGAACTGCCACAGGCTGAAGCCGGATACGCGCGCCACGCCGCCCAGCACCACCAGCACGAAGGCCACGCAGGTCAGGTACATGCAGCCCATCAGCTGGCCCAGCGACAGCAGCGACGCCAGGCCATACTTGCCGACCGTGAAGGCGATGGCGCCGAACGCGGCCAGCGGCGCCACGCGCATGATCATGCCGACCACCACGAACATGCCGTTGACGAAGGCGTCGAGGAAATCGACCACCGGCTTGGCGCGCCGTCCCAGGCGCGACAGCGCCACGCCCATCAGGGTGGCGAACACCAGGATCTGCAGGATGTCGTTCCTGCCCAGCGCGTCGACCAGGCTGGTGGGGATCATGTTGAGGAGGAAGTCGACGACCCCGTGCGGCTTGGCCGCCGCCGCGGTGTAGCCGGCGATGGCGTGGGTGTCGAGCGCGCGCGGGTCGACGTTCATGCCGACGCCCGGCTGCACCGCGTTCACCACCACCAGCCCGAGCAGCAGCGCGAAGGTCGACATCACCTCGAAATACACTAGCGCGCGCACGCCGACGCGGCCCAGTTCCTTCATGCTTTCCATCTTGGCGATGCCCAGCACCACCATCGAGAAGATGACCGGCGCGAACACCATCTTGATCAGGCGGATGAAGGCGTCGCCCAGGGGTTTCAGGTCGGTGCCGAGCTGCGGCGCCAGCACCCCGAGCAGGCAGCCCGCGAGCACGCCGATCAATACCTGCACGTACAGCTGGCCGAACAATCGCTTGAACATGCTTGTCTCCTGTGTGATTGTCTTGCATGGAGAGCCGCCCGGCCCGCGCTCTGGCGGCCGGGTCGGGGCGGCTCGGCGCCGGCGCACTGCCGGCCGGCGACCGGGTGCGCGGCGTCAGGCTGCCTGGCGCGCCTGGCCGGCGGCAGCGCCGCCGTCCGCTTCGGCCAGGATCGCGCACACGGCGTCCGTCACCTCGGCCGTGGTGGCCGTGCCGCCCAGGTCGCGCGTGTGCAGCGCCGGGGTCGCCGTCACGCGCTCGATGGCGGCCATCAGGCGCCGGGCCGCGGCCTCTTCGCCCAGGTGCTGCAGCAGCATCACGACCGACCAGAAGGTGCCGACCGGATTGGCTAGCCCCTTGCCCATGATGTCGAAGGCGGAGCCGTGGATCGGCTCGAACATCGACGGATAGCGTCGTTCCGGGTCGATGTTGCCGGTCGGGGCGATGCCCAGGCTGCCGGCCAGCGCCGCCGCCAGGTCGCTCAGGATGTCGGCGTGCAGGTTGGTGGCGACGATGGTGTCCAGGCTGGCCGGGCGGTTGACCATGCGCGCGGTGGCGGCGTCGACCAGCTCCTTGTCCCATTGCACGTCCGGGAATTCGTGCGACACCTGCAGCGCGATCTCGTCCCACATCACCATCGCGTGGCGCTGGGCGTTGCTCTTGGTGATCACGGTGAGCAGCTTGCGCGGCCGCGACTGCGCCAGGCGGAAGGCATAGCGCAGGATGCGCTCGACGCCGGCGCGGGTCATCATGCTGACGTCGGTGGCGACCTCGATCGGGTGGCCCTGGTGCGCGCGTCCGCCCACGCCCGAGTATTCGCCTTCCGAGTTTTCGCGCACGATCACCCAGTTCAGGTCGTCCGGGCCGCAGCGCTTGAGCGGCGCGTCGATGCCGGGCAGGATGCGCGTCGGGCGCACGTTGGCGTACTGGTCGAAGCCCTGGCAGATCTTCAGGCGCAGGCCCCACAGCGTGACGTGGTCGGGGATGTCCGGGTCGCCGGCCGAGCCGAACAGGATGGCGTCCTTGGCGCGCAAGGCGTCCAGGCCGTCGGCCGGCATCATCGCGCCATGCTGGCGGTAGTAGTCGCCGCCCCAGTCGAAATCCTCGAACTCGAACTGGAAGCCGGCGCCGGCGCCGGCGCCGGCCAGCGCGGCCAGCACCTGGCGCCCGGCCGGCACCACTTCCTTGCCGATGCCGTCGCCGGGAATGGTTGCGATGCGATAGGTCTTCATGCGTGTCTCCTTGATTGGACTGTTGTGACGGGCCCAATGTACGCGCTGGACGGCGCCCTTTCGCACCGCTACACTCAAACCATTGTTAACCCCCGGCTCAATAATCGGGCCGCAAGAAAGGCCCCATGACCGACGGTTTCCAGCCGGCCGAACTGAGCTTCATGGTGACCCTGGCCACCGCCGGCAGCCTGAGCGCGGCGGCGCGCGAGCTCGGCATCACCACGGCGGCGGTCAGCAAGCGCCTGGCCGCGCTCGAGGCGCGTGTGAAAGTGCCGCTGGTGAACCGCAGCACCCGGCGCATGCGCCTGACGCCGGACGGCGAGGTGCTGCTGGAACACGCGCGCCGCATCCTGGCCGACATCGACGCGCTCGGCCAGTTGATGGCGGCCGGGCGCGAGACGCCCAAGGGCCAGCTGCGCGTGAACGCCACGCTCGGTTTCGGGCGCCTGCACGTGGCGCCCGCGATCTCGCGCTACGTGCTGCGCTATCCGGAGGTCGACGTGCAGCTGCAGTTGTCGGTGGACCCGCCGGCGCTGACCGACGATGTGTTCGACGTCTGCATCCGCTTCGGCGCCCCCTACGACACGCGCGTGATCGCGCGCCGGCTGGCGTCCAACCGGCGCCTGCTGTGCGCGGCGCCGGCCTACCTGGCGCGCCACGGTACGCCGCGCACGCCCGCCGAGCTGGCGCGCCACAACTGCATCAGCATCCGCCAGGGCGACGAAGCCTACGGCAGCTGGCGCCTGCTCGAGAGCGACACCGGCGAGCGCCAGGGGCAAGCGGTGAAGGTGCGCGGCAACCTGACCACCAACGACGGCGAGATCGCGGTCAACTGGGCGCTCGACGGCCACGGCATCCTGATGCGCGCCGAATGGGACATCGAGCGCTACCTGAAAAGCGGCCGGCTGGTGGAGGTGCTGCCGGACTACCGCACGCCGGACGCCGACATCTACGCCGTCTACCAGCAGCGCCACCAGCTGTCGGCGCGCATCCGCAGCTTCGTCGATTTTCTGGCCGCGACCTTCGCGCGGGGGTGAACCGCGCGCCGGCCTTCAGGGGTCCTGCGGCAGGCGTGCCACCATCCGGTCCAGCGCCACGCCCATGCTTTCGCGCCCGTCCAGCCAGGCCAGCCAGTCGGTCTCGATCAGCGGCGCGAACCCTGCCCACGGCCGCGCGACCAGGCCGGCCTGGTCGGCATACGGCCGGTACGCGATGCCGTAGACGATCTTCGGCGCCGCCCGTGGGCGCTTTCCACATCATATCCGCCGGGAGGCCGCCCAAATTCCTCCAATCCTCACACCCCCCGGGTCCGGCTCATACTTCGCGCCGCCGGCGGAACAGCCACTTGTCGCCACCGGAAGCCGCCTCGTCGAACGCATAGCCGTCGCGGTCGAAATCCTTCAACTGCTGCGGATCGGTGATCGCCCGTTCGGCCGCATAGCGCGCCATCATGCCGCGCGCGCGCTTGGCGTGGAAGGAGACGATCTTGTACTTGCCGCCCTTCCAGTCCTCGAACACCGGCGTGATCACCGGCGCGTCCAGCAGCCTCGGCCTGACCGACTTGAAGTACTCTTCCGAGGCCAGGTTGACCACCGCAGTGGCGCCCGACTCGGCGAGATCCGCGTTGAGCGCGCCGGTGACATGGTCGCCCCAGAACGCGTACAGATCCTTGCCGCGCGCATTGGCCAGGCGCGTGCCCATCTCCAGGCGGTACGGGTGCATGCGGTCGAGCGGGCGCAGCACGCCGTACATGCCGGACAGGATGCGTACGCGCCGCTGCAGCCAGTCGAGCGCGCCGGCGTCCAGGCTGCGCGCGTCCAGGCCGGTGTAGACGTCGCCGTCGAAGGCCATCACGGCCTGGCGCGCCGTGCCGTGGTCCGGGTGCCAGTCGGCGTAGCGGGTGACGTTGAGCACGGCCAGCTGGTCGGAAATCGACATCAGCGCGCCGACCTGGGCCGGAGACAGGGTTTTCAAGTGCGTCGCCAGTTCGGCCGCGTGGTCGATGAAGCGCGGGGTAGTGGCGTGCTGCGTGGTGGATGGCGTGTCGAGGTCGAGCGATTTGGCGGGCGAAAGTACGATCAGCATGTTCGGGAACGGGGTCCAGCGGGTAGAATTGCTGCCATGATACCTGCTCCAGCGAAACCGATTGTTCTCGACACCAATGTCTGCCTCGACCTGTTCGTGTTCCACGACCCGCGCTGGGCCGGCCTGCTGGCCGCGCTCGCCGGCGGCGCCGTGCAGGCAGTGACGCGCGCCGACTGCCGCGACGAATACCTGGCGGTCCTGCACTACCCTCACCTGCCGCTCGACGACGACTCGCGCCCGCGGGCGGCGGCGCGCTTCGACGCCCTCATCCAGGTGGTGGCACCCGGCCAGAAACCGGTACGGCTGCCGGCCTGCAGCGACCGCGACGACCAGAAGTTCCTGGAAGTGGCGCGCGACAGCGGCGCCGCGGTGCTGGTCACCAAGGACAAGGCGCTGCTCAAGTGCGGCAAGCGCACCGCAAAGGAGGGCCTGTTCCGCATCATGGGTCCGGAAGCCTGGATCAAGACCGAACTGCCGGCGCCGCCGCCTTCCGCGCTAGAATAAAAGCATCGATCGACCTGCCCACCACGACCTCATGAGCACACCCGTCCTGCAATCGCGCCTGCCGGCCGTCGGCACCACCGTTTTCACCCTGATGTCGAACCTCGCCGCAGAACACGGCGCCGTGAACCTGGGCCAGGGTTTCCCCGATTTCGCCTGCGACCCGCGCCTGCCGGAACTGGTGAGCGAGGCCATGCGCGCCGGCTTGAACCAGTACCCGCCGATGCCCGGCGCGGCGCCGCTGCGCGCAGCCATCGCCGCCAAGATCGCCGCGCTGTACGGCCGCGCCTACGACGCCGCGACCGAGATCACGGTCACCGCCGGCGCCACGCAAGCCATCGTCACGGCGATCCTGTGCGCCGTCCATCCGGGCGACGAGGTCATCGTGATCGAGCCGGCCTACGACAGCTACCTGCCGGCGATCCGCCTGGCCGGCGCGGTGCCGGTGACGGTGCCGATGCGCCTGGACGAGGCCGGCTACCACGTGCCCTGGAACGACGTGGCCGGCGCGGTCACGCCGCGCACGCGCATGGTCGTCATCAACAGCCCGCACAACCCGACCGGCAGCATCCTGCGCCCCTGCGACCTGGACGCGCTGGCGGCGATCGTCGCCGATACCGACATCCTGGTACTCTCGGACGAGGTCTACGAGCACATGGTGTACGACGGCGAGCAGCACGCGTCGGTGAGCCGCCATCCGGTGCTGGCCGAGCGCGCCTTCGTGGTGTCCAGCTTCGGCAAGACCTACCACGTGACCGGCTGGAAGATCGGCTACGTGGCGGCGCCGGCCGCGCTCACGGCGGAATTCCGCAAGGTGCACCAGTACGACCTGTTCAGCGTGAACACGCCGATGCAGCACGGCCTGGCCGCCTACATGGCCGACCCGGCGCCCTACCTGGACCTGCCCGCCTTTTACCAGCGCAAGCGCGACCTGTTCCGCGCCGGGCTGGCCGGCACGCGCTTCACCTTGCTGCCGGCGGACGGCACCTACTTCCAGTGCGTGCGCTACGACGGCGTCTCGGATTTGCCGGAAGCCGAGTTCGCGCAGTGGCTGACGCGCGAGATCAAGGTGGCGGCGATCCCGGTGTCGGCGTTCTACCGCGGCGGGCGCGAGTCGGGGATCGTGCGCTTCTGCTTCGCGAAACAGGACGAGACGCTGCGGCTGGCGCTGGAGCGGCTGGCCAGGGTCTGAATGACGCTGGAGAAGCGAATATCTACGTCGTCCCCGCGCAGGCGGGGACCCATAGTGGGCTTCCGAAGTCCGGCACGTCGAAGTACCGCGGTCATTTCCATTGTCGCGAATTTGGTTGCTCGGTATGGGCGCGGGGACGACGGAGGTGGCTGCTCAGATGTCGGAAACGACAGTCCGTACCATCCTTTACCGCCCCAGCGCCTGCATCTGGCGTTCCACGAACGCCTGCAATTCCTGCGACAGCGCCCCGCTCGCGCGCGCCCTCTGGAACGCCTCCAGCGCCTCGCCATTGCGCTTGTCGGCCTGCAGCGAGATGCCCAGTCCCATCCACCAGATGCCGTTGGCGGGGGCGCCGCGCAGCGCGGCCTGGTATTCGGCCGCCGCTTCGCGGTGGCGCCCCTGGCGCTGCAGGGCGCCGGCCAGGAAGGCGTGGTAGTCGGGGTCGTTGCCGGCGTACGGCAGGGTGCGCATCAAGGTGTCGATGCCGCTGCCGCCGCGTTCGATCTGCAGGCGCGCCAGCAACATCGCCGGCCGCGGCTGGCGCGGGTCTTGCGCCAGGCCCAGCTGCAGCTGGCGCATGGCCTCGTCCGGGCGCCGGGCTTCGATCAAGAGGCCGACCAGGGTCTGGCGCGCCGCGTCGTGGCCCGGGTCGATGCGCAGGGCCGCTTCCAGCGCGGCGACCGTCTCGCCCATGCGTCCTTCCTGCAGGCTGGCCAGCGCGCGCCGGTATTCGCCCTCGGCGCGCTGGGACGCGCTGTCCTGGCGGCCCTGCACGGCGCCGCGCTCGCGCACTGCGGCTGGACGGCCGGCCAGTACCCCGGCCGCCTGCGCGCGGCGCGCTTCGCGATTCTGCAGTTCCAGCATCAGCGCATTGCGCACCGCGCGCGCCTCGCTGCTGTCGGGTTCCATCGAGGCCACCGACTTGACCGGCGCGACGGGCGCAGCCACGGCGGCCGGCGTGCCGGCTGCCGGTGCAGCGCCATCGTCGATGCCGCGCCGGGCGGCCGGCGGCGACGTCCGTGCGGCCGGTTCTTCGATGACGCGCGCGGCGCGTGCGGATGCCGTCCACGCCGCCGCGTCCGTGCCGGCGCGCGCCGCTGCCGGCGGGTCGGCCGGCGCCTCGCGCATCGGCATGGCCGCGGGCGCAGCCGGCATTGCAGCCGGCGCCGCAGTCGACAGACTGCCGGGCTGCGCCTCCAGCGCCGCCGGCGTGGCCGCGCCACCCGCCGCATCCCGCGCCGGCGCGCCGGTCCCGGCGCCATCGCCGGCCGGGGTGGTCGTGATGACGCTGCTCATCCCCTGCCCCGGCCGCAACGTGCCCGGCGCCGGCCTGGCGCCGGCGTCGGCGGCCAGCACCGCCGGCGCCGGCGCGCTCCCCTCCTGGACGGCCTGCAGCCGGCCCGAGGCGAACCAGACCAGCGCCGTGCCGGCGCAGGCGCCGGCCACGGCCGCCGCGATCGTGCGCGGGCTCGGGCGCACAGCGCGCCGCGGCGGCGCCACCGGCTTGACTTGCGCCGGAAAAGCCTCGCCGGCGCCGGTGCCGCGCGCGTCCAGGTCCTGCAGCATCTTGTTAATCAGGCTCATCGCGTCAGTGCCCAGGTCATGCCGGCAGCCAGGCTGGCCCCCAGCGTCGTCAAGGCCGCCCACGGCCAGGCGCGGCGCCGTTCCAGCGCCATGGTGTCGCGCGCCGCCGCGCGCACGTGCGCGCCCGACACTTCGTGGCGGCCTTCGCCGTAGCACAGCATCAGCGCCTTGTGCGCCAGGATGTTCACCAGGCGCGGCACGCCGCCGCTGGCCCGGTACAGGCGCGTCACCGCGGCCTGCGAGAACAGGCGCGCGCCCTCGAAGCCGGCCACGCGCAGGCGGTGCGCCACATAGTAATCCAGGTCGTCGCGGCGCAGGGGGCCGAGGTGGTAGTGGAAGGTGATGCGCTGGGCCAGCTGGCGGATCGATTGCAGCGCCAGCTTGCGGTCCAGTTCCGGCTGGCCGAACAGCACGATCTGCAGCAGCTTGCGCTTTTCGGTCTCCAGGTTGGTCAGCAAACGCAGCGCTTCCAGGCTCTCGAGCGGGATCGCCTGCGCCTCGTCCAGGCACAGCAGCACGCGCTTGCCTTCGCCGGCCAATGCCAGCAGGCGCGCGTTGACGGCTTTGAGCAGCTGGTGCTGGTCGACGTCGCGCGCCAGCGCGAGTTCCAGCTCGTCGGCCAGCGCCAGCATCAGCGTGCGCGGCTCCAGGTACGGGTTCGGGATGTAGGCGGTGACGAAGTCCGGCCCCAGCGTGGCCATGAACTTGCGGCACAACAGGGTCTTGCCGGTGCCGACCTCGCCGGTGATCTTGATGAAGCCCTCGCCGGCGCGCGCCGCCACCAGCAGCGTGTTCAGCGCTTCCTGCGAATGCGGGCTGCCGAAGAAGAAGCTGGTGTCCGGGGTGATCCCGAACGGCAGCTCGCGCAGGCCGAAATGGGTCGCATACATCGGCTGTCCTCCGCCGTCAGCGCACGCCGCGGGCGCGCGGATCGAGCTGCTCGATGCGGCGGCCGGCGTCGAGCAGGTCGTCGTTCCAGTTGCTGGCGCCTTCGACGATGGTCGGCTTGATCAGCACCACCAGCTCGCGCTTCTGGTTGACGCGTTTCTTGGACCCGAACAGCGTGCCCAGTACCGGCACGTCGCCGGCGCCCGGCAGTTGCGAGGCGTCGTTGTTCGAGGCCTGGCGCATCAGGCCGCCGATCGCCACCACCTGGCCGTTCATGCCGCGCACGATGCTGTCCAGCTCCGAGGTGGCCGAGGCCGCCAGCGGCAGGTTCAGGCTGCCGGCCGTGCCGAGGTTGATCGCCTTGTTGACGGTCGAGACCTGGCTCACCGACGGGTGCACGTGCAGCATGATGTTGCCGCGCTCGTCGATCTGCGGGGTCACGTCCAGCACCACGCCGGAAAAGAACGGCTGCAGCGTCACGCTCGGCGTCACCGTGTTGCCGGCGTTGGTCGAGTTGGTGGTGGTGGTCACGCCGGTGACGAAGAATTCGTCGGTGCCGATCTTCAGCACGGCCTTCTGGTTGTTGATCGCGGCCACGCGCGGGCTCGACAGCACGTGCACGCTGCCCTGCGTTTCCAGGAACGAGATCAGGGCCGCGAAGTTGCTGGTCTGGACCGCCAGGCCGAACATCGAGCCGGCCGCTTCCACCGCGCTCGACAGCGAGAAGCCGCTGCTGGCCGACAGGCCGGTGCCCGGATCGGTGATCGTACCCGGCTGGCCGCCGCCGAACGGCAGCGGGGTCAAGGTGGCGCCGGGGGCGATGATGCCGCCCGAGACGCGGTTGTCGTGGCCGCTCTTGATGGAAGCGAACGAGGCCCAGTTGACGCCGCTCTGGTAGCTGTCGTTCAGCTCGACCTCGAGGATCTTGGCTTCCAGGATCACCTGGCGGTCGACCGCCAGCTGGGTCGCCTTCAGGTAGGCGTCGACGTTGCGCAGCTCGTCCGGCAGCGCGCGGATCACGATCACGCCCGACTGCGGGCTGATCACCACGCTGCGCCCGCCCTCCTTGGAGCCGACCATGGCCTCGACCGCGCTCTTGAGGTCGGCCCAGAAGTCGTTGTCGGAACTGGTGTTGACGTCGGTGCTCTCGGCCTGGTTCTGGCCGTTCGGATTGTTCGGGTTGCCGTTGCTGCCGGTATTGTTGGCGGTGCCGTTGTTCTGGAAGTTGTTGTTGCCGTTCTGGACCGCGTTGCCCACCGAGGTCGAGGTCACGCGCAGGTTGGAAGCGCCGCGGCGCTTGCCCACCAGGTAGTTCACGCGGAACATCCTGGTCTGCATGGTGAGCGGCTTGATCGAGATGCGCGTGCCTTCGATCTTGTAGTCGTAGCCGTACATCTCGCGCACCGCGTCCAGGGTTTCCGGCAGCGTCACGTCCTTCAGGTTGGCGGTGATGCTGCCGCTGACGTCCGGATGCACCAGGATGTTGTAGCGGGTGCCGGCCACGATCGAGCGGAAGAACTGCTGCGCCGGCACGTTGTTGAACGAGACGTTGAAGCGCTCTTCCAGCGCCGGCCGCGCCCGCGGCAACTGGGTCGCCAGCGCGGCGCTGGGCGGCAACAGGGCGTCGGCGACGGCCTGGTCGGCCACCGGCGCGGTGGCCGGCACACCGGCGGCTGCGGTGCCGGCGGCCGGCCCGGCGGCGCGCGGGCGGGCGGCGCCGGCGACGTCCTGGCGGATGCGGTCGTAGGTGGCGTTGGATGGCGCGCTCTGGCAGCCGGACAGCAGCAGCGCCATGCCGAGCTGGGCAACCGCTGCGGCCAGCGCCGCCTTCGAATTCGTCTTGTGCATTCTTGTCCTCATCGCACGCAGCGGCGTGCAGTCGGCGCGCTCAGCGCGCATGTTGCGGTGCCGGGCGCGCCGGCGTCATGCCGCCCGGCGCGTCCTGCGCCAGGCGCAGTACCTGGCGCTCGCGTCCGCGCACCAGTTCGACCTCGCCCTCGGCGATGCGCGCCACGCGCGCGCCATGGAAGCTGTCGCCCGGGCGCACGGTTTCGCCGTCGATCACGGCCAGGTGGCGGCCGCCCGGCGCGCGTCCGACCAGCACGGTCTGCAGGCGCGGGGCATCGCCGGGCGTGGCGTCCGGGGCAGCTTTCGCCGCCAGCACGGCCGGCGGGCGGGTCGGGTCCTGCAGCGCCTGCGCGGCCGGGTTGGCCGCCTGGGCCGCCGACGCCAGCAGCGCGCCGAGCGCAGCCAGCAGGCGCATGGCGCGGTTCACAGCTTCATCCATTTGTCGTCCAGGCTCAGGGTGTACAGGGTCAGGGTCAGGCGCACGGTCGGGTATTGCTCGACCTCGAGCTGGGCCTTGCCCCAGAACAGCTGGGTCGGCAGCGCTTCCAGCGCGGCCATGTAGTCGACCATGTCCAGGTAGCTGCCGCGCGCCGTGACTTCGACGCCATGGCGGAACAGCAGCTCGGGCGCATCGGCGGCGGGTTTCGCCGCGTCCTGCGGCGGCGCTGCCGGCGCCGCCTGCGGCATGCGCGGCGCGCCGTCGCGGGTGGCGCCGGCCGGGTCGAGCGCGCTGAGCGGATCGACCGGCAGCGTGCGCACCGCCACCAGCTTCAGGCGGCCGTTGGCGCGCAGGATCGATTCCAGCAGCGGCGCAATGCGCTCGGGCGCCACCAGGCCGTGCTGCATGGCGCGCAGTTCGCTGCCCAGGCGCTCGGTCTCGCCGCGCACGTCCTGCAGGTGCATGTGCAGCGGCGCATCCGGGTCGGCGCGCGACGCTTCCAGCTTCTGCACGATCTCGGCGTCGACGGCGGCGGTATCGCTGCGCTGCTGGACGATGCGGCTGCGCAGCGCATCCTGCCTGCGCTGCAGCGGCCCCAGCATGGCGGTCTGTGCGAGAAAGGCCAGCACCGCCAGCAGCGCGGCGAAGGCCAGGATGCGTTCGCGCTGGTTCAGCGCATCGATGCGCGCGGCGAGGCGCTGCCAGCGCAATTGCAGGTCGTGCTGCCAGCGCGGCTTCATGGCTGTCCTCCGGACTGGAACGCGCCCGCGCCGGGGGCGCCCGGCCGTGCCGGCCCCGCCGACTGCAGGCTGAATTCGACGTACGGCGCCGGGGCGTCGGTTTCCTTGCCGTCCTTGCCGGCCACCTTGACGGGGGCCGCTTCGGCGATCTGCAGGTTGCCGACCGGCTTGCCCTGCATGACGGTCTCGTTGCGCAGGCGCGCCAGGAAGCCCGGCACCAGCGCCGCGTCCAGCGCGCGCCCGCGCACGCCGATGTCCTGGCCGGCGGCGCCGACGCTGACGCCGGTCAGCCACAGTCCTTCGACGCGCTGGCGCGCCAGCGCGCGGAAATACTCGGCATAGCCCTGGGTGTTGCCGAGTTCGCCGTGCGCGATGATGCCGGACACGTGGCGCAGCGTCGCCAGTCGGACCTCCGCCTGCTGCGCCTCGACCGCCAGTTGCGGGTCCTTGCGGCGCGCCGGGAATGCGGTGGTGGCGTCGGCCAGGCGCTTCCTGGTCTGTTCCAGGCGCGCGGCGCCGGCGTCGGCGTCGCGCTGCAGGGCGTCGACGCGCATCTTGCCGAACACGCCCATGGCGGCCAGGCCGAGCACCAGCACGCCGGCGCCGGCGGCCATGGTATTGGCCGTGAACAGCTGCTTCTTGTGCTCGAACTGGTCGTTGAACAGGTTGATCTGCTGGCTCATGCCGCCGCCTCCTCGCCGCGCAGCGCCGCGCCCAGCGGCACGAAGAAGCGCTGCTGGCGCGCGGCGTCGGCCGCCAGCTCGGCCACGCCGCCCAGGTTGAACACATCGCCCAGGTCGAGCGTTTCCACGCGCGTGTACAGGTTACCCGACAGGTACGCTTCGAGGCCGGAGGCGCCGGTCGGCGCCAGCACCAGCTTGGCCACGCTGATGAAGGAAAACTGGCGCTCGAAGTGGTCGAGCGAGCGCTGCAGTTCGAGGGTGATCTTGTCGAAGCTCTGGGCCTTGCGCTCGTGGTCGCCTTCCAGCAGCTGCGCCAGCGTCACGTCGATGCGACGCGACAGGTACAGCTCGCCGCGCCAGGACACCGTCAGCAGGCCGCCGTCCTCGCCGAACGACAGCATGGCAACGCCGCGGCCGTCGCGTTCCAGCAGCGTCGAGACGTTACGCTGCGCCATTTCGGGGATATCGATCGCGCGCAGTTTCACCTTGGCCTGCGCGAACAGCTGCTGGCGCGCCCGGACGGTCGCGTTGCGCGCCGCCACGGCGAACACGCTCTGCTGCGGACGCGCCGCGGCGCTGGCGTCGATCGGGATCTCGAGGATGTCGAAGGTGGCGTCGTCGACCGGGAAGTCGAGCACGTCCTTCAGGCGCCAGCGCATCGCACTCTTGAGTTCTTCGCGCGGCACGTTGGGCGCCTCCACCGACATCAACTGGTAATCGCCGCCGGCCAGCACGGTGGCGCAGCGGTAGTCGGTGCTGTGCAGTTCCTTGCCGACCTTTTCCAGTGCCTCGACGCTGGCATTGCCGGGAAAGAAGCTGGCGAGGGTGACGATCGGCCGGGCATCGGGCTGGGCCGGGTCGGCCGCCACGCTGGCGGCGGCGATGCCGTCGCGCTGCAGCATCATCGCCAGCCAGGCACCATTCTTCTTTGCTCTACTAAAAAAACGCATGCGTGGCGATGAAAATCGGTTGGTTGAATGACGATGGATGGTTACGAATGTTTCCCTATGCCATGATTATAGTCAACTCCGCCGCAAATCGAACCCGTTTTTTACTCCCAGGAAAAATATTTCATGTTTTACGCACAGAATCTTGTATTGTTTATTATCAATTTTAGTGAGTTCAATATACTTCCCGCAAGTAAATCAGCGGACTCGTATATAAACCGAAGGTAGCGCGGGCGCGCGTGCTGGGCAGCCAGGCGCCCGCGTTGCCGCCGGCGGCGGTGAAATCGATGCTGCCGTTGGTGCCGCGTCCCGGCGCCTGCAGGATCATCTTGCCCAGTCCCGCCGTCAACGGCGCCGGATTGACGCTGCCGGACGCGAACGCCAGCACGCCTGCCTTGCAGGTGCTGGCGGTCGACGATTGCGCGAACGAGCGCGTGCAGGCCAGCGGCGTGACGGTCGCCGCCACCGTGCTGGGGGTGGCGGTGCCGGACGGGCTGTCGGTGGCGCTGGTGACCCAGGCGCTGCCGTTCCAGTACTGCGCCGTCAGCGGCACGCTCATGCGCAGCAGTTCGGAACCGAACAGGTTGGGCACGAACAATCGCCCGGAAATCACCATCAGGCCATCTTCGTACTGGACGCCGCTGGCGCCGGCCGGGGTGGCGGAATTGACGACCAGCGCGGTGGTCGCGCTGTCGCTGCCGGCCGCCACCAGCTTGTCGGCGCTGGTGGCGCGCAGGTAGGCGGCGGTCGGCGCGCCCCAGTTCTGGGCGCGGCGCGCGCTCGCGCTGTAGGGCGTGCCCAGCGCGAACGTGCCGGTGGTGGACATGGTGGGGAAGTCGCTCATGTTGGCCGACTGCGGCAGCGGCGTCACCGCCGAGAACGGCGCGGCGGCAAGCGCCGTGCCGGATGCCAGCGGCGAGGTCACCGCCGCCAGTGTCACTGCGCGCGCCGCGTTGACGTTACGAAATAGTCCCATCGGCTGCGGCTTGCCGTTCCTGGGCATGGCGAACGCCGTTACCGCGAGGTTGAAGGGCTGCAGCGAATAGGTCGCTCCCTCGACCGGGTAGGTGGCAGGGCAACTCATGTCGGCCTGGCACGCGAGATTGAAAGTCAGCTGGGTCTCGAAATGGTCCGGGTAGAAGCGCCCCGCCACGCGCGTGGAGGCAATCAGGCGGCTGGTCGAGGCGGGGTCGACGCCGTCCGGCGGCCCGCCCACCGCGCCGGTGTTCAGGTAATCGATCATCGACGGCGTCAGGCCCAGGTAGCCGGCCTCGAACCAGCGCGCCTTGGCTTCGAACAGGCCGACCCCGCTCACCGCGCTGGTGGCGGCGAAGTCCTGGTCGGGCGAGAACGCACCCTGCACGATGGCGTCCTTGGCGGCGTTGGCCGCCACGCCGCTGCCGCCGTCGACCGCGGTGGGCGTGAACAGGTCGAGCTTGAACTGCTGGGTGAGCGCGCTCGCCGGCAGCGTGCTGGACAGCGCCGCTGGTTCCTTGCCGAAGCTGGGCGCCCAGGCGTTATTGGCCATCCACGCGCCCACGCGCACGTTGAACTGCTCGCCTGCCTTGGCGAAGGCGACGTCGTCGGTCTTGCTCCAGTTGGCGGCGGCCAGGCCGCCACGGTCGAGGGCGCCGTCGCTGGCGCGCGCCACGCTGTACACGCGGATGTCGGACGGGCGCGAAATGAAGTCGAGCTTGCTCACCACCGAGCCGTTGTAGCTCAGCGACAGCGTCACCCGGCCGACGTCGGCATAGAAGAATTGCGAGGGCGCGCTGGACGGCCCCAGCACCGCGGTCGGCTTGTTGCCCTGCGCCGTCACGTTGACGCTCCTGGCGGTGCCCTTGCAATCGAACGTGGCGCCGGCGTAGCTGACCGCCACGCCCGAGTTCGGCAGGCAGGTGGCGGACAGGCTGACCGGCACGGTCATGTCGCTGCTGGACAGCGGCTTCGCGATGAGTTTGCCGTTGACCATGCTGACCGCGGTGATGTAGATGCGGGTGGTGCTGTCGCCGGCCGTCACCGGGCCGATGAAGCGTGGGCAGGTATTGTCGGCCGCCGTCTTGTCGTTGCCGATCACCACGATCTCGTCGCCCGACTTGCAGACCTGGCGCGTGAATACCGCGGGCGGTGTGTCGGCAGTGCCGGCCTTGCCGGTGTCGGTGGCGCTGTTGTTGGCGGCATTGTCGTCGCCGGTCTTGCCGTACACGACCGCGCTGTTGCTGTAGTTGCCGGCCGCCTTGGGCGTCACGCTGATGGTCAGGGGCGTCAGCGTGCCGCCGTTGCCGGCCAGCGGGCCGTCCTGGCTGCAGGTGACGACGGTCTCGCCGCTGCCCTGGACGGCGCTGGAACAGGTCCAGCCGGAGCCGCTGGCGGACACCAGGTTCAGGCTGGACGACAGCGTATCGACCACCGTGATCGGGCCGACATCCTTGTCCACCCCGACGTTGCTGACCTTGATCGTGTAGCTGGCGGTGGCGCCGACGGTCAGGTCGCCGCTGCGGGTCATCTCCAGCGCCAGGTCGGCGTTGGCGACGTAGGGCATGGCCACCACCTCGGCGCTGAGCAGCACCAGGTCCTGGCCGGATTTGTACGTGCTGGTGGCGCTGCTCTGGCCGGCCTGGATGATCGGCGGCTTGAGGGTGTACACGTCGAAGTCGATGCCGTACGAGCTGGCGTCGCCGTTGACGTTGCTGGACGAGTTGAACTGGTTGCCGGACGGGTTCATCGAATCGGTCAGCGCGTAGCCGTTGAACAGCAGGTCTTCGCCGCCGCCGGACAGGGTGTCGTCGCCTTCCCAGGTGATGTGGCCGACGCGCCCGGTGACGTTGTCGGGCAGCGGATTGGGCACGTTGAAGTTGCCCAGGCTGATGCTCAGGCTGCTGTTGCGGACATACTGGAAGCCTTCGTACACGTTCAGCAGGCGGAACGGCTCGCTCGGCTGCGAATAGATGACCAGCAGCGCGAAGCCGCCCAGCACGCCGCTCGACGCGCACCACGGATTGCCGCTGTTGACGGTCAAGCCGCTGAAGGTATAGGTGCCGTTGCCTTTCTTGTTGACCTGGGTGGTGACGTCGACCGCGCCGCTGAAGAAGGTGAAGCCGCTGCCGATGGTGTTCGAGGTGTACTGGCGGTCGGCGGTCCTGGAGACGCCGTCGAAGTTCACGGTGTAGTCCGGCGTGGTGCTGGACCCGGCCCAGTACAGCAGCGCGCTCTGCACCGTGGCGCCGCTCGGGATGCCCGACAGCTTGGCCGACAGGATCGTGTTGGAGCTCGCCACGGCGCACGGGTTGTCGTTGTCGCCGGTGCGCATCGTGACTTCGGTACCGGTGAAGTTGTAGGTGCCGCGGAAGCTCTGCACCACCGACAGCGCGGTATCGGCGCGCGCCGGCGCCGCGGACAGCGACAGGAGCAGCGCCAGAAGCAACGCCAGAAGCGGCGCCAGGAGCGGCGCCGCCAGCCACGCATGCGGGGACGGCGCCGGCGCCGGGATGCGCGCGTTCACAGCTGCGCCTCCATGCGGCGGTTCACCGTCTCGGGATTGGCCGACGGGGTGCAGGCGCCGCTGGCGCCGTCGCAGTTGCAGCCGCCCGCGCTGTCCGTGATGTTGCAGGCGCTGGCCGCGATCGTGGTGCGCGCCAGCATATCGCCGGCCTGGCCGCTACCGCCGGTCTGGCTGCAGCGCACGTTCACCGTAAAGGCGGACAGCGTGGTCCCGGCCGGCATCGCCAGCGTGGTCGCCGCGGTGCAGCTCTTGTTGCGGTTCCACTGGAACAGCCCCCACTCCATGCCGGCGCGCGCCGCCTGGTAGGCGCGCGCGCCCTGCAGGTCGAGGTTGGCACTGGCCTGCTGCGTGGTGTACAGGCTGACCATGGCCACCGCCAGCCCGGCCAGCACGACCAGCAGGAAGATCGCGGTGACCAGGCCGACGCCGGCCTGGCGGCGCATGCGCATGCGGATGGGGAAAGTCATGGGGTATTGTCGACGTGGACCTGGTGTACCAGGCGGATCGCGGGCGCGCTGTCGTAGCGTCCGCGCAGTTCGAGGTTGATGCCGAGCAGGCCGGTGCGCTGGGCCGCCGCGGTGCTGTAGGAGAACAGGCCGCCGCAGCGGGTCAGGCGGGTCGCCACCAGCGCGCGCTGGCCGTCGGACGGCGGCACCGGCTGGGCCGCCGCGATGGCGTAGCCCCAGGCGCGCCACAGGTCGAGCGTGCCGTCGGCGCGCGCCTGGCAATACAGGCTGACCGGTCCGGACACCACCTGGAAGCGCTTCTGCGGCGAGGGCAGCGCCACGTCCTGGTAGGCGAACGGATTGCCGGCCAGCGTGATGCGCATGGCCGGCACGTTGGCGCCGTTGACGGCGACGGTCGTGGACGCCGGATCGGCATTGATGCAGGCGATGTTGCCGGCCGCGGTGGCGGCGCCGCCGGTCGGGCAGGCGCCGACGCCGGTGGCCGCCAGCTGGTAGGCGTTGGCCGAACCCATGCCCTCGCCCAGGTTGTAGACCACCACGAAGTCGCCCTTGCGCACGCGGCTGAAGCTGGGCGGCGGCGCCAGCGCGGTGAAGACGGCCTGGGCGGGATCGTCGAAGCTCAGCACGGCGGCGCCGGCGAGGCCGTCGTCGCTGTCCAGGTAGCGCGCGCCGGAACGCGTCTGCAGCAGTTCCACCGCGCTGCCGTCGGCGCTCACGCGCACGCTGTTGGGCAGCGCCAGGCGCACGTCGCGCGCCATGCGGCGCAGCGCCAGGTCGGCCTGGTCGGTGATCTCGGCGCGGTCGACGCTGTCGCGGTAGCCCAGCACCGGCGCCCGGATGAATACCGCGACGATGCCGGCCAGGACGCCGACGATCACGATCACCATCACCGCCTCGACCAGCGTGAAGCCGGCCTGGCGCCGCGCGCGCAAGATCTTCATAGTGAATTCGGCGCGTAGCGCGTGCGGTAGCCGTCCAGCGCCAGGGTCTGGCCGTCGTAGCCGATCTCGACCCGGATACGCAGTACCTCGGTGTTGGCCGACGCGCCCGTCGAACTGCTGGCCGTGCCGATGCCGCCCAGCGCGGCCGGGCTGATGGTCAGGCGCGCCGTGTAGCCGGTCAGGTTGAGGGCGTTGCCGTTGGCGTCGCTGAGCACGCCGTTGACGTCGAAGGCGGCGGTAGCGGTGTTGGGAGCGCTCACGTAATCGTTGACGTTGTCGAACGGCCGGGTGGTGGTGGCCGGCTCGTTGCCGGCCTGGCCCCAGGTCTCGGGAATGGTGCAGGCGGCGCTACTGGCGGCAGTGTCGGCGTTGCTCGACGCCGGGTCGCAATACGAGAACTTGGCCAGCTCGACTTCCTCCAGCAAGCCCTCGGCCAGGATCAGCGCCTGCTTGCGCCGCACCGGATCGGCGCTGCGCTGGGTGGTCAGGTTCATCACCGCCAGGATGCCGGTCAGGGCCACGCCGATGATGACGATGAAGATGATCAGCTCGACCAGCGTGACGCCGCGCTGGCGGCGCATGTCAATTGACATAGCCGGTTTCCGCATACACCACGACGCTGCGGGTACCGCCTTCGGCGGCGATGCTGAACGCGAGGTTGGCGAAGGTGGACGCATCGTCGGAGGTGGTGGGATTGTCGCTGCCCTGGTAGGGTTTGCCCAGGCCGTTGAAGAAGAACACGGCCTGGGCGGCCGGAGCGAACGTCAGCGTGCTGCCGGCCGGCGTGCCCTCGCAATACCAGGCAGGGGCGTAGCTGCCGCCGGCGGTGCACAGGGCGCGGGTGGCGCCGCTGCCGCTGTTGTTCCCGGCCGGCACCGGCACCTGGTCGGCCGCCGCGCACGGCGACGCGGCGCCGTAGCACAGCGCCAGCCCGGCGCCGCCGGCCTGCACGTAGACGCGCCGGTTCTGCGCCACCGCGATCTTCTGCCCGTAGCGCAGCATGGCGCGCACCTGCTCGGAAAAGGCGTCGGCCTCGAAGCCGTTGCGGCTGAAGAAGCGCGACAGGCCGATGGCGCTGAGCACGCCGATCAGGATCATCACGATGATCAGCTCGACCATCGTGAAGCCGGCGGTGCGGCGCTCAGCCGGGATGGGATTGGCAGGAGGACGATACATCGGACCGGAAACACGGCTCAGCATGCGACGGCCTCCACGGCGGCTTACAAGCAGCCGGCCGCGTTACCGGTGGTGACGATGGACGGCGGCGTCACGGTCGTGCCGCTCACAGTGGCGGCGGTGTAGACGATCTTGCAGTTGGCAACCGTGGCGCCATTCGGCGACACCGTCAGGGTGGATGCGGAACCATTGCTGGAATCCACTGTCGTGAACGTATAATCGTTTGTGCTCAAGCCAGCGGCTGCCGCCAAGGCATTATTCGCTACCGGGTAGCCATTGCTGATGTTGACAGTCGTACCCTCCATGATGAGCGTGCTGGCGTTGCCGGTCGGATTGACCAGGAACTGGCCGTGCGCCATGGCCGACACCGAGGACAGTGAACCGCGCGCCGCCTGCAGGGAGGCGAAGCGCGCGTCACCGGTCAGGTTGGCGAATTTCGGCAGCGCGGTCGCGGCCAGGATACCGAGGATGACGATCACGACGATCAGTTCGATCAGGGTGAAACCGCCCTGGGCGCCGGCTTTGAAATTCTTGTTCATTGACATCTCCGAATGAAGTGGTGCGGATCGCGCCGCGTGGTGGTGGAGTACAGCCGCCTATCCGCTGACGCATGCAGGGCCAGGCTCAGGTTGCGTCTTCCGCGCCGGCGCTGCCGGCTGAATCAGATGCATGGAAGAATTTTACCTTGAATCACAGCAATCTTGCGCTATCGCAAGAAAAACTTTCTGCGTTCGAGATCAAAGTCGCAACGATTCTGTCGCGTGGGTAAAACACCCGGCCGAAAATCCGCCGGGTCAAGGGTCAAGGCTCGGGGGTCAGTGGTGCAGCGCCGCCTTGCCCAGGTCCCAGATCGGCAGGAAGATGCCGAGCGCCAGGATCAGCACCATCACGCCCAGGAAGGTGATCAGGATCGGTTCGATCTGGCTGGACAGGGTCTTCAGCTCGTAGTCCACCTCGCGCTCGTACATCATCGCGATCTCGTCCATCAGGTCGTCGATCGAGCCGGATTCCTCGCCCACCGCGATCATCTGCAGCACCATCGGCGTGAACACGCCGGTATTGGTGGCGGTGCGCAGGATGCTCTCGCCGCGCTCGACGCCGTCGCGCATGCCTTCGATGCGCGCGGCCAGCCAGGCATTGTCCGAGGTCTGCGCCACCACCGTCAGCGCCTGCACGATCGGCACGCCGCTCCTGATCGAGAGCGCGAAGCTGCGCGCGAAGCGCGCCATCGTGCCCTTGTGGATGATCTTGCCGGCGATCGGGATGCGCAACTTGACGCGGTCCCAGGCCAGGCGCCCGGACGGCGAACGCGCCCAGGCGCGAAAGCCCAGCACCAGGCCGAAGGCGCCCAACACGAAAGCGGGCCACCATTGCACGGTGAAGCGCGAGGCGGCGATCAGCAGGCGCGTCATCAGCGGCAGCTCGGCGTGGAAGCTGTTGAACACCTTTTCGAACTGCGGGATCACGAACATGTTCACGATGAACATGGCGATCACCATCGCCGTCACCACGAACATCGGGTAGCGCAGCGCGGTCTTCACGCGGTCGCGCATGTCGCGGTCGAATTCCATGTGGTCGAACAGGCGCAGGAACACTTCTTCCAGGCGCCCGGTCATCTCGCCCACCCGCACCATGGCCAGGTAGAAGGTGGTAAAACATTCCGGATGGCGGCGCATGGCGCTGGACAGCTCGCGGCCGGCGTCGAGCGATTCGCGCAAATCCTGGATCACGCGCGCCAGGCTCTTGCTGGTGGCGGATTCCTGCAGGCCGGCCAGGCCGCGCATGATCGGCACGCCGGACTTCAGCAGCGTGTAGAGCTGGCGGCTGAACAGCTGCACGTCGAGCGAGGTCACTTTCTTGGTCGTCAGGCGCTGCCACAGCGTGTCGCCGTCGGCGCCGTTGCCGGAACTGACGGTGCGCGTGGTGGGCGTGATCTCGAGCGGCGTGACGCCGGTGCCGAACAGCTGGTCGGCGATGGCGCCGCTGTCGGCGCCTTCCAGCACGCCCTGCATCAAGTCGCCGCGCGCGTTGCGGCCCCGGTAGGCGAAGAACGGCACCCTTACTCCTCGGTCTGGTTACTGATGCGCATCGCCTCGGCCACCGTGGTACGGCCCTGGATCGCCAGGCGCACGGCGCCGCGGCGCAGGGTCTCGCCGCGCATCTCGGCATACGCCGTCTTGAGGAAGTGCGACGGGTCCGGGTGGTTGATGGCCTCGTTGACGGCGCGCGTCATTTCCAGCAGCTCGTAGACGCCGGTGCGGCCGCGGTAGCCGGTGCCGTTGCAGTGCGAGCAGCCGCGCCCGTGGAAGAACGGCACGGTCTCGGCCCGGTCGCCCAGTTCGGCGCGCAGCCAGGCGCGTTCCGGCGCCGGCAGCTGGAACGGGCTGTTGCAGCTCTCGCAGATCACGCGCACCAGGCGCTGCGCCAGCACCGCCTGCAGCGAGCCTCCCACCATGTAGCGCGGCACGCCCATGTCCATCAGGCGCAGCGGCGTGGAGGCGGCGTCGTTGGTGTGCAGGGTCGACAGCACCAGGTGGCCGGTCATTGCGGCGCGCAGGCCGATCTGGGCGGTTTCCTGGTCGCGCATCTCGCCCACCAGCACGATGTCCGGGTCTTGCCGCAGCGCCGAGCGCAACACGCGCGCGAAGGACAGGTCGATCTTGTCGTTGACCTGCACCTGGTTGATGCCGGACAGGCGGTATTCGATCGGGTCTTCCACCGTGATCAGCTTCTTTTCCACCGAGTTCAGCTCGGCCAGCGCGCTGTACAGCGTGGTGGTCTTGCCGGAACCCGTGGGGCCGGTCACCAGCACCAGGCCGTTGGGACGCTGGACGATGGCGCGGAAGCGCTCCACCAGCGTGGGCGGCATGCCGATCGCGTCCAGGCGCAGCATGGTGCCGACCTGGTTCAACAGACGCATGACCACCGACTCGCCGTACTGGGTCGGCATGGTCGAGATACGCACGTCGATGCGCTGGTTGCGCACTTTTACCGCGAAGCGGCCGTCCTGCGGCAGGCGCTTTTCCGAGATGTCCAGGTCGGCCATCAATTTGAGGCGCAGCGCCAGCGGCGTGGCGATCTTGATGTCGGCCTCGGTCTGCAGGTGCAGCACGCCGTCGATGCGGAAGCGGATCTGCAGGCGCCCGTCCTGCGGCTCGATGTGGATGTCCGAGGCGCGCACCTGCGTGGCATCGTCGAACACCGATTGCAGCAGTTTCACCACCGGCGCTTCTTCCAGCCCGGAGTTGGCCGACAGCGCGCCGAAGTCGACCGAGGCGTCGCCCAGGTCCTGCTCCAGCTCGCGCGCCAGGCCGGTGATCTCGCCGGTGCGGCGGTAGATGCGGTCGATCGCCTGCAGCACCTCGGTCTCGTTGACGACCGCCAGTTCCACCGCCTTTTTCAGCAGGCGCGCGATCTCGTCGTAGGCGAACAGGTCGGTCGGATCGGACACGCCCACCAGCACGCTGTGGCCGCGGTCTTCCAGCACCAGCGCGCGAAAGCGCCGCGCCTGGGTTTCCGGCAGCAGCCGCACCACTTCCTGGTTGATGTTGTAGAACTTCAGGTTGATGGTCGGGATGCCGAGCTGGCGCGCCAGCGCGCCCGAGATCTGCTCCTCGGTGACGAAGCCGCTTTCCACGAACACCCGGCCGAGCTTGCGCCCGGTGCGCTTCTGGTCGGCCAGCGCCTGGTTCAACTGCTCTTCCGACAGCAGCTTCTGTTGCACCAGGATTTCCCCGAGCCGGACTTTTTCTGGCCTCGCCATGCTACCTCATCGATCAATGTGGACCCAGCGCGCATTCTAAGCCAAGAACAACATAAATTAACCCATGGAATTAATTTCCTGATCGAAACCGTATCCCGAACGCGACGTCAACCCGCAATCCGATACAACCTGATCAACATCAAACCGGGGTCAGAGCACAATTTTTGGCAATAACTTCCAAGCAATTTCCTGAATTCGGGGTCAGAGCACAATCGTTATCCATTCACATGAATACTTCCCGGTAAATCAGCAGCTTGCGGCAGGCTTCCCGAACACATTGTGCTCTGACCCCGAATCTGCTGACCCCAAATCCGCCCGACGCGCTGCAGCCCAGGATGTTGTGCCATGTGTACAGATCACTGTTTATTGCCACACGAGAATATTCAGCATGGGGCATCCTGCCGTTGCGCTCGGATACCATGGATGCACGGCGCATGAACGCCGCGCGTTCCGGAGCATCATGGTGCAGTTCTTACAACGTCGTTCCCTTCCCTCGATCCGCGCCAAGCTGGTCACGCTGGTGCTGGCCTGTGCCCTGCCGATCCTGGTCGGCTACCTGATCTTCGCCCACGACGCCGACCAGCGCGAGCGCATCCACGTGGCCGAGGATGCGGAAATGGCCGCGCGCGCGCTGGCGGCGGCGGTCGAGCGCGACCTGGCCAACGGCGAGATCGTCGCGCAGGCGCTGGCCAACGATTCTTCGCTGGGCCGCGGCGACCTGGCCGCCTTCCACGCGGCGGCGCGCCGCCTGCTGCGTCCCGAGCTGTCGATCTCCGGCTTCACCCTGAGCGGCCCAGACGGCCATGCAGTGCTGGACACGCGCCACCCGTACGGCGCGCCGCCGCCGGCCGGCGGCAACGAGGCCGACGTGCGCCAGGTGTTCGCGCGCGCCGAGGCGGTGGCGTCCGGCCTGCACCGCGGCGCCGCCAGCCAGCCCTGGGTGATCTCGATCGCGGTGCCGGTGTGGCGCGGCGGCAAGGTGGCATACGCGCTGTCGGTCGAGCTGCGCCCGCGCCGCCTGGCGGAGCTGCTCGCCGACCAGCACCTGCCCGCGCGCTGGAACGCGCAGGTGTTCGACGAGCGCGGCCTGCTGGTGGCGCGCACCGGCGACGCGACGCGCACGATCGGCATGCCGATGCGTCCCGAACTGGCGACGGCGCTGGCCAGGGCCGGCATCGGCATGGTCGCCGCCGACGCTGCCGGCGGCAGCCCGGTCGACCTGGCCTACGCGCGCACGATGGCCCACGGCTGGACCGTGGCGGTCGGCTTTCCGCGCCAGGCGGCGCGCGAACTGCTCGGCCCGGCGCCGGGCGCTGCGCTCGCCGTGATCGCAGCCATGCTGGCGATCAGCCTGGGGCTGGCGTGGCGCATCGGCGGGTCGATCGCGCGTTCGGTGCGCGCCCTGACCGCGCCGGCCGCCGCGCTGGGACGCGGCGAAGCGCTGGCGATCCCGCCGCTGGCGATCCGCGAAGCCGCCTCGGTGGCGCGCGCCCTGCGCAAGGTGGAGAGTGAACTGGAGCAGTACCGCGCCGGCCTGGAAGCGCGGGTTGCCGAGCGCACCGACGCGCTGCAGCGCTCCAGCATGATGCTGGCCACGGTGTACGCCACCGCGCCGGTCGGCCTGGCCTTCCTCGACCGCAGCCTGAAGATCGTGATGGTCAACGACTACCTGGCGACGGTGAACGGCCTGGCGGCCAGCGCCCACGTCGGCCGCACCCTGCCCGAGCTGCTGGGCGAGCGCGGCGTGGCCATCGAGCTCCCCTACCGCCGGGTGCTGGCCAGCGGCCGTCCTCTGGTCGACGTCGAGGACAGCGGCGAATCGCCGGCGGAACCGGGCCGGCTGCGCCACTGGATCTGCAGCTACTACCCGGTGTACGGGCCCGGGCGCGAACTGGTCGGCATCAACGCGGTGGTGCTCGACATCACCGAGCGCCGGCGCCAGGAACAGCGCGACCGCGACAACGAGGTGCTGTACCGCACCCTGTTCGAGGGCTCCGGCGACGCCCACATGCTGCTGGTGCACGACGCCGGCTTCGTCAGCGCCAACCAGGCCACGATCCGCCTGTTCGGCTGCCGCGACGCCGCCGAGTTCCTGACCATGTCGCCGGCGACCGCCTCGCCCGAATTCCAGCCCGACGGCCGCCGCTCGGACCAACTGGCGCAGGAACACATGCAGCGCGCGCTGCGCGAAGGCATGGCGCGCTTCGAATGGATCCACCGCCGCCGCGACGGCAGCGTGTTCCATGCCGACGTCCTGCTGAACCGGGTCGACATCGACGGCAGCGGCATGCTGCAGGCCACGGTGCGCGACATCAGCGCGCGTGTCGCCACCCAGGCCGCGCTGAGCGCCGCCGGCGCCCGCCTGGAACACAACGAGCGCATGATCCGCGCCATCACCGACCACCTGCCGGCCCTGGTCGGCTACTGGGACGACCAGCTGCGCTGCCAGTTCGCCAACCGCCCCTACCTCGACTGGCTCGGGCGCAGCGCCGGCCAGGTGATCGGGCGCACCGTGCACGAACTGCTGGACGCCGAGCAGATCGCCCAGGTCGAGCCGTTCGCGCGCGCCGTGTTCGCGGGCACGCCGCAATTCTTCGAGCGCCGCCTGCGGCGCGCCGGCTCGGGCGAGGTGATGCAGGCCTGGGGCAGCTACATCCCCGACTTCGACGCCACCGGCAAGGTGCGCGGTTTCTATACGCTGCACGCCGACATCACGGAACTCAAGCGCACCCAGTCGCGCCTGGAAGACGCGCTGCATGCGGCCGAGGCGGCCAGCAGCGCCAAGAGCGCGTTCCTGGCCAACATCAGCCACGAGATCCGCACGCCGATGAACGCCATCATCGGCCTGGCGCGCCTGCTCGAGGAAGCCGACCTGGGCCGGCGCGAGCACGGCTACGTCGAGCGCATGCAGATGGCGGCGCACACGCTGCTGTCGATGCTCAACGACGTGCTCGACTACTCGAAGGTCGAAGCCGGCCGGCTGGTGCTGGAACGGACCGGGTTCGCGCTCGACGACGTCCTGTCCAGCATCGGCGTGCTGAACGCCACCAGCGCCTGGAACAAGGGCATCGAACCGGTGTTCGCGGTGCAGCCGGGGGTGCCGGCGCGCCGGTGCGGCGATCCGATGCGGCTGCAGCAGGTGCTGCTCAACCTGGTCAGCAACGCGATCAAGTTCACCGAGCGCGGCGAGGTCGTGCTCGAGATCGCGCTGGCCGGCCCGGAGGACGAGCCGGTCCCGGCCGATACCCCGCAGGAGAGCGCTGCGCAGGAGAGCGCCGCGCAGGACGGCGCCGCGCAAGAGAGCGTGCGGCTGGCGTTCACGGTGCGCGACACCGGCATCGGCATCGCGCCCGGGCAGCAGCAGCGCATGTTCGAGGCGTTCTCGCAGGCCGACAGCTCGACCAGCCGCAAGTACGGCGGCACCGGCCTGGGCCTGGCGATCAGCCGGCGCCTGGTCGACCTGCTGGGCGGCGTCCTGGAAGTCGACAGCGCCGCCGGCCGCGGCGCGCGGTTCCGCTTCAGCGCGCGCTTCGGCGTCGCCGCCGGGCATGCCGAGGGCGCCGGCTGCGCCCCTGGCGGCGCGCCGCTGGCCGGCCTGCGCATCCTGGTGGCGGACGACAACGGCGCCGGCCGCGCCGCGCTGGCCGACCTGCTGTCCGGCTGGGGCGCCGCGGTCGACGGCGCCGCCGGCGGCGCGGCCGCGCTGGCGCTGCTGCGCGCCGGGCCTGCCTACGACATGGCCTTCATCGACGGCGCCATGCCGGACCTGGACGGCGCCGCCGTGCTCGCCGCCGCGCGTGCCGACGGCATCGCGCTGCCGCGCTGCGCCCTGCTGGCCGCCGATCCGGAACGCGAGCGCCTGGCCGCGCTGGCCCCGGGCCTGGGCGCCGGTGCGGTGCTGGCCAAGCCGTTCACGCCGCGCGCGCTGTGCGAAGCGGTCGCCGAACTGCGCGGCAGCGCGGCGCCGGCGCCGCGGCGGCGCCCGGCGCCCTTGCGCGGCGGCCTGGCGGGACTGCGCGTGCTGGTGGTCGAGGACAACCTGATGAACCAGGAAGTGGCGAAATACGTGCTCACCCACGCCGGCGCCGGGGTGGAATTTGCCGGCAACGGCCGCCTGGCGCTCGACCTGCTGGCCGCTCCCGGCGCCGGCGCGCGCTACGATGCGGTACTGATGGACCTGCAGATGCCGGTGATGGACGGCTTCGAAGCCACCGCGGCGATCCGCGCCCTGGGCCTGGACGCGCTGCCGATCATCGCCATGACCGCCAATGCCATGGAAGAAGACCGCCGCCGCGCGCTGGCGGCCGGCATGAACGACTACCTGGCGAAGCCGATCGACGTCGACGACCTGGTGGCGACGCTGGCGCGCAGTGCCGGCCGGCAGGCACCCGCATCGGTCGGCGCATCCGGCACGCCGGCGCCTGCCATGGCGCTGGCGCCGGCGCCGCCGGCCCTCGCCCTGGCAGCCACCGACCCGGCGCACATCGACCTGCCGGGCATCGACCTGCACGCGGCCCTGCCCCGCTTCGGCGGCAGCTTCGCCGATTTCGCCGCCGTGTTCGCGCGCTTCCCGGCGGCGCACGCCGACGTGCCGGAGCAGATCCGCGCCTGCCTGGCGCGCGGCGACCGCGACGGCGCCGGCCACGCCGCGCACCGCCTGCGCGGCGTGGCCGCCAACCTCGGCGCGCTCGACGTGGCGCGCCACGCGCTCGCCGTCGAACAGGCGCTGCACGGCGCACAAACGGCCGTGGCGCCCGCCCTGGCGCAGCTGGAACAGGCGCTGGCGACGGCAGCCGCCACGGCGCGGGCGATGCCGCAGCAGCGGCCGTCCGGGCCGGGGGGCGCCGTACCGGCCGGGACGGCGCCGACATCGACATCGATGCCGGCATGCACCCTGCATGAAGAGTTGGCGCATCTTCTTGATCTGCTACAAAATAACAATATGAAAGCCCTGGCGCACTTCGATGCTCTCCATCCCGCACTGGCTCGCGTGGCCCCTGCGCGCACGCCGCCGCTTGCCGAGGCGGTGGCCGCGCTGCGCTTCGAGGCGGCCGGCGCGCTGGTACGCGCTATTCTGGACACCGAGGAGAATGCATGAGCTGGAGCGACATGGCCGTCAACGGTCGCATCCTGGTGGTCGACGACGCGATGGAAAACGTGCAGATCCTGCACCGCGCGCTGCAGGACGAGCATGAAGTGCTGTTCGCCCTCGATGGCCGGCGCGCGCTGGAACTGGCGCGCACCCAGCTGCCCGACCTGATCCTGCTCGATGCGGTCATGCCGGAGATGGATGGCTATGCCGTGCTCAAGGAACTGCGCGCGGCGCCCGAGACCGCCGATATCGCGGTCATCTTCGTCACCGCGCTGACCTCGCCCGAGGACGAGACGCGCGCCCTGGAAGCCGGCGCCGCCGACTTCATCAGCAAGCCGGTGAACGCCGCCGTGGTGCGGGCGCGGGTGCGCACCCAGCTGACCGTCAAGCGCCAGCGCGACGCCCTGCGCGCCCTGATCCTGACCGATTCCCTGACCGGCGCCGCCAACCGGCGCGCCTTCGACGAGCGCCTGCATGCCGAATGGCGCCGCTGCGGGCGCGCCGGCCTGCCGGTGGCGCTGATGCTGGTCGACGTCGACCACTTCAAGCTGTACAACGACCGCTACGGCCACCCCGCCGGCGACGCCACGCTGGTCAAGGTGGCGGGCGCCATGCGCCACGCCGCGGCGCGCAGCCAGGACCTGGTGGCGCGCTACGGCGGCGAAGAGTTCGCGATCCTGCTGCCGCAGCTGGATGGCCGCGGCGCTGTCGGCGTGGCGCGCCGCCTGATGGCGGAACTGGAGCGGCTGGCGATCGCGCACGCCGCCTCGCCCACCGCGGCGCGCCTGACGGCCAGCATGGGCATCGCCTGCATGGTGCCGGACGAACACAGCCGGCCGGCCGACCTGGTGCAGGTGGCGGATGCGCTGCTGTACCAGGCCAAGGCGGGCGGACGCAACCGCTGGTGCGCGAATACCGCCGCCGATCCCTGCGGCGGCTCCACCCCAGACCCTGCCTGAGCCGCCGCCGGCAATAAAAAAAGCGGGCCGCGGCCCGCTTCCTTTGGCAGCGCGCGGCTCAGCGCACGCGGCGGCGGCCGATCGCGAACACGCCGAACATGCCGGCCATCAGCAATGCGATCGACGACGGTTCCGGCACTTCCGCCGTCGTGCCCGGCACGTCCGCCAGCGGCGTATCGAGGCCGGCGCCGGCGCCTGCACCGACGCCCGCGTCGGCGGCTGCACCGCTGCCGGCGGCGACATCCGAACCGGAACCCGAGCCTGCGGCAGTGCCGGAACCGGCGCCGGCGCCCGCATCGGTGGCGGCGCCCGTACCGGCGCCCACGCCCGCACTCACGCCCACGCCTGCACTCACGCCCGCGCCCACACCTGCGCCCGAACCCGCACCGACGGCGGCGACCGCGTTCGCGCTCTGGCCGAGCGACACGGTACGCTGGTCGTCCCAGCCCACCACGGCCACGCCGTTGCCCGACATCGCCGCCAGCTGCGCGCTGCTGGCCGAGGTCAGCATCTCGCCGTCCAGGCCCTTGACCAGGGTGTAGGAAGCGCCCGACGACAGGTTGGCGCTAACCTTGGCGGCGAACGCCTGCGCCGCGCTGTCGTTACCGTAGGCCACGCCGCCGATCAGCGACGAGTTGCCCAGCACGCCCGAGCTGGCAACGTCGTTGCCGTTGCTGTCCTTCCAGGACGCGATGAACGTGGAATCGCTGGACGGCAGCGTATCTGCCTGGGCGGCGCATGCACTTCCGAAAAGGACTGCAGCGGCGATGAGGTAACGAGTTGACATGTGGGCTCCTGGCTCGGCCAATAAAGTTATTGTTGATATAAGTATTTTAACAAAAACATGTTGTTAAAACAATTGCTGAGTGAATCCTAGCATTGGTAAAAAAAACACAACGCACGATTGAAACGCCCATGAAAAAAGCGGCGTTTCTTTCGAAACCCCGCTTCCAGGCCAACCGGCCGGCACGGACGGCCCGTCCATGCCGGCGATCGACGACAATCTCAATTCTCGCCCTGTTTCACCATCGACAAATACGGCATCGTGCGCGATGCCATGCGCGTATCGGCTTTCAGCATGCCGGCCTCGTCGGCCAGGATGTGCGCGGCTTCCTGCAGGTACACGTCCTTGGCGTTCTTGGCCGCCTTTTCGGCCGCCAGTTCCGCCGACAGGCTGCGCTCGTCGCCCTGCAAACCGTCGTCGGTGCGCGGCACGCCCTTGAGCGCGACGGCGGACTTGCCCGGCTTGCTCGGCTTGGTGGCATCCGGCACCTTGCCGCGCGGCTCCTTGGCGCCCGGGCCGGCCGCCGCATCGTCCTTCGGCGCCTGGCCGTCGCTGGCCAGGCGCGCCTCGCGCGCCTTGGCCTTGGCTTCCTGCTTGTCGCGTTCCTTGCGGCGCACGGTCTCGTTCAGGGAGATCACATTGTCCTTGCGCAGCTTGAGCGCTTCGGCGATGTCGTCCTCGATGTCCTGGAAATCCTTGTCGCTGCCGACGCGCGCATCGTGGCGTTTTTGCAGCGGCGCCACCAGTTCCTTCAGGTCGCCGGACGGCAGGTACACCGCCGGCTTGATCTGGACCCAGGGCAAGGCATTGTCGTACGACGATTCGCCGAAGTTCTCGGCATCGGCCGTCACCGGCAGCTTGATGTCGGGCGTCACGCCGCGCAGCTGGGTGGTGCCGCCGTTGATGCGGAAGAACTGGGCGATCGTCATCTTGAGTTCGCCGTACTTCATCTTGTCGCTCTGCGAGAATTTATCCAGGTTGACCAGGGTCTGCACCGTGCCCTTGCCGAAGCTCGGCTCGCCGATCACGATACCGCGGCCGTAGTCCTGGATCGCCGCCGCGAAGATCTCGGAGGCCGACGCGGAACCGCGATTGATCATCACGCCCATCGGACCGTCCCAGGCCAGGCCCGGATTGGTGTCGCTCTCGACCTCGACGCGGCCTTCGGCGGTGCGCTGCTGCACCACCGGCCCCTTGTCGATGAACAGGCCGGTCAGTTCGACCGCCTCGATCAGCGAACCGCCGCCGTTGTTGCGCAGGTCGATCAGCACGTTGTCGACCTTCTCTTTCTTGAGCTCGCCCAGGATGCGCTGCACGTCGCGGGTGGCGCTCTTGAAATCCTTGTCGCCCTTGCGGCGCGCCTCGAAGTCCTGGTAGAAGGTCGGCAGCGAGATGATGCCGATGCGGCGCTTCACGCCATTGTCCTTGACCTCGATGATCTGCTTCTTGGCCGACTGCTCTTCCATGGTGATCTTCTTGCGCACCACCGCCACGGTGGCGTGCTTGCCGTCCTGGCCGGCATCGGCCGGCAGCACGTCCAGGCGCACGGTCGAATCGCGCTCGCCGCGGATCAATTGCACCACGTCGTCGATGCGCCAGCCCATCACGTCGGTGAACGGGCCGTTGCCCTGGGCCACGCCGACGATGCGGTCGCCGACCTTCAGCTTGCCGGACTTGTCGGCCGGACCGCCGGGCACCACTTCGCGGATCACGGTGTAGTCGTCGCGCGACTGCAGCACGGCGCCGATGCCGTCCAGCGACAGGCGCATGGCGATGTCGAAGTTTTCCGCCGAGCGCGGGCCGAGGTAATTGGTGTGCGGCTCGATCGCGGTGGCGTAGGCGTTCATGAACATCTGGAACACGTCTTCGTTGTTCAACTTCTTGAGACGGTTCAGGTAGCCTTCGTAGCGCTTGTCGAGGGTGTCGCGGATCGACTTGTCGTCCTTGCCGGCCAGCTTCAGGCGCAGCCAGTCGTTCTTGACGCGCTTCCTCCACAAGTCGCGCGCCTCGTCCTCGTTCTTGGCCCAGGGCGCCTTTTCACGGTCGATCTGCAGCGTTTCGTCGCTGGTGAAGTCGAACTTGCCCTTGAGCAGCTGGCGCGCGTAGGTCATACGGTCGGCGAAGCGCTGCTGGTAGACGCCGTAGATCTGGAACGGGAACGCCAGGTCTTCGTTGTTGATGGCATCGTCCAGCTTCAGGCGCATCGGTGCGAACCCGTCCAGGTCGGCCTGGGTGAAATACAGTTTCTCGCTGTCGAGCGACTTGAAATAGGCGTCGTAGATCTTGGCCGACATGGCATCGTCGAGCGGCGTCGCCTTGTAGTGATAGCGGGCGAACACGCGCGATGCCCACAGGGCTGCCTGGGTCTGGGCGACGGATGCCTTGAGCTGGGTGGCAGGCTGGGCGGCCGTGGCCGCGGCCGCCGCTTTCTCGGGCTGGGCCGTGACCACGTGGGCGGACATGGCGCACGCCAGCGCGACCATCAACATCTGCTTCTTCATTCTTCGATTCTCCGGGCGGAATGGTCTTGGGATCAAAAATCTGCTGCGTGCGGCCTCGTCGACATGCGGCGTACCCTGCAACGGCACATCCGTCCAACATTGCTGCTGCTCACGAAATTTCAAGGCCCATGTTGCTGGGCCCATGGTGCGGCGGCCCAGTGCAGAAACTCGGCGCGGGACGCGCCGGCGGCGGTCCTGCGGAGGGACGAGGCCGTTGCACCGGCCTGCCGGCATCTGCGACCGATTCTACAGGATCGCACGGCAACGCAGAGCCGGCACGCGCACTGCTTTACCCGACTTTACGGTGCCCACGCAAGCACGCTTCAGGCTTTTACAAATTGAAACAGCTGCGGGTACTGCGCATACAAGACCGGCGCCGCCGCCAGCAGCACCAGGTAGGGCCAGCTGCGCAGCGCCAGCCGCCAGTCGACCGAGGATGGCCAGAACGACAGGAATTGCGGCGCCAGCAACACCGTCAGCGCCAGGTCGGCGGCGCCGAAGGTCCACGGCGCGCGGGTACGCCACCAGGCCACCGCGAACGGCACCAGCAGCACCAGCAACGGCGCCAGCGCGGCCGGCGCCGCGTTGTACCAGCGCAGGTTGGCGAAAGTCACCGATCCCAGCTCCCATACCTTGCCGCGGCGGCGCGGCACCAGGCTGAAGCCGACCGGATCGGCATTCGTCAGCAGGCCGGCCGCGAAATGCGCCAGCTCGTGGCACAGGGTGCCGGCGATGCCGAACACGTACAGGAACGGGTACTGCCGGCAGAACAGGCGCAGCAGGAATGCCAGCGCGGCGGAAGGCAGCAGGTACAGCAGCATGCCGGCCAGGCGGCACGGCAGGGCCGGCGCCGCCGCCTCGCAGCCATGGAAGGAAAACAGCGACGGCAACACGATCGGAAGCTTCGGCGGCCCCGCTCAGCCCATGTAGAAGCAGCGGCCGCAGGCCTGGCGGTAGCTCTCGTTGCCGCCGATGCTGACCTGCTCGCCTTCGCGCATGCGCCGCCCCTGCGGATCGAGGCGGATGTTCATGGTCGCCTTCTTGCCGCAGCTGCAGATGTTCTTGATTTCCTCGATGTCGTCGGCCAGCGCCAGCAGGTAGGCCGAGCCGGGAAACGGATCGCCGCGGAAATCGCTGCGCAAGCCGTAGCAGATGACCGGCACGCCGCGCACCTGGGCCAGCTGGTGCAGCTGCACCACCTGCTGCTTGCTGAGGAACTGGGCCTCGTCGACCAGCACGCAGGCGACGGCCGGCACGCCGGCCAGGAAGTCGGTGTCGCGGTCGAACACGTCGACTTCGCGATGCGGGCCGAGACGCGAGGTGATCTGGCCGACGCCGTAGCGGTCGTCGATGGCGGCGGTGTACAGCTTGACCGGCTGGCCCTGCTCTTCGTAGTTGTGCGCCACCTGCAGCAGCGAGGTGGATTTGCCGGCGTTCATCGCCGAATAACGGAAGTAGAGTTTTGCCACGGCCTGCCCTGCTGTAAATTGCAAAATTATAGCAAGGGCGGGACCGGCGGCGCCAGCCATCGGCATCGTCCCGGCGGGCGCCGGGCCGGGCCGGCGCACGACGCGGGCGCTCGTGCCGCCCGCATCGCGCGTGCCGCCGCATCAGGCGCGGCGGCGGCGGCCCATCAGGCCGACGAAGCCGAGGCCTGCCAGCAGCATGCCGTAGGTCGCCGGCTCCGGCACGGCCAGCACCACGTCGTTGGCAGTCGCCCAGTACACGCCGCCGTCGGTGCTCAGGCTGACGCTGGACAGCGCCGCGTCGGAAACGAAGCCCAGGAAGGACGACTGGGTAGTGCCGTTCAGGCTGTAGGTCAGCGAGGTGCCGTCGGTTGCGGTCAACACCACGTTACCGCCCGGCGCGTACTGGCCGGCCAGGTCGGAGGTGAAGAAATTGCCGCCGAAGGCGCTGGCGCCGCCGCTGAAGTTGGAGAACACGATCGGATCGGTCTGGGTGTTGTTCGACAGCCAGTAGTTGCCGGCCGCGCCCGCGCCCCACAAACCGCCCGGCGAGTATGCCTGGTAGGTGTAGCTGCCGGCGGTGCGGTCCAGCGTGTCGCCGTACGGGTCGACCGTCAGGTCGTCGAAGCTGTCGACGCCCGGCGCCGACACGGCGGCCAGGAAGTCGGCCTGGCTGGTATAGACCGTGATGGCTGCCTGCGAGCTGGCGGCGGCGCACAGCAGGGCTGCCAGGCAGAGGGGTTTCAGGAAACGGGCGCGCAAGGGAAGGGATTGGATCACGATACACTCCTGTGGTTGATCGATTAGGCCCGGAGGCTGAGTCGAGTAGATACCAGGCGCATCAACGTTGCAATCGTGCTAACGGCTTTTTTAGGACACCTTGCGCTGCATATAATGTGTGCGGCATTGCTGAGATTGACTTGTCGCCGTCGATGTGGCATGCGCTAAATAAAGGTATCGGCAGCAACGACCGGCGCCGCACGCGCCGGTCGTCGGCACCTGCCCTGGCGCACCGTCATTCGCCCGGATGGTAACGCCGCTCCAGCGCCTTCTCGATGTCTTCCTTGTAGAACAGCACGTCCTTGAACTCGCCGCGGCTGTACAGTTCGGCTTGATCGGCGAAGTGCGGCGAGGCCGGGTCGCCGCTCTCCCCGCCCGCCAGGATGCTCTTGGCGCGCACCCGCGGACCGAATTCGACCGCCGCCACGAAGCTGTTGCCGCGGTCGCCGTAGATACGCTTGGTGGTCTGCTTGGCCACCATGCCGAACGAGGCCAGCGATCCCCAGTTGGCCGAGGTGAAGGCCACCGGATAGCTCGGCTTGCCGTCGTCGTAATGCTGGTCGACGTCGCCGCTGATGCGCTGGAAGCGGTTGATCTCGCCCCACGGCGTCTGCCAGCTGCCGAAGTCGGCTTCCAGCTTGGCGGATGCGCGCGCCAGCGCGTCCAGCCGTTCCCGGGAAGTCAGGCCGGTCTGGATGAAGTCGACCACCGGCACGCCCTGTTCGCGCGCGCGTGCGGCGGACGCCTTGACCATCTCCTGCCCCCAGTACACCGCCAGCGAGGTCGGCACCGACACCGTCGAAAAGCGCAAATCCCAGCCGCGCAGCGCCGCCGCCTGCGCGGCCAGGCGCGCCTTGAGCGGATCGCCGGCCGGCAGCGCGTCCCAATCCCTGAGCACGGCCGGCACCAGCGGCTCGAATGCGGTGAGATAGCTGTCGTAGGCGCGCGCGATCAGGTTGTCGAGGGTGACGCCGCGCGCATCGTGCAGCACGCGCTCGGCGTGGATGCCGCGCGCGTTCTGCGGCAGCGACCACATGTAGGCAGGATAGCGGGCGCAGTCCGGGCTGCTGGCGCCGAAGCCGGTGCACGGCCAGTTGTTGGTGTTCGAGATATAGCCGCTCTGCGGGTTGAACACCGTGATGGTTTCCTTCACCGCGTGCAGGCCTTTCCACTCGGTGGCGGGATTGCTGCCGTCGACCGGTTTGGTCCAGTCGAAGCGGACGTCGCGGCGCGGGACGAAGTTGCCGTGGAAGTAGGCGATGTTGCCGTCGCCATCGGCATACACGGTATTGTTCGACGAGTTGGTACGCAGCTGCATCACCTTCACGAATTCGGCGTAGTTGCGCGCCTTGGTGCGCGCGTACGACTGCATCAGCGCGTGCACCGGGTCGTCCATCATCTTCACCGCCACCCACTTGCCGCCCTCCGCGCGGACCACCGGACCGTGGTGCGAGAAGTACGCGGTGACGGTGCGGGTGGCCATGCCGTCCGCGGTCTTGTACGGCAGCGCGATCGGCACCGCCCTCAGCGCGCGCTCCTGCTTGCCGTACCGGTAATAGAACTTGCCGCCGCGTTCGCTCACGGTCTCCAGGTATTCGTCGATGACGTCGCCGCCGCCCGAGGTATGCATCCAGCCGAGGCGATCGTTGAAGCCCTGGTAGATGAAGAACTGGCCCCAGGTGACCGCGCCGTAGGCGTTCAGGCCCTGTTCGCTGGCCATGTGGATCTCAGGGCGGAAATAGAACGAGGTGTGCGGATTGATCATCAGCAGCGCGCGCCCGTCGGCGGACAACTTCGGCGCGATGGCGAAGCCGTTCGAGCCTTTCGGCTCGGCGTCGAAGCCCTTGTCGCCGTCCGCCAGCGCGGCCAGGCGCGGCGCGCGCGCATCGAACGGTGCTGCCGCTGCCGACGCGGACGCGGCCTGGCGCGGCTTGCCGTAGAAGTCTTCCAGCCGCTTCAGCTCGATCGATTCGATGTCGCCGCCGATGCTGCCTTCGCTGAAGCTGAGCGCCATCCACGGTTCGAAGCGCGCGATCAGCTTCGGCCTCACTTGCGGATGGGTGACCAGGTAATGGTTCAGGCCATCGGCGAAGGCATCCATCAGCTTCTTCAGCCACGCCGGGCTGGCGGCGTACTTCGCCTTCATGGCGGCCGGATCGATGTACAGCTTCATGCGCAGGTCGCGCCAGATTTCCTTTTCACCCTCGACCTCGGCCAGCCGCCCCATCGCGTTGATGTAATTCAGCTCGACCCGGTTGAAGTCGTCCTCGGCCTGGGCATACACCATGCCGAATACGGCGTCGGCGTCGGTCTTGCCGAACACGTGGGGGATGCCCCACTTGTCGCGCAGGATGGTCACGCGCTGCGCACCGGCGCGCATGCGCGCCAGTTCGGCCGGCGTGAACGGCTGTGCGGCGCGCGCCGTGGCGCTCTGCGCCGGCAGCGTTTCCGCACGCGCGGCGGCGGGCGCCGCGTGGACGCAGGGCAGCATGGCCAGCAGGGCGCCGCCGAGGGCGGCCGCGACGGCAAGACGGGGCATCGGGTTCAAGAGTTCTCCTGTCGTGATGGGTGGGTCCGGGTGCGGCCCCTCAGGCGGCGCCGAGGTTGGCCAGCTTCTGTTTCAGCACGTCGTTTTCGGTCATCATGGTGGCCAGGCGGTCCTTCAGTTCGGCGACCTGGGCGCGCAGCAGCCTGACCTGCTCCTCGGCGGTCTCCGGCGTGATGTCCTTCTTCGGACGCGCGCTGCCCTTCTGCTCGCGCACCTGGCGCGCCGCCTGCTGCAATTCCTTGCGACCGCCGGCGACGGCCGCCTGCTGCGCTTCCGCCGGCAGCGAGGCCACGTTGGCGGCGGCGCTCACCGAGATGGTCCCGCTGCGCACCGCATCCACCAGCTCGGGCGCGGCGGTCTTGCGGATGCGCTCGATCTGGCTGAGGGTATTCGCCGACACGCGCGCCGCCTTGGCGACGTCTTCGCGCGTGTTCCAGGGCGGATCGGCCGGGTCGGCGCCCTGCTCGTCGGGCGCGGCGGCGGCCTTATCGTCCGGTGCGGCGCCCTGCCCGGCGGCACGCTGGGCCGCGCGCGCCGCCACGATCTCCTTCTTGCGCAGCGCCAGCATGCCGCGCTGGAAGTCGGACACGCTGCGGCGCGCCAGGTTATTGTCGATCACCCACAGCATCACGTCTTCCAGCGCCGCGAAGTTGTTGTTGTGGACGGTGCGGAAAGGAATGCCGTGCTTCTTGCAGATGTCGTAGCGGTTGTGGCCGTCGATCAGCACGTCGCGCCACAGCACCAGCGCGTCGCGGCAGCCTTCGGCCTGCAGGCTGCGTTCCAGCGCCGCGTATTCCACGGGCGTGAGCGGATCGATGAATGAGCGGAGTTCTTCGTTGATGATGATGTTCAATGTCGTTCCTGGCAAATGGTCACCTTGCATGCTACACCATGCGCCGGGGCGACCAAAAGGGCCTTGCCCGCTTGTGTGTTGCCGATCCGTCATTGCCGGAATGGCCAGGACCGGCCCCGTTCCGCCCCGGCTGTGCTAGAATCTCGCCCGCTGCCCGGATGGTGAAACTGGTAGACACCCGGGACTTAAAATCCCGTGCCAGCAATGGCGTGCCGGTTCGATCCCGGCTCCGGGCACCACTGTTCCTGCGGGTTTCCCGATCCGCACCGTGCCGGACGCATGCGCCGGATTCGCGTAAGATGGGCCCTTCCCCTTTCGCGCGGAGACCGACCGATGCCGACCCCTGAAGAGCACCGCACCGTCGACCTGGACGCCGTCGCCATGGCGCATCGCGCATGGCGTGCAGCCACGGTGGCGCACCAAATGTACCTGCGCGACATCGAACAAGGCTTCAAGACGCCCGGCCCCGAGTTCGACGCGCTCTGCCGCGACCTCAGGGCCACGCATCACTTCTACCGCGAATCGTGCCGCTCCTTCGTCCAGCCCGAATGATCCGGCCCGGATGACCCGGCACGATGCGCGGGATGCATCCTTTGCGCGAAAGCGCTAGAGTGCCGGTCACACCTTCCTTGGGAGACATGGCATGAGCACCTCGACCACCATCGCCGTCAACGGCCGCGTGTACGACATGGGCAGCGAAGAACGCGCCCGCGAAGCCGCCGAGTGGCTGTACGACCACCCCGGCGAAGCGCCCCAGTTCGAAGACCATTTCAGCGACGCCAAGGCGATGACCACCCCATTAGGCGGCGGCCTGCGCGCCGATTGAGGCCGCAGCGGTCTTCCCACGCAATCCGGTGCCAGTGCGCCGCCGGACGCGGTTGCGCGCGCCCGGGTCGAGACGTCCTACTATTCCAGTGTGCAACGCGTCTCAAAAACATGTCATTGAGAAACTAAATTTGATGATTTAGCCATTTAGTGACATTTCGTGAGATTTATTGATGAGTTATTGCGTATATTACGCCGCACACGCAAAACATCTCCACCATTTGCTAGTTGCACGAAAGATACGGAACAACCACCAATGAATACTGATGAACTATTGCTCGCATCGCATGTCCGCACCCTGGCCGTCGAACTGCGCAGCTCTGCCAGGGCGACGTTTTACGCAGACATTTTTGACGTATTTGACGATGTGGAGCGCAAGAGCCGCCTGAGCGCCTGGGACCGGGACCATCCGATCGAAGGCTTCATCGATATCGCCCTGACCGAAATCCAGCAGGTGGCCAGCTACATCGATACCGTCTCCCGCGCTTATCCGATGGCGACCGCCTAAGAACCTATCCCAGTAGGGAACCGGTCGTTGCTGACGCGCCTGGCAAGCGGGGGCAGCGTTACTCGTCCTTGCATGGCTCGCCATGCGGCGTCCTCGCGCCTTGCCCGCGCTCGCCATGCATCGCCTACGCGCATGTCGTCATCAACTTCCCTCTCCCTACTGGGATAGGTTCTAAGGAGACGAGGCGGTCTGCATCGGCCAGGCCGCCGGCGGCCGGCTCAACCCGTATTCAACGACCAGGAGTCCGCCTGCGCCGCCTGCGCTTCGCACACCCGGTTGCGGCCGCCGCGCTTGGCGGCATACAAGGCCGCATCCGTCCGCTCCAGCAGGGCGGCCAGCGTTTCCTGCGGCGCCAGGCAGGCCACGCCCACGCTCACCGTGTAGCGCAGCGGGTCCTGCCCCTCGTCCGCCAGCACCGCCTGCTCCAGCACCGCGCGCAAGTGCTCCGCCATCGCGCCGGCGCCGCTCGCTCCGGTGTCCGGCAGCAGCACCGCGAATTCCTCGCCGCCCAGGCGTGCGCACACGGCCCGGCCGCGCAGCACCGCTTCGGTACGCATGACGATGTCCGCCAGCACGCGGTCGCCGGCGGCATGGCCGCGCGTATCGTTGATCGACTTGAAATGGTCGACGTCGAACACCAGCACCGACAAGGCGCCGCCGCGGCGCTCGACGCGTTCGCGCTCGCGCTCGGCGATGCCGAAGAAGGCGCGGCGCGACCAGGCGCCGGTCAGGTGGTCGTGCTCGGCCGCGTAGGTGGTGCGCCGGATGATGTCGGCGTTCGCCATCATCACCGCGCCCAGCGTCAGCGCCGGCATCGCCAGGGTGCCGAGGGTGATGCAGGCCATGTTCAGCAGCGACGCGTCGAAGATGCCGGCGTCGGGATCGTAGCGGACCAGGTAGGCGGCGGCGCGGGCGGCATGGATGCACACCATCGTCACCGCCACCCAGAACGCGAAGCGGCGCGGATAGACGGTCTCGTCGCGCCGCTCCATGCGGTGCAGCGTGTGCGCCAGGGCCAGGAACACGATGCCGTGCGCGCTCGATGCCAGCGCGATGCGCACCGGCAGGACGTCGACGACACGGTAGAGCAGCGACAGCAGGCCGATCGTCGCGGCGAGGCCACAGGCGAGCGCGCGCGCCGGCACCGGCAGCCCGAGGTGGCGCCGGAAGCCGGCGTAGACCATCATGGACGCACCGAGCAGCAGCGCGTTGGCCAGTTCGAGCGACAGCACGTCCGGGATCACGCCGCGGCCGATGAACAATGGCAGCGCCACCACCGCCATGCCGTTGGCCAGCGACCATTCGCGCACGCCGGCGGCGCCGGCATGCGACAGCGAGCGCAGCACCATCAACATGATGGCGGCCAGCGCGCCGTTGAGAACGAAGAGGCTGAGAACGCTCAAATCCGGACCAGAATAGGGAAAACGTCACGCCGGCGGCATGCGACCGGCCGGCGAAAGAATCGATGCAAGCGTCGTAATGTTCTTGCGATATGGAAATACCCTCGCAGTATAGCAATAAATGCGACAAGCCTACCGGTGCCGGCCCCTCGCCTCCCCCGGCGCGACCGCAGTGCGACGGCGCTGCGCCGTCCTCGCCCGGCCGCGCCGGATGGCGCGCGCGGCCCGGCCGCCACCCGGTCCGCCGGCGGTCCTCAGCGCGCTTGCGGATCTCCCTGCGCCGCCGGGGCCGCTTCCGGCGCCGCTTCGGGCGGATTCGGCGCGCTCTCCGATGACGTTGCGGGCGCCGGCGCCGGCGCCGGCCGCCTCACCTTGCGGACAGTGCCCGAATAGGTCAGCTGGAACGCCTTCGACGTCGCCGGCGCAAAGGGGCCGGCGCTGCGCACCGCCTTTTCGGCGGCGGCGGCGAAGGCGGGATCGCCGATGGCTTCCTCGCGCTTCACGTCGGCGACCTTGCCCTCGCCATCCAGGCGCACCTGGAAGCGCACCTTGACCGGCCCGGTCCTGGCGTCCGGCCCCGGCTTGTAGTCGATGCGCCTGCCGATATCGTCCAGCTGCGCCTGCGTCAGCGGCCGGGCCTGGGCCGCTGGCCGGCGTTCGGCCACCGGCCCGGCGCCGGCGGACGCCGGTCCCGCCGCGCCGGGCACCTGCCCGCGCCGCAGGCGTTCGATCGCCTGGCCGCCATCCGCGGAACCCAGGCGCGACGCGTCCTGCGCTTCCTCGCGCCGCAGGCGTTCGACGACCCGGCCCGCCTCGCTCGGCGCAGGCCGGTAGGCGGCCGAACCGCCATCGCCGCTGCCGCCGAACAAGCGCAGGGAACCGACCAGCCCCATCACGCACGCCCAGGCGACCCATGCATTGCCCCAGCGGGTGCGCGGCGCCGGGGCGGGCGCGCTGGCCGGCATGTCGTCCAGGCTGAACGGCCTGCCGTGGCGCTGCCGATAGCGCTCGCGCCAAGCGGCGATGCCGGCCGCCGGCGCGATCAGGGGCAGCCAGTGCGGAAAGCGCTGCATCATCTGCTCGAGCCCGCCCATGCCCTCGGCGAGGCGCTGGTCCGACGGCGGGTCCGGCTGGCGCAGCAAGGCCAGCACGTTGCGCTGCCCGGTACGCTGCTGGACGTCCTGGGCGAAGAAACTCGCGCGTTCCTCGAGCGCCAGGTCGAGCACCTGCCCGGCCTGGCCGAGGCGGCCGAGGGCGCGCCGGTCGCTGTCCCAGCCGAATACCTGGGCGCAGGCGGGAAACAGGAATTCGTGGCCGCTGCGCCAGCCGTCGGCCAGCAGGTGCGCCAGGTGGACTTCGAAGCTCAGGCGCGTCTCGAAGTTCAGCAGGCGCTCGTCGGCCAGCGCCGCGCGCAGGGCATCGGTCCACGGCTGTTCGCGCGGCTCCAGGCGCCGCTGCTCCAGGCCCGGCAGGCCGGCGCAAAAGGCATGGAACAGCGCGCGCCCGACGTCCCACGGCGCCTGCCGGTCGGGAACCGGCGGCGCGGATGCGGCCGCGACGCCGGCCTGCGCCGCGGGGGCCATGGCGGCGTCCGCCACGGCATCGGGTTCGCCGGCCGGTACGGGCGCCGTCATGACCTGCGCCGGGGGCGGCGCGTCCTGCGCGGCCGGCGCAGCCGCTTCCGGCGCCGCAGCCGCTTCCGGCGCCGCCCCGCTGCCGGCGGCGTCGCCCGCGGACTCGGCCTCGGCCTGCGCCCGCCGCCGGGCATCCCATGCGGCCCAGGACAAGGCGGTCTCGTAGCATTCGCGCAGGTCCTGGAAGGCGTCCGGATCGCGCTGCTGGTCCACCAGCTTGAGTTCGCGCGCGTAGGCGCGCCGGATCGCGCGCGCGTCGGCCATTTCGTCCAGGCCCAGGCGTTCGAGGAAAGGATGGCCGGTTTCCATCGGCATCAATCGTCCGGCAGCAGGTGGCTGTGGCGCTCGACGTGCTCGATCAGCGCGCGGAACTCGGCGGCGGCCGGCGTCACGATGCGCGCATCCTGGGATTCGAGTGCCTGCTCGAAGCGCACGATGGCGTGCGCCATCTGCTCGCGCGACTGGCCGCGCAACTGCTGGTACAGGCGCTCGCCGCGCGCCAGCAGGGTGCGGTTGTCGAGGCGCTCGCGCGGGTGGATCTTGAGGTCGGCCAGGGCGGCGAAGCGCTCGGCGATCTCCTGCTCGGTCAGCAGGCCGGGGTTGCCCTCGACCAGCAGCGTGCTGGTTTCACCCGTGCGCACCAGCGTCGCCTCGACCTGCAGCAAGCCGTTGACGTCATAGGTGAAGCGCACGTCGACGCTGTTGTCCACGCCGGCGCCGGGCGGCAGCGCCACGTGCAGCCTGCCCAGCTCGATGTTGTCCTTCACCATGCGCGCCTCGCCCTGGTAGACGTGGATGTCGACCTCGCGCTGCGCTTCGCTGGTCGGCGAATAGCGCTTGACGCGGCTTACCGGGATCACGGTGTTGCGCTCGATGATCGGGTCGAAGTGGCCGCTCGAGATGGTGTTGCGGTCCAGCTGGCGGGCGATGCCGACGCCCAGCGAATACGGCGCCACGTCGGTCATCACCACCTCGTCGAGGGCGGCGTCGCGGCTCTTCAGTCCGGCCTGCACCGCCGCGCCCAGCGCCACCACTTCGTCCGGGTTCAGTTCGCACGCCGGGAAGCGGCCGAACATGCGCGTCACCATCCGGCGCACCACCGGCATGCGGGTGGCGCCGCCGGCCAGCACGATGTTGTCGAGGTCCGCCAGCGGCATGCCGGCGTCGCGCAGCGCGCGCTCGACCGGGTCGCGCAGGCGCGCCAGCAGCGCACTGCAATGCTTCTCGAGCGCGGCCTCGTCCAGTTCCATGCGGTATTCGGTGGCGCCGTCGACGATGCGCACCGTCGCGTTCGGCGCGTCGCTGAGCGTGCGCTTGGCCCGCTCGACCTGGGCGCCCAGGCGTCCCATGAAGCGCGCATCGTTGCGGTAGTGCGGCGGCACCTTGGCTTCCTCGAAGAAGCGCTCGACCAGGCAGGCGACGAAGTCCTCGCCGCCCAGGTTGTTGTCGCCGCTGGAGGCGCGCACTTCCATCACGTTCTCGAACAGGTCGAGCACGGACACGTCGAAGGTGCCGCCGCCCAGGTCGAACACCAGGAAGCGGGTCTCGCTGCCGCGCAGGTGCATGCCGTAGGCCAGCGCCGCCGCGGTCGGCTCGTTGAGCAGGCGCTCCACCTTCAGCCCGGCCAGCTGGCCGGCGGCGCGCGTGGCCTTTCTCTGGGCGTCGGAAAAATAGGCCGGCACCGTGATCACCGCTTCCAGCACCGGCACCCCGAGCGCGGCCTCGGCGTCTTCCTTCAGCGCGCGCAGGATCAGCGCCGACAATTCCTCGGGCCGGAACGCGCGCTTGCCCAGGCGGGTCGTCCTGTCGCTGCCCATGTGGCGCTTGAAGGCGGCCACGCTGCGGTCCGGATGGGTCTGCAGGCGCTCGCGCGCGGCGCGCCCGACCAGGATGGTGCCGTCCTCGTCCACGCTGACGCAGGACGGCGTCAGGACGTCGCCGAGACTGTTCGGGATCAGGCGCGCCGCGCCGTTTTCCCATACCGAAACCAGGCTGTTGGTCGTGCCGAGGTCGATCCCTACGATCATTGGCGCATCCTTTATTGTTTGGATTACATTGGCAAAAACGTCATGATGGCTGAATGCTATCACTTACTGCCGTGCTTGCCCAAAAGCGTCCATCCAGGCGCGCACGCGATGGAATGTGGCCTTTTCGCCAATGCGGTACCATCGGGCCATGTGTGGACGATTCGACCAAAGCCAGACCGCGCGTTTTTACGCCAACATCTTCGGGTGGACCGACGCCGTTTTCGACAGCGAATCGGCGCCGACCACCAATGCCGCGCCCGGCACCTACCGGCCGGTGCTGCACGTGCAGGACGGACAACGGCGCGTGGACGACGTGTTCTGGAGCTACCGCGCCAAGTGGGCCGACGGTAAGGTGCCGATCTGCATCAACGCGCGCCTGGAAAAGCTGCCCAACCGCTACTGGGCGCGCCTGCTGAAGAACGGGCGCGGCATCGTGCCGGCCGAGGGCTGGTACGAATGGACCGGGGAAAAGGGGCACAAGCAACCCTGGCACATCCACCGCAAGGACCGCGCGCCGCTGTTCCTGGTGGCGCTGGCCAACTTCGGCGCCTTCGAGGAAAACCGCGCCGAGGCCGGTTTCGTGCTGGTGACCGACGACGCGTCCGGCGGCATGCTCGACATCCACGACCGCCGTCCGGTGGTGCTGGATGCCGAGGATGCGAAGCTGTGGCTCGACCCGGGATTGGCGCCGCAGCAGGCGGTCGAACTGCTGCGCCATGCGGCGCTGCCGAGCGAGGCGTTCGAGTGGCACAAGGTCGGCACGGCGGTCAACCGCGCCGGCGCGGACGGGCCGCAGATCGCGTTGCCGCTGGAAGAACAGGAATAAGCTGCGCCTGCAGGCCGGTTGGCGCATTGCCCGGCGCCATGATCCCTGTGACTCGTGACTGCACCTCCTTTCCTTCCAGATCAAACCCTGTCGGCATAAGCCATTTCGCATCATCTGCTCGGCAACCCGTTATGAGCTATGTCTAGTTCTGCATCGCAACCAAGCGCAACGATCACGGTCTATAGCTTGGTACTGCATGATCGAAGCGTTGCGGACAAGAGGATTGCGCGATGGGTGACTATCTGAGAATTCAAGAAATGCTGAAGGAAGGCGAGTCCTATGCCGGGCTCATCCTGGGCAAGAACGGCGAGCCCGACTACCACCTGGTGCTGCTGGCCGACACGGTGTCGGACATCAGCTGGCCGGCCGCGCGCGAGTGGGCGCTCGAACAGGACGGCGAGCTGCCGACCCGGCGCGAGCTGGCGCTGCTGTTCGCCAACCAGCGCGAGGGATTCGACCGCGTCTGGTACTGGTCGAGCGAGCAGCACGACACGCGGCCGCAGCTGGTCTGGGGGCAGAATTTCGCCAGCGGTATCCAGACCGTGTACGGCCGCCCCTTCCGCGGCCATGCACGGGCGGTGCGGCGCGTGGACGGCGGCTGAGCCCGTTGCGGGCGCTGCCGCTTACTTGACCGCGCCGGTCGCCCTGGCCTTGGCTTCGACCGCCTCGACGGCAACGTTGGCGCGGCCGATCGGCTGGTCCATGTTGGCCAGGAACCAGGCGGTCGTCGCCATCACCGCGGCATGGCGGCGCAGGTTTTCCGGGATCACCTTGTCGAAGGTGTCCGCCGGGGTGTGGTGGTAATTGAAATAATCCGACGAGTCGATCCATGGCTCGAACGACGGCACGCCCGAGATCTCGAGGTCGCGCAAGTCGCCGGAACCGACCACGTCCTCGCGCCGGAAGGCGCCGGCGCCCATCGGGTACAGGGCCGCCTGCAGCGGCGCGAACAGCTTGGCCGCCGCCTGGCCGATACCGGCGCGCAAGCCGAACGGACGGCCCGAGCCGTTATCGTCCTCGTAGGCGGCGAAGTGCTTCTCGGCGTTGGCTCGATAGGCGTCGTTGTAGCCCTTGCCGCCGCGCCCGCCGTTTTCCTCGTTCATCCACGCCACCACGCGGATGGTGCGGCGCGGACGGTAGTCGAGCTTGCGCAACGTGTCGATCACGCCCATGGCGCTGACCACGCCCGAGGCGTCGTCGTTGGCGCCGGTGGCCAGGTCCCACGAGTCCAGGTGGCCGGAGACCAGCACGATCTCGTCGGCCTTGTCGGTGCCCGGCCAGTCGGCGATCACGTTGTAGCTGTCGGCGTCCGCCAGGGTCTGCGGGGTCAGGGTCAGGTGCAGCTTGACCGGGCCGCGCTTGGCCAGGCGCGCGATCAGCATCGAATCCTCGATCGTGATGGCGGCGGCGGGGATGCGCGCGTTGTCGGCCAGGTTGGTGGCGCCCGTGTGGACGATGCGGTAGGCGGCGCCGCCGACGGCGCGCACCAGGGCGGCGGAGGCGCCCATCTCGGCAGCCATGCGCGGTCCGGCGCCGCGGAAGGCCACCGCCTGGCCGTAGGCGGTACCGGCCAGGCCGCGGTCGGCCATGTCCTGGTCGAACGGCACGTCGAACAGCACGATGCGGCCTTTCACCTCGGCCGCGCGCGCCTTCAGCTCGTCGAAGCTGCGCACCACGACGACCTCGGCGGTGAGGCCGGCCGCCGGCGTGGCGCCGGAACCGCCGAGCGCGGTCAGCACGACTTTCTGGGTCACGCCGGCCGGGCGGCCGCGGTAGTCGACCACGGTGCCGGTTTCCACGCCGCGCACCCAGTGAGGCACCTTGACCGGCTGCAGCGTGACCCTGGCGCCCAGCTTGCGCAGCTCTTCCGCCACCTGGGTGACGGCCGCGGCCGCGCCGGCGGAACCGGACAGGCGCGGCCCGACCAGGTCGGTCAGGTCTTCCAGGCGCTGGTACGGGTAGTCGTTGGCCAGCGCCGTGTCGCGCACCCTGGCCAGCGCGGCCGGGTCGCTGCCCGGGGTGGCGCCGTGGGCGGCGCTCCCGAGCAGGCAGGCGGCGAGGAGGGACAAGGCGGGCAAGCGGCTGCGGCGGTTCATGCGTGGATCCTTCAGGTTGGCGAAAAACGAAAAACGCCAACGATAACGCATCCCCAAGGATTTATGGAAAATTAATTGCAGTAAATACATTTTTTGGACGACTGGACGCGGCTGCGGCTGCGGCTGCGGCTGCGGCTGCGGCCGGCATGATGCGCGCCACCACCCTGCGTCCCACGCATTGCCGGCGTCCGTGCCTCAGGCCGGCACCAGGCGCACCAGCGTGATCTCGGACGGCGCCCCGAAGCGTTTAGGCGGGCCCCAGTAGCCGGTGCCGCGGCTGGTATAAACCCACAGCGAGCGCACGCGGTTCAGGCCGGCGACGAAGGGCTGCTGCAGCGGCACGAACAGGTTCCACGGAAAGAACTAGCCGCCATGGGTGTGGCCGGACAATTGCAGGTCGAAGCCGGCATCGGCCGCCGCCGGGGCGCTGCGCGGCTGGTGCGCCAGCAGGATCCTGACGGCGACGTCACGCGGCGCGCCGGCCGCCGCCCGTTGCGGATCGCTCTTGTGGCCGGGATTGAAATGATGGGCGGTGAAGTCGGTGACGCCGGCGATCATCAGGGACGCATCGCCGCGGCGCCGGATCACGTGCTCGTTGAGCAGCACGCGCAGCCCGAGGCGGCGCACCTCGGCGATCCAGCCGTCGGCGCCGGAATAGTATTCATGGTTGCCGGTGACGAAAAAGGCGCCGTCCGGTGCCGACAGGCGCGCCAGCGGCGCGGTGCGCGCGGCCAGGCGCTGCACGCTGCCGTCGACCAGGTCGCCGGTGACGGCGATCGCGTCCGGCTTGAGGGCGTTGACGCGTTCGACGATGGCGTTCAGGTAGGGACCGCGGATGGTCGGGCCGACGTGGATGTCGGAGATCTGGGCGATCGAATAGCCGCTGAGCGCCGCCGGCAGGCCGGCGATCGGCACGTCGACCCGCACCACGCGCGCCAACCGGCGCGCATTCACGAAGCCGATCACCGTCACCGCCAGCGCCGTCAGCGGCACCGCCAGCGCGCTGTTGCGATCGACGGCGGGGCCGGCGGCGCCGGACAACGCCAGCCCCAGCAGCGCCAGGTCGCGCACCAGGGTCAGCACGAACAGCGAGGAAAAGTACCCCATCGCCAGCAGGCTCACCCACGTCAACTGCTCCGACCAGCGCGTGCGCCGCAGGCTCGGCGCCACCAGGCCGATGCGCACCAGCGCGGTCGACAAGGCCAGCAGCGTGGCGCCGGCCGCCATGCCAGCAATGCCGAGCCGCATGCCGGGCAGCAGGCGCAGGCCGACGTACAAGTGCACCAGCACCAGGATCGAAAGAATGGAGACGAGGGAACGTTGACGTGCCATGGGAAAAATCGGGGCCGGAGTATTGCTAGATGGGGCGGGCTGGGGCTGCTGCAAGATGAAAATGGAAAATTGTTACAGCCCCTGATGCAGATGTAAGAATTGGTATTAACAAGTGGCGCCAGCAATGGCCGGGCATATAGTGGATTCATGCCTGACGTCGTCGCGATCATTCCGGTCCCCCGTCGAGGCGCAAGGAAAAGCCATGTTGAAGAAAAAATGCTTTGGTGCGGTACTCCTGGCCGCGGCCGCCGTGTCCTCCACGGCATTCGCCGATGACCGCGGTGTGAACACCGCCGTGGGCGCGCTGGTCGGCGCTGCCGTCGGCGGCAGCGCGGCGGGACGCAACGGCGCCATCGTCGGCGGCGTGCTGGGCGCGGCGGTCGGCAGCTCGGTGCGTACCAACGACGACTATTACTACCGCGACCGCGGCTACTCGAACGGTTACGTGAGCAGCTACTCGGGCGGCTACGCGCCGGGCTACTACCAGTCGGGCTATTACCAGCCGGCGCCGGTTGTCGTCGAATCGCGCCCGCGCTATTATTCGCCGCGTCCGGAAGTGGTGTACGTCGAACCGCGCCGCGGCGGCTATGACCGCGGATACGATCGCGGCTACGACCGTGGTTATGATCGCGGCTACGACCGTGGGCACGACCGCGGCTGGGACCGCGACCACGACCGCGGCGGCTGGGACCGCCACCGCTGAGCGCTGGCCGGCGCCCTGCCGGCCCAGGGCGGACTCTGGATGAGCCGCCGTGCCCCGCAAAACCGCGCCGCCCGCGCGGTTTTTTTTCGTCCGCACCTGTATGCCGTTTCACCCTCCCCCCGCTAGTCGCGGACGGCGGCAGCCGCGCCGGCCACGGGAGAACACATGTATGCAGCAGGAGACATCATCGCATTGACGGGCGGCGCCTGGCGCCTGCGCGCGCCGATGGCCGCATCCAGCTACGGCGTGCTGTGGCGCGCCGAGCCCTGCCTGGGCGGCGCGCCGGCCGCGCTCAAGCTGGTCAACCTGGCGCAAATGGCGCTGGCCCTGCCGCCGCAGCGCGCCTGCTGGACCCGCGACGCGGCCGCCGAGATCGGCTTCCTGCGCGCGCTGCAGCCGTGGGACAGGCGCCACATCGTGCGCCTGCTCGACAGCGGCGTCCACCTGGACCAGCCCGCGATGGCGCTGGAACTGCTGGACGGCGACCTGGCGCGGCACCTCGAGTGCCTGCGCCTGCGCGGCGAACGCGTTTCCTTCGCGCAGGCGCTGGCCTGGACCGCCCAGGTGAATGCGGCGCTGGCCAAGGTACACCAGTACGGCTGGCGCTACCTCGACCTGAAGCCGGCCAACCTGCTGGTCGACAAGGGCGGCGGCAACGGCGGGGCCGCGCTCAAGCTGGCCGATTTCGGCACCAACCGGCCGCTGGCCGACGCCCGCGCCCACGCTTATGCCGGCACCGCCAGCTGGCAGGCGCCGGAACAGTTCTTCGAGCACGAGGACGGCGGCTACCGCACCGATGCGCGCACCGATTATTTCGCCCTGGGCGCCCTGCTCTACCACCTGGCGACCGGGGTCCAGCTGCGCTTCGGCGGCGCATGCGCCGGCGCCCGGCGCGTCCACGGCAGCGCAGCGGCGGCGTGGCTGCGCGAACGCCACGGCGGCGCGGTGCCGCCTCCGCTGGCGCCGGACGAGGCCGCGCTGTTCCTGCGCCACGCGCTGCCGCACGGTGCGGGCTGCGGAGAGGCGGCGCTGGCATTGCTGCGCGCATTGCTGGCGGCGCATCCCGACGGGCGGCCGCGCCATGCGCTCGAGATCAGCCGCCTGATCGAACGCGTGCGCCTCGGCGCAGGCGATGCCGTGCAGCCGCTGCGGAGCGCGGCATGAGACCCTTGCGCGTGTTCGCCGGCGCCGGCCTGCTGGCGCTGTGCTGCCTGCAACTGCTGGCGCTGCTGCGCGCGCCCGCCGCCTGGATGCCGGCCGAGGTCGGCATCGTCCTGGGCCGCGGCGACAGCATGCAGATCGGCCGCGACGCGCTCGGCGCGCCCGAGGGCGATGCCGCGCCGTTCCTGCTGCGGCGCGACGCCGGCGGCGACTGGTGGATCGGCGCCACCGATGGCGCCGCGCCGCCGGCGCTCGAGCGCGACGGCGTGCGGCGCCGCGGCGGCAGCGTGACGCTGGCCACCGGTCAGCGCCTGCGCGTGGGCGCGGCCACGTTCGCGATCGAGAGCGGCGGCGCGGATGCGGTCGGCTTTTCCAGCGCCACGATGCCACCCGTAGCGCCCGCAGCGCCCGCTGCGGCGCTGCCGTACGGCACGCCCTTGGACGCCGGCCGGATGGACGGCGCGCCGCAAGACGCGGCGTCCGCGGCATCCCCGGTCGTGCCGGCGCGCGCCGGCGGCGCCCCGGCGGCCGTGCACTGGCGCTACGACGGCGCCACCCTATGGCGCGACGGCGCGGTCCAGCCGGCCTGTCCCGACACCCGCGCCGGCGCGCGCCTGGCAGCCGCCTGGAACCGCGTCGCGCCGGCGGCGCTGACGCTGGCGCGGCCGCTGGTCTTCGGCGGCAACCTCGATTGCGGCAACCGCATCGCCCTGCCCGGCCTGGCGGCGCCGGCGGCATCGTTCGCGCGCAGCGCCGACGGCATCGCCGCGTCCGCCGGCGGCGCGGGCGTTCAGGCGCCGCCCCTGATGGTGGAAGCCGGCATCGAAACGGCGCTGGCCGAACGCGCACTGCGCCTGCAGGCCGGCGACATCCTGCTGGCCGGACGCACCCGCCTGCTGGTGCGGCCGGACGGCGGCCTGCTGCGGCTGCGCCCGGCCAGCCACGTCGCCCTGTATGCCGAACCGCAGCGGCGCCTGCCGCCGGGCGTGACCTGGTCGTGGCAACGGCGCGCGTTGTGGAACCCGGCGCCGGCGCTGGCGGCGGTCATGGCGGGCTCGGCGGGAGTGCTGCTGGCCGGCTTTTGCGCCTGGCGCCGGCAGAAGCGGGGGCGCCCGCGCGCCGCGCGCACGGACGGGCGCGCCGTTTTCCAGCTGCTGGCCGGCGCGCTGCTGGCCCTGGCCGGCCTGCTGCTGCTCTGGCTGCAGCGCAGCGGCGCCGCGGCCGGCGCCGGCGTGGCGCTGCCGGTGGCGTGGGCGGCGCTGTGGCTGGCGCTGTGGGCGCCGCGGCGCCTGCCGCTGGCGCTGGCGGCCGCGCTGCTGCTGCTCGCCACCGGCCTGCTGGCGCAGCTCGAACTCGGCCTGGCCGGGCCGGACTCGTCCTGGCTGCGCTACGTCCAGAAGAGCGCCGCGCTGCTGGCCGTCGGCCTGGGCGGCGGCGCCGGCTGGCAGGGCTGGCGCGGCTGGCGCATGCAACACGGATCCGCCGCGCCGCGCCAGGCGCGCGTGGAAGCGCTGCTGATGCTGCTGGCCGCGCTGGCGCTGGCGGCGCTGCTGCTGCAGGTGGCGTTCGGCGACGAGACCGGGGTGTTCGACCTGCAGCCGGTCGAATTCGCCAAGCTGGCGCTGACGGCGCTGAGCGCGCATTGCCTGGCGTTGGCGGCCGGGGCGCAGCCGGCGCCCGGCGGCGCCCTGCGGCAATGCCTGCGCCTGGTGTTTCCGGCGCTGCTGTTCGCCGTGCTGCTGGCGGTGGCGCTGGTGCAGGTCGACGATTATTCGCCGCTGGTGCTGCTGGGCGTGTGGGGCGGCGCCCTGGCGCTGGCGTACGCGCTGGCCACCGGCCAGCGCCTGGCGGCGGCCGCGCTGCTGGGCTGCGCCTGCCTGGCCGTGCTGGGGATCGTGGGGCTGCGCGGCGCCGGCCCGGCCGCGCTGGCGCAATGGAATTTCTATGCCGACCGCTTCCTGGTCTGGCTCGATCCAGGCACCCATCCGCATACCGGCCAGCAGTTGCTGCTGGGCGCGCGCGCCGTGATGGAAGGCGGCTGGCGCGGCGCCGACGGCCTGTTCGGCCTGGCCACTGCGACGCGCGGCGGCGAAGCGGCGCTGCGCATTCCCGCCGTCCAGGACGACTTCGCCGCCTCGTTCTTCCTGAACCGGCACGGGCTGGCGGCGGCGCTGGCGCTGTGGCTTTTGCAGGCCGCCTTCGTCGCCGGCCTGCTGGCGATTGCGCTGCGCTGCTGGCTGGCGCAGCGCCACGCGCGCGACTTCCGCCTGGCCTGGCTGGCGCGCCTGCGCTGCTTCGTGCTGTGCGGCGGCGCCGCCTTCGTGTGCGGCCATTTCCTGCTGTCGTGGGGCACCAACCTGGCGATCTTCCCGGTGATGGGCCAGCCGATGAGCTTCCTGTCGGCCGGCGGCTCGCACCTGCTGTTTTTCATCTGCCCCCTGCTAGCGTTTGCCGCCGCGAGCGCACAATCCTTGGAGGAGAACCAACCATGTCCAGCAGCATCGCATTCAGCCGCAACGCCTCCGGGGCCGCATCCGGCGCCGGCATGCACACCGTCCCCCGCATTGCACCCCGCACTGCGCCAACCTACGTCGAGCGCCAGGTCCTGACCGGCATCGCCGACGTGTTCGATCCCGAGGCCCTCTGGCAGGCGCCGGGACTGGCCCTGTTCGCGCGCCGTCCGCTGCTGCGCGACCTGCTCGAACGCGCCCCGCGCGAACGGCGCGGCAACGCCGCCACGCGCTGCTTTTCGCACGTGACGCTGGTGCTGCCCCAGGAAGAAGTCGACGATGACCGCCACCTGACGCGCGGCGCGCGCGTGCGCGACCTGACCCAGGGACTGGCGGCGCTGCACCAGAGGGATTTCGGCGACCTGCTCGGCGGCGACGAGGTGCGCTACCGCGTGCTCGGCGCCGACGGCCTGGCGCCGGGCGAGGTCGAGGTGCGCTTCGGCCATGCCGTGTACCTGCCGGCGCCGGGGGAGGCGGTCCAGCACACGGTCGGCGTCTCGCGCGACAGCGCGGTGTGGAAGACCGCCTGCGCCATCTACCCGAACCAGCGCCTGACGCTGATCGGCCAGGACGAACACGGCGCCACCTGCGCCGCACCCGGCTGGCCGTTCGGCGCCGAGGGCGCGGTGCTGCTGGTGAACGACGGGCCGGGCCTGCCGCTCGAAGTGCAGGTGCGCCCCAGGGACGCCTTCGACTGCGTCTACGACGCCGTCCAGGATTACTACGTGATCCGCTCGCGGCGCGGCGCGGTGGACGGCGCCGGCGTGCCGCTGCGCCTGCTGCTGCGGGTGACGCCGGCGGCCGGCCCGGCGGCGGCGCCGTCCGTCCAGGACGCGCGCCAGGCGCCGGCGGCGGTCGCGCTGCCTTCCGTCGCTGCGCGCGCACGCCTGCAGCAGGCCGGCGCGCCGGCCGCGGCGCCGGCGCATCGTGCAGTGCCGGCGGCGCCGCCGGCCGCCGGCGCCACGCATGCCGCGGGCGGCACACCGGCGCACGCCACGCTCCAGGGGCAGGTGGCAATCGCGGCGCAAACCGCGCACATGGCAACCCTGCCGGGCCGGCCGCTTCCGGCACAGCCGGCCGCCGGCGCGCCCATGGACGACGCCTCGGCCGATGCCATGCCGGCTGCGCCCGCACCGGCTTCGCTGCGCCCGGCCGCGGTCTGGAAGCCGCGCCTGGCGCCGGACGACCAGCGCACCGCCCTGCCGGCGGCGCCCGGCGCGCAGCGCCAGGATGCGCGTTCGCCGCAGGCCATCGACGCCGAAGCGACCTACGCGCCGCTGGCGCGCCACCGGGTGGCGCTGGCGGCGCTGGCCCTGCCGCGCCTGTCGCGCTACCGCGATACCGGCGCCCAGGCGCTGGAGATCGGCCTGGACCGCGCGCTGGCGCCGGCCGCCGCGGGCAACGCGGTGATCACCTTCGCGGTCGACCAGGCCGACGGCCTGCATGCGATCACCGCCGCCGGCCGCGAGGCGATCGGCGTGCCTTCCAGCTTCCGGCCGGTCGACAACGGCGCCGTCGACCTGCTCGCCGTCGCGCCCGGGATGGCGGACCGCTACTGCGCGCTGCTGCGCCTGCCGCCCACGCCGGCGCTGCCGGCGGCGCCCGGCGCGCGCTGCGTGTTCGGGCGCGCCGCGCCGGCGCTGGCGGCGCTGCGCGTGCTCGATTCGCCACGCTTCCTGCGCCATGCGGCGGGTTCGGCGGCCTCCAGCGCGGACCGCCTCGGCCTGTCGCGCAGCGCCTTCAGTTTCGACACCGCCGAAGACGGTTTCGACATCGCGCGCCTGAGCCCGACCCAGGCGCTGTACCACCTGGACGAACGCCTGGCCTTCGTCGCGGCGATCGATGCGGCCACGCCGGAAGCGCCCTACCGCCTGCCGGCCGGGCACCACCTGGTGGCCGGCCATTACGTGCTGCGTTTCGAGGCTTGAAGCGGCCATGGACACCACCGCAATCGCCGCCTATGGCGCGGCCCTGGCGCTGACGCTGCTGCTGGCCGCCTGGCTGACGCCGCGGCGCTGGTGGCGCCGCCCCAGTCTCGGCGTCATCGCGCTGGCGGGCGGCGGCACGCTGGCCTTCGGCGCCCTGTTCTGCATGCTGCTCGGCGTACCGCCCGGCCCGGCGCAGCGCGCCATCGCGGCGCGCCCTGGCCCGGCCGCGCCGCGGATGTACTCCGGCGCCATGGGCGTGGCCGCGCCGGCGCGCGGCAGCCGCTACCTGGTGATCGACGGCCTCAACCTGCGCACCCAGGGCGGCGTGCGCGGCACGCGCGTGGCGGTGCTACCGGCCGGCGCCCTCGTGACCGCCGGCGGCGCGCGCGACGGCGACTGGTGGCAGGTGCGCGCGCGTGTGAAAGGCGGCGAACTGGAAGGCTGGGCCAACAGCCTGTGGCTACGCCGGATCGACGAGCGCGGCGGCGGACACGGCCAGGCCGGCGCGCGCATGGGGCAAGGCAGCGTCGGCCAAGGAAGCGTCGGGCACGACAGCGCCGACCTCGGCAACACCGCCCACGGCGCGCGTTAGCGCCGCATCCAGGCGCATCGGGTTGTAGCGCACCCGCGCCACCTGCATCGGCGCGCTGCGCACGAAACCGAGCGCCTCGTACAGGGGAACCGCATGGTTCGACGAATTCACCGTGAACACGCCCGCGTGGCCGGGCGCCAGCGCCGCGGCGCGCGCGCATTCCCACAGGCGGCGCGCGATGCCGCGCCGCTGCCAGCGCTCGTCGACGAACAGGTGATACACGTGGCTGCGCTCGCGTATGCCGATGAAGCCGGCCAGCTGGCCGTCGACCAGCGCCGCGTGATAGGCCATGCCGGCGGCCAGCGCGGCGCGGATGCCGTCCTCGCCGTGCTGGGCAAGAAAATCCGCAGCGTCCTGCGGCGCCGATTCGTGCAGGATGAACGCCTCGGCGCCGCGCCGCAGCACGCCGGCCGCGGCCGGGACGTCGGCGCCGGCCAGCGGCCGGATCAGGATTGCGCCGGCGTTGGCGTTGGCGCTGGTGCTGGTGCTGGTGCTGGCACTGGTCATCGCGGGCTCCCTCTCTTGGTATGCGTGGCAAGGCCAACCTACCACACGGCCGCAACCGGCGCGGCCTGACCGGTGCGCCGATTGCGGGTAAAGTAGCGTCATGCCGATTCCACCGCCCCTGTCTCCGTCTTCCCTGGCCGCCGCGCTGCGCTTCGGCGCGCTCGACGTCGCCGCCTTTTCCTGCGTCGGCGCCGGGCCGCGCCTGCGCGAGGAAAACCAGGACAACCTGGTACTGATCGATACCGCCGGCGAAGCCGTGTTCCTGCGCGACGGGCTGCCGCAGCGGCGCCGCCTGCCCGGCTGGCGCGCCGGGCATGCGCGCGTGGCGGTACTGGACGGGATGGGCGGCCACGGCCACGGGCGCGAGGCGGCGGAAGCGGTCGCCGCCGGGCTGCTGGCGCTGCCGCCCTGCGACGGCGCGGCCGAGCTGGCGCAGCGCTTGGACGGCCTACACGCCGGCCTGCAGCGCCATTTCGCCGGCGCCGCCTTCGGTCACGGTGCGCGTCCCGGCACCACGCTGACCATGCTGGAGCTGCCGGCCGGCGGCGCGCCGCTGCTGTACCACGCCGGCGATTCGCGCCTGTACGAAATCACGCGCACGCACGCGGCGCCGCTCAGCGTGGACCACGTGCCGGCCACGGCGTTCGCGATGGCCGGCCTGCTGGGCGAGGACGACTGGTGGCGGCAAGTGCACGGCGAGCACCGGCCGCAGGTGTCGCAGGCGTTCATCCTGGGGAATGCCTTCGCCGACCCGGCACGGCTGAGCGATCCGCTGTTCGAACTGTCGGCGGCCAACCTGCCGGCCTGGCTGGCGCCGCTGGCCGACCGGCGCGCGCTGGCGCTGCGTCCCGGCGCCTCCTACCTGCTGGCGACCGACGGCCTGTGGTCCTGTTCCGACCCGGACGGCTGGGTCGGTCAGTGGCCGCAACTGCTGGGCGGCCGCGCCAAAGCCGCCACCATGCTGGCGGCCCTGTTCGGCGCCTACGACGCGCATCCCGCCGCCTTCTTCTACCCCGACAACGTGACGGCGATCCTGCTGCGCACGCCGGACGGCGCCGGACGCGAAGAAACCGCGCTGCCCGACGCTCGATAGGGAATCCGCCATGAAACGCTGCGCCAGTCCCGACCATCCGCATTGCACCACCTGGGTCATGCCGGGCGCGCCGGTATGCGCGCACGGGCATGCGCAGCCGGCGGACCCCGGTCATGAAGCGGCCATGACTGCAGACGCCGCAGCGCCGGCGCTCTTGCCGCGCGCTTTGCCGCAAGCCGTGCCGGCCCTGCCCGTCTACGCGCAGCCGGTGCCGGCGCGCCCGCACCTGCGCGTCAGCGGTTTCGACCCGCGCGCCGCCGGCGGGCGCCAGACCATCAAGCTGACGCTGCACGCCATGGCGGCCGACGCGCCGGCGCGCCTGGAGGCGCGGCTGGCGTCCGAGCTGCTGGCCGGCAGCGGCGCGCGCCTGGCCTTTACGCGCGACGTGCATGGCGGCTGGCTGCCGTTGTACATCGAATTTTCCTCGCGCGGCCGCGAGCACGGCCAGTACCGCATCGACGTCGAACTACGCGGCGAGCCCCCGCGCCGCCACGAAGCGCCCGCGGCGGCGGATGCCGGCGCACCCGTGGCGGCGCGCGCCTGGGTGGCCACGCTGGTGCTGCTGGTGCCGCGTCCGGACGCGTCGCTGGAAGAAATCCACCGCACCTTCCTGTCCACCCACAAGAATGTGCGCATCAGCGCCGACGACGCTTCCATCGCGCGCGTGCACGGCCTGGATGCGGGCGGGCCGATGGACATCGAGATCGCCGCGCGCAACGCCGGCATCGCCCGGCTCGACCTGGCCGGCCTCGCCGGAAACGGGCATGGCGGCGGCAAGATCGACCTGGCGCTGCCGACCATCGCCTGGGACGAGGACCTGATCGAAATCGACCTGGCGGCGGCATCCCGGGCCGGCGCGCAGGTGCCTGCGCGCTTGGCGGGTGCGCATCCGTGCCCGGCGTCGAGCGCCTGCCTGGTGGCGGCCAACGGACGCGCCGGCGTGCCGCGCCACCTGCGCCTGTTCGCGCTCGACGAATGCGTGCTGGGACGCTGGGAAAGCACGCAAGCCGGCGCCGGCCCGGCGCTGCTGCACTACGGCGCGCACGGGCCGGAGGCGGACGGGCTGACGCGGCGCCTGTCGGCGCGCCATGCGCTGGTACGGCCGCGACGCGACGGCTTCGAGATCGAGGACGTGTCGCGCTACGGGCTGCTGCTGGACGGCGCCTGGCCCGGCAAGCGGCACGCCGTGCCGCTGCGCGCGGGCATGCGCATCGAGTTCACCGCCAGCATCCGCGGCGTCGTGCTGCTGGAGGTGGGCGCCCTGTCGGCGCACGGCGTGCTGCTGCGCCGTGCCGACGGCGGCGCCGACGACGAGTGCTTTTTGCTGCTGGCGCCGGAACGCCATCCGGATGCCGCACTCACTGCGGCCGCCATGCCGCCGCTGTTCCACCGCGACGGCGGCTTCTGGCACCTGGACCGCGCCAGCGGCCGCGAGACGGCGCTGGCGCCGGGCGGCGCAGCCGGCAGCCTGGCCGGCCTCGAAGGCTACGGCCGCTTCGCCGCCACGGCGCGGCCCGAAGACCGCCGCCCCGGCTAGAACCGGAGCGCACGCCACGCCGGCCTGCCCGGCGACGACCCCGGTGCGCCGTCGGCGCGCCTCAGCGCACGCCCAGCACCACGAACACCAGCGCGGCGCCGGTCAACAGCACCGCCTGCAGCGCGAATACGATCAGCGGTATCTGCAGTTCTTTCGGGATCCGCATCGGAAGTCCTCCCACACCTGATACGCCGATTATGCCACCGGCATGAATCGATGGCGCCGGGCCGCCGCCATTCATGCGTTGCAAGATTTATCTTGCCTCTTATTGCGGTAACAATGATTTGGGTCAAACGTATCCTGTAAGCAACGTGTATTTCCTTGATTTATTGTCTTGTGGAAATTTCGGAGGTACAGTGCGCTTTGTTCCCTCCACATGCATCGGCGGGCATGCGTCCATCGGGGCCGCTGCCCGCCACCGCAACAAGCAGACATCCATGACCAGCAAACTTACGCTCCGCATCCGCCTCATCGCCACCATGGCCCTGCTCGGGCTGATCATCGTGGCGACCGGATTGATCGGCATCCACGGCATGCGCGCCACCCAGGCCTCGCTCGAAGAGGTGTATTCGAGCCAGCTGGTATCGAGCATCGTCCTGAACAACTCGAAGAATTTCCTGTCGCGCGCCCGCTTCGTGCTGGACCGCGCCGTGCTGCACCCGGACGCGCCGGACATCGACAAGACCATCGCCCGCATGCAGGGCTTCCTGGCCGATTCCGACAAGACCTGGAAGGAATACCTGGCGATGCCGCGCGACGCCGAGGAACAGGCGCTGGTCGATGCCCTGGCGGCGCGCCGCAAGGAATACGTCGACGGCGCCATCGCGACCCTGACGCGCGCCGTGCAGCAGCGCGACGGCGCGGCGGTGGAAACCCTGTTCATGAAGACCCTGACGACTGCCTTCGGCGACTACAACACCGCCTCCAACAAGCTCGACGACTACCAGGTCAAGTCGGCCAAGGCCGCATTTGAGGAAAGCCTGGCGCGCAGCGAGCGCCTGCTCAAGCTGGCGGTGGGCGCGGTGGTGCTGGGCGCGCTGCTGATCGTGGTGTCCTCGGTCTCGCTGCTGCGCGCCATCATGGGCCCGCTCGACCAGGCGCTCGGCCACTTCGAGGCGATGGCCCGCGGCGACCTGTCGACCCCGGTCCCGGCCGGACGCGGCGACGAAATGGGCAAGCTGCTGGGCGGCCTGGCCGACATGCAGCACAACCTGGCCGCCACCGTACGCAGCGTGCGCGACAGCAGCGCCTCGATCGCCAGCGCCAGCAGCGAGATCGCGGCCGGCAACCTGAACCTGTCCAACCGCACCGAGCAGCAGGCCGGCAGCCTGGAAGAAACCGCCTCCTCGCTGGAAGAGCTGACCTCGACCGTGCGCCACAACGCCGACAATGCGCGCCAGGCCAACCAGCTGGCGGTATCGGCGTCGCAGGTGGCGCTGCGCGGCGGCCAGCTGGTGGCCGAAGTGGTCGACACCATGGGCACCATCAACGCCTCGTCGCGCCGCATCGTCGACATCATCGCCGTCATCGACGGCATCGCCTTCCAGACCAACATCCTGGCGCTGAACGCCGCGGTGGAAGCGGCGCGCGCCGGCGAACAGGGCCGCGGCTTCGCGGTCGTGGCCGGCGAAGTGCGCAACCTGGCGCACCGCTCGGCGGCGGCGGCCAAGGAAATCAAGGAACTCATCACGGCCTCGGTCGCCACCGTCGACAGCGGCGCCGCGCTGGTCGACAAGGCCGGCACCACCATGGACGAGATCGTGACCAGCGTGGCGCGCGTCACCGACATCATGGCCGAGATCATGGCCGCCGGCGCCGAGCAGAGCGCCGGCATCGACCAGATCAACCAGGCGGTGCTTCACATGGACCAGGCCACTCAGCAGAACGCGGCGCTGGTCGAGGAAGCGGCGGCCGCCACCGCGGCGCTGCACGAGCAGGCGCACGCGCTGTCCGGCCTGGTCGGCACCTTCCGCGTGGAGCAGGACGACCGCGCCGCCGACGGCGCGCACGCGCTGCCGGGCGCCGGCCGCCTGGCGCTCCCCGCCTGACCCACCCCGCACACGGCGCCCGCCGCCCCCCCGCCGCAGACCGGCGCACCCACCCGGGCGCGCCGGTTTTTTTGCGTGTTACAGTTCGCGCGCCACGCGGAAACCGACGATGTCGTTCGACAGCGCGGCGGAAAAGCCGTTGCGCAGCGCCGAGCGCAGGTAGCGCGGGTTGTACAGCCAGGAGCCGCCGCGCAGGATGCGGCGCGCCGGATCGCCGCCCGCCGCGCCGCCCGCCTCCCAGGCGCTGCCGTCCGCCGGCGCGCCCTCGTAGTTGTCGTGCACCGCGTCCTGCACCCATTCCCACACGTTGCCGTGCATGTCGCACAGGCCCCAGGGGTTGGCCGGAAAGGCGTCGACCGGCGTGGTGCCGCGCCGGAATTCGCCGCGCGGGCCGCCGTTGTAGGTGAAGCTGCCGTCGTAGTTGGCCTGGCCGGTGTCGATCGTGTCGCCGCAGCTGAACGCGGTGCGGGTGCCGGCGCGGCAGGCGTATTCCCATTCGGCCTCGCTGGGCAGGCGGTAGCGGCGGCCGGTGGCGGTGGACAGCCAGCAGGTGTAGGCCACCGCGTCGAACCAGTTGACCCCGACCACCGGATGGCGTCCGGCCTGGACGAAACCCGGCGCCTCCCAGTCGACTTCGCCGCTCGGGCGCCAGCCGGTGGCGCGCGCGAACATGCGCCATTCGTCCACCGTCACCGGGAAGCGTCCCAGCGCCACCGGGCGCTCGACGCCGACCCAGTGGCGCGGCAGTTCGCGCGCCAGCCAGCCGGGGCGCGAGCCGGCCGCCATCGCGGTGCGGTGTTCCTGGTCGGAGGCGCCCATCTGGAAGCGTCCCGGCGGCAGCGGCACCAGATCCGGGCCGTTGCCGGCGCCGTCCGCGAAGGCGTCGCGCAGGATGGCGGGCGGCGGGCGCGGCGCGGGGGCCGCAGCAGCCGCGGCTGCCGCTTGCGCGCGCGCGGCGGGCACGGCCTGTGCGGCGGATACCGGCGCCGCGTGCGTGGCGCCGGCCGCGGGATCGGCGGGCGCGGCCGGCGCCGTGGCTCGGTCCGGACCGGAGATACGGGGTCGAGGCGGTTGCGCGGCTTCCAGCGGTTGCGTGGCTTGCGGCGGTTGCGCGGCTTGCGGCAGTTGCGCGGCTTGCGGCAGTTGCGCGGCTTGCGGCAGTTGCGCGCCGGCCGGCGCTGCCGGGCCGGCGCGCTCGCGGCGGGCGGCCGCCTGCGCCGCCGCGGCCCTGGCCTGCGCCGCCTTGCGCAGCGCCTCTTCCTGCGCCAGGCGCGCCTGTTCCGCGTCGAGGGCGCGGCGCTCGGCAAGCTGGCGCCGCAGCACGTCCTTGCGTGCGCTGCGCGCTTCCTCGGCGGCCTCGCGCGCCGCGCGTTCCTGCTCGCGCCGCTGGCGGTCGAGGACGGCCTTGGCGGCAGCGGCCGCCGCGCGCGCCGCGGCATCCTGCGCCACCTGGCGCGCCAGCGCCTGCGCGCGCTGGCGGACCTGCTCTTCCTGCTGCCGCTCCTGCTCCCGCCCATCGCCCGGCTCCTGCGTGGGCTCCCGCTCCTGCGTGGGTTTCCGCTCCTGCGTGGGTTCCCGCTCCTGCGTGCGCTGCCGGTCCTGCGTGGGCCGCTGGTCCTGCGCGGGCTGCTGTTCCTGCCTGCTCTGCTGTTCCTGAGTGGGCCGCTGGTCCTGCGTGGGCGCCTGCTCCTTCCCGCGCTCCCGCTCCTGCTGCTCCCCCTCATGCCCGCTGCCCTGCGCCCGTCCGCGCCCGCCATCCCGCCCGGCCGCGGGCGCCTGCACGGCTTGCGGCTCGTCCGCGCCTTGCCGATCCGGTGCGCGCGGGCGTTCCGCGCCGGCATGCGTTTGCTGCGCGCGCGCCGGCGACAGCGCGCGTTGCGGCGGCTCGGCGCCCGCGGGCAGCGCGGCGGCCGCGGTCTCCGCTCCGGCCAGCTGCGCCAGCGATTCCTGGGCGCTGTCGCGCACCAGCTGTTCGCGCAGCACGTTCAACAACACGTCCGCAGCCGGGGGCGTGTCGGGCGCGTCCGGCTGGCAATCGCCGCCGGCATCGACCTGCACCGACACCACGACCACCCCAGGCGGCGCCGGCGCGGCGGCGGCGCCGGCCTGCGGTGCGGCACGGGTATCGGCCTGCGGCGCAGCGTCGCCCGGCGCTCCGCCGGCATCGGCAGAGTCGGCAGCAGAAGTAGCAGCAGCGGCAGAAGCAGCAGCGCCCCCGGCTGCGGCGCTGCCGCCGTGCGCCAGCCGCGCCAGCAAGGCGCCGACGCTGGCCGGACGCGCGTCCGGCGCGAAGGCGAAGCCGGCCTGCAGCGCCGCCCAGCCGGCGTCGTCCAGCGCCGGCGGCCGTTCGGCGCTGTCGTCCGGCCGCCGGCGCGGCGCGAACGGCAGCCTGCCGGCCAGCATCCGGTAGATCATCACCGCCACCGCGTACACGTCCAGCGCCGGCGCCGGGACCGCGGCGGTGCGGCCGGCCTCGGGCGCGCGGTAGCCGGCGGTGCCGGAGCTGGGCGGGGCTTCCAGCGCCGCGTCCGGCGCACCGGACACACCGGCCAGCGCGCGTGCGGCGATGCCGAAGTCGAGCAGCTTGACCTCGCCCGCCGTGGTCACGAAGACGTTGGCCGGCTTGATGTCGCGGTGCACCAGGCGGTGCCGCTCCCAGGCGTAGTCGAGCGCCTCGGCCACCGGCGCCAGCAGCGCCAGCGTGCGTTCCAGGCCCAGGCTTGCCTCGCGCGCCAGCAGGTGGTCCAGGTCTTCGCCTTCCAGGCATTCCATGATGATGAAGTGGCTGGCGGTGGCCGGGTCCTGGGCCCAGTCGTAGACGCGCACGATGTGCTCGTGCGCCAGCGCGCGGGCGCGCGCCGCTTCCTCGAGCAGCAGGCGCGCATGGGCGCCGTTCGCGGTCAGCTGCGGCGGCAGTATCTTCAGCGCGACGCGGGCGCTGTGTCCGAGCTCGGCATCGGTGGCCAGGTCGGTGGCCTGCCACACCTGGCCCATGCCGCCCTGGGCGATCAGGCGCTCCAGCCGGTAGCGGCGCCCGAACGGGCCGACTTCCTGGCCGCGCATCAGGCCCAGTTCGGTGCCGGCGCGCCCGTCGTGCGCCGCGGCCGGCGCCGCCTGCGCCGCGCCGGGCGCGTCCGCCTCCGCCGGCGCCGGGTAGGCGGCGTCCAGGATCGCGTTCCTGCGGCTGTCGAATTCCTCGCGGCTGAGCAGTCCGTCCTCGTGCAGCGCGCGCAGTTCGCGCAGCTTGTCGTGCGCCGTCTGCATCAGCCCCGGGCCGCCAGGGACGCGCCGCAGGCCGCGCAGAAGCGGTCGGCCGGGCCGGCCTGCGCATGCGTGCAGGCCGGCGCTGCTGGTGCCGGCGACACTGCGGCCGACGATCCGGCGGCCGGCGACACTGCGGCCGGCGCTCCGGCGGCCGGCACTCCGGCGGCGGCGACCGGCCGGCCGGCGCCGTTGTGCAGCGCCAGCAGGTCGAGCTGGTGGCGCCGCTCGCTGTCGGCGTCCCGCGCGCGCTGGCCGCGCTCGTCGGCGCGCGCCGCGTCCGCTTTCTGCCTGGCCGCCTCCAGCGCCTCGGCGCCGGGCAGCGCGGCGGCGGCCACGCCGGCCAGTCCGCCCAGCTGCTCGGCGCTCATGCCGGCGTGCACGCGCGCCTTCATCACGTCCGCCAGCAGGGCCGCGTTGGCGGCCGGCGCCAGCGCCACGCGGGCGCCGTCGTCCATCGCACCCAGCGCTTCGGCGCGCGCCAGCTCCAGGCGCGCCAGCTCGAGCGCCTGGGCATGCGCGGCTTCCTGGCGCCCGGCCTGCTGCGCCAGCACGCGCAGCTCCTGCTGCCAGGCGGCTTCGCGCTCGGCCGCGCGCAGCGCAGCGCGCTTTTCTTCCGCGTCCAGCTGCAGAGCCTGCTCCCGGCGCGCCTGTTCGGCATCGAGCTCGATGGTCAGCAGCAGCTTGTCGCGCTGGGCCACGGCATCGGCGCGGCCGCCGGCGCGGCGCAGCTCGTCCAGCTTCTGGCGCGTGAACTCGGCTTCCACCGATTCGCCGCGCGCCGCTTCGCGCAGGCGCGCGCCGAACTGCGTCTCTTCCCACTCCAGCACGCGCTCGGCTTCGCGCGCGCGCGCCCGATGGGCCAGCTGCAGCAGCTTCAGGCGCGCCGCGTGTTCCTCGTCGTCGATGGCGCGCGCCTGCAGCGCGCCGGCCTGCTCCGCCTCGCGCAGGCGCGCCAGTTCGCTGCGCCGCTGCGCGGCATCCTCGATCGCCTGCGCCTGCTCGATCTTGTTGCGGATCTGCTGCTGCACCAGCGCGTGCGAAAAGCGCTGGCGCGCCACCGTGCGCGCTTCCAGCGTATCCTGCTGCGCCACCTCGAGCTCGGTGCGCATGCGGATGCCGGCCACGGCGCGCAGGTGCTCCCACTGGCCCTGCTCGTCCAGCCGCGCGCCGCGTTTCTCGCCCAGCTCGTGCTCGATTTCCCTGACCACGTCGACCGCGCCGCGCTCGATCGCCTGCTTGCGCGTGCGCGATTCGACGATGCGCCCGTACAGCTCGATCTCGCGCGCGCGCACCGCATGGGCGCGCTCGGCATTCTCCAGCGATAGTTCGGCGCGCTCGAGCGCGCTCTCCTGGCGCAACTGGGCGCGCCGGTAATCCAGCCGCACGTCCTGCTCCGCGCGCCGGATGCGCTGCCATTCCTCCTCGCCGTACAGCTCGTCCAGGTGGCGCGCATGCTCGCGCGCCACGCGCTGCTCGTCGGCGGCCAGCCACAGGCTGCCGATGCGGGCGCGGTTGGCGTCGAACTTGTCGTGGCGCAGCGCCAGCGTATCGACCCGCGCCACCGCCAGCCCGTACTGCGCCAGCAGCAGCGCCAGGCCGCCCTGCAGGTGCTGGTCGAGCTGGGGGCGCAGCTCGGCGTTGCCGGCCATGTCGCGCAGCGAGCGCGCGGCGCTGAATTCCGCCGCCAGCTGGCGCAGCGGCGCCTGCAGCAGTTCGCGCAGCTGGGCCGCGCCGATGGTGCCGGGCATGGTCATGAAATGGCGCGCAAAGGCCGGCACGTTCTCGATGCGCAGCGACAGCGTCACGCGCGCCGCCAGCTGCAGGTGCTCGCTGCTGGCCAGGTCGTCGAAGGCGAATTCCACCGGCAGCGCGCCGCTCCTGGTGACCAGGATCTCGGCGTGCTGGTCGCGCAGCAAATGGTTCAGGCGCGTGAAGAAGCCCTCGATCTCGTATTCACCCTGCTGCACCTCGGTAGCCTCGCCGCCCTGCAGGATGAAGGCGCGCGCGGTGGCCGGCACGCGCAGCACCTTGACGAACAGGCCGGCCAGGTCGCGCACGCCGAAGAACACGGCCAGTTCGTCGGGGCCGGGCATCCAGCGGTTGTCGACCAGCACCGGCGCATGGCGCGGCGCGCCCAGCATCAGGCCGCAGCCGGCGCAATAGCCGTCTTCGCCCGCGTTCTTATGCGCGCAGCGCGGGCAGGCCGCGCCGCCGAATCCGAACATCTTCAACATCACCCACTCCTTGTATCACCCACTCCTTGTACAACCGAATCTGCTCGCACGATTCCGCTTGCATGATCCCGCCTAAATGATCCCGATCCGCGCCACGCAGGCCACGCTGGCGCCCAGCGCGCGCACGCCCTCCGCGAACCCGGCCGGCAACGCATCCTGCCATGCCTGCGGCAGCAGGATGCGGTCGCCCGCGCCGGCTTCGCGCAGCAGCAGCGCGCACTTGGCGTCGATCGCTTCCACCGTGTCGACCCGGCCCGTGTGCCAGGCGTCGGAACAGCCGCTGGCGATCAGGCGCGCGCGCGGCACGAACTCGCGTCCACGCGCGATGCGGTCGGCCAGCACCAGCGCCAGCTCGAACGAACGGCCCTGGAACGGCTGGCCGCCGAAGCGCACCGTGGTGCGCCAGCGGCCCAGGCCGCGCCCATCGAACTGGCGCGCGCCGGCCAGCGCCTGGCGCACCGCGGCCTGGCGCGCCGCGTCCTGGCCGGGCACGGCGATGGTCTGCTCTTCTTCCTCGGCCGCCCCGGCCGCCCCGGCCGCCAGCGGATGCAGGCCGACCTCGACCCAGCACAGGCTGTCCCCGGCGCCGCCGCTGTGCAGCGGGAACCAGGCGCGCGCGCTCGACACCGCCGCGCCCGGATCCGGATGGCCGTCCAGCATGCCCAGGTGCGCCAGCGCGCCGGGCCCGCCCAGCAGCACCTCCGCCGCCACCACGCTGTCGTCGATGGCGTGGCCGTCCACGCGCCCCAGCTGCCAGGTATCCGACCAGCCGTTGGCGAGCGGCGTGCCGTTCGGGCGCCACAGGCCGCGCACCATGCGGTCGGCCAGCACCGCCGCCAGCTCCCAGTCGCGCCAGCCGGCCGGCGGCGCGCGGTCGAGGCTGAGCACGACCTGGTCGCGGCTGTCGAAGCGGGTCTCGGTGTGGCGCGCCAGGCGCACGGTCTCTGTCATGCGCGCGGCCAGGGCGGCGTCGCCGCAGGCCGCGGATTTGACCTCGGCGCGGCCGTCGCGCGGGCGGCGCACCGCGCTGACCGTCAGCACGGCACCGTCGGGCAGCAGGCTGCGGCACGCGGCCGTCGTCGGCGCCGGGCTCATGCGGCGCCGCCTTGCGCACTGCCGGCGTCGGCCGCGCCGCGTTCCATCGCGCGCTCTTCGCCCTCGGCGGGCGGCTGGGCCGCGCGGCGGCCGGCGCAATCGGTTTCCAGGTTGGCGACGATGCGCTCGGCTTCGTCGTACAAGGCCGCCAGCCGGTGCCGCGCCAGCGCCGCCGGCGCCTCCTTCATGCGCGCCAGCAGCGCCCAGGCGTCGTCCAGCGACGCGCAGGCGCGCTGGCTGTGGCGCACGCGGCGCAGGCGCTGCTCGATCGCCAGCGCCTGGCCCGGCGTGGCCAGGGAGAATGCCGGCATGCTGGCGGCGCCGACGCTGAGCAAGTCCATGCGCTGCAGCAGCGCCTGCTGGCGGCGGAACTGTTCCGGGCACACCGGCAGCGCCGCCAGGCGCAGGCCGCACATCAGGCACGGCAGTTCCAGGAACAGGCGCCGCAACGCGCGCGCGTCGCGCAGCGCCGCGTCGTCGGCGCCGGCCAGGGCAGCCGATGCCGGCCGGCGCGCGCCGCCGTACACCGGCGCCGCGGCGCCGCCCGGCGCAGCGGCGCCCGGATCCGCCAGCGCCGCCCCGCCCGGCACCGCGCTTGCCGCTGCGTCCGCCGGCACGGCCAGGCTGGCGGCCGGCTGCGCCGCCGCGCGCGCGCACAGGTCCTGGGCGTAGTCGCGCGTCGCACCCAGGTCGACCGGCACGCAATCGTCCACGGTGACGCCGTAGCGCATGTAGAGCAGCTGGTTCAGGCCGAGGCGGAATACGTTCCACTCCTCGATGCCGGCGCATGGCGGCAGTTCCAGGCCGCCGTGCGCCAGTTCGCGCTGCAGGGTGGCCTGCATGCCCTCCGCCAGCGCCGCCAGTTCCAGGCGCTCCGGCACTTCACTGGACAGGTACAGGTCGAAGCGCTGGTGCGCCGCCTGCGGATCGGCAGCGTCGACGGCGAAGGTGGTGCGCAGGCCGATTTCCGGCGCCTGCGCGAACGGCACGATGTCGACCGTGTACGGCCCCGGATGGAACACGCAGGCCAGCTCGCCCTCGCGCACGGCGGGACGGCGCGGATCGGGGGCGCGCCGGGTGGCGCCCTTGGCGTCGATGATCACCACCGGACAGCCCGGCGGCGCCGTGCAGCCGCTGCGCAGCGGCAGCGCCACCACGCTGGTGCCCAGCGCGCACGCGCCGGCGGGCGGCGCGGCGCGCCGGAACAGCATGCCCAGCATGGCGCCGGCGTCGAGTTTCACGATGGCTCCCGAGCGGACGGCGCCGCGCTGCAGGGCTCCACGCTGAACCCGGCGCCGTGCGCCTGCAGGTGGGCACCGGGCGCCGCGGCGAACGGCCAGGCGGCTTCGCACTCGCCGTCGTCGTCCAGGCAGCCCTGCAGGAGTACGGCGCCGGCGCCGTCGCAGACGCGCAGCGGCGTGCGCGCCGCCAGCAGCTGCGCCGCGAACGGCGCATCCGCCGACAATTGCAGGATGGCGCGCCAGGCGCCCTCCTGGCGCAGCAGGTGCAGGGTCCAGCAGCCGTCGTCGGTGGCCAGCGCGGCCACGGCGCCGCTGCTGGCCGCGCGCAGCATGCCGCGGCTGCCGCGCCAGCCGCCGGCCGCCTCGCGTACGACGCTGCCGGCGCCGTTCGCATCGGCACCGTTTGCATCGGCGGCGGAGCGTGCGCGCCGCTCCAGCGCCAGCTGGCGCAGGCGGCGCGCCGTCAGCGGCGACGCCTGCAGCGCGGCGCGCTCGCCGGCCGTCAGGGGACGGCTGCCGTCGAGCGCCGCCAGCAGCGTGGCGTCGGCCAGCGCCAGGCGGTCGCCCTCGACGCGCCGCCCGAGCAGCGCGCGCTCGCCCAGCCGGCGCTGCAGCTGGTGCGCCGCCTGGTCGGCGCCGCCGGTGTTCCTGGTATTCATCCGCTTCTCCTGATGGGCGCAGCGCCCGGTTGTTCGATGGCTGCCGGCCGTTCGATCGCCACGAGCTTGTCGATGGCGGCGTCGCGGCGCTTGCGCAGCGTCGGCAGCGACACCTGCGCCAGCGCCGCCAGCTGGCGCATGGTCGGCAGTTCGCCGCTGGCCGGATCGCGCCACGCGTCCGGATAGGCGTCGTCGGCCGCCCCCAGCACGCGCGCGTACACCGCCAGCCGCACCGGCAGGCCGGCGTCGCGCAATGCGCGCGCCACCCAGCCGCCGGCTTCCTCGGCATGCGCCGCCGCCTGCATGTAGCCGGGGGGCAGCGCAACCGCCAGCGCGATCGCTTCCAGGCGGGCGGCGGCGGCGAGCGCCTGGCCATCGCCTGCCGCACCAAGGCCGTCCTGCGCCGCGCAGTCCGCCTGCGCATCGTCCGGATCCACGCCGGCCGCGGCCGGATCGCGCGCATCCGCATCGCACGCATCCGCATCGAGCGCATCCTGGCGCGCTTCCAGGATGCGGTCCGGCCCCGGCACGGCGGCGTCGACCGACTCCTGCAGCACGCGCCAGTAATCTTCCATCCACACCGCCGCGTCGTCCAGGTCCTGCAACCAGTCCCGGTCGCGGTTGTCCGACAGGACCTGGTACTCGCCGATCTCGGCCAGCATGGCGCCGATCCGCTCCGGCTGGTCCTTGAGGCTGGCGAAGCGCTTGGAACGCGTGTGCAGCGGCCCCGGCCCGGGGCCGAAACGCGCGCGCGTGGCGCTCCAGCGCAGCACCCATTCGGGCCGGCAGCCGCCGATGCCGCGCAGCTGGCGCACCTCGATCGGCACGCCGGCCAGTTCGCGTCCGAGGATGGCGCCGACCTGGTCGCGGTGCCGTTCCCAATCGGCGAACAGGCGCGCGATCTCGCCGTAGGCCGTGTCCAGCATGCGGTAGGCGTACATGCGGTTGGCGCTGCAGGGACGGCCGCAGGCGGCCTGGTAATTGTCGGCGTCGACGCGGTCGCGCAGCAGCGCGTACATGTCGTTGACCTTCTTGCGCAGCAGGCCATCGTCGGCGCCGCCGCGGTCGACCCCGTCCAGCGCCTCGCACAGCGCGTGCCAGTCGGCCGGGCGTGCCTGCAATTCGAACAACAGGCTCAGGGCCAGCTCGAACACGCTGTCGCCGTAGGCGTTGCCGGGCGCCTGCGCGCGCGCCGTGCGCCGCAGCGCATGCAGGGCGGCGGCCATCGCCTCCACGTAGCGCTCCAGCGCGTCAGCGCGCGCCTGGGGATCGCTGTCCGGGTGCGCCGGCGCGCCGGCGCGCAGGGCCGCGAGCGAGCATTGCCCCAGCAATTTGCGCACTTCTTCCCATCCCGGCTCCTGGTACCGGGTTCCCGGCAAGCGCATACCTTCCTCGTCGACGTGTCCAATGGCCCGCGATTTGCCGGACCGAAGCAAATCATGCCACAGAACCATACCGCCAAGGCGCGCTGATGGCGCGCTTTTACCCTTTATTTCGGCGCTTGGTGCGCTTGCGTTTTCTGCGCGCCACGCGCGGCCAGGTGGCGCAGCAGCGCCGCCGCCACCGGCGCCGCATGCTCGCCGCCGGTGGCCTCGGAACGGCTGACGAACAGCGCCAGCGCCAGCCGGTGCGCCTGGCCCGGCACGCTGTGCGGTTCCAGCCAGCCGGTGAACCAGACCGTGGCCAGCCTGCCGTCGCCGACCGGCGCCGTGCCGGTCTTGCCGGACAGGCCGCGGCGGATCGCCTCCATGCCGGCGCCGCCGGGGCTGCCGAACGCGCCGGCGGCGGTGCCGCTGTCGACCACGCCCTTCAGGCCGGCGCGCACGCGGTCCAGGCGCACGCCGAGCGGCTGTTGCGGTGCATCGACGGCCGCCCGCCCGTCCAGGTCGGCCAGCAGGCGCGGCCGCACCACCGCGCCCTGCCCGACCGCCGCCGCCGCCAGCGCCATCTGCAGCGGCGTCGCCTGCATGCGCAGCCCGATCGCCATCTGGCGCAGTTCGTGGCGCGTGTGGACCGGGTCGATGGCGGCCGGCGTCGCCTGCAGCGCGTCCCACGCCGACCACGTATAGTCGTCCGGCAGCAGGCCGCCGTCCAGGCGCAGCGCCTGGCCGAAGCCGAGGCGGCGCGCCATCGCCACGATCGGACGAACGTCGTCCAGCGCGCCCGGCGCCAGCGGCTGCAGGTCGGGCACGCCGCCGCTGGGCAGGCCCAGCAGGCTGCGGTCGGCCAGTTCGCCGGTCCAGGCGAACCAAGTGTTCAGGCTGTAGGTCAGCGCCTGGGACAGGCCGAGGCGGCCGTCCTGGGCGCGCCGGTCCAGGCCCTGGTCGCGGAAGTTGGTGATGCGCGCCGCGGCCTTGCCGGCAGCGGCGGGATAGGACGGCGCGTCGGTACGGAAATCGAAGCCGCGCGCGCGCGCCAGGGCGTTGATCGCGGGCAGCGGCAGGCCGTCCAGCAGCGCATCCAGGCTGCGGTCGGCGCGCGCCGCCCGTTCCAGCCCGAGCGCGCTGACGATCTTGAAGGTCGAGCCGGGGCTGCGCTCGGCGCCGCCGTCGTGCTGCCAGGCCGGCAGGCGCAGCGGACTGGCGGCCGGGTCGGCGCGGTCGAAGTCGCGCAGCTCGCGCCAGCGGGCGCCGTCGAGCCGGTCCAGGTCCGCGCCGCCGCTGCCGGCCGCCGCCAGGATGTCGCCGGTCTCGGCGTCCAGCAGCACCAGGCCGGCCTGGCGCCCGTCCGGCGCCGCCTGCGCGCCGCTGCAGGCGCCGCCTTCCCAGCGGCCGCGGCGCAAGCCGATGCAGTCGAGCGCTGCCTGCGCCGCGCGCTGCAGGTCGAGGTCGATGGTGAGGCGCGCCCGGTGCGCGCCGCCGGGCAGGCGGCCGAGCATCCCGGCCAGGCCCGATTGCTGGCCCGCGTGCACGCCCAGCAGCGCGGCCAGGCCGGCGCCGCGGGCGGCGTCGACCGGTGCGCCGTCGCGCCACAGCGGCGCGCCGCTGCGGTCTTCCAGGCGCAGCGCCGGCGCCGCCGGGACCGGCGACTGCGGCGCGGCTGCCGGTGCGCCGGCGTGTGCGGGCAGCGCCTGCCAGGCCAGGCGGCCATGTTCGAGCGCCAGGTGGCGGTAGCGCGCATCGCCGGGCATGGCCAGCGCATCCAGGCCGAGCGAGGCAGCATCCAGCGCCAGTTCGCGCGCGCCCGGCGCCAGGCGCAGGTCGAGCACCTGCACCTGGTCCGGCGTACGGCAGGCGCGGCCGCTGCAGGCGGGAACCGGCGCGGCGGCCAGCAGGGCGCCGCGCACGTCCAGCAGGCGCCCGGCCAGCATCAGGCGCAGGCGCTCGCCACCCTGCGCCGGCGCCGCCAGCGGCAGGCGCAGCGTGGCGCTGCGTCCCGCCGGCCAGGCGCCGATGCGCTGCCATGGGGTCCAGCCCTGCGGCAGGCGCGCGAACAGGCGCGCGGCCGCGGCCGGCATGTCGTGCGCCAGCGGCGCGGGCATGCCGCCGGCGTCGGCGCGCCATGGCAAAGCTGGCATCCCTGCGGCGGCCATGGCGCCGGCCGCAAGCGGCGTCGCGGCAAGCGCCGCCACGGCGTCCGCACCGGCCGCGCCGGCATCCGCCGGCGCGGCGTCCTGCACGCGCCAGGCCAGCAGGCGCCGTTCGCCGTTGAAGATGCGCAGCTGCTCGCGCACGTAGTCGCCGTCGGCGCGCCCGTACACGTGCTGCAGCAGGCGCCGCGCCTCGTCGTCGAGGACCACGTCGTCCCAGGCGGTCGGCCCGGCAGCGCGCCAGGCGAACAGGTCGGGCGGCGCCAGCTCGGCCAGGCCACCCGCGCCGAGCCGCACCAATCCATGCGCGCGCAACTGCTCGAACAGCTGGCGGTCTTCCAGCCGCGCCGGCGCGGCTTGCGGCACGCGGTAGCTGCCCGGCGCCAGGCGGATCTCGGCCGGGCCGGGCGCGCTCCCGGCCGAGCCGGCAGCGCCGGGCGCAAAGTCGGTCCCGAGCGCAAAGGCGGCGACCAGCGCCCGCTGCGCCGCCGCTGGCGCCGCCGTTTGCGCCACCCCTTGCGCCGCCCCCGGCGCCGGACGGTACAGCTGCAGCACCAGCTCGCCCGTCTGCGCACAGGCGGCGCTGGGCCGGCGCAGCACGCGCAGCGCGCGCGTGCCGCCCCACAGCAGCCAGCCCTGGCCGTGCAGGGCCGCCGTGCCGCTGCCGCCGGCCGGCGCCGCAGCGCCGCCATCGCCGATCCAGCGGGCGTCGCCCTGCCAGCGCAGCATCAACGGCGGCGCGCCAAGCACGGCGCCGGCGCCGGCCGCGTCCGGCAGCGCGGCGTTCGCCATGCCGCGCCCGGCCACCGCGCCACCGATCTCGATGCGCGGCATCGCTTCGTCGGCCAGCACGACGTTACGCAGCGCGAGCGGGGTGCCGGCCGCGGCACGCCGCGCGGCCAGCGCCGCCACATCCTCGAAGCGCTCGCCGATGCGCAGCGTCAGCAGGCGCCCGCCGCCCGGGTCGGCCAGCTGGCTACACAGGTCGATGCGCCGGGCCGGCTCGGGACGCAGGCCGGACAGCACCAGCAGCGCCGCGCCGCCGCGCCGCTCCAGCCGCACGGCGGGGCCGGACGGCACGTCGAAGGCGGCGCCGGGCAGCAGCGGCTGCAGCGCGGCCAGGCCGCCGTCGGGGGCCATCGATTCGAGCGCGGCGGCGTCCAGCCAGCGCGCGTGGACGGCGATGGTCCAGGCGCCCGCGGCCGCCAGCGCGATGGCGGCGACGGCGAGCACGGCCAGCGGTCCGGGACGGCGCAGCGTGACGGCGGCGCCGCTGCGCGGCCAGGACGCGCGCCATGCAAGCAGCGCGGCGTGCAGCCGCGCACCCGGCCACGCAAGCGCCGCGGCGAAGGGCGGCATCCGTGACGGCCGAACGAGCAGCGCGCGATCCATCCGCGACACCGGCGCGGCCGCCACGCGTGTTGCGCCTGCCGCGCGTACGCCCGCGCGCAAGTTGCGCGCGCGCCGCCGGCGCGTGCGGCTAGCCGCCAGCGCTTCGAATACCGCTCCGATCATGGTCCCGTTCCCCCGCGTTCTCGCTCGTGGCAGGCCCTAGCGGGGGGAAGGAAAAAGCGCTGCCGGCATACAGGGCCGGCCGCCTGTCCGGAGGCGTCTTTTGCGCAGTTCATCCCGCGTTTCGCGCTGCCTGTCGCACGCCGCTGGAAGGCCCGCAACGCCTTGGCTACAGTGACTCCATCGACACCCCGATCACCCACAGGAGCCAAGGTCATGAACATCGTCAAGCACATGGAAGCCGCCTTTCTCGTCGTCCTGAGCGTGGCCGGCGCCGCAAGCGTCGCGGTCGACGCCATCCCGGAAGCCCAGGCCCGCGTGGCGCCGGCCGGCGCTGCGCTTGTCCAGGCCGCGCAGCCTGCCGCCGCGGCGGTGCCGATGGCGGTGGTACACGTCAGCGCCAAGCGCATGACCGCGGCCGAGAAACAGGCGTCGCTGGCGCGCGAACGCGCCGGCCAGCCGATCTGATGTCGACGAGCTTGCCCTGCCCCGGCCGGACGCCACATGCGCGGCGTCCGGCGCACCGGTCAAGCCGGCCGCGCAAGACGCATGGCAGCCGTTTCGCCCGGCCCACAAGCGCCCTACCACATTCTGTTTCAAATGTAAGGATCTGCTTCAGGCGCCCCGTACGGCAGCGTGCGGCGCTATAGTTCCTCCATCCGCTGTTCGGACTGGAACTGGAGACAGAACATGAAATCGCTTACTCTTGCCGCACTGATCGCCCTCGGCGCCGCCACCGCACCGCTGCCTTCGCTGGCCGCCGGCCAGGTCAACCTGTTCATCGACACCGCGCCGCCGGCGCCGCTGGTCGAGCGCATCCCGGCGCCGCGCCACGGCTACGTATGGGCGCCGGGCCACTGGGAATGGAACGGCCGCCGCCACACCTGGGCGCGCGGCTACTGGATCGCCGAGCGTCCCGGCTACGTCTACAGCGCCCCGTCCTGGTACGCCCGCAACGGCGGCTGGTACATGGAACCGGCGCGCTGGACCCCGTACGGCCGCGACCGCAACCGCGACGGCATCCCCGACCGCTACGAGTACCGCGGCGGCCCCGGCCGCTGGGATGGACACGGTCCGGACCGCCATGATCGCCCGCATGGCTGGCGCGACGGCGGCCCGGACCGCCACGACCGCGACGGCGACGGCGTGCCCAACCGCTACGATCACCGCCCGGACAATCCGTACCGGCGTTGATCCCCGATCCCGCCTTACCGGCCCGCGGCAACGCGGGCAGGCCGGCAGCGCCGCTTCGTGCGGCGCTGTTTATTTTTGGAAATCCACTTCCACGCCGAAACCGGTTATCCTGCCGGCATGGATGAAACGATCGACCTGCACCATCTCGCCTTCAAGAGCGAACGCGCGGCCAGCCGGCGCCTGGCACGCACGCAAGGGCTGAGCGAAGAACAAGCCCTGCGCCGCACGCTGGAACTGAACGCCGGCCGAGCCGGCCTGGCGGCGCTGGTCGCCAGCCGCACTGCCCTACGCGACGGCGAAGAACAGCGCGCCGCTGCCCGCGACGTGGCGCGTGATGCCGTGCGCGCCGCCGGCGCCGCCCGACGCGAAGCCGCACGCCGCCTGCGCCACGGCGAACCGCCCGATGGGAGTGATGCCGCGACCGGCCTGCCTGTCGCCGCCGCATCGGGCAACGGCGATGCCGCCATCAGACCGCCCACCAGCGCGCCCACCGCCGGCACCACCGCCTGGCGCGCCTGGTTCGACGGTTCCGCGCGCCCGAATCCCGGCCGCTGCGCCATCGGCGCCGTGCTGCTGGGCCCGGACGGCCGGCGCGTCGAACTAGCGCAGGACGCCGGCTACGGCAGCAGCAGCGACGCCGAATACCGCGCCCTGATCGCGCTGCTGCAGGCGGCGCTGGCGCACGGCGCGCGCGCGCTGACCGTGTACGGCGACAGCCGCGTCGTCATCGACGACGTCAACGGTCCCGATGCCCTGGCCGCGCGCGTGCTGGCCGGCTACCGCGCCCAGGTGCGGGCGCTGGCCGCGCGCTTCGACCCGTTGTATTTGCGCTGGGTGCCGCGCCACCGCAACACCCAGGCAGACGCCCTTGCGCAGCAGGCCGGCAACCGCCCCGCCCCCGCCCCGACCGACACCGTTCACGCTACCGATACCGATGCCTAGTTTTCCCATGACGCCCGAACTGGACGCCTGGCGCACCCGCCTGGCCGCGCTGGCCGCCGCCGTCGCGCAAGCGGATGCCGGCGCCAGCGACGGCGCCCACGACGCCAACCACCTCGAGCGCGTCTGGCGCAACGCGCGGGCGCTGCTGCCGGACCATCCGCACGCCGACGCGCTGACCGTGCTGGCCGCCTGCTACCTGCACGACCTGGTCAACGTACCCAAGAACGACCCGCGCCGCAGCCGCGCCTCGCGCCTGTCGGCCGAACTGGCGCGGCGCGAACTGGCGGCGCTCGCCTTTCCGCCTGCGAAGCTGGACGGCGTCGCCCACGCGATCGAGGCGCACAGCTTTTCCGCCGCGATTCCCGCCACCACCATCGAGGCGCAGATCGTGCAGGATGCCGACCGCCTGGACGGCCTGGGCGCGGTCGGACTGGCGCGCATGTTCTACATCGCCGGGCGCATGGGCAGCGCGCTGGCGCACGGCGCCGATCCGCTCGCGGCCGCGCGCCCGCTCGACGACCGCGCCTACGCGCTCGACCACGTGCCGGCCAAGCTGGCCCTGTTGCCGGGCATGATGCAGACCGCCGCCGGACGCCGCGTCGCCGAGCGGCGCCTGGCCCTGCTGGAAGACTTCCGCAGCGCCTTCGCCGACGAGTGGGCCGGCGGCGCAACAGCGGCCCCGGAATAAGCGCGGCAGCGGCCGCAAGCGGTGTTACCATCGGGCGTCTCGCCATTGCAACGGGAAGTCCATGGATACCAGCGCGACCCTCGCCAAGGCCCCGGCCGGCAACCTGAAGTTCGTCCTGATCTGCGTCTTCATCGACCTGCTCGGCGTCGGCCTGATCGTGCCGGTGCTGCCGGCCCTGGTCGGCGAGTACGCGCACGGACGCGAGCAGCAGGCGCTGTGGTTCGGCATCCTGGCCGCCGTGTGGGCGCTGATGCAGTTCCTGTGCATGCCCGTCATCGGCATGGCCAGCGACCGCCTCGGGCGGCGCCCGGTGCTGCTGTATTCGATGGCCGGCATGTGTGCGGCCTTTCTCAGCACCGCGCTGGCGCCGAACCTGGCCTGGCTGTTCCTCGGGCGCGTGCTGGGCGGCGCTTCCTCGGCCAGCATGGCGGTGGCCTCGGCCTACGCCGCCGACGTCTCGGCGCCGGAAGAGCGGGCGAAGAACTTCGGCAAGGTCGGCGCCGCCTTCGGCCTGGGCTTCATCTGCGGGCCAGTGCTGGGCGGCCTGCTCGGCAACGTCGGCCTGCACCTGCCGTTCTACGTCGCCGCCGCCCTGGCCGCCGCCAACTTCGTGTACGGCGCCGTCGCGGTGCCGGAATCGCTGCCGGCCGAGCGGCGCGCGCCGTTCCGGCTGGCGCGCCTGAATCCGTTCGCCGCCCTGCTACGCTTGCTGCGACGGCGCGACGTGCGCGGCCTGGTCGCGGTGTACACGCTGGTGTCGTTCGCCCAGATGACGTTGCAGGCCACCTTCGTGCTGTATTCCAGCTTCCGCTTCGGCTGGACCCCGCGCGAGAACGGCGTGGCGCTGTGCTGCGTCGGCTTGACGTCGTTCCTGGTGCAGGCGCGCCTGCTGGGACCGCTGATCCGGCGCTTCGGCGAGCGGCGCCTGGCGCTGGCCGGCATGAGTTCCGGCGCCTGCGCCTTTTTGCTGTACGGCCTGGCCACGCGGGGCTGGATGCTGTATGCGATCATCCTGTGCAACCTGCTGTCGTTCGCGGTGGTGCCGACGCTGCAGGGCATCCTGTCGAAGGACGCCGCGCCGCGCGAGCAGGGAGAATTGATGGGGTCCCTGCAATCGATCGCCAGCCTGGGGCTGATCGTGATGCCGCTGGTCGGCACCCGCATCCTGGGCGCGGTCGGCCACCTGCCGCCGCAGGACTGGCGCATCGGCAGCAGTTTCTACCTGTGCGCGGCGATGCAGGCGGCGGCGATCCTGGCCGCGTGGCGCGTATTGCGGCCGGGCGCGCCGGCCACGCCTGCCGCGCCCCCGCCCGCCTCCCACCGTTTATAATTCGCCGTCAACATCACGAGGATTGCCGTGTCCGATCGCTTCAAAGTCCTGCCCCAGTACCTGCTGCCCAAGCAGCGCCTCACCACCTTCGCCGGCCGCGTCGCTGGCGCCAAGGGCGGATCGATGACGACCCGGCTGATCCGCTGGTTCGTGGGCAAGTACGGCGTCAACATGGCGGAAGCGGAAAATCCGGACGTCGCCAGCTACGCCAGCTTCAACGAATTCTTCACCCGTCCGCTCAAGGCCGGCGTGCGGCCGCTGGCGGCGGCCGACTTCGTGTGCCCGGTGGACGGCGCCATCAGCCAGTTCGGCGCCATCGACGACCACCACATCCTGCAGGCCAAGGGCCACCGCTTCACCACCACCGAACTGGTCGGCGGGGACGCGTCGCTGGCGGCGCAGTTCCGCCACGGCAGCTTCGCCAACCTGTACCTGTCGCCCAAGGATTACCACCGCCTGCACATGCCCTGCGACGGCCGCCTGACGCGCATGATCTACGTGCCGGGCGCGCTGTTCTCGGTCAATCCGACCACCGCGCGCGGCGTGCCCAACCTGTTCGCGCGCAACGAGCGCGTGGTGTGCGTGTTTGAAAGCGCACAGTTCGGCCCGTTCGTGCTGGTGCTGGTCGGCGCCACCATCGTCGGCAGCATGGCCACCGTGTGGCACGGCGTGGTCAACCCCAAGCGTCCGCAGAAAATCAGCGAATGGACCTACGACGACCGGGACATCGTGCTGAAGAAGGGTGACGAGATGGGCCGCTTCCTGCTGGGCTCGACCATCGTCATGCTGTTCCAGGCGAATACGATCGGCTTCAACCCGGACTGGGCGCCGGAGCGTTCGGTGCGCCTGGGCGAATCGATGGGGAACAAGCCGGCCTGAGCGGCCGGCGTGAGCGACTGGCCCTGCAGGCGCCGGGCCGGCACGCCCTATTGCCTGGCCTGCTGCTCCTTGCAAAACATATCTTCCATCATGTCCAGGAATACCCGGGTCTTGGCCGGCATCAGGCGCCGCCCTGGGAACACGGCCCAGCCGACCGCGCTCGGCATCTCCCATTCCGGCAGCACGCGCACCAGTTCGCCCTTCTTGAGGTAGGACGCCGCGAACAGGTCGGAACTGAGGGCGATGCCGGCGCCGCCGCAGGCGATGCGCGCCAGCAGCTCCGGCGAATTCGCGGTCAGGCGCGCCTGCAGGCCGCGTTCCCACTGCGTCTTGCCGCGCTGCAGCTTCCACGGCGCCGGGCCGCCGCTGCGGCTCAGGATGCACAGCACATCGTGCTGCAGCAGGTCGTCCGGATGCTCGGGCAAGCCGCGCCGGGCGATGTACGCCGGCGCCGCGTACAGTCCGAAGCGCTCCAGCGCCACCCGGCGCGCCGCCAGGGTCGAATCTTCCGGCAGGTCGCCCATGCGGATGGCGATGTCGAAGCCTTCCGCCACCAGGTCGACCCGGCGCGGCGACAAATCCAGTTCCAGCGATACCGCCGGATAGCGCTCGGTGAAGCGCGCGATCAGCTCGGTCATGCCGATGTTGGCAAAGTCGTGCGGCATCGAGATGCGCAGCTTGCCGCTGGGCGCGGCCTGGCGGTGCTGCGCCAGCGCGCCGGCCGCCTCGACCTCGTCCGCCACCCTTCTCGCATGCTCGAGCAGGCTGGCGCCGAACTCGGTCAGCATCAGCCGGCGCGTGGTGCGCTGCAACAGGCGTTCGCCCAGGCGCGCTTCCAGCAGCGCGATGCGGCGCGACACGGTCGACTTGGGCAGGTCGAGGCGCTGCGCCGCCATGCTGAAGCTACCCGCCTGCACGATGCGCGCGAACAGCAGCAAATCGTTCGGTTCCAGGTCCATGGCGGCGATTGTTCCATCGGATGAATAATGTTATCCATTCTATCGCCTTCCCCATTGGTTTTGGAACCGTTAAAGTGTCTCCATCGCAATAGGCATGCATCCGGCATGACTGGCATCCACGGAGGAAGACCCATGAACATCCTGCAAATCAACTCGAGCGTGCGCGGCGCGGATTCGGAATCGACCCGCGTGGCCAGCCGGATCGTCGCCCGCCTGCGCGCCGCCCACCCGGATGCGCGCGTCAGCGTGCGCGACCTGGGCGCCCAGCCGCACCCGGAACTGGACGGCGCCGCATTGGGCGCGCTGTTCACCCCGGCCGAAAGCCGCTCCGCAGGCCAGGCCGCGCGCGTGGCGCTGGACGACACCCTGATCGCCGAAGCGCAGGCCGCCGACGTGATCGTGATCGGCGCGCCGATGTACAACTTCGGCATGCCTGTGCAATTGAAGGCCTGGTTCGACGCCATCTGCCGCGCCGGCGTCACCTTCCGCTATACCGAGACCGGTCCGGAAGGCCTGCTGAAGAACAAGAAGGTCTACGTGGCCACCGCGCGCGGCGGCATCTACCCGGCCGACGCCGACCCGCAAGTGCCGCACATCCGCATGCTGCTGAACTTCCTCGGCATGAGCGACTCGACCTTCGTCTACTCGTCGGGTATGTCGATGGGGCCGGACGCCGCGGCCAAGGCCCAGGCCGACGCCGACGCCGCCGTCGCCGCCCTGGCCTGACGCGCCGGCAGCAAGCTTGTCTGCACGGGCCGGCTGCGCCAGCGGGCGCAGCCGGACGTTCATCACGACCGCAACGAAGCCATGACGGGAGCGCCATATGCACCAGCAAGCCAGCAATGAAGAGACGGTCGCGGACGCGAGCGTGACCCGCAGCCGCGGCGTCGAGCGCGTGCTCGGCGGCCAGTTCGTGATGGATGGCGCCGGCGTCAAGATCAACCGCGTGCTGACCCAGCCGCTGCAGCGCCGCCTGGACCCGTTCCTGATGCTGGACGCGTTCGGCAGCGACCGCGCCGGCGACTACATCGCCGGTTTCCCGGAACACCCGCACCGCGGTTTCGAGACCGTCACCTACATGCTGAGCGGGCGCATGCGCCACCGCGACAGCGCCGGCAATGAAGGCCTGGTCACCGATGGCGGCGTGCAGTGGATGACGGCCGGGCGCGGCGTGGTCCATTCCGAGATGCCGGAACAGAACGAGGGCCTGATGGAAGGGTTCCAGCTGTGGCTGAACCTGCCGTCCGGCGACAAGATGGGCGAACCCTGGTACCGCGACATTCCGTCCGGGGACCTGCCGCGCTTCACCCTGGCGGACGGCGCCGCGGTGCGGGTGATCGCCGGCAGCAGCCACGGCGTGACCGGCGCCGTGCAGCGCGCAGGCACGCTGCCGCTGTACCTGGACATTCATCTGCCGCCCGGCGCCGGCCTGGCGCAGCCGCTGCCGGCCGGGCACAACGCCTTTTTGTACGTCTACCGCGGCGAGGTCGTGGTCGAGGGCAAGGGCGTGGCGCAGGGCCGCATGGCGATCCTGGACAATGCGCAAGGCGCGGACGGGGTGCGCATCAAGGCGGCTGGAGGGTCCGGCCAGGGCGCGCGCCTGCTGCTGCTCGCCGGACGCCCGCTGAACGAGCCGATCGCGCAATACGGGCCGTTCGTGATGAATACCCAGGCCGAAGTGTTCCAGGCCGTCGAGGATTTCCGCGCCGGACGTTTCGGCGCGTAGTTTCGGCGCGTAGTTTCGGCGCGCAGAGCAGCGGCGGCTTTCGGCTACACTCTCCATCGCCGCCATTTTTCCGAACACCTCACGCCGATGCCCCTGCTCGATGCCCTGTCCACGCTCCTGTCCCGCGCCAGCCGCGCGCTCGGTCTGGAAAGCGTCGATTCCTTCCCGCCCGGCCACCGCCATGCGCGCACGCGCTGGGACAAGTCCTGGTTCGACATCCCGTCCGACCTGAAGCCCGACGCCATCGAGCGCGCCCTGTGCGAGGCGATCGCCAACACACCGGCCGCCTTCGCCCACATCGACCATCCGACCCCGCGCATGCAGCGCACCCTGCTCGGCGCGATCCATGCGCGCATGCGCCGTGGCGCCGGCGCCCAGGCCGCGCCCACCGACCTGGTGGCGATGCTGCTCGACGCCTACGCCAGCCCGCACACGCAGGAAGCGCTGCCCGGCCTGCGCGCGGCGATCGAGGCCACCGACGGCTACGATCCGTCGATGCGCAGCGCCCAGCTGGCCGCCTTTCTGGCGGACATGCCGGCGGCGTTCGACGTCATCGATGCCGCCGGCGAGCGCGGCGACGGACCTACGGGCGCCGGCGCGGGCTGACGCATCGCGTCTCGCCTTTTCTTCGTTCCTGTGCGGCGCCGCCGGGCGCGCCGCGGTCGATGCGCTGTCCGCTGCCATGCGGGCTTGTTCTACAATGCCGGCTTTCCCCTTATTTCCAGGATACCGGCATGAGTTCCGCCAGCAAGCTGCAATTCAAATCCACCACCTACACCGGCCTCGGCCAGGGTCCGCGCGTCATCGTCATGGGCGCCACCCACGGCAACGAGGTGTGCGGCACGCAGGCCATCGCGCGGGTGATGGCGGAACTCGACAGCGGCGCCCTGCACATCGCCAACGGCAGCGTGACCTTCGTGCCGGTCGTGAACCCGCTGGCCTACGCCAACAACACCCGCTCGGGCGAGCGCAACCTGAACCGCGACCTGTTCCCCAAGGAACAGCCGCGCGACTTCGAGGACCGCGTCGCCAACTGGCTGTGCCCGCTGCTGGCCCGGCACGACGTGCTGCTCGACCTGCACTCCTTCAACGCCGCGCACGGCGAACCCTTCGTGATGGTCGGCCCGGTCGACAACGACGGCCCGCTCGAACCGTTCCGCCACATGGCGGCCGAACGCGCGCTGGCGCGCCGCCTGGGCGTGCGCCGCTTCGTCACCGGCTGGATGGCGGCCTACGGCGGCGGCGTGCAGCGCCGTGCGCGCGGCGACGCCGCCGAGCTGGAAACCGTGCTGCGCTACGGCGTCGGCACCACCGAGTACATGCGCAGCACCGGCGGCTACGCGCTGACGCTGGAATGCGGCCAGCACCTCGACCCGCAGGCGCCGCAGGTGGCCTACCGCGCCATCCTGAACACCCTCGCCTTCCTGGCGCTGGTCGAGGCGCCGCAGCCGCAGCCTGTGCCGTTCGACGAGATGGAAGCACTGCAGATGGTGGTGGTGCACGACAAGCTCGATGCCGGCGACCGCTTCACGCGCCAGTGGGCCAGCTTCGACCCGCTCGCCGAGGGCGAGCAGATCGGCGTGCGCGCCGACGGCAGCCCGGTGCTGGCCGAGTTTTCGGGACGCATCCTGTTCCCCGACGCCAACGCCGGACCGAACCAGGAGTGGTATTACCTGACCCGGCCGAATCCCGCGTTCGGGCGCGAGCAGGAACCGTCGCGCTAAGAACCTATCCCAGTAGGGAACCGGTCGTTGCTGACGCGCCTGGCAAGCGGGTGCCGCGTTGCTCGTCCTTGCATGGCTCGCCATGCGGCGTCCTCGCGCCTTGCCCGCGCTCGCCATGCATCGCCTACGCGCATGTCGCCAGCAACTTCCCTCTCCCTACTGGGATAGATTCTAAGCTGCGGGCTGCCCGGCGCGCCGTCGTCAAGGCAGGACGGCCAGCACCTCGTCCACGCCGATCTTCTCGACCCAGTCGTCGCGGCCGGCGACCGTGATCACGGTGCTGTTGGCCTTGTCGATCGGCGCCCACTCCGGCGTCTTCTGGCGCATCAGGGCGATCACCGGTACATGCACCGCGTTCGCCAGGTGCATGACCGCGGTTTCGACCGACACCACCAGGTCGCACAGCGCCAGGATCGCCGGCAACTGGAAGAAATTGTCTTCCGCGCTGAACAGGTGCGTGTGCGGCAGGTCCTGGCTTTCGAACAGTTTCCTGGCATGCGGCAGCGCTTCCGGCACCACGTTCACGACGAAGCCGGTGTCGTGCCAGGCGGGATGGCCGCGCATCGCGCGCACCAGTTCGATCACCCGTTCCAGCGGCCAGCTGCGCTCGATCGATTTGGAAAACGCATTCAGGAACACCACCCTGCGCGGCGCCGCGGCCGGCGCGCGGCCGAAGCCCCACGCCGCGAACTGGTCGCGGGCGTAGCGCTGCCAGCGCTCGGCGATGGGCAGTACCGGAAAGCGCGCCGCGGCGTCGATGCGCAGGCCGAACAGGCGGGCAAACCAGCCGGCATAGATGTCGCTGATGTGCTGCTCCGGATGGGCGGACGCCACGTAAGCCGGAATGAATGCGTCCAGCTTGCGATAGCACAGCATCTTCGGCAGGTCGTAGCGCCGCACCCGTTTTTTCTGGCCGACCACGAAACCATGCGGGCTGATCTTGCGCGCCAGGATCGCGTACTTGTGGCGATCGAGCACCGCCAGCGACACCACCAGCGGATAGTCCTGCTCCTGCGCTTCCTGCAGCGACGCGCGGAACGATGCCGGGCTATAGGTCCGGTCGTAGACCTTGGCAAAGTACGGGCACTCGGCGAGCCAGTCGTACAGCGCATATTTCTTCAGGTGCGGCCAATCGGCGGCGCGGCCGGTGCGGCGCCGCTCGTCGACCCAGAGATGGATCTGCAGGTGCGGATGGGCCTGCGCCAGGGCGCGGAAGCAGCTTTCCAGGTAAGTGAAATCGCCCAGCGCCAGGTGCGCGATGAACAGGATCTTGTCCGCGCCGCGCAGCAGATCGGCATCGATCAGCGGCGCCACCGCGCCATCGGACGCCATGGCACCGGCCGCGTCGGCATCGGATGCGGCGCCACCGGCTACGGCGCCGTGGCCCGCACGGCCGGCAGGGGCCGGCGCGGCCTGGCGTCCTGGCCAGCGCCAGCCGGCGCCGCCGCGCGCAGCTTGTCCACCCACCGGCTTCATGGCGCGCTCCCGGCGACGCCATGCCGGCAGCCGCGTGCGCATCGGGCGGATCGCGGTCGCGTCGTGGCATGGGAATCGTGGACAAGATAACGCGCGTTCATTCGGGCTCCTGGAAATCGTTCGGCGGATACGCTATCAGGCGCAACCGGATCGTGACGAATTTTATTGTGGAATAACACGTCAGAATGTGGCGCCACTGTAAATTTTCGTAAAATCATGACAAGACGCGCCGGCCTGCCTACCCGGACCCCTGGGCGTGCGCCCTGGCGCCCCGGATCAATTGCAGGTTGCGCAGGTAGATGGCCACGCCCAGGCCCTGGCCGGCGATGAAGACCGGATCGCGCCGGTGCACCGCATAGCCCAGCAGCACCAGCGCGCCCAGGATGCTCAGGTACCAGAACGACACCGGAATCACGCTGCGCCGGCAACGCTCGCTGGCCAGCCACTGGATGACGAAGCGTCCCATGAACAAGGCTTGCCCGCCGAAGCCGAGCAGCAGCCACCAGGTTTCGTCATCCATCGGCGATCCTTCCCGCCGCCGGCGCCGGCCCCACGTCGGCCACGGGAGCCGCGCCGGGCGCGCGCCGCCGGTGGCGCGGGAACGGCATGGCGCCGATTTCCCAGGCGCCCCATACCAGGCACACCCCGGCGATCAGGCGCTGCAGCGGCAGCGTGGACGGAATGCCGATGTGACGGCTCGCCAGCAGCGCCGCGCACAAGCCCAGCAGCACCAGGCCGGCCGCCAGCGTGCCCGCACCCGCGGCGGTCCGTTCCAGCCGGCCGCACAGCGCCAGCCCGCACCAGGCGCCGGCCCAGCCGCCCAGCATGCCCCACAGGACGTCGATCGGCCAGTGCACCCCCACCATGATGCGCGACAGGCCGACCAGGCACGCCAGTCCCAGCGCCAGCCAGCGCGTCAGCGCGCGCTGCGCCGCGCCCATCACCGCGATCCCGGCGAGCGCGAACGCCGCCGCGGCGTGGCCGGAGGGAAAGGAAACCTGGCGGTAGGCGGGACCGGCATGGAAGAATTCGGCGGCGCCGAACACGGCGAGCGGACGCGGCACGTCGATGCATTGCTTGGTGAACTGCGTCCACAAGCCCGCGAACACCGCCGCGATCACGGCCGCCCAGAAGCAGCGCGGCGCGCGCCGGATGCAGGGCAACACCAGCGCCAGGGCGATCGCGCCGTCGCCCAGCATGGTCAGGTGCAGCCAGAACGCCGCGCCCAGCGCGTGGCCGCCATGGTTCAGCAGCAGGAACAGCGTGCGGTTGGCGCCGCCGGCGGCGACCAGCAGCAGCGCCGCCAGGCCCAGCACGGGCGGTAGCCAGATCCAGGCCGGGTCGAACGGCGCGCGCATCGGTTCACTCCTCGACGTGCAGCAACACCACCCCGCCCTTGCGGTACAGGATGCGCGCGGCGCCGCGGCCGCGCAGGCGCGCCAGCTCGTCCAGCGCATCGCTGCGCGTCAGGATCACCTGGCCCGGGGCCGGCACGGCGACCGCCGGCGTGACCGCGGCGCGGTACACGGAAAAGCTGGGCGCGTCGATGCGCCAGCCGTGCACCTGCCAGCCGGCGCGCTGCGCCAGCCGCGCCGCTTCCTTCACCGGCCCCTGCTGCAGCTCGCCCAGCGCCGGCAGCAGCAGGGCGCCGATCGCGCACGCGCACGCCAGGCCCGCCGCCGCCAGCCGCGGCCACACGGGCCGGGTGCGCCACAGCGCCAGGACGAGCACGGCGGCCAGCAGGCACAGCGCACCGGCGCGCCAGGCCGCATCGAACACATCGCCGCGGCCGAGCGCCTCGCGCACGTAGGCGTTGCGGATCGTGGGCGCCGCCCGGCGCAGCAGTTCCGGCAGCGCGGCGACCGCCCCCAGCAACAGCAGCGGCGGCGCGAAGGCGAGCGCGTGGCTGCGCGGCGCACGGTTGCACAGCGCGTGGCGGCGACGCGCCATCAGGATGAACAGCGGCGTGGCGCCGTACAGGATGTAGTGCGGCAGCTTGGTGCCGGCCAGCGAAAAGAACACGAACACGAACCCGAACCAGCACCACAGGAACACCGCCGCTTCCTGCTCGCGCCGGCGCCGCGGCGCCGGCAGCGTCCGCAGCGCGAGCAGGAACAGCCCGCTGTACGGCAGCAGCACCAGCAGCAGGGCCGGCACGTAGTAGAGCGCGCCGCCGCCGTGGCCCTGCATGGGCGCCATGAAACGCTCGACATTGTGGCGCATGAAAAAGCCTTGCAAAAAGGCGTCGCCGCGCCGGCCGTATTCGAGCAGGTACCAGGGTGCCGCCACCGCCAGCAGGATCAGCCAGCCCAGCGGGTCGCGCGCGGCGCGGCGCCAGCAGGCGATGCGGCCCGACAGCGCGCAGGCCAGCAGGCTGGCGCCGCCCGGCACCAGCAGCGCCACCGGCCCCTTGGCGAGCAGGCCCAGGCCCATCCACAGGAAGGCGCGCCTCAGGCAGGCCGAGCCGCGCGGGAGGCCGGCCGGTCCGCTCGGCAGTGCCCGGCGCAGGGACAGTGGCGATGGCGATGGCGGCTGCCCCTGCCACCGCTGCGGTGCGTAGCGCACGCCGGCATGGCGCATGATGTCGAACATGGCCAGCGCGATGAACAGGTTCAGCAGGGCATCGGCGATGGCGCCGCGGCCGATCACCGTCACGCCCGCCGTGGTGGCGGCGATGAACGCGGCGGCCCAGGCCGTGCCCCGGTCCGCGCACCGGCGCGTGAACGCCAGGATCGCCGCGATCCAGGCACCGGCGGCCAGCGCCGACGGCAGGCGGAACGCGAACTCGGATGGCCCGAACAGCAGCACCGAGCCCGCCTGCAGCCAATAGACCAGGATCGGCTTGTCGTAACGCGGCTGGCCGTTGAGCCAGGTCGACACCGCATCGCCGCGTTCCAGCATTTCGCGCGTGGCTTCGGCGAACGCGCCTTCGTCGACGTCGAACAATGGTGGCGCACCGAGGCGCAGGAACAGGCCGGCCAGCAACGCCAGGGCCAGCGCCAGCGGCGCGGCCCACCCCGACGCCATCGCGTACAGGCGCCCGCCCCACGCGCGCGCGTCTGGATGCGCTGCGGCGGCGGCATGCGCCGGCGGGCGCGCCGGTTGCGCACCCATGCCACCCGGACGGCCGGCGGATGGCTTCATGCACGCTCCGAGCCGGGCGTCGGTCCCTGCCCCATCCTGCGCTCCATGTCGATCCTGCGCGCCATGTCGATCCGGCGCTCGGCGCCGTACGGCGCACGCTGCGCACGCACGGACGGACCCGCCGGGCCGGGCTGCCCGGACTGGAGGCCAGCCTGCGCGCCGCCAGCCGCGCCCAGCGTTTCGCGCACCAGGTAGGTGCGCGCCGTGCCCGCCTCGAAATAGGTGCGCGCCAGCATTTCCGTGACGATGCCGGTACAGACGAACTGCACGCCGATCACGACCAGCAGCACCGCCAGCAGCAGCAGCGGGCGGCTGGCGATCGGCGTGCCCTCGGCCAGCTTGACCCACACCAGCCAGGCCAGCGCGACCAGGCCCGGGAACACGCAGCCGAGGCCGATGCGTCCGAAGAAATGGCCGGGCGCAGCGCGGAAGCGCACGAAGAACACCACCGCCAGCAGGTCGAGCACGACCTTCAGCACGCGCGACATGCCGTACTTCGATTTGCCGTACAGGCGTGGGAAATGGCTGACTTCCTCCTCGCGGATGCGCTCGGGCGCGGTCACGGTCGCCATCCAGGTCGGGATGAAGCGGTGCATCTCGCCGTACAGGCGCACTTCGCGCAGCACGGCGGTGCGGTAGATCTTCAGCGAGCAGCCGTAGTCGTGCAGGTGCAGCCGCGTCACCGCGCCGATCAGGCGGTTGGCCAGGATCGACGGCACGCGGCGCAGCCAGAAGCCGTCCTGGCGCGCGCGCCGCCAGCCCACCAGCAGGTCGAGGTCTTCGTCGACCAGGCGGCGCGCCATGCGCACGATGTCGTGCGGGCTGTTCTGCAAATCGCCGTCCATGGTGGCGATGACGCTGCCGCGCGCCGCGTCGATGCCGGCCTGCATCGCCGCGGTCTGGCCGAAGCGGCGCCGCAGCAGCACCGCCGCCACCCGCTCCGGGCTGGCCGCCACCGCTTCGCGCACGCGCGCGGCGGTGGCGTCGCGGCTGCCGTCGTCGACCAGGATCAGCTGCCACGGCCAGGGCGAGGCCGCCATCGCGGCCTGCACCTGGGTCACCAGCGGCAGCACATTGTCTTCCTCGTCGTGCAGCGGAACCACGACCGACAAGGTGTGCCCGCCGTCCGGTCCGGCGGCATGGCCAGGGGCAGGAGCGCCGTGCTGTGTCCGAAAAGGCGAAGTCATCCGTGTCTCCGATCGGAAGCCGATGTAAGCGCCGCCGGCACAAGTTCCAGGGCAAGGCGCATGCAACGCAGCCATGGGGCTTGTTTCGGCGGCGGCCGGGAGACCGTATATTCGTCCTGCATGAGGACGCGATGACGATGCAGCGCAAACGTGCGCGCTTTGGCCGGCACAGGCACGGGAGACACGCCCCAGCCGCGGCCGCTCGGGGAATCAGATCAGGCCGGCGTCAGCAGCTTCAGTCCGGCGATGCCGGCCACGATCAGGCCGATCGACAGCAGGCGCGCCGCGCCGCCCGGTTCGCCCAGCACCAGCATGCCGAACAGCGCGGTGCCGACGGTGCCGATGCCGGTCCAGACCGCGTAGGCGGTGCCCAGCGGCAGCGCGCGCAGCGCCAGGCCCAGCATGCCGACGCTGCCGGCCATCGTGGCCAGCGTGAACACCGAGGGCCACAGGCGGGTGAAGCCGGCGGTATGCTTCAGGCCGACGGCCCAGGCCACTTCCAGCAACCCGGCGATTATCAGGTAGATCCAGTTCATCGAGACTCCATCGCCCCCGGGCGCCGCGAACATCGACCCCATGACGGCATGGCTTTCGAGGTCCCTTTTCGGCTTGCCCTGGAGGGCAAAAGGTGGCGAGTATAGCATCGGCGGCACCCTGTCCAGCCATGCCTGCGCGCCGCGCGATGGCCTTCTTCCCGAGTGCGCTTTTCGGCAAGAAAACCCCGGCGACCGGGCTGCCGCCAGTATGATTGCCATTGCCGGCATGCTATTCTTGCGCAATTCATTCTGGCGCCAGCCACAAGCCGCCGCCAGCGTCGTCAATCGTTGCAAGGACAACCGTGAACCGCTTCGTACTCCGCTTCGCTCCCCGCTTCTCCACCCGCTTCTCTCCACGTCTTGCGCCCCGCCTGCTGCCGCTCGCCATCGCCACCGCGCTGGCCTTCGCTTCCGCCACCGCCGCCCTCGCCGCCGCGCCCGCCGCGGCGGCCGCGCCACGCGCCGAGAACGCCTTCCTGTCGCAGGCCGATGCCGCCGCGCGCGCGGCGCGGGTGTCGAACGTCGACTACGTGCTGGACTTCACGCTCACCGGCAAGGAAACCTTCAACGCCGTCACCACCCTGACGTTCGACCTGAAGGACAAGGACAGCGCGCTCACGGTCGACCTGGACAAGGCCACCATCAAGTCCCTCACGGTGAACGGCAAGACGGTCACGCCGCGGTACAACGGCTGGTTCATCACGCTGGCCGCCGCCGACCTGGCCAAGGGCCGCAACACCGTGGTGGTCGCCTTCGAGCGCTTGCACAGCACCAACGGCGAAGGCCTGCACCGCATGGTCGACCCGGTCGACGGCCGCGTGTACACCTATTCGCACTTCGAGCCGGCCGCCGCGCACCAGATGTTCGCGCTGTTCGACCAGCCCGACCTGAAGGCGACCTACCAGCTGAACGTGACCGCGCCGGCCGACTGGCACGTGATCTCGACCAAGCGCGAGACCGGCGCGGTCGCCAGCGGCGCCGACGCCCGGCGCTGGACCTTCCCGGCTACCAAGAAGCTGAGCCCGTACAATTTCTCGATGCACGCCGGCCCCTACACGATGTGGGAAGACAAGAGCGGCAAGTACCCGATGCGCCTGTTCGCGCGCCAGTCGGTGGCGTCGCAGATCAAGCCGGCCGAGTGGTTCAAGTACACCAAGTCGGGCCTGGCCTTCTTCGACGAGTACTTCGGCATACCCTACCAGTTCGAGAAATACGACCAGATCCTGGTACCGGATTTCCTGTACGGCGCCATGGAAAACGCCGGCGCCATCACCTTCGCCGAGCGCGGCTTCATGTACAAGGCCGACATGACCGCCGAGCAGCGCCAGCGCCTGGCCGCGGTGATCATGCACGAGATGGCCCACCAGTGGTTCGGCGATCTGGTCACCATGCAATGGTGGAACGGCCTGTGGCTGAACGAAAGCTTCGCCTCCTTCATGGGCACGCTGGCCACCGCCGAAGCCACCGAGTTCAAGGATGCCTGGCGCTCGTTCTACTCGGAAGGCAAGCAGCAAGCCTACGCTCAGGACCAGCGCTCGACCACCCACCCGATCGAGGTGCCGGTGCCGTCCACCCAGAACGCCTTCGACAACATCGACGCCATCACCTATTCGAAGGGCGCCTCGACCCTGATGCAGCTGCGCCACCTGCTCGGCGCCGACGTGTTCCGCAAGGGCGTGCACAATTACCTGGTCAAGTACCAGTACCGCAACGCCAGGCTGGACGACTTCATCGGCAGCCTGGGCCAGGCGGCCGGACGCGACATGAAGGGCTGGACCCAACAGTGGCTGTACCAGCCGGGCGTGAACACCATCGCCGCCAACTACCGGTGCGCCGGCGGCAAGATCACGTCGTTCGCCCTCGACCAGAGCGCTTCGAAGGAATTCCCGACGCTGCGCGAACAGCGCGTGCAGGTGGCCGCATTCCGCCTCGACGGCGATCAATTGAAACTGGACCGCAAGGTCGCGGTGACCTACAAGAACGCCTCCACCGCGGTGCCGGGCATGGTCGGCGCGGCCTGCCCCGACCTGGTCTACCCGAACTACGAGGACTGGGGCTTCGTCAAGGTGCAGCTGGACCAGCGTTCGTTCGACAGCGCGCGTGCGCGCATCAAGGGCGTCGACGATCCGCTGCTGCGCGCCATGCTGTGGCAAAGCCTGTGGGACGGCGTACGCGACGGCAAGCTGCCGCTCAACGACTTCATCGCCACCGCCCTCGACAACGCGCCCGGCGAAAAGGACTACACGCTGCTGGGCGACGTGCTGGGCAAGGTCGTCGCATCGAAACACTACCTCGACCTGATGCGCCTGGACGGGCCGTACAGCGCGCAAGCCACGCGCGACCTGGAAAACATGGCGTGGCAAGGCGCGGTCGCCAGCAAGGGCGACGACAACTTCCAGCGCCGCTGGTTCGGCACCTACGTCGCCGTGGCCAGCTCGCGCCCGGCGCTGGATCGCCTGGCCGCGCTGTTGAACGGCAAGGGCACGATCGACGGCTTGACGGTCAACCAGGACCTGCGCTGGGCCATCGTCGCGCGCCTGAACCGCTTCGACTACCCGGGCGCCGCCGCCCTCCTCGACGCCGAACAGGCGCGCGACAAGTCGGACAGCGGCCAGGCCGCCGCCATCGCGGCCACCGTCGCCCGTCCCGACCCGGCGCTCAAGGCCGAATGGCTGGGCACGATCCAGGACGTCAAGACCAAGCTGCCGTTCTCCAAGGTGCGCACGGCGATGGGCAGCCTGTACCCGGCCGAGCAGGCCGCGCTGGCCGAGCGCAGCGCCGAGCAGCGCCTGGCGCGCCTGCCCGAGCTGGACAAGTCGGCCGGCCCGGTGTTCATGCGTTCCTACGGCCCGAGCCTGATCCCGGCCAGCTGCACCCCGGCCAGCGTGCAGCGCCTGCAGGCCGCGGCCGGCAGCATGCAGGACCTGTCGGCCGGCACCCGCCGCGCCCTGCTCGACACGCTGCAGGAAGACCGGCGCTGCGTGACGATCAAGGGGGCGATGACGGCCAAATGAGGGCCAAATAAGCCCCAAGCCGGCGCGAAGCGAGCGCCAAGCCGGCGCCAGACCAGCGCGCCGGCGTCGCTGCAGGCGCCGCCATCGGGCCGCTGCGTCAGCGCTGCGGCGGCCCCGGTCCGGCCCGTGCGCCGGCCGGCGCTGCGCCATCTGGCGTCTCTTCCGCGCCGCCCTTCCCGGACGGCGCGCACAGTGCCGCCACCCTGCCCCACGCGCCCTCGGCCTGGCAGCCGAGCGGCGGGTGCTGCTGCAGCAGCTTGCCGAGTTCCACCGGCTTCATGCCGTTGACGCTGACGTTGTCGTTGATGCGGATGCACAGCGCGTCCTGCCAGGCCGCCTGGGTATTGTGCGGGATCGGCAGCGGCCCGCGCAGGCGCCGCGCGGCCGCCTCGCAATCGGCCTGGCGCGCGTACTGGCCGCGCAGGTTGGCCTGGTCGAGCGTGACTTCCAGGTTTTGCTGCAAGTACAGCAAGAGAATCATCGTGTACATCCGGCCTCCGGCGGCGGCGCGCTTGCGCGCGTAATGGCTCTGACCGCCGGCGTGCGCCGCGGTTCCCGGCTTCACGCGCCAGCCGGTAGAATGGCGCCGTCGCCGCGTCGCGGCCTCGACCGACATCAGGAAGGACTACCTTGGCCTGGGATTACCCGCACCCCTTCACCCTGCCCCGCGTCCCGCAAGCGGACGACATCGACGGGCTGAACCATACCAACAATGCCGTCTACGTGCGCTGGTGCGAGCAGGCCGGCTGGGCGCATTCCGAGGCGCTGGGCCTGGCGCTGGCCGACTACCGGCGCCTGGACCGGGCGATGGCGATCCGGCGCGGCGAATACGATTACCTGCTGCCGACCTTCGCGGACGACGCGCTGGTGCTGGCGACCTGGCTGGTGGCGGGCGACGGCAAGCTGTCGATGCAGCGCCGCTTCCAGCTGGTGCGCGAGCGCGACGGCGTCACCGTGCTGCGCGGCCGCTGGGACCTGGTGTGTATCGAGATGAGCAGCGGCCGGCCGCGCCGCATGCCGCAGGAATTCCTGGATACCTACATGGCGGTGGTGGTGTCATGACGCCGCCGGCTCAGCCGGCGTCGATGATCCAGTCGCCCGGCTTGCCGCTGGCCTGGCGCGGCAGGCGCGCGCCGAAGGTGTAGGCGGCCGGACGTTCCGGCGCCGGCAGGCGCGCGCCGATCCAGGCGGCCAGTTCCGCGCCGAGGCCGCCCGCGTCCTTCGCGCCATCCGCATCGCCGGCCGCATCGCCGGTCGCATGCAGGTGTCCGTCACGCGGCACCACGAACGCCTTCAGGCGGGTGCCTTCGTCGGGGCGCATCAGGCGCACCGACGCGTCCTGCACCGCCGGATGCATGCGCAGCACCTCGGCCACGTAGCCGGGAAACACGTTGACGCCGCCCACCTGCACCGCCTGGTCGATGCGGCCGCCGGGCAGGAAGCGGCGCCCCGTCGAGCCCGCCTGTTCCCGCGCGCCGCCGCGCCCTTGCGCCCGGCCCGCCTCCTCTTCCGCGTCGCGCCAGTCCAGCCGGTCCTGCAGCGGATAGCGGGCCATGCCGCCGTCCGGGAGCGGGCGCGCCAGCGCGTCCGCGCCCTCGACCCGGCTCCAGTACGGAAACAGCGTGAACGGTGCGCCGGCCCGCTCGCGCCAGCCGACGCCGGCGGTCTCGGAGCTGCCGTACACCTGCAGCAGGCGCATGCCGGCCTCGGCCAGCGTGTCCGCCAGGGCGTCCGGACAGGGCGCGGTCGAGGTCACGCCGGCGACGTCGGCGCCGAAGCGCGGCTGAAGGCGCGCCAGCGCGTCCCACCAGCCGGGATGCGCCACCACCAGGTCGCCGGCGCGCGCCCCGCGCAGCAGCACGTCCGGAGTGGCCGAGCGCAGGTCGACCACATCCTCGATGCCGAGCAGGCGCGGCAGCAGCACCGTGAACAGGAAGCCGTAGATGTGGTGCGACGGCACCGCGCTCAGGATACGCCGCCGTCCGGGCAGCAGCTGCGCCAGTGCCAGCGTTTCCTGCGCCAGCGTGGCCAGCAGGTGGGTGCAGCGCTTGGGCGTGCCGGCGCTGCCGGAGGTGCGGAAGGTGAGCACCGCGGCGTTCGCGCCCGCATCGGCATCGCTGCCGGCGCCGCCGTCCGGGGCGGCCCATTGCGCGCGCAGGCCGGTGCGCACGGCGTCGATCCAATCGTCCAGGGCGGACAGCGCCAGCAGCCGGTCCGCCGGCCCGGGGTGCGCGCCGCCGGCCGGCCCGCGTTGGTGCAGGTGCAGCGCCTCGGCCAGCGCGCTGCCCATGGCCAGCAGGTCGAGCGAGTCGGCGCCCAGGTCGCGCACCAGGTCGACGCCGTGCGGCCATGGCGGCGGCGGCGCGGCCCGTCCCGGACGCGCCTGCGCCAGTTCCGCGGCCAGCAGGTCGCCGATGAAACGCCGCAGCGTGGGTTCGTGCGCCCACCATGTTGTCATGGCGCCGCGATGGGGGACATCAGGAAACGGGAAAGCTTGTGTGCTGGACGGATCGGCCATGGCATGAACGGGGCAGGAAATTTTGGCGGTGAATGTTGAATGTACTACGCGCCACTGTCAAACAGAATGAGTCATTGCTTATTTCCTCTTTATTACGCAATATCACATATCGCACGATTGATTTGACAGTTAAATTTCGGTATGTCACCATACCTTTCTTGTTTGCAACATCCGCCCCCGATTTCGCCGGAACCTCCATGAGCCCGACCACCGACCTGTCCTTCGCCACGCCCGGCCTGCATGCCCACCTCACCCGATTGAGCCCGGAAGCGCTCGACCGCCTCGACTTCGGTGTGATCGGCTTCGACGCCGACACCAACGTCTGCCAGTACAACCAGACCGAGTCCCAGGCCGCAGGCCTGACCGCCCCGCGCGTGGTGGGACAGCCGCTGTTCACCAACGTGGCGCCGTGCCTGAACAACTTCATGGTGGCCCAGCGCTTCGAGGATGCCCAGGACGACGCCGCCGCGCTGGACGATACCATCGACTACGTGCTGACGCTGCGCATGCGCCCGATCAAGGTGGCGCTGCGCCTGCTGGCCGAACCGGGCAGCCCGGTGCGCTACGTACTGGTGCAGCGCCGGCCGTGATCGACGACATCCTGCAGGACGGCCTGGCGGCCGAACACGAGGCGCTGATCCAGTTCCTGTACCTGGCCCCGGTGGGCCTGGTGCAGACCCGCATCGACGGCGAGATCCTGATGATCAACCCGATCTCGGCGCAATTGCTGATGCCGCTGCAGCGCGACGGCAACCTGCTCAACCTGTTCGGCGCGCTCGAAAGCGTGGCGCCCGAGCTGCGCCACCTGTGCAGCGTGTTCGCGCGTCCGAGCGGGATGATCTGCGACGGCCTGCACATCCACCTCAACAGCGGTTCCCAGCGCGCCGCGCGCAAGCCGCAGGTGCTGTCGCTCAGCCTGCTGAAGCTGGACGACCAGCGCCTGATGGCGGTGCTGTCCGACGTCAGCGAACAGGTGCGGCGCGAACGCCAGCTGCGCCAGAACGACGCCTGGCTGAACGCCCTGCTCACCAGCATCACCGATTACGCCCTGGTCGGCCTCGACAGCGACGGCCGCGTCAGCGAATGGAACACCACCATCGAGCGCGTCACCGGCCACGCCGAGAGCGTGGTGGGGCGTCCGTATTCCGTGTTCTATCCGGACGACGCCACCACGCCGGAGCAGTTGCGCGACCGCCTGCGCGAAGCCGACCAGAACGGCTGGAGCCTGAAGGAAGGCCCGAGCGTGCGCGCCGACGGCAGCCAGTTCTGGTCGAGCGCCATGATCTCGCCGCTGCCGGACCGCGATCCCGACACCGGCGCCGAAGCCGGCGCGAACGGCCTGCCCGACGACGGCCCCGCCTACTGCATGGTGGTGCGCGACATCAGCGACAAGCGCGACGCCATCGAGAAGCGCCACAAGGCGGTGTTCTGCGACCACCTGACCGGCGTCGGCAACCGCCGCGCCTTCTTCGAGGCGGCCGAGCTGGAACTCAACCGCAACCGGCGCGCGCCGCGCCCGACCGCGCTGATCCTGCTGGACGCCGACCATTTCAAGCGCGTCAACGACCGCCACGGCCACCCGGCCGGCGACGCCGTGCTGCGCCACCTGGGCCAGCTGCTGACGGCGACTTTCCGCCAGGTCGACGTGGTGGCGCGCGTCGGCGGCGAGGAATTCGCCGTGCTGCTGCCCTCGTCCACGCTGGAAGGCGCGGCCATCGTCGCCGAGCGCCTGCGCCAGCTGGTGGCGGCGCGCCCGATCGTCGTCGACGGCGTGCCAATCGAACTGACGATCAGCGCCGGCATCGCCGCCAGCGACGGCGAACAGCTGCAGCTGGACGTGCTCATGAAGCGCGCCGACCGCGCCCTGTACGCCGCCAAGGAACAAGGCCGCAACCGCATCGCGTGCTGGACCCCGCCCCCGTCCGCGCATCCCGACAACCCACCGCCAACCCGCGATGTCTGACAATCTCGACGCCTACGAAGCGCTGGTGCAGTTCCTGTACCGCGCGCCGATCGGCCTGGTACAGACCGGCCTGGACGGCACGGTCGACATGCTCAACCCCATGTCGTCCAGCCTGCTCATGCCGCTGGTGCACGACGGCAGCATGGACAACCTGTTCACCGTGCTGCAGGACGTGGTGCCGCAATTGCCGCACCTGGTATCAAGCTTCGGCCAGCCCTCCGGCGTCGTCTGCGAAGGCTTGCGCGTGGAACTGGGCGAGGCCGCCATGGCGAACGGACCGAAGGTGCTGTCGCTGAGCGTGCTGAAGCTGGACGGCGCGCGCCTGATGGCGACCGTGACCGACGCCACCGCTGAGGTCCAGCGCGAGCAGGAACGGCTGGCGCGGCGCCTCAAGAACGCGGCCCGCACCGACGCCCTGACGCGCATGCCCAACCGCGAGGCGGTGCTGGAACAACTGCAGCAGATGCTGGCGCGGCCGAGCGGCGCGCGCGGCTTCGCCCTGCTGTCGATGAACTGCGACCGCTTCCGCCAGCTCAACGACGCGCTCGGCCAGTCGGTCGGCGACCGCCTGCTGGTGCAGGTCGGCGAACGCCTGCGCGCCGCGCTGCGCCCGCCGACCGACCGCATCCAGCCCAACGCGGATACCGGCCAGCTGGCGGCGCGCATCGGTTCCGACGAATTCGCCGTGATCCTCGACGGCCTGCGCAGCCGCGAGGACGCCGAGCGCGTCGCGGCGCGCTTGCAGGATACGCTGGCCAAGCCGTACCAGCTGCTCGGCCAGGACGTCATCTGCACACTCAGCATCGGCCTGGTGTGGAGCCAGGATCTGGACCCGGCCGACATTGCCGGCGCCTTCGCCGACGAACTGCTGCGCGACGCCAGCATCGCCATGGCCGAAGCCAAGCGCGCCGGCGGCGCCCGCTGCGTGCTGTTCGAAAACGCCATGCGCGAGCGCGCCGCCCGCCGCGCCGACATCGAGGCCGACCTGCGCCTGGCGCTGGTCGAGGAACAGCTGTTCGTGGTCTACCAGCCGGTGGTCGGCCTGGGCCCCGACGGCGCCACCGACTTCGGCGCCGGGGTCGAGGCGCTGGTGCGCTGGCAGCATCCGGCGCGCGGCGTGGTGCCGCCCTTCGAATTCATCCAGGTGGCCGAGGAATGCGGCTTGATCGGCGCGCTCGGCGATTTCGTGCTGCGCCGCGCCTGCCGCGATTTCCAGTCCTGGCAGCGCACGCTGGGCGCGCGCGCGCCGCGCCTGCTGGCGGTGAACCTGTCGCGCGCGCAGCTGGCCGAAGCCGGCTGGCCGGCGACCGTGCGCCAGGTCCTGATCGACAACGCCATGCTGCCGGCGCAATTGCAGCTGGAAGTGACCGAAAGCCTGGCGGCCCAGGACCAGCACGTGCAGCAGCGCCTGCACGAACTCAAGGCGATCGGCATCACGCTGGCGCTGGACGATTTCGGCACCGGCTATTCGTCGCTGTCGAGCCTGCACCAGCTGCCGGTGGACACGGTCAAGATCGACCGCTCGTTCGTGTGCCAGGCCGACACCAGCCACCACCACCGCGTGCTGATCGAGGCGACCGTCAAGGTGGCGCAGAGCCTGGGCATGAGCACCGTGGCCGAAGGCATCGAGACCGAGGCCCAGGCCGCCGCCGTGCGCGCCCTGTCCTGCGCCAAGGGACAAGGCTACCTGTTCAGCCGCCCGCTGACCTCGGGCGCCCTGCTCGACTGGCTGTGCATCAACATGCCGGCGCCAGCGATTGCCGAAACCGGCAGGGTGGACGGCTGCGCCGTCCACGCGTTCGACGCACACCCGATGTAATGCGGCCCGTTGGCGGTTTGTGATTGATCAAGCAACGACAGTCTGGAGCGCGCGCGCCGGGATCTCGACCGTGGTTTCCAGGCGGTCGACCTGCAGGCGGTAGCGCTGCGCCTGGTCGGTCCTGTTCAGCACCACGATCGCCAGGCTGCCGTCGGCATTGCGGAAGGCGGTGGCGTCCAGCGTGCTGCGGCTGGTGGCGGCGCCGATGCGGCGCGCCTGCGGGCGGATGTAGCGGCTGAAGTGGCCGATGGCGCTGTAGATCGGGGTGAACACCAGCTGCCCGTCGGCGCTCGCGTGCAGCGGCGCGAAGCAGAAGTTGTTCTTGTGGTTGGGGCCGCCGCGCGCGTCGAGCAGCATGTTCCAGTCGATCCAGCCGCAGGCGCCGGCGTTCAGGTCGGCGATCATCTGGCCGGCGTAGCGTTCGCCATTGGCCCAGTCCTGCAGCCTGGCCGCATCGAACTGTTCGATGCAGCCCTCGGTCATCAACAGGTTCACGTCGGGATAGGCCTCGTGCACCGCGGCCAGGTTGCGGTGCATCGGCGCGCCGCCGGCCCAGGTCTCGTACCAGTGATAGCCGACGCCCCACACGTACGGGCGCGCCTTGGGGTCTGCCAGGATGTGGCCGGCGCGCTGCGGCAGCAGGTCGCGGTTGTGGTCCCACACCACGATCTTCCTGCCGCCCAGGCCGGCGTTCTTCAGCGCCGGGCCCAGGTGGTCGCCCAGGAAGCGGGTCTCTTCCTCGGCCGTGTAGATCATCGATTCCCAGGTCTGCTTGGCCATCGGCTCGTTCTGCACCGACAGGCCCCACAGCGGGATGCCGGCCCGTTCGTAGGCCTGCACGAACTTGACGATGTAGGCGGCCCAGGTGTCGCGGTATTCCGGCAGCAGGCTGCTGCCGCCGAGCATGCTGCGGTTCGACTTCATCCAGGCCGGCGCGCTCCACGGGCTGGCGAACACGCGCACCGGGCTGCCGTGCGCGGCGCCGGCGGCCAGCGCCTGGCGCAGCAGCGGGATGCGCAGCTTCATGTCGTGGCCGATGTCGAACGAGGCCAGCGACTTGTCGCCGTCGCGCACGTAGGTATAGGTCGCGCTGCCGAAGTCGGAACTGTGGATGGTGGTGCGCACCACGTTGTAGCCGATCCCCTCGCGCGGATCGAAATACGCGCCCAGGAAGGCGCGTTGCGCCTCCGGCTGCAGTGTCGCGTAGACCTCGGCCACGGCATCGGTGATGGCGCCGCCGAAGCCGAACACTTCCTGGTAGCGGTGGCGCGTATCGACGAACACGGCGATGTCGGTTTCCAGCGGCTGCGCGGCCGGCTGCGGCGCGCCCAAGGTTTGCGGCGCAAAGCGTGCGGCCCCGGGGGCGCTGGTGACGGCGCGCCAGGCACCCGCAACCGTTGCGGCCTTCGTGGACGCGGCTTGCCCGGCGGCTTGCCGGCCTTCTGCGCCTGCAGCCGCCAGCGCCGTGCGCGCCAGCGGAAGTCCCATCAGCGCGCCGCTGCCCAGCACGCGCATCGCCTGTCGTCTCGTCGTCATCCTGTCTCCTGTCGGTCTCCAGGCCGATCCGTCGCGGATCGGATTGGAAACGTTACCATTTATGTGTCTGCACTATAACATTCACATTTTCCAGATGTCAAAACAGCCGATCGTGGACACGCTGCACGCGCGCACGCCAGACCCGGCTTGCGCGACCTCAACCGCGACATTGAGGCAGCCGGGTCTGCCTGGCGGCGCGTGCGGCAAACTTGCGCAGTTGCCTGTCAAGAATGCCACGATCATGATTCAAATACGCAATTTTTATCGTCGCCGCCAGCGCGCGCCGGCCGCCACCCGTGCGCGGTCCCGGTTCGGCGCCCTCCCACCGTCCATGCTGGTCCTGTTGCCCCTGCTGGCCGCCTGCAGCGTCCAGGACAACCACCCGGTCACGGTTATCCCGCAGGTGGTCCCGGCCGAACTGTACGTGGCGCCGGATGGCCTGGACAGCAATCCCGGCACCCGCGCCGCGCCGCTGCGCACGCTGGCGCGCGCCGCCCAGGTAGTGCAGCCGGGCACCATCGTCAACGTGCTGCCGGGGGTCTACCACGGCGGCTTCCGCACCGCCGTCAGTGGCCTGTCGAACGCGCGCATCGTGTTCCGCTCGAGCGAGCGCTGGGGCGCGCGCATCGTGCCGCCGCCGCTGTCGAGCAACGCCGCCGCCTGGGACAACCGCGCCAGCTACGTCGACATCGAAGGCTTCGAGATCGACGGCAGCGCCCAGGCGTCCGGCACCGGCATGGAGATCGGCATCGGCGCCGGGAATGCCGCCAGCACCGGCATGAAATGGACCACCGGCATCTACAGCGGCGGTTCCTACAACCGCATCACCGGCAACCACGTCCACCACGTCGCCAACAGCATCGCCTGCACCAGCTCGGACGGCGGCGGCATCGGCGTCGACAGCTACTACAAAGGCATGCATTCGGAAGTGAGCGGCAACAGCGTGCACGACATCGGCCCGCCAGACTGCCGCTACGTGCACGGCATCTACATGAACGCGCCGGGCACCATCCGCAACAACGTGGTGTACCGCGTGGCCGAGGCCGGCATCCTGCTGTGGCACGACGCGCACCGCGTCAGCATCGTCAACAACACGGTGACGGCCTCGAACCGCGGCATCCTGGTCGGCGGCGGCGACTTCTATCACACCAAGGGCTTGAACGACCATACCCAGGTGATCAACAATATCGTCTACGACAACCGCTTCGGCATCGCCGAACTGGGCGCGACCGGCCCGCACAACAGCTACCGCAACAATCTGGTGTTCCAGAACCCGGGCGGCGACTGGAGCCTGGCGCAGGGCATGTCGCACAGCGGCACGGTGGCGGCGGCGCCGAACTTCATCACCTACACGCGCAGCGGCACGCCGGACTTCCGCCTGGCACAGCGTTCGCCGGCGATCGGCAAGGGCCTGGACCTGGGCGCCGACCAGCCCGACTTCTACGGCAAGGCGCGCCCCAACGCGGTGGAGGTGGATATCGGCGCGGCGCAGCACTAGCTGGCCATGCGGGAGGTCGGCGCCGGCACCGGCGCTTACAGGATCTCGTGCACCAGCTCGGCCGGCCGGCACAAGCGCACGCCCTTCGGCGTGACGACCAGCGGCCGGTTGATCAGGATCGGGTTGGCCACCATCGCCTCCAGCAGCGCCGCGTCGCCGACGGCCGGGTCGTCCAGGCCGAGTTCGGCGAACAGGGTTTCCTTGCTGCGCACCAGGTCACGCAAAGGCAGGCCGCTGCGTGCACCCAGGCCGGCCAGTTCGGCGCGCGTGGGCGGCGTCGCCAGGTACTCGACCACGCGCGGCGCGACGCCGGCGGCGCGGATCAGCGCCAGCGTGTTGCGCGACGTGCCGCAGCGCGGATTGTGAAAGATCGTGACGTCCATCGTGGGCTCCCAGTCGAAAATGGCAGCGCATGATACCGGCAGCGCATGATACCGGCAGCGGCGTGCGGCTGCCAGCGTTTCGACGACGCGGCGCGGCCTGCCCGGCGCGCTTCAGGCGACGCCGCTCAGCAGGACCAGGCCGGCGGCGCCGATCGCGGCGCCCGCCAGGCGGCGCAGGCGCGGGCTCCAGTGCGGCAGCAGGCCCAGCGCCATCACCGCCGCGCTGGCCAGCAGGAAGCCGGCGCCGCCGGCCATCCCCGCCAGTTCCTTGCCGTGCGCCAGCCCGTGCAGGAAGCCGCACACGCTCACCAGCGCCACCGCCAGCGCAACCGGCACGCGCAGCGCGCTCGCGGCCAGCACGCCCAGCAGCAGCACGGTGGCGGCGATCGAGGTTTCCAGCGCCGGTAGCGCCGCGCCCAGGCCGGTCGACGCGCCCAGCGCCATCAGCACCAGGAAGCATGGCGGCAACACCATGGCGTGGCGCTGGCGCCCGCGCCACGAGCCGCTCCACAGGCCCACCGCCAGCAGCGCCAGCAGGTGGTCCAGCCCGGTGAGAGGATGCAGCAGGCCGGCCGCGAAGCCGCTCGCCGCCAGCTCCGCATGGCCCGGATGGGCGGCCGCCGTCAGCGGCACGGCCAGCGCCAGCAGCGCTGCCAGAAACGGTGCCACAAGCGGTGCCGCACGCAGTGCGTTGCCGCGGTTCGTATTCTTCATAGTTGTGTTCTCCTGGTGATGGTCAAGCCGGCCGGCCCTGGTCGAGCAGGCCCTGTTCGCGGATGAAATCGACCACCGCCTGCACGCCTTCGCCGCTGCGCAGGTTGGTGAACACGAACGGGCGCGCGCCGCGCTGGCGGCGCGCGTCGCTGGCCATCACGTCCAGGTCGGCGCCCACGTGCGGCGCCAGGTCGGTCTTGTTGATGATCAGGAGGTCCGAGCGGGTGATGCCGGGGCCGCCCTTGCGCGGGATCTTTTCGCCGCCGGCGACGTCGATCACGTACAGCGTCAGGTCCGACAGTTCCGGGCTGAAGGTGGCGGCGAGGTTGTCGCCGCCGGATTCCACCAGCACCAGTTCCAGCGCCGGGAAATCGGCCTGCAGGCGCGCGATCGCTTCCAGGTTGATCGAGGCGTCCTCGCGGATCGCCGTGTGCGGGCAGCCGCCGGTCTCCACGCCCATCAGGCGCTCGGGCGGCAGTGCCTGCGAGCGCAGCAGGATCTCCATGTCTTCGCGTGTGTAGATGTCGTTGGTGATCACGGCCATGTCGTAGCGTTCGCGCATGTGGCGGCACAGCAGTTCGCACAGCGCGGTCTTGCCGGAGCCGACCGGGCCGCCGATGCCGACGCGCAGCGGATTGGACGGCGCGGGCGCCGGCATGGCTGCGGCGGGCGCCGCGCCGGTATGAAAATGGCTGGTCATCGTTGGTTCCATGGTGTCGTCAATCTCGGTTGCATGCGGGCGGATCAGGAGCGGTACAGGCGGCCGTGCTGCACCTCGTGGCGCATCGACAGCATCGACAGGCCGGGCGACCAGTTTGACAGCGCCTCGTCCGGCAGCGTGCGCGCCAGCGCGGCGGCGCGTTCCAGGTCGGGACGCAGCGACAGCAGCAGGCGCTGGCCCGCCACCTGCCCCAGCGGCACCGACTTGACGCACACCAGCACCTGGTTCTCGAGCCAGGAAAACAGCATCGCCAGCAGCGCTTCCTCGTGCGGGATGTCGAGCGCGTCGACCGCGCAGGCGAATGCGGCCGGCAAGGAGGTATCGGCCAACTGCGCCGCCCCCTGCCCCGTCCCCTGCCCCGCCCCCAGCGGCGCCACGTCGGCCACGCCGAGTTCGGCCAGCAGGCGCGCCAGCGAATAGCCCATCTGCACCGTCTCGGCGCGCAGTTCCGCGGTATCGCGCGAGGCCAGGTAGCACTCGCTCCACAGTGCGATGGCGGCGGCATCGCGCGCCTCGAAGGCCTTCAGCAGGCGCCACAGCAGCGGCGCGTCCCAGTGCGCCATGACTTCATCCAGGCAGCGCGCCATCCAGTCGCGCGCGCTGGCGGCGTCGTGCACCAGCCCGCCCTCGATCGCCGCTTCCAGCCCCTGCGAATAGCTGTAGCCGCCGATCGGCAGGGCCGGACTGGCGAACTGCAGCAGGTGCAGCAGGGCGGCGGCATTCATGCGGCGTCGCCCGGCCGGTGGATCTTCTGGCGCAGCGGCACCGGCGCCAGCAGGCCGCGCGCGCCCTCCCCGTGTCCGTGCTCGTGGCCATGGCCGTGACCGTGCCCGGCGGCATAGGCGCCCGGCTCCGGCTCGAACTTGGCCATCTCCTCGCTCACCTGCGCGCCCAGCCCGGCCAGCATTTCCCTGAATACCGGATCGACGCGGATGCGCAACCAGTCCGGCCCCACCTGCACTTGCGTGTGGCGGTTGCCGAGGTGGAAGGCGCAGCGCGCCAGCAGCACCGGGTCCGGGCAGCGCACCAGGTAGGTCGGCTCGGCGGCGGCGACCACGCGCACCACCAGGCCTTCGGCGCCGGTGAGCAGGTCGCCGTCGCGCAGCACGGTGCCGCGCACCAGGAACAGCGCGGCCTCGCGGCCGGACGCCAGGCGCGCGCGCAGGCGGCAGCGCTCGCGCGCGTCGTAGGGCAGCACCAGTTCGTCGTCGACGCGCACGCCGGCGGCGTCTTGCGGGGAAAGCTTGGTATGCAGGGAAGGCAGCATGATGGTCCTCGGCCGCTCGGGCTCAGAATAGGAAGTAGCGCTGCGCCAGCGGCAGCACGGCGGCGGCTTCGCACACCAGCAGGCGGCCGTCGGCGCGCACCTCGTAGGTTTCCGGGTCGACTTCCATGTGCGGGGTGGCGCCGTTGTGGACCATGTCGGCCTTGCGCAGGCCGCGCATGCCGCGCACCGGGATCACGGTTTTTTGCAAGCCCAGGCGGCGCGCCACGCCGGCGTCGTAGGCCGCCTGCGAAATGAAGGTAAACGATTTACGCAGGCCGCCGCCAAAGGCGCCGAACATCGGCCGGTAGTGCACCGGCTGCGGCGTCGGAATCGATGCGTTGGGGTCGCCCATCAGGCTGGCCGCGATCATCCCGCCCTTGAGGATCATCGACGGCTTGACGCCGAAAAAGGCCGGGCGCCACAACACGATGTCGGCGATCTTGCCCGGCTCGATCGAGCCGACCGCGTGCGCGATGCCGTGCGTGATGGCCGGGTTGATGGTGTACTTGGCGACGTAGCGCTTGACGCGGAAATTGTCATGGCGCGACGAATCCTCGGGCAATGCGCCGCGCTGCACCTTCATCTTGTGCGCGGTCTGCCAGGTGCGCAGGATGGTCTCGCCGACCCGGCCCATGGCCTGCGAGTCGGACGACATCATCGAGATCGCGCCGATGTCGTGCAGGATGTCCTCGGCGGCGATGGTCTCGCGGCGGATGCGCGATTCGGCGAAGGCGACGTCCTCGGCGATGGCCGGATCGAGGTGGTGGCAGACCATCAGCATGTCGAGGTGCTCGTCGAGCGTGTTGACGGTAAACGGGCGGGTCGGGTTGGTCGACGACGGCAGCACGTTGGCCTGGCCGACCGCGGCGATGATGTCGGGCGCATGGCCGCCGCCCGCGCCTTCGGTGTGGAAGGTGTGGATGGTGCGGTCCTTGAACGCGCCCAGGGTCGACTCCAGGAAGCCGGCCTCGTTGAGCGTGTCCGAATGCAGCGCCACCTGCACGTCCATGCGCTCGGCCACCGCCAGGCAGTTGTCGATCGCGGCCGGCGTGCTGCCCCAGTCCTCGTGCAGCTTGAGGCCGATGGCGCCGGCCTCGATCTGTTCTTCCAGCGGACGCGGATGGCTGACGTTGCCCTTGCCCAGGAAACCCAGGTTCATCGGGAAGGCGTCGGCCGCCAGCAGCATCGATTCGATGTGCCAGGCGCCCGGGGTGCAGGTGGTGGCGGCGGTGCCCACCGCCGGCCCGGTGCCGCCGCCCAGCATGGTGGTCACGCCCGACATCAGGGCTTCCTCGATCTGCTGCGGGCAGATGAAGTGGATGTGGCTGTCGATGGCGCCGGCGGTGACGATCATGCCCTCGCCGGCGATGATCTCGGTGGCGCCGCCGATGGCCATCGTCACGCCCGGCTGGATGTCCGGGTTGCCGGCCTTGCCGATCCCGGCGATGAGGCCATCCTTGATGCCGATGTCGGCCTTGACGATGCCCCAGTGGTCGACGATGACGGCGTTGGTGATGACGGTATCCATCACGCCGGCGCGCGGCAGCTGCGACTGGCCCATGCCGTCGCGGATCACCTTGCCGCCGCCGAATTTCACCTCTTCGCCGTAGATCGCGTGGTCGCGCTCGATCTCGATGACCAGCTCGGTATCCGCCAGGCGGATGCGGTCGCCGGTCGTGGGGCCGTACATGTCGGCATAGGCCCGGCGTGTGATCGATGCCATTCAGTGTTCTCCGGAAGATGGGACCGGCGCGGCCGCGCTGTCGGGTGCGGCCGCGGGTGCGGCTGGGGGCGCCGGGTCGGCATGCGCGGGCAGGCTGCCCATCACGCGCCCCTGGAAGCCGACCGCCACGCGCCCGCCGGCCAGCGCCACCAGTTCCACCGTGCGGCGCTGGCCCGGCTCGAAGCGCACCGCGGTGCCGGCGGCGATGTTCAGGCGCATGCCGAGCGCGCATGCGCGGTCGAATTGCAGCGCGTCGTTGACTTCGTAGAAATGGTAGTGCGAGCCGACCTGGATCGGGCGGTCGCCGGCATTCGCCACCGTCAGCGTCAGCACGGCGCGGCCGGCGTTGATGACGACGTCACCGTCCTCGATGAAGTATTCTCCCGGGATCATGCGAGCTCCGGCACCAGCAGCGACTTGTAGTAGATGGCGCTGGGCCGCAACTGCCCGCCCGGCGTGGCCGCGTAGCCGGGCACCTCGCCCACGCGCGTGTAGCCGAGGTCGTGGACCAGGTGCTCGGCGCCGCAGCCGGCCTCGGTGTCCAGGCACAGCAGGCCGCGCTGCAGCGCGCGCGCCTCGGCCTCCACCGCGCGCAGCAGCACGCTGCCGATGCCGCGCCGGCGCGCGCGGCGGTGCACCATCAGCTTCTGCACCTCGGCGCGGTGGCTGCCGTCGGGACGCCGGCACAGGTCGAGCTGCACGCTGCCGAGCAGCGCGCCGTCCTGGACCGCCGCCAGCAGCACGCGCGCACCGTCGGCCACGGCGCCGCGCACGCCGCGCCAGTAGTCATCGGCCTCGTCCGCACCGATGCCGGACAGGAAGCCGAGGGAGGCGCCGCCGCCGACCGCATCCAGCAGCAGCTGCGCCAGTTGGGGAAGCGCCGCGTCGACGGCGCGCGCATCGAGTTTCTGGATCTTCATGGTGTCATCGCCCGTTCGAGGCATCGCTAGGGAATCGGATTGTGGACGGTCACCAGCTTGCTGCCGTCCGGGAAGGTGGCTTCGACCTGGATTTCCGGGATCATCTCCGGCACGCCCTCCATCACGTCGGCGCGCGCCAGCACGGTGGCGCCCTCGCTCATCAGTTCGGCCACGCTGCGCCCGTCGCGCGCGCCTTCCATGATGGCGGCCGTGATCAGGGCCACCGCTTCCGGGTAGTTCAGCTTCAGTCCGCGCGCGCGGCGGCGTTCGGCCAGCAGTGCGGCGGTGAAGATCAGCAGCTTGTCTTTTTCGCGTGGGGTCAGGTCCATGTCGTTCCATCGGTATCAGGTATGCCAGATGCGCGGCACGCAGGCCGGCCGTCCCAGCAGGTGCGGGCGCAGCGCCTGCCACACGCGCTGCAGGCTGGCGCGCGCGGCCTCGCCGTCGTCGCCCAGGTGGCGCGCCACGAACACCGATTTCACCTGGCTCAGGCCGAGCGCCGGGTCGCCCGCGCGCAGGTCGGCCAGCAGCGCCGCCGGCAGCGGCGCGCCCACCGCGACCAGGGTGGCGCACACGCTGCGCCCGCCCAGGCCGAGCGGGCTGCGCATGGCGTCGCCGCCGTACAGCGTGCCCTGCTCCCACCACACCAGCCGCCCGCCCTGGCGGATGCGGGTGCGCTGGCGCACCCGGCCGCTGCGGAAGGTCTCGCCGCAGGCGCGGCGGCCGAAGCACAGGATCTCGCTGCCGATGTAGCGTGCGCCCGGCGCCAGGTCGACCTCGTGTTCCAGCACCACGTCGGCATCGTCGTAGAAAATGGTTTCCTGCGGCAGCCACTCGATGGCGGCGCCGGGGCCGGCCGTGAGCACCACGTTCTGGCGCGACACGCGGCCGTTGGCGCGGTACCACTTGGCGGCGCCGGGGGTGGTGGCCAGCACTTCGGCGGCGGCGCCGGCGTCCAGCGCCAGGTCGAGGCGGTCGCCGCCGACCACGCCGCCGGGCGGATGCACTACGATCACGTGGCAGGTGCGCGGTCCTTCCGGATACAGCGCCTTTTGCACGCGCAGCGGGCCGCGGTGCGCGCGTCCGCTCAGGCGGGTGGTGCCGCCGTCGTCGTCGAAGCGCAGGCGCAGGCTGGCGTGCCAGGCGCCGGCATCGTGGGAAGGGGTGGAATCGGGAAAATCGCGCATGCTTGTGCTACAGCAGGAAGCATGCCAAGCTCATAACATGGGTTGTCGATGCGCTTCAGGCGCTGCCGGCGATGACGATGCACCAGCGCGGCAATCGAGGGACGATGAGCGCACCAGAGCGGTGCATCACAGAATAAGCCAGAAAAGCGAGCCGGAGCGGCCCGTCGGTTCAACCGCGGCGGTGCGGGCGGCGCGGCAGCTGACGACGCGTCGCGCGCGCCGCGCGCAGCTTGTCGGCGGCGCGCTTCCACACCACCAGTTCGCAGCCCGCCGCCAGGAACAGCGCGCACTGGGCCGGCGTGCCCAGGCCGATCGCGTACAGGACCACGGCGGCGAGGATGAAGACGAATGTGCTTGCATGCGGCATGGTGTCACCTTTCAGTTCGGAGCGATGGTTCATCCTGCCACAGCCTGCACTTGCCTGCAATCACGATTCGTTGCGTGCGAGCGCATCCCAGGCATTTTCCGTGCTCAGAAAGATACAGCCGCTCAGCTGACTTGATAATGCCGAATCCTTCAAGCGGTCCATCACCGGTCCCTTGACCTCGGCCAGGTGCAGCGCGACGCCGCGCGCCGCCAGGGTGCCGTTCAATTCCAGCAGCGCGAACAAAGCCGAGGTATCGATCGCGTTCACCGCCGACAGCACCAGCACCAGGTGGCGCGCCGCCCCGTGCGCCGCCAGTTCTTCCTCGATGCGCGTGGTCACCGCCTCGATATTCCCGAAGAACAGGCCGGCGTCGACGCGCAGCAGCAGCACCGGCGCCGCGGTCTCGGCCGGATAGCGGCGCACGTTGCGGAAGTGCTGGGTGCCGGCGATCCGTCCCAGCACGGCGATGTGGGGCCGGCTCTCGCGCCAGACCATCGCGCCCAGCGACAGCAGCAGCCCGAGCACCACGCCGGCCTCGACGCCCAGCAGCAGCACGCCGCCGCCGGTGGCGACCAGGGCCAGCGCGTCGGCGCGGTCGTAGCGCCAGGCGGTGCGCAGCGTATCCAGTTCCAGCATGCCCAGCACGGCGACGATGATGGTGGCGGCCAGCACCGGCAGCGGCAGGTGCGCCAGCCAGCCGGTGGGCGACACCAGCGCCGCCGCCAGCAGCAGCGAGGCGACCACCCCGGCCAGCTGGGTGCGGGCGCCGGCGGCGAAGTTCACGGCCGAGCGCGACAGGCTGCCGGTGACCGGAAAGCCGCCGCTCAGCGCGCTGCCGATGTTGGCCAGGCCGAGCCCGAGCAGTTCGCGGTCGGTGTGCAGCTTTTCGGCGCGCTTGAGGGCCAGCGCCTGGGCGCCGGACATGGCGATCAGGAAGCTCATGAAGCCGATCAGGAGCGCCGGCTTGGCCAGCGGCTGCCAGTACCAGGCCGACGGCGCCAGCGCGAAGTGCGGCAGGCCGGACGGCACCGCGCCGATGGTGCGCACCCCGTGCCGCTCCAGCCCGAGCGCGGCGCTCAGGACCATCGACGCGCCCACCAGCAGCATCGGCGCCAGGCGCGCGCCGACGTCGGCCGCGCCCGGCGCCAGGCCCAGGCGGCGCAGCAGCGCCGCGCCATGGCGGCGCGCCAGCAGCAGGATGGCCAGCGCGCCGAGGCCGAGCGCCGCGCTGGGGCCGTGCAGCAGCGCGGCCGGGTGCGCCAGGCGGTCCAGGCCGAGCGGCACGCCGAGCAGCGTGTCGAGCTGGCCGAGCGCGATCACGATGGCCGAACCGAGCGTGAAGCCGTTCATCACCGGGCGCGAAAAGAAATTGGCGAGGAAGCCCACGCGCAGCAGGCCGCAGGCCAGCAGCACCAGGCCGGACAGCAGCGCCAGCTGCGCCGCCAGGGACACGTACAGGCTGCCGCCGGCTTCGGCCAGCGGCGCCAGCGCGGATGCCGTCATCAGGGAGATGATCGCCATCGGCCCCACCGACTGGGTGGCGCTGGTGCCGAACAGCGCGTACAGCAGCGCCGGGGCGATGCTGGCGTACAGGCCGGCCACCGGCGGCAATCCGGCCACCAGCGCGTACGCCATGCCCTGCGGGATCATCATCATGGCGACGATGATGCCGGCGCAGAGGTCGCCGCCCAGGTCGGCGCGGCGGTAGTGCCGGAGCCAGTCGAGCGGCCCCAGTCCCGGCCGCGGACCCGTCACTGCATCGCCAGTTCGACGCAATTGCGGCCGGCGCGCTTGGCGCGCGCCAGCGCCGCGTTCACGCGCTGCACCAGCGAGTCGCCGCTCTCCTGCTCGCCCAGCTGGGCCACGCCCAGGCTGACCGTGACGTGGTCGGCGCCCGGCACCTCGGCCTGCTCGATGGCCAGGCGGATCTTCTCGGCCATCTTGAGGGCGTCGATGGCGCTGGTGTGCGGCGCGATGATCTGGAATTCCTCGCCGCCGGAGCGCACCAGCAGGTCGCTGCTGCGCAGCACGGCGCGCGCGGCGTCGGCCACGCTGCGCAGCACCACGTCGCCGACCGGGTAGCCGAAGTTGTCGTTGATGGCCTTGAAGCGGTCGATGTCGAAGGCGACCAGCGCCAGCGGCACGCGGTAGCGGCGCGCGCGCCGGATTTCCTTTTCCAGCAGTTCCTCGCCGTGGCGGCGGTTGGCGATGCCGGTCAGGGCGTCGGTGGTCGAAATATAGGTCAGCCTGGCCAGCAGCTGCTCGTTTTCCAGCGCCAGCTCGGCGCCGTGCAGGCCCTGCGCCGCCAGTTCCGCCACGTCGAGCAGGGTGGCGAAATCCTCTTGGGACAGCGGGCGCGCGCGCTCGAACAGCAGCGACAGTGCGCCGCGCGCCATGCCGGGGCCGTCGGCCGGAATCGCGATGCCGGCCGCCATCGCCACGCCATGCGCGCGCAAGGTGTCGGCCATGCCCGGCTCGCCGGCCTGGCCGAGCGTGTCGAGCAGCGCCAGTTCGCCGGTGGCGGCCGCCAGCAGGCCCGGGAAGGCGTGCCGCAGCGGCGCCTGCAGCAGGCCGTGGCTGCGTCCCAGCAGCGTGGCCAGCGACAGGCCCTCGGGGCCGTGCTGGGCATCCAGCTGCAAGTCGCCGTCCGGCTTCAGGTGGAACAGCGCCGCATGCAGCACGCCCGGCCAGTCGGCCAGCGCGCGGCACAGGCGCTCGCCCAGGTCCTGGCTGTCGACGGCGGCGCGCACCGCCTGCCCGGCGCGGGTGCGCAGGGCCAGCAGGTCGCGCAGCGCAGCCGCATCGGCGCCGTCCGCGCCGGCTGCGGCGAGCGCGCCCGCCACGGCCTGGTGCAGCGCCGGCGCTTCGATCGGCGTGATCGCATACGAAGCCGGCCCGAAGGCCATCAACGCCGGCACCCAGGCCGCGCCGGCGCAGGGACACAGCAGCAGCACCGGCGCGCCGCGGCGCAGCGCCACCAGTTCGCCCAGCGCGGCCAGGTCGATGCTCTGCTCGAAGCGCTCCAGGTCGATCACCAGCAGGTCGACCCGGCTGGCCGCGTCCTGCCCCTCGGATGCCACGACCAGCGCGCGCGCCGCCTCGACGCCGTCGGCCAGAGCCAGCCGTGCGAACAGGCCGGCGCCGGCGGCCTCGAACTCGGCGCGCCGCTGCGCCATCGGATTCAGGTAGACGGCGCAGCGTCCTCCATCGGCAACCGTTCCTGCTCCTGCTTCTCCAACCTGCCCGGCTTGCTGCGACATCATCGACTCCTGGAATACGCGAATACACAAGCGAGTTTGCCATAAAGCACCCCGCGCGCCAAATGCCCGCTTGTGTGTGTAAGCGCACCGTCCACATGCGCGGTCCCGTCCAATACTGGAACGATTACGAACAGTCTCGAACGAGGAGCACGACATGGCACACCAGGACGACGTGGCGAACAAGCAGAAGGCGATCCAGAACCGCCAGGACCAGCACGACGGCAACATGCAGAAAGGCAGCGAGGACAGCGGCGCCGCCCAGACCGGCGTGCGCCAGCCCGAGGGCGACTTCCCGGCCCAGCACCTGGCCAAGCCGGGCCTGGAAGCGCAGATGGCGCTCAAGCCGAAGTTCATGGCGGAGCAATACAAGGGCAGCGGCAAGCTGGCCGGCCAGGTGGCCATCGTCACCGGCGGCGATTCCGGCATCGGACGCGCGGTGGCGATCCTGTTCGCGCGCGAAGGCGCCGACGTCGCCATCCTGTACCTGAACGAGCACGAGGACGCGGCCGAGACCCAGCGCTACATCGAGGCCGAGGGCCAGCGCTGCGTCACCGTCGCCGGCGACGTCAAGGACATGGACTTCTGCCAGCAGGCGGTGGACCAGGTCGTGGCCGAGTTCGGCCGCCTGGACGTGCTGGTGAATAACGCGGCCTTCCAGGAACACGCCGATTCGCTGCTCGACCTGACCGAGGACCGCTTCGACGAGACCATGAAGACCAACATCTATGGCTACTTCCACATGGCCAAGGCCTGCCTGCCGCACCTGAAGCGCGGCGCCGCCATCGTCAACACCGGCTCGGTCACCGGCCTGAAGGGTTCCAAGAAACTGCTGGACTACTCGACCACCAAGGGCGCGATCCACGCCTTCACCATGTCGCTGGCGGCCAACCTGCTGGACCAGGGCATCCGCGTGAATGCCGTCGCCCCGGGTCCGGTGTGGACGCCGCTGAACCCGGCCGACCAGTCGCCGGAGGATATCGCCAAGTTCGGCCAGAGCACCACCTTCGGCCGCCCGGCCCAGCCGGAAGAACTGTCGCCGGCCTACGTCTACCTGGCGTCGAGCGTGTGCTCCGGCTACGTGACCGGCGTGGTGCTGCCGATCACCGGCACCGTCGGCGAATAAGGACGCCGGCATGCCACGCACCATGTGGAAGGGCGCGATCAGCTTCGGGCTGGTGCACATCCCGGTCGAGATGGTTCCCGCAGTTAGCGACCATGGCCTCGACCTGAGCATGCTCGACCGGCGCGACTTCGCGCCGATCGGCTTCAAGCGCTACAACAAGAACACCGGCAAGGAAGTCGCCTGGGACGACATCGTCAAGGGCTACGAGTACAGCGACGGCGAATACGTGGTGCTGTCCGACGAAGACCTGCGGCGCGCCAATCCGGAAGCCACCCAGACCATCGACATCCTGGCCTTCGTCAACGCCGACCAGGTGCCGCTGATCTACTACGAGCAGCCCTACTACCTCTCTCCCGGCAAGGGCGGCGACAAGGTGTACGCGCTGCTGCGCGAGGCCCTGCGTGAAGTCGGCAAGATCGGCATCGCCAACGTCGTCATCCGCGTCAAGCAGCACCTGGCGGCGCTGGTGTGCGTGGGCGACACCATCGTGCTGAACACACTGCGCTACCCGGACGAGATCCGCCCCACCGACGAGCTGCGCATCCCGGGCCAGGACAGCAAGGCATCCCGGCTGACCGAGAAGGAACTGCAGATGGCCAAGGCGCTGGTCGAAGGCATGAGCGAGAAGTGGAAGCCGCAGCAGTACCACGACAGCTACCGCGAAGACCTGATGGCGCTGGTCAAGAAGAAGATCGAAGCCAACCAGACCAAGACCCTCACCGCGCCCGAACCGGAGGAAGCGAAGCCGGCCAAGGCCGACGTGATCGACCTGGTGGCGCTGCTGCAGGCCAGCCTGGGCAAGAAGCCGTCCAGGGCGGCGCCGGACGACGACGGCGACGACGATCCGCCGCCGCGCAGGTCGCGCAAGCCCGATGCGGACGAAAACGAGGAGGACGACGGCGACGCGCCGCCGCCGCGCGCGCGCAAGCAGGCGTCTGCAAGCGGCGCGCATGCGAACGCAGTGCCGGCCAAGCGCGCTGCGGCCAAGACGGTAGCGTCAAAAACCGTGGCAAAAAAAAGCGTGACGACGAAAGGCGCGGTGGCGAAGAACGCGCCCGCCAAGCGCGCCGCCGGCGCCGGCACGGCAAGCACTAGCAAGACCGCAGCCGCCGACAAGGCGCCGGCGCGGCGCAGGAAGGCGGCCTGAGTGGATTGGGATACCGTGATCGACTTTTTGCAGTGGCCGGCGATGCTGGTCACCCTGGCCGCCGCCTTCCTGGTCGGCGCACGCCGCGCCAACCGGCGCATCGTCGGCTTCTATGCCTTCATCCTGAGCAACCTGCTGTGGATCGTGTGGGGCGTGCATGACAAGGCATGGGCGCTGATCGCGCTGCAGGCCGGGTTGTTCGCCATGAACGTGCGTGGGATCGTGAGGAACGACACGCAGGGGGCGTGACGATCCCTGCGCCGCATGAGGCGTCGTCCCCGCGCAGGCGGGGACCCATGTTGAGCTTCCAGAAATGGCGCACTGAAAAACATCGCCGCCGCGTTGACTTTCGCGGTTTCTGTAGCTCAGTATGGGTCCCCGCCTGCGCGGGGACGACGGTGTTTCAGCGTCCCGCACATGACCGGCATGCCTACTTCTTCGCTGCCTTGAACCCCAGTACCTTCATCGCCCTGGTCAAGGTCGTCGCGCTCTCGGCGTAATCCGCCCACGGCGCGTTCCCTTCTTCCAGCCGCGCCTGCACCGTGCCGACGGTCCAGTGCGCGCCCGACGTCAATCCGGCCAGCTCTTCCCAACGCACCGGCACCGAGATGCCCAGTCCCGGCCGCACGCGCGGCGACCAGGCCGACACCGTGGTGGCGCCGCGCCCGTTGCGCAGGTAGTCGATGAACACGCGGCCGACGCGATTCCTGGCGCCGCTCTTGCCCGAGAAGCGTTCCGGCAGCGTCTTCGCCAGGTGGTTCACCACCGCGTGCGAGAAATCCTTGACCGTGTCCCAGTCCAGCCTGGGCTTGAGCGGCACCACCATGTGCAGGCCCTTGCCGCCGCTGGTCTTGAGGAAGGGCGTCAAGCCCAGCTCCTGCAGAAAGGCGCGCATCAGCTGGGCGGCTTCCTGCACCGCCGTCCACGCCACGCCCTCGCCCGGATCGAGGTCGAACACGATGCGATCCGGCTTCTCGTAATGCGCGCCGGTGGCGTTCTGGCTATGGATCTCGACCACGTTCCACTGCGCCGCCGACAGCAAGCCCTCGACGCCGGCGAGCTGCATCATGCTCGGATGCTCGGGGTCGAGCGCACGGTCCATCTGGATCACGCCCGGCATCTTGCGCGTGTCGACGACGTGCTTCTGGAAGAACAGTTCGCCGCCCACGCCCTCGGGCGCGCGCACCAGCGACACCGGCCGCCCTTCCAGATGCGCCATCATCAGCGGCCCGACCAACGCGTAATAGCGCGCCAGGCCGGCCTTGGTGACGCCGCTGTCGGCATCCATCACGCGCTCGCCGTGGGTCAGCTTGAAGCCGGCCGGCAGCGCGGCGCCGGCTTCGCTGCCAGCCGCATCCGCATCCGCATCCGCCTGGACCGTGTCCGGCGCGGCCGCCGCGCCGCCGTCCTGCACATGCCCGGCGTGCTCGCGCACCACGCTGCGCGCCGGCTTGTCCTCGCGCAGGCCCTGGAATACCGGATGGCGGATCAGGCCGGCCACGGTCCATGCCGAGAAGCTGACCTCGGCCACCAGTTCCGGCTTCACCCAGTGCTTGCCGCGTCCCGGCACCGCGCGCGGCGGGAACGGGTCGGCGTCGGTCTCGATCGCGTCCAGGACGTCGCGCAAGTGGCGCAGCGAGGCGCCATTGAAGCCGCTGCCGACGTGGCCGGCGTAGCGCAGCACGCCCTCGGCGTCGTAATACCCCAGCAGCAGCGAGCCGATGCCGCTGCGCGCGCCCTGCGGATCGGTAAAGCCGCCGATCACGAATTCCTGGCGCAGGCCGCATTTCAGCTTGATCCATTCGGGCGAGCGGCGCGTCAGGTAGCGCGAATCGCGGCGCTTGCCGATCACGCCTTCCAGGCCGATGCGGCAAGCCGCCACCACCAGCTGGCCGGGATCGGTGCCGAATTCGGCGGAAAAGCGCACCGTCTCCGATGCCTTGTGCGCCAGCGCCCGCTCCAGCAGCGGACGGCGCGCGTCCAGGCGCACCTGGCGCAGGTCGTGGCCCTGGAAATACGGGATGTCGAACAGGAAGTAGACGATCTGCGCGCGGCTGTCCGCGTCGAAGGCCAGCTGCAGCAGGTTGAAGTTGGGTTTGCCGTGTTCGTCGTGCACGACGATCTCGCCGTCGTACCAGCCGTCCGGCAGCCGCAGACGCAGCAATTCCTTGTGCAGGAGGTCGAGCTTGCCGGTCCAGTCGTTGCCGTTGCGGGTGACCAGGCGCACGTCGTCGCCCTGCACGCGCGCCAGCATGCGGTAGCCGTCGAACTTGATCTCGTACAGCCACTCCTCCGGCTGCGGGGGCGGGCCGTCGACCAGTGTCGCCAGTTCCGGCGACAGGGTCGCGGGCAGCTCGGCGGCGACGGCGCCGGCAGGCATGCCATCGGCCTTGGCGGCGACCTTCTTGCGACCCTTTGCGGGTGCGGCGCCGGCTGGCGCGGCATCGGCCGATTCATCCTTCGCGACGGCAGCGGCGCCCTCGCCTGCTTTTTCCTTCGTCGCTTTGGCCGTCCTGCGCTTGGCAGGCTTGGCCGGCCCGGCGCCGGCTTTCTCGTCTTCGGCTTTCAGTTCCGCCAGCTTGGCATCGGCCGCCGCCTGCTCGCCCGGCCCGGCCGGCATCGGCAAGTCCTTGACGCTGTCCGGCATGGCGTCGATCACCGAATACTCGGCGGCCGGGCGCGCGTAGTCATCCCTTTCCTTGATCAGCAGCCAGGCTTCCTGGCGCTCGCCGGCGCGCGGCTTCATGCGCACCAGCACCCAGCGCCCGTGCAGCTTGTGGCCGTGGATGGCGAACTTGATTTCGCCCTTGGCGTAGCCGGCGCGCGGATCGCCGACCGGCTCCCAGGTGCCCTTGTCCCAGATGATCACCTTACCGGCGCCGTACTGGTGCGCCGGAATCGTGCCCTCGAAATCGGCGTACGAGATCGGGTGGTCCTCGACGTGCACTGCCATGCGCTTGTCGCGGGTATCGAAGCTCGGGCCCTTGGGCACCGCCCAGCTTTTCATGGTGCCGTCCAGCTCGAGGCGGAAATCGTAGTGCAGCCTGGTGGCCCAGTGCTTCTGGATCACGAAGGTCAGCGCGTCGGTGCCGGCGCGGCCGCCTTCGGCCGGTTCGGAGGTAATCGAAAAATCGCGCTTGGACTTGTACTGCTCGAGGGCGTCTGGCATGGCGTCACCTGGTGTTCGCTGGTGATGCCACTGTAGGCCGGACGCCCCGGCGCCACCGTTCGACAGCTAACCGTGGCGCCCGGGGGCGGATACTCTTACTTGCGCTCTGCCGCGCTACGCTCGCGCGCCGCGCGGAACTCGGAGTCCGCCGACCAGTTCGGCCAGACCTTCGAATCGGCCAGGTCGCGTCCCAGCGAATACAGCATGTCGAGGTCGCGCGCCATGCCGGCGAAGGTCCACTTGGCCTGCCATTCGTCCGACGGCTGGTGGTAGTGGTCGGCGGTATACTTGTCCGCATTGGCCTTGCCGGCCGCCACGCCGCCCTGCTCCCAGTCGATACCCGAGCGGAACGAGATCGCCGGCACGCCCTGCTTGGCGAACGGGAAATGGTCGGAGCGGAAGAAGCCGCCCGCTTCCGGGCGCGGGTCCGGCGTGTAGCGCACCTTCCACGCTTTCGCCTTGGCGGTCAGCTGGGTCAGCAAATCCAGCCTGGCATTGCCGGAGATGGAAAAATCGCGCGCCGGGCCGTAGGGCGTCAGGGCATCCATGTTGATCACGCCCACGGTCTTCGCCAATGGATACACCGGATTGGCGGCGTAGTACTCGGAACCCAGCAAGCCCTTTTCTTCCGCGGTCACCGCCAGGAACACCACGCTGCGCTTCGGTTGCGGCTCGCGCGCGTAGACGCGCGCCAGTTCCAGCAGCGCCGCCACGCCGGTGGCATTGTCGACCGCACCGTTGTAGATCCGGTCGCCGCGCGCGTCCGGCAGGCCGATGCCCAGGTGGTCCCAGTGGCCGCTGTAAATCACGTACTGGTCCGGATGCTCGCTGCCTTCGCGCAGCGCCACCACGTTCTTCGAGGTGATGGTCTGGGCGTCGACCGCGTAGCGCGCGCTCAGGCTCACGCCCTTGAGTTCGACCGGCTTGAAGGTACGCGCGCGCGCCTGCGCCTTCAGTTTGTCGAAATCCAGGCCGGCGCTCTTGAACAGGGCTTGCGCGGTATCGCGCTGGATCCAGGCTTCCACCGGCGCGTGCGCCGCCGCCGGGTCCTTGCGCACGATGTCGTACATAACGTTGGTGTTGGAGTTCTTCACCGTGGCCCAGCCGTAGGACGCCGGCGCGGTCTCGTGCACGATCAAGGTGCCCAGCGCCCCGCGCCGCGCCAGCTCCTCGAATTTATAGGTCCAGCGGCCGTAATAGGTCATCGCCTTGCCGCCGAAGTCGCCCTTGCCGGTCTCGAAGTCGGGGTCGTTGATCAGCACCACCGCCAGCTTGCCCTTGAGGTCGACGCCCTTGAAATCGTCCCACTTGCGTTCCGGCGCGGTCACGCCGTAGCCGACGAAGACCAGCGGCGCGTCGCGGAACTCGACGCTCCTGGCGCCGGTCATGGCGGCGCGCACGGCGATCTGCTCGCCCTGCGCCAGCGCGCGGCTGGACTTGCCATCCGTGACGCTGACCTCGACCGGCCCCTTGATCTCGAAGCGCCCGAGCGGCACGTCCTGGGTCCAGCCGCGCTTGCCGTCGACCAGGTCGCCGCCCGGCTTCAAGCCGGCCTGGGTGAACTGTTCGGCGATGTAGGCGACCGTCTTGGCCTCGCCGGGCGTATTCGGGCCGCGGCCTTCGAACGCGTCGGAAGCCAGCACCTTGACGTCCTGCGACAGGTGGCTGGCTTCGATGCGCGGCGTGGTGGACGTGGCGGGGCCCGCTTGGCCGGCGGCGGCATGGACGGCGATGCAGGGAACGGCATGGGCGGCGAACACCAGGCAGGCCAATCTTGTTTTTCTCATGGCGACTCTCTTCGACTTGGATGGGAACCCGGCGGCTTGCCGGGCGAACTGGACAGCAGCATCCGGAGTATGGGTCGGAAGATTTCCAATGTCAAACTTTCAACAAGTTACCCGTTGCGCATCTGCATGAACTTCAAACAAAAAAATCGTGATGTAAGCGTGTGTAACCGTGTCAACCGGGTGTTCCGGTGCCGCGTTTTCTGCTCAGTAGCACCGGAAACACCCAACAACATCCCAACACCTGAAGGAATCATCGCCATGAGCAAAATCGTCGCTACCCTGATCGCAGGCCTGTTCGCTACCTCGGCATTCGCCGCCCAGTCGACCGCCACTGCGCCGGCGGCGCCTGTCACCAAAGCCGAAGCCAAGGCCGACAAGGACATGGCCAAGGCCGACGCCAAGGAAGCCAAGGCAGCGGCCAAGGCCGATGCCAAGGTAGAGAAGAAAGCCGCGGAAGCGAATTCGGACATGGCCGTGGCCAAGGCCGATGCCGCCAAGACCAAAGCCAAAGCACACAAGAAGGCCGCAAAGGCCAAAGCCGAAGCCAGCGCCGACAAGGCCGAGGCTCGCGCAGACCAGAAAGCCGACGCAGCGAAATAAAGGCACTGCCTTTATCCAGAGCGGCTCAAGCCCCTCCTCCTCGGAAGACAGGACCCCGGTCCTGTCTTTTTTTATGCGCGCCTGTTCTACAATGACGATCCGCCCCCGCCAAGGATCGCCCATGTCCGCCACCGCCAAGCAGCGCATTGCTCATCACATTGTCTTCCTGGACCGCGACAGCCTGATCGCCACCGTCCGCCCTCCCGCCTTCGACCACGTCTGGACCGAGCATGCGGCCACCGCGCAGGGCGAAGTCGTCGAACGCCTGCGCGATGCCACGGTCGCCATCACCAACAAGGTGCCGCTGCGCGCGGATGCGATCGCGCAATTGCCGGACCTGCAAATGATCGCCGTGGCCGCCACCGGCACCGACAACGTCGACCTGGATGCCTGCCGCGCGCGCGGCATCGTGGTGGCCAACATCCGCGACTATTCGCTGGTCTCGGTGCCCGAGCACTGCTTCGCCCTGATGCTGGCGGTGCGGCGCAACCTGCGCGCCTACCTGGCCGACGTCGAGGCGGGCCGGTGGGAGGCGTCGAGCCGCTTCTGCCTGCTGGATCACCCGATCGGCGACCTGTCCGGCAGCCGCCTGGGCATCGTCGGCTACGGCGCGCTGGGGCGGCGCGTGGCGCAGATCGGGCGCGCCTTCGGCATGCAGGTCGCGGCGGCTTCGCGCTCGCCGGTCCAGGACGACGACGTGCTGGCGCTGCCGTTGGGCGAACTGCTGGCCACCAGCGACGTGGTCAGCCTGCACCTGCCGCTGACCGCACAGACGCGCCACCTGATCGGCGCCGCCGAACTGGCGTCGATGAAGCGTTCCGCCATCCTGATCAACACCGCGCGCGGCGGCCTGGTCGACGAGGCTGCACTGGCCGCGGCGCTCACCGACGGCACCATCGCCGGCGCCGGCTTCGACGTCTTGAGCAAGGAGCCGCCGGCGCCCGACAACCCGCTGTTGCGGCTGCGCCTGCCGAATTTCGTTCTGACCCCGCACGTGGCCTGGGCCAGCGGCGGGGCGATGCAGACGCTGGCGGACATGCTGGTCGATAACATCGAGGCGTGGGCGGCGGGGACGCCGAAGAATGCGGTGTAGCGGTCTCGCGTTATCGACAGCATGCCGACAACGTCGTCCCCGCGCCGGCGGGGACCCATAATGAGCAACAGGATTCGGTACATTGGAAGCAGCTGGAAGGTTTCAAAAATACGGGTCCTGGATACTCGGCATGGGTCCCCGCCTGCGCGGGGACGACGCGCCGCAGACGGGCGCGGCGCGACGATCGTTCCGGGCAGCACGGCAGCCCGGCCGGGTTCAGCGCTCCTGTTGAATGGTCAGCACATGCTCCGGGGGCGGCCCCGCCGGATGCAGCGGCAGCTCCAGGATGAAGGCGGCGCCGCGGCCGTCGGCGCCGGCGCCCTCGGCGCGGATGGTCCCGCCCAACAGCGTGGTGACGATGTTGTAGGCGATGTTCAGGCCGAGCCCGGTGCCGCCCTGCCCCATGCGCGTGGTGAAGAACGGGTCGAAAATGCGCGCCAGGTGTTGCGGCGCGATGCCGCGGCCGTCGTCCGAGAATTCGATGCGCACGCGCTCGCCGTCGATGCGCGCCGCCGCCAGCACCATGGTGCCGCCGGCGCCGTCGAAGCCGTGCAGCAGGGCGTTGTTGACGAAGTTGATGATCACCTGGCCGAACGGACCGGGGTAGCTGTCCATCTCGATGCCGGGCTCGATGCGCAGTTCCAGCCGGTGGCCGGCGCGCCGCACCTGGTTCATCATGGTGGCGGCGATCTCGTGGCAGGCGCGCGCCAGGTCGAAGCGGCGGCGCTGGGTGCTGGCCTGGTCGACCGACACCTGCTTGAAGCTGTTCACCAGCTCGGCCGCCGCATGCAGGCTGCGCGTGATCAGGCCGGACGCTTCGCGCACCGCGCCGATCCAGCCGTCGAGGTCGGACCTGCGCAGTTCGCCGGCCTGGACGCGCGCCGCCAGCGACTCGGTCTTTTCCTGCAGCGTGCTGGCCATCAGGAGGCTGTTGCCGATCGGGGTGTTCAGTTCGTGCGCCACGCCCGCCACCAGCGAGCCGAGCGAGGCCATCTTTTCGCGCGCGGCCAGCTGGGCCTGGGTTTCCTTCAGCTGGCGGTAGGCGTCGGCATTGTCGAGCGCCACCCCGACGTAGGCGGCCAGGGTGCTGAGCATGTCGAGCTGCACGTGGCGGTAGGCGCCGGCGCGCGCGCTCTGCACGATGATCACGCCCAGCACGCGCGCGCCGACCATGATCGGCACCAGCATCAGCGAGCGCGGCGCCGGGCGCGTGGGCGGGTGCTCGTCGACCCAGTCCTGGGCGGCGGCGGCGCGGTCGTCCAGGTAGGGCCGGTGCTCGTCCTCGAAGTCGTCGATCAGGATTTCCTCGCCCTTGCGCACGCAGTAGCCGATCATGCGCAACACTTCCGGCACGCAGCGCTCGGTGGCGCCGCAGCGCCGGCCCTGCTCCATCACGTACGGATAATCGAGCTGGGTCAGCGCCGCGCCGGTGGCGTCCGGCGCCGCCCCGTGCGCCGCGCGCGCCACGCCGATGGCGAACACGCTCACGTCCATCAGGCGCCCGACCTGGTTGTAGACGTTGGCCATGATCGCCTCGCTGTCCAGGTTGGCGGTCAGCTCGCGGCCGATATCCGACAGCAGCGCGATGGTGCGGCGCGCCTCTTCCACCGCTTCCTTCTGGGTCTCGGCTTCCTGCTTGCGGCGCTCGGCGCGGTCCTTCTGCAGCACCAGCTCGGCGGTGCGGGCGCCGACCTGGCGCTCCAGGCGTTCGGTCTGCTGCACCAGCACGCGGATGCGCAGGCGGTACAGCGCCAGCGCCGCGCCCAGCGCCACCAGCGCCGTCAGCAGGCGGAACCACCAGGTCATCCAGAACGGCGTGGCGATCGTGATGTCGAGGCGCGCCGGCTGCGCGCTCCACACGCCGTCCTTGTTGGCGGCGCGCACCTCGAACACGTAGCGGCCGGGGTCCAGGTTGGTATAGGTGGCGAAGCGCTTGCCGGCATCGGTATCGGTCCAGTCGCGGTCGAAGCCGCGCAGGCGGTAGGCGTAGCGGTTGGCGGCCGGGTCGGCGTAGTGCAGCGCGGCGAATTCCAGCGTGAAGGCGGCGTCGCGCCACGGTAGCTGCACCTCGTGCGCGTGGGCCAGCGCGGCGTACGGCAGGCCGGGCCGGTTCGACACCAGGAAATCGGTGATCACCACCGGCGGCGGATACGGGTTGTCGTGGATCGCCTCCGGCATGAACGAGGTCATGCCGTTGACGCCGCCGAAGTGCAGCTCGCCGTCGGCGCCGCGCGCCGCCGAGCCGACGAAATAGGTGCCGTCGATCAGGCCGTCGTTGGCGTCGTAGCTCTTGAAGTCGCCGTTGGCCGGGTCCAGGCGCGTCAGGCCGACGGTGGTGCTGGCCCAGATCATGCCGTTGCCGTCTTCCAGGATGGCGCCGATCGGCGCCTGCTCGCGCGCGCCGGTCACCGGGAAGAAGCGGAAGCCGATCCGGCCGTCGGCCTTGCGCTCCATGCGGTGCAGGCCGGCGGCGCTGCCGACCCAGATGTCGCCGTTGGACGACTGGTACAGGTAATAGATGCGGTTGTGGCGCAGGCTGGACGGGTCGCGCGGATCGTGGCGGAAGTGGGTGAAGGTGGCGCTGGCGCGGTCGAAGCGGTCCAGGCCGTTCTCGGTGCCGATCCAGATCGCCCCGCCGCGGTCTTCGAGCACGGAAAAGCCGAAATTCTCGCCCAGGGTCGACGGGTTGGACGGGTCGTGGCGCCAGCCCTGCAGCGCATGGCCGTCGGCGCCGAGCAGGAACAGGCCGCCGCGGGTGACGATCCAGAGCGCGCCGGCGCGGTCGCGGTACAGCGCCTGCACGTGGTTGGCGCCGGCCTCGCCGCTCAGCGCCACCTGGGTGAAGCGGCCGCTGGCCGGATCGCGCCAGGACAGGCCGGTGGGCGAGCCCACCCACAGGCGCCCGGGGACCGGCAGCACCGCCGTGATGACGTTGTCCGGCAGGCTGTCGGCGCGCGCGGTATCGTGGCGGAACACCTGCGCGCGCCCGCTGGCCGGCTCCAGCTGTACCAGGCCGCCGCCGGTGGTGCCCAGCCACAGGCCGCCGTCGGCCGCGGCGGCGATCGCGCGCACCTTGCGCGTGCCGGGATCGGGCTGACGTCCGGGCAGGATCGTGAAGCGGCCGAAGCCGCCGCTGGCCAGGTCGGCGTGGTTGGCGCCGCCGAACATGGTGCCGGCCCACAGGGTGCCGGTGCGGTCGACGCAGATCGCGCTGATCTGGTTGTCCGACAGCGCATGGCGGTCGAACGCCTGGCTGATGTAGCCGACGAAGCGGCCGCCGGCCGGATCGTGCCATTTCAGGCCGTCCAGCTCGGTGCCCACCCACAGGTTGCCGTGACGGTCGTGGTAGAGCGTCAGGATGCGCGTCTCGCTCATGCCCTCGCGTTCGCCGAACTGGCGGCGCTGCAGCACGCCCTGCCCGCGCGCCGCGCCCAGCTGCCAGGCGTGCAGGCCGGCGCCGGTGCCGATCCACAGGGTGTCGTGCGGCCCCGCCGACAGCGCCGTGACGGTGTTGCGCCGCGCGTCGCCACGCCGGGCGCCGCCACGCCGGGCGTCGCCACGCCGCGCGTCGCTGCGTCCCACGTCATTGCGCCGGGCGCCGGCCTGGGCGGCGTCGCCGGCCGGTTCGCGGTCGATGTCGAAGTGGCTGAAGCGCTCGGCGCCGGCCGGCAGGTAGTCGACGCCGACGCCGGTGCCGATCCACAGGCCGCCGTGCGCATCCAGCGCCAGCGCGGTCACGCGGTCGTCGCGCAGGCTGGCGGGGTCGGCCTCGTCGTGGTGCCGCGTGCGCGCGCGGCCGCTGGCGGGGTCCAGGTGCACCAGGCCGTCGCCGGTGCCGATCCACATGCCGCCGTTGCCGTCGTTGATGATGGCGGTGACGGCGGCGTTGCGCGCGACGCGCTCGCTGCTGGTGTACAGCGGATAGTGGACGAATTTCTGGCTGCCTTCGTCGAAGCGCTCCAGCCCGCCGCGCGTGCCGAACCACAGCCGGCCCTGCGCATCCTCGTACGAGGATTGCACATAGTTGTCGACCAGGCTGGCGCCGTCGCCCGGATCGTTGCGGAACACACGGTTGCGGTAGCCGTCGAAGCGGCTCAGGCCGGCCTGGGTGCCGAACCACATGAAGCCGGTGCGGTCCTGCAGGATGGTGAGCACCGATTCCTGCGGCAGGCCCTCGTCCAGGCCGATGTGTTCGAAACGCAGGCTGCGCGGCGCCCCGGCGTGGGCCGGACGGCACAGCATGATCGACAAGGCCAGGCACGGCAACAGCCAGGCCAGCACGGCCATGCATGCGCTTGCGGACAGGCGGCACGGGCGCTGCCGGCCGGGAAGGAAATGAGATGAAGTAGGTGGCACGAGCCTAATCTACCAGAACCCTCCCTGGGTATTGAGAAAAATTAAGACTTCCGCGATCCATATGCCGCTGCTATAATGCGTGCATCGGGCGGCTGTAGCTCAGCTGGATAGAGTACTTGGCTACGAACCAAGGGGTCGTGGGTTCGATTCCTGCCAGCCGCACCAACTTCTTCAGGACGAATGGCTCAGAAAGCGATTTCTGGGCCATTTTTCTTTGCGCTTCCGCTTTTGTCCGGTGCTGCCGCATGCGTACGGTGGAGGGCTGCACCGGACGATATGCACGGCAGAGGCGCCGATGCCATCCACGCTTTCACTTTGCAAATCGGGGAAGGCCCGCTATAATGCGTGCCTCGGGCGGCTGTAGCTCAGCTGGATAGAGTACTTGGCTACGAACCAAGGGGTCGTGGGTTCGATTCCTGCCAGCCGCACCAACTTCTTCAGGACGAATGGCTCAGAAAGCGATTTCTGGGCCATTTTTCTTTGCGCTTCCGCTTTCATCCGTTGTTCCCGCATGCGTAGGGTGGACGGCTGCACCGGACGCTATGCACGGCAGAGACGCCGATCCGTCCACGCGTTCAAACGGTGCCGGCATGCCAGGCGACTTGTTCGGCACCGGCCGGACGCGTGGACGGCGGACGCACCGCGGCAACGGCGGGGTGCCCGGCAAAGCCGTCCACCCTGCCCTGCACGCTTCCTTTGCGCGGCTTGCCGAAGCGGCCACTTTGCAAATCGGGAAAGTGCCGTTATAATGCGTGCCTCGGGCGGCTGTAGCTCAGCTGGATAGAGTACTTGGCTACGAACCAAGGGGTCGTGGGTTCGATTCCTGCCAGCCGCACCAACTTCTTCAGGATCAATGGCTCAGAAAGCGATTTCTGGGCCATTTTTCTTTGCGCTGCCGGTGTCGCCCGATGCCGCCGCATGCCGCATCAGCTCTTTGCCAAATGGCAAAATTCCGCTATAATGCCTGCATCGGGCGGCTGTAGCTCAGCTGGATAGAGTACTTGGCTACGAACCAAGGGGTCGTGGGTTCGATTCCTGCCAGCCGCACCAACTTCTTCAAGATCAATGGCTCAGAAAGCGATTTCTGGGCCATTTTTCTTTGTCCTTCCCTCTCCCGCGCTTGAAGAGGCGGCCGGCATCGGTCTGGTCCGATGCAGCATCTCTATTTTTCCAATATCCATCACGCCATTGCACACGGCTTAACAACCAATTTCCATTGGAAACAAACTGAGCCAAGGAGCAATCCTCCTCTCCATGTAGGACTGTGCCTACGAATGTAATGCAAGCGTCATGCCGACCGTTCGCCATGGCCACCCCGATCCTCGCTCCCGCTCTGAAGAGCGCCCTTCCCGGCATGACGACATGCATTTATGATAACTGGTACATTTCTTCGAGGAAGCCTGCGTACCGCTGAATTTTCGTGCGTTTTACGGGCGCTTTGCTAGCATGAAGATCCCCGATTCTCGAAAACCAGGCTGCACGACGCGGCTGTTTCTTTGCGAGGCGAGATATGACCAAATCCATGATTGCTGCTGTTGTAGTCGCTGCTGCATCGCTCGGGTCCCCGGCCGTCATGGCCCAGACCGTCGGTACGCCCACCCAGGCCCTCGACCTGACCGACGGCAGTGCCTTCTTCGGCGACACCTTCGCGGCCGGCAACAGCGGCGCCACCTTCACCGACCGCTTCACCTTCACGGTACCGACCGCCGCCACCTGGAACCTGGACGCCGTGGTGTCCTCGATCAGCCGCACCCAGGACACCGGCCTGGACATCACCGGCTTTTCGGTCTACAGCGCTACCGGCAGGACACCGGTGTCGTCCGGCACCTCGCTGCAATCCGGGCTGGTCGACGTATGGACGGTCGCCGGCAACGGCCTGACGGCGGGCGACTACTACCTGCAGGTGACGGGCAACGTGGTGTCCGACCAGGCCACCAGCATCGGCGGCGTGGTGGCGCTGGCCCCGGTGCCGGAACCCGAGGCCTATGGCCTGATGCTGGGCGGGCTGGGCGTGCTGGGCTGGCTGGCGCGGCGCCGCAGGAACGCCTTGCAGGCGTAAACCTTGCCGTAAATGACAGCGGAGACGCCTGCGCCTCCGCTTCTTTATATTTGCATATTGACTGCGTCACGGCGCCTCGAAAAACCGTAGCGAGCGGCAGCAATGGTGTTCGAGAAGCGCAGCTGTACGAATAGTACAGTGAGCATCGCAGAACGCCATTGCAACGCGCAGTAGGTTTTTCGACGCGCCTTCAGGTACGTAGCTTTTTGATGAGACTGCGGTTGCCGAGGATTTCCTCGATCTGCTCGAAGCGCACCGGCTTCACCATGTGGTGGTCGAAACCCGCCTCGAACGCCAGCTGGCGGTCCTTTTCCTGGCCCCAGCCGGTCACCGCGATCATGGTCGTCATCGCCCCGCTCGGCAAGTCGCGGATGCCGCGCGCCAGGTCGTAGCCCGACATCTGCGGCAAGCCGATGTCGAGAAAGGCATAGTCCGGGCAGAAGCGCTTGGCGGCGGCCAGCGCGTCCGGCCCGGTATGGGTGATGACCACGCTGTGCCCCATCGCCGTCAGCAGCGCGCCGATGCTGTTGACGAAGTCGACGTTGTCGTCGGCCAGCAGGATGCGGTAGGTCTCGGCGCTGATGAAGGCGGCCGGGGTCGGCTTGGCCGGCAATTCCGGCTCGACCACGATCGGCAGGCGCGCCACGAACTGGCTGCCGTGGCCGAGGCCGGCGCTGTGCGCCTCGATGGCGCCGCCATGCAGCTCGACCAGCTTGCGCGCCAGCGACAGGCCGACGCCCAGGCCGGCGTTCGAGCGTTCCAGCGTGGAGTCGACCTGCACGAACATGGCGAACACGCTGTCGAGCATGTCGGCGGCGATGCCGATGCCGGTGTCGGCCACCACCAGCACCAGCGTGCGTTCTTCCACCGTCGCCTTCAGGCTGACGCGGCCGCCGCGGTTGGTGTACTTGGCGGCATTGTTGAGCAGGTTCGACAGGATCTGCGCCAGGCGCGTGGCGTCGCCGTGCAGGAACACCGGGCGGTCCGGCAGGTCGATCACCAGCTCGTGCCCGTGCAGGTCGACGGTCGGGCGCACCACTTCCAGGGCGTCGTTGACCACCGCCTTCAATTCCACGCGGCCGGTCTTGATGGCGAACTTGCCGGTATTGATGCGCGAGACGTCGAGCAGGTCGTCCACCAGGCGCACCATCTGGCGCAGCTGGCGCTCCATGATGTCGGTGGCGCGCTGGGTGGCCTGGGCGTCGCCGCTGCGCAGGCGCAGGATGTCGAGGCCGGTGCGGATCGGCGCCAGCGGATTGCGCAGTTCGTGCGCCAGGGTGGCCAGGAATTCGTCCTTGCGGCGGTCGCCCGCGATCAGCGCCTGCTCGGCGCGCTGGCGCACCTGCATCTCGCGCTCCAGGGTGGCGTTGGATTCCTGCAGCGCGTGCGAACGGCGCCCGATCTCGGCCAGCATGTCGTTGAAGGCTTCCACCAGCACGCCGATCTCGCCGCGCTCCTTGCCCGGCACGCGCAGCGTGAAGTCGCGCTGCTGCATCACCTGGCGCGCCACCTCCGTCATCGCCTCCAGCGGGCGTGTGATGGCGGCTTGCAGGCGCGAGGCCACCAGGCCGGCGATCAGCAGCGCGCCCAGCATCACCGCGCCCAGCATCGCCGCGTAGCCGAGCAGGCGGTCCATCAGGCCGTAGCGCGCCCGCAGCCAGACCGAGCCGACCCGCTCGCCGTTCTCGACGATGTCGCGCGCGACCACGATCTCGCCGCCGTCGATTTGCCAGCCAGCATGCTGCGGCTGGCGGGGGAACTGCTCGTCGCGCGCCGCCGCATAGCTGGCGAAGCGCTTGCCGGCGCCGTTGTAGATGGCGGCCGCCAGGATCTGCGGCCGCACCTGCAGCACCGCCAGGTTCTGGCGTGCGGTCTTGTCGTCGTTGAAGGCCAGCGCCGGCACGTTCACGCGCGCCATGATGTCGCCCTGGGCCACGAGGTCGTCGATCCAGTAGCGCTGGAAGGCGCGCAGGTCGAACAGCAGCATCACCAGCGCCGCCGACAGCAGTGCGACGATGGTGGTGGACACCGCCATGAGAATCAGTTTGCCGCGGACGGTACCGCTGTCGTGCACGCTCATCGTTACTGCGTTCCTTTCTGCACCCGGCTCGCCACCGCCAGCAGGCGCGAACTGAGTTTGATGCCGTTACGTTCCGCCGCATCGAGCGAGACATCGAAACGGACGCGTCCGTCGACGATGCGGAAATTGATCACACTACCCTGCGGCAAGCCTTGCTCGTATTCGGTCACCAGCAGCGTGCCGGTGCTGGCCTGGCGCATGATGCGCGCCACGCGTACCGGGTCCTGCCCGCCGATGAACAGCAGGTGCAGCGGCGCATGCACCTCGCTCTCGTGCAGCGGGCGCACCACGATGGTACGGCTGTTGACGCTGCGCCCCGCCACCGCATGCGCCAGTTCCAGCGCCATCTCGTCGGCGCCGACCACGCCGATCGTCACCGGGCTGGCGGCGTCGGCGAAGGCACCCGCCGGAAAATCGGCATAGGTCAGGAACTTGACCACGAAGGCGGCCTTGACGCGCCGCTCGCCCGCCGCGCCCGTCCCCGGCGGATACGCCTGCGCGCGCGGCGTCGCCGCCAGCGCAGCGCCGGCGCAGACGCAGGCTACCGCCCACACCTTGACGGTGGCCACGCCCCAGCGCACGAGGCGGCGGCGCATGGCCAGGGCCGGAATGGAAGTCGATGGACGCGGCATGGGGCGGCTCACCGGCGCAGGGCGGCATCGGCCGCCATGGGGACGCCGCCGGGACGCGCGGATGCAGGGCCGGAGGTCGCCGACAGCAAGACTGGGTTACACATTTTGCTATCGTAGAACATTTTCTTTAGTGCACCAAGCATACTGTTGACGACAGGCCGGCCGACCACATTATTGATAAAAGCAATGACAGCCATTGAAAATCTAAATTGGCTTTATTTTTTGCGATGCAGCATTATCGTTCCTGTCTCCTCTATTCTCCTCCAAGGATAGATTCAGCCCGCTCCCGTAGCGGGCTTTTTTTTGCCCCTGGCGTCTGCTCCTGCATGCCATCGGCGTCTTTTTCTGCAGATTGTGATCGACGCCGTCTTGCATGCTGTGCCGCAAAATACAAACTTCACTCGTTGCAATCATGCAACCGCAGCCGCTCTGCCGTCAGTTCGCTCGCACACACAGTCGTGCCTCTGCGCGGACCGTTTTGGTGTACGATGCTGGCTCTTTTCGTTTCGATAATAATATTTCTAGTTTGCCATGCTCCCTTCCGGTAAATCCGCCCGCTCTTCCCGCTCGTTCGACTGGTCCGCTTCGCGCCTCGGCGATCCGGCCGGCTGGCCGCATTCGCTGCGCTTGAGCGCCGACCTGTTGTTCAACACGCCGCTGCCGATGCTGCTGGTGTGGGGCCGCGACATGACGGTCCTGTTCAACGACGCCTACGCGGCGCTGGCCGGGCCGGGATACGGCAAGGTGCCGGGCGGCAGTGTGCCGCCGGTGATGCCGCCGCCGCTGGCGGCCGCCGGCGACGAGCTGCGCAGCGCCTGGAACGGCGAGGCGGCGCTGGCGCCGGCACGCAGCCTCGGCTTCGCCGGCGCCCACGACGGCGCGGCGCTGGCCTACGACGTGTTCCTGACGCCGGTGCGCGGGGCCGAAGGCAACGTCGAAGGCGTGCTGTGCGCCCTGTCCGTGGCCGACACCATGGGCGCCATGCTGGAGCCGGCCGCGGCCGGGCCGCTGCGCATCCTGGTGGTCGAGGACAATCTCGACTCCCAGTACCTGGTATGCGAAATGCTGCGCGCCTTCGGCCACGACGCCGACGGCGTGGGCCATCCGAACGATGCGCTGGCGCGCCTGGCGGCCGGGGCCTACGACGTGCTGTTCACCGACGTCAGCCTGCCGGGCATGTCCGGCGTCGACCTGGCGCGGCGCGCCGTCGCCGATGCGCCCGCCATGCAGGTGATCTTCGCGTCCGGCTACGGCGACACCCTGCTGCGCCACGTCGAATTCCCCTACCTGTCGCTGCAGAAGCCGTACGAGCTCGATCAGTTGCAGCAGGCACTGGACAAGGTATCCGGCCAGCGTCCGGGACACGCTTGAGCGATGCGCCAACGGTGTGCATCAAACCGCCTTGGCTGGGCTAGAATCGGTGCATGGCGCACCACGTACAGCGGGCAGCGTTGCCCGCGGCTGCATGCGGCGCGCCGTATTCCAACAACGATGAGCCAGATTAATTCCATCCGCAACATTGCTTCTTGCGGCAATGTGTCACCTTTCCGGCCGCCCGCCGCGTCCGCCGCATGTGCACGCGCGACGGCCACGCCACGTCCGACGGTGGAGGCGACGTGACCGAGGAACACAAAGGCGCGCCTGACACGACCTCGGCCGCCGAGCGGGAGTTGCAGGCTGCACGCGAAGCGCTGCGGCGCGCCCACGAGCGCATGGAAAACATGCTCGAAAGCCTGAACGACGGCTTTTGCGCCGTCGATCACGACTGGCGCATCTCCTATATCAACGAGCGCGGCCTGGAAATGCTGGCACCGCTGCAGCGCACCCGCACCGACCTGGTGGGAAGCAACCTGTGGGAAGCCTTCGGCGAACTGCACGGCACCCAGCTGGAGCGCATGTTCCTGCACGCGATGGCCAGGCGCGAGACCGGCGTGCACGAATTCTTTTATGCGACGCTGAGCCGCTGGTTCGAGGTGCGCGCCCATCCGTCGCCCGACGGCCTGACGCTGTACCTGCAGGACATCACCCGGCGCAAGACCGACCAGCAGGCCCTGCTGCAGGGCAATAACCGCCTGCAGGTGGCGCTGGCCGCCGGCCGCCTGGGCGACTGGCGCTGGGACGCCGGCAGCGACCGCGTATCGCTGGGCGAGCGCGCCGCCGAGATCTTCGGCCTGGCGCCCGAACAGGCGCTCGAATGGAGCGAACTGCGCGCCCGCATCGACCCGGCCGACCGCGAAAACGTGCGCCGCGCCGTCATGCAGGCCTTCGCCGGCCACAGCGACCTGGACCTCGAATGCCGCCTGCTGGGCGACGGTCCCGAGCAGCGCTGGGTGGCCATGGTCGGCCGCGCCGACTACGCCGACCAGGCGCAGCGCTCGGGCATGCTCGGCATGACCGGCGTGGTGCAGGACATCAGTGCGCGCCGCGGCGCCGAGGACACCCTGCGCCAGAGCGAGGAAGTGCTGCGCGCGCTGGCCAACACCATTCCGCAGCTGGCCTGGATGGCGCAGGCCGACGGCGCCATGGTCTGGTTCAACGAACGCTGGTTCGACTACACCGGCACCACGCCCGACCAGGTGGTCGGCTGGGGCTGGCAAAGCGCCTGCGAACCGAGTTCGCTGCCGCTGGTGCTGGAGCACTGGAACGACAGCATCCGCGACGGCAGTCCGTTCGAGATGGAGTTTCCGTTGCGCGGCGCCGACGGCAACTACCGCTGGTTCCTGACGCGCGGCAATCCGGTACGCGACCGCCACGGCCACGTGCTGCGCTGGTTCGGCACGAATACCGACGTCGACCAGGTCAAGCGCGCGGAGCAGGCGCTGCGCGACGAGTCGAACGTGCTGGAGCTGCTCAACAGCACCGGCAGCGCCCTCGCCTCCACGCGCGACCTGCATTCGCTGCTGCAGACCGCGGCCGACGCCGCTACCGGCATCGCCGGCGCGCGCCACGGCGCCTTCCTGTACCACGGCCGCGGCGCCGATGGCGCCGGCAAATTGTTTTCGTTGTATACGGTATCCGGCGCCAGCCCGGCCGAGTTCGAGGCGTTCGGCGCGGCTGGCGCCAACGGCCTGTTCGGCCCCGGCATGCCGGGCGCCTCCGGCGCCGACGCGCACGAGGTGCTGCGCTCGGACGACATCACCCAGGATGCGCGCTTCCACGGCACCAATCCGTTCGGCCTGCCGATCGGCCACCCGCCGCTGCGCAGCTACCTGGCGGTGCCGGTGGTGGCGCACTCCGGCGAAGTGCTGGGCACGATGTTCTTCGGCCACCCGGAACCGCGCATCTTCACCGAGCGCACCGAGCGCATCGTGCGCGGCATCGCCGCCCAGGCGGCGGTGGCGATCGACAATACCCGCCTGTACGAGGAAGCCCAGCGCGCCGCCGAGGAACGCAAGGTCTTGCTGGAAAGCGAGCGCCTGGCGCGCGCCGAAGCCGAGCGCACCAGCCAGATGAAGGACGAGTTCCTGGCCACCCTATCGCACGAACTGCGCACGCCGCTGTCGGCGATCCTGGGCTGGTCGCAGGTGCTGCGGCGCGGCAGCCGCGACCAGAACGATCTGCAGAAGGGCTTGCAGACCATCGAGCGCAACGCGCGCGCCCAGGCCCAGCTGATCGAGGACTTGCTCGACATGAGCCGCATCACGTCCGGCAAGGCGCTGCTCGAGATGCAGACGGTGGCCCCCGGCGGCTTCCTCGACGCCGCCATCGAGACCGTGCGCCCGGGCGCCGACGCTAAGAACATCCGCATCGAGAAGCGCTACGCGCCCGACGCCGGCATGGTGGCCGGCGATCCGGCGCGCCTGCAGCAGGTGGTGTGGAACCTGCTGTCGAACGCCATCAAGTTCACCCCGCGCGACGGCCGCGTCGAGGTCGAACTGGGGCGCAACGATACCAGCGTGCTGATCACCGTGCGCGACAACGGCGTCGGCATCAAGCCGGAATTCATCACCCACGTGTTCGAGCGCTTCCGCCAGGCCGACGCCTCGATGACGCGGCGCCACGGCGGCCTCGGACTGGGCCTGGCGATCGTCAAGCAATTGATCGAGCAACATGGCGGCACGGTGCGCGCCGACAGCGCGGGCGAAGGGCAAGGCGCCAGCTTCATCATCGAGCTGCCGCTGGCCAAGCAATTGCCGCTGGCGCCGGCGCGCTCGGCGCGCAGCGCCGCCATGGTGCAGGCGCCGGGCACGCCGACGCCGCCGGAAAGCGCGGCGCGCGACCTCGCCAGCCTGGACGCGCTGGTGGTCGACGACGACCGCGACAACCGCGAACTGATCAAGCGCATCCTGAGCGATTGCGGCGCCACCGTGCGCATCGCCGCCAGCGCGCGCGAGGCGCTGGCGCTGTTCCGGGAAGCGCCGCCGAATCTCTTGATCAGCGACCTCGGCATGCCGGAAGTCGACGGCTTCGAACTGCTCGACCGGGTGCGCAAGCTGGGGCGCGAGCACGGCGGCTACGTGCCGGCGATCGCCCTCACCGCCTTCGCCCGCTCGGAAGACCGGCTGCGCGTGCTGGAAGCGGGTTTTTCGGCGCATATCTCGAAGCCGGTCGAGCCGAGCGAACTGATCGCCACGGTGGCGTCGATGCGCGGTCCGGCCACGCCGCTGGTGAACCGTTCGCCGCCCCCGGCCGCCAGCCAGGGTGATATGCTGTAGACCGGGAAGCGGCGCCTTGTATCTTCCTACCAAAACACGCGGCGCTGTCCTACAAGAAATTCTTTATGTTTTGTTAGACTATGTAATGTTGCGCGAAAGCTGGCAAAAGTTTCAATATTGAACGATGCCAGCCTTGATTTCACGAGAGTACGCATGCCAAGCCGACAAGACATTCTGAACGCCAAGATCCTGGTGGTGGACGATTCCCCGGACAATATCGAATTGATGGAAGAGATATTGCGCGAGGAAGGCTATACCGACGTCAGCTCCACGATGCTGCCGGAACAAGTCTGCCCCATGCACCGGGAGCACAACTACGACCTGATCCTGCTCGACCTGCAGATGCCGGGGCTGAACGGTTTTCAGGTCATGAAGGGCCTGAAGGAAATCGAACAGGGCGGCTATCTGCCGGTGCTGGCCCTGACCGCCCAGCCGAGCTTCAAGATCGCCGCGCTGGAAGCCGGCGCCCGCGATTTCATCAGCAAGCCGTTCGACCTGCTGGAGGTGCACAAGCGCATCCACAACATGCTGGAAGTGCGCCTGCTGTACAAGGAACTGGCGCAATACAGCCGCGCCCAGCAGGAACTGGCATTGCACGACGCCCTCACCGGCCTGCCCAACCGGCGCCTGCTGGAAGACCGCATCGAAACCGCACTGCAGCATGCCAGCCGCAACCACCACAAGGCTGCGGTCATGTACCTCGACCTGGACGGTTTCAAGGCGATCAACGATACCTACGGCCACGCCTACGGCGACGAGGTGCTGAAGATCGTCTCGCAGCGCCTGCTGGCCAATTCGCGCAAGGAAGACACCGTCTCGCGCCTCGGCGGCGACGAATTCATGGTGGTGCTGGGCGACGTGCACACGCTGGCCGACGCCCAGGGCCCGGCCGCCAAGCTGGTCGAGGCGGTATCGGCGCCGTTCTTCATCAACGACCTGACGCTGCAGTTGTCGACCAGTATCGGCATCAGCCTGTATCCGGACGATGCCGAGAACGTGGCCGACCTGATCAGCATCGCCGACTATGCGCTGTACGAAGCCAAGCGCTCGGGCAAGAACCGCTTCTGCGCCAACGGCAGCGCCGCGCGCCAGGCGGCCCAGGCCGTCAAGCCCGCCCTGCCGACGCCGGCGCCGGCGGCGCCGCTCTCGGCAGAGCTGGCCCAGCACCGCTGACCACGTACCGGGCCCGAACGGCCCGTTCATGAAAAATGCCCGCGCACTGCGCGGGCATTTTGCATTCTGCAGGCATCTCAAGCCTCTCGCGCAGGCGCGCTCAGAACGGCAACGCCATGCGCCTGGCCGGCCCGATCTCCTTCTTCAGGAAGCCGGCCGCCAGCGGGTCGGCGACGAACTGGCGCTTTTCGTAGAACCGCTTGTTGTCGTCCAAGGGCTGCAGGATCACGCGCGGTATGGTCAACGCGCGGCAATGTTGTTCGATATGGTCCATCAGCCAGGCGCCCACGCCGCGTCCGCGGTAGGCGCGCAGGACGATCAGGTCGGAGACGTAGCAGAACTGCGGCGCCGCCAGTTCCAGGCGGGCGATGCCGATGACCTTGCTCTTCAGGTTCGCCGTCACCCATTGCGCCCGGCCACCGAAAGCCCCGTCGCTGGACGACGCTGCGCCATCTCCATCCCACCCTGCATCACGGCGGAAATTGCGCAGGATCTTGTTGCCCAATGGGCTGGTCAAAGGCTGGAAATCGAGGATGGTCAACATGATGGCAGAAAGTAATCGACATCTGAAAAGAATAATCAGCCGATTGATGAATTGCCAGGATCGATGCGTAACACTCTTCGACAAAATGTAACAAATTGTGTTGCCACAAATAAACACAATCAATGTAGGGAAATCTACGCAGATTATCACCACGCGTGCGGCGCGCATGGGCAGTGCCAATGAAAAAGGCGCGGCCGTTTCCGGCCGCGCCCCTGGTCTTCCCTGCACAATCGTCAGGCTGTGCCGGCCTTGTTTCCGGTACCCACTGCCGGGACGCCGATGGCTTCCTCGTTGCGCGCTTCGATCGCCGATGCGTGCTGGTGGTCGAGGCTGGCGTCGACCTTGTCCGGCGCCACTTCGATGCGGGTGATGCTGGACTGCACCGACACCGGGTCGCTGGCCGGGAAGGTCATTTCGACGGCGTCGTCCAGCAGGGATTCCTTGGCAACTGCTTCCGGCGGTTCGACTTCCGCGCTGGCCATGGTGCGGATGGCGCGCGCCCATTTGACGACCTTCAGTTCGGCCAGGTCGGCGATGGTATTGATGCCGAAGACATCGCGCAAGGCGTCCGCCTGCTGCTGGCTGACGCCGCGCAGCGCCGTGACCGGTTCGCTGATGAGTTCACGGAAGCATTTGTCGTGGTGCGTATCGTTTACGATGATTTGAATATTCATGTCTGTCCTTTCAAGTTGGCGCCTGTCCCCAATGACGGTTGAATCAGACACGGACCCACTATTGCACACGGCGTGACGCCAGTATGTGCGGCACCGAACAATGTTTCAATTTTGTCTACGTACGATTGCCTCGTGGACGCATTTATCGGAAACACACCGTGCTATCATGACTAGGTGCAACTTTTTCTGTGAAATCTCTTTGCGGAACAGCATCCTCTGCTATTCTGCCGACCTGACGCAACCACATCCGGGCCAGTTTGAACGCCGTGTCTCAATTCGACAAACCGAAGATCCTCGTCGTCAACGACGATGCCGCCAGCCTGCTGGCCCTGACCAGCCTGCTCGAGCAATGGGCCGACGAATGCAATTACGAAGTGCTGTCGGCGCGCTCCGGCCAGGATGCGTTGCGCCAGGTGCTGCGCCATGATTTCGCGGTGATCCTGTTGGACGTCAACATGCCGGGCATGGACGGTTTCGAAACCGCCGAGGCGATCCACCAGCGGCCGCGCTCGGCCGACATCCCGATCATCTTCGTCACCGCCTTCCTGGCCGACGAGATCGACCGACTGAAGGCCTACCAGCGCGGCGCCGCCGACTTCATGTTCACCCCGGTGATCCCGCAGATCCTGCGCGCCAAGGTGCAGGTGTTCGTGACGCTGGCGATGAAGAACGAGGAACTGCGGCGCCAGGCCGATGCGCTGTCGCAGCACGCGGCCGACCTGAGCGCCACCAACGCGCGCCTGCTGTGCGAGATCGAGGAACGCCACGCGGCCGAGCGCAAGAACAGCGCCAAGGACGAGTTCCTGGCGATGCTGGGCCACGAACTGCGCAATCCGCTGTCGGCGATCAGCAGCGCTTCCGCCCTGCTCGGCATGGCCGGCGCCGGCGCCGAATCGGCGGCGCGCGCGCGCCTGATCATCCAGCGCCAGACCCAGCACCTGTCGCGCATCGTCGACGACCTGCTCGACCTGTCGCGCGCCATGTCGGGCAAGATTTTGCTGTCCCGTAAGCAGCTGGACATGGCGGCCCTGGTCGGCAGCTGCCTGGATACCTTCCGCGCCACCGGCCGCACCGGCCGCTACGACCTGCACGCCACGCTGGACGCCGCCTGGGTGGACGGCGACGCCACCCGCCTGGAACAGATCGCCAGCAACCTGATCGACAACGCCCTGAAGTACACGCCGGCCGGCGGCAGTATCGACATCGCGGTTGGCTGCGACGGCGCCGACGTGGTGCTGACGGTGCGCGATTCCGGCGTCGGCATCGCCGCCGACCTGCTGCCGCAGGTGTTCGACGTGTTCGTGCAGGGATCGATCTCGATCGACCGCTCGCAGGGCGGCCTCGGCATCGGCCTGTCGCTGGTGCGGCGCCTGGTCGAGCTGCACGGCGGCTCGGTCAGCGCGCGCAGTCCCGGGCCGAACGGCGGCAGCACCTTCGAGATCCGCCTGCCGCGTGCCCAGGCGGCCGTGCAGGCGGCCGCGCCGGCGCCAGCGCAGCCTGCGGGCGGCAAGCCGACCGTGCTGCTGATCGAAGACAACGAGGATGGCCGCGAGATGATGGCGATCATGCTCTCGTCCTACGGCTATACGGTGCTGCAATCGGCGGATGGTTTGCAGGGCGTGGAACTGGCCCAGGCCAGCCTGCCCGACGTGGCGCTGGTGGACATCGGGTTGCCCGGCATCGACGGCTACGAAGTGGCGCGCCGCCTGCGCAGGGAAGCGGCCACGCGCGGCATCCGCCTGATCGCGCTGACCGGCTACGGCCTGGCGGAAGACCAGCGCCGCGTGCTGGAGGCGGGCTTCGACCGCCACCTGGTCAAGCCGGTCGATTTGGCGGCCCTGTTGGCGCAGCTCGGCGACACGGCCGCCGCCGGGTGAGGGCCGGCGGGAGCGGGCGGCGCGGCGCCGCCGCGGATGCGCGTCAGGCCGCTGCCGACGCCTGCAGCGACTGCTGGCGCTGCGCCATCTGCTGGCCCAGTGCGACCAGGTCCAGGCCGGCCTTCTTTGCCCGCGGGAACATTTCTTCTTCCTCTTCCTCGACGTGGTGGTCGATCTGTTCGCCCAGCACCTTGACCTTGGCGTCGAACAGGTCGTCGTCCGGGTCCATGTCCAGCAATTGCTGGATCAGTTCCTTGGCGGAAGCGTGCTCCACCGTCGCCTCGTCGATCATGTCGTCGCCCTCCTTGGCCGCTTCGCGCACGGCCGGATAGAAGATTTCCTCTTCGATCGCCGTGTGCAGGATCAGGGCTTCGCAGATACGCGCGGCCAGTTCCTGCTTGCCGGCCTTGGCATTGTCGCCCAGATCCTCGAACTGCTTGAACATGCCGGAGACCTCGCGGTGCTGCGCGGTCAGCATGGCGACGGCGTCCTTGGCATGCTTGTCCTGTGCGTTCTTGTCTTTCGCGCTCATGGTATTCCCCCTTGTTGATTTCATCTGTGTAAGAGGTTTCAGCTTGGCGCGAAACCGGGGTATGGACCGTTCGGCAACACACACTGCCATGTTCTTGCGCGCCATCGCGGTCCAAGCTGTTGTATCATCCGAGGAAACATAAATTGGTTGCTTTCATGAAAGTTCCACCATCTCAACCACCCGATCCCGACGGCGAGCGTCTGGAGACACGTGCCGCCGAGCTCGCCGAGCTGCTCGGTCACATGACCACGTGCTGGGACGACGAGCGGCGCCAGCTGGCGCGCAAGCTACACGACAGCCTCGGCTCGTCGATGACGGCGCTGACCATGCACCTGGCGTTGCTGTCGCAGCACCTGAAGGAACAGCCGCAGCGCGACCGCGCCGCGCAGATGAAACAGTTGCTGAACAACATCATCGAAACCAACCGCAACATGCAGTTGGCGCTGTGGAACGACAAGCTGGAATTCCTGGGACCGAAGGCGGCGATCGCCGAACTGGTGAGCGAATGGGGCCGCGAACACGGCCTCAAGGCGCGCATCAGCCTGCCGGATGAAGATCCGCCGTATTCGCGCGCCCAGGGCGTGGCCCTGCTGCGCACGGTCGAGGAAGGCTTGCGCAACGTGCTGGCGCACGCCGGCGCCACCGAGGTGGACGTCATCCTGGACGACGACGGCGACCAGGCCATGCTCACGGTACGCGACAACGGCAAGGGTCCGCAAACGCCGGATGCGCCGCTCGAGCGCCACGGCCTGCGCCTGCTGCGCGAACGTGCGCGCGTGCTGAACGGCACGCTGACGCTGCGGCCCGGCCTGGAGGGCGGCTCGGCCCTGCTGCTGATCCTGCCGAAGCAGGATTGACGGACCCTGTTTCGAAAATACCAATGATTCGACCGTGACCGGCTTGCCATGGGGGCAAGCCGGCCGGCCGCATCAATGCAGCTTGACCAGCGGCGTGGTGCGGCGGATCAGGAAACGCGCGGTCGCCATCACGCCGGTGCGCACCGGTCCCAGCACCGCCTTGTGGTGCAGCAGGTGCAGGCTCAGGTACATGATGCGCGCCATGAACCCTTCCACGAACCAGCTGGCCCCGCGCAGCGAACCCATCAGGCTGCCGACCGTGGTCTGGTGGCCGATCGACACCAGCGAACCGTAGTCGCGGTAGACGTAGGGCTTCTTTTGCGGCGCATGACCGCTGGCCATGTTCATGAAGGTGGTCAAGAGGTAGTCGGCCTGCTGGTGCGCGGCCTGGGCGCGCGGCGGCACCGGCTTGCCGTCGCCGTCGAAGCAGGCGGCGCAATCGCCCAGCGCATACACGCCCGCCACGCCCTTCACACGCAGGTGGGCGTCGACGTCGAGCTGGCCGCCCCTGGTGGTCGGCAGGCCGAGCGAACCGAGGAATTCCGGCGCGCGGATGCCGGCCGCCCACACGCACAGGTCGGACGGATAGACGTTGCCCTGGCTGTCGCTGACGTGGTGGCGGTCGATGCTGCTGACGCGGCAATCGGTCACCACCTTGATGGCGCGCTGCTCCAGCAGGCGCAGCGCCGCGCCCGAGACGCGTTCCGGCAGCGGCGCCAGGATGCGCGGCGCGCCCTCGATCAGGGTGATGCGCACGTCGCGCTGCACCTGCAGGCGGTTGAAGCCGTAGGCGGCGTACACGCCCGAGGCTTCGCGCAGCTCGGCCGCCAGCTCGACGCCGGTGGCGCCGCCGCCGATGATCACGATGTCCAGGCCTGTGCGCGCGCCTGCGCCGGCCGAGGTCACCCCTGCCCCACTCTTTTCCTTGTCCAGCTCGACCTGGGTCAGCAGGCGCAGCAAACGCAGGCGGAAGCGCTCGGCATCCTCGGTAGCGTTCAGCGAGATCGTGTTTTCGCGCGCGCCGGGCACGCCGAAGTAGTTCGAGGTGCTGCCCACCGCGATCACCAGCGATTCGTAACCGATGCTGCGCTCCGGGATGACTTCCTCGCCGTCGGCGGCCCCCACCGCCGCCACCGTCAGGCGCCTGGCCGCCGCGTCGAGCGCGGTCATGGCGCCGTACACGAAGGTGAAGCCGCGGTCGTGCGCCAGCATCTGGTAGGACAGGCCTTCCTGGTGGATGTCCAGCGTGCCCGCCGCCACTTCGTGCAGCGAGGGTTTCCATACGTGGTACAGCCGGCTGTCCACCAGCATCACGTTTTCCCGGCCCAGCTTGCGGCCCAGCTTGCAGGCCAGTTCCAGCCCGCCCGCACCGCCGCCGACAATCACGATCTTACTTTGCAAACTTTTCTCCAAATATCATGCTGGCTACCATGGGCTGCGTGCACCGATGCACGCCACGGCAACCGAATCACCGCAGAGTTTAGCAAAGAAATATCGGTCTTGTGCGTTGCAGCAAAAGTGTGCTCGATCGTCTGGCGCAAAAGCAACAAATTCCACATGGAAACCCGATATGTATGGCGTCGCGACTTCGACAAGACCTCGAACGGCATCGACTACCAGGTCAAGGGCAAGCTGCAGACGTTCGACATCCTGTTCGACTGGTACCTGCGCGAAGGCAGCCCGTTCCGCCTGACCGGCGGCCTGGTCTACAACGGCAACCAGGGCGACGTCCGCGCCAATCCCAACCAGCTGGGCAAGTACACGCTCAACGGCACCAGCTACGCCAGCGCCGACGTCGGCATCCTGAGCGGCCGCATCGACTACCGCAAGGCCGCACCCTATCTCGGCATCGGCTGGGGCAATGCGCTGGCGCCGGGCAGCCGCTGGAGCGTGAACACCGATCTCGGCTTCTTCTACCAGGGCAACCCGAACGTCAAGCTGGCCAGCGTCGGCTGCACCACCTCGCAGGCGTTCTGCACCGCGCTGGCCCGGGACGTGGCCGCCGAGCAGGTGCGCCTGCGCCGCGACGTCGACGGCGTCAAGGTGTATCCGGTGCTGCGCGCCAACCTGGGCTACCGCTTCTGAGGCAGCAGGCGCCGAGCGTGCGCCCGCCATGCGCCCGCTGCGCTAGGATGCCTGCAAGGAGGACATCATCATGCACAAGCATCCGATCCGCTGGGGCCTGGTCGTCGCGGCCTGCCTGCTGTCCGTGGCGTGCCAAGACCGCAGGGAGCCGGTCAAGCCGACCGTCGCCGCGCTCGCCGCGGCGTCCACGCCCGCCGAGCCTGCCGGCCTGGCCTGATCCGCGCCAGGCCGCTGCCCGCATCCGGTCCGAGCGCCATGCGCGCCCGGCCGGCCCGGCATCGCCTGCCACGGCATGGGCGCAGGCGACGGGGTACACTGTCGCCTTTTCCTTCTACCAAATCCCTTGCCGCCCATGTCGTTCGCTTCGCTCGGCCTGATCGACCAGATCACGCGCACCCTCGTCTCGCTGTCGTACACCTCCCCCACCGCGGTCCAGTCGCAAGCCATTCCCGCCGTGCTGGCCGGGCGCGACGTGATGGCCGCCGCCCAGACCGGCACCGGCAAGACCGCCGCCTTCGCCCTGCCGCTGCTGCAGCGCCTGGCGCTGGAAGGCGCCCAGGCGCCCAGCAACGGCGCGCGCAGCCTGGTGCTGGTGCCGACCCGCGAACTGGCCGAGCAGGTGCACGACAGTGTCAAGGCCTACGGCGCCGGCCTGCCGCTGCGCACCATGGTGGCCTACGGCGGCGTCAGCATCAACCCGCAGATGATGCGCCTGCGCAAGGGCGTGGATGTGCTGGTGGCCACGCCCGGCCGCCTGCTCGACCTGCAGCGCCAGAACGCGGTGCGCTTCGATGCGGTGCAGGCGCTGGTGCTGGACGAGGCCGACCGCATGCTCGACCTCGGCTTCGCGCGCGACCTCGACAAGCTGTTCGCGCTGTTGCCCAAGCGGCGCCAGACGCTGCTGTTCTCGGCCACCTTTTCCGACCCGATCCGCGCCATGGCCGCCAAGCTGCTGGACGACCCGGTCGGCATCGAGGCCACGCCGCGCAACACCACCGTCAAGGCGATCCGCCAGTGGGTCGTCCCGGTCGACAAGAAGCGCAAGCCAGAGCTGTTCCTGCATCTCTTGAGACGCCACCGCTGGCCCCAGGTGCTGGCCTTCGTCAAGACGCGCAAGGGCGTGGACGCCCTGGTCGAGCTGCTGGCCGCCAAGTGCATCAATGCGGATTCGATCCACGGCGACAAGCCGCAGCCGGCGCGCCTGCGCGCGCTGGAACGCTTCAAGGCCGGCGAGGTGGATGTGCTGGTCGCCACCGACGTCGCCGCGCGCGGCCTCGACATCGACAACCTGCCGGTGGTGGTGAACGTCGACCTGCCGATCGTGGCCGAGGATTACGTGCACCGCAGCGGCCGCACCGGACGCGCCGGCGCCTCGGGCGAAGCGGTGTCACTGGTCTGCGCCGACGAGGTGCAGCAGCTGGCCGCGATCGAGGCGCTGACCGGGCAGACGCTGCCGCGCCAGGAAGAAGACGGCTTCGCGCCGGAACACCGGGTGCCGCAGACCAATGCCGGCGGCCAGGTCGTCAAGAAACCGAAAAAGCCGAAGAAGCCGAAGGGCGATGCGCAGGTGGTGAGCGAGGACGTGCGCTTCCGGCGCTGATCCGGTCCTGGCGCTTCGGCAGCGCTGCTGCGCATTGCCATGGCGATCTTGCGCGGCGCCGTACGGCCAAGCCGGCGCCCGCCAGCGGCGCCGCCGCCACACAATAAGAAAAATATTTTTCGCGGTTTCGCGCTCTCCAGAGGCCGCGATCGATATCTTTTTTTCGGCCAGGCATGGCTTGCCCAACAAAACGGTTATCGCCGGCAGCGGCGTCATATCGATAAAGTCCGTTTATCGAAAAAGCCGCGCCATTTTGGAATCGCAGCTTTTATTCAGACAAACATCGATTTCCCTGAGTAATTTTTCAATGCCGGCAGGCCAAATCCGGCCCGTTGCAAAACTTTCAAAACACGCGCATTCTCCGCAACGAACAGGCACATCGGCATCCGATCGGCGCACCGGCCGCATCGGGATGATGCCCGTTCGAACAATAACGGCGCCAACACCAGCGCCCATCACGGAGACCACAATTGAACAAGAACTTGTCACGCTGGATGACATGCGCCGCCGCGGCCGCGTCATTCGTGGCCGCGAACGCCCATGCCCAGGCCGGCTTCACGCAACCCTCCTTCCAGAACGCGTCCGTGCACGATCCTTCGGTAATCAAGGTCGGCGACACCTTCTACGTGTTCGGTTCGCACCTGGCCTCGGCCAGGTCGAAGGACTTGATGAACTGGCAGCAGCTGACCGACAGCGTCAGCGCCACCAATCCGCTGTTCCTGAACGGCGCGTCGAACGTGTACACCGAACTGGCGGAGACCTTTGCCTGGGCACAGTCGAACACGCTGTGGGCGCCGGACGTGCGCCAGCTGGCGGACGGCAAGTTCTACATGTACTACAACGCCTGCAAGGGCGATTCGCCGCTGTCGGCGCTGGGCGTCGCCGTCGCCGGCAAGGTCGAGGGGCCGTACGTCAACAAGGGCATCATCCTGAAGTCCGGCATGTGGGGCCAGGCCAGCTACGACGGCACCGTCTACGATGCCTTGAAACACCCGAACACGGTCGACCCGGCCGTGTTCTTCGACAACGGCGGCAAGCTGTGGATGGTCTACGGTTCCTACTCCGGCGGCATCTTCATCATGCAGATGAACCCGGCCAACGGCATGCCGTACGCGGGCCAGGGCTACGGCAAGCGCCTGATCGGCGGCAACCACAGCCGTATCGAGGGCGCCTACGTGATGTACAGCCCGGCCACCGCCTACTACTACCTGTTCACCTCGTTCGGCGGGCTGGATGCGGCCGGCGGCTACAACATCCGCGTGGCGCGCTCGACCAGCCCGGACGGCCCCTACCTCGATGCCCAGGGTAACGACATGGCCAAGGTGAAGGCCGATCCGACCAAGCCGCTGTTCGACGACGCCTCGATCGCGCCCTACGGCGTCAAATTGATGGGCAACTTCCTGTTCGAGCGCAAGCTGGGCGACGCCGGCAGCGGCATCGGCACCGGCTACGTCTCGCCGGGCCACAACTCGGCGTACTACGACGCCGCCACCGGCAAGCACTTCCTGATCTTCCACACGCGCTTCCCGGAACGCGGCGAACAGCACGAGATCCGCGTGCACCAGATGTTCATGAATGCCGACGGCTGGCCGGTGGTGGCGCCCTATCGCAACACCAACGAAACCCTGGCGGGCGTGCGGCGCGAATTCGTCACCGGCGACTACCTGCTGGTCAACCACGGCAAGGACATCACGGCCGCGATCAAGAAGCCGGTATCGATCACCCTCAACAACAACGGCACGGTCAGCGGCGCGCTGGCAGGCACCTGGGCGCTGGTGGGCAGCAACCAGGTCGAGCTCAATGTACCCGGCGCATCCACCTACAAGGGCGTGTTCGTCAGCGAGTGGGACGAGACGTCGAAGAGCTACGTGATGACCTTCTCGGCGCTGGCGCGCGAAGGCATCGCCGTGTTCGGCAGCCGCCTGCTGCCGAAGACCGACGCGCAAGTGGTGAACGCCGTGTACGCCGAACTCAGCCTGGGCAACACGGGCGCCGTCACCGGCAACCTGGCGCTGCCGACCAGCGGCACGCGCGGCGCGACCATCAACTGGACCTCGTCCAACCCGGCGGTGCTGAGCAATACCGGCGTGGTCACGGCGCCGGGCAACGGCGACGTCACGGTCACGCTCACCGCCACCATCGCCAAGGGCAATACCACGGTGGTCAAAACCTTCAGCGTCACCGTGCGCAAGGTCGGCGGCCTGCTGGCCTGGTACGCGTTCGACGGCAACCTGGCCGATTCGAACGGCGTGTTCGGCGCCGGCACCGTGGTCGGCAGCAAGATCGACGTCGCCGGCGGCAGCCTCGGCTACGAGACCGGCGTCAAGGGCCGCGCCGCCGTGTTCAACGGCGCCACCGGCGTGCGCTTGCCGAACGGCCTGATCTCGACCAACAGCTACACCGTGTCGCTGTGGCTGAAACCGGCGCAACTGACCGCGTTCTCCCCGACCTTCTTCGGCGCGCGCAACGGCGACGCCTGGGTCAGCCTGCTGCCGATGGGCCACAACTTCGTCAACGGCGCCTCGATGCTGTGGTCGGGCACGACCTGGTACGACGCAGGACTCGGCATGAACATCCCGGTCGGGCAATGGTCGCACCTGGCGTTCAGCGTCAATAACGGCGCCGTCGCCGTATACGTGAACGGCGTCAAGCGCTTTTCGGGCGTGAATTTCCCGAATGTGTTCACGACCGCCGCCGGCACCTTTGCGCTGGGCGTGAACTGGTGGGACGCGCCCTACAAAGGCTCGATGGACGAACTGCGCATCTATGGCAAGGCACTGAGCGACGCCGAAGTCGCCGGCCTGGCGCATTGAACCCGCATCCTGCAGCGCATGCGCCGGACGGCCCACGCGGGCATCCGGCGTCCGAGGAAAACGATATGAACAAAAGGATGGACATGAAGATGAATACGGGTGTGAAACAGGCGCTGCTGGCGCTGCTGCTGGGCTGCGCCTGCGCCGCCGCTTCCGCCGGCGTGATCTCGTTCGACGACCTGGCGGGCGACGAATCCCCGATCGCCGCCGGCTACGGCGGCTTCGACTGGGACAACATCGGCGTGGTGGGCGCCGATGCCTATCCGGGCAGCGGCTACGCCGCCGGCGCGGTCTCGCCCGGCAACGTCGCCTACAACCTCGGCGGCGCCACGGCGGCGGTCTCCCGGACCGGCGGCGGCGTCTTCGATTTCGCCGGCGCTTGGTTCACCTCGGCCTGGCTCGACCAGGAACTGGCGTTCGAAGGCTGGCGCGACGGCGCCCTGCTGTACTCGACCGACACGGCCTGGGTGATCGACCCCGCGACCCCGGTGTGGGTGGGGCTCGGCTGGTCCGGCATCGACACGCTGGTGATCTACAACAGCAGCGGCACGCAGTGGGCGATGGACGAGTTCACGGTGCCGGAGCCGGCCTCGCTGGCGCTGTTCGGCACCGCGCTGGCCGGGCTGGTCTCGGTGCGCCGGCGCCGGCGGCCGGCGGCCTGACAATGCCGGCGCCGGCCGGCATGGTGCGCGCCAGGCTGCAAGGCAAGCGGCGCGCCGCTTGCAATGCGGCGCTCATCGGGGCACGATGGGCCGGTATTCTTCAGCCAACCGCAACCAGGAGAACAACGATGATCAAGGTAAGCGTCATGTATCCCAACGGCCCGGACGCCCGTTTCGACCAGGCCTATTATTGCGACAAGCACATGCCGATGGTGAAGCAGTTGATGGGCGACACCTGCAAGCGCTACACCGTCGACAACGTGATTGCCACCGGCGTGCCAGGCGCCAGCACGCCCTACATCGCCATGGGCCATCTGTTCTGCGAGTCGGTCGCCGATTTCCAAGCCGGCTTCGGGCCGCACACGGACGAGATCATGGGCGACATTCCGCACTTTACCAACCAGAAGCCGGTGATCCAGGTCAGCGAAGTGCTGGTCGGCTGAGCCGGACGGCTTGCGCACAGCGCGACTCTACGCGCCTCCTGAAGCACTGCCATCTGCCAGGCCACGCAATCCCGCGTCGGCCAGCGCCGCGTTCATTCTTCGTCGGGGATGGTATACACCTCCCCCGCCGTCGCCCCCGCCTCGCGCTTGCGCGCGCGCAGGTCGCGGTACACCGCCGCGCGCATCACCAGCATCGACACCACCGGCGCCGTCGCCAGCAGGAACGCGGCGATGATCAGCTCGTGCACCACGGGGCGCGACTGCGATGCGGTGAAGTAGACCATCGACGCCAGCAGCACGCTGCCGGCGCCGAGCGTGACCGCGATCGCCGGCCCGTGGATGCGCTGGTAGAAGGTGCGCAGGCGCAGCAGACCGAGCGCGCCGATCAGGACGATGGTGGCGCCCAGCGCCAGCAGCAGCGCCGCCGCCAGCGCCGCCCAGGCCGGCAATGCGGCCGGGTCCACGGCCAATCCGAGCGCGCTCATTCGATCACCTCGCCGCGCATCAGGAACTTGGCGATGGCCACCGTCGAGACGAAGCCGACCAGCGCGATCAGCATCGCCGCCTCGAAGTACAGCTGCGAGCCGAAGCGGATGCCGAGCACCAGCGCCAGCAGCATGCCGCACATCCACAGCGTGTCCAGCGCCAGCACGCGGTCGTGCGCCGAGGGGCCGATCAAGAGGCGCGCGGTGCACAGCAGCATGGCGGCCACCACGCACACCAGCGCGTAGACGATCGCCAGTTCAAGCAGGGTCGCCATCGCGGGCCTCCTGTTTCACGGTCGGGGTTTCGAAGATCTCCATCAGCGGCTGCTCGTATTTCGTGCGGATGGTGTGGCGCCACCAGTCGGCGTCGTGCAGGTCGAACACGTGCAGCGCCAGTTCGTGGCGCTCTTCCAGGATCTCGACCCAGACGGTGCCCGGCGTCATGTTGATCAGGCAGGATAGCGCCGCCAGGCCGTACGGGTCGCGCATCGCCAGCGGGACGCGGATGAACTGCGAATTCACGGTGGCGTAGTCGGCGAACAGGATCACGCGGCACACGTTGAAGCAGGAACGCACCACCTCGACCGCCGCGAACGCCAGCAAGCGCAGCGCCACCAGCGGGCGGCGCAGGCGCGGATAGCCGAGCGGCTGCAGCTTGCGCGCCAGCAGCGGCGCAGCGATGCCGAGGGCGGCGCCCGGCAGCAGGTCGGCCGGCGCCGCGCTCTGGTTGAGCAGCAGCCACAGCGCGCACAGGCCGAGCGAGACGATGGGGAACGGCAGCCAGCGCGTCATGGCGCCTCCGCGAGGCCGGCGGCGGATGCCGTCGCAGGGGGCGGCGCCGCCACCGCCGGTTCGCGCAGCACCCGCGCGATGTAGTCCCCGGGCCGGTGGATGCCGTCGCTGGCGCGGCCCAGGTAGCCGAACAGCGGCCCGGCCTGCACCGTCATCAGGGCGGACAGCCCGAGCAAGAACAGCACCGGCAGCACTTCCGAGCGGTGCAGCCTGGGCGGCGCCAGCTTGGCGCTGGTCCAGAAGGTGCGCACGCCGAAGCGCATCATCGCGACGATCGCCACCAGCCCGGAGCCGAACACCAGCGCCATCAGGGTCCAGCCGGGGGCCGCTATCGCCGCGCCCGGCGCCGGCGGGTTGAGCAAGGCGTGGAACATGCCGAACTTGGCGACGAAGCCGGACAGCGGCGGCAGCCCGGCGATCATCAGCGCGCAGGCGGCGAAGGAAACGGCGAGGAAGGCCAGCGCCGCCGGCACGCCCTGCCCCACCGGCTCGTCCGGCTTATCCTCGACCACCCAGGCTTCCATGGTCACCGCCAGCAGCGCCGCGCCCGGCGTGCGGATGCGGTCGACCAGTTCCAGCAGCAGCAGCAAGGCGGCCACCGCCAGCGTCGAGCCGATCAGGTAGAACAGGCCGGCGGTCACCAGCGAGGCCTGGCCGTAGCCGACCACCGCCAACAGCGTGCCGGACGACACCGTGGCGGCGTAGCCGGCCATGCGCCCGGCGCTGCCGGTGGACAGCATGCCGGCGGCGCCGAACACGATGGTGGCCATGCCGCCCCACAGCAGCGCGTCGTAGGCGAAGCCGCCGGCAGCGCCGGCCGGGAACAGCAAGAGCCACAGGCGCAGGATCACGACCACGCCGACCTTGGTCATCAGCACCAGCATGGCGGCCACCGGCGGCGAGGCGGCGGCATAGGTGGTCGGCAGCCAGAAGCCCAGCGGCCACATCGCGCTCTTGATCAAGAATGCCAGCACCAGGATGGCGGCGCCGGCGTGCACCAGGCTCAGGTCCGCACTGTCGCCCGCGCCGGCCATAGCGGCGATGCGCCAGGCCAGGTCGGCCATGTTGAGCGTGCCGGTGGCGGCGTAGAGCAGCGCGGTGCCGATCAGGAACAGCATCGCCGCCGCCAGGTTGAGGGCGATGTACTGCATGCTGGCGCGCAGGCGCTGGGCGTTGTAGCCGTGCAGCACCAGGCCGTACGAGGCCGCCAGCATCACTTCGAAGAACACGAACAGGTTGAACAGGTCGTGGGTCAGAAAAGCGCCGTTCAGGCCCATCAGCAGGAACTGGAACAGCGTGTGGAAATGCACGCCGATGCGTTCCCAGCGCAGCATGGCGAAGTGCAGCGCCGCCAGCGCCAGCAGCGCCGTCAACACCAGCATCAGCGCCGCCAGGCGGTCGGCCACCAGCGCGATGCCGAACGGCGCCGCCCAGTTGGCGGCCAGGTAGACGCCGATGCCGTCTTCCCAGTAGCCGCCATCGGCCATCGCGCCCAGCACCAGCGCCGCCGCCAGCTGCGCCAGGATCGAGGCGTAGCCGAGCGCGAACTTGAGGCGGTGGCGCCCGCGCGTGAGCGGCGCCAGCGCCGCGCCGCACAGCAGCGGCAGCAGGACCGGCGCCAGCATCAGGTGCTGCAGCCAGGGCAGCGCGTGGAGGGTCGGGAGCGTCGCGGTCAAGGCTGGGGCTCCTCGCCGTCGACGTGGTCGGTGCCGGTGAGGCCGCGCGCGCCGATCATCACCACCAGATACAGCGCGGTGGTGGCGAAGCCGATCACGATGGCGGTCAGCACCAGCGCCTGCGGCAGCGGATCGGCCAGCGCGGCCGGGTCGGGGGCGCTGCCGGCCGGCGTCAGCGGCGCGCGGTCGACGCGCAGCCTGCCCATGGCGAAGATGAACAGGTTGACGGCGTACGACATCAGCATCAGGCCGCACAGCACCTGGAAGCTGCGCGGGCGCAGCACCAGCCAGATGCCGGCGCCGAACACGATGCCGGTCGCCAGGGCGAGCACGATGTTCATCAGGGGATCTCCTTGGCCGGCGGCAGCGCCGCCGGCGGTAACGGTACGGCGGGTGCGGCGGGCGCGGCGGCTGCGCCGGCGGAGGCCAGCGCGGCTACCGGCGCAGCAGCGGCCGCGAGGGCGGCGGCGCGCGCGGCCGCGGGCATGCGGTGGCTGCGCAGCGACTGGTGCGCCAGCGCCACCAGGATCAGCATGGTAGCGCCGACCACCACCAGGAACACGCCCAGGTCGAAGACGAAAGCGCTGGGCACGTGCACCCGGCCCAGCAGCGGCAGCGCCAGGTGCGCCGTGTGGCTGGTCAGGAACGGGTAGCCCAACAGCCACGCGCCCAGGCCGGTGGCGCAGGCGGTGGCCAGGCCCCAGGCGATCCAGCGGTGCGGGCGCAGGCGCAAGTGCGATTCGACCCAGTCGGTGCCGGCCACCATGTACTGCACGATGATCGCGGTGGCGAAGATCAGCCCGGCGACGAAGCCGCCGCCCGGCAGGTTGTGGCCGCGCATGAAGAAGTAGGCGGCGACGATGCCCATCACCGGCAGCAGCAGGCGCAGGTACACCGCCGGCACCGCCAGGTAGCCGCCATTCGCCTGCCGCGCCGGCGACTGCGCCACCGCCGGATCGACGTCGCTGGCCTGCTGCACGGGAATCGCGACGCTCTCCGGCGCCGGGCGGAAGCGGCGCAGCAGCGCATACACCGTCAGCGCCACCGCGCCCAGCACGGTGATCTCGCCCATGGTGTCGAAGCCGCGGAAGTCGACCAGCAGCACGTTGACCACGTTGGCGCCGCCGCCCTCGCTCAAGGCGCGCAGCACGTAGAAGCCGCTGATGGTGTCGGCCGGGGCGCGCGTCAGCACGGTGTAGCTGGCGGCGGCCAGGCCGAGGCCGCCGGCCAGCGCCAGCGTGGCGTCGCGCGCGCGCCGCCAGCGGGTTGACGCCGGCGGCCGGCCCATCAATGCGCGCGGCTGGCGCCGCGGCGGCAGCCAGCGCAGGCCGAGCAGCACCAGCACCGTGGTCACGGTCTCCACCATCAGCTGGGTCAGCGCCAAGTCCGGCGCCGACAGCCACAGGAAAGTGATGCTGGTGACGATGCCGGTGCCGCCCACCAGGACCAGCGCCGCCAGCCGGTGGTATTTCGCCTTGTGCGCCGCCATGAGCGCGCAGGCGGCGCCGATCAGCCACAGCAGCGCGAACGGCAGGTCGATGGCGTCCGCACCGATGGCCGGCCAGGGCGGCAGGCTTTCCCACGGCCGCGCCAGCAGGAGCGGGCTTGCAACCATCAGCAGCACCACGGCGCGCAGTTGCGGCTGCAGGCGGCGCGTGCCGGCGCGCCGCATCAGGCGGTCGGCCGCGGTGCCCAGCGCGGACATCGTGTTTTCGTAGGCTTGCGCGCCCTGCATGCGGTGCAGCAGCGGCACGTCGGTGCGCTGGCGCAGGTTGGCATGGCGGCGCAGCAGCACATACAAGACCACGCCGCCGGCCAGCGCCACGACGCTCATCAAGAGCGGCAAGTTGAACCCGTGCCAGATGCCCAGGTCGTAGGCCGGCAGCGCGCTCCCCAGCACCGCGTGCGCGGCCACCGCCAGCACGGCGCCGACCGCGCGCTCGGGAAACATGCCGACCAGGATGCACAGCACCACCAGGCATTCGATCGGAAAGCGCATCCAGCGCGGCGGCTCGTGCGGCGGCTTGTATGCTTCCGGATCGCGCCCGGTGGCGGGCGCGCCGAAGAACACGCTGATGAAGCGCAGCGAATAGGCCACGCTGAAAATGCCCATCAGCGTGGCCGCCACCGCCATCGACCAATCCTCGGTGCCGCCCACCAGCGCCGCCTCGGCAAAGAACATCTCCTTCGACAGGAAACCGTTCAGCAGCGGCACCCCGGCCATGGCGGCGCTGGCCACCACCGCCAGCGCCGCCGTGTACGGCATGGCGTGGCGCAGGCCGCGCAGCAGGCGCATATCGCGCGTGCCGGTCTCGTGGTCGACGATGCCCACCGCCATGAACAGCGAGGCCTTGAAGATCCCGTGGTTCACCGTATGGAAGATCGCCGCCACCACCGACAGCGGCGTGCCGATCCCCAGCAGCACCGTGATCAGGCCGAGGTGGCTGATGGTGGAATACGCCAGCAGGCCCTTCATGTCGTTCTGGAAGATGGCGAAGAACGAGGCCAGCAGCAGCGTGCAGACGCCGGCGCCGCCGACGATCCAGTGCCACTCCGGCGCGCCCGACAGCACCGGCCAGAAGCGCATCAGCAGGAACACGCCGGCCTTGACCATGGTGGCCGAATGCAGGTAGGCGGATACCGGCGTCGGCGCCGCCATCGCGTGCGGCAGCCAGAAGTGGAACGGGAACTGCGCGCTCTTGGTCAGCGCGCCCAGCGCCACCAGCACCAGCGCCGCCGGGTACAGCGCGTGCGCGCGGATGCGCTCCCCGGCCGCCAGCACCGCATCCAGGTCGTAGCTGCCGGCGATGTGGCCGACCAGCAGCATGCCCGCCAGCAGGCACAGGCCGCCGGTGGTCGTCACCGTGAACGCCATGCGCGCGCCGCGGCGCGCATCGCTGCGTTCCTGCCAGTAGCCGATCAGGAGAAAGGAGGTCAGGCTGGTGAGTTCCCAGAACACGACCAATTGAATGATATTGCCCGACAAGACCACGCCCAGCATCGACCCCATGAAGGCGAGCATGTAGGCGAAGAAGCGCGCCACCGGATCGCGGCGCGACATGTAGTAGCGCGCATACAGCAACACCAGCAGGCCAATGCCCAGCGCCATGATCGTGAACAGCCAGGCCAGGCCATCCATGCGCCAGACGATGTCGAGGCCGAACTGCGGCAGCCAGGCGGCGCGCGAAGCGAGGATGTCGCCGCTGCGGATACGCCCGAACTGGGCGACGGCCAGCACCAGCGCCGCCAGCGTGGCAACGCCGGCCACCGCCGCCGGACGCGTGCGCGAGCCGGCCGGCATGCAGCCGGCGACCAATGCGCCGACGAAGGGCAGCAGTATCAGGATGAATAGCTGTGGCGACGCCATCGGCATCAATCGCGCCGGCGGCGACGGTGCCGATCGGCGCGCGCCGGCGGCAGGTCACGGGCGTGGCTCAGGGCCGTTGCGAGCAACAATCCTGGCGGTTTCGGGTACATGAAATCGTCGGGCATGGCATCCACCAATGAGGTCCTGAACGTCAATACTGTAGCGGGAATGGTGAGATAACGACAACACGTTACTCTGGCAACGCAGGAATTGTTTTCATGCACTATCCATGTTCAGCATAAAACATCCTCGATCGACGACGTAAATACTGGATTCTTGTCCATGATTCTGCCAAATCCCAGGCATTTTTTGCGCGATCGGTTGTCGACGATTTTTACAGGCCGCAGCGGCGCACGGTTGGTGGCGCGGCCGGATCGGCCATGGCGCCCGCTGCCGAGGGCGCGGCACGGGACTTGCTTGCCCCAACGACGCGGGCAAGCCGCCCGCCATGCATACACCAAGACCGGAGACCACCATGCACATCGATTCCACCATCCGCCGTTCCATCGGCGCCCTGTTCGCCACCCTGGCCCTCGGCGCCTGCGCCCTGCCCGCCTCGGCGACGACGATCCTGTTCGTCGGCAACAGCTTCACCTACGGCGAGCCGGCCGGCGCCGCGCCGCTGGTGCAGAACTACAAGCCGGGCTCGGTAACCGACCTGAACGGCTCGAACATCGGCGGCGTGCCGGCGCTGTTCAAGGCGCTGACGGTGGAAGCGGGACTGAACTACGACGTCAGCCTGGAAACGGTGCCGGGCGTGGGCGTCGACTACCACTACAACAATAAGCTGGCCGTCATCAATAAACCGTTCGACAAGGTGCTGCTGCAGAGCTACAGCACGCTGGACGCCGCCCATCCCGGCAACCCGGACACGCTCACCAAGTACGCCGACCTGCTGGCCCAAGCCTTCCATGCGCAAAACCCGAACGTGGAAGTGATGCTGACCTCGACCTGGTCGCGCGCCGACCTCACCTATAAAACGGCGAGCCCGTGGTACGGCCAGTCGATCTACCAGATGGCGCTGGACGTGCGCAAGGGCTACGACGCCGCCGACGCCGCTTCGAACCTGATCGACGGCGTGATCCCGGTCGGCGAGACCTGGAACCGCGCCATCGCCGCCGGCGTGGCCGACGCCAACCCGTACGACGGTATCGGCGCCGGCCAGGTCGACCTGTGGGCGCCGGACAATTACCACGCCAGCGTGTACGGCTACTACCTGGAAGCGCTGACCATCTACGGCTCGGTCACCGGCCTCGACCCGCGCGCGTTCGGCGCCGGCGACCTGGTGGCGCGCGACCTCGGCATCAGCGGCACCATGGCGCTGGCGCTGCAGCAGTTCGCGGCCGACCAGCTGGCGGCGGAGCAAGTGCCGGAGCCGGGCATGGCGTGGATGTTCGCGTCGCTGGGCGGCCTGATGGTGCTGGCGCGCCGGCGCCAGCGCGGTACCGCCGCGGCCTGAATCGCCGCTGGGCCGGCATCGCGCCGGCGCGACCGGTTGGAATCGTCCGTCGCCGCCATGATCGTCCGCTCGTCGCCACGGCTGACGATTGCGGGCCTCGGGCAGATTCCAGCCGCCCGGCTCGAACCGCTGGCGCTGTGCGACGAGATCGCCATGCTCGCGGACCGCCTGCTGGCGGAGCGGCCCACCGGCGCAGCCGGCACGCTGATTCGCGCGCTGCATGGGCGCTCGCCGGCCGGGCGCGCATGCACTCGCTGCACTACCGGTCGAGTTCCAGGGCGATGCTGTGGTAAGAACCACGAAATTCTTTGAAAATGCTTGTTGCATCAAAAATTTCCATGCAACATTTGTTTCCACAGATCATTAATTGGTTTCACAATCATCGCCCATGAACAAACTCAATATCGGCGCCCGCCTGGGCCTCGGCTTCAGCCTGCTGTGCCTGCTCTTGATCCTGCTGACCGCGGTCGGCCTGTCGCGCCTCTCGGAAATGAACGGACTCACGGACACGGTCGCGACCAGGCTGCAGCCCAAGGCCGCGCTGACCGCCAAGCTGTCCTACCTGGCCGTGGACACCGCACGCGTCGTGCGCAACCTGATCCTGGTCAGCGACGACAAGGCGTTCTCGTCGAACCTGCAGACGCTGGCCAAGAACCAGGCCAAGGCCGACGACCTGCTCGCCAGGCTCGACCGCCTGAGCGGCACGGGCCGGGACCGCGAGATCCTGGATCGGGTCAAGGGCAACATGACCGCCTACCGCAGCTTCACCGCGGCGGTGGTGGCGCAGGCGCAGGCGGGCCAGAAGGCCGAGGCCACCGTCACCCTGTACGGACCGGGATATAAAACCCAGGGCGCCTACCTGGCCGCGCTGGAAGAGATGCTGGCATTCCAGGAAACGGCCATCGAACAAGGCGCCGGGCATGCGCAGGCGCTGTACCGCAATTCCACGTTTGTGTTGACGGGCGCCGCCGCGCTCGCCGTGCTGCTGGCGGCGGCCGCCGCCTATGTCCTGACCCGCTCCGTTACCCGGCCGCTGGGCGAAGCGGTGGCGGTCGCCAACCGCGTCGCCGACGGCGACCTGAGCCTGCCGATCGCGGTCGGCTCGCAGGACGAGACCGGCCAATTGCTGGCCTCCCTGGCGCGCATGCAGGAGAAGCTGGCCGGCACCGTCGGCATCGTGCGCGCCAACGCCGAGAGCGTGGCCACGGCCAGCGCCGAAATCGCGCAGGGCAACACCGATCTGAGCCAGCGTACCGAAGAGCAGGCCTCGTCGCTGGAGCAGACCGCCGCCTCGATGGAAGAGCTGGGCAGCACGGTGCGCCAGAATGCCGACAACGCCCGGCAAGCCAACACGCTGGCGCTGAACGCCAGCGACGTGGCGTCGCGCGGCGGACAAGTGGTGGCGCAGGTGGTCGAGACCATGAAGGGCATCAACGACAGCTCGCGCAGGATCGCCGACATCATCGGCGTCATCGATTCGATCGCCTTCCAGACCAATATCCTGGCCCTGAACGCGGCGGTGGAAGCCGCCCGCGCCGGCGAGCAGGGCCGCGGCTTCGCGGTGGTCGCCAGCGAGGTGCGCAGCCTGGCGCAGCGCAGCGCCGAGGCGGCGAAGGAAATCAAGGGCCTGATCGGCATCAGCGTCGAGCGCGTCGACCAGGGCAGCGCGCTGGTCGACCAGGCCGGCGCCACCATGCAGGAAGTGGTCGCCGCCATCGGCCGCGTGACCGGGATCGTCGGCGAGATCAGCGCGGCCAGCGCGGAACAGAGCCAGGGCGTGGCGCAGGTCGGTGAGGCCGTGGTGCAGATGGACCAGACCACGCAGCAGAACGCGGCCCTGGTCGAACAGAGCGCGGCCGCCGCCGACGAACTGCGGCGCCAGGCCGGGCAGCTGGTCGAGGCGATGGCGGTGTTCAGGCTGGCGCACGGCGCGGCCGATGCGCCAGGCGCCGGCGCCGCCAAACTGCCCCATCCTGCCGCACCGGCGCGCAGCGCACGGGTGCCGGCGCAGCTGGCGCACGTCGGCTAGGCGCTCCTGGCTGCCGCGCATGCGGCGCTGCAGGGCGGGCGCCGATGCCCTCATCCGGGCATGGCGGCAGTAACGCGCGCCGGCGGCAACCGGCTACCTGCCGCCCGACACGTCGATGAACGTCCCGGTCGAATAGGACGCGTCGCCGGACAACAGCCATAGCACCGCCCTGGCCACCTCCTCTGCCTGGCCGCCGCGTCCCATCGGCACCGACGACCGTAGCCGCTCGACCCGCCCCGGCTCGCCGCCGCTGGCGTGCATGTCGGTGTGAATCAGTCCCGGACGCACGCCGTTCACGCGGATGCCTTCCAGCGCCACTTCCCTGGACGAACCGTCGGCAAGCCGGTTGGTTTGGAGAACGCGTCACCGCATGCCCATCATGATGATACCGCCCTGCTTGAGACGCTGTGGACGATTGTTGCCGTTATCGTGGAAACGGCGTCGATCATTCTTCATCTGCTCGTCGTCAATCTCGACGAAGACGGCATGATGGTGAGCGTATCGGCCGCGACCTCGGTCGGCAAGGCGCTGAACCCTCCTGGCTAATGCTTCTCCAACAAATATGCTGTGAGATTAGACGGTTTATAAATTCCTTCGCTGTTTGCGCCTCCGCAATACAAAACCCTTGCTCGATCAATAGTGTCCAACCAATACGATGGAATCAACTGGATTGACCACTGATTATTACGGAGACGATCGATGAAACGCCACACGATCACATTAAACGCACCAACCTCGGCAGGCGGAAAAGTTCTTTCAGCCAGCAGCAGCGGAAGCATTAATGGGATGACGATTGCGCAAGCCACCCAAAGTTATTGCCAAATCAATTTATCAGATATCAGGAAATCAGCAATACTGATCGCAACGAAACGCAGACAGCGAGAAATTTCGCCGCTACTGAAACTTTTTCCGATGATAGATATATCCTTATCGATGAAATTAGCCAAGAGCCACTCGCCAATATTGAGTACGCTTTGAAAAGAGCAAATGGGCAGGTCGAATTCGGAACCACCGACGAAAAAGGCCATACCCATTTGCTTACGGCTATGGCACATGCTGAATTGATCGAGATTTACTTGTGAGGTAATCATGACGACTTCAGTAACATCTTCATCGGGACGAACCCTTCATCATCATGCAACTAGAACGACAACGCCACGTGAGGATGCCGATGCAAAAGCCGTACGGATCAAAGTAAGTAAAGAAGAACGGCTTGAGGAAAACCGGGAATACCTGAAAAACACGAACGTCCAAGCCTTTCTCAAAGCGATTGCCGATGCGGAAGGAGGCGGATACGACTTCAAGTACGGAGCGATTAAAGGCAAACGCAACGACCCATGGCGATTTTCCGACTACGCGACTCATCCCGGTCCCGGGCGTGACGGTGTCACCACTGCTGCGGGCATGTATCAGATCAACAAATTGACTTGGCAAGATCATGGTGAAAAGGGCATGGGCTTGACCGATTTCACGCCGGAAACACAGGATCTCATCGCCGTTTCGCTTCTTCGCCGACTCGGTGTCATCGACAAGATTAAGGATGGCGATATCGAAGCAGGAATGTCACAGGCATCGAAACCGTGGGCCGCGCTCCCTGCAGGACGCGGCCAAACCGGGCGGTATCAAACCGGGCGGTATAACCAGCCCTGCGTGACATTCGAGCATTTCGAAACGACATACAAGGCTGCGGGAGGAAGCGTCAAATGAAGAACCGCACGATTACATCCATATTCCTCATTGTCGCCACCTCGATTGCCCAGGCCGCGTCGCCCGCATTGGGCGTTGGCGAACCGTTTATCAAGGCCCAGGAGAAACTTCAGGCCGAAGGATGGCGTGCCGATCTGTCGGCACATGCTGCAAGCGGCGAATACACGGGCGTCGAACGCCAACTCGTCCAGGACGGATTTGCCGAGGTCGATTACTGCAGCCTTGGAGAATCGCTATGCGTATTTCAATACATAAGGAACAACGCTTGCTTGCGGCTTCATGCGAAAGGCGAGGAAACGCGCTCTATGAAAATCGAGAGCTGGTCGAATCAATGTCGAGAAAAGGGAGCGAGCGAGGATGTGAATCCTCTTCCGGCCGACGTTCGCTACGCTATGCAATGGCGTGGTGACTGCGATAATTTTGGGCAGTGCGAAGGCATGAACGAGTATTTGCGTAATCTTGAAAAGAAATATGCCGGCCAACCCGCGATCCTGAAACTGCTTGGCGCATATGACGATTCGCTCCAGCCCGGGCGACGTAAAGCGCAATGATCCGCTTGCGATGAGACCGGGGAGGCAGGCGGCATTGAAGCGAGCGGATCGGGCCCGCGTCACCGCAAATCCAGCCAGAACTTGCGCACCCCCTCTTCCTCGTCCAGCGGCCCGACCGTGAACCCGAGCTTCCTCACCAGCCCCAGCACCGGCGCATTCTGCGGCAACGCCTCGCCGACGATCTCGCGCGTGCCGCGCGCGCGGCAATAATCGATCAGCTTGTGCATCAACATGATGCCCAGGCCCTTGCCCTTCAGGTCGGAGCGCACCGTCACCGCGAACTCGGCGCTCATGTTGTCCGGATCGGCCACCACCCGCCCCACCGCCAGCGTCTCCTGCACGCCGTGCGTGTCCGGCCGGGTGGCGATGAAGGCCATCTCGCGGTCGTAGTCGATCTGGGTGAAGCGCGCCAGCTGCGCCGGCTGCAGCTCGCGCACGCGCACGAACATGCGGTAGCGCACGTCGTCCGGCGTGAGCGCGTTGAACAGGGCGACGTGGGCCGGGCCGTCCTCGGGGCGGATCGGGCGCAGCAGCAGCGGCGCGCCCTGCCATTGCACGGTCTCTTCCAGCTCGGCCGGATAGGGGCGGATCGCCAGCCGGTCCAGCGTGCTGGCCGAGCGGTCGGCCATGGCGATGCGCATGCGCGCGTCCAGCACGACGGCGCCGCGGCTGTCGGCCAGCAGCGGGTTGATGTCGAGTTCGACGATTTCCGGCAGCTCGGCCACCAGCTGCGACACCTGCACCAGCACCGCCGAGACGGCGTCCAGGTCGGCCGCCGGGTGGTTGCGGTAGCCGGCCAGGCGGCGCGCGACGCGGGTGCGGCCGATCAGGTCGCGCGCCAGCACCATGTTCAGCGGCGGCAGTCCCACCGCGTGGTCGGCCGCCACCTCCACCGCCAGGCCGCCGTGGCCGAACAGGATCACCGGGCCGAACACCGGGTCGGTGGCGGCGCCGGCGATCAGCTCGTGCGCTTCGGGGTTGCGCGCCATCGCCTGCACGATGAAGCCGTCCAGGCGCGCATCCGGGCGCAGCTCGGCCAGGCGGCGGCGCATGCGCTCGGTGGCGGCAAACACCGCTTCCGGCGTGTCCAGGTCGAGCGTGACGCCGCCGACGTCGCTCTTTTGCGCCACGTCCGGCGACAGGATCTTGACCGCCACCGGAAAGCCGATCGCGCGGGCAGCGTCCACCGCTTCCTCGGCCGTGGACGCGGCGCGGGTCGGCACCACCGGAATGCCGTAGGCGGCCAGGATCGCCTTGGTGTCCGGGTCGGACAGCAGGTAGCGCCCGCTGGCGCGGCCGCGCTCGAGCGCCTGGCGCACCAGCAGGCGCGCGCGTTCGCGGTCCGGCGCGCCATCGCCGCTGGAGGCCGGTACTTCCATCAGCAGGTGCTGGTTGCGCCGGTAATGCACGATCTGCAGGAAGCCGTTCACCGCTTCTTCCGGCGTGCGGTAGGACGGCATGCCGGCCTCGGAGGCGATGGTGCGCGCTTCCAGCACGCCGTTCCCGCCCAGCCAGCAGGCCAGCAGGTTGCGCGAGGTGGCGCGCGCCAGCGGCGCCAGCGCGCGCGCCACGGCGGCCGGATCGACCACGGCGTTTGGCGCATGCACGATCAGCACCGCGCTGGCGTCCGGCTCGCGCAGCAGCACCTCGACCACTTCGCGATAGCGTTCCGGCGGCGCGTCGCCGTGCAGGTTGAGCGGGCCGCTGCCGCGCCATTCCGGCACCAGTTCGCGCAGCTTGGCCACGGTGTCCTCGCCCAGCTGCGCCGCCGCGCCGCCGCCGAACAGTAGCGCGTCGGCGGCCAGCACCACCGGGCCGGCGCCGTTGCCGAGGATGGCCAGGCGCTCGCCGTACAGCGGGCGCGCGCGCGCCAGCGTCTCCACCGCGGCGAACAGCTGGCCGGTGGTGTAGGCGCGCAGCATGCCGGCGCGGCGGATGGCGGCGTCGTAGACGTCGTCCGGCGTGGCCAGCACGCCCGCCAGGCAGGCGGCGCCGGCGGCCGCCTCCAGCGAGCGCCCGGCTTTCAGCATCAGGGTCGGCTTGCTTCTCGCCGCCGCGCGCGCGGCCGACATGAACTTGCGAGCGTAGCGCAGGCTTTCCACGTGCAGCAGGATGGCGCCGGTGCCGGGGTCGCTGGCCAGGTAGTCCAACGCATCGCCGAAGTCGACGTCGGCCGAGTCGCCCAGCGCGACGAAGCTGGAAAAGCCGATGCCGCGCGTGCGCGCCCAGTCCAGCACCCCGGTCATCAGGGCGCCCGATTCGGACACGAAGGCGATCCGCCCCGGCGCCGCGCCGCCGGCCGCCGTGCTGGCGTTCAGGCCGATGCCGGGCGCCAGCAGGCCGGCGCTGTCGGGGCCGAGGATGCGCAGCAGGTAGGGGTTGGCGGCGTCCAGCATCGCCTGCTTGATGCTGCGGCCACGCCCGTCGCGCGCCCCGGCCACGCCCGGGCTCATGACGATGGCGGCGCGCGTGCCGAGTTCGCCCAGCGCGCGCACGATGCCCGGCAGCGTGCGCGGCGGCGTGCAGATGACGGCCAGCTCCGGCGCCTGCGGCAGGTCCGTCACGTCGGGCCAGGCCCGCAGCCCGGCCAGCGTCTCGTACTTCGGGTTGACCGGGTACAGCGGCCCCTTGAAACCGCCCGCCAGCAGGTTGCGCAGCACGGTCGCGCCGACGCTGCCGGGGCGCTCGGACGCGCCGACCAGGGCGATCGACTTCGGTGCGAACAGTTGGCGCAGGTTGCGGACGCTCATGCCGGGGGTCTCCAAGGGACCGGCCGGACCGTTCCAGCCGTGCAGGGCAATCGTAGCAAATTGGCTACACTGGGTCGATACCCCCACAGCATGCAGGATGCATCGATGACCGACTCCAATACAAAACAGCCCCTGCAGGAGGCCCCGTCCGCGCCCGCCGCGGAAGACGGCAAGGACGCCAAGGGAGGCGGCTCCAAGAAAGTGATCTACGCCGCCATCGTGGCCAACCTCGGCATCGCCGTGTCGAAATTCGTGGTCGCCGGCATCACCGGCAGCGCCGCCATGGCGGCCGAGGGCATCCACTCGGCGGTCGACACCGGCAACGAACTGCTGCTGCTGGTCGGCGAGCGCCGCAGCACGCGTCCGGCCGATGCACGCCATCCTTTCGGCTACGGCAAGAGCCTGTATTTCTGGGCGCTGCTGGTGGCGCTGAGCGTGTTCGCGCTGGGCGGCGGCCTGTCGATCTACCACGGCGTCGACGCCCTGCGCCACCCGGAACCGCTGCGCGATCCGCTGTGGAACTACGTCGTGTTGGGCGTCTCGGCGCTGTTCGAAGGCTACAGTTGGAACGTCTCGCGCAAGGAACTGAACAAGCGCAGGAAACCCGGCGCCTCGCTGTGGCAGACGGTACGCGCCAGCAAGGACGCATCGGTGTTCACCGTCTTCATCGAGGATTCCACCGCGCTGATCGGCCTGGCGATCGCCGCGCTCGGCATCCTGCTCGGGCAAGTGTTCGACAACCCGTATTGCGACCCGGCCGCCTCGGTGCTGGTGGGCCTGCTGCTGGTGGGCGCCGCCTTCACGCTGGCGCGCGAGACCGGCGGCCTGCTGGTGGGCGAAAGCATCGGCGCCGACGCGACCAGACGCGTGCGCCGGATCTTCGAGGATGACGCGGCGATCCTGGAAGTCGGCGCGCTGCAGTCGATGCAGCTCGGGCCGGACGAGGCGCTGGTGACGGTGGCCGTCAAGTTCCGGCGCGAGATGCGCATCGGCGAGGTGGAAGCGGCGATCGCGCGCCTGGAAGCGGCGGTGGCGGCGGCCTACCCGCACATCAGGCACGTGTATTTCGAGTCGAGCGCGCTGCGCTCGTCCATGCGCTGACCGGATGGCGCCGATTCGAGCTCAAGCCACAGTCCAGAATCATCCAGGCGCAAGCGCAAGCAGGCCAATGTCAGCGCGATTCTTGTGGAAGAATCTTGTTGGCAGCAGTTCAGGCGACGACCATGCCCAGCACATGCATTGCCATGAGCAACTGGATGATCAGCTGGATCAGGAACACGCCGGAAAACCGCATGTGGACGCGCTTGGTCGATTCGGCCGTCGATGAAAAACCTTGCGGACAGGTGGAGAGCAGGAACCACAGCACCAGGGCAATGATCGGATTGACCAGCTGGATCGCCGATCCGCCGACCCACGCGTCCGCACGGTTATCCGGACCCCAGTGAATCGCCACCTGGACGCCGGCGGCGAGCCGGTGCACCGTCCAGAACGCGACGGCGAATGTGGCGGCAACGAAGACAGCATTCGATATAGCTGCGGAACGATGATTCATCATGTCTGCTTCTGCAAGTCGCCGCATGAAAAGGAAAGCCGTATAGTAGGATTGCCTTGCAAAACATGCAAGGCATCGCTGCGGCCGCCGAAGTTGCGTTTCCAGGCCGAGAGCGTATCCCACGCCGGTTGCCCATGCAGCCCATGCTAGAATGGCCGGGTGAAATCCATCGTCCGTTCGCTGCTGGTCTGGCTGTTGCTGCTGGCGCTCCCGTTCCAGGGGGTCGCGGCGGCGCGCATGCTGCCGTGCGTAGCGGACGGCATTGGCGCGCGTACCGCCATGGCGGCGCCGGCGCATGCGACCATGGCGCACGATGCATCCGCGTCCGCAAGAGCGTCCTGCCACGACGCCAGCGGCGCCCAGTCCGCCGCGCGCGGCCAGCCGCACGACGGCGCCGCATCCCACGACGGCGCCAAGTCCCATCCCGGCGCCAGCCACTGCGCCGCCTGCTGCATCGGCGCCGCGATGGCGAGCGCCCTGCCGCCCTTGCCGGCAATGCCGTCGCCACCCTCGGCATCGATTCCGTTCCGCGCCGGCCACGTGCCGAGCGTCGACCCGGCCCTGCCCGAACGTCCGCCCAGGACCGCCCTCGCCTGACCCGCGCCGCCGCCGTGCGCCCTGCCGGCGGCTGTCTTTCCGCATCCAGACGAGGTTTACATGCATATCGTTCGTCCCGATGGCCGCGCGCGCGGCCGTCCCTTGCACCATCTTGCCGCACAGGCGGCCGCCCTGCTGCTGGCCGCCGGCCTGGCGCACGCCGCCGACCCTGCGCCGCCGGCGGCCGGCGCCGCCGACCCGCACGCTGCCGTGCCGCCCACCCTCTATCGCCCGCTGCTGCCGCCCTCCATGCCCGCGGCAGAACCCGAGACCACGCCGGACCAGCGCTGGCGCGACGCCAACGCCACCGTCGCCGCCTACAACGCGATGTCGCTGACGATGAAGGGCATGGGCGGGCACGCCGGCCACGCGATGCCGGCGGCCGGCGACGCAGCGCAATCCGGCCATGGCGCCATGCACACGGCGCCGGCCGCATCCACGCCGGTGCCCGCGCCCGCAGCGGCGCCCGAGCAGCCGCACCAGCACCAGCACCAGCACAAGGAGTCGCCATGAGCGCGCACCGCCACAAGCGCGCGCCGCAGCGCCGGCACCGAACCGCTCCCGCTACGCTGTGCGCCGCCGCACTCGCATCGGCGCTGCTCGCGGGCTGCGCCGGCGTTACACCGGACCACGGCTTCGCCGGCGTAGCCGACAGCACCCGGGAACGCATCGGCGCCACGCCGCGCCTGGCGCAGGACGCCGCCGCGGCGCAGGAATTGCAGGAAATCGTGCGCGCCGAACTGGCCGCGCCGCTCACCATGGACGGCGCGGTGCGCGTCGCGCTGATCAACAACCCCGGCCTGCAGGCGACCTACTGGAACGTCGGCATCGCCCAGGCCGAACTGGCGCAGGCGTCGCGGCTACCGAATCCGGCGCTCGGCTTCCAGCGCGTCAGCGGCCAGGGCGAGGTCGAGATCGAGCGCGGCTTGAATGTCAACCTGGCCGCCGTGCTGACCGCGCCGCTGGCCGCGCGCCTGGAAGCGCGCCGCTTCGATGCGGTGCGGCGCGAGGTCGGCGCCGCCATCGAGCGCCACGCGCTGGAGACGCGGCGCGCCTGGATCGAGGCCGTGGCCGCACAGCAGAGCCTCGACTACGCCCGCCGCGTGCATGCCGCCGCCGAAGCCAGCGCCGAGCTGGCCGCACGCATGCGCGGCGCCGGCAACATCGCCGGGCTCGACCTGGCGCGCGAACAGGCATTCCAGGCGGACGCCGCCGCCGCGCTGGCGCGAAGCGGCCGGCAAGTCACGGCGGCGCGCGAAAAGCTCACGCGCCTGCTCGGGCTGTGGGGCCAGGACACGCAATATACCCTGCCCGAGCGCCTGCCCGACCTGCCCGACGCACCGGCCGAACTGCGCGACGTCGAGCGCCTCGCCCTGGCACGGCGCCTGGACGTGCAGGCCGCCAAGGCAGATGCCGAAGCCACCGCCGCCAGCCTCGGCTTGAGCCGCACCACCCGCTTCGTCAACGTGCTGGAACTGGGCTACGCCGGCAAGTCGGAACGCAGCGCGCCGTCGATGCGCGGCTACGCGTTGTCGCTGGAATTGCCGCTGTTCGACTGGGGCGGCGCCCGCGTGGCGCGCGCCGAAGCGACCTACATGCAGGCGCTGCAACGCGTGGCCGACACGGCGGTCACGGCGCGCAGCGAGGCGCGCGAAAGCTACCTCGACTACCGCAGCGCCTACGACCTGGCGGCGCACTACCGCGACAGCGTGATCCCGCTGCGCAAGCGGATCTCGCACGAGGTCCTGCTGCGCTACAACGGCATGCTGGCCAGTACGCAAGCCCTGCTGGCCGATTCGCGCGAACAGGCCGGGGCCGTCAACGCCTACATTGACGCCCTGCGCGACTTCTGGAGCGCCCAGGCCGCATTGCAGGCGGCGCTGGGCGACCGCATCGACATGCCCGGCGCGCAACCCATGCCGCCCGCGGCGAACCGACACGAGGATCACCAATGACATCCCGCCGAAACTTCATCACCGGCGCCGCCATGGCCGGCGCCGCGGCCGTGAGCAAGGCCGCCATGGGCGCGGTACCCGAAGCGCCGCAGCAATCCTCGGCGGCCACCGTGCCGCCCCCGCCGCCGCCCAACGGCCGTCCCTACAACCCGGTGGTCACGCCCAACGGCTGGAGCCTGCCGTGGCGCATGAAGGACAACGTCAAGGAATTCCACCTGGTGGCCGAACCCGTGGTGCGCGAGATCGCCCCCGGCATGAAGGCCAACCTGTGGGGCTACAACGGCCAGAGCCCCGGCCCGACCATCGAGGTGGTCGAGGGCGACCGCGTGCGCATCTTCGTCACCAACCGCCTGCCGGAAATCACCAGCATCCACTGGCACGGCCAGCTGCTGCCGAACGGCATGGACGGCGTGTCCGGCCTGACCCAGCCGCCGATCGCGCCCGGTAAAACCTTCGTCTATGAATTCACGGCGCGCCACGCCGGCACCTTCATGTACCACCCGCACGCCGACGAAATGGCGCAGATCGGCATGGGCATGATGGGGTTCTGGGTCACGCACCCGAAGGACCCGCGCCAGCACGCGGTCGACCGCGACTTCGTGTTCCTGCTGAACGCCTACGACATCGAGCCGGGCGCCTACACGCCCAACGTCAACACCATGCTCGACTTTAATATCTGGACCATCAACAGCCGCGCCTTCCCCGGCACCGACGCGCTGGCGGTGCGCAAGGACGACCGCGTGCGCATCCGCATCGGCAACCTGTCGATGACCAACCATCCGTTCCACATCCATGGCCACCGCATGGAAGTGGCCGGCACCGACGGCGGCTGGATCGCGCCGGCGGCGCGCTGGCCGGAAGTCACGGTCGACATCGGCGTGGGCCAGATGCGCGCGCTCGAATTCACGGCCGACGCGCCCGGCGACTGGCCGTTCCACTGCCACAAGTCGCACCACACGATGAACGCCATGGGCCACGACGTGCCGAACCTGATCGGCGTCGACCACCGCGGCGTGGCGCGCAAGATCAACGACCTGGTGCCGGGCTACATGGTCATGGGCGACAAGGGCGTCTCGATGGGCGGCATGCGCATGCCGCTGCCGGAAAACACGCTGCCGATGATGGACGGCCAAGGCCCGTTCGGCGGGATCGAGATGGGCGGCATGTTCACCACCATCAAGGTACGCGAAGGCCTGGCGCGCGGCGACTACCGCGACCCCGGCTGGTACGCGCATCCGCAGGGGACGGTGGCGCGCGAGTGGACCGGGCCGGCGCCGGAACCGGTGCGGGCGGCCGCCGCGCCGGCGGCACCGGACGAACCGGTGGCGAACGTCAAGCGCGGCGACGGGCACACGATGCACGACGGACATTGACGCCCGGCCGGCGCCGGCAGGGCTTACTTCTTGCCCTTGCCGATCTCGCGCCAATCGGTTTCGTTGACTTCCACGTCGAATTTCTTCGCCGCGGCGCGGATGTGCTTCCAGGCCTCGTCGCGCTCGTGGTCCGTCACGCCCTGCACCTGGTTGAAGCGGGCGATGGCATTGCGCACGTGGCTGGCGTCTTCCAGCGGTTCCTTGCGCTGCTTGGGAAAAGCGAACTGCTTGGCGGACATGTCGTCGCGGTCTTCCTGGTCCAGCTTGCTCATGATGGCTCCCGGTGTCGATGCAAGAGGACCCGATTATGCATGTTCGGCCGCTGCGGCGGCGGACGCCTGGCGCTGGCAGGCGCGAACGTGATGGCATGCCGATGCCGGTCCTGCTATCCTCGGTGAAGAGCAACTTCGATCCGGATACGCCAGCCCATGGAATTCGCGTTATTCATGCAGGGCCCACGCGGCGCCGCCGTTACCAAGGCTCATGCCGGTGCAGGACGCTACGTCCGGCAGAACGGCCCTCCAGGACGTTTCGGTGTGATCGACCTGATCGTCGAACCGTGCGCCAAGGCGTCACTGGGCTGCTTCCTGAGCTGGGAAGTCGCGGAAGAAAAGATTCCGCTGATTTACCTCGACGGTGTCATTTCAGGGATCAAGAGAGTACTCGCAGACGAATCCTGCTCGGCGGATCGACTTTACGATACCCGCATCCGGGTTGTCGACGGGGCATTCCATGAAACGGATTCGAAGCTGAGCTGCTATTACGTCGCTACGATCCTCGCTTTCAGGTCGGCCCTCCGGGAAGCTGGAATCTATACGCAGCCGTCACCGGATGCTTGACGGCTCCCATGACCGGACAAGGCTCGATTGCGTGAACGCACCCGATCTCGCTCACGATCTTGAACAAAAAAGGGACCGATCGCAAGCCGGTCTCACACGCCGGATGTTTCGTACTGTGCCTGCGCCGGCAAAGCCGCTGCACCGGCCGGCGTGGATGGGGCGATGCCCAGCCGCTCGAGCACCTGCCCCAGCGGCATCGGCCGGTGGTACAGGAAGCCCTGCATGTGCGGCTGCCCGTGCTCGGCCAGGTAGCTGGCCTGCGCTTGCGTTTCGATGCCTTCCGCGACCACGCGCAGGCCGAGGTGGCCGGCCATGGACAGAATCGACTGCACGATCGCGGTGCCGTTGACGTCGTGCGGGGTGCCGTGCATGAAGCTCTTGTCGATCTTCAGTTCGTACAGCGGCATCTGGCGCAGGTAGGCCAGGTTCGAATAGCCGGTGCCGAAGTCGTCGACCGAGAAGCGGATGCCGAGTCCGGCCAGCTCGCGCATGCGCACGATGGTCTGGCCGATGTCCTCGATCAGCAGGCCCTCGGTGACCTCGAAGATGAGCTGGTGCGGCGGCGCGCCGGTCTCGGCCAGCACGGCGCGCACTTGCTGCACGAAGTCCGGCTGGCGGAACTGCAGCGGGCTGACGTTGATCGACAGCGGCATCGCGTGCCCTGCCGCGGCCAGCGCCAGCCAGGCCTCGCAGGCCTGGCGCAGCGCCCAATGCCCCAGCGAGACGATCATGCCGCTCGATTCCGCCACCGGGATGAAGATGTCCGGCCGCACCATGCTGCCGTCGGCGCGGCGCCAGCGCATCAGCAGTTCGGCGCCGGCCGGCGCGCCGCGGTGGTCGACCTGCAGCTGCAGGTGCATCGCCAGTTCGCCGTTGTCCAGCGCCAGCGCCAGGTCGCGCTCCAGCGTCAGCTTGTCCTGGGCGTCGGCCAGCATGGCGCGCTCGAACAGCACCACGCCGTTGCGGCCGGCGGCCTTGGCATGGTACATCGCGGTGTCGGCCTCGCGCAGCAGGTCGTGGGCGCTGGCGCCGGGCGTGAGCGACAGCGCCACGCCGATGCTGGAAGCGATCTGGTAGGCCTGGCCTTCCAGATCGAGCGGCGCGGCCAGCGTGCTGCGCACCAGGTCGGCCATCGCCATGGCGGCGCCGGCGGCGGCAGCCGCATCCGTGCCGAGTCCCTCCAGCAGGACCACGAATTCGTCGCCGCCGATGCGTGCCACGGTGTCGCTCACGCGCACCGCCTGGCCCAGGCGGCGCGCGGCGTGCTGCAGCAGCGCGTCGCCGGTGGCGTGGCCGCGCGCATCGTTGACGTCCTTGAACTTGTCGAGGTCCAGGTACAGCACGGCGCCCAGGTCGCTGCCCGCGCGCGCCTGCTCCACCACCGCGCCCAGCCGCTCCATCAGCAGGCGCCGGTTGGGCAGGCCGGTCAGCACGTCGTAGAAGGCCAGGCGGTGGATGGCGTCGGCCGCGGTGCGGCGTTCGGTGATGTCGCGTCCGACGATCACCCAGTGGCTGTGGCGCTCGCCGGAACGGGCGAACGGGACCATCTCGATCTCGACCCAGAACGCGTCGCCGCCACGCGTATAGATCATCAGTTCGGTGTTGCAGGGCTGGCCCGACGCCATCGCCTGGTGGATGCGCGCGATCGCGGCCTGGTCGGTGCCCGGCCCCTGCAGCACGGTCAGGTCGTGTCCGACGATCGCCTCGCGCGCGTAGCCGGTGCGGCGCAAAAAAGCGTCGTTGGCGAAGGTGACCGGTTGCGCGGCCCCTTCGCTATCGGCGGCCTTGGCGATCAGCACCATGTCGTTCAGGCGCGATACCGCCGCCGAGGTCAGCTCCAGTTCGCCCAGGGACTTCGCCAGGCCCTGCAGCAGCGTGCTGCAGGTCAGGCTCAGCATGGCGCCCACGGTGGTGTAGTTGATGGCGGCGACCATCGAGGCCTTGAGGGGATCGTGCTCCCAGCCCGGCACGCTCAGGCTGATGTGGCCGGTGGCGCCGAGGGCGACCAGGGACACCGCGCCCAGCGCCAGCGACAGCATGGCCGGGCGCAGGCTGAGCAGGATGGATGCGATGAGGGGCGGCCCCAGCAGGTAGCTGAAGCTGGCCGGGCCGATCGACAGCAGCAAGGCGATCGACAGCACGTACACGACCCCGAGGAAATTCAGGACGCGGGTGTTGTACGACAGCTGCTTGAGGCGCCAGATGACGAAGATCCACACCAGCGCGATCGAGTCGGCCAGCGCCACCGGCCACAGGCCCTGCTTGACGAGGAACGGGATGATGGCGAGGGTCGAGATGGCGCCGACCACCAGTACGACGGACAGCAGGGACGCAAAAATGCGTTCGCGCCAGCTGGCGATATCGTTGACATTGACCATGGAAGCTCGGATGGGGGCACCAAACGTGTCGCCGGCGCGGAGGCTAGTTACAATCCAGCATTGTATATTTCGCAGGTGAAATTGTCACGCGATTTATTGCTGTTCGCAATCATTATGCGACAATTGACAACAGTGCGACACCTGTCGCAAAATTGCTTCATTCGTCACATGCTGGAGTCCTGCCATGGCTGTCCCTTCGATCTCCGAACTGAGCCTGTTGAAAGCCTTGTGGCGTCGCCAGCCGCTGAGCGCGCGCGAAATCCACGAGCAGGTCGCCGACGAACTCGGCTGGTCGTTTTCCTCGACCCGCAAGACCCTCGAGCGCATGCTGGAAAAAGGCATGGTGGCGCAGCAGCAGCGCCATGGCGTGCAGGTGTACGAGGCGGTGCCGGACAAGGTCGACACGCTGGCCGCCTTCGCCCACGACTTCGGCAAGCGCGTGATGGAGATCGACACGCCGCTGCCGGTGACCATGTTCACCGGCAGCAAGCTGGTCGACCGCCAGGAACTGGCGCGCCTGGAACAGTTGCTGCAGGATTGGCCGGATGACGAAGCGCCAGGCAGCAAGGACGGCGGCGCATGAGCGGCATCGACCTGTTCGCGCTGCGCTTCGGGCTGGCCGCGCTGGCCAGCCTGGGCGCCGGACTCGGGGTATGGGCATTGGCGACCATCGGCATGCGCCTGCTGCCGACGCTGGCGCTGCAGCGCTCGGCCTGGCTGCTGGGCCAGCTGACCGTGGCCGCCGCCTTTGCATCCGTGCTGCTGCCGCACGGCGACGGCCTGCGCATGGTGCCGGCGATCGCCATCGACGAGCTGGCCGGCATGCCGGCGGGTGCGCCGGCCGCGCCGGCTCCGGCGTCCGCGCCGGCCGCGGCGGCGTTGGCGGCGCCGGCAACGCCGCCAGCCACGCCGGCCTGGCCGGTGCTCGCGGCGCGCGCCTGGTGCGCCGCCTACCTGCTCGGCCTGGCGCACGCGGCCTGGAGACTGGCGCGCGGACAGCGCCTGCTGGCACGCCTGGCCGGCGCCGGCCGCCGCCTGGCGCCGGGCGGGTCGCCGGCCTGCCTGCACGACGGCGTGGCGGTGATCGAAGTCGATGCGCCGGTCTCGCCCATGCTGCTCGGTCCGTTCAAGCCGCGCCTGCTGCTGCCCCTGCACCTGCGCGCCTTCGAACCGCTGCAGCAGCAACTGATCGTCGCCCACGAACTGACCCACCTGCGGCGCGGCGACCTGCACTGGAGCGCGGCGTGCGTGCTGCTGCAGGCGCTGTTCTGGTTCAATCCGGCGATGCGGGTGCTGGGCGCCGGGCTGGTGCAGGCGCAGGAACTCGGCTGCGACCGCGACGTGCTGCGCGGCCGCCCGCCGGCGCAGCGCAAGGCCTATGCCATGGCGCTGCTGGCGCAGCTCAGGCTGCAGCACCCGGCCAACGCCGCGGGGCTGGCGTTCGGCGCCGGCGCCGCCGGCATGAGTGGCGACATGCTGGGCGCGCGCATGGCATTGATCCGCGATCCGGCGCGCGCCCGGCACGGCCGCCTGCGCAGTGCGGGAGCGCGCGCCGCCGCCGTGGCCGCCCTCGCCGTGCTGCTGGGCGCCGGCCTGATGCTGCAGCCGGCACTGGACGGAGATGCCGGCCCTGCCCCAGGCAGCGCGCCGGCGCGTGCAGGCGCGCACACCGGCATGAATCTCAGCACCGGCACCAGCACCGGCACGGCCGCGGCGGCGCCGCTGCACTGCATCGAACTGGTCGATGCCGCCAGCGCACGCCCCCTGCTGCGCCAGGGCCAGTGCGACACCCGCATCACGCCCGCCTCCACCTTCAACATCGCGGTCAGCCTGATGGGCTTCGACGCCGGCATCCTGCGCGACGAGCACACCCCGCGGCTGCCGTACGCGCCCGGCTATGCCGACTGGAACGCCAGCTGGCGCGCCAGCACCGACCCCACCAGCTGGATCGGGAATTCGAACGTGTGGTATGCCCAGCGCGTGGTCGAAGGCATCGGCGCGGCCGCTGTCCAGCGCTACGTCGACGGCTTCGGCTACGGCAACCGCGACCTGTCCGGCGACCATGCCGGCGCGGACGGCAAGCTGCCGGCCTGGGTCGGCTCGACCCTGCAGATCTCGGCGACTGAGCAGGCGGCCTTTTTGCGCAAGGTGGTCAGGCGCGAACTGCCGCTCCAGCCGCGCGCCTACGAGATGACGGCGCGCCTGCTGCGCCTGCCGGGCCTGGTGGACGGCTGGACGGTGCACGGCAAGACCGGCACCGCCTCGCCGCGCCGGGCGGACGGCAGCGAAGACCCCGGCCACGCCTACGGCTGGTTCGTCGGTTGGGCCAGCAAGGACGGCCGCGATGTGGTGTTCGCCGAGCTGGCGCTGGTGCCGACGCAGGAAGGCAGCTACGCCGGCCCGCGCGTGCGCGACGATTTCCTGCGCCGCTTGCCTGCGCGCCTGCGCGCCTTGTGACGCCCGGCGCGCCCTTCATCCACTTCCACGCCAGCCACCGATGACCCACATGACGCCATCCCGCGATGCGCTCGCCGCTTCCCTGCCGCTGCCGTTTGCCACCCTCTTGCGCGGCGCTTTCCTTTGCGCCGCCCTGCTGCCGGCCGCACCGGCCACGGTGGCGGCGGCCGGCTGGGACGACCCGCAGCAACCGTTCGAGCTGTTCGGCGACACCTATTACGTCGGCACCCGCGGCCTGAGCGCGGTGCTGGTCACCTCGCCCGCCGGCCACGTCCTGATCGACGGCGCCGGTCCCAACGGCGCAGCGCAGATCGCGCGCCACGTGCGCCGCCTCGGTTTCCGCGTCGAGGACATCCGCTACATTCTGAATTCGCACGCCCATATCGACCACGCCGGCGGCATCGCCGCACTGCAGCGCCGGTCCGGCGCCACCGTGGTCGCCGGCGCGGCGGCGCTGCCGGTGCTGCAAAGCGGGCAGCCGGACCGCAACGACCCGCAGGCGGCCAACCTGACGCCGATGCAGCCGGTCGCCGGGGTGCGCGCGATCGGCGACGGCGAGACGATCGCGCTCGGCCCGCTGCGCCTGACCGCGCACGCCACGCCCGGCCACACGCGCGGCGGCACCAGCTGGACCTGGCAGGCGCGCGCCGGCGCACGCACGGTGGACATGGTCTACGCCGACAGCTTGAACGCGATCGGCGACGACGCCTTCCGCTACGGCGGCAACACCCGCTATCCGGCGGCGCGCGCCGACATCGAGCGCTCCAGCGCGCTGCTCGCGGGCCTGCCCTGCGACATCCTGGTGTCCGCCCACCCCGAGCAGAGCGGCCTGTGGACGCGGCTGGCGCGCCGCGCCCGCTCCGGCCAGGCCGCCTTCATCGACCGCAACGCCTGCCGCGCCTACGCCGACGCAGCGCGCGCCCGGCTGCGCGACACGCTGGCGTCCGAGGCGGCCGCGGCGCACCGATCGATCACTGAAGGAGGAAGCCGGCGATGACACAAGCGACGATGAAACAGACGACGATGAAACGATGGCTGGCAGGTGCCCTGCTGTGCGCCTGCGCGCTGGCGCACGGCGCCGAATGGAAGGAAGATGCGCGACTGGAACGCCTGTTCGGCGACCAGCACGTGCATGCCACCTTCATCGTGCACGACCTGGCCGCCGACACGTACACGGTGCACGACCGCCGCCGCGCCGAGACGCGCTACATCCCGGCATCGACCTTCAAGATTGCCAACAGCCTGATCGGCCTCGCCACGGGTGCGGTGGCCAGCGTCGACGAAGTGCTGCCCTACGGCGGCAAGCCGACCCGCCGCCCGGAATGGGCGCACGACATGTCGCTGCGCGACGCCATCCGCGTCTCCAACGTGCCGGTGTACCAGGGCCTGGCGCGGCGCATCGGCCTGGCGCGCATGCGCGAGGGGCTGCGCCGGCTCGACTACGGCAACATGGACCCGGGCACGGTGGTCGATACCTTCTGGCTGGAGGGACCGTTGACGATCAGCGCGCTGGAACAGACCCGCTTCCTGGACAAGCTGGTGCAGGACCGCCTGCCGCTGCCGCAACCGGCGATGGCGGCCGTGCGCGCCATCCTGCGCCAGGAAGGCGGCGCCGAGCTGTACGCCAAGACCGGCTGGGGCGTACGGCCCGATGCGGACGCCGACATCGGCTGGTGGGTCGGCTGGGTGGTCAAGGACGGCAAGGCCCATACCTTCGCCTTGAACCTGGACATTCCAGACGACGCCACCGGCGCCAAGCGCGTACTGCTGGGCCGGGCGGCCTTGCAGGCGCTCGGCCTGCTGTCGCCGTAAAGTACGGCGCGAAGTGCGCCGCTATGTGGGCCGGCGAACGGGAAAAACGCGGCGGGTGGACTATCATGTGTTCCATAACCATTACCAAAATGACATGATCGACTTCCTATGACCCAGTTGACCCTCCAGCAGAAATGCTTCCTGCTCCTTCTCACCATCGTCACCATCGGCTTCGTCTGGATCCTGATGCCCTACTTCGGCGCCGTGTTCTGGGGCATGGTGTTCGCGATCCTGTTCGAATCGCTGTACCGCCGCTTCCTCGGCGTGACCAAGCAGAAGCCGACCTGGGCCGCGCTGCTGACGCTGCTGACCGTGATCGTGTCGGTGCTGATCCCGCTCGGCCTGATCACCGCCTCGCTGGTCAACGAGGCGGCCACGGTGTACAGCCGGGTCGGCTCCGGCCAGATCAACTTCGCCGAATACTTCCAGCGCATCCTCCACGCCCTGCCAAGCTGGATGGTCGGTTTGCTGGAGCGCTTTGGCCTGACCAGCATGGCCTCGCTGCAGCAGAAGCTGACTGCCGGCGCCACCCAAATCAGCCAAACCGGCGCCAAGTACGCGCTCAACTTCGGCATGAACACCTTCGACTTCCTGGTCGGCCTGACCGTGATGCTGTACCTGCTGTTCTTCCTGCTGCGCGACGGCGAGTCGCTGGCGCGCCGCATCCGCCACGCGGTGCCGCTGGGCCGCAAGTACAAGAGCCGCCTGTTCGACAACTTCACCACCGTGATCCGCGCCACCGTCAAGGGCAACGTGCTGGTGGCGGCGGCGCAGGGTGCGCTGGGCGGCCTGGCGTTCTGGTTCCTGCACGTGGAAGCGCCGCTGCTGTGGGCCGTGGTGATGGCCTTCCTGTCGCTGCTGCCGGCGGTCGGCGCCGCCATCGTGTGGGTACCGGTCGCCATCTACTTCCTGGCCACCGGCGCCATCTGGCAAGGTGTCTTCCTGGTCGTGTTCGGCGTGCTGGTGATCGGACTGGTCGACAACCTGCTGCGCCCCCTGCTGGTCGGCAAGGACACCAAGATGCCGGACTACGTGGTGCTGCTGTCGACCATCGGCGGCATGGAGCTGTTCGGCCTGAACGGCTTCGTGATCGGGCCGGTGGTGGCGGCCCTGTTCATCGCGGCGTGGGACCTGTTCGCGTCGGCGGAGGAATTCCACGATGAGTGAGGCGCGGGATGCGATAGCGGTTTTGCAAAGCGATCCCATGCACGTATAATCGCCCGCGCCTGGTGCAGCGCGCATGGTTCCATGCGCAGTTAAACGGGAAACACATGGCCATGCCGCCGCGCGCGGCCGGCCAGGGTGTGCTGCCCCCGCAACGGTGAACAAGCGTCGTCGCCGACGACAGGCCGTCTCGAACAACCACTGTGTCCATGGACATGGGAAGGTGGGACGGTCCGGCTTGCGAGCCCGGATACCGGCCAGGCAGGTGGCGCTTCAGATGAGGCGCTGTTCAGTCGTACCCGCGGGGAAGCGGGTGAGACTGCAGGTTCACGTATCCATCAATGAAACCATCCCTGATCCTCGGCCTGGCCGGGGCGCTGTGCGCCGTCGCGCACGCACAGGCGCAGACCGCGCCCGATTCCCTCCCATCGCAACAACAAGACCCGGTGCAGCCGATCCCGGCGACGGTGCGCGTCAGCGCCCACTACGACAACGGCGTCGGCACCGCGGACGCCGCCAGCGAAGGCACGGTCACGGCCGCGCTGATCGCCAGCCGGCCGGCGCTGCGGCCGGGCGAGGTGCTGGAATTCGTGCCGGGCGTGATCGTCACCCAGCACAGCGGCGACGGCAAGGCCAACCAGTACTTCCTGCGCGGCTTCAACCTCGACCACGGCACCGACTTCGCCACCTTCGTCGACAGCATGCCGGTCAACATGCGCACCCACGCGCACGGCCAGGGCTACACCGACCTGAACTTCCTGATCCCGGAACTGATCGGCAAGATCCACTACCGCAAGGGGCCGTACTACGCCGACGAGGGCGACTTCGCCTCGGCCGGCGCCGCCCACATGGGCCTGGTCGACAAGCTGGACCGGGGCCTGGCCGCGCTCACCGTCGGCGCCGACGGCTACCGCCGCGCCGTGGCGGCCGATTCGAGCGCGCTCGGCGCCGGCAACCTGCTGTATGCGGTCGAGCTGGCGCACAACGACGGCCCCTGGCGGACGCCGGAAGCCTTCCATAAATCGTCGGCGCTGCTGCGCTGGACCGGCGCTATCGGCATCGACCGCTTCAGCTTGACCGCGATGGCCTACCGGGGCGCCTGGCACGCCACCAGCCAGATCCCGCTGCGCGCGGTGCAGGGCGGCGCGCTCGACGAATTCGCCGCGGTCGACCCGAGCGACGGCGGCCACACGGCGCGCTACAGCCTGAGCGCCGAATGGCGCCGGCGCACGGCGGACACGCTGAGCGAGGCGCATGCCTACGCGGTGCGCTCGGACCTGGCGCTGTACAACGACTTTACCTACTTCCTCGACGACCCGGTCAATGGCGACCAGTTCCTGCAGACCGAGCGGCGCAAGATGGGCGGCTTCGACCTCGCCCACACCTGGTTCGGCCAGCTGGCGGGACGGCCGATGAACAACGCGGTCGGGCTGCAGGGCCGCTTCGACCGCATCGCGCCGCTCGGCCTGTACGCGAGCGCACGCCAGCGCATCCTGTCCACCACGGCCGAATCGCGCGTGTCCGAAGCCAGCGCCGCGGCCTGGTTCCAGAATACGGTCCAGTGGACGCCCTGGCTGCGCTCGATCGCCGGCGTGCGCTGGGACCGCTACCGCTTCGACGTGGCCAGCTCGATCCTGGAAAACAGCGGCACGGCCGACGACCACGTCGCCTCGCCCAAGCTGTCGCTGGTGTTCGGGCCGTGGAACAAGACCGAGTTCTTCGCCAACTACGGCGAAGGCTTCCACAGCAACGACGCGCGCGGCACCACCGCGCACCTAGCGGCGCGCGAGCTGGAACCGGTGGACCCGGTGACGCCGCTGGTGAAGACGCGCGGCGCCGAGATCGGCGCGCGCAGCGAGATCGTGCCCGGCCTGCAAAGCTCGATGGCGCTGTGGGGACTGCGCTCGGCCTCGGAACTGGTGTTCTCGGGCGACGCCGGCGACACCTCGCCGAGCCGCGCCAGCAAGCGCTCCGGCATCGAGTGGAACAACCATTACGTGGCCAACCGCTGGCTGCTGCTCGACCTCGACCTGGCCTGGTCGCGCGCCCGCTACACCGGCGTCGACGCGGCCGGCGACCACGTGCCGGGCGCGGTCGAGAAGGTGGCTTCGTTCGGCGCCACCGTCAACGATGCCGGCCCGTGGTCGGGCGCGTTCCAGCTGCGCTGGTTCGGCCCGCGCCCGCTGATCGAGGACGACAGCGTGCGCTCCTCCAGCACCGCCATCGCCTACCTGCGCGCCGGCTACCGCATCGATCGGCGCTGGCAGCTGACAGCGGACGTGTTCAACCTGTTCGACCACAAGGCGAGCGACGTCGACTATTACTACGCGTCGCGCCTGCCGGGCGAGCCGGCGGGCGGGGTGGACGATATCCACTACCACCCGGTGGAGCCGCGCACGCTGCGGTTGACGTTGCGGACCACGTTCTGACCAGTACCATTTTTGACCAGCACCATTGATACCGTCGTCCCCGCGAAGGCGGGGACCCATACTGAGTATCCGAAGTTGTTACGTTGAAGTACCGGGGCTGTTCCGGGATCACTGGGTTCTGTTGGCTCTGCATGGGTCTCCGCCAAGGGGGCCGCCTAGGCCGGGGACGACGTATATGCGCTATCGGGTCATCACCCGCCGGCGCGCGCCGTCACCGGGTAGCCGGCCGCGTCGATCGCCTCGGCGATCCGGCCCAGGTCGGCGCCGCTGTCGATGGTGACCTGCTTGGTCGGCAGGTCGATCTCGACCCTGGCATCCTGGTCGACTTCCTGCACGGCCTTGGTGACGCGGCCCACGCAGTGCTTGCAGCTCATGTCTTCGACGGTCAGTTGGTACATCGTGTGTTCTCCTGTTGGCTGCGGCGCCGGATGCGCCGCGTTCACAATGGGCGCCGGATGCGCCTCGTTGCTTGATGGCGCAGAGTGCGCCGTGTCGGTCGATGGCGCAGGCTGCGCCACATTCTCCATCGTTTGCGGCACTGCCGCCGGCAACAGCGCCAGTGCCGGCAGCTCCGCTTGCGCAAGCGGCGCCGCCGCCACCGCATCTGCCGGGCGCCAGCGCCGCAGCAGCAGCGCATTGGTCACCACGCTCACCGAGCTGAGCGCCATCGCCGCACCGGCCAGCACCGGATTGAGCAGGCCGAGCGCCGCCACCGGAATCCCGACCACGTTGTAGACGAAGGCCCAGGCCAGGTTCTGGCGGATCTTGCGGTAGGTGCGGCGCGAAACGTCGATGGCGTCGGCCACCAGCAGCGGATCGCCGCGCATCAGCGTCACGCCGGCCGTGTGCATGGCGACGTCGGACCCGCCGGCCATGGCGATGCCGACGTCGGCCGCGGCCAGCGCCGGCGCGTCGTTGATGCCGTCGCCGACCATCGCCACCTTGCTGCCGGCCGCCATCATGGCGCGCACCGCGTCCGCCTTGTCGCCCGGCAGCACCTCGGCCGTGAAGCGCTCGATGCCGAGCTGCCGCGCCACGGCGGCGGCAGCGCCGCGGTTGTCGCCGCTCAGCATGGCCACCTCGATGCCCAGCGCCCGCAGGCGCGCCACCGCCGCCGCGCTGGTCGGCTTGACGCGGTCGCCGAAAGCGAGCAGGCCGCGCACCTGCAATGCACCGGGCAAGCCGGCGGCCAGCCAGGACACGGTGCGGCCATCGGCTTCGTGGCGGCGCGCCGCGTCGTCCAGCCGCCCGGTCGCCACGCCGAGTTCGCGCATCAGGCGCCGGCTGCCGAGATAGACCGTCTCGCCGTCCACGCGCGCCTGCACGCCGCGGCCGGGCAGCGCCATGGCGTCCAGCGCCGGCAATGGTGTCGACAACGGCGCCGGCGCGCGCGCGGCGGCGGCCGCCGTGTTGGCGTACACATCGTCGTCGATGGCGGATGCCTGCGTGCTGCCCAGCCGTGCCTGCGCCGCTTCGCTCACGGCGCGCGCCAGCGGGTGCGTGCTGCCCTGCTGCACCGCCCACGCCAGGGCCAGGACGCGGCGCGGATCGTCGCCTTCCAGCGCCACCACCTGCGGCCGGCCCTCGGTCAGGGTGCCGGTCTTGTCGAACACCACCGCCTGCAGCGCATGCGCGGTTTCCAGCGCTTCCGCGTCCTTGATCAGGATGCCGTGGCGCGCGGCGGCGCCGGTGCCGACCATGATGCCGGTCGGCGTCGCCAGGCCGAGCGCGCACGGGCAGGCGATCACCTGCACCGCCACCGCGTTCAGCAGCGCCTGGCGCCAGTCGCCGGTGGCCAGGCCCCAGCCGAACAGCGTGGCCAGCGACACCAGCAGCACCGCCGGCACGAACACCGCGCTGACGCGGTCGACCAGGCGCTGGATCGGCGCCTTGACGGCCTGCGCATCCTCGACCATGCGGATGATCCGGTTGAGCATCGTGTCCGCGCCGACCGCCGTCACCTCGACCAGCAGCAAGCCTTCGCCGTTGACCGCGCCGCCCGTGACGCGCGCGCCCGGCCCCTTGGCCACCGGAAGGCTTTCGCCGGTCAGCAGCGATTCGTCCAGGTGGCTGGCGCCTTCCAGCACGCGGCCGTCGGCCGCCACGCGCTGGCCCGGCGCCACCACCAGCACGTCGCCGCTGCGCAGCGCGTCCGGCGCCACGGTGACGTCGCGGCCGCCGCGCCGCACCAGCGCGGTGGCGGGCCGCAGCGCTTCCAGCGCGCGGATCGCCTGCACGGTCTGGCCGCGCGCCCTGCCCTCCAGCCACTTGCCGAGCAGGACCAGCGTGATCACCACCGCCGAGGATTCGAAATACAGGTGGTGCGCGCCGGACGCCAGCAGCATCCACAGCGACAGCGCATACGCCGCGCTGGTGCCGATCGCCACCAGCAGGTCCATGTTGCCGGCGCCGGCGCGCAGCGCCTTCCAGCCGGCGCGGTAGAAACGCGCACCGAGCCAGAACTGCACCGGGGTCGCCAGCAGCAGTTGCAGCCAGCCGGACGCCATCCAATCGATGCCGAGCGGGCGCAGCAGCATCGGCGCCGCCAGCGGCAGGCTGAGCGCGGCGGCGGCGGCCACCGGCCACCACGCCGGCAGGCGCGCGCCCTGTTCCTGGGCGCGGCGTGGCGCGGACGTGCGCGCCTGGTCGATGAGGTCGGCCTCGTAGCCGGCCTTGACCACCGCGGCGGCGAGCAGCCCGGCATCCAGGCCGGCGCCGCGCACGCTGGCCTTTTCGGTGGCCAGGTTGACGCTGGCATCCTGCACGCCCGGCACCGCCGCCAGCGCCTTTTCGACGCGCGCCACGCACGAGGCGCAGGTCATGCCGCGGATGTCGAACTGCAGCGCGGGGGTGTCCTTGACGATCGCTTCCATGGTGTTCTCCTGTCTCACCCTGACAGGATATGGCTTCCCACCATGGGAAGGTCAAGGGTTTTGTACGGGAAGCGGCGGCAGCGGCGGCAGCGGCGGCATGGGCCGCAGTTCGTAGCGCATGTCGGCGCGGTCGCGCGCGGCCGGCGCGGTGGCGAGATAACTGTCGAGGCCGAGACGGCCATGCGCTGCCGGCGGTGCATCTCGGTCCGCTGCGCCGCCCAGGCGGATCGCCCGCACTGCCTCGCGCCGCAGCACCAGCACGATCTCGTAGGCCAAGGTCGGGGCGGCGAACAGGCCGAGCAGCGTGCGCAGGGTGGCGGCCGCGGCGCCATGCGGCAGGAAGCGCTCGAACTGTGCCTTGCCCAGCGGGCCGATGCGCACGCGCACGCGCAGGTCGGGCCGCCAGCAGCGCGCGCCCAGCAGCGCGGCCTGGCCCAGCACCGCGTTGGCGCCGCCCAGCGCGGTGCGCTCCGGTGGCGCCAGGCGGTCCCAGTGGCCGATGCCCTCTTCCACCGCCACCGGCACGCCGAACACGTCGGACAGCATGCGGCCCAGCAGCGCCGCCGAGGCCGGCCCCTGGCGCAGCACGCCGGCGTACAGGGCCAGCAGGCGCCGGTCCACGCCGGCCGGCAGCGCCGCGGCACCGGCGCCGCCATGCAGGCTGCCGCATGAAAAACCGCCCAGCGCCAGCAGCAGCGGCAAAAAGGCGTCGCCCGGGCCGGCCACCGCATGCTCGATGCGGTACTTCCTCCAGGCGCCGTAGAACAGCGCCAGCATGCGCGTCGACAGCATGTCGAGGAAGGCGCGCGCCGCCTCGCCGTCCGGCCCCTTGTCGAGCGCCTGCGCTTCCTGGATGCGTTCCGTCACGTGCGCCGGCAGCGTGCCGTGCGCGCCCAGCAGGCCCATGAAGGTCGGGGTCAGGCGGAACTGCGGGCCTGACACGCCGGCGCGGCGCACGGCGTCGCCATGGCGCTCCAGCGCCAGCGCTTCCACCTGGCCGGCCGGGAAGCGCAGAGAGAGGCTGTTGGCGAAGCGCAGGTGCTGGTCCAGCGCGCGCTGCGGCGGCACCCCGCGCTCCTCCAGCCACAGCAGGAGCAGGCGCACCGCCTGGAAGAATTCGAAGCGCTGCGGCTCGGCCAGCAGGCGCTCGATCACAGCCATTCCCGCACGCTGGTGCGCGGCGCGCAGGCCAGGATCTCGCGGCCGCTGCGGCTGGACACCACCTGCAGGCGGGTGAAGCAGTTGATCTGGGCGTTGAGCGCGAAATAATGGTCGAGCACCTGGGCGAACACGTACAGGCCGGCGCCGGCGAAGGCGTCCTCGTCCACCGTCAGGCGGATGCCGATGCCCGGCATCAGGGTCGATACCGGTGCCGAGCGCACCCAGGCGCGCACCGCGCCGTGCTCCAGGCCGACGATGCCGCCGATGCGGCGCTGCACGTCCGGCGAGCGCGCCAGGTCGTACAGCGACAGCATTTTCTGGAAGTCCGCCAGGCCGGCCATGATGGCGCCGCCCGGGTTCAGCGACAGGTGCGAGATCAGGCGCCAGTGCGCGCCCTTGGCACTGTCGAAGCGCCAGCTCGGCGACGGCTTGCGCAGCATGCGGATCGGTGCGATGCCGGCCAGTTCGTCGGTGCGCAGGTCGCCGTGCGCACTGCCGTAGCGCAGGTGGCTCGGGTGGTCGCGGTTGGTGCAGGTGAGGTCGCTCGACAGGGTGGCGCCGGTGGTCTCGGTGCTGCGGAAGTCGCCGTCGATCAGGGCGATGCGCATCTCGTGGCCGGGACTGACGGCGGCGGTAGCGTGGTCGCGCCGGGTGATCCAGTAATGCATGCGGCCGCCGGCGCCGGGCCGCTCGCGCGTGCGGTCTTGCTCGGGCTCCTCCGCTGCGCCATCCAGGCCGCAGTCCAGCGTGTACAGCGGCGCGAAGCGGGTCACGCCGGCGCGGTGGCCGCCTTCGCGCACCAGGCGCACCGCGTCCACGCTGTGGATCTCGTAGGCGCCGGCATGGGCGCTGTCGGCCAGCAGCGGGTAGTCGGCGCTGGTATAGGACAACTGCAGCGGCGCCCCGGCCTTGGGGAACAGGTTGATCACCGGCGTACAGCCGGGCAGCAGGTTGTGCGCGTCCAGGCCGGACAGCAGGTGCGCGGTATCGGAATCGGCGCCGATGCCGCTCAGCGCCAGGTGCAGGGTGAAACGCGCGCAGCGCGGCGGCAGCAGCGCGCGCAGCTCGTCCAGTTCCAGGTCGATGAAGTTGAATTTTTCCGGGTAGCAGAAGTATTCGGTGAGCAGGCGCAGCGCCGGATGCGAGCGCGCCGGGAACGGGATCATAGCGTCGTCTTCGGCAAAGCCGGCCAGGCGCAGCGGAATGCGCGCCAGCGGCAGCCAGGCGCCATCGCCCTCCGGCTGTACCCAGGCGCCGGCGCAGCGCAGGAACAGCGCATCGACAAAGGCGGCGCGCAGCGAGGCTTCGCCGTCGGCGAACAGGCGCAAGGTCGGCGGCAGCAGCGCCGGCAAACCGGCGTGGGCGCCGCCGGCCTGCTCGATCGTGATGGCGATGCCGCTGCCGGCCCCGCGCGGCAGGCGCAGCGCGCGCGGCGGCGCCAGCAGCGGCGCCCACGCCACCCGGCTCACCTTCAAGGGCGCCAGCACCACGTCGTAGACGGTGCGGAACAGGCAGATGTTGTCGCGCTCGGCGCTGGTGCGTAGCATGGTGCCGCGCGCCAGCATCGACGGCGTTTCCGGAATCTCGGCCTGGTCGCGATAGCCCACCTGAACCACGGTATGCGAGGGCAAGGGACGCAGGTAATGCGGATACAGGCTTTCCAGCAGCGATTCGGTGAACTTCGGATAATCGTCGTCGAGGCGCTTCTTGATGCGTGCGCTCATCAGGGCCACCGACTGGATCAGGCGCGCCACGCTGGGGTCGTCGTAGCTGTCGCCGGACAGGTGCAGTTCGCCGGCGGGCTTCGGATAGCGGGCGCGGAACTCGCGTGCGAACTGGCCGAACAGGCCCAGTTCTTCCTCGTAATAACGCAGCAGCTCGTCCATGTGTTCCACCTGTAATTGCTCAAAACCAATGTCTATGCTCCCACCCGCGCCTTGTCGATACCTTGCGGACCATCAATACCCGGTCCGCGCCGCTGCCGTGCAGGGCATCGGCGCCGGCGCTGTTACCATCGGGTGACACCCATCGCAAAGGAGCGATCCATGACTGACCTGAGCAATTTCCCGGTAACACGTAAATGGCCGCCGCATCACCCGGAGCGCCTGCAGCTGTATTCGATGACCACGCCCAACGGCGTCAAGGCGGCGATCATGCTGGAAGAGATCGGCCTGCCCTACGAGGCGCACCGCGTGTCGTTCGAAGCCAACGAGCAGACCTCGCCGGAATTCCTGGCGCTGAACCCGAACAACAAGATCCCCGCCATCCTCGATCCGGACGGCCCCGGCGGCGAGCCGCTGGCGCTGTTTGAGTCCGGCGCCATCCTGCTGTACCTGGCCGAAAAGACCGGCAAGCTGCTGCCCACCGATCCGGCGGCGCGCTATGAGACCATCCAGTGGGTGATGTTCCAGGTGGGCGGCATCGGCCCGATGTTCGGCCAGCTCGGCTTCTACCTGAAATTCGCCGGCAAGGACTGGGAAGACAAGCGCCCGCGCGACCGCTACGTGGGCGAGGCCAAGCGCCTGCTGGGCGTGCTGGACAAGCGGCTGCAGGGACGCGAATGGATCATGGGCGGCGAGTACACGATCGCCGACGTCATCACCTTCACCTGGGTGAACGCGCTGCGCAGCATGCCGGAGGCAAAAGGCTTGATCGACGTGGGCGATTATCCGGAGGTGAACCGAGTGGTGGATGTGTTCCTGCAGCGGCCGGCGGTGGTCAGGGGCCTGAAAATACCGGCTGCCTGAATACCGTCATCCCCGGCATTGCCGAGAACGACTTCCCGCGCAGGCGCACTACTGTCAAAGATAGTATTGCTGGCCTAAAAACCGTCGTCCCCGCGCAGGCGGGGATCCATGCTGAGGTTCCGGAGTCCGCATGTGGAAACACCCGGGTACTTCCAAGATAACGATGCTGGTTGCTCAGCATGGGTCCCCGCCTCCGCGGGGACGACGGAAATACGGCCGGATTCAGCCCAGCGACCGCAAATCCGCCACCACCTCGTCCCCGAACCCGGCGCCGAGCAGGTAATCCACCAGGCGCTCGGCGCACTCGTCCGGATCGACCAGGCTGCCGGTTTCCTTCAACTCGACGAAGCGGCTGCGCATCGGAAAGTTCGCCTCGGGCGTATCGCGGATCTCGGCCTGCATGCCGGTGTCGATCACGCCCGGCGCCAGGCTGCAGATCTTGATGTCGGGGGCGCCGTCCAGCGTCACCGCGCGTGCGTGCTGGTCGAGCGCGGCCTTGGTGCCGCAATACACGCTCCAGCCGGGATAGGCATTGCGCCCGGCGCCGCTGGAGATGTGCAGGATGCGCCGCTGCGCGCCGCCGCTGGCGCGCGCCACCGCGGCCGACAGCGCCAGCGGCGCCGCCACGTTCAGCGTCACCGCGCGCAGCACCGCTGCCGGGTCCTGCTGGTCGAGCGGACCGACCGGGCTGACCATGCCGGCATTGTTCAGCAGCAGCACGGCGCCGGTGCCGTCCAGGTAGTCCTTGAGGATGCCGTCCGCCAGCCACGCCGCCAGCGCAGCGCCGTCGGCCAGGTCCAGCTCGACCTCCTCGAACAACGCCGGATAGGCGCGCGCCAGCTCGGGTGCGCGGCTGCGCGCAAGGCCCATCACCGGCACGCCGCGCGCCAGCAGGTTGTGCGCCAGGGCGGCGCCGAGGCCCTTGGTATGGCCGGTAACGATCGCTTTCATGCTGGTCTCCTGGTGACGGCCGCCATCGGCGCGCGCAATCGCATGGTAGCGCAGGCGGGTGCCGTCCACCAAACGCCATGCAACCCAAGACATGCATCAAACCGGGGTCAGAGCCCGAATTTGGGCAAGTTCCAGATGGTCATTTCCAAAAATCGGGCTCTGACCCCGGTTTGCGCGTGATCATGGGTAGTGCACGGGGCGGCCCGGGGTGTCGGGCAGCGGGATGAATTCGGTCTCGCCCGGCACCGGTGCGAAGCGCATGGCGCGCCAGTCTGCGCGTGCCTGCTCGATGCGCTCTTCCGAGCTGGAGACGAAGTTCCAGCTCAGGTAGCGCGGGCCGTCCATCGCATCGCCGCCGAGCAGCATCACGCGCGCGCCGGCGTGGCTGCCCACCGTGACGCGCGCGCCCGGTTTCAGCACCAGCAGCTGGCCGGCGTCGAACGCGCCGTCGCGGCCCAGGTCGAGCCGGCCTTCGACCACGTACACGGCCTGCTCGGGGTAGTCGGCCGGCAGGCCCAGGCGCGCGCCCGGCGCCAGCACCAGGTCGACGTAGAACATGGGCGAGGCCACCGGCACCGGCGCGCGCTTGCCGAAGTATTCGCCGGCGACGACGCGCGCCGTGACGCCCTCGCCTTCGATCAGCGGTAACGCGTCCGCGCCGACATGCGTGAAGGCGGGCTCGCTTTCTTCCTGCGCCTGCGGCAGCGCCACCCAGCACTGCAGGCCGGACAGGGTCGACCCGGCCGCACGCTGGCCCGCGCCGGTGCGCTCGGAATGGACGATGCCCTTCCCCGCCGTCATCCAGTTGACCTCGCCCGGCTTGATGTCCTGCACCGTGCCCAGGCTGTCGCGGTGCGAGATCTCGCCGGACAGCAGGTAGGTGACGGTCGCCAGGCCGATGTGCGGATGCGGACGCACGTCGATGCCGCGCCCCGGCTGGAACACGTGCGGCCCCATCTGGTCGAGGAACACGAAGGGTCCGACCATGCGGCGCTCGCGGTGCGGCAGCGCGCGCCGCACTTCGAAGCCGTCGCCGAGGTCGTGGATGCGCGGCACCACGACCGTTTCCAGCATCGCGTCGTGGTCGTCATGATGGTCTTGCCGGTTCTGGTCTTGCGCTGTCATGGTCGTGTCTCCGATGGGGCAGTCCTGGATGGATACGTTATGCCGGCAGGTCGAACAGCAGCACTTCGGCATCCTGCGCGCCGCCGAGCGTGACGGCCGCTTCGTCCGCCACGTGCACCGCGTCGCCCGCCGCCAGCGCCGCGCCGTTCGCCACCACGCTGCCGCGCACCACCTGCACATAGGCCTGGCGGCCGGCGGCCAACGGATGTTCGACCCGGTCGTCGCCGTCGAGCACGGTGGCGAACAGCGCCGCGTCCTGGCGCAGCGTCACCGAGCCGTCGCGGCCGTCGTTTGATGCCACCAGGCGCAGCCGGCCTTTCTTCGAGGCGGCATCGAAATGCTTTTCCTCGTAGCCCGGCGCGCCGCCGGCCGCGGCCGGCACGATCCAGATCTGCAGGAAGTGCACCGGCGCCGTCTTCGAATGATTGTACTCGCTGTGCGTGACGCCCCTGCCGGCGCTCATGCGCTGCACGTCGCCCGGGCGCAGCACCGAGCCGTTGCCCATGCTGTCCTTGTGTTCGAGCGCGCCGTCCAGCACGTACGAGATGATTTCCATGCTCTGGTGGCTGTGCGGATCGAAACCGCGCCCCGCCGCCACGCGGTCCTCGTTGATCACGCGCAGCGGGCCGACCTGCATGTGCGCCGGATCGTAGTAATTTCCGAACGAAAAGGTGTGCTGCGAGTGCAGCCAGCCGAAATCGGCGAGACCGCGTTCCTGGCTTTTACGGACGTTCAGCATGGGGATTCTCCTTGTAGGCGCGTTTGCATGAACCGAATTATCGACGCTCCCGGGCAAAACAAAAAACGAGTTATTTCATTTGCTATCGTCGATTTTTTCGATACCATGCCAGCTGCCTTCGTTCCCATCTTTCGCTTCTCGCCTCCCAAGCATGCTCAAGCTCAGCCTCGACGCCCTGCTCACCCTGGACGCCATCGCCCGCCGCGGCAGCTTCTCGGCCGCCGCCCGCGAACTGTTCCGGGTACCCTCCACCATCTCGTACACGGTGTCCAAGCTGGAGGAAGACCTGGGCGTGCAGTTGTTCGAGCGCTTCGGCCCGCGCGTAGCGCTCACCGCCGCCGGCGAGGAATTGCTGAAGGAAGGCCGCTACCTGCTCAAGGCGGCCGGCGACCTGGAAAGCCGGGTGCGGCGGGTGGCATCCGGCTGGGAGACGGAATTCGCGATCGGCATCGATTCGGCGCTGTCGCCGCTCGGCCTGCAGGACGACATCCGCGCCTTTTACGAAGTCGCCGACCAGACCCGGCTGCGCATCGTCAGGGAAGCGCTGTCCGGCACCTGGGAAAGCCTGCTCGACCGCCGCGCCGATTTGCTGGTGGGCGCGGCCGGCGAAGGGCCGCCCGGCGGCGGCTACATCGCCGAGCCGCTGGGCACGATGGCCTTCGTGTTCGTGGTGGCGCCGTCGCACCCGCTGGCAGCCGTGCGCCACCGGCTCGACAAGTCGGACCTGGCGCCCTACCGCGCGGTGTCGGTGGCGGATTCGGTGCGCACGCTGCAGGCGCGCACGGTGGGGTTATTGTTCGGCCAGGACACCTTGAGCGTGCCGGACATGCAGACCAAGCACGCCTTCCAGCTGGCCGGCCTGGGTTTCGGCTTCCTCCCGGAAGCCTGGGCGCGCGCCGACATCGCCGCTGGACGGCTGCTGGCAAAGGCGGTGGAAGAGCCGAAACCGGACGAGACCCTGTACCTGGCCTGGCGCACCGGAGAAGAAGGCGCCGCGCTGCGCTGGTGGCGCGAACGCATGCGCAGCGCCCCGCCGCTGGCGCGCATGCTGGCGCTGCAGCCGCCGGCCGGCGGCTGAGCAAGCGCCGCGGGCCGCAGCCTGCACAGGCGCCGGACGATCACGTGCCGAACAGGCCCATCACCGCCATCGCCGGCGGCGGCGCGTGGGCCTTCAACAGCAGGCACATCGCGCTCATCAGCAGGCCCAGGCCGACGAACGTCAGGTAGAACTTCATGCTTGCACTCCTCGGCGGCGGCCGGCGCTCCGGCTGGAAAACGCATCAACGCGCGAGCGGCGCGCCGCGATGACAGCGTGACATCATATGACAGCGTGACAGCATCTTATGACGCCACGGTGACGGCGCCACCTGTCGGAACGGTGCGTGACGCCGGCGCGACAAACGGTGACGCGCATTGATGCCGCGCGCGACGGGCTTACCGGATTCGCCTCCAACGCTGCCGCCCGCATAGCGGCGCCGGTGCCCCTGCCGCTGAGCGGCGCCGCACGGGCGCGCACCCTGTCACAATCCTGTCATCTCCGGCTTCTACAATCTGTTATCACCAGTGAAATATTTTAGAAAAATGGATGTGAAGTCGAAACCGGACGAGGGCGCCCAGCTGGACGACAACCCGGCGCTGTTCCTCAACCGTGAGCTGTCGCTGCTCGAATTCAACCGCCGCGTGCTGGAGCAGGCCGAAGACCCGGCGCTGCCGCTGCTGGAACGGTTGCGTTTCCTGTGCATCGTCAGCAGTAACCTGGACGAATTCTTCGAAGTGCGCGTGGCCAGCCTGCTGGCGCACCACCAGCAGGCCGGCACCGCCGCCCATGCCGACCCGGACTTCGACCTGGACGGCGCCAGCGCCGAATGCCGCCAGCTGATCGCGCGCCAGTACGCGCTGCTGAACCAGGAAATCCTGCCGCGCCTGTCCGAGAACGGCATCCACCTGCTGCGCCGCGCCGACCGCAACGCTGCGCAAAAAGCCTGGGTAAAGCAGTATTTCGACCGCGAGGTACGACCGCTGCTGACGCCCGTGGGCCTGGATCCGGCGCACCCGTTCCCGCGCGTGATCAACAAGAGCCTGAACTTCATCGTCGAGCTGGCCGGAAAGGATGCCTTCGGGCGCGGCACCGGCATCGCCATCATGAAGGCGCCGCGCGTGCTGCCGCGCGTGATCCGCCTGCCGGACGAACTCTCCGACAAGCCGGGCGCTTCGTATTGCCTGCTGTCGTCGGTGATCCAGGCGCACATGGCCGACCTGTTCACAGGGCGCGAGGTGGTGTCGTACTCGCAGTTCCGCGTCACCCGCAACAGCGACCTGTGGGTCGACGAGGAAGAAGTCAAGAATCTGCGCCAGGCGTTGCAGAGCGAACTGCACGGGCGCCAGTACGGCTTCGCGGTGCGCCTGGAAGTCGGGCGCGGCTGCCCGCGCCACCTGGCCGACTTCCTGCTCGACCAGTTCGCCATCGACCGCTCGCGCCTGTTCGCGGTGGACGGCCCGGTCAACATGGGCCGCCTGCTGGAACTGGCCAGCGGCAGCACCCGCGCCGACCTGAAATTCGCGCCGTTCACGCCGGGCTTTCCGGCCAAGCTGTCCCAGCACCACGACATCTTCGCCGTGCTGGGGCGCCAGGACGTGCTGTTGCACCACCCGTTCCAGTCGTTCCAGCCGGTGATCGACTTCATCCGCTGCGCCGCCGCCGACGGCAACGTGGTGGCGATCAAGCAGACCATCTACCGCGCCGGCGCCAATTCCGAGCTGATGGAGGCGCTGATCAATGCCGCCCTGCGCGGCAAGGAAGTCACCGTCATCGTCGAGCTGATGGCGCGCTTCGACGAGGAAGCCAACATCAACTGGGCCGAGCGCCTGGAGGAAGCCGGCGCCCAGGTGGTGTACGGCGTGGTCGGCCTGAAAACCCACGCCAAGATGGCGCTGGTGCTGCGGCGCGAGCCGGGCGGCCTGCGCCGCTACGCCCACCTCGGCACCGGCAACTACAACCCGACCACGGCGCGCCACTACAGCGACTTCGGGCTGCTGACGGCGGACCAGGCGCTCACCGCCGACGTCAACGAGGTCTTCATCCATTTGACGAGCCTGACGCGCCCGACCCAGCTCGACGCCATCTGGCTGGCGCCGTTCTCGCTGCAGAAGGAAGTGGTGCGCGCGATCCGCCACGAGGGCGCGATCGCCAAGGACGGCAAGCCGGCGCGCATCATCGCCAAGATGAATTCGCTGACCGACGAATCGGTGATCCGCGCGCTGTACGACGCCTCGAAGGACGGCGTGCGCATCGACCTGATCGTGCGCGGCGCCTGCGCCCTGCGCCCCGGCGTGCCGGGCCTGTCGGACAACATCCGGGTGCGCTCGATCGTCGGGCGCTTCCTGGAGCACACGCGCGTCTTCTACTTCCGCAACAACCTGAAGCACGACGTCTACCTGAGCAGCGCCGACTGGATGAACCGCAACCTGTTCCGGCGGGTCGAAGTGGCGTTCCCGGTACGCGCGCCGGCGCTGAAGAAACGCGTGCTGCGCGAAGGGCTGCAGGTGTACCTGAAGGACAACGTCAACGCCTGGGAACTCGGCAGCGATGGCCGCTACCGCCGCCGCAAGCCGCGCGGCAGCCAGGCGCGCTTCAGCGCCCAGGCGGCGTTGATGGAAATGCTGGGCGCCGCCGGCGATGCCCACGCACACAACAAGGAACCGGAAAATGGAACTGATTCTGTGGCGCCACGCCGAAGCTGAAGCGCACGTCGCGCCGGGCGACCGCGAAGGCGACCAGGCGCGCAACCTGACCGCCAAGGGCGCGCGCCACGCCTCGCGCGTGGGCGCCTGGCTCGACCGCCAGTTGCCGGCGCACTGCCGCATCGTCGCCAGCCCGGCGGCGCGCTGCGTGCAGACCGCGCAGGCGCTGGGCCGCAAGTTCGCCGCCGTGGAAGCGCTGAACACCGATTCCAGTGCCGAGCGCATCCTGGACGCCTGCGGCTGGCCCGGCCAGAAGCTGCCGGTGGTGGTGGTCGGTCACCAGCCGCTGCTGGGCCAGGTGGCGGCGCTGGTCTTTTCCGGGCAGGCGCACGACTGGAAGATCCGCAAGGCCAGCGTGCTGTGGATCGCGCGCAAGGACGAGGACGATCCGCAACCATTCATCCGGCTGGCGGTGGGGCCGGACCTGATCGGCAAGCTGCGCTGATCCTCAGCCTTCGCGCAATGCGAAGTCGACTGCGGCGTCGGCGTGCAGGGCCGCCGAGTCGAACGCCGGCAGCGGCAGGTCGGCGGCGTCCAGGATCATGCCGATCTCGGTGCAGCCGAAGATGACCGCATCGGCGCCCTCGTTCGCTGCCGCATCGATCAGCGCCATCAATCTGGTGCGCGAGGCGTCCAGCACCTTGCCCGCGCACAGTTCGTCGAAGATGATGTCGTGCAGCGCGCCGCGCCCTGGCGCCTCCGGCACCACGACGTCGATGCCGTGGCGGCGCATGCGTTCCTGGTAGAAGCCGTTTTCCATCGTGTAGCGCGTGGTCAGCAACAGCGGCTTGGCGCGACCCGCAGCGTTGAGCGCGTGCGCGGTCTCGTCGACGACGTGGATCAGCGGGATGTCGACGGCGGCGGCGACCGCGTCGGCCACCAGGTGCATCGTCACCGCGCAGATCAGCAGGCACTGGGCGCCGGCCCGTTCGAGGCCTTGTCCGGCCTGCGCCAGCTGCTGCCCGGCTTCTTTCCAGCGTCCCGCCTTCTGCTTGTCGACGACGGTCTGGAAATCCAGCGAATGCAGCAGCAGCTCGGCGGAATGCAGGCCGCCCAGGCGGCGGCCGACCGCTTCGTTGAGGTGGCGATAGTAGATGGCGGTGCTTTCGAAGCTCATGCCGCCGATCAGGCCGATTTTGCGCATGGAGATAGGTTCCTTTGGTGATGGATGCCGCTCAGCGCGGGGCGCCGGTGCCCGGCGCCTGCGCGCGCAAACGCACGATGCTTTGTCTTGCCTCCGCCATGTCCGGCCAATAGCCCAGCACGCGCTCGTACTGTTCGATGGCATGCGCATTGTCCCGGTTCCTGTCGTAGGCCATGGCCAGATAGAAGGCTGCCCGCCAACTGTCCGGATACAGGGCATTCGCGAGCGCGAAGATGTCGATCGCCTGCGCATACCGTTGCTGTTCCAGGAACGGCTCGCCCCAGGAGATCAAGGCGCGCTCCGCCGGTTTGAAGTCCGGTGCGCGCCTGCTCATGTCGCGGTAGACGGCGGCCAGGCCGGCATGGCCGCGGGCGGCGAATGCGGCCGCCAGGGTCGCCAGCGTGGGCGGCGCGCCTTCTGCGCGATGCACGTCGACCGCCAGCAGGTGGGCGGGCACGCCATTCGCTTTCGGCGCCGCCTGCATGAACTGCAAGGCTTGGGCATCGCCCTTGAGATGGGCGTCGAGAAAAGCCAGCACATATTTTTCCATCCAGCCGTACGCCAGCGCGGCCTCGTCGCGCGAATACTCGCCGAAGCGCCCTTCCGGTCCCAGGCGCAGCGATTCGGACTGGAAGGCCGCATGCGCCATCGTGTACATGGTCACGTTATAGAGATCGGCATACTTCATCCGGTTCAACAGGCTGTAGGCGGGAACCTGCCCGTTGCGGTTCATGGCCTCGGCGGTCGCTGGCTTGCCGCCCATGTACAGCATCGGCAGGGCCAGCCGCTCGGGCGTCGCATATGCTGCGGCTTGCGCAATCGAAGGGTGGTAGCGCACCGATCCGTCCAGCGCCACCAGGGCGCCGATGCGGTCGTCGCGCGCCGCCGCCAGCACGTTGGCCAGCCCGCCGAAGCTGTAGCCGACCACGGCGATCCTGGTACGGTCGGCCTGGGCCACCGTGGCCGCATGCCCCACCAGGAAACCGATATCGGCCGCCTGCGCCTCGGCGCCGTCCAGGTCGATGGTGATGCCGCGCGTGTCGACGCCCATGCTGGCGCTGGCCATCACCACGTAACCGTGGCTGGCCAGGTACTCGCACAGGTCCGCATTCTCGTGCGCCGGAGAACTCGACCCGGGCGCGTAGATCACGACCGGGAACGTGCCGGGCGCCGCAGGCGCATCGCGCAGCGCCAGCATCGGCTGGTCCATTTCGGTACGCGCCTGTTGCGCGCTCAGGTTGGCATACTCCTCTTCCAGCGTCCTGGCGACGACACGACCCGCTTCGGTAGCGCTGCGCTCGAACAGCGTCTCCGTGGCCGTCGTACCCAGATAATCCCGATAGTGCAGCTGCCTGCCGGCGCTCTTCCCGGCGGGATACCAGACCAGGGTCTGCAAGGGTCGCGCCCTTTCGCCGGCGGCAGGTGCGCCGCTGGTCAGGTCGGTTTTCTGGCGGAAGACGCGGGCGCGGTCGTATTGCTGGATAACCCGAAAACCGACGCCATAGGCGCCGGCGCCATTCGGCGGGCTGAAATTGGCTGCGTGGCTCGTGAACATCACAGCGCATGACAATGCAAGCAAAACGATCCTGTGCATCGATTTCCTTTGATGAATGGTAATGCCGGTTTTTATCGCATGACAGCTTATCGATTTTTGACGTTCCAATATGCGCGAATATGCACGCTTCGATCGTGAATGCTTGCGGCCGAAGGCCTGTCGTCCTATAGAAATACTTAAGTGTCGGTTAGTTGCATAAATATCCGAGGTTCACTGCTCGATATCGTTCTTCAAGTGCTGGCTCCGGCCAAGTTCCGAAGCAATGACACCAAACCAGACCGAACTTGAATTACAATATTTTCAATAAATGAAATCGATTTCTTCCCAAACGTGTGGATGAAGTCCCTACGATTCACGATAACAGGAGAAAAACATGGTAGATCTGAACCGGCGCGGCCTGGTCCTGGCCGCCGGCGGCGCGATGGCAGCGGCCGGCATCGGCGCATCCAGCTGGGCTGCGCCCGTGGCCGCCCCGTCTGGCCGCAAGCTCGGCTATGCGATCGTCGGCCTCGGCAGCTATGGCCTGGGCGTCATCATCCCGCAATTCAAGCATTGCCAGAACAGCCGGCTGGTGGCGCTGGTCAGCGGCGACCCGGCCAAGGCACAACGCGTGGCGGCGGAATACGGCGTGCCCGAGCGCGGCATCTACAACTACCAGAACTACGACGGCATCCGCGACAACCCGGACATCGACATCGTCTACGTCTGCCTGCCGGTGTCGATGCACGCCGAATACACGATCCGCGCCGCCAAGGCCGGCAAGCACGTGCTGTGCGAAAAGCCGATGGCACCCTCTTCCGCCGATTGCGAAGCGATGATCGCCGCCTGCAAACAAGCCGGCAAGAAGCTGATGATCGGCTACCGCTGCCATTTCGAGCCTTATAACCTGGAAGCGATCCGCCGCGCGCGCGTCGGCGAGATCGGCAAGCTGCGCTACTTCCGCTCCGAGCACGGCTTCACGGCCAACAACCCGTCGGCCTGGCGCCTGAAAAAAGCGATGTCGGGCGGCGGTTCGCTGATGGACATCGGTATCTACGCCCTGAATGCGGCGCGCTACATGACCGGCGAGGAGCCAAACGCGGTGTATGCCACCGAGCGCACCGACCGCAGCGACCCGCGCTTTCGCGAAGTGGAAGACATGATCGAGTTCGAGCTGGAATTCCCGTCGGGCGTGCTGGGTTCGTGCATGTCGATGTACAGCGCCAACCAGAACCACATCCTGCTGATGGGCGACAAGGGGCGCATCGAGCTGGAGCCGGGCACCGGCTACCGCGGCAACCGGCTGTGGGTCGGCAACGGACGCGAGAACGAGATCACGCCGCCGCCGGGACCGGGCGCCAACCAGTGGGCCGGGCAGCTCGACCACATGGCGCAGTGCGTGCTGCAGGACCGCCAGCCGATCGTGCCCGGCGAGGAAGGCTTGCGCGACATCCGCATCATCGAGGCGGTGTACCAGTCGGCGCGCGAAAAGCGGCGGATCGCGCTGCGCGCCTGAAGACCGGCGCAGCGCAGGCCCGCTGGCCATCCGCCCGGCCTGCAGCCCGATGCGCGATACGTGGCAGGGCCAGCTTGAATTTCCTGTGATAAAGAGCGCATTTTCGCGGATGGGTTCCCGCTATGATGTGCGGGAACCCGCCGGCGAATCGGCGGTTAACCGGGAGCCCACCATGTTCGACCGCATCAAACGCAGTTTCGATCTCGTCCGTGCCAGCGCCCAGGTGCTGCGGCAGGACAAGCACCTGCTGCTGTTCCCCATCATTTCCGCCGTGGCCATGCTGCTGGTGCTGGCCGCGTTCGCGCTGCCGCTGTTCGGCATGGCCTCGTTCGACGGCGTCGGCAAGGGCGGTGTGTATTCGCTGGCCTTCCTGTTCTACGTGGTGCAGTACTTCGTCATCTTCTATTTCAATACCGCCCTGGTGGGCGCCGTGATGATCCGGCTCGACGGCGGCGCGCCGACGCTGGGCGACGGCCTGCGCATCGCCAACGGCCGCTTCGGCACCATCCTCGGCTACGCCGTGATTGCCGCGACGGTGGGCGTGATCCTGCGCGCGCTGCAGGAGCGGCTCGGCTTCGTCGGCCGCCTGGTGGTCGGCCTGGTCGGCGCGGGCTGGGCCGTGGCCACCTTCCTGGTGGTGCCGGTGATCGTCACGCGCGACCACGGCACCCTGGACGCGATTTCGGAAAGCACCTCCCTGGTCAAGCGCACCTGGGGTGAGAACCTGGTCGGGCAGACCGGGCTGAGCGCCGCGTTCGGCCTGGTGTATTTCCTCCTGATCGCCGCCGCCGTGGGCGTGGCGCTGCTGCTGGCGCCGGTCGCGGGCAGCATCGCGCCCGTGCTGATGGTGGCGTTCGCGACGGTGGTGGTGCTGGCGTCCCTGGCCTGCATCCTGTTCCACGCCACCCTGAGCGGGATTTATTCGGCGGTGGTGTACCGCTACGCGGCCGGTGGCAACGGCACGCCGGGTTTCGACGCCGGCATGCTGGCGTCGAGCTTCCGCCAGAAATCCTGAATCACTTCGGATAGACGAAGCCGCTGCGGATATCCATCGGCTTCAATCCGCGTCCCTCGCGCACCATCAGGCGCGACGGCGGCTCGTCGCCGGCCAGCGCGCGCGCCATGACGCCCAGGCCTTCGCCCTTGCGCAGCAGCACGTCGCAGCGTTCGTACACGTTGGCGCAGCCGGTGGCCTTGACCAGCGCCTGCACCACGGCCACCTTCCACAGGTCGACGCCGGCGGCGTTGAACTGGCACACCAGCCAGCCGGCGGCGCCGCCGTAGCCGTGCACCAGCAGGCCCGGCAAGCCATCCTTCTCGCCATCGACCAGCTGCACCAGCGCCTGCGGATCGGCAGCGCGCAGGGCCGCGGCGCGCGCCTGCACGGCGGCCTGGACGCGGCGCTTGATCAAGGCATGGTCGACCGGCTCGTCCTCGCGCAGCGTCCACACGCGCGCGGCGATCTGCGACCTGGCGTTGTAGGCGGCGCGCGCCAGGAAGCGGCGCGCCGAGGTCTGAACGATGGCGGTAGCGCCGGGCTTGTTGCGTTCCTGCGGCTTGCCGTCGACCTTGTCGATGGCCGAGAGGTAGATCCAAGGGTCGCCGGACAGCAGGGCTTTTTCCTTGCCCTGCTTGATGGTAATGATGAGCATGCGCAGCCTTCGTGTATCGTTTCGCTTCGAGGTGCGCGATGATACAGCACTACTTCACCTGACCCACCACTTCCAGCACCGCGTCGACCACGGCCTGCGGCTTGTCGGCATGGATCACATGACCGGCATCCGCCACTACGCGCTGTTTGCCGCGCGTCGACAAGGCGGCGGTCTCCTTGTGGATGGCGGCGTTCTCGTCTTCCATCGCCTTGTTCAGGGCGCTCTGCGGCTTGCCGGGTACGGCATACGGGCTCACGCCGCGCGTCAGCACGATCACCGGCAGGTCGCCGAACGGCCGCCGCAGCTTGCGCAGCTGCCCGTCGCTGTCCGGGATGGCATGCCACTCGTCGGCATTGACGCGCCAGTAGGCAGCCCTGGTCGTCGCCGCCGTCACGGCCGCGCCCAGCGCGGGGCCATAACTTTGCGCCGGATTGCCGATGCAGTTGTTCCATTCCTCGCTGCCGGCCCTGAAACCCTTGACGGCGGCGGCCAGGCAGTAGTCGTTCTGCTGCGCCACCATCGCATACACCTTCTTCAGGTTGCCCCGGCTGGCCTTGTCCAGGCGGCTGGTTTCGTCCTCGTGCTGCGGCTCGACCAGCACCAACCCCTTGACCTCGGTGGGGTAGCGATACGCATACACCTGTACGTTGGCGCCGCCCAGTGAATTCCCGACCAGCACGTACGGCGGCCTGACGTCGGCGCCGGCCAGCAGCTTGTGCAAGTCCTGCGCCACGTTCTCGGCCGTGTTCGGGCGGCCGGCGGAATCGCTGAAGCCGAGGCCGGCGCGGTCGAACACGCAGGCGCGCGTGCGCCTGGCAACCGCCGGCTGTACCTTGAACCAGTTCCAGCCGGCCTCGCCGGAGGGCGCATCGAAGACCACCGTAGTGGCGCCCTGGCCGCTGCAATACAGGTTCATCTTGCGGCCGCCGATGTCGACCAGCTGGTGTGGCCTGGCGAAAGCGCCGCTGGACGTCGACGAGCTTACCGGCGCCGCCATTGCAAGAGTCGACGCGCCGGCCAATGCGGACGTGACCAGTCCAGCCACACCGTCATTCATCGGATCGCTCCTTCATCGAGAAGAAAACATCCTGGACGATGCAGCCGAAAGGATGGCGCACACGACCGCCACGATCATGGCGCGCCCCCAGTCGGGTTCGTGCATATCGCTCAGGAGAGCGGTGTACAGGAGCGTGCCGACAGCGCTGCCGAGGGCGATGGACAAGGTATTCTTCATGTGCGTCAATGGAAACTCGATTGAGCGAACTGCATTTTCGTGCATTCGCTTTTACCGGGATGGTTCGAGCCAGCATAGCAGCTTGTCGAGCGTGAAAAAGCGCAGACTGCCACAATCGGTTCCCATCGCTGGAAAGAAAATCTCACATCTGGAAATCCATTCCACTTGCCCGTCCACGAGGCTTACCCACACAGCGGACATCGGGCGGATCGATCGTCATGACGCCGCCACGCCAGCCGCGCGCACTCACCCGCGATTCAATACGGCGACCCGGTCACATCCAGCCGCACCTGCCACAGCGCCCCCGCCCCGGTCAGGTACAGCGTCTTGCCGTCGGCGCCGCCGAAAGCCGCGTTGGTGACGTTGGCATCGACCCGGATCGTGGCCAGCTCCTTGCCCTGCGGCGAAAACACGCGCACGCGGTGCGCCGTGTGCTCGGTCACGTAGACGTTGCCGTGGCAATCGACCGCCATCCCGTCCGGCACCTCCAAGCCGCGCACGATGTCGCGGCCCGCGCCCGGCACGCCGCCGGCGACCGGGTGCGCGCGCAGCAGGCCGTCGCCGGCATTCACGTACAGTACGTCGCCGGCCGGGGACAGGGCGATGCCGTTGGGGTTACGGCGGCTGCCGTCCACCAGCGTCACGCGCCCGTCCGTGCCGACACGGTACACGCCGGTCACCGGCTGGCCGCCCGGCGCCGCCGCCTTCTGGAAGTCCGGATCGGTGAAGTACAGGGTACCCTCGGCGGCGATGGCGATGTCGTTGGGCGAATTGAACACCTGGCCCTGGTAGCGCCCCGCCAACACCGCGCCCTTGTCCCCGCTTTTGCCCCCGCCGTTACCTTTTGCTGCGGCCGCGCCGTCGAGCGCCAGCCGCGTCACCGCCTTCTGCTTGTGGTTGGCCGTCACCAGGTTGCCGCCGGCGTCCACCGCCAGGCCGTTGCTGCCGCTGTCCTCGACGACGGTACGCACGCTGCCGTCCGCCGCCAATTTGCGGATGCGCGACGGGAAGGCCGGGCCGTTGCCGAAGTCGGAAAAGTACAGCGCGCCCTCGATCCAGACCGGGCCTTCGTACAGTCCCTCGCTGCGCGTCGGCTCGACCGCGGCGATGCGCTCGGCGCGCAGTTCGCCGGCGGGCGCCTTGCCGCTGCAGGCCATCGGCTGCGCCAGGGCCGGAACGGCGAGCGCCGCCACCAGGGCGGCAGCCGCAAGACGGATGCGGGAAGAAGCGGGGGCGGTACGTCGTTCGTTCATATCGTTCATATCATTTATACTGGATCGGGGTGGAACGCGTTCGCCGCCGAGGATCGCTAACGTCGCGTCTTCAGCCGCACTCGGTGGACGCCCGGCTGCCGCCGTCGACCTCGCGCAGCGCCTGGCGCGCCATCTCGCGGATGCCTTCGAACGACTTGGCCGCGGCGATGAAGCGGCCGTTGTGGCAAAAGCCCGCGTCGGCCACGCCGGTCACCGCCGCCAGGTCGCCATCGCGCAGGCCGGCCCAGGATGCGGGCAGGTCGGCGCGCGCCTCGAAGGTGTCCGGGCTGGTCGGCACGGTGTGGATCATGTAGCGGCCCTCGCCGATATTGTGGCTAATGACGAACAGCACCTTCGGCATTTCCTTGCGCACCACCGAAGTCCAGGGCAATGCGCCGTTCTTCAGGAACAGCACCCTGCCCCCTTCCAGCGGCTCGGAATGGCGCACCTGTTCCAGCGCCAGCTGGGCGCCGACGCGGTATTTCACGGCGTTGACCATCACGTCGGCCATCAGCGCCATGGCGCGCCTGAACTGGGTCAGGCGGTAGGCTTCGGTCGGCTCGCCGTAGCCGATGCGCTGCTCGTCCATCCAGTTCGGGTTGAAGCCGGACACCACCGCCGACAGGCCGTAGCTGCCGGGCGCGTTCCTGGCCGCGCCGGTGTCCGACATGTCGAGGTATTGCACGATGTCGGCGTCGATCGCGTAGGCCATTTCGCGCGCGGCGTCGTCGGAAAGCTTGTGGCCGGTGTGGCGCTCGGCCAGGATGGCCACGCAGCGCGGGCCGTATTCGCGCCATACCAGGCCGGCGCTGGCGTACACCACGCCGCTCTGGCGGGCGCCGTCGAAGCCCTTCTGGTGGTGGTCGAAGCGGCCGCCGGCCGGGTCCCAGATGCCGCCGACGTCGACCGCGAAGTCGGCCGTCTCGATGGTGGCGGCGTCGCGCGTGCGCACGATGTCGCTGCCGGGGAACACGATGTCGAGCACGGCCACCGCCCATGCATCGTCCGCATGGAACTTGCCGCTGTGAGTCACGATTACCATTGTGGGTCCTTGAATGTTCATGCCGCCTGCGTTACCTGGAAGCCGACGCCGACCTCGATCCAGGCCGCCGCTTCCTTCTCGAACCAGGCGGCCACGGTCGGATGCTGGCGCAGCCAGCCGCGCGGCGTCTCGATTTCCACGCGTCCCTTCATGCGCAGGCGGATCGCTTCGACATCGGCGTCCACGCGCGCATGCATGAACACCGCCGCCAGGCGCAGCGCCAGCACCGCGCGCGCCAGCTCGGGCACCGCCAGCGCCTCGCGCACCTTGCGCAGGTTGCCCTTCTGGGCCAGCACCACGGTCGCCAGCAGGCGCTGCTCGCGCGCGGTGAAGCCGGGCAGGTCGGCATGCTCGACGATGTAGGCGGCGTGCTTGTGGGCGCCGGTGTGCGACACCGCCAGCCCGACTTCGTGCAGCATGGCGGCGCGCAGCAGCTGCGCCTTGAGCGGTTCGTCCTGCGGCGCCAGGCGCTCGAAGAGTTTACGCGCGATGGCGGCGGTGCGCGCGGCGCGGCCGTGGTCGACGCCGAAGCGGCGCATGCAGTCCTGGATCGCCAGGTCGCGCCGGTCGTGGCGGTTGGCGCGCAGCTCCAGGTCGGACAGCACGCCCAGGCGCAGGCCGGCGTTGATGGCGCCCATGCGCTCGGCGCCGAGTTCCTGCATCACGCCGATCAAGACGCTCAAGCCGCCGACCATCACGATCACCCGCTCCTTTTTCACGCCGGGCAGGTCGAACGCGTCGACGTGGCCGAGCGCGACCAGCTTGTCGCGCAGCGCCAGCAGGCTGGGCAACGACATGCTGCCGTCGCCAATGCCGTTGCGGGAAATGACTTCCGAGATGGCGCGGATGGTGCCGGACGAGCCGACCGCGCCGTCCCAGCCGATGGCGCGGTACTGGCCGGCCGCATCCTCGAAGCGGGCGCGCGCGTCCACGATGGCGGCGTCGAAGGCGGCCGCCTCGATGCGCCCGCCGGGAAACCAGGCGGCGCTCTGCGGGTGGGTGCCGATGCTGAAGGATTCGACCAGGCGGATGGCGTCGCCGGTGCCGGCGATGAGTTCGGTGGAGCCGCCGCCGATGTCGATCACCAGGCGCTTCTCTTGCGCCGCCTGGGGGCCGAGGGCGCGCGCCACGCCCATGTAGATCAGGCGCCCTTCCTCCTCGCCCGAGATGATCTCGACCGGGTAGCCGATCGCTTCTTCCAGGCGCGGCAGCAGCGCCTCGGCGTTGCGTGCCACGCGCAGGGTGTTGGTGGCGACCACGCGCACCGCCTCCAGGCGGTACTGGCGCAGGATGGCGCCGAAGTCGCGCAGGCAGCGCACGGCGGTGTCCATCGACTCCGCGCTGAGCATGCCGTCCGGTCCCAGGCCGGCCGCCAGGCGGATCGGGTCGCGCGCGGTGCGCACGATGTGGATCTGGCCCGCGAGCGCCTCGCCGATGTGGAGGCGGAAACTGTTGGAACCGAGGTCGACTGCTGCGTACATGGAAAAGTCCGTGGAGGCGCCGGACGGCGCGTTATCGCGCAGTATAGCGGACCACCGAACAAGCGCGGCGCTCCCCGCTTGCAAGGAGCCCTGTCGGGATGCGCCGCGCGCCATGCGAGCCGGTGCCGGACCTCAGCGCAGCGCTTCGGTCAGCACCCTCCCCTCGGCGGCGGCCGGCGGACGCACGCGCAGGATCTGCGCCAGCGTCGGCGCGATGTCGGCCACCTCGGTGTACTGCGGCACCACGCCCGGCCTGATCCAGCGCCCGCCCATCATCAGCAGCGGCACGTTGGTGTCGTAGTTGTAGGGCGTGCCGTGGGTGGCGCCGCTGTCGCCGCCGCCGAACGAGGAATAGGCGGCCGGCACCAGCAGCAGGTCGCCGGACAGGTCGCGGTTCCAGGCGCGCTGCATCAGCAAACGCAGGCGCGTGGCGCCGCCCAGGCCCTGCTCCAGCTGCGTGCGCGTAAACACGTCGGCGATGCCCGGCTGCGCCATCAGGATGCGCGCGGCGGCGTCCTCGACCTCGGCGCGGCCCAGGCGGTTGCGCTCGATCGCGGCGTAGTCGAGATACACCTCGGGCGCGTACACGTTCTTGACCAGCTTGCCGACCTTGAAGCGCTGGCCCAGCGCGTCGTCCAGGCGCGTGGCCAGCGCCTTGGCGTCGATGCGGCGCGCGTCGATGTGGCGCGCCTGCGAGAATTCCGCGGTGTTGGCGAAGCCGTGGTCGGCGGTCAGTACCACCAGCACCTTGTCCATGCCGACGCGGCGGTCGAGGAAATCGAAGAAGCGCGCGATGCGGCGGTCGAGCTGCTGCAGGTGGTCGTGCGACATGCGGCTTTCCGGCCCGTAGGCATGGTTCACGTAGTCGTGCCCGGACAGGCTCACGCCCAGCAAATCGGTGGCGCCGCTCGGGTTGGACCCGAGGCGCTCGCCGTCGACCGCGGCCTCGGCGAAGTCCAGCGTCAATTCGTCCACCGCCGGACTCGCCTTCAGGCGCGCGTAGTAGTCGGCCGAGGGCGCGCCGCTCTCGCTGTAGAAGGTGAACGGAAAGCGGTTCGGGCTCTTCAGGCTCGGTGCCGGGTCGGGCGCATCGTCGGCGTAGGCGCTGTCGGGCAGCAGCGGCTTCCACGACTTGGCGTAGTAGCGGTCCTGCGGCTTGGCGGCATGGAAGCGCTCGACCCAGGCCGGGTGCTGCTGCATGTAGTAGGTGGAGCTGGCGAAGTCGCCGCTGTCGTCCATGAACATGTAGGCGGTGCCGGTCTTGCCGGCCAACAGGATGGCGCCGCGGTCCTTGCCGGACACGGTGACCACCTTGCTGCGGTTGCCGCTGGCGTAGCGCAGCTGGTCGCCCAGCGTGTCCACGCGCAGCAGCGCCGGCGAGGTGCCGTCGTGGGCGCCGGTCTCGGCGCCGATGTAGTGGTAGCGGGCGTCCTCGGTGCAGTAAACCTGCTTGCCGTCGTGGTCGAGCCAGTTGTTGCCGATGATGCCGTGGCGGTACGGATAGGCGCCGCTCAGCACCGCCGAGTGGCCGATCGCCGTCACCGTGATGCCGTGCGCCTGGTGCGCATTGGTGAACGAGGCGCCCTGCTCCAGCAGGCGGCGCAGGCCGCCGGGGCCGAACTGGTCGCGGTAGCGCTGCAGCTGCTCGGCCGGCAAACCGTCGACGACCATCACCACCACCAGCCTGGGCGCCTGCATCTGTCCTTGCGCCTGGGCCGGCGCGGCGGCGGGCACGGGCCTGGCGGCTTCGGCGGCAGGTGCCAGCAAGATGGCGCAGCCGAGCATGGCGGACAGCAGGCGCAGGACGGGCAAGCGCGTCGGGGACGGGGACGTTGTGGACGGTTGGATGGGTCGGGACATGGATCGATGGATGATGGTGGGTGGACGGTGACGATGGCGATCGGCCATTCTAGGAAACGCAGGTTTCAGTTTGATGACATCGGCTCGATGACATGCACGCGATACGGCGACGCGACGCCCAGTGAACACCAAGGCGCCGGCAGCGTCAATACCGGCCGGTACCGTCCATCTTATGCCGGCGGCGTGAGAGTTGGTGAACTTTGACGCGCCAAGCTTCGCTAGAATGATTCGCATGACAACACTCACGTTCGCCCTGCCTGCCGCCGCGTCCGGCCGGCGCTGGGGCTGGGGATGGGGCATCAGCCTGCTGGTGCACGCCGGCCTGCTCGGCTGGCTGCTGCAGGCGCGCCCGCCGCTGCCGCCACCGGTCACGGAGACGCGCATCGAATTCGTGCTGGTGCCGCCGCGAGTGACGGATACCGGTGCGCCGCTGGCCAGCGCCCCCGACGCCGTCCGCGAACGGCCGGCCGCTGCCGCGCCGGCCACGCCGCCACGCCCGGCCAGGATGGCGCGCCGCGCAGCGCCAGTCGTCACGCCGAAGCCGTCAACGCCGGCCGCGAGCGCGCCGGATATAGCCGCCATCGCCGTCGACACGCCGTCCTCCACCGACACCCCGACCGCCGCCGCTCCTCCCATGCCGGCGGCCGAGGACGCGCCGGGCGCCGCCGCCAGGGACGAGTCCTCGGCACCGCGTTTCGACATCGCGGCCGCACGCCGCGCCGCGCGCCAGGGCGGCAGGCAGGACAAGAACCTGGTCGCCTTGCCCGAGCACACGCCCAATGTCGTATTGCAGCGCGAGCGCGAAGAAAAGGCCCAGCAGGCGATGGAACGGGCGCGCCGCGGCGATTGCCGCACCGCGTATGCCGGCCTGAGCCTGCTGGCGGTGATCCCGCTCGTGATCGACACGGTCAGGGACAAGGGTTGCAAGTGGTGATGCGGCCGCCATCGCCGGACAAGTACCGCTATTGAAAACATGGACAGCCAACTTCTCCTGCTCTGCTTCCTCACCTTCGTGATCCACCTGATCGGCACGCTCGCCTATTCGGTGCGTATCGCCGGCATCCGCACCAGAAGGATCGCCGTCTCGCTGGCCCTGTTCAGCATTTTGATGCTGGTGTCGCGCACGTCGAATTCCTTCCTCGGCCCGTTCCTGGCCAAGCGCGTGGAGACCAATCTCGACGGCCCGGCCGGCGCCCTGCTGCTGGCCGATTTCCGCTGGCTGCTGGTCGCGGCCAGCCTGGCGACGGTCGCCGGCGCCTTGCTGATCCCGACCTTCCAGCGCGTGTTCTGCCGTGCGGTCCTGCATTTCCAGGTTCACCGCTCGATTCCCAAGCTGATCCTGCACGGCTTCTTCAAGGGCGGCCTGTCCTACGTGCGCGACGTGGCCAGCGCCCCGGCGGCCGCCAACGTCGGCGCCATCCGCCACGGCCATGGCGTGTCGCGCCGGATCACCGCGCTCAACATCAGCGCCACGGCGCTGTGGACCGTCGGCGTGTTCGCCTCGCTGTATGCGGGCGTGCTCGATCCGTCGGTACGGGTGACGTCGAGTACGCTGTCGTCGATCATCAACGGCGGCGCCACCATCATGATGGCGGTGTTCATCGACCCGCACATGTCGGGCATGACCGACGACGTCATCGAAGGAAAGATCGGCGAGGGACAGTTCAGGAAGGCGGTCGTGTGGCTGGTGGGGAGCCGGCTGGCGGGGACGGTGGTAGCACAGGCGCTGCTAGTGCCGGCTGCGCTGCTAATTGCGGCGGTGGCGCGTGTCATCTGACAACATAACTGCAAAGTAATGGATTGGTAACGATGACCTACCAAATTTTGGTGTCACATGTTTTCGAAGATAAGCGTGCCATTGTCACGAACAATTGTGCGGTAGATATTCCGCTGCACACCCTTTTCCAAACGGTATGGTGGGCAACGTTTTCGCCTGACGGTGACGAATTTCGGTGTTCGGGCAAAAGCCATACACAAGCGTTTCAACTTGTGCTTGCAAGCTCGAATGTATTTCGGCGACAGGTAGACTGTATTCCTCGTGGATGCTCTGCAGCGGTCACATTCGATGGTGCAGGTAGCGAAGTCGTTGAGCATTTGCTGAAGACGAAACCCCCAGGCGCATTCGTTATATTATGCGCGGCGCATTCCTGACCCGTTACCTTCACATGTCATATTAGCGGGTTCTCAGAAGATCAAATGGCTATTTGCGTCTTCATGTCGGCATCCCGCCTCCCGGCGCAGTCCACGTTATCGATCGAATCGCTTTGCGCCAAGCAGCATTCGTGACGCGCCACAGGCAGGCGCATACGCCTTACCGCGCCATGTCGACCGTCCGTCGCATTATCCAAACAATAACATCGCTCAACGCTTATTGTTCAGTATCTAAAACGACAAAACCACACCCATGATCCTCCGCCCCCTGCTGGCCCTCCTCGTCGTTACCGTGAACGCCCAGGCAGCCGTCTCTGCACTCGGCTCGGCCGATATCCTCCCCCCAGCCGGCCCGCACGCCGTCGGCCTGCGCATCGTCCAGCAATACGACTACAGCCGCGCGCTGGAAGCGCCGGTCGACGCCTTCGGCAAGGACGGGCGCGTGGGGCCGGCGCGTCCCATCCAGACCCTGGTCTGGTACCCGGCCAGGCGCAGCGGCGCCGCCCCGATGACGGTGGCCGACTACCGGCAAGCCGGCCTGGCCGACGTCGACTTCGCCCTGCCCGGCGCCGAGGCGGCCGAACAGCGCGCCGGCTGGATGGCCGGACCGGTGAGGGCGCAGTACGGCGCGGCCACGCTGGCGGTACGCGGCGCCGCGCCCGCCGATGGCCGCTTCCCGGTGGTGATCTATGCGCCCAGCTTCGCCGCCGCGGCGGACGAGAACCTCGACCTGTGCGAATACCTGGCCAGCCACGGCTACGTGGTGATCGCCAGCCGCAGCCTGGGCGCGCGCTCGGCCATGATGACCGACGACGTCGACGGCGTGGAGGCGCAGGCGGCCGACATCGCCTTCCTGGCCAACTACGCGCAGACGCTGCCGCAGGCGGACACCGGCAACATGGCGGCCGCCGGCTACAGCTGGGGCGGCATGGCCAACGTGTTCGCGGCGGCGCGTTCCAGCCGCATCAAGGCGCTGGTAAGCCTGGACGGTTCGATCCGCTTCCACCCGAAGATCTGGGGCGCGGCCACCACCGTGCGCCCGGCGCGCACCGCCGTGCCGCTGCTGTTCCTGGGTGCGCGCACGCCGACGGCGGAGGCGATGGCGCGGAGCGACAAGCTGGGCGCAAGCTACCTCAACACCATGGTGTACTCGGACGTGTACGTCACCACGGCGCCGCCGATGCTGCACAAGGACTTCAGTTCGATGGGGCTGCGCTTCGCGGCCGACGACGACTTCGGCGACTACGGGCGCGCCGAGGTGCTGCGGGCCTACCGCGGCGTGGCGCTGTACGCGCGCACCTTCCTGGACGCCTACCTGAAGCACGACGCCGCGGCGCTGGCCTTCTTGCGCGCGTCGCCGGCGCGCCACGGCATCGGCCCGCAGCTACTGTCGATGGAATTCCACCCGGCCAGCGCGACCCTGCTGGGCGAGGGCGACTTCCTGCGCGCCTTCGCCAAGGGCGGCTATGCCGATGCCCAGGCTTTGTACGAGCGGATGGCCGCGCAGTCGCCGGATTTCAAGCTCAGCCCTATCAACCTGAACAACCTGGGCTACCAGCTGCTGCGGGCGCATAACGCGCGCGGCGCGGTGCAACTGTTCAAGCTGGCCACCGCCATCGAACCGCGTTACGGCAACGCCTTCGACAGCGAGGGCGAAGCCTACGAGGCGCTGCATGAACCGGCGCTGGCGATCGCCGCCTACCAGAAGGCGGTCGCGCTGGACAAGAACCAGGTCAACGCGATCGCGCGCATCAAGGCGCTGCAGGCAGCCACCGCCGAATGACCATGGCCGTGCCGCGACAACCCATGTCGCGGCAGCATTCTTCAACTCGCCCTTGCGGTTGGAACAATTGCATAAAAGTCAATCCAATTTCCTACAGCGTCCTACGCAGTAGGCCTACAAGGCGATCCACCCATCCCCCATATGATCGCCATCGATGAAACGCTAATCAAAAGACAACATTGATGGCAACGATCAACATGAGAAATGGAGAATAAGCAATGGCAAACCCGAATGACCGCGGCAATGGCGTACCGCCGAATAACATCCACACTGGCGCCAACAACAGGAAAAAGGGCTGGCTGCCCTGGCTGTTCCTGGCACTGGGGCTGATTGCCCTGCTGTTCGGCCTCAAGCGCTGCAGCCACGACAACGGGCTTGCCCGCGTCGACACGGCGCCTGTCGCCGTACCTGCCACCGGCGGCGTGGCGGTCCTGGTCGGCACCTCGCGACTCGGCGGCTTCCTCGGCGGAACCGAAGCGCTGCCGCGCACCTTCGTGTTCGAGAAGCTGAATTTCGATACCGCCAAGAGCGACATCCGCACCGCCGACCGCAGCGAGGTAGACGAACTGGCCGCCGCCATGAAGCAGCACCCGAACGCGCGCGTCCGCATCGTCGGCTACGCCGACGCGCGCGGCGCCGCCTCGAGCAACGCCACCCTCGGCAAGGAACGCGCCGAGAGCGTCAAGGCCGCGCTGGTGGCCGAAGGCATCGCTGCCGACCGCCTGGAAACCGCGACCGGCGGCGAGAACAACCCGGTCGATACCAACGCCACGTCGGCCGGCCAGGCCGAAAACCGCCGCACCGAGCTGATCGTGCTGCAACGCTGATCCAGCACTAGACCCGGCAGTATCGAGCGCGGCCGCCGGCCGCGCTCCTTCCTCGCGCCGAACGGCGCTTCACGCCGCCCGCCGCATCAAGCTACCCGCCGCTTCAAGCCACCCGCCGCACCGACTCGCGTACCACCAGGCTGAGTTCCGGCATCTCCCGCGCCATCTTTTCCCCGCCGATCATCGCCAGGATCGCCCGTCCCAGGCAGCGGCCGACGTCGAACAGCGGCTGGCGCACCGTGGTCAGCGGCGGCGTCGTGTACATCGAACTGTGCAGGTCGTCGAAGCCGACCACCGAGACGTCGTCCGGCACGCGGATGTCGCGCCGGTACAGCGCCAGGCGCGCGCCGTAGGCGCTCAGGTCGTTGGCGGCGAAGATGGCCGAGAAGCGCTGCCCGGACGCCAGCAGCCGTTCCACCGCCGCCAGGCCGCTCGATTCGTCGAAGTCGGCGGGCAGCACCAGTTGCGGCTGTTCTAGGATGCCGTGGCGCGCCAGCGTGTCGCGGTAGCCGGCCAGGCGCGCCAGCGCGTCGGCATGGTCGGACGGGCCGGTGATGAAGGCGATGTCGCGATGGCCGTGCGCCAGCAGGTGCTCGACCGCGTCGCAGGCGCCGCGATAATTATCCAAGCAGAAGCCGTAGGCGCGCGTGCCTTCCAGGCGGCGGCCGAAGGCGACGATCGGCACCCGCTGCGACAGTTTCAGGATCTGTGCATCCTTCAGGTTGCCGCTCAGGATCACCAGGCCGTCGACGCGGCGCGCGATCAAGAGTTCGATGCGCTCGGCCTCTTCGTCGGCATGCCAGTGGCCGGAGACGATCAGCGGCGCGTAGCCGGTGCCCTGCAGGGCGTCGTCGACGCCCGCCAGCGCGTCGGCGAAGTAGCCGGACACCAGCGACTGGGTCAGCACGCCCACGGTGCGCGAGCTGCCGGTCTTGAGATTGCGCGCCAACACGTTGGGCTTGTAGTTGAGGCGTTCGATCACGCCTTCGATGGCGCGCCGCTTGTCTTCCGAGACGCGGGCGGTGCCGTTCAGGAAGCGCGACACGGTAGCCGCCGAGACGCCGGCCACCCGAGCGACCTCGTGGACGGTGACCATCGGCGTACTGGAATCTTTTGTCATGCGGGTCGGAGCTGGAAGGCCGGTAGTGGGCGGCGCGGCCGCGATCCTGATATGAGTTGTTGGAGCGTATCCCAGTAGACAGGGGGAAGCTAGTGCCGATGCATGGGAAACGGGAGTAAGGCGCGAGGACGCCGCATGGCGAGCCATGCAAGGACGAGCAACGCAGCGCCCGTTTGCCAGGCGCGGCAATAGCGACTCCGGGCTACTGGTATAGGCTCCCAGTATAACAGCGGCGCCTTTCATCAGGAAACCGATTTCATGGCGAGCAAAGATGATGAACACGACAACGCGCCGCCGTTTCCGACCTTGTGCAAAAAATATGTTTGACACGCAATGAAGCATGACGGTACGATGAAATCGATTTCAGGCATCGCGCCCAGCGGCTGCCCGCGCGCGCGCCACCGGCTTACGGCGCGCCGATGCCTGCGCACCCATCCGGGTCCATCCCTTCCAACGAACGAACCGACATGACCGATTCCACCCGCTTCCCTTCCAACTTCGTCTGGGGCGTGGCCACCAGCGCCTTCCAGATCGAAGGCGGCGCCGATGCCGACGGCAAGGGTCCCTCGATCTGGGATACCTTTTCGCGCAATTCCGCCAACATCATCGACCACAGCAACGGCGACATCGCCTGCGACCACTACCACCGCTACCGCGACGACGTGGCGCTGATGGCTTCGCTGGGGGTGGATGCCTACCGCTTCTCGCTGGCCTGGGCGCGCGTGCAACCCACCGGCAAGGGCGCCTGGAACGAAGCCGGCTTCGATTTCTACGAACGCCTGCTGGACGCGCTCGATGAAAAGAACATCCGCGCGCACCTGACGCTGTACCACTGGGACTTGCCGCAAGGCCTGCAGGACGGCGGCGGCTGGCTGTCGCGCGACACCGCGCACCGCTTCGCCGACTATGCGCACGAAGTGGCGCGCCGCTTCGGCAAGCGCGTGGACGCCATCGCCACCCACAACGAGCCGTGGTGCACCGCCAACCTCGGCTACGGCAATGCCCAGTTCGCGCCGGGCGTGGCCGACAAGAAGCAGGCGATCCAGGTGTCGCACCACCTGCTGCTGTCGCACGGCCTGGCGATGCAGTCGATGCGCGCCGCCGCGCCGACGGCCGAACTGGGCATCGTGCTGAACCAGTGGACCGCCGACCCGGCGACCAGCAGCGCCGCCGACCGCCGCCTGGCCGACCTGGAGTGGGCCAATTCGATCGAATGGTTCATGGACCCGATCTTCAAGGGCCGCTACCCGGAACTGTCGCTGCAGGCGCACGGCGCCGACGCGCCGGTGGTGCACGAGGGCGACTTCGCGATCATCGGCCAGCCGCTCGACTTCCTCGGCGTGAATTACTACCGCCGCGAAGTCATGAGCGCGGAAGTCCCGCCGCGCAAGCCGGAAGGCGGCATGGGCTTCACCGACATGGGCTGGGAAATCTACCCGCAAGGCCTGACCGAGCTGCTGCTCAAGCTGAAGGAGGAATATCCTTCGCTGCCGCCGGTGTACATCACCGAGAACGGCATGGCCGCGGTCGACGTGCTGGAAGACGGCAAGGTGGCCGACGCCGTGCGCATCGAGTACGTGCGCACCCACCTGGAAGCGCTGAAGGCGGCGATGGACCAGGGCATCGACGTGCGCGGCTACTTCCTGTGGAGCCTGATGGATAATTTCGAGTGGAACTCGGGCTACGCCAAGCGTTTCGGCATCGTCCACGTAGACTACGCGACCCTGGAGCGCACGCCCAAGGACAGCGCGCTGTGGTACCGCGACTTCATCGCCGGCCAGCGCCAGCGCAAGGCCGCATAATAAGCAACACCAGGAAGCAACAGGAGACACAGCATGATCGCAACATCCCATCAGCACGGCGGCGCGCGCCTGCTGGCCGACATCGGCGGCACCAATGCGCGCTTCGCCCTGGAGCGCGGTCCCGGCCGCATCGAGGACATCGCCACCCTGCCCTGCGCCAACCATCCGCGCCTGGTGGACGCGGTGCGCGCCTATCTCGGCGCGCGCGCGGGGGCGGACCGGGTGCGCCACGCGGTGATCGCCATCGCCAATCCGGTCGAGGGCGACTTCGTCAAGATGACCAACCACCATTGGGAATTCTCGATCCGCCAGGCGCGCGAGGAACTCGGCCTGGACACGCTGCTGGTGGTGAACGACTTCGCGGCGCTGGCGATGTCGGTGCCGGAACTGCCGGCCTCGGACCTGATGCAGGTGGGCGGCACGCTCGTCCCCGCGGACGAAGCGGGCAAGGCCGATGGCGTGATCGGCCTGGTCGGCGCCGGCACCGGCCTGGGCGTGGCCGGCCTGATCCCGGCGCACGGCCGCTGGACCGTGCTGCAGAGCGAAGGCGGGCACGTGGCGTTCTCGCCGTCCAACGCGCGCGAGCAGGACATCCTGGCGTGGTGCTGGCAGCGCTACCCGCACGTGTCGGCCGAGCGCCTGGTGTCCGGCCCCGGCCTGTCGCTGATCCACGAGGCATTGTCGGCGCTGGCCGGCGCGCCGGCGGCGCCGCTGGACCCGGCCGTGGTGGTCGAGCGCGCGCTGGAAGACAACGATCCGCTCTGCACGCAAGTGCTGGAAATCTTTTGCGGCATGCTGGGCACGGTGGCCGCCAACGTCGCCGTCACGTTGTGCGCGCGCGGCGGCATCTACATCGGCGGCGGCGTGGTGCCGCGCCTGGGCGACTGGTTCGCGCGCTCGCCGTTCCGCGCCCACTTCGAGAACAAGGGCCGCTTCAGCGCCTTTGCCGCGCGCATCCCGTGCTTCGTGATCCGCGCACCCTACCCGGCCCTGGCCGGCGCCGCCGCCATGCTGGAGCAGCACCTGGCCGACGCCGGCGCCGCTGCCGGCGCCGGAGCCCGTGACGGCACGGCGCCGCAGCACGCCAACGGCCACGCCGTCCTGGCCGGCACGGAGGCACGCCATGCGCACGCCTGAGGCGGCCGTGCCGGCCAGGCGCGCGCAGGCGCCGCTGCGCCACCCGCTGCTGTGGGTGCCGACCGGCTACTTCACGATGGCGCTGGGCTACATGATGCTGACCAGCGTTACCGCCATCATGTTCAAGAACCTGGGCATGAACAACGGCGATGCCGCCGCCTATTCCAGCATGCTGATCCTGGCGTACACCATCAAGCCGGTGTTCGCGCCGATCGTCGAGATGTACCGCACCAAGAAGTTCTTCGTGCTGTGCACCCAGGTGCTGGTCGGCCTGGGCTTCGCCGGCGCCGCGCTGGCGATGAACATGCCGAACTACATGACGGTGCTGCTGCCGCTGTTCTGGGCCATGTCCTTCCTCGGCGCCACCCAGGACATCGCCAGCGACGGCGTGTACGTGACCTCGCTCGATATCCGCACCCAGTCGCTGTATTGCGGCGTGCAGAGCCTGTCGTGGAACGTCGGCCCGATCGTGGCCTCCGGCCTGCTGGTCTACGTGAGCGGCAAGCTGCACACCGAGGTGTTCCACCACGATCCGAAAGCCTTCGGCCCGGAATGGATGGACGCCTGGCGCGTGGTGTTCTTCATCGTCGCCGCCGTCATCGTGCTGATGGCGCTGTGGCACGCGCGCGTGATGCCGGAAGGCGCGCGCGCCGAGAACACCCCGACCAACCTGCGCGGCGCCTGGGACATCCTGTGGGATTCCTTCGTCACCTTCTTCCAGAAGCGCGACGTGTGGAAGATGATCGCCTTCGCCTTCTTGTTCCGCACCAGTATCGGCCTGCTGGAAAAGATCGGGCCGTTCTTCATGGTCGACGGCGCCGCCAAGGGCGGCCTCGGCATGTCCAACGAACAGCTGGGCATCGTGTACGGCACCTACGGCCTGGCGGCGGTGCTGCTCGGCTCGCTGCTGGGCGGCTGGTTCGTGGCGCGGCGCGGCCTCAAGCGCGTGCTGTTCGTGCTGTGCTGCGCGGTGAATATCCCGAACCTGACCTTCCTGGCGCTGGCGCTGACGCTGCCGTCGAGCGTGCTGGCGATCAGCGCCGGCGTGGTGATCGAAAAGTTCTTCTACGGCTTCGGCGCGGTCGGCTTCATGATCTACCTGATGCAGCAGCTGGCGCCGGGCAAGTACGCCACCACCCACTATGCCTTCGGCACCGGCCTGATGGGACTGTGCAACATGGTGACCGGCGTGGTCAGCGGCCACCTGCAGGAAATGATGGGCTACGTCGGCTACTTCGCCTTCGTCATGGCGGCCACCGTGCCGTCGTTCCTGGCGACCTGGTTCGCGCCCTTCCACCACGACGACGGCGCCGGCCCGGCATCCGGCCCGCCGGACCGCATCCTGGAAGACCCGACCCACGAGACCGCGGTGCACAAGCCGGCTTGAGCACGCGGCACGAACGTAAAAAAACCACTGCGGACGCAGTGGTTTTTTTTCGCCAGTCCGCGCCGGCATGCCGGCGCGGCCGCTGTTCTATCCATCAGGCCTGCTTGCGGCGGCGGCGCGCGGCGCCCACGCCCAGCAGGCCCAGGCCGACCAGGGCCAGCGAGGCCGGTTCCGGCACCGGGTTCGGCACGGCGTCGAAGGCCACGTCGAGCGAGCCGTTGATGAGCTGGGTGCCGCTCGGGGTGAAGTTGTTCAGGTGACCGGACTGGAACGACAGGCTGTAGAACGGATTCGGCGCGATGAAGAAATCCTTACCGGCGGCGGTCAGGGTCAGCGAGGTCTGCGAACCGAAGCTGCCGCAGTTGATGCCGTTGGGGCCGCAGGTGCTCAGGTTCGGGTTCAGGTTGCCTTCGCCCGACAGCGGGCTGCCGGTGGCCAGCAGGATGTCGTTGCCGGTGCCGGCCAGGCCGAACTGGCCGCTACCGCTGGTCGGGTTGGCGCTCACCTCGGTGTCGACGCCGCGGTCCAGGTACAGGCCCAGCGTGCCGGTGCCCGGCAGGAAATTGAAGGTGGTGGCGCCGTTGTTGGTGGAATAGGTGCCGGACGCGCTGTACAGCGCGTACAGGCCGTAGTCGGTGCCGAGGCCGGTTGTACGCGCGTTCAGCGCCGTGTTGCCATTGTTGCCCACAAACTGGCCGGCGTTCCAGTACAACGACACGTTGAAGGTACCGTTGGTATTGAAGGTGGCGATCTCGGTGTAGTTGCCGGTGATCTTGTCGGCGTTGAACGACCGCGTGACGGTCGGGCCGTACGGGGTCACCGTGAACTGGTTGAACGGGGCCGGGCTGGCCGCTGCATCGGCAAACGGATTGAAGGTATCGGCACTGGCATTGGCAGCGAACAGGGCTGCCAGCGAGCATGCCAGAATGGTTTTCGACACGACTTTCATCATTCTCTCCAAGGGTGAATCATGGTGTAGGGGGGCGACTAATCGAAAATCATTATGCCAGAGAATATTTCAAAAATTTTTACTTATTGTATTTATCGCAGCGTATTTGAAATCGTGTGTATAAATAATCCGACACGATCGAGGCAAGCCTCATTTAACCCAATCCATTTATAATTCCATATGGAAATTTTATTTATCGGCCTATTATGCATTCTTCATATTCTGAGGTAATGGTGCGGATCGATCGATCTGTCCGCGACCGACCGAACGTCAGAAAGCCGCTTATAAACAAGTAGTTACCAAAAACAACGGGAATGGCATTTCATGAAATGATGGCGAATCGATATCCTCGGATTTACCCTTGACGCATGGACCGGATGCAAATGGATTACCGTTATCCATGCATGGAAAGCGTTAATCCGGATTATCTTTTTCCTTCATGGGAATCACGCCGCGCTTTTATTCAAGCCATCACATATATTGCCCAATTGAATTACCTGATAAAGCGATGCCGGGACATTCCATTTCCCGATCGGATACGGACCGGTATCTACAAGGATTGCTCCCATACCAGCCGCCAGGTCGTATGCGTGCGAAACACCGTCGTGCTCACGAGCGCACTGTCTCCCTGGTAGGCCAGCCGCTCGCGCACGTCCCGGTGCAGCAGGTCGGCTACCGACAGCCGCAGCCGCGACCTGGCGTCGCGCTTCCACAGCGCGACCAGGTCGAGCCGGCGCGTGGCGGCGTCGTCGCTGAAGAACAGCGCCCCCGAGCGGCTGGCCACGCGGCCGCGATAGGTATAGGTGGCGCCCAGGTCGAGGCGCCGCGCCGACGCGTAATCCAGGCCCAGGTTGCCGCTCCAGGCCGGCTGGCCCTCGATGCGGTTGCCGGGTTGCGGCAGGCTGTCGACGTGCGACCAGTTGCGCGCCAGGTTGACGCGCCCCGACAGCGCGCCGCGCGTGGCCTTGCCCTCGAACTCGATGCCGCGCACGGTGGCGCCGCCCTGGTTGTCCGGCGTGGCGATCCACACGCCGTTGCTGCGGTAGATGCGCACCAGGGTGATGTCGCGGATGCGCTTGTGGAAGGCGCTGACGCTCAGCATGCCGTCCTTGCCGACGCTGCGTTCCCAGGCCAGGTCGATGCCGAGCGCCAGTTCCGGGCGCAGGTTGGGATTGCCCTGCTGGTCCGGGTTGGTGGCGCTGTTGTTGTTGTCGACCGTATAGCGGCGCGGCATCAGCCGGCTGATCTCGGGCGCCTTGTAGGTGCGGCTCACGGCGAAGCGAAAACCGTCGCGCGGTTCGTCGCCACTGCCGCCGCCATCGTCGCCGTCATCGCCCCGGGCGCCATCCGGGCGCCGCGGCTTGAACAGCACCTGCAGGATCGGGCTCCAGGCGCCGGCATGCACGTCGACCGCGGCATGCGCATTGCCCGCGCCGCTGGTGCGCAGGTCTTCGCGGCGCAGGCCGGCGTAGGCCGACCAGGCGTCGTCGATGTCCCATTCGTCCTGGACGAACAGGGCGGCGCGCACCACCCTGGCGCGGTAATCCTCGTCGCTGGCCAGCAGCAGCGCGCCGCCGGCGTCGGTCTGGCGCTCGCGCCGGTATTCGCTGCGCGCCTTGCGCCCGGCTTCCCAGCCGGCCGCCAGCATGTGGCTGCGCCACAAGGGGCGGCGCCAGCTGCCGCTGAAGGTCCACTCGCGCTCGACCGGCCCGGAGGCGACGCGGTGGGTCGCCAGCAACGCATCGCTGGCATCCATGCCGCGGTACAGGAAGTCGGCGTCGCGCGCAGTATGAAAGCCGGACAGCTTGGCGGCCAGGCGCGCGCCGCCGTCCAGCTTGCGGGTCCAGGCCAGGTCGGCATACGCGTGCAGCGGGCGCGTCTCGTAGCGTTGCGCGGCGCGGGGAAAGGCGGTCGGGCTGCCGATCTCGGTGGTTTCGCTCTGGCGCATGGCGTTGTGGATGTGGCGCCAGCGTACATAGGCTTGCGCGGCCAGCGTGTCGCGCGCGTCCGCCTGCCAGGACAGGCGCGGCGCCAGTTCCAGCAGGTCGTCGACCTGGTGGTCGAACCACGCGGTGCGGCGCAGCAGCGCCGGCATCGCGCCCTCCTCGGTGACGAGCGCCGTGACCGGGTTCTGGGTGCGCCTGAGCGTGGCCGCCAGCGTGTACGCCAGCGCGCCGCGGCGGCCGTCGTGCTGCACTGTCAATTGCGGCGCCGCGCTACCATCCACGAAGGCGCTGCCCGCCTTGACTTCATCGGCGGCGGCGCCCCCGGCCGGGCCGGCGCGGCGCAGGATCACGTTGATGGTGCCGGCCACCGCCTGGCCGCTGGTCTCGGCGGTGGCCACGCGCCCGATCTCGATTCTCTCGACCATGTCCGGCGTCAGCGATTCCAGCGCGAAGCCGCTCGGGGCCGGCACGCCGTTCAGCAGGATCGCCACGTAGCCGCTGCCCATGCCGCGCATGCGGATCGCCGGCGCCTTGCCGGGACTGGCGTCCAGGGTGATGCCGGGCTGGCGCTTGAGCACGTCGGCCAGCGTGGCGTCGCCGTGGCGCAGGAGTTCGTCGCGCCGCACCACGATGGCGGTGGTGGTCGATTGCAGGCGCTGGGCGTCGGCGCCGGCGCTGACCACGACCTGCTGGACCGGCTGCGCGCCGGCCTGGGATGCGGGATCGGGCGCGGACTGGCCCAGCGCACAGGCGTGCGCCGCCAGCAGCAGCGCGCCGGCGCTGCCGTTTCGGATGGTCTGCATGGCATTACTCGCTGATGGTGACGAAGGTGTCGGGAACCGGATTGCCCTGCTGGCGGCGGCGCGCCAGCGCGCGCGGCGTGGCGCGGCCGGACAGGTCGGGCAGCATGGCCTGGGGATCGAGGCGGCGCCCGTCCTTCCAGTATTCGAGGTGCAGGTGCGGGCCGCTGGCCCTGCCGCTGGCGCCGGAGGCGCCGAGCAGTTCGCCGGCGGCGACATTGCGGCCGTAGGCGACGTCGACCCGGTCCAGGTGGATCAGCAGCGAGCTGACGCCGGCGCCGTGCTCGACGCGCACGTAATGGCCCCAGGTCGGGTTGAAGGCCGCCTCCACCACGCGGCCGGCGGAGACCGCATGCACCGGCGTGCCGCGCCGCGCCGCGAAGTCGACGCCGTGTTGGCCGTTCGGCACGCTCGGGCTGCGCACGCCGTACAGGGCGGTCACGCGCACCTGGTCCAAAGGGTAGCGCCAGGGTTCGGGCGCCGCCGCCGCGGCGGCCGGCGGCGCCGCCGGCGCCGGATAGCCGCTGTCCGGGTTCGACGAGAACGCCGGCTGCAGCGCCGCGCCGGCCAGCGCGCAGCCGAGCGCCCCCAGGCCGGCCAGCATGCGGCCGCGGGGCGACAGGCGCGGCGGCCGCGCCGCCCGCATGCGCTGCACCCGTCCGGCCACGCCGAGATTGCCGAAGGCGGTGGTACCGGCATGGCCGGGGGCCTGCACTGCCAGCTGCAGGCGCAGCTGCGCCACCAGGGCGGCGGCATAGCCGCGCCGCTCGCCGGCGTCGCGCCCGGCCAGCACGGCGTCGTCGCAGCCGCATTCCACCGCCTCGCGCAGGCCGGCGTCCAGGCGCCGCAGCGGACGGTTGAACCAGAACAGCAGGCCGAGCGCGCCGGACAGCGCCAGCCACAGCGGATCGGCGCGGCGGCAGTGGGTCAGCTCGTGCTCGACGATCAGGCGCTGCTGGGCCGGGTCGAGCGTGGCCAGGTGCGCCGGCAGCAGCAGGCGCGGACGCAGCACGCCGAGCAGCATCGGCGACAGCGGCAAGTCGGTGGCCAGCACGGTCAAGCGCAGGCGGGCGATGTGCGCGCACTGGGCCGGCGTCAGCGCCGGCAGGGCGCGCAGTTCGGCGCCGCTGAGGATGCGCGCATGGCGCAGCAGATGGCGCCAGTGGCGGCGCGCGCGCAGGCGCGCCAGCGCATGCCAGGCCAGGCCGGCGAGCCAGGCGCTGCACCAGGCGGCCGGCAGCCAGGGCATCGCCAGCCGCACGATGTCGAGCGGGTGCACACGCAACGCGAGCTGGGCCCGGGGCGCGGGCGGCAGCGCCACGGCAGCGCCGTCCGGTGCACCGGCGGCGGCGGTAGCGGCGGCGTCCAGGGCGGCCGCGCCGGGCGCCGCATCGAGGATCGACGGCGGCAGCGCCAGGGCCGGAACGACGGCGCCGCGCGGCAGCGGCGCGCAGCCCAGCGCGAACGCCAGCACCACGGCCGCCTGCGCCGACAGCCACACGCTGCGGTGCGCCTCGAGGGCCGGCCAGCGCGCGGCGGCGCGCCGCAGCAGCAGCGCCAGCAGCAGCGCGAACGGCACGCTGGCGGCGCAGGCGGCGCCGAAGCGCAGCAGGACCAGTTGCAGCGCGTCGTTCATGGGCGCCTCCAGGAAGCTGCTGCACGTTGCCGGGTCGTCTTGCGAGGGTTTTTGCGAGGCGCTCTCATGGCGTGTCTTCCGGCCAGTCGTGCAGCAGGCGGTCCAGGTGCGCCAGCTCGTCGGCGTCGACCAGCTTGCTGCCGGTGAACATGGCGGCCGCCAGCGGCGCCTCCATCTCCATCACGCGCTGGCCGAAGTCGCGTGCGAACGCGGCCAGCGTGCCGACCTTTTCCAGCAGCGGGCGGTACACCTGGATGCCGGCGGCGCTCTCCTGCGCCACCATGCCCTTGTCGAGCATGCGCTCCAGCGTCTTGCGGGTGGAAGAATACGACCAGCCGAGTTCCTGCTCGACGCGCTCGTGCAGGGCGCGCGCGCTCAGCGGCGCGTCGCGCCAGAGCGCTTTCAGCAGGCTCAGTTCGGTGGGGGAAGGAATCGTTGCCGGTAACACCATGGTGGCCTCCGTATGGACGACACCATTATGCGACAGGTGTCGCAGGCGTTGCAAGTCGTTTATGCGACAGATGTCGCAGGTTGTATAGGGTGTGACCGGATGCAAGAATCGGAGAGGTTTCGACCACCCAAAAAATGCTATCTTGCAATGCAACCGTTTGCCATCCCGGGCGCGGCCAACCGGAAAGGACATCGACATGAATCGGATTTCGTTGAAGCCGCTCGCCGTCGTCGCGGCGTTGATCCTGCTGTGGGCGCTGGCGCCGTTCGGCACCGTGCCGGCCGGCTACCGCGGCGTGATGACGACCTTCGGCAGTCCCGGCGCGCAGGTGCTCAGCGAAGGCATCCACTTCCGCGTGCCGCTGGCGCAACGGCTCAACCTGGTCAACGTCTCGATCCAGAAGGGCGAAGGCGAAGGCGACGCCGCCTCGCGCGACCTGCAGACCGTGCACACGCGCGTGGCGCTGAACTACCACGTGCTGCCGGAAGGCGCGGTGTCGGTGTACCGCGACCTGGGCAACGAGCCGGGCCAGCGCATCATCCTGCCGGCCGTGCAGGAAGCGGTGAAGGCGGTCACCGCGCGCTTCACCGCCGAGGAGCTGGTGGCCAAGCGCACCGACGTGCGCGACCAGATCGTGGCCCAGCTGCGCGAGCGGCTGGCGCGCCACGGCGTGGCGGTGGACGAGTTCTCGATCGTGAACTTCAACTTTTCCAAGTCGTTCAACGATGCGATCGAAGCCAAGACCACCGCCGAGCAGCTCAAGCTGAAGGCCGAGCGCGACCTGCAGCGCATCGAGGTCGAGGCCAAGCAGCGCGTGGCGCAGGCGCGCGCCGAGGCCGAGTCGCTGGCGATCCAGCGCCAGCAGGTGACGCCCGAGCTGATCCGCCTGCGCGAGATGGAAAACCAGCGCCTGGCGATCGAGAAGTGGGACGGCAAGCTGCCCAACGTATCCGGCGGGGCGGTCCCCTTCATCAACGTGAAGCAGTAGCGCGCCGCGTCCCTCTCTTCGGCGGCGCAGCCGCCCGCGCCGGCGCACGCAGGAACGGATACGGATTGACCGCTCCGTCCGCCGTATAGATCCCGTAGTGCAGGTGCGGCGGCGTGGCGGCGGCATTGCCGGTGTTGCCGACGTAGCCCAGCACCCGCCCCGGCGCCACGCGCATGCCGGCATGGACGTCGCCGTAGCGGTCCAGGTGCGCGTAGTAATGGCGCTGCCCGCCCGGCCCCAGCACCCACACCGCTTGCCCGCCCAGGCGGTTGCCGCCCACCCGCAGCACCACGCCTTCGGTGCTGGACAGCACCGGCGTGCCGCGCGCGGCGAAGATGTCGATGCCTTCGTGGCGCCGGCCCTCGCTGCGCGCGCCGCCCCAGGTGTCGCGCAGGCCGGCCGGCTCGACCCCGGCCACGGGCACCGGCAGCACCGAAGGCGCCGGCAAGCCTTGCAAGCGCACCAGGTACAGCGCGTTCTCGAGCCAGGGACGCAGCACGGCTTCGGCGCCGATCAGCGCCAGCGCGATCAACAGGCTGCGGACGAAGAGGCGCATCGCCGCCGCTCAGTCCTGACCGGCTTCCAGGTTGGCGCGCACCCGGTCCAGCAGCGCCTGCAGCGCGGCGCGTTCGCTGTCCCCCATGCCTTCCATTGCCGCCTCGGCCAGGCGGCCGTCGTCGACGTGCAATGCCGCGTGCAAAGCGCGGCCGGCCTCGCTCAGGCGCAGGCGCGTGCTGCGGCGATCGCTGGCGTCGGCCTCGGCGTCCAGCAGGCCGCGTTCGCGCAGGCCACGTACCAGGCGCGTCAGCTGGGCCTTGTCACGCCCGGAATGCGCGGCCAGGTCGCTCTGGGTGGCGCCGGGATGGCGCGCGAAATAACCGAGCACCTTGACGTCCATGTGGGCCAGGTCGTGCTGGGCCGCGCGCAGGCTGCGGTGCTGCCGGGAACGGACCAGGTGCATGATGGCGTGGATGGTTTCCAGCACCTCCTGCGCCCCCGACACCCGGCGACCGGAATTTTCGTTGACTTGATCAACTTGTTTTTGGATAATGGGTGACATTGTCAACTAAAGCGCGATACAAACGAGGACACCATTATGAACGATGCAAGCCAGAACCAAGCCGCTCCCGCACCTGCCGTCCGGCGCGTGCGCCACGAACTCAAGCTGCGCGAACTGGAAATCGTCGAGGTCGCGCCGCTGGGGCCGGGGTTCGTCGCCCTCACCTTCCAAGGCGAGGCGCTGGCGGACTTCACCTCGCTTTCCTTCGACGACCACGTCAAGCTGATGCTGGACGGCGTGGATGGCAGCGAAACTGTGCGGCGCGACTACACGCCGCGCCGCTTCGACCGCGCGGCGCGCACGCTGACGCTGGAATTCGCGCTGCACGGCGACGGCGCGGCATCCGACTGGGCGCGCAGCGCGGTAGTGGGCCAGCACGCCCTGGTCGGCGGGCCGCGCGGCTCGATGATCGTGCCGCCCGAACTCGACTGGCACCTGCTGGTGGGCGACAGCACCGCCCTGCCCGCCATCGCGCGCCGCCTGGAAGAACTGCCGGCCGGGCAGCGCGCCTTCGTGATCGCGCTGGTGGACGCGGCCGACCGGCGCGCGCTGCCCGGCGCCGCCGCGGTGGAGTTGACCTGGGTGGACAGCGCCGATGCGCTCGAAGCCGCGCTGCGCGCGCTGGACCTGCCGCCGGGCCACGGCTTCGCCTGGGGCGGCGGCGAGGCGCAGGCGATGGCGCGCGTGCGCCGGGTGCTGGACGAAAAAGGCGTGCCGCGCGAGCTGACCCGGGTGTCGGCCTACTGGAAGCGCGGCGTGGCCGACCATCACGAGCGGCTGGAGTGAGGCTGGCTGAAACGGTATCGAAGCCGGTGCCGGCAGCGCCGGCGACCACGAGAACTCAGAAACCGTGCTTGATCCCTGCCAGCAGCGCGTTCTGCGCCAGGCCCGCACCGACCGAGCCGCCGGCGGTGATGGTGACGGCGGCGCTGCCGCCGTTGTCGATGCGCCCGCCGGCCACGTACACCGTGGTGCGTTTCGAGAAGTCGAACATCGCGCGCAGCAGCGCCTGTTTGCTGTCGTTGCCGCTGTTGCGGTAATCCAGGCGCGCCAGCTGGCCGTCGACGGTCAGTGCCGGCGTCAGCTTGTATGCGGCGCTCAGGTAGTACAGATTGCTGCGCGGCGCGGCCGGCGCGCCTTCGTTGTCGCGCACCACGGCGCCGCCGGACACCTTCCAGGCGCCGAACCGGGCATATACGCCGCCATGCGCGCGGCTGTCGCTCAGGGTGCTGGCCGTGAGTCCGGCCGCGGCGCCGGCGCCGCCGCGCTTGCGGTCGTAGGCGCCGACCGCGCCCCAGGCGGCGCCGTCGTAGCGCAGCATGGCCGACCATTCGCGGCAAGCCTGGGCATCGGCGGCGTTCTCGCCGGCGCAGTTGGTGCCGGCCGGGCCGCCGGCGTTCGACACGTCGCGTCCCAGGCTGTAGGTGGCGCCCACGGTCACGCCCTTGAAGCTGCCCTTGTAGGCGATCGAATTGTCGGTGCGCCCGTTCGGGATCGCCGGGTCCAGCGAGCCGAGGCCGTATTGGGATGGCCCGGACAGGTCGAACTCGGGCATCGAGTTGTAGATCATGTTGTAGTTGCGGCCCAGCGTGACCTGGCCCCAGTCGCCGGCCAGGCCGACCCAGGCCTGGCGTCCGAACAGGCGGTTCTGGCCGTTGGCGCCGGTATCGAGCTGGATGCCGTTTTCCAGCGTGAAGATCGCCTTCAGGCCACCGCCCAGGTATTCGCTGCCCTTGAAGCCGAGGCGCGACGGGAACATGCCGCCGCCCAGGCTGGGCATCCAGGTGCGGCTGTGGCCGGCCGCGTCGGCGTTGGTGTAGTGCTCGACGGCGGCATCGACGATGCCGTAGATTTGTACCGCGGTCTGGGCCCGGGCCTGCATCCCTGGGACGGTGCAGGCCGCGATGGCGGCGGCGATGGCGATCTTCTTCATGTGCTCCTCCGGTGTTTTTGGAAACCGTTTATCTTTTTTGGTCGTGCGCAGGCGCCGCCCCGGCCGGGACGGTGCGCCTGCATGGGTGCGTGCGCGGCGGCGCCAAGCGCCGCCCGCGGTCAGGACTGCGGGCCGGCGTCGGCGCGGTTCCAGCCGGCCGCGCCGGCCGCATCCTTGCCGGCCACCGAGTACATGGCGCGCGTGTTGCGCGTCTTCTGGAAGTCCTCGAGAGACTCGCCGCGCATGGCCGCGTAGATGTGCAGGTTGGAGACGCCGACCACCGCGCCCAGCTTCTCCAGCAGGAAGAAGATCACGCCGTAGCGGATCAGCGCCTGCCAGTCGCGCCGCGTGACCATGTCGCGCTCGGCCGGCGTCAATGCGGCTTCGTCGTACGTGGCTTCCGGATCGGCCAGGAAGCGCGCGCGGAAGTCCGGGCGGACCAGCTGGTGCAGGTAGCGGTTGATGCGGTAGCCTTCCACGCTGCGCTGCAGGGTGAACGGGTAGGTGCCGGGCAGGTCCTCGGCGCCCGCGGTCTGGTGCGCGATGTGGGCGCGCTGCGCCGCGTTGGCGCGCGTGGCCAGCGCCGGATCGGGCGCCGCCGCCGGTTCGTACAGCGCCACCGCGATGCCGGTCATCGACGGCAGGTAGTATTCGCGGTGCACGCAGTCCACCTTGGCCGGCATGGCGCCGCGCATCACCAGCCACATGACGATTTCCGCGCTTTCCCAGCCGCCCAGGCGCGCGAAATCGGCCTGCGTCATGTTCAGCAGCACCTCGGGGTCGTTCTCGAACAGGTCGAGGAATTGCCGGTCCCAGGCGGTGTTGTTGAAGCCGCAGCGTTCGCCGTGCACCTGGTGCGACAGGCCGCCGGTGGCGACGATGGCGACGTCCAGGTCGTCCGGATAGCTGTCGATGGCGCGCCGCAGCGCCTGCCCCAGCTTGAAGCAGCGGCGCGCCGAGGGCACCGGGAATTGCAGCACCCCGCATTGCAGCGGCACGATCGCACCCGGCCACGTGCCCTCGGCCTGCGGCCACATGATCGACAAGGGCGAGAAGCAGCCGTGGTCGAGCCCTTTATCCTGGAAAAAGGCCATGTCGAATTCGTCGGCCATCAGCGATTCGCCGATGTGGCGCGCCAGCGCGGCGTGCCCGTCCACCGGCGGCAGGTCGCGCGCGCCGCCGCCCTCGTCGGCCACGCGCCACTGCGCGCCGATGCCGAGCGCGAAGGCCGAGTAATGGTCGAAGAAGAACGAGGTGACGTGGTCGTTGTAGACCACCAGCAGCACGTCCGGCTTTTTCTCGGCCAGCCAGCGGCGCACCGGTTCGTAGGCGGCGAAGATCGGCGCCCACACGGCGTCGTGCTGCTTGTTGGCGTCCAGGGCGAAGCCGATGGTCGGGGTATGCGATGAGGCGATGGCGCCGATGATGTTGGCCATGATGGTTTTCCTGAAAAGTTATGCCGTGCTTCAGGCGGCGGCGGTGCGCGGCGCGAAGCGGGTGAACACGATCGACAGCGCGGCGATGGTGGCGGGAATCGCCAGGATCGCCAGGATCGCGCTGAAGCCCCAGCCCATGCTGAGCAACACACCGCCGGCGAAGGAACCGAAGATGCTGCCGAAGCGGCCGATGCCCTGCATCCAGCTGACGCCGGTGGCGCGCACCGCGGTCGGATAGCACGACGGCGCGAAGGCGTTCAGGCCGGTCTGGGCGCCGCTCATGCAGAAGCCCGCCAGCAGCACGAACACCGGAAACAGGGCCGCTTCCACGCTGCTGGACGCCAGCAGCAGGATGAAGGCGGCGCCGGCGACGTAGGTCGAGGCGATCACGCGGTTCGGGGTGGAGCGGTCCATCAGCCAGCCGACGAACAGCGCGCCGACCGTGCCGCCCAGCTGGAACATCGCCGTGATGGTGGCGGCGCGCTCGATCGGCAGGCCGGCATCCTTGATCAGCGTGGGCAGCCAGCCGGACAGCAGGTAGATCACCAGCAGGCCCATGAAATAGGTGGCCCACAGCGACAGCGTGACGCCGCGGAAGGCCAGGGTCAGCAGCGTGGCGGCCTTGGCCTTGCTGGCCACCTTCTGCTCGCTGACGGTGAAGCGCGTGTTTCCATCGATGCCGGCGGCGGCATCGGCGCCGACCACGCGGCGCAGCGTGCGCGCGATGCGCTCGGCCGGATACCCGTTGACCACCATGAAGCGCACCGATTCCGGCACCAGCCACAGGTAGAACGGCAGGCAGGCCAGCGGAATGGCGCCGCCGGCCACCAGCACCGTGCGCCAGCCGTAATGCGGCAGCAGCGCCGCGGCGCCGAAGCCGACCAGCGCCGAGCCCAGGTTGAAACCGGTGAACATGATCGCCAGCAGCGTGCCGCGCGACTTTTCCGGCACGTATTCGGACAGCAGCGTCGTGGTGTTGGGCATCGCCGCGCCCAGCCCGAGGCCGGTCAGGAAGCGCAGCAGCGACAGCTGCATCACGTCCTGCGCCAGCGCGCACAGGATGCTGCAGGCGCCGAACCAGGCCACCGCCACCATCAGCAGGCGCTTGCGGCCGTAGCGGTCGGACAGCGGCCCGATCAGCAGCGCGCCGATGGCCAGGCCGAGCGGCGCGGCGCTCATCACCAGGCCGAAGGCCGCCTTGGAGATGCCCCATTCCTTGGTGATGTTCGGCGCCAGGAAGCCCATGATGGCCACGTCCATGCCGTCGGTGGTGACGATCAGGAAGCAGAGGAACAGAAGCAGCCACTGGTAAGCGGACATGCGGCGGCCGTTGATGTGCTGGCGCACATCCAGCGTGTGTGCTGTATTCATTATGTCTCCAGTTCGAATACGAATCGTGTGGTCGACGTTGCCGTCGCGTCGCGGCTGCCCCCGTGCTTATATTTGGAATGGGAAGGGGGGCCACTGGAGTCCCAGTGTACGTTTCGGCTCGGCGGCCTGTATTGCTTTCGGCTGCGCCAGCGTTGCATTCTGCTTATCGGCGATTCTGCGCCGCGGCCGGCGCGGCGGCTGCGGCGCGCTTCAGACGAAGGCGGCGGCGGCGTGCTCGATCTCGGCCAGCAGCGCGCGCGCGCCGGGCGACAGGTGGGCGCCGCGGCGCGTGGTGACGCCGATCGCGCGCGCCAGGCCGGGCATGGCGAACGGCAGCACGATCAGCTGGCCGGTGCGCACCTCGTGGTGCAGCTGGTGCGCCGACAGCACGGTCAGCATGTCGCTTTCCAGCAGCAAGCCGCGCAGCAGCGCCAGGTCGCCGGTCTCCACCGCCGGCAGCGGCGGCTCGGCCCCGCGCCCGCGGTAGAACTGCTCGATCGATTCGCGCAGCGGGGTGCCGGCGCGGCCCAGCACCCACGGGTAGCCGGCCAGCTGCGCCATCCTCAAGCGCGCCTTGCCGGCCAGCGGGTGGCCGGCGCGCGCCACCAGCGCTGCGTCGTCGCGCAGCAGCGCGCGCGATTCGAAGGCGTCGCCGGCCGGGCTGCGCAGCGCGCCGACGATGAAGTCGATGCGCCCGCTCAGCAGGCCGGCGCCGAGTTCGTCGTACGGGCTTTCCAGCGAACGCACGCGCAGGCGCGGATGCCTGCGCAGCGCCGCCGCGATCGCCGTCGGCAGCAGTTGCGAGCGCGCCAGCGGCAGCGCGCCGATCGTCACCACGCCCTGCACCACGCCGGCCAGCGCGGCGATGTCCTCGGGGATGTGGCGCAGCTCGGCCAGCGCGCGCTCGAACGCGGCGATCCAGCGCCGCCCGGCGTCGGTCGGCAGCATGCCGTGCGCGGTGCGCAAGAACAGCGGCTGGCCCAGCATGGCTTCCAGGCGCGCCACCGCCTGGCTCACCGCCGACTGCGAGGTGCCGAGCGCGTGCGCCACGCCCGGCATGTAGTGCATCTCGGCCAGCAGCGCCGCGGCCTGCAGGCGGCGCTCGTTGAGCAGCGCCTCGATGCCGCCGACCTTGCCGGCCACCTTGGCGCCCGCGGCGTTGCCCGCCTTGTCCAGCGCGCGCTCGCGCAGGCGCACGGCGTCGTCGCGCACGCCGCGCAGCTCGGCCTCGATGCGGTCGGCGCGCAGGCGCACCAGTTCGCCGGCCGCGGTGAGCAGCATGCCGCGCCCCTTGCGCTCGAACAGCGGCACGTCCAGGCCCTCTTCCAGCGCCGCCACCGAGCGCGCCACCGCCGACGAGGCGCGGTACAGGCTGTCGGCCGAGCGGCGGATGCCGCCGGCCGCGGCGACGGCGCAAAAGGCGTGCAGGTGGCGCAGGCTGAGGAGCGGCATGGGCATCTCGAAATGGTCGGTCGATAAGCAGATTAGAACAAAGCACGGCCCACAAAGCAACCACTGCGCGTCGCGCGCGGCCGATACTGGGGCCTTCCGAGCACGAGGCTTCCCCATGAATATCGAACACCAGCAGGCAGCCGCGCCCGGCCCGGCGCCGCAGCGCGACCTGGCCGCCATCCCCTGCATCCTGATGCGCGGCGGCACTTCGCGCGGCCCGTTCTTCCTCGAATCCGACCTGCCCGCCGACCCGGCGCTGCGCGACCGCGTGCTGCTGGCCGCCATGGGCTCGCCCGACCCGCGCCAGATCGACGGCCTGGGCGGCGCCCATCCCTTGACCAGCAAGGCCGGCATCGTGCGCAGGAGCGGCACGCCCGGCGTCGACCTCGACTTCCTGTTCGCCCAGCTGCAGCCCGACCGCGACACGGTGGACGTCACGCCGAACTGCGGCAACATGCTGGCCGCGGTGCTGCCGTTCGCGCTGGAGCGCGGCCTGCTGCCGATCCAGGACGGCACCACCTGCGCGCGCGTGCTGACCCTGAACACCGGCATGCAGTGCGACGTGACGGTACAGACGCCCGGCGGGCGCCTGGCCTATACGGGCGATGCGCGCATCGACGGCGTGCCCGGCACGGCGGCGCCGATCGGCATCGCCTTCCTGGACACGGCCGGCTCGGTCTGCCCCGGGCTGCTGCCCAGCGGCCGCGTGCTCGACCGCGTGGCCGTGGACGCCCCCGGCATCGAGCCCTTCGCCATCGACGCCACCCTGATCGACAACGGCATGCCGATGGTGCTGGTGCGCGCCGCCGACCTGGGCGCCGGCGGCGACGAGACGGTGGCCGAACTGAACGCGAACGAAGCGCTGCGCGCGCGCCTGGAAGCGCTGCGCCTGGCCTGCGGCCCGCTGATGGGCCTGGGCGACGTGGCCTCCAAGAGCTACCCGAAGATGTGCCTGGTGGCGGCGCCGCGCGCAGGCGGCGCCGTCGCCACCCGCTGCTTCATCCCGCACGTGTGCCACGAGGCGATCGGCGTGCTGGCGGCGGTGACGGTGGCCACCGCCTGCGTGCTGGAAGGTTCCGTGACCGCCGGCCTCGCCCGGGTGGCGCCCGGCCTGGACAAGACCGTCTCGGTCGAGCACCCGACCGGCGAATTCAGCGTGGCGCTCGGCCTCGACGCCGCCGACCCGCAACGCGTGACCCGCGCCGCCCTGCTGCGCACCGCGCGCCCGATCATGCGCGGCGAGGTCTATCTACCCGAACAAATCCGGACAGGAGAACAGCATGGACAATAAGCAGACAGCCCCGGCGCGCAAGCCGCTGGTCATCGATTGCCACGGCCACTACACCACCGCCCCCAGGGCGCTGGAAGACTGGCGCAACGCGCAGGTCGCCAACCTGGCCACGCCGGAGCGCGGCCCGAAGCCGTCCGACCTGCGCATCGGCGACGACGAACTGCGCGAATCGATCGAAGGCAACCAGCTGCGCCTGATGAAGGAGCGCGGCTCGGACCTGACGATCTTTTCGCCGCGCGCCAGCTTCATGGCACACCACATCGGCAACTTCCAGACCAGCGCCACCTGGGCGGCGATCTGCAACGAGCTGTGCTACCGCGTGTCCCGGCTGTTCCCGGACAACTTCATCGGCGCCGCCATGCTGCCGCAGTCGCCCGGCGTCGACCCGCGCACCTGCATCCCCGAGCTGGAACGCTGCATCAAGGAATACGGCATGGTCGGCATCAACCTCAACCCGGACCCGTCGGGCGGGCACTGGACCGCGCCGCCGCTGTCCGATCGCTACTGGTACCCGATCTACGAAAAAATGGTGGAGTACGACATCCCGGCGATGATCCACGTCTCGACCAGTTGCAACCCGTGCTTCCACACCACCGGCGCGCACTACCTGAACGCCGACACCACCGCCTTCATGCAGTGCCTGACCAGCGACCTGTTCTCCGATTTCCCGACGCTGAAGTTCCTGATCCCCCACGGCGGCGGCGCCGTGCCCTACCACTGGGGACGCTTCCGCGGCCTGGCCCAGGAAATGAAGAAGCCGCCCTTGCAGGAACACCTGCTGAACAACATCTTCTTCGACACCTGCGTGTACCACCAGCCCGGCATCGATTTGCTGACCCACGTGATCCCGGTGAAGAACGTGCTGTTCGCCTCCGAGATGATCGGCGCGGTGCGCGGCATCGACCCGGAGACCGGCCACTACTACGACGATACCCGGCGCTACATCGAGGCGGCCGCGATCAGCGATGCCGAGCGCTTCCAGATCTTCGAAGGCAATGCGCGGCGCGTGTTCGCGCGCCTGGATGCCGTTCTCACGCAAAAAGGACAATGACCATGACCACTCCCCCGATGAACCAGCTCGGCGTCGTCAAGCGCAACATCGCGCGCGCCGACGCCGCCGTGGTCGACCAGTTGGCCACGTTCGGCAGCGCCACCGTGCACGAGGCGATGGGCCGGGTCGGCCTGCTGAAACCCATCATGCGCCCGATCTACGCCGGCGCCCAGGTGGCCGGCACGGCGGTGACGGTGCTGCTGCACCCGGGCGACAACTGGATGCTGCACGTGGCGGCCGAACAGATCCAGCCCGGCGACATCGTCGTGGCCGCGCTCACCGCCGAATGCACCGACGGCTTCTTCGGCGACTTGCTGGCCACCAGCTTCATGGCGCGCGGCGCACGCGCGCTGGTGATCGACGCCGGCGTGCGCGACGTGCGCGTGCTGACGGAAATGGGCTTTCCGGTGTGGAGCCGCGCGGTCAGCGCCAAGGGCACGATCAAGGCGACGCTGGGGTCGGTGAACGTTCCGGTGGTCTGCGCCGGCGCGCTGGTCAACCCGGGCGACGCGGTCGTGGCCGATGACGACGGCGTGGTGGTGGTGCCGGCGGCGGACGCCGCGCGCGTGGCCGCCGCCGCCAGGAAGCGCGAAGACCTGGAAGGCGAAAAGCGCGCCAGGCTGGCCTCCGGCGTGCTGGGGCTGGACATGTACGACATGCGCGGCGCGCTGCAGGCGGCGGGGCTGAAGTACATCGATTGATCCGCAGGCAGAGGTTGCACCGGCGCGCGTGGCGCGCTGCCGGTTTTCCCGATAGCGGGTAAACTAGCGGCTTTGCAGCGCTTGCGGGAACATGCTTTTTACCATGCACGAATGCGGCCGCCGCCAGGGTGGCGCGCGTTGAACACACCGACCACGAGGGCGCCCTGGATCAAGGCGCTGGCCTGGCTCGTGGCGGCGGGCGCACTCGTCCTGGCCGTGCTGGCCGCCTGCAGCGGCCCGCGCATCGACCGCTCGCTGTCGACGCCCGACCAGCGCAGCCGCGTCAAGTACCTGATCCTGCACTACACCGTCACCGATACGCCGCAATCGATCCGCATCTTCACGCACAAGGCCGGGGTCGAGGCCAGCATCCATTACCTGCTCAGCGACGATCCCAGGCCGGTCATCTACGGCATCGTCGACGAAAGCCGGGCCGCCTACCAGGCCGGCGGCGATTCGGGCTGGAAGGGCGACCGCAACCTGAACAACATGTCGATCGGCATCGAGATCGTGAATGCCGGCTGGAACGACGGACCCAAGGGACGCAGCTGGGCGCCGTATCGGGACAAGCAGATCGATACCCTGATCCCGCTGGTCAAGGACATCATGGCGCGCCACCACATCGCGCCCGAACACGTGCTGGGCCACGCCGACATCGCGCCGCAGCGCAAGCAGGATCCCGGCGCGCTGTTTCCATGGCAGCGCCTGGCCGCGGAAGGCATCGTGCCCTGGCCCGACCCGGACATCGCCGCGCGCAAGCGCATCGAATATGCCGCCGACCTGCCCGACCTGCTCTGGTTCCAGCGCAGGCTGGCCGCGCTCGGCTACGTGGTGCCGCAGGACGGCCAGGCCAGCCAGGAAACGCGCAACGTGCTGGCCGCCTTCCAGACCCACTACCGCCCCGCCAGGATCGACGGCGAACCCGATGCGGAAACCGCGGCCCTGCTGGACAGTCCCATGCGCGTGCGCGCCGCGGCCGGCAAGGATTGACGAAGCCCGCTCCGGAATCACCGATGAAGCTCAGCCACCACATCGGCGCCGCGCTGGCGTTCTGCGCCGCCGCCGCATTCGCCCCGGTTTCCTCCCGCGCGCAAGCGGTTCCCGCCGCCATCCGCACGCTGGCCGCGCAAGCGTCCGGCGCGCCCGCGGCGCCGGCCGGCCCCTACGACGAACACGGCTGGCTGGAACGTTTTTACGCTCCGCGCAAGTACGCGCCCGCCTGGAACGGCGCGAGCGCCGAAGCCGCCCTGTGGGTGCTGCGGCGCGCCGCGCTGCAGGGCCTGGACCCGCTCGACTACGGCGCCGCCGCGCTGGAACGCCAGCTGCGCGCGGGCGCGGCCGGCGGCGCCGGCTTCGACGCCGCCCTTACCCTATCGATGCTGCGCTACCTGGCCGACCTGCGCGTCGGCCGCGTGCGCTCCGAATACCATGCGCGCCCGCAGGATGCACGCCTGAAGGGCTACGACCCGGTCGAACGGCTGCGCGCCGGACTCGCCGCCGGCCGGCTGCAGGCCGCGGTGCAGGCGGCCGAACCGCGGCTGCCGCAGTACGGCCAGGTCAAGGCGGCGCTGGCGGGCTACCGCGCGCTGGCCGGGCAGCCCTGGGCCGCGCTGCCGAAACCGTCCGCCAGGCTGGCGCCCGGCGCCGCCTATGCCGGCGCGGCGGCGCTGGCGCAGCGCCTGGCCGCGCTGGGCGACCTGCCGGCCGCCGCGCCGTCCGCACCCGAGGGCACCTACGGCGCCCGACTGGCGCAGGGCGTGCGCCGTTTCCAGGCCCGTCACGGACTGGAACCGGACGGCATGCTGGGCCGCGCCACCGTCGATGCGCTGAACGTGCCGCCGGCGCGGCGCGCGCGCCAGCTGGCGCTGACGCTGGAGCGCCTGCGCTGGCTGCCGGACTTCGGCGCCGGTCCGCTGGTCATGGTCGACCTGCCGGCCTACCGCCTGTGGGCGCAGCCGCAGGGCGGCGCGGCGGGGAACATGCCGGCGGCGCTGGACATGCGCGTGGTGATCGGCAGCGCGCTCAAGACGGAAACCCCATTGTTCGTCGGCCAGATGCGCTACCTCGAGTTCAACCCCTACTGGAACGTCCCGCGCAGCATCCTGGAAAAGGACATCCTGCCCAGGCTCGCGCGCAATCCGGACTACCTGGCGCAGAACGGCATGGAGACGGTGCCGGCGGGCGCCGGCATGGCCGACCTGAAGGCGGGCCGCGCGCGCGTGCGCCAGCGCCCGGGGCCGAAGAACGCGCTGGGCGCGGTCAAGTTCGCGATGCCGAATCCAATGGACATCTACCTGCACTCGACTCCGGCGCCCGAACTGTTCCGGCGCAGCCGGCGCGACCTGTCGCACGGCTGCATCCGGGTCGAGGATCCGGCCGCGCTGGCGCAGTACGTGCTGGCCCGCCAGGGCCAGTGGGACGCCGCCGCCGTCGGGCGCGCGCTGCAGCCGGGGCCGACCCGCCACGTCGACCTGGCCGCGCCGGTGCCGGTGGTGATCTTCTATGCCACCGCCGGCGTCGGCGCCGACGGCAAGCCGCGCTTCGCCGCCGACATCTACGGCCGCGACGCGGCGCTGGAAAAGCAGCTGGCGGCGCGCCATGCCGCCATTGCGGCGGCAACAGCGGCAACAGCGGCGCCGGGTCCGGCGTAGGGATACCGGCGCTAGCGCTGCGCCTGCGCCCCGGCCGGCGCGGGGCCGGCCTTGCCGGCATCGTCCTCCAGCCGATGCAGGACGCCGTCGCGGTCCAGCTGGAAGCGGTCGAAATCGTTGGCCAGGAACAGCCGCCCGCCGTAGGCCGCGCGCGCCTCCTCCTCGAGATCGGCCATGGCGAGCGCGCCGTGCTGCTGGTAGCGCGGACTGAAATGGGTCAGCACCAGGTTCGGCACCCCGGCCGCCGCGGCGGCGGCGGCCGTCATCCTGGCCGAGCTGTGCTGCGGTCCCGGGCCGATCCTGCACAGCACCTCGTCGGTGTAGGTGGCTTCGTGCACCAGCACCTCGGCGCTGCGCGCCTCCTCCAGCAACAGTTCGGGGCGGTCGTTGTCGCCGGCGACGATCACGCGCCTGGCCTTGCGCGGCGGCGCCAGCACATCGTCGGCGCGCACCGGCCGTCCGTCCGGCAAGACCACGTCCTCGCCGCGCTGCAGCCGCCCCCACGCCGCGCCGCGCGCCACGCCGGCGGCCTGCAGCCGGGCCGGGTCCAGCTTGCGCTCGAGCCGGCGCTCGGTAAACGTGTAGCCGAACGAGGGCACCCGGTGCGACAGGGCGGTGGCGGCGACGGCGAGATCCGGCATCACGTGGTCGGGCAAGGCCGAGGCGGCCGTCCCGCCCACCTCGACGAAGTCGAGCGCATACGGCAAGCCCAGCCCGGTGGTCGCCATCACGCCCTCCAGGAAAGCGCGCAGCGGCGCCGGCCCGGCCAGCACCAGCGGCGCAGTGCGGTTCATCATGGCGGCGCTGGCCAGCAGCCCCGGCAGGCCATAGCAATGGTCGCCGTGCAGGTGCGTGACGAAGACCGCGCGCAAGTCGTTGAGCGACCACGGCGTGCGCAGGATGCGGTGCTGGGTGCCCTCGCCGCAATCGACCAGCGCCCAGTGGCGCGCGCCCTCGCTGCGCAGCGCCAGCGCGCTGACGTTGCGGCGTCGGGTAGGGGTGCCGGCGGAGGTGCCGAGAAACTGGAATTCCATGATGCGGTCCTGTGCGGTAGCGATGGGCGATTATCGCCCGGATGATGGCCGGGATGAGCGCCCGGATGAGCGGCCAGGCAAGGCGCGCCGCCGCGTTCCATACCCCCGCGGCGCGGTTTGGCGCCGTCCCTGCCCGCTTTCGTCGCCGGCGCCTTGCCGCGCCGCGCCGCGCTGGGCAGAATGTGGCGTATTCCATCCCCAGCGGAGTCCGCCATGAGCACCCTCGCTTCCACCCCCGCATCGCCACTTGCATCGCCGCCCGCTTCCGAGTCTGCCGCGTGCGCCGCCGGGACGCCGCGCCTGAAGCGCTTCCTCGACGACCTCGGCATGAGCGTGGTGCTCAGCGCCTGGGCCGCGGTGCTGATCACGCTGGTGGACGGGCGGCCGGCGGAGCTGTATCCGCAACTGGTGTACTCGATCTGCATCGGCCTGGTGGCGGTGACCGTCATCGACGGCGCGCGCCTGCGCCTGCTGGGCGACCCGGCGCGGCGCGCCCCGCGCGCGCTGCCGCTGGTGGCGCTGGTGGTGCTGAGCGCGCCGCTGTCCCACTACACCGGCATCGTGCTCGGCAGCGCGATCCTGGGCAACGGCCCGGTCAGCCTGGCGGCGTACCCGAACGCGCCGCAGCTGCGCATGATCGTGTTCACCCTGCTCGGCATCAGCGCCACTTTCCTGATCATCCTGAACCGCGAACGCATGCAGCGCATCCAGGCCGAGCGCGCCGAGGCGCGGGCGCGCGCCGAGGCCGTCGAACGCCAGGCGGCCCAGGCCCAGCTGCGCCTGCTGCAGGCGCAGATCGAGCCGCACATGCTGTTCAACACCCTGGCCAACCTGCAGGGACTGATCGCGCTCGACCCGGCGCGCGCCGGCCGCATGCTCGACCAGCTGATCCAGTACCTGCGCGCCACCCTCGGCGCCACCCGCGCCGAGAACACCACCCTGGCCGAGGAATTCGGCGCCATCGAAGCCTACCTGGGCCTGATGGCGGTGCGCATGGGGCCGCGCCTGGCCTGCCGCTGCCGCCTGCCGCAGGCGCTGCGCACGGCGCGCCTGCCGGCCATGCTGCTGCAGCCGCTGGTGGAAAACGCCATCCTGCACGGCCTGGAGCCGCACGTGGACGGCGGCACGGTGAGCGTCGAGGCCGCAGCGCACGGCGGCATGCTGGAGATCGTGGTGCGCGACGACGGCCTCGGCCTCGATGCCGGTCGCACGCCGGCCGACAGTGACGCCGGCAGCGCCGGCGATAACGGCAGCGCAGTCGGCAACGGCGGCATCGGCCTGGCGACCACGCGCGAGCGCCTGCGCGCGCTGTACGGCGGGCGCGCCGCCCTGGTGCTCGAACCCGGCGTGCGCGACGGGCTGCCGTGCGGCGCCGTGGCGCGCCTGACCCTGCCGCTGGAGGACGCATGAGCGCGCGCATCCTGATCGCCGAGGACGAGCCGGTGCTGGCGGAGGTGCTGGCGGCGACGCTGCGCGGCCTGTGGCCCGGCGTGCAGGTCGTGGCGCAGGCGCCGAACGGCATCGCCGCGGTCGAGCAGGCGCTGGCGCTGCGTCCGGATGCGCTGTTCCTGGACATCAAGATGCCCGGCCGCAGCGGCATCGAGGCGGTCGAGGACTTGCTGGAACGCTGGGACGGGCCGGCGCCGTTCCCGCAGGTGGTGTTCGTCACCGCCTACGACGACTACGCGGTGCAGGCCTTCGACAGCGCGGCGCTGGATTACGTCCTCAAGCCCGTGAGCGCGGCGCGCCTGGCGCGCACGGTCGAGCGGGTGCAGCGGCGCCTGGCCGCCGATGTTTCCACTGCTGCGTACGCCGCTGCGGACGCCGACGCCGCCGCGGCGCACGACGGGACGGCGGCCGCCGCGCCGGACCGCGGCCTGGCGCGCCTGGTCGAGCAGATGCGCGCGCTGCTGCCGCCCGCCCTGCCGCCCGCCGCGCCGCCCGGCGATCCGGATGCACGCGCCGGCGCAGGCCTGGATATCATCCGCGCCGCCGTCGGCAACGTGGTACGCATGATCCGGGTCGAGGACGTGCTGTTCTTCCAGGCGCTCGACAAGTACGTCAACGTCGCCACCGCCGAGGGCGACGCCCTGATCCGCCTGCCGCTGAAGGAACTGCTGCCGCAACTGGACGGCAACCGCTTCTGCCAGGTCAGCCGCGGCAGCATCGTCAACCTGCGCCACGTGGCCAGTGCCAGCCGCGACGACATGGGCAAGCTGACGCTGGCGCTGCGCGGGCGGCCGGAACGGCTGCGCGTCAGCCCGCTGTTCGCGCACCTGTTCCGGCAGATGTAGGCGCGCCGGGCGCGCCAGCCGCCGGCGCCTGGGCATAGAGCGACATCGCCGTGTCCGGCCAGCGCGCCTCCAGCAGCCGGTCCTTGTGGATCAGGATGTAGCACACCTTGTTGTCCTGGTTGCCGCCGAGGATACGGTAGGCGTTGCCCTGCTCGCCGGCGTGGAACCCGACGTGCCCGTTGCCCGACTGCTCGCCGCCGTGCGTGAAGACCATCACCGCACCTTCGCGCGGCGTGACCCGGCTACCGAAGCGGCCCCAGGAGCGCGCACGCAACAGCCCGTTCGGCAGAACCTGCTCGGGCAAGGTGCTGGAGACGCAGTGCCCGACGAACAAGCCGCACCAGGGAATGTCGTCGCCGTTGTAGGGCAGGTCAAGCAGGCTGGCCCAGTCGAGGATGACCGGATTACTGGCCGCGCCCAGGAATTCGCGGGTCCGCACGAGACGCACCGCTTCTTCCATCCATGGCAGCGGTAAGGACAGTGCCGGGGCGCCCGGCCGCGCCGCCGGCGCCGGGATGCCCGCGCCCTGCAGGTGCGCCGCCGTTTCCGGCCCGACGATGCCATCCACCACCAGCCCTTCGCGGCCCTGGAACAGCTTGACCGCCGCCACCGTCCTGCGGCCCCAGATACCGTCGATCGGACCCGGATCGAGCCCGACGCGGGCCAGCGCTTCCTGGATTTCCCTGGTGCCCATGCTGATGCTCATGACAATGCTCCCTGTGGTGGGCCCGGCTTGCGACATGCAGGTGGAATGGATTGCCGGCGCCAGCATGCACACTAATGTATGCCGATTGCATATGCCAGGATGTCCGCAATCCGCCCTGTCCTGGGTCAAACGACCGCCGTTGCGCTGGCCAGCCTGAGAAAGTTTCAGCCAGATCGGCATGCGATACAGGCCGGCGAGATCATTCCAAAAGAATGGACTCGATGCTTTTCCGGTGGTCCGCTATACGGAACACGCATATCAGCTAGTCCGGTATTGGCATTGTATGTTTTCGATGCTGTGACAGAATGCGTCAACCAATTGCCCGGCGCGAAGCTCTACACGATGCGCCCGGGCCACGACAACCACAGGAGACAAGCATGTTGAGCAGCACGACTGGCGCCGCCGCGTCCGCACCGCCGGCGGCACGCCGCTGGTACAAGCAGTTATGGATCCAGGTCTTGATCGCGATGGCGCTGGGCATCCTGATCGGCCATTATTTCCCCGACCTCGGCACCAAACTGCAGCCGCTGGGCGACGGCTTCATCAAGCTGATCCGCATGCTGATCGCGCCGATCATCTTCTGCACCGTGGTGCTGGGCATCGCCAAGATGGACGACATGTCGCGCGTCGGCCGCGTCGCCGTCAAGGGCCTCATCTATTTCGAGGTGATGACCACCATCGCGCTGGTGGTCGGCCTGGTCGTGGTCAACCTGTGGCAGCCGGGCGCCGGCATGAACGTCGACGCCTCCAACCTGGACGCCGCCTCGGTCAGCCGCTACGTGGCGCAAGGCCACGAGAGCGGCATCATCCCGTTCCTGATGAACATCATCCCGAACACCATGGTCGGCTCGCTGGCCGAGGGCAACATCCTGCAGGTGCTCCTGATCTCGGTGCTGTTCGGCTGCGTGCTGGCGCGCCTGGGCAGCGTCGGCAAGCCGATCATCGAGGTGATGGACGGCTTCGCCAAGGTCTTCTTCGGCATGGTCGCCATCGTCATGTGGGCGGCGCCGATCGGCGCGTTCGGCGCCATCGCCTTCACGGTCGGCAAGTACGGCGCCGGCGCCCTGCTCTCGCTGGGCAACCTGCTGGTGTGCTTCTACGTGACCTGCCTGATCTTCATCTTCGGCATCCTCGGCCCGATCGCGCGCCTGAGCGGCTTCAGCCTGTTCAAGCTGATGCGCTACCTGCGCGAGGAAATCCTGGTGTGCCTGGCCACGACGTCCTCGGAAAGCGTGCTGCCGCGCATGCTGACCAAGATGGAGCAGCTCGGCTGCAAGCCGAGCGTGGTCGGCCTGATCATCCCGACCGGCTACTCGTTCAACCTGGACGGCACCTGCCTGTACCTGGCCAGCGTGACCGTGTTCCTGGCCCAGGCCACCAACACGCCGCTCGACCTGACCCAGCAGATCGTGCTGCTGAGCGTGCTGCTGCTGACCTCCAAGGGCGCAGCCGGCGTGGCCGGCGCCGCCTTCGTGGTGCTGGCGGCCACGCTGTCGACGGTCGGCACGATTCCGGTGGCGAGCGTGGCGCTGATCCTGGGCGTGCACCGCCTGCTGTCCGAAGGCCTGACCCCGACCAACCTGATCGGCAACGCGGTGGCCACGATCGTCATCTCGAAATGGGAAAAGGCGCTCGACATGGAACAGCTGCAGCGCGTGCTGGACAAGAAACAGGCCTGAGCCGCCACCCCCGGCGCCCGGCGCCCGGTACATGCTGCCGGGCCGCCACCGCCGCATCCCTTTCCGCGCGGGCCGCAGAGTCCGCCATATCCACCTCCTGGAGACACCATGAGCAGCCTCCCGCACCGGGCCGCAGGCCCTTCCCTTGCCCGCCGTTTCGTCCGCCCCGCCCTGTGGCGCGCCCTTGCCGGCGCATGCCTCGGCCTGTGCGCCGTCGAGGCGGCCGCCGCCGACAATCTCCAGATCTACGGCCTGGTCGGCAGCTACGCCGGCAGCATCAAGCGCAGCGACAACGTCGAGCGCGCGACCGTGGTCGGCTCGGGCGGCCTGACCACCTCGTGGTGGGGCATCCGCGGCGGCGAAGACCTGGGCGGCGGCACCCGCGCCATCTTCCAGCTCGAACAGTTCTTCCAGCCCGACACCGGCGGCGCCGGCCGCAGCCCCAGCGATCCGGGCGGCTTTTCGCGCAGCGCCTGGGTCGGCTTTTCCGGCGGCTTCGGCCAGCTGACCGTCGGCCGCCACACCTCGCCCTACTACGTGTCGATGCAGATGGTGAACCCGTTCGGCGCCTCGGTGGTGTTCTCGCCGCTGGTGCTGCAGAGCTACGTGTCGACCTTCGGCGGGGTGGTGATCGGCGACACGGTATGGAACAACGTGGTCCAGTACGTGTCGCCGACCGTGGCCGGCCTGAACGCCACGGTCCTGTACGCGCCCGGCGAAGTGGCCGGCAACGCCGGCGTCAACAACGCCGGCGTGCACCTGCGCTACGTGCAAGGCCACTGGAGCGCGGTGCTGTCGGCGCAGCGCGTGCGCACCGCGGCGGTGGCGCCGTCGACCGGCCAGCAAGCCTGGCTGGCCGGCGCCGCCTACGACGCCGGCTGGGCCAAGCTGTACGCCTCGGCGCAGCGCACCGAGAATGCCGTCACCGACATCGCCTCGCGCACCTGGCAGCTCGGCACGTCGGTGCCGGTGACCCAGGGCGGATCGGTCCTGGCATCGGTGGCGCGCACGACCGTCGAGCGGCCGGCGCTGGCGCAGACCGCGCGCAATACCGGCGCCCTCGGCTACGACCTGTTCCTGTCGCGCCGCACCGACGTCTATGTCACGTATCTGTACGACCGCGTGCAGGGGCGCGCCAGCGGCAACAGCTACGCGCTCGGCATCCGCCACACCTTCTGACCGGTGGCCGCCGCTGCTCACGCCAGGTAGGCGTCGATGTTCTGCTGGCGCGCGGCGTACAGCGGCATGATCTCGCTTTCCAGCATGGCCACCGCGCGGTTGGCCAGGCGCGACAGCGGATGCTGGTTGCTGGTGGCGATCGCCACGCGGCTGCGGATGGCCGGATCGGCGATGCGCGTGCAGCGGAAGCGCCGCTGGCGCGGGTCGGCCAGGATCGCGTTCAGCGGCAGCACCGCGTGGCCGTAGCCCTCGTCGACCAGGTCGAGCAGCGGCGGCACGGCGTCGATCTCGAGCGCGATGTTCAGCTGCACGCCACGCTCGGCCGCGTGCATCTCGACCAGCGTGCGGATCGCGTGCAGGCGCCCCGGAATGATCAGGGGATAGCGCGCCAGCTCGGCCAGCGTGATGGTGGCCGGGGCCGGCGCATCCGGTTTGCTGATCAAGAACATCTCTTCGCTGAACAGCAGGCGCTTGTCGACCAGCGGCGTCTCGCCGGTGTCGTACAGCACCGCGGCGTCGATGCGCCCCATCGCCAGCCACTCGGCCAGGTAGCTCGACAAGCCTTCCGACACCGTGATGTTCGCCTGCGGGAACTGGGTCTGGAAGCCGCGCACCAGCGCCATCGTCGCGAACCGGGCCACGCTCGGCGCCAGGCCGATGCGCACGTGGCCGTCGAGCGTGCCCTGCAAATTCTTCAGCGCGTTCTGCGCCGCCTCGACCTGGTGCAGGATGCCCTTGCTGTGCTCCAGCAGCACCTTGCCGGCCTCGGTCAGCACCACGCCGCGGCCGTTGCGGCGCAACAGGTTCTGGCGCAAATCCACTTCCAGCTGGCGCACCAGGCGGCTCAGGGCCGGCTGGGTGCGGCCGAGGATGGCCGACGCCCGCGTAAAACTGCTGAGTTCGGCGACGTGGACGAAGGCTTCGAGCTGGTCGAGGTTCATGGCGGTGGTCGATTCCGGTTATGCGGAAAACGCATAGGAGCTAGTGAGGTATCGGCATTGTATCGGCCTGGCGCCATCGGCACAATCCGCTGACCGGTGCAGCACATCCAGACTGCCCGCCCAAGCGATCGCCAGCAACAGCGCCATCTCCACAGGAACCGCCATGAAATCTTGCCTGCCTCCCGACCCGCATCCGGTCAAGCCCATCCACCAGCTGCCGCCCGGCGCCTGCGACGCCCACTGCCACGTGTTCGGCCCGGCCGCCGTGTTCCCGTACGCCGCCGACCGCAGCTACACCCCGCCGGACGCGCCCAAGGAAGCCCTGCGCGCATTGCACCGTCGCCTGGGCGTATCGCGCGCCGTGATCGTGCACGCCAGCTGCCACGGCACCGATAACCGCGTCACGCTGGATGCGATCGCGTCCAGCGACGGCGCCTACCGCGGCGTGGCCAACGTCGATCCCGATATCGGTGACGCCGAGCTGGCCGCGCTGCACGCCGGCGGCATCCGCGCCATCCGCTTCAACTTCGTCAAGCACCTGGGCGGCGTGCCGGACGTGGCCGTGGTCGAACGCCTGGTCGAGCGCATCAAGCCGCTCGGCTGGCACATCGTGCTGCACTTCGACGCCGAGGACATCCCCGAGCAGCAGGACCTGCTGCGCCGGATCACGGTGCCCTTCGTGATCGACCACATGGGCCGCGTGCGCGCCGAGCAGGGCCTGGAGCAGCGCCCGTTCCAGCTGCTGCTGCAACTGATGCGCGAGAACCCGCTGGCCTGGGTCAAGATCTGCGGCGCCGAACGCGTCTCGGCCGGCAAGCGCCCGTTCCTGGATGCGGTGCCGTTCGCCCGGGCCCTGATCGCCACCGCGCCCGAGCGCCTGCTGTGGGGCACCGACTGGCCGCACCCGAACATCAGCAAGGACATGCCGAACGACGGCGAACTGGTCGACCTGCTGTACGCGTTCACCAGCGACGAAGCGGTGCTGCGGCAGATCCTGGTCGACAACCCGACGCGCCTGTATTGGGCCGAATGAGCGCCTTCCGGCCATGACGCCCGACACGCTGCGCCACCTGCACGCCTTCCAGGCCGTGGCCGAACGCGGCGGCGTGCGCAGCGCCGGCAGCGTGCTGGTGCGCGACCCTTCCACCGTGACGCGCACCGTCGCCGGCCTGGAACGCATGCTGGCGGCCGAGCTGTTCGAACGCGGCGCGCACGGCATGCGCCTGACGCGCAGCGGCGAACGGGTGCTGGCCCATGCGCGCCGCATCGCCGCCATCCTGCACGCGGTGCATCGCCAGGCGCTGCGCTCGCGCCTGCGCAGCGGGCCGGTGGCCGGGGTCGAGGCGCTGTTCAGCGAGCGCCGCCTGCGCCTGGCGGTGCTGCTGGCGGACATGGGCCGCATGCCCAAGGTGGCGCATGCCAGCGCCCTATCGCAGCCGGCGGTCAGCCAGGGCATCGCCCGGCTGGAAGCGGACCTGGGACAGGCGCTGTTCGTGCGCGGCGCCGGGCGCATGGCGCCGACCGAGGCCGGCGCGCGCTGGATCGGGCGCTTCAACGATATCCTGGACGAGCTGGACCGCCTGCGGCGCGGAGTGGATGGCGGCCCCGACGAAGGACATTACACGGACTACGGGGCGCCGCTGCCGCCTTGCATGGGGTGATAAGGGAGGGGCAACCGGCTCAATTCCGCTTCAGCTTGCCGATCACGCTCGCCACCTTGGTGGTGATGACATCCACCGCCGGACCGTTGGCGCCATGCGGCAGGATGACGTCGGCGTGGCGCTTGGTCGGCTCGATGAATTGCTTGTGCATCGGGCGCACCGTTTCCAGGTACTGGGCGACGATGCTCTCCATCGAGCGGCCGCGCTCCCTGATGTCGCGCTGCATGCGGCGGATGAAACGCACGTCGGGCGCGGTGTCGACGAAGATCTTCAGCGACATCATCTTGCGCAGGTCGGCGTCGTACAGGGCGAACAAGCCTTCGATCACGATAACCGGGGCCGGCTTGACCGGAATCGTCTTGTCGGAGCGGTTGTCGATGGTGAAGTCGTATTCCGGCATGGCGATGGTGTCGCCGTTGCGCAGGGCCTGCACGTGCTCCACCAGCAGCGGCCAGTCGAAGGCCTGCGGGTGGTCGTAGTTCTGCTTGCGGCGCACTTCCGGGGTCAGGTCGGACTGGTCGCGGTAGTAATCGTCCTGCATCACGACCGAGACCATCTCGGCGCCGAAGGAGGCCAGCACCTGCTGGGTCACCGTCGACTTGCCGCTGCCGCTGCCGCCGGCGACGCCGATCACGAACGGGGAGAAAGAAATCTGATTCATCCCCGCATGATACCGGAGCGGCGCCCGAACCGACAGGGGCCGGTTGGTGCAGAATGCAGCTTGAGCATACCCGAGGCCCGATCCATGCACACCTTCCACCCCTTCCCCGACGACGACGGCCGGCCGGTGCGCCTGCACCGGCCGAGCATGCCGACGCCGTTGCCGCACTGGCGCGACCCCGGCGCCATCGCCACCGTCGTCCCGGGCGGCGCGATGCCGCCTTGCCTGAACGGCATCGCCGTGGCGCCGTGGCCTGCCGCGCCTACCTGCGGCGCCGGCTGGGGCGCGCTGGCCGGCGGCCTCGCGCTGGACGAACCGCCGTTCGCGCAGCCGCCGGGCACCGCGGCGGCGGCCGGCGCCGTGGTGCTCGAGGACGACGGCCGCGTGTGGCTGGTCGCGCCCAGCAATGCCTTCGGCGGCTATGCCGCCACCTTTCCCAAGGGGCGCGTCGATCCCGGCGCCGGCCTGGCCTGCGCGGCGATCCGCGAAACCTTCGAGGAATCCGGCCTGCAGGTGCGCATCGACGCCTTCCTGGTCGACGTGCGCCGCACCCAAACGTATACCCGCTACTACCTGGCGCGCCGCATCGGCGGCGATCCGGCCGCCATGGGCTGGGAGACGCAGGCGGTGCACCTGGTGCCGGCAGCGCGCCTGCGCGCGGTGGCCGTCCATCCCAATGACGAGGCCGTCATCGCGGCGCTGGAGCGGCACCTGGCTGCCACGAACGGCCTAAAAACCGGGTAAAGAAAGCGCCGCCGCGCATCAAGGGCGCGTCAGGATCGCGCGCCGCAACGCGTCTTTTTACAAAATTTTTATGCGCGCGCCGATACGATGGCGATCCCTGACCACTTCGCAGGTTTCGCCTTGGATTCGCACCACCATTCGCATCAAGCGCAGCAAAGAAAGCTCGCCGGGCTGGCGCTGGCCGCCATCGGCATCGTCTACGGCGACATCGGCACCAGCCCGCTGTATTCCCTCAAGACCGTGTTCGACCCGGCCCACGGGCTGGCGCTCACGCCGGCCAACCTGCTCGGCGTGGTCTCGCTGATCTTCTGGGGTTTGACCGTCATCGTCTCGTTCAAGTACGTCACGCTGGTGCTGCGCGCCGACAACCGCGGCGAAGGCGGCATCATGGCGCTGCTGGCGCTGGCCCTGGGCGCGGTCGGCGAACGGCGACGCCTGCACTTCGCGCTGCTGCTGGTGGGCGTGTTCGGCGCCGCCCTGTTCTACGGCGACAGCGTGATCACGCCGGCGATCTCGGTGCTGTCCGCGGTGGAGGGCCTGGAAGTGGCCACGCCGACGCTGCAGCCCTACGTGGTGCCGCTGACCATCGTCATCCTGGTCGCGCTGTACGCCGTGCAGAGCCACGGCACCGCCGGCATCGGGCGCTGGTTCGGCCCCGTCATGCTGCTGTGGTTCGCGGTGCTGGCGGCGATGGGCATCCTGAACATCGCGCGCAGCCCGGCGATCCTGGCCGCCCTCAACCCGTGGCACGCGGTGCGCTTCTTCGTGGACAACCGCGCAATCGGCTTCCTGGCGCTGGGCGCGGTCGTGCTGGCCTTTACCGGCGCCGAGGCGCTGTACGCCGACATGGGCCACTTCGGCAAGAAGCCGATCCGCCTGGCCTGGTTCGCGGTCGCCTTTCCCGCGCTGGCGCTGAACTACCTGGGCCAGGGCGGGCTGCTGCTGGCGCACCCGGAGGCGATCGCCAATCCGTTCTACCGCCAGCTGGGCAGCTGGAGCGTGTACCCGCTGGTGCTGCTGTCCACCGTGGCCACCGTGATCGCCTCGCAGGCGACCATCTCCGGCACCTTCTCGATGACCAAGGAAGCGATCGCGCTCGGCTTCCTGCCGCGCATGCGCGTGGTGCACACGTCGGAGCGCGAGATCGGCCAGATCTACGTGCCGGCGGTGAACTGGCTGCAATTGGCCGCGGTGCTGCTGGCGGTGGTCGGCTTCGGCTCCTCGGACGCGCTGGCCTCGGCCTACGGCATCGCCGTCACCGCCACCATGCTGGCCACCACGCTGCTGACCTTCTTCGTGATCCGCTACCGCTGGAAAATGAACCTGGCGCTGTGCCTCGGCGCCACCGCCCTGTTCCTGGCGATCGACGCCGGCTTCTTCTCGGCCAACGTGTTGAAACTGCTGCACGGCGGCTGGTTCCCGCTGGCGCTCGGCCTGCTGCTGTTCACGCTGATGCTGACCTGGCGGCGCGGCCGCCAGCTGGTGTTCGACAACCTGCAGAAGCACGCGATCCCGCTCGACGCTTTCCTGGAATCGCTGTTCCTGGCGCCGCCGCTGCGCGTGCCCGGCACCGCCATCTTCCTGCGCGGCGAACGTGACGGCGTGCCGCACGCGATGCTGCACAACCTCTCGCACAACAAGGTGCTGCACGAGCGCATCGTGTTCCTGACCGTGCGCATCGTCGAGGCGCCGCGCGCCGAGGAGGCGGCGCGGGTGAAGGTGGCCGGTCTCGGCCACGGCTGCCACCAGGTCGACCTCAGCTTCGGTTTCAAGGACGAGCCGGACATCCCGGCGTTGCTGATGCTGTGCGCGCGCCATGGCCTGGCGCTGGACATGATGCAGACCTCGTTCTTCATCTCGCGCCAGACCGTGATCTCGACGCCGGGCGCCGGCATGATGCCGTGGCGCGAGCACCTGTTCGTGGCGATGCAGCGCAACGCGCGCGACGCCGCCGACTACTACCGCATTCCCAGCAACCGGGTGATCGAACTGGGCACGCAGGTGGAAATCTAGGCTGCTTCCTCATCCGCCCGCTCCCGGGCCGGGAATGGGTCGGCCAGGATGTGGCGCATGAGGGTGGTCCTGGTGCGAAAAGCAAATGCAAGGGTCTTGCGTTTCGAGGCACCCTTGGGTAGCATGCGCCGTCCGCCACTATCCGCTTCCCGCCATGCGCGCTCCGCTCCTGCTGCTCTCCCTCGGCCTGCTGCTGGCCCGTCCCGCCCTCGCCGACTTCGCCGCGCGCGGCGTGGAACTGGTGCACACGGTTCCCGTCGAGACCGCGCTGGCCACGCCCGACCTGCGCGACCCCACCGTGGTGTGGAGCGAGCTGTTCGACGCCGCGAACAAGGAGATCGTGATCGCCCAGTTCTACGCGGCCAGCCAGCGCGGTGCGCGCTTCGAGCGCGTGATCGAGCGGCTGGCGGCGGCCGGCGCCCGCGGGGTGCGCATCCGCTTCCTGCTGGAAGAGCGCGGTAAATCGATTTCCGACCCGGCGACGGTCGCGCGCCTGCGCCGCATCCCGAACCTGGAACTGCGCTACCTGGAGTACGGCAAGCTGTCCGCCGACGGCATCATCCACGCCAAGTACCTGGTGGTGGACGGCAAGGCGGCCTACCTGGGCAGCCAGAACTTCGACTGGCGCGCGTTCGAGCACATCCACGAGACCGGCGTGCGCATCGATGACGCCACGGTCGCCGCGCAGATGCAGGCGATCTTCGACTACGACTGGCGCGCGCAGGACTTGCTGGCGCACGGGCAGTCCGTGGCTGCGCCGGCGCGCACGGTGGCATCCGATGCGGCGTCCGCAACGGCATCCGCCGGCGCGCGCCCGGACGTCTACCTGGTCGCCAGCCCGGCCGCCTTCACGCCCGGCGCGGTGCGCGATGCCGAGGCGGAGCTGGTGCGCCTGCTGGGTCAGGCCCGGGAAGAAGTCGCGGTGCAGCTGCTCGACTACGCACCGCTGTCCTACGGTCCCAACCACACGCGCCCGTACTACGCGGTGATCGACGACGCCGTGCGCGCGGCGGCGGCGCGCGGGGTCAAGGTCAAGCTGATGGTCTCCAACTGGAATACCGAGGAACCGGCGATCCACTACCTGCAAAGCCTGGCGGTGCTGCCGAACGTGGAAGTTCGCATCGTCACGCTGCCGCCGGCGGCGCAGGGCGTCATTCCGTTCGCGCGCGTCATCCACAGCAAGCTGATGGTGGTCGACGGCCGCACCGCCTGGATCGGCACCAGCAACTGGGCCGGCGGCTACCTGGACCGCTCGCGCAACCTGGAGCTGGTGCTGAACGACGCGCGCTTCGCCGCGCGCCTGCTGCAGCTGCACCGCCAGACCTGGGACTCGCCGTACGCCGCGCCGATCGACGTCGTGCGCCGCTATCCGAAGCCGCTGAAAGGCGGCTGACTCGCGTCCGGTGGCACCTGGCGCTCACGCCGGCGGACCGCCGTGCTCCTGCCCGGGCGCCGCACGCAGCACGATGTTCGGATGGCCGGCGAACACCTGCAGCACCAGGTCGAAATAGGTCGGCCCGCCCTGCGCCAGGCGCGCCAGCGCGGCGCGCACCGGTTCGGGCTTGAACGACTGCGGCTGCGCCAGCTTGTCCAGGTAATAGGCGCGCGTGGCCGCCACGCCCAGGGCGGCGCGCGCCCGGTCCATGCCGTGCCAGAGCACCAGCGCCGGCGCCCGGCCGCGCAGCGCGCCGTAGCCGCCGTACAGCATGTCGTCGAGCGCGTCCAGGCTCGGGCCGAGCGTCCAATCCTCGCCGGCCATGAAGACGCGGTTGATCTCGTCGTAGAACGAGGCGATGCCGTGGATGGCGGCGCCGTCGATGGCGAGGGTGTGCACGGGCGCGCCGGCGGACGACGTGGAGGGATCGGACATGGGCGTCGGGACGGAGGCCAAAACCCGCATATGCGTCCGGCCCGCGCCGATTCAATCGTCCACGCCACGGACGGCGCCGGCGCCGGTGCCGGCGTTATAATGGAGGCATCATTTCCGCTCGCGCAAGCGAACGACCCGAACCCCATGCACTACGCCCTCGCCCCGCGCACCTTCCTCTTCAGCCATTATTTCTATACCGGCCTGCGCATCGCCGCCGGCATCGTCGGCCTCACCTCCCTCGCGTACGCCGTGGCCGACCTGCCCACCGCGATGGTGGTGGCGATGGGCGCGCTGTGCACCAGCCTGATGGACCTGCCCAGCCCCCTGCGCCACAAGTTCAACGAGATGCTGGCCGGCGTGCTGATGTGCTCGCTGGTGGCCTTCGTCGTCAGCCTGTGCTCGCCGGTTCCCTGGCTGCTGCGTAGCGTGATCGTGCTGGTCTCCTTCCTCGCCAGCATGATGGTGGTGTACGGCCGCAAGGCGATGCCGCTGCAGTTCGTGGCGCTGTTCGTGATGATGCTGTCGAGCGAGGCGGCGGCCACGCCGCTGCAGGCGCTGCGCCACGGCGCCCTGTTCTTCGGCGGCGGCGCCGGCTACATGGCGTACGCGATGGTCGTGGTGTGGCTGCTGCAGCGGCGTCTGAAACAGCAGGTGCTGGCCGAGGCGCTGTACGAGCTGGCGGCGTACACCAGCGCCAAGGCCGGCTGCTACGACATGGCCAATCCGCTCGCCGCGCAGATGGAAAAGCTGGTGCGCCAGCAGAGCGTGCTGGCCGAACGCCAGCAGGCGGCGCGCGACCTGATCCTGCGCGGCAAGCCCGAAGCGGACGAAGCGGCGCTGCTGCAGGTGCACTACGCCATGTTCGACCTGTACGAGCTGGTGCTGTCGACCCATACCGACTACGTGCTGCTGCGCCAGCATTTCGCCGACGATCCGGTGCTGCCGCTGCTGGGCGACCTGATCGGCAAGGCCGCGCTCGACATCGAATCGGTGGCGTATGCGATGACGCGCGATCGGCCGTCGCGCAGCAGCATCGATTACCAGCCCGAGCTGCGCGCGCTCGGCGCCGCGCTGCGCAGGCTGCCGCCCGGCACCGGCGAAACCATCGATGCGCAGGCGGTGCTGCGCGCCGCGCACAACAAGATCGGCGAGGTGATCGCCTCGAACGCGCGCCTGCACGCCGCCAGCCGCGCGCCCCAGGGCGTGCTGCCGGCGGCATCCGGCGCCGCCCTCAAACCGCTGCTGACCCAGCAGCGCTACAGCCTCGGCATCCTGCTGTCGAACCTGCGCTGGACCTCGCCCACCTTCCGCTTCGCGCTGCGGGTGGCGATGGCGATCTCGCTCGGCCTGGTGTCGGCCGAATGGCTGCCCTGGACCTCGCACGGCTACTGGACCGCGCTGACCATCGCCGTGGTGCTGAAGCCGAACTTCAGCCTAACCCGCCAGCGCCGTGCCGACCGCCTGGTCGGCACCCTGGTCGGCTGCCTGCTGACCGCCGCGATCCTGCACTTCGTGCACGCGCCGGCGCTGCTGTTCGGCTTCCTGTTCGTGGCCACCGCGGCCGGCCCCACCTTCCTCACCATCAAGTACCGCTACACCGCGATCGCCGCCAGCGTGCAGGCCCTGCTGCTGATCGGCCTGACCGTGCCGCACGACGCCAGCGTCATCAGCGAGCGCCTGCTGGACACGCTGCTCGGTACCCTGATCGCCACCTTCTTCAGCTACGTGCTGCCGAGCTGGGAATACCAGAGCCTGCCGCTGCTGGTGGACGCGGTGCGCGAAGCCCACCGCAAGTACATCGGCGCCGCCGCCGACCTGCTGCTGGGCCGCACGGGCGACGACGTGCCCTACCGCATCAGCCGCAAGGGCTTCATGGACAGCCTGGCGAACCTGAGCGCGGCGCTCGGGCGCATGCTGGAAGAGCCGGCGCGCAAGCGGCGCGCGGTGGCGGAACTGAACAGGTTCACCGTCCAGAACTACCTGCTGGCGGCGCACGTGGCAGCGCTGCGGGTGCTGTTGCGGCGTTACGCGGAAGGCTTGCCGCGGGCGGAGGTGGAAGCCGTGCTCGGATGCCTGTTCGCCGGGCCGGGGGTGGCCCCGGGCGCGGCGCCGGCGCCGGCACCGGCCGGTGTCGCTGCGGGTGGACAGCCGGGACGGAACACGGCATGGGCGGGCTGGGTGCCGCTGCAGCGGCGCATCCGCCTGCTGCAGCAGGACGCGGCGCAGTTGGCGCTGAGCGGGGCCGCCATCGATGCGGCCCTGGGAAGGTCACTGCCGGAAAAAACAGTCACTGAAAAGATTGCCTGATCCGTAAAAATTTCTTTCTTCCAATGTTACAATCCGCAATCTTTAGGACAACAGTGATGGGCTATAGTTGCTCAGGTACTTCAGCATGTACATATGAGCGATATCGACCAACATCTTGTTTCCGAGGCGCGGCGCGTACGCGCGGCGCTCGAAGCCCTGGTGGCCCGGTTCGATCGTCTCCTCAAGCAGGGTGAAGGCATCGCGCAATCGAGCATCGCCGCCCAGAACCTGTTGCTGAAGATGGAAACCTCGCGGCTGCGCGACGAACTGCGCGCGCTCGACCGCTTCGGTACCATCTACGGCGCGCGCCAACCCTACAGCGACGTCGAACGCGTGTTCTTCGGCGTCGCGGTGCGCCAGGCGCACGCCGAGTTCTCCAGGTTTCCCGTCACCGGGCCGGCCAACCCCGATTGGGCCGCCGACCTGCGCAAGGTACGGCACCAGCTGACCCAGTCCCTCGAATCCCTACACCGGTATTTTCCCGACGCCTAGCGCATCCCGGCGCCCTGCGCGCCATCCCCGCACGGTGAAACGAGCCGCTTCGTGGCGCCCCTGTCTGTATCGCTAAGGACAAGATCGTCCAGAACGACCCGACTTGTCAATTCAAATGAGAATGATTATCATTCATTAGAATAAATCGTGCGGCCGTCCCGCACCAGCCAGGGGTTTGTCATGCACATGGATATCGCCGCATCGCTCTCGTGGAACCGCTCGCCCCAGGAGATCAGCCTGCCGCGCTGGGAAGCCGTCACCCGCAAGGCGATCGCGCTCATGCGCAGCGCCGGCGCGGGCCCGGCCCTGGCCGACCACGAGTGTGCGCTGGCCATCGCCTGCCGCCTCATCGACGCGCCGCCGTCCGGCCGCGCGCAGGACTGCGTGGCCGCACTGGTGGTGTCGCACCACAACCTTGCCGACCTGTGGCGCGCGCGCGGCGATACCGGTGGCGCCGCGGCTCACCTGTGCCGCGCGCACGAAGCGCTGCTGGCGCTGGCCTCCGACGACGGCCGCGACGCCTGCCTGCGCCAGGCCGCGCTGCGGCACCTGCGCGAAACGCATCTGGCACTGGTAGCGCATGCGGCGCGGCATGGACCGCACGACCGCATCACCCGCGCGCTGCGCCAGGGCATGCTCGCCTTCGAGCGCGGCCCGGCGCGGCACTGAACCGCCGTTTCAACCCTTCAGGAGATCAACATGCCGTATACCCTGCCCGCCTTGCCCTACCCGGTGGACGCCCTCGAACCGCACATCGATGCGCGCACGATGGACATCCACCACACCAGGCATCACCAGGCCTACATCAATAACCTGAATGCCGCGCTGGAGGGAACCGGATACGCGGACCTGCCGGTGGAGACCCTGGTCGCCCGGGTCGAATCGCTGCCCGAATCGATCCGGCTGGCGGTACGCAACAACGGCGGCGGCCATGCCAACCACAGCCTGTTCTGGACGGTGATGTCGCCGCAGGGCGGCGGCCGGCCGGAAGGCGCGCTCGCGCAGGCAATCGACGCCGACCTCGGCGGGTTCGACGCGTTCAAGGAGGCGTTCACCAAGGCCGCGCTGACGCGCTTCGGCAGCGGCTGGGCATGGCTGAGTGTCGACCGCCAAGGCAAGCTGGTGGTGGAAAGCAGCGGCAACCAGGACAGCCCGCTGATGACCGGCATCGCCTCGGGGAATACGCCGATCCTCGGGCTGGACGTGTGGGAGCACGCGTACTACCTGAAGTACGAGAACCGGCGGCCGGAATACATCGCCGCGTTCTACAACGTGGTCGATTGGGCGGAGGTAGCGCGGCGCCATGCTGCCACGTCGGCGCGCTGAAGCCGCGCTGCAAAAGCTGCGGAAAAAAGAAAAGCCACCTCGCGGTGTAATGCCGTTCAGTGAAGGCTGAACGGCATTTTTCTTTTCAGGTGTTGTAAGCGGTAGCAGGAGCTGTTAACCTGCGTCACCATGTTTGATGACGCGCTCCATTTTCTCGTGCAAGCTCAGAAAGCTCCGAATTGGGCGCGCCTTGCCCTACGAGTGGATCGAGCAGGCGGTTGCTTACATAGATCCTGGCGGCTACCCGCCGGCTTGACCGGAAGATCTGGAAAAAGTGGAATGAATATCACCGGCGCAGCCTTGTCGAGACCAAAATGCGTTGCTTCAAGCTGCTTGGTGAACGCGTGATGGCGCGCGACTTCGACCGTCAGGTCGCCGAGTTGTACGTTCGTGCCGCCATCCTCAATCGCTTAACCCGTTTGAGCACGGCCACGACGGTGGCAGTAAATATGCCGTAAATCCGTCTGGGGTTTGGAGTGCTACGCGCTCAACCGATTTATGCAACAAAGCCCTTTCGGCCGGCAGTGCGCGAACTGCAGCGAAGCAGAACGCTGTTCCGCCTCCGGTTGCTATGTTCTGGAGGTGAACCGGTAATAGCGGGCTTCCGGGTGATCCGAAGGATATCGGACGTTACTGTTGGTCTCCAGCAAGTGCTGGCTGCGACTGTTTTCTATGAAATGCTGCATTTGGAATCGGACTTTCGTTGCCTCGAACTGGTCAAGAGGTAATCCATTGCCGCGGCAGACTTTACTACTCATCCACCGAAGACCACTCGCGCCGAAATCAGATGCTTGCGGGGCGCACGAAAAATGGTCGCGCACCAGAACGACTGTTGCCTGAGCAGGCCAGGGATCGATGGCGACCATGCGGTCTGTTAGCGTGGCGGAGTTGAAGTCGCTGGTCAGTCCAGCGATGGTGAAGCGGTGGGGTATGGGGTGTGCGGCTGATACCATTGCAACCGTGTAGCGATCGGTCAGACAGTCGCGCAACATGGCCCAGGAAAAAGCCGCATAGTGGTCGCAGTTGCCGGCGCCGAGCAGGACCGCGGCAGTCGCCTTTCTTCGCGGGTGATCATCGCCGAGCCGCTCCAATTCCGCCCGCTCATCGACATCGAGATGAACCACTCCTGGAATCCTGAATCTAAGGTCCTGCCCAAATCCGGTTATTCTCACCCCGATCCGGTCGGGAGCGACTCCATAGTTATGGTTGAGGTCGTAGGCCGCTGCCGCCCTCACTTGGTGTTCAAGGCACGAATCAGGATGATTCCCCGGTCGAATCAGTTCTTTAGCACGCATGATGACGTGCCTGCCTGTTTGCTCAAGAACTTCCCAGTCGTTGGCGTCGAGTGGTGGCATGGCATTCTCCCAAGGAAGGCCCGCACGACGGCCGCCGATGTGCGACTCCTGCACCATGCGCGGCCGCCAGTTACTGGGCAACGGCTGAGAATAGCACGTTTGCATCCCGCCAAAATTTTCGGGATCTTACGCCTGAGCGTCGCCCCGGTCGTAAGTGTCAGCGGAATCCATGTCAGCAGCGCTGCTTAAAAATCGATGATCTCACGCAGCAGCCCCGGCGAGACGCGCCATTGCTCCCCGTCACACAGCAGCGAACATGACTTCGCGTTGATGAGCGTGACCGTGCTGATACGTTCGCGCAGATGCTTGTCGGTGAAGCCGACAGTGTCGCCGAGCTTGAATTCGGCCGCGCCGACGGGGCGCTGCGGCATCGGAGGCATCTGCTCGGCACGCGAGGCCGGATCGGCAACGATGGCGGCGAAGGCCGCTTCCATTGCGTGTGCGTGACGGCGTCTTGAATGGTGACGCTGGTCTCTTGCAGTGGCTTTGTTGCATAAATTGGCCCTGCAGCGGTCATGGCGGGGCAGGAGTAAGCTGAAGGCATGACCGCCCCTGCAAAACCGAAGTACCGAACGACGAACTGGAAAGACTACAACGCCGCATTGAAGGCCCGCGGCTCACTGCTGATCTGGCTGAACAAGGACATGTGTTGGCACGGTAGTACCAGCGGCAAGCGGGGGCGCACTCCGACGTACAGCGAGGCGGCTGTTCAGTTCTGCCTGACCGTCAAGGGCCTGTTCAATCTGCCCTTGCGTCAGGTGATGGTCATGACGCAGAGCCTGCTCGACTTGGCCCGGCTGGATTGGCGGTTTCCCGATTTCAGCACGGTCAGCCGGCGCCAGAAGCATCTTTCGGTGACGATCGGGGCGCAGACGACGACAACGGGATTGCACCTGCTGGTCGACAGCACGGGCATCAAGATGCTGGGCGAAGGCAAGTGGAAAACCAAAAAGCATTGTGCCGCTTACCGTCGCCAATGGCGCAAGGTCCACCTTGGGATTGATGCGACCACGTTGGAAATCTGGGCCATCGAGGTGACCGATAATGCCACCGGAGATGATCCGATACTGCCATGCCTGCTCGACCAGATTCCCGTCGCGGAGATGATCGCGAGCGTCAATGGTGACGGCGCCTACGACACGAAAGGCTGTCACGAAGCGATGCGCAACTTGGGGCACAGGCGATTATCCCTACTCGAAAGAAGGCCACGCCATGCAAGGACCTGCGTTCCGCCGCTGAAGCCCGCAATGCCATTCTAGCGACCACGCGCCAGCTTGGCCGAAAAATATGGAAAAAGTGGAGCAGGTGTCATCGGTGTAGCCTTGTCGAGACTAAAATACGTTGCCTCAAGCTACTTGGTGAACGCGTCATGGCGAGTGACTTCGACCGCCAGGTCGTCGAGTTACAGATCCTTGCCGTCATCCTCAATCGCTTCACGCGGTTGGGTACGCCCACAACTGTGGCAGTGACCATGCCGTAATTCGGTTTGGGGTTTGGGGGTATTACGAATTCTGCTGATTTATGGCCACCTCGAATAACCCAGTTTTGAACGTCAGCAGGCAATCTGAACCACGATTTAGCGTGCCGCGACTCTCCGACAACGCGATTTTTGATCGCGACACGTACATGAACAGGCTGGTTTGGCAGCCGCAGGCTGCCAAACCGTGGGTTTAGAACGGTGCCAGACCGCGTTCTTTCAAGAATACGAGACGCTTGAGGTTGTAACTGGCAGCCTTCAACTGCAGGACGAAGGTCGTGCGCACGATGCCGAGGCAGCGCACCAGTTTTCCACCCATTTGAGCCAGGGCGCCGAATACATGCTCGACACGGGCTCGCGGTGTGGCGATCGCGCGGTTGCGCCGTTTCTGCGTCTCGGAAATGCCTTTGGTCGCATGGCCGCGTCGTTGAATATGCACGCGCCACCCGGCTTGTTTCAATCTGGCTTCGCGTTCGATACTGGGGTAGCCACGGTCGGCATAGACATCCCGGCTTGTGTTGCTCAGGTCGAGCAATTCCTCGAAGACCGTGGTGTCGGCTACGGCAGCATGGGTGATGGCGATCTTGCGGATCAGCTTGCAACGCTTGTCGACGCTGGCGTGCAGCTTGTACCCAAAATGATTCTTGCCGTGCTTTTTGGTCCACTTGGCATCGACGTCCTTTTGCGCGCGCTTATGCGGTTTCCAGCCTAGCGGCATCGTGCCTTCCTTGACCGTCTCGGCCTCTTCCCGCTTGTTACGTTGAACCGGGGCTTGGACCAGCGAAGCGTCGACGATCTGGCCGCAGCGGGCAAGATAGCCTTGCGACAGCAGCTGTTGCTGGACTTGCTCGAATACTTGATTGCCTACGCCTGCCTGGGCCAAACGGTCACGGAACAGCCAGATCGTCTTGGCGTCGGGGATGCTGCTGCTTTCCGTCAGGTCCAGAAAACGCAGGAAGCTGCGCCGGTCCAGCAACTGATACTCCAGCGCGTCGTCGGCCAGGTTGTAGAGCTGTTGCAGCACCAGGATCTTGATCATCAACACTGTCGGGTATGGCGGACGGCCGCCCTTGGCACGCGACGGACGCGGCGCGGCGGCATCGATGCTCCCCGCCAGCGCCTCGAAATCCACATGCTCGGCCAGGCCCACCAGCGGATCGCCCAGCTTCGCGCGCCGGTCCTCGCGCTCCTGCTCGGCAAATAGACTGATCCGGGGTTTCATCACGGCGACACTCACTGGCTTGGTTCGATCTCAAGATTTTACCCAGCCGGCGTCAGGTCAGCCGAGGTTTTTAGAGGTGGCCTTAACCGAGCGATGGCGCCATCAAGGCCGGCGAAATCGCTCCATCTTCAACGGGAAGAGGTAGCGATGAACACCATTACTAGGATTGGCGACCTGATTACAGCTCTTCAGGAATGCGATCCGGACGGGACCATAACCATCAGTCTCGACGGCGCCCTCATCTTTGATGACGAGACACTTAGCGAAGTCGAATACAGTTTCGATCCGGTAGTTGAGATTTTATCCTCGAAATACGAAGCGAAGCGTAGCGACCGTGTCCACTTCGGACTTTCGAATAAGGATACCGAAGGTTTGGTTTCCGATCGGCGCAATCATGTTGAGGCAGAATGGGAGGCAGCTTCAACTTCTTCTGATATGGGCGTGGTTACAGATGCGCCTGTTGCGATCGCGCTTGCTTTTGACCGAGAAGCATACACAAATCTTCTGGCGGTGGTTGCCAACTGTAATCTTGCGGAGAAGAATAACCAAGGCGCGACAACACATGGGAGCCTAGATGTACCGAAGCTGCTCCTCATGCTTGCCGAAGACGCGGCAATGACAAATACCCGGCCTGGTTCGTGGGAAGGAGCGAATATGCAGCAAGTACTCGATAGTCACGGATATCAGTAACTCTCAATACTGGGAGGATGGCAAACCCGGTCGAGGACATGCGTACCGCTAGTTTTAGGTATTTCGGTTTTGCTGGCGCATTCATGCCATCAGTTTCTCGCGCACCCATGCTCGACCGCTACACGCGCCGATTCGTGCAATTAAACCGCATAGATCTGTTAATGTGTGGTTAGTGGCAAAGCTCCTTTGGTAGGCGTACATGTATCGCCTATACGAACTAAGCGGTGTATCGAAGTCGATGTACGCGCAGGTATCGCCGAAGCACCGGTGGACTCACCCAAGGCAGCGTCTTCCTTAGCCATCTCTGCAGCCTCGGCACGTGCTTTGGCAACATACTCATCCCAATGGCTGAGATTGTGTTGCGCTTCAGCCCGATCCTCGGCCGTTGCACCATTTTTTGCAGTCACGGCGAACATGGCTTTTTGTTGAGCAAAGCTGGGTAATCCCGGGATTTCTCCGCCGCCTTGACGTTCGACCGTCGATACTCTGTACTCCCAAGTGGTCGCATTCAATTTTCGCACCACGGTCGTGATGTCGGCAAAACCGCATTGCATGGTGTACGTCGTGCCATTCGCACTACTTGCTAACTTGCCACCGCGGCATGAGGAAGCTGGTGGCAATAATCCATCATTAGCACTACGCGGACCCATGCAGAAATTTTTGGATGCTTCACCTTGCACGTTCCGAATATCATTCGCACGACCTGGAGCCTGTGAATTAATGGTAGCGCGGCCGGACGTACCTTGCTGTGTAACGCGCTGCGTAGTACTTTGGCTGCGAATCTGTGCGTCAGTGTCGATACGGTAGAGACCTGGCGGCGGAAACGGGTCTGTGACGGATACTGGAGCGGCATATGTCGACGGTGTGTGAATGCACAACAACATTGCGGGCAGCGTCAAGATTTTAGCAATGTTCAAATCTGATCCGGTTTCTTTCAATTTCAAATCCTCTCTTTTCCAAACTCTACTATCCAGCACACCTCATCAGCGTACTACCATTTCGACACGCCGGTTTCTTGCTCGGCCTTCTTCACTGTCGTTCGTTGCCACCGGCGCTAGATTGGCAATACCGCGCGCTACCATGCGGGGCAATGCAATCCCATATTTGGTACTGAGGACTGCAACCACGGCATCCGCACGCTTTTGCGACAATATACTATTAGCAGCAAATTCACCCTGATTATCGGTATGGCCGACGATGAATACCTTCATTGCAGGAGCTGCCTTCAGGACACTTGCCATTTCGGCCAATTGGTCCGAAGAATTCTCGCGAACCTCAGCCTTGTTCGTGTCAAAAGTGATGCCGTACAATGCGATCTTGCCTTCGCGCTGCAGACTATTGCGGATTGCATTAGCGTCAACCGTGACCTTGCCAAGATCAATTGTCGCAGGCTCCAGGATTTCGATGAACTGACGCACGCGGCCTTCGATCGGTTTTTCGGGAAGGCCTCCCACCAATGCAACTGTTACAAAGGTTGGTCCATTAGCACCGTTCCTCTTTCCGCTATAGTAGTGAAAGCCGGGCTGATTACCACTGTTGAAGATGTTGCGGGTAATACTGTCCGCGGTCTTCCAGGCTGCGCGGCGAGGCAATTCGACGATCATTGGTTGCACGCCAGCAGATTCGCATTGCGCCGACTCACAGGCATACAGCGTCTCGAAGCCCGCAGCTTCCAGAGCCTTGCGGTAGTTGCGATATACCTCCAGGGGAGTGATTCCCTTTGGAGCCAAGTACCAGCGGTCACTTACCTTACCTTCGAATGATTTCAATACAGCCCGGCTTTTTTCGTTAATCACAACCGAGGCACTGCCAACATTCTGTCCGCCAAAACCATAGAGGATCGATCCCTGGTAGCGCGACACCAAAGCATGGTCGCTGCCTCCGGGACGGTCGCTATTGAAAGGATCTGCCGCTTGGGCATTGCTCGCGAATGCCAACAAAAGCACCAGCATGGCAATGACTGCATCAGCGGACTGGGCGCGCACGCCGCAATTCTGCATGAAGAGACTGGATATTCCTTTGATGCTCATACAACTCCTCGTTGATGCGCTGGTTTTCGGCAGCGCTAGGTTTACGACCTTCTGGCTTGTCCTGTGAACGTTTAAAAGCGTCCGCATACTTACGTGCTTCCAATTCCAGTTCTTCTTGCAGGATTACGACTCGGTCACGGTCGCGGCTGGCCTGTTCGCCTGCGCTGATCTGCATGCGCGGATCCTGAGCACTTGTTGATGCTACTTGTCTAACTTTGGACGGAACTACTGGCGTCACAAGCGGCACTACTTTCGCGGGAGCGGCCTCGATCGTCTTAGCCATTTGCGAACCTGTTCCGGCATTACGATTGTGGATTACTTCGATTCCCTGCGCGTCAATGTATCGCGTCGCTTCGATCTGCGCTGTAGCAGTCATCGACCAGCCTAGCATGAATAAAAAACCGAGTATTTTCATCTTAGATTGGCTTCGAAAAAGGGCGATTGCATGCGTACCATCGCCTCACTACGGATGACAATCCGTGGACCACGAAATAGTGGATTGATGCAATTGCGAGGGAGTGTAGAACCACTTGTCCCGAAAGGATCGCTCATTCCATTCGCAGACAAAGCCGGTGAAAATGGAGATAGTGCATTAACACCCGCATAGATCACTCGATCCATGACCGGTACGATCAAGCGTAAGCAGTAGTCCACTCTCACATGCAGAATGTTCGCGTCCTGGATCGAAATGCGGGACGCAGTACCTGGACCGCTGTTCCGGTAGCTGAGCGTATCGCTCGGCAATTCACGGCCACCTACACCGTCAAGCCGGTTGCGCCCGAAATCGCGCAACGCCGCACGGGTAGGATTCAACACATTCAATTCCACCATGCCCATTCCTGCTATGGTTTCCTTGTTCGCATCGATCAGGGCCGCTCCATATCCTGCCATGCTCGGATCCTTGGCAAACAGCGGCGCCAATCCGCCTGCCAGCGCCTGGCGCATCTTGGCGTCGCTCCCATTACTGACTGCCCCCGCTCGCGCGGCAAGCATGGTCGCGTAATTCAAGGTGGCGCGCGCCTGATAGATCAACGCCACCTGGATCACACCGAACACAAGAAGTATCAGCAAAGGAAAGACAATCAGGAACTCTGTCGTGGATTGACCCGCTTGTGCTTCCAGATGCGACACATGCACCAATTGCGATGCGGGCTTCATGCTGGCATGTTACGCCCTAAGGCGCAATCAAAAGGAAGACGCACGCCCTGACAAATACCGCAGACTTCCGCTTCACCAGCAGCCATTTCCAGAACACTATGTGCTCGCCAATGACCATCCATGCGAAATGCGGGCAAATCGGTAGTTACTTTCAAGACCAGCCCGGCGCGATCTAGATAGATAAGGTCGAGCGGGTAGCCCATTCCTACCGTGTGAATCAGACGACAAGATTGCAGGAGCATGCCCTCGCCTGGCTCCAAACGCGGGCGACCGAGTAGTCCACGCATGCGTTCCAACGGCGTTGATGCCACCGCCAGTTTGATCCGACGCAGGCCAGCCTCGCCGGAAAAATCAATTGTGTAAATATCCATCAAGTCCTCAAAAAGCGCCCGACTGCATGAATTTGACAGCGATCGGAAACATCAACACGAGGAAGGTCACGGGAAATATAAAGGCCACCAGCGGAAAGATCAGCTTGACAGGCGCTTCCATGGCCAGTTTCTCGGCCAGCTGAAAACGTTCGATGCGACGCTGGTCGGCTTGGCTGCGGAAAGTCGGTCCAAGGCTTGCGCCCATCCGTTCCGCTTGGATTACGGCACTTATGAAGCTGCTAACTTGTGGAATTTGTACCCGCTCATCCATCCTACGCAGTGCCTCGGCACGAGTAAGGCCAGCACGCAGGTCGCGTAACACGAAGGCGAATTCATTCTTCAGCGGACTCGTAGGTCCTTTGGAAACTGCTTGCCCGATCGCACCTGCCATGTTCAACCCGGCCTCCACTCCCATGGTCAAGAAGTCAAGGTAGACGGGAAGCGCTTTCACCATGAGTTTGCGACGCTTCTTGAGAGAATCCTTGAGCCAGACCCTGGGATAGATGAAGCCGAAGGCGGCTGCGCCCAACAGGACGAGGAAGCTGTCCACATCAATCAGCTTGCATGCTACCAGCGCCAGCACGAAGAAACCAATCATCCCTACCAGGCAAAGGGCCAGGAACTGCGTCGGGCTCATCAAGTACAGCAGTCCCGACAGTCGCAACGATTCGGCTGGACCCGCCAGCAATCGTTGCGGCAGTCGCTGGCACACGTGGTAATCCACTACACGAAGCAAGGGCCAAAGCATGCGTAACCCACGCGGCAGTGGATCAAGGTATTCGCGATCTTCTTCGGGTACTTCAGCCTTCAGGCGCAAGGCGCTGTAGATGACCGCCGCTGCGAACGCCACAAAGGAAAGCCCGACGAAAATTGCGATTAGTAGCTGGGTCAGCATGTCATGTACTCCAATAGATTCATGCTTTGTCTAAAAATACTAAACATCGATCTGGGTAATTTTGCTGATGAAGTGATAGCCGACGCCAACTGCAATTAAGATCACCGCCAAAGTACACCAGCCATACCATTCGCTGAACAACGGTGCCATTGCATCCGGCTCCATGACGCGTAGGATCAGAATCAGAAATACTGGCAAGCCGGACATGACAATTCCCTGCATCTTGCCCTGCGCGGTTAGGCTGCGGATCTTTCCCTCCATTTGCAGCTTAGCGCGTATGGTCCGAGAAATCGACTCCAGCGTTTCAGCTAGATTGGCGCCGACTTCGCGTGCCAAGGCCATACCGGCAGTCACCATCGCCAAATCCTGAAGGGGGACACGGCGCTCCAGGTTTTGCAAGGCGGCGCTGAAATCCGCACCCAAGCGCATTTCCCGCAGCAACAGTTCAAATTCCTGCGAAACCGGAGGCATTGCTTCGGTAGCTACGCTTTCCAATGCAATCTGCAGGCTGGCGCCAGCGCGCAGCGCTCCCGTGATCATCATCAAGGCGTCGGGCAGCTGCTGCTCGAACTGGCGCAGACGGCGGCGGGCGATGAAACGCACCACATAGCGCGGTGCCACGAACGCAAGGGCCACGCACATAGCGACCAGTACGACGTTCCTAAACAGCACCCATGCCACTAATGGCGACAGGATCAGCACGCCTACGTTGATCGCCAGGATGCGGCTGGCGTCGGTAAAAATGAACATCCCCTCCAAGTCCGATTTGGCGCTCGATGCCTGGCGATTCTGGCGTTGTGCAAACCAGCGGCTGCCGAAGTACAGCGCCATGAAGATGAGGACAAGACCGCAGAAGAAGAAAACCGCGATGAGTAATGCTGGATTATCCATGATCAAAATACCCGCTTTACCGTACGCGCCATTGTGGAGTCCTCGCGTCCATAGATCGACATGTCGACCGGGATGCCACGCGTCGCGAGATCCTGGATGAAATCGGGAATGTGACCGGTCGGTACGAATCGCCCGCTGACCTTGCCTTCTGGCGTGAACCCGTCCTGTTCAAAGCGGAAGATATCCTGCATCGATACGATATTGTTCTCGATCCCCGTCACTTCGGTGATGTATGTTACCCGTCGCGTACCGCATGAAAAGCGCGTCTGCTGCACGATCAGGTTGACGGCCGAGCATATCTGCTCGCGGATCGCCTGCATTGGAATGTCCAGCCCACTCATCAACGTCATCACCTCCAGTCGCGAGAGGCAATCCCGCGGACTATTGGCGTGCGCCGTCGTCAAGGACCCGTCGTGACCCGTATTCATCGCTTGCAGCATGTCGAGCGCCTCGCCGCCACGGCACTCGCCGACCACGATACGGTCAGGACGCATCCGTAGGCAGTTCTTGACAAGGTCGCGTATCGTGATGGCGCCGCGACCCTCGATATTCGCTGGCCGCGCTTCCAGCGAAACCAAATTGGGCTGCGAAAGTTGTAGCTCGGCCGCGTCCTCGACGGTAACAATGCGCTCGTCATCCGGGATGAAATTCGACAACACGTTCAACAAGGTCGTCTTGCCGGAGCCGGTACCGCCCGATATGACGATATTGGCACGGCGCTCCACGGCTACACGCAAGAATGCGATCATCGCTGGATCGATCGCGCCGAAGCCGACCAGATCATCGGTAGTCAGCTTCTTGCGAGCAAACTTCCGGATCGTCAGGCTCGGGCCCTTGATTGCCAGAGGAGGAATGATCGCATTCACACGCGATCCATCCTTGAGACGTGCATCGACCATTGGTGAGCTTTCGTCGATACGCCGGCCCAAAGGAGAAACGATGCGCTCGATTGCCGCCAATACAGACGCATCATTGGAAAAAGTGACGTGCGAACGCGCCAATTGACCACTGCGCTCGATAAATATATCGTTGTGCCGATTCACCATAATCTCGGTCACTGTCTCGTCGTTCAACAGCGCTTCCAAGGGTCCGAGTCCAACCACCTCGTTCAGCACCAGGTCACGCAGCATGCTGCGCCAATGCAGCATCGGACGAAACGCCACATCGGTATCGATGATTTCGTTGATGATCTTGTGGACCGTTTCACGGAGTTCGGTGTCGCCCATACGCGATACGTTCACCCGGCGGAGGTCCATCGCACCGATCAGTTTCTTGTGGAGGGCACCACGGGCAGCAATACCTTCAGGCTTTTCGAGAGGGCTCTCGCCCGCCTCTTCTGGACTCATGCGGGGCACGAGGCGTCGTTCGACGCGTCCAGATGGCTGGGTAGCGACTGGCGCAATCGTGCTCGCCTGGCTAACAGGGGGCGGCGCGGGCACCGATGCTGGCACGCCAGCCTGCTGAGGCCGCACTACTTGGGCTTGGCCAACCCTTGCCAGCGCTGGATCGACATGATTGACGCGCACCATGTAATCGTTCAGTTCGATCACGTCGGTGCTGGCGACCGGACCATACTCATTGATCGCTGCGCCGTTTACACGCAATGGGGCGATCCCCCGCCATCCTTGATGAATACGCCACCGTTGACGACACTGATCTGCAATTGGCGGCGTCCGACTCGCCATCCCGTCAAGGTCAACAGACTGCCTGCGTCCTTCCCGAGAAAACATTCGGTATCCTCAGTGGTCAGATCGCCGAGCAATTCGTCGCGTCGGAATACCTGTACGCGGATCATGTCTACTCCTTCCTTCCCGCAGGCGAGGAAGGATTGATGTCGAATGGCGGCTTGGTTGAGCCCTGCACCTTGCGCTCGAACTCGCGCTGTCCTTCTAAGCCGCGCTCCCGCAATTGGGTGGCCAACCCATCACCCGCCTTGATAATTTCCGCCTGTACCAGCACGACCAATTCTGTCTTGTTGTTTCGGAAGTCATCGGAGCGGAACAAACGCCCGAAGATCGGAATCCGGCTGAGGGCAGGAACCCGGTCGATAGCGCTCGACAATTCACTGTTAACCAAGCCGGACAGGGCAACGACCTCGCCAGGCTTGATGCTGACTTCGGTTGCCGTATTGCGCGTGATAAACCCTGGAATGCCGCCCACGGAAACCGCAGTATCTATCTGGGACAATTCAGTAGAGAGTTTTGCCGAAATAGTATCGCTTGCATCGATGGTAGGCTCGATATCGAACAGCATCCCATACGGCTTGAACTCGACAGTCGTCGCGCCGAATGCACCGGTCAAAGGAATTGGTACCTCCCCACCGACCTGCAGCCTTGCCTTGCCGCCGCTACGTGCGGTCAATTCCGGCGAAGCGAGCACGCGCGCGTCGCCATCGGTAATACCAAGGTTCAACCGTGAAGTCAGCGTGGTGGCCAGGCCGAAGAAAATGCCCCTGGTAGCGCCATTGCGGGTGATGAACTCGGGGTTGGCCGCCAACAGGTTTCCTTCGCCCCTCGGTGGGGAAATATTACCGTATATACCCGTATTCTTGGCGACTCCGGTAGCACCTATAGTCGGGCCGGCGGCGTCATTTGCCCAGTTGATCCCGAGTTGCTCGAGCAGGGTACGTTTGACTTCCACGAATGTCAGCCTGAACAATACGGAGCGGGTAAAAGCACTGCCCTGGTCTTCCTGGATGTTGTTGACTACATTTGGCAATTCCGCAAGGCGGCCACCTATGCGCGCCAGTACTTCGCGATGAGCGGTACCGGAAAGCATGAGATCCGGTCCTACCTGAGTGATCACAATGCCCTTGTTGTCCCCGATGAGCGCTTCCACCTTACTGCGTACTAGCGCCATGTCCTTGCTCAGGACCTGCACGCGGTAATTATCGACTGTATTGCCGCTCCAGACCATCAGGCTGGTATCGCCGACCTGCTCGGCGATCAGAAGCAGATTCTTATCGACGGCAGTGGCGCTGACAATGTTTCCATTACCAAGCGCTACGCGGGTTACCTTGCCTTTCACAGGAACCAACTTGATCTCGCCAAGCACGATCGATAGCGGCTGAACCGGAGCATAGACCGGCTCGGACGCTGCGGCTCGTGCCGCCAGGGGATGCACACGTACGGGGTTGCGTCGTACTTGGGCAGTGGGCTTGGGAGAGACGCATCTGGCTGGCAAGGTAGCGGGGGCGCAAGCTGTCGGAACCGCAGTTGACGCCGTCGCAGGCGAAGCCGCATTGGCCATCGATGGTACTGCTAGTTTCGCGGAATTGTCGATCAGTACTCCGGTCCCCTTTGCCGGTACGGTAATAATCTTGTTAACGGGTTTAGAAGCTTGTTCAAAGGGGTTCGGCGATGCAGAAGCGGCGTCCGTGGATTCCATGGAAACCGGAGTTATTGCATAAACATGCTGCAATGGAAACATCAACAAACACAATGTGGAAAGAAGCGATGTATCCAGTAGAAATACTCTTTTTTTCATGAACGACCTGTGTTTTTTCTCTTATTTAGATGAAGAAGGTACTGGAACGTATATTTCCATAGACCATGATCCTTTACCTGCGTAGCGCCGGTACTGGGCTATTGGCCCGGGTAACTGGAGTCAGTTGGAAAGTGGGTGCTGCATTTCGCTCGCTTGTGTCGGAACTCGGCATACCCTGTGTACTTCCTGCATTTGGAACGGCAGCCGCGTTCTGCGCACCTGCTTGCCGCAAGGCCCTTGCCATATCCATCGACGGTGGAACGCTCAACTGGGAAATTAATTTTTCCTTTCCACCAACGATGAATTCGATGCCAGCGTTACGGTCACGACGTGCGCCAGGAAGCAATTCCGTGCCGCGCACCGCTGCGAGGGCCACAGGCGCACGATCGGTACTACCGCGCAGGGCAATACGATAAGTTCCCATCTTCTGACCAATCAGGAGGCGCGCCGCCTCGCGTGGTGAGACCAGCACGGTCACTGTGTCAAAGCTTTTGTCTTTTCCCTGTACTTCCCCTGGCCTTACCATGTTTGCAGTACGGATGTCAGGCTGGTTGACGTCCTGGAAATCTGTTCCCGTTGCCAGCACTACCAAGTCCTGCATGTACAGGCTGGCCTGGTCGATATCCGCCTCTGCCGATTCAGGACCATCGCTCGTATTGCTTCCTTGGGGACGCTTGGGTACCTTCGACAACAGGAAAAGATCGATACGGTGATTCGGGCGCAACGTCTGCGCGATCGAATTCACATTATCGATTTCGATGGTCAATGCACGCTGTCCTGCCGGCAGGATGGTCGCGACGTCTCGCACCTCCGGCGCCATCAGGTCCGTCAGCCGTAGAGGCCGTCCCCTAAGCACCGGACGCGCGAGCTTCATACCCTCCATCGTCAGGAAATCATCGGCAAGGATGCTGTCAGGGTAGACCAGGTCCGCCTCTACCGGCCTCGAAACGAAGTTAGTGCGGTTGAGGACTGTTCCTTCCTTTGCATCGACTACAGGAACTGCAACGGTAACCATCTGCGTGGCACTGCGCTTGCCCTTCGCTGCAATCTCCGCCTTCATACTTGCTTCACGCTGCTGTAAATAAACATACGCAAACCAAGCAACAGCTGCAGCCATCAATGCCGCTATGGCAAGCAGGACGATGGGGCTTTTGAACTTGTTTAACCTTGCCGGGGGAGATGTTGCCATTTTTTTCGTACATCGCTTTCATGAAGTGAGGGATATCGCAAACGAATACGCGCTGAAGAATTTTTTTATGGCAGTGATCAGCTCTTGGATAGGACTGGGCCCCAGGGCAACAGCAACAAGCACGAGCAGACAGAAAACAGCCACGACAAGGTATTCGGTCATGGCTTGTCCCTGTTGACTAAACGCTGGCTTCCTCATAGCTCTTGCGCCAAATTAACAACGACTTTACTGCCAGCTTCGCGCCGGATTACAACCTCGATCCGCTCACGACCACGCTGGGCACTTACGGAAGCGCCGGTAAACCGCTGGTCGCGGCCCATCATGCCGCTAGCACGTACGCTACCCCATTGATCATCTGTCAAACGTCTTTTGTAGAACGTCACCAGATCCTCGACCGACTGGTTGCTTTCCAAAAGTACCGTACTACCCTTGCGCCCATCGTCTTCGCTAGTGACGGTCGATAGCACTTTGGCACCGGCGGGCATTGGCGCTGGATTGCGAAGCGAAGTTGGCTTTTTCAAGCGATTCACGGCAAGGTAGCCGAATGATCCACCCTGGTCGATCAACTGGAGGGTCGTCATGCATTTTTCGCTGAGTGCCGACAGTACGTTCCAGCCTTGCGCCTGGTTGCGGCGAACCGCATAGCCTGCTTCGGCCCATTCTTTTTCGAGCCGCTCGAGCACTGCTGGCATTGCCTCTCTACTTTCAACCTGCAGGATGGAAAGCGCCATGCCATCGACCGTGACCTTGTCCGCAACGCTAGTCGCGCTCATTCCATTTGGAACCTTTTCAGGACAAGCCACGGCAATGGGTGCCGCCAGGACGGTCACAAACAACCAAGAAACAAACAGGAATGAAAAGAGAGCTGGACGCGCTGGTATCATCGACGCCTCTTCACCGCAAGCGATCGGCGGGAACGACGTCGGGCGCTACTTTGCCGAAATCCGCACTCGGGCCGTTCAAGTTCCATGCACGCATGCTGAGCACGGCAGCGTTTCCCGCATAGTTGCCAAGGCCTTTTGCCATCGGTACTGCCTCTTGGACCATAGCGGTAGTACTGACCGACCCGTTTGCAGCCCATGTGTTCGAAAGGATGGCGCCCTTTCCAGTAAAATTCAGTCCATTCCATTGATCACGCCATACCGAATCACGCGGCCATAGGCGCTGATAAGCGGTGCTGCGTTTGCCGATTTCCTCGAGGCGCACATTAGCGATCGCGAGCGTGTCAGTTGGAAGCGGTGGAACGATGCTGACTACGCCGGGGATCGACACTGTCTCCAACAACCCAACTGCCCGTCCGGCAATATCGTTAGTTGGCCGGGAATTATTGATCGCGCTACCAAGCTGATCATAACGGTCGAGATATGCAACATTTGCGTTGTCTCGCCACATTGGATCAACGCCGTTAGCAAAGGTGCTAGCGTTCCGATCGCTCTGCTTGATGACGGTGGTCGGTTGCGAACGATCGTTCAACATACGAACAGCGATCTCGTTACCGATTTCACGGTCACTTTTTTGATTGGGTGCGTTGAGTTGAGCAAAACGCGTAGAACCATTGTCATACCACACCGTGCGCTCCCATGCCGCATAGCGTCCGGCCATGTTGGCCGTATGGCGAACGTCGGCAAGTTTGCCGATCACGACCATGGCGAGGAACAAGGGTACCAGGAAGAATATGCCGCCTACCAGAAACTCCACCAGCGCTTGGCCGTTAGCTTTTCGCTTGCATGACGGCCGACGAATTCGAAGAATGGAGAAAGATTTCAAGGCGCCCCCATCGATGCAATAACCGCCGATGCTGGATTCTCTACCAACTGTGCTTGCCAATAGGGATTGAACAAGTTGGCCATTTCGGTTTTCCTGTCACTTCTTGCCCACCCTGCCTTTGTAAATCCAGTATCTATATTGGAACGATAGAAGTAAGCACTGCCTGATGCCAGGGTCCGCATTGTGTCACCTTTCATCTCCGGATCAGATCGAATGGTGCGAGCTCCACTTCCCATCACGCGCGTCGATGTACGGATGTCTACGGCGTCATGCCTTACCTCTATTGTGAATGGTAAGGCGCCCCCATTTAACGCAGCGCTTTGGTTCGCAGGTGCTCCGCCAGCTGCTAATGGATTGGCGATATCACGATAGTAGTCCTGCAAGCCTCCTGTCGCCGCATCCAGGCTTGTACCTGGGCCACGTGAGTAGCGCGAGCGCGCAGGAATTGCCATCAGACCCGTCATGGCACCACCATAATTGCGTGTCTCACGAGGATTACCATTGAAGCCGATCCGTGTGCCGTAGCCGCCCCTGCTTCCGGCGAGCCCACCGCCAGAGCCGCCAGCACCGTCTTGCAGCAGTGGATAGCCAAAAGGTATTCCTACCGGCGTCTCACAGGCCACAAAACCTGCGCCCTGCGTAGCATCCAATGCTAGCCAACGTTTTTTATTGGCGCTGAGGAGTGTTCCTCCATCATGCGCAAAACCATATAGAGTGAATACAGGGATGGCGGGAGGTGGGCATGCAACCGAAGTTGGAATCGACTCCCAAGACGCCACCAATACCGAACCACGATCCCGTATCAATTCGTCCGTCGATTCACGATTCACCACCACATTGGCAAAACGGTCCGCGACTTGGGTCAGTGCGACAGCACTATGCCTCGCGGAGTAAGCCTTCCAGTTGCGCAGTTGATCAGCAGTATAGGCGGTCTGAAAGCTCATCAGGCTGATGCCAGCTTTGTCATCATTTTGTTTGACGACTTCGTTCGCCACCAAGGTAACATCGAGAGCCGTCGTATCGTGATGTAGCTCTTGAGCCTGCTCGAAAAGCCTGATCAATTCGTCCAGCAGCTTAACTGCAGTCGGCGCCACGGCAGCATAGGCGGCAGCCAATGCCTCGACCGGCTCGGCTTTCGCGATCGTCCAGAATGGCTTGAAGGATGGTACGACGTTTGCAGTGAACGTATGAGCGGCATTTCCCATACGCTTGTGCGTGGCTGCTGCGTCTTCGGTATAGGACTTGAGACTGACGAGCTGGGCAACCGATACTTGGTTCGCAACCATAGCCCGATTGGTATAGGCAGAGAAATTGTGGTCTCGCGCCAAGAGAAGCGCGCCACTGTACGCGCCAGCATCTGCCGCATTCTGTAGCTGCGTTTTAGAATTTGCCAATTGTCCGCTGTTATAGAGCACTAGACAGACCAAAGCACTTGCAGCAGCAAAAAGCAGGGTGAAGATCATTGCCTGACCACGTTGCCTTGGCAATGCGGCTAAGGATCTGCTATCAGGCAATGTTATGCTCATCATTACACAAGACCTCGCAATGCTTAATTCTGATCGTTGTCTTTATTATATTCGCCAAGCCCTTTCGTGGTATTTCCGCGTGTAGCAGCAGAGGTTGCCGAAGTACCAGCAGCCTGGATCTGGGTAGAGGAGTCGGAACCTGCCATTTCCTTCGACAAGCCAGCGGTTTGGTTACGTACCGTTTTACCAAACATACTGTAGACACCGATCGCTGCAACCGCAATCAACGCGACGATAATGACGTACTCCATCATCCCTTGGCCACGCTGCCTCATTTTACCGACAAATTTCATATTGACCTCCATATAAGAAAAAAAATCGACTACTTACCACCATATCCGGCATGAATCGACATTAAAATCAACTCAATCCGAAATATTCTAATTGTGCTGGTCATTGGCGTAATTGTATTGGCCCATACCGGTTTTCTTGGGATCGTTCGCACGGCCTGCAGCAGCGTTGGCTGCCTCTGTAGCGGCTTCAGTACTAGCCTTTTTTCCTGACACTTCTTGTGCCATGCCGGCAGTTTGCACACGTACCGTTTTTCCGAAAGCTGAATAGATCCCGATAGCAGCAACGGCAATGAGGGCCACGATGATCACATACTCCATCATCCCTTGTCCCCTTTGACGACGAACGCGATGCCACATCATGTCAGTCATTCTGCTCCCCTAGCAATCATTTTGGCGTTATTTTTCGGGCTCAAGTTTCATGTTCGAGGCCAACTTGGTTTGGCTGGATAGTATCGTAAATATTCAAAATTTTATCGATTCAGAATATTGTTTTTCTCTATCGATTAATCACATTGCATTGCTTACATTCATATGTTCGCTAGCAATACAGTTGAATTGTAAGAATTGAACGTTCATTCTATTTTTTAAAAGAATTTTTATTTCCATAAAGAATCATAAATAATCTACTATTTATGCGTTGTGCATAAAATAAAATTTTAGAATTTTTAGTTAAGATTTTTCCTAAGCAATTCTTACATATCGTTTATGTCTATCAGATAGTTTTTTGGCTCATAATTTTTTCTTTAAACTTTCTAAATAAATGATTCTTTCCTAAAATTAAGGGTTCAATGATTTATTAAATAATTCAAATATTTTATTTCACATTTGACTTTTGATTGAACATTTGAAATATTACTTGTAGAATAGAATCTAATTCTCTAATGCAATATATTTCTGTATATTTTTAATTGTTAAAAATACATCTCCTGTTGTATTCGTGGATGTCACTTCCTACAGAGGCTGTCGACGAGCGATTACACTGAGTTACTTTGTTGTAAAAATCGGCTTGTGCTGTGGTAGAGCACAAGTGCGCCTTAAATTGAAGGCATGAGTGCAACAGCAAAACTGACGTATCGAACGACCAACTGGAAAGACTACAACGCAACGCTAAAGCAGGCGGATGCCTGCTCATTTGGTTGGACAAGAACATGTATAGACATGGCAGTCCCAGCGGCAAGCATGTCTTCAATCCGAAATTCAGCGAGGCAGCAATCCAGTTCTGCCTGACGATCAAGGGATTGTTCAACCCGGCGCTGCGCCAGGCAACGGGTATGACGCAAAGCCTGCTCAAGCTCGCTGGCCTGGACTGGCAGATGCCAGATCTCAGGCGGTCAGCCGACGCCAGAAGCATCTTTCGGTGACGATCACAACACAGCCCACTCCAACGGGATTGCACCGCTTGGTCGACAGCATGGGCATCAAGATGCTAGGCAAACACGAGTGGAAGACCAAAAAACATGACGCCGACTATCGTAGCCAGTGGCGTAAGGTACACCTTGGCATTGGCACAGTCTAAAGTGGACCCATCAGTCAAGACACTCAGCCGGCTAGTTTAAGCTGTGTCCGTTTCCACTTCAGCAGCTGCCCGGCGCTGCCCCGTACTGCCGATTTTTTCTTGCTCTAGGCCCGCGTCGCCGAACCTGTCGACGATCAGCGCACCGCCTCCGACACCGGCGCGGTAGACATGATCCGGCGTCTCATATCTCAACGCCTGATGCGGTCGCTCGGCGTTGTAGAACACAAAGTACTGCGCCAGGCCGACTGTTAGTTCGGGCATGTTGGCATAACCCTTCAGGTACACGTCTTCGTACTTCACGTTGCGCCACAAGCGCTCGACGAAGATGTTGTCCAGCGCCCGCCCGCGTCCGTCCATGCTGATCGCCACACCTTCGCGCTTGAGCACGCCGGTAAAGGCGTCGCTGGTGAACTGCGCGCCCTGGTCGCTGTTGAATACATCCGGCCTGCCGTGGTGGCGCAGCGCATCTTCCAGGCAGTCCACGCAGAACGACGCGTCCATGCTGTTGCTGATGCGCCAGGCCAGTACCCGGCGCGAGTACCAGTCGATGATCGCCACCAGGTAGGCAAAGCCACGCGCCAGGCGGATATAGGTCAGATCCGTACTCCACACCTGGTTCGGTCGCGTGACTGCTACCCCGCGCAACAGGTATGGATAGACCTTGTGCTGCGGATGCGGCTTGCTCGTCGCCGGCCCCGGCGCCATGCCCGCCAGACCCATTTCCCGCATCAAGCGCTGCACGCGCTTGCGATTGACCTGGTGCCCTCGACCTCGCAGGAACACCGCCATGCGCCGGCTACCGTAGAACGGCCGGCCGGTGTATTCCTCGTCGATCAGGGCGCGCAATCGGTCGTCTTCCTCGTTCATGCATGCCTGGCGTGTTACCGCTTCCAGCCGCCGATACACCGTCGAACGCGGCACGCCGGCCAGTTCGCACTGCATGGTCAGCGGCATCGCGTCTTCCCGCGCAATCCACCGTGCCCGCTCGGCAGGACTCATTCCCCAAGCTTTTTTTTGAGCCAATCCACCTGCATCTTCAACTTGCCGATCTCGCTGTACAGCTTGTCCTCGGGACTGCTTTCGTCCACCGGCTTCGGCCCGCGCTTGACGTCGAACAGCGCGCCGGCGTTCTCCAGAATCTCCTTCTTCCACTGCGTCACCAACTGCGGATGCACGTCGTGCTCCTGCGCGATCTCGTTGATCGTCTTCACCCCGCGCACCGCTTCCAGCCCGAGCTTGCCCTTGAACTCGGCACTGTGCACCCTGCGTTTTTTACCTTCACTCATTCGCTGTCATCCTTTCGCGGACGACAGCTTAAACCACTGTCTCAAATTCGGGGTCCACTATAGTCATACTAGAAACCCGGGCCATTAAAGTGACCGATAGTGCCACCGGCAATGCACGAGTATTGTTATACTTGCAGGACTAGACTCTCGTTAGACGAACCGTCGCGAGGGTCATCGGCGACGTCGCCTACGACACCCAAGGCTGCCATGGAGCGATTAGCCAACCTGGAGCACAAGCGGTTATCCCACTCGTAAGAACGCCAAGACATATTCCTTGATTGGTCCAAATATCAAACGAGTCCGGAAGTAACAAAAATACAACGACTTCAACTGAGCTGGTGCTAAACTAGCGCACAGTCGATACTGAAGATCGCGCCATGGATAGCTACAGCAGCTTATTGCTCAATATTTATCAGGCAGCTAGGAATCTGACCCCAGACGAGTTCAACGTAGCAATTATGGCAATGTTACGGACGAAGCTGGACTTCGACGCTGCGCGACTACTGGGTGCGGACATAAGCAATGGCGAAGTAGTAGTCCAAAGCAGCATCATGTACAACATCCCGACTAACAATGCTTTAGACTGGGAAAGCATCCAGCGACGGGACTTAGTATTGCCATATGCACTCGCCAATCTCGGTATACCCGTCTCGTTTCATTGCCCTACCCTGTTCGCTGAACGCCAGCATGCAATCATGCGTGACTACGTTCAACGGTACGAACATCGAAATGGCCTTGTAATGGTACTAGCCAGTCCAGAAAACCCGCTGGTAGATGGCCTATCGTTGTACCGTGCGGATGCCGATGCACATTTTGGCGCCCGCGAACAACATCTTATGGTCGACCTGATGCCACATGTGCAGGAAGCCTTGAAGCTGAATCGCCAACTAGCTGTAGCGACAATGCCTGCGGACGAACGCAATGTACTACTCATCGCACAGCTGGATGGTCTAATCCACTATTCAACACCTGAAGGCCGCCACTTGATGTTATCTGAATGGCCTGACTGGCGCCCGGCGTGCCTACCTGTTTTTTTACTTGAAGATCTGCGCAGGCTTGGTTCAACAGAATACCGTGGCCAGCGGATCGTTATTCGCTGCCAGCGCCGCAATGCTCTGCTGTTCCTGCACGTAACAGCTCATTCGCCGCGAACGCGTCTGTCACCACGCGAACTGCAAGTAGCGCGTCTGTATGGTAGGGGATTAGCAGCGAAAGCGGTGGCAAAGGAGTTAAGCATTTCTCAGGCAACAGCGCGCAACACACTACAAAAAATATATCAGAAATTGAACGTGCACGATAAGGCCGAACTGGCCCAACTCCTTGTTCAGCACGGCATATAAAGGTGTAGATGCAAACTGTAGAACACTTAGACCATTCAAACCAAAAACAAGGGTCCTTGCTTTAAAGATATATTTCATTCTAAAAACTACAGGAATTTAGGCTGCATACTGATCAAACATGATGCATTTGCATCATAGGCAATGTTGGGGAGGAGTGCGATACTGTTCTACCGCCATGAAAAATTGCGGCCATGTTAGGTATATATACTTTTATTCCTGGAGAAAATAATGCCTTGCGAAGACCTAATTCAGTTCGATATCGAATCCGTGACAACAAACATTGTCAACGAATACTCGATGCTGCAATTTATCAATCAGCAGAATTACGATGAGATAAAGAGAAAATATAGCGTAAATTTTCCCGAATATTTTTCTGGCAACTATGATGATTTTAAGCTGGCACGCAATGAATTGACGAGACTGTTTATCGCCGCGGGTTATTCGAGTCAGCAAGGTAGCTCGTATCGCCGTACGTTGTCGGCCTCTAGCGCTGAAGCCTATGGACGCTGCCTCGCAGAGAATTCACATAAGCCTCTTTCCGCATGGGTTAGCAAAAGCACCGATAACAAAATCGCCATCAATGTACGTAATGGCCTGAATGAAGACATCGACATCCAGGTCGTTGGCGCTACGCCATTAAATCCAATTAATCTTCTACACAGCGCCGGCACCCAGATGTTTATGTTTGACTACGACGCCAGTAATGATTTCATGGTTGGCTTCAATGGCATCAGCCGACATAACAAAACCACTGATACAGCGTTGATCCAACTGGATAAGGTTAGGCACTTCGAAGTTCGAACGACTCGAAAGGAGCTGACAGCAACCTTTACTTGCGGTGCGGGTTGCCATGGTAATCGGGAAGGTTGCCGTATCTGGACGGATGCTGTGTTCATTGCAGACCAAGACTACTATCTGCTTTACGAAACACGTAAGGTAGTGCGTACCGAAGTAATAGGAGGTCCTGGCCTAATGAATTATGAGCTCCAATGGATCACTGATCCGGACGCAGGTAAAAAGCCACGACGCTACATCGCCCATCCATGTAACATGAATGGAAACAGTGTTGACACACAGGGAATCATCTTAGGAACTTGCTCTATTATCGCCGAGAGACAATATATCGTCGAGGTCGCTCCGACTTAAAATTGCATACACCGGCGGCATTCAGATAATACCCTCAAGGTATCGAAGATCATTGTCTGAGATGAATCGCGATTGGGACTAGTTTAGTCCCAAAAGCACTTTCTTAATATAAAAACTAAGCCATGCGGAAGCAGATAAAAAACAGTCATGACTCGGTTGCTTGTGATCTTCGTTCAATCTGCAAAAAAGAGAAATTGACGCTCTCCTTGTCAAATCTACTTGAAAATCTATTTTTTCTACAAGCTGTCTATGTAGTCCGCCCAATCCTGCATCATTACTTTACGCTCATCAATGAATTCAGCACGATCATAGGCTCGAGCAATTTTATCCTTTTGAACATGAGCGAGTTGCCTATCAACTACCTCGTGACGATAGCCCAGCTTCTCTTTAATTGTACTCATGGCGAGTGCCCTAAATCCATGTCCTGACATGTCTCCTTTATAACCCATCCTTTCGATCGCCTTCAAAAACGCATTGTTGCTCATTGGACGATTGCGGTCCCGAATGTTAGGAAAAAGATAGGAGCCTCCCCCTGTCAATGCTCTCAACTCGGCCAAAAGGGTAACTGCCTGTCGTGACAGCGGAACAAAGTGGTCCTTCTTTATCGGGTTAAGTCTACGCTTGCCGAGCTTCATCCTGCACCATGGAATAGTCCAATCAGGGCACCCTTCTTGTATCTCGCTCCAAGGCGTCTCAATAAGCTCACTGGTGCGAACAAACACCAACATCAACAGCTTCAAGCCAATGCGCGTCAGGGGCTGCATGCACGCCTCATTGTTGCGCAATGATTCGAGAAACCTTGGCAATTCATCACTCGATATTGCAGGAAAATTACTAGGCGATACGACTTGCAGGACGTCTTTCATGTCCGCAATGGGGTTCCTCGTCGCTGCTCCTGTCTGAATCGCGTAGCTGAAGATCTGCGCACAAACGGCCTTGTTTCGTTTGGCTATCTCATGAGCACCACGGGACTCGATCTTGCGAAAGACATCGATGAGGTCGCGATGTGTTACCTCATCCACGGGAAATCTGCCCAAGTTCGGAAAGATATCCAGTTCCAGCCTGTGCAGTACGTTCTGGGCATATGCCGGAGACCAGCCTTTCAACTTGAGTTCGTGCCATTCAGTTGCGATCTTGCGGAACGTGTATTCGCTAGTCTTCAGGTTCGCACGTTTTGTCAGCTCGCGCTCCTGAATTGGGTCCTTACCGTCGAGAAGCTGCCGCCGCGCCTCGGTGCGTTTGTCTCTAGCATCGGCCAGACTGACTTCAGGGTATGGCCCAAACGTAATGGTCGTCTCCTTGCCGTTCGCCTGGTTGTACCGGAAGCGCCAGAACTTGGCGCCAGATGGTTGGATCTCGAGATACAAACCATGGCCATCAAAAAGCTTTACAAGCTTGGCACCAGGCTTGGCGCGCTTGACCTGGATGTCGCTGAGCGGCTTGGCTAACTTGGGCATACAACCTCCTGTCGACTCTCTACAGACATAGGGGGTATATGCGGGCTCGGCTGGGTTTAAGGGTAAACATTGCAGGAGGGTCTACCGTATACCCTCACACATACCCTATAAATCCTGGACTCAGCTGGACACAAGCGGACGCTACAATACAAAAAACCCCCGGGCCTCAGTATGAGATCCGGGGGTTTTCGCTGTTTGCTAGAGGTCAGCAAACATTGTTCTGGCGGAGACGGTGGGATTCGAACCCACGATACAGGTATAAGCCGTATGCATCCTTAGCAGGGATGTGCCTTCGGCCACTCGGCCACGTCTCCAATCAGCTTGACGGTGTTGCTCGTTGTCGCTGAGTGCAGGCATATTAATGGCCACGCCCCATTTCGTCAAGGAAGCGGGGCCATTTTCTGGAAAAACTCAGGCTTTTTCCAGGTTGAACGCCTTGTGCAGCGCGCGTGTCGCCAGCTCCATGTACTTCTCGTCGATCAGCACCGAGATCTTGATCTCGGACGTCGAGATCATCATGATGTTGATGCCCTCTTCCGCCAGCGTGCGGAACATCTGCGAGGCGACGCCGACGTGGCTGCGCATGCCCACGCCCACGGCCGACACCTTCGATACCTTGGCATCGCCCAGCAGGCGCGCGAAGCCCAGTTCGGCCTGGTTGGCTTCCAGCACGCCGACGGCGCGCTGGTAGTCGCCGCGCGACACGGTGAAGGTGAAATCGGTTTTACCGTCGACCGACACATTCTGTATGATCATGTCGACCTCGATGTTGGCGTCCGATACCGGGCCGAGGATGTGGTAGGCGACACCCGGCTTGTCCGGCACGCCCAGGACGGTGATTTTGGCTTCATCGCGCTGGAAGGCGATGCCGGAGATGACGGCTTGTTCCATATTGCTTTCTTCCTCAAACGAGATCAGGGTGCCCGAGCTGGCTTCTTCTTCGAGCGACATCAGGGGGTCGGTCAGCGACGACAGCACGCGCGTCGGCACGCGGTAGTTGCCGGCGAATTCGACCGAGCGGGTCTGCAGCACCTTGGAGCCGAGCGAGGCCAGTTCCAGCATTTCCTCGAAGGTGATCTTGGACAAGCGGCGCGCCTCGTCGACCACGCGCGGGTCGGTGGTGTAGATGCCGTCGACGTCGGTATAGATCAGGCATTCGTCGGCCTTCAGCGCGGCCGCGATGGCGACCGCCGAGGTGTCCGAACCGCCGCGGCCCAGCGTCGAGATGTTGCCGTCCTCGTCCACGCCCTGGAAGCCGGTGATGATGACGATCTTGCCGGCGTCCAGGTCGGCGCGCACGCGGGTGTCGTCGATCGACTGGATGCGCGCCTTGGTGAAGGCCGAGTCGGTCTTGATGCCGACCTGCCAGCCGGTGTACGAGACCGCGTCCTTGCCGCGCGCCAGCAGCGCCATGGCCAGCAGGCCGACCGACACCTGCTCGCCGGTCGAGGCGATCATGTCCAGTTCGCGGGGGTCCGGCTGCGGCATGATTTCCTTGGCCAGGCCGATCAGGCGGTTGGTTTCTCCCGACATCGCCGAGGGCACGACGACGACCCGGTGGCCGGCGTCGTGCCATTTGGCGACGCGTGCCGCGACGTTCTTGATGCGTTCCGTCGAGCCCATCGACGTTCCGCCATATTTGTGGACTATAAAGGCCATGACTGTGGAAATTTCCGCTTGTAAAAAGTCAATAGAGCCTTTTACTGTACATGCTGCGCTGCAGAATCACAAGACGTGAGGGTGCCAAAACCATACGGAATTGGAATAAGGACATGCGGGAAAGGTATTACGCCGAAGCTTATTCGGTGTCCACGGACTTGGCGTCGCTTTGCCAGCGCAAGGATAGTCGTTCGCCAGTGGCACCCAAATGGCGGCAATCCATGCCCAGGCCGGCCGCGTACAACAGTTCCTTGCCAGCGGCGACGATCGGCAGCCGGGCGCGCTCCCACACCGGCACGCTGCCGGCCTGGAAGTGCGCCTTCAGGCTGCGGCTGGGACGGTTGGGCGCCAGCTTCAGGCGCTCGCCGCCCTTGCGGAAGTCGATCGTCAGCGGCTGGGCACGCAGCCAGGCGGCGTCGAAGCCGGGCGCATCGGCGACGGCGGCATCGAAATGCAATATTCCGCCGTAGTCGGGAAACGGCAGCGACGCCTCGCCCTGCCAGCGGAACGCCTGCGCATGCTGTTCGATGACGCCTTCGTCGTCGGGGTCGCGCAGGCCGGCCAGCTCGGGCAATTTCGGCACCAGGTACAGGCGGTCGCGGTGCCGGCGCACGTCGCACGCGGGATGGCTGACCAGCGGCTGGGCATCGCCGCGCGCCGACAACAGCTGCGCCACCATCTGTTCCAGCCAGGCGGCCGACGGCATCGCCAGGCGCCGCAGCGAGAACCAGTGGCGCAGCAGGTTGTTCACGCGCTCCAGGCTCAGGCCGCGCAGGTAGCCGATGTCGACCGCGTCGCCCTCCAGGCAGGCCGCCAGGTCCTGCGCCGCCAGTTCGTCCAGCAGGCGCTGCGCCGCTTGCGCGTGGCGGCTGCTGCGCGCGATGCGCTCCTGGAAGCCGGGGAAGGCGGCGGCCAGCGCCGGCATCACGGTATGGCGCAGCGCGTTGCGGGCGTAGCGCGGGTCGCTGTTCGATTCGTCCTCGATCCAGGCGATGCCCTGCTCCGCTGCAAACGTCTCCAGGTCGGCGCGCGCCGCCGCCAGCAGCGGACGCGCCATCACCAGGTCGCCGTCGCCCAGCAGCGTGGCGGCGCGGTTGGCGCCATCCATGCCGGACAGGCCGGCCGGGCCGGATCCGCGCAGCAGTTGCAGCAGCACGGTCTCGGCCTGGTCGTCGAGGTGGTGGGCGGTCAGCAGCAGGCCGGCGCCGTGGATGCGGCACATGGCGCCCAGCGCCGCATAGCGCAGCTTGCGCGCCGCCGCCTCGACGCCGCTCTTGCCCTTGGCGACGACGACCTCGCGCGCGTCGAACGGCACGCCGAGCGCGGCGCAGGCGCTGGCGCAGTGGTCGCGCCAGGCGTCGGCGTTCGGGCTGAGCCCATGGTGGACGTGGAAGGCATGCAGCGCCAGTCCGCGCTCGCGCGCGTGGGCGTGCGCCAGGTGCAGCAGCACCATGGAATCGAGGCCGCCGCTGAGCGCGACCGCGATGGCCGGCGCGCCGGAATGCGCACTACAGGGCGCCGCCAGCAGCGGGGCTAGCAGCGGGGCCAGCGCGTCGGCGAAGATCGTGGGGAGGGAGGCCGCGGAACCGCCGCGGCCGGCCGGGTGGCTACCTTGGGTCAATCTAGTGCTCGATCGATGATTCTGGCGCGGCGCTTATTCTTCGCGCGGCAGGGTTTCCTTGAATTTGCCATAGGCCATCAGCTTGGCGTGACGGGCATCCAGCAAGTCCTTGGTCTTCATGCCCTGGAACTGGCGCAGGGTATCGGCCAGCGCGCGCTTGAGCATGGTCGCCATCTGGGCCGGATCGCGGTGCGCACCGCCCAGCGGTTCGGAGACGATCTTGTCGACCAGGCCGATCGCCTTCAGGCGGTGCGCGGTCAGGCCGAGGGCGTCGGCGGCGTCGGCGGCGCGCTCCGACGTCTTCCACAGGATCGAGGCGCAGCCTTCCGGCGAGATCACCGAGTAGGTCGCGTACTGCAGCATCAGCACGGCGTCGCCGACCGCGATCGCCAGCGCGCCGCCGGAGCCGCCCTCGCCGATGATGGTGGCGATCAGCGGCACCTTCAGTTCGGCCATCACGTACAGGTTGTGGCCGATCGCTTCCGACTGGCCGCGCTCTTCGGCGTCGATGCCGGGAAAGGCGCCCGGGGTGTCGACGAAGGTGAAGATCGGCAGGTTGAATTTCTCGGCCAGCTTCATCAGGCGCATCGCCTTGCGGTAGCCTTCCGGTTTCGGCATGCCGAAGTTGCGCATGGCGCGCTCCTTGGTGTCGCGGCCCTTCTGGTGGCCGATCACCATGCACGACTGGCCGTTGAAGCGCGCCAGGCCGCCGATGATCGACTGGTCGTCGGCGAAGGTGCGGTCGCCGTGCAGCTCATGGAAGTCGGTGAAGATCGCGTTCACGTAATCCATCGTGTACGGGCGCTGCGGATGGCGCGCGATCTGCGAAACCTGCCACGGCGTCAGCTTGGCATAGATGTCTTTCGTCAGTTGCTGGCTCTTCTTGGCCAGGCGGTCGATTTCTTCCGAGATGTCGACGGCCGAATCGTCCTGCACGAAGCGCAGTTCTTCGATCTTGGAATCGAGCTCGGCGATCGGCTGCTCGAAACTGAGGAAAGTGGTTTTGCTCATTCTACCTCCGGGTATTTTTCAGGCCGCGGAAGATCGTCCGCGCGGCGGTTCGGGCGCCTTGAAAAACCGCTGCCGGAAGGCGGCCGGTTTTCCGAAGGTCCCGCAAAGGGCGCTATTCTACAACGGGTTCGGGTCGAGACTACGCCACAAGTACCATGTGGCAACTGTCCGCCAGGGCTCCCAATTGGCGGCGACTTCGCGCGCATCGCTGCGCGAGACCGGCTCGCCCGAGAAATAATTCTGGCTGATGCCCTGGATCAAGCCCGGGTCGTCGAGCGGCAGCACGTTCGGCCTGAGCAGATTAAATATCAAAAACATCTCCGCTGTCCAGCGGGTGATGCCGCGGATGCGGACCAGTTCCGCGATCACCGCTTCGTCATCCATCTGCGACCACAGATCGGCATGCACGCGGCGCGCCTTGAAGTGGTCGGCCAGGTCGAGGATGTATTCGGTCTTGCGCTTGGACAGGCCACAGGCCGCCAGCGGCCCGGCGCCGGCTTTGATGACTTGCGCCGGCGTCATCTTCGGACACAGCTCGCGCAGCTTGGTCCATGCCAGCTCGGCCGCCTTGACCGTCACCTGCTGGCCGACGATCGAGCGCGCCAGCGTGGTGAACGGGTCCGGGTGGCCGCGCAGGTGCATGTCGCCGAACTGCGGGATCAGCTTGTTCATGATGCGGTCGCGCCGCATGAGCTCGGCCTTCGCCTCCGCCCAGTAGGACGGGACGCCGGGCAGCGCAGTCAGTGCAGTGTCGGCGGCCGGGCCCGCGAGATCCTTGGAGAGTGCCATGCGGTCGTTCGCTCTGGCCTCAAGCACGGCGCCAGTTGGTCGTGCCGTCCGGCTTGTCTTCCAGCACCACGCCGGCCGCCGTCAGCGCGGCGCGGATGGCGTCGGCCCCGGCGAAGTCGCGCGCCTTCTTGGCGGCGGCGCGGCGGGCGATGGCGTCCAGGATCGCGGCCTCGTCCAGTCCGCCTTCCTGGGCCGGGCTGCCGGCCTGCAAAAAGGCGTGCGGATCGCGTTCCAGCAGGCCCAGCACGCCGGCCAGCGCCTTCAACTGGCGCGCGTCGGCCACCGACTTGCTGCGGTTGACCTCGCTCGCCAGCGCGAACAGCTCGGCCACCGCCAGCGGCGTGTTGAAGTCGTCGTCCATGGCGTCGCGCAGGCGCTGGGCGTGCGGCTCGTCCCAGGTCACCGCCACCGGCTCGCTGCCCAGGTCGATGCCGGCCAGCGCCGTGTACAGGCGCGTCAGTGCGCCCTTGGCGTCGTCGATGTGGGCATCGGAATAGTTGAGCGGGCTGCGGTAGTGGGTGCGCACGATGAAGAAGCGCACCACCTCGGCGTCGTACTTCTGCAGCACCTCGCGGATAGTGAAGAAATTGCCCAGCGACTTCGACATCTTCTCGTTGTCCACGCGCACGAAGCCGTTGTGGATCCAGTAGTTCACCATCGGCTTGCCGAAGGCGCCCTCGGACTGGGCGATCTCGTTCTCGTGGTGCGGGAACTGCAAGTCGGCGCCGCCGCCGTGGATGTCGAAATGCTCGCCCAGCAGCGCGCACGACATGGCCGAGCATTCGATGTGCCAGCCCGGGCGGCCGCTGCCCCACTTCGAATCCCATTTCGCTTCCGCCGGCTCGGATGCCTTGGCCGATTTCCACAGCACGAAGTCGAGCGGGTCGCGCTTGCCGCCGTTGACGTCGACGCGCTCGCCGGCGCGCAGATCGTCCAGCGACTTGCCGGACAGCTTGCCATAGCCGGGAAAATTGCGCACCGCGTAGTTCACGTCGCCATCGTCGCTGCGGTAGGCCAGGTCCTTGCTCTCCAGCTTGTCGATGATCGACAGCATCTGCGGCACGTAGTCGGTGGCGCGCGGCGCGTGGTCCGGCGGCAGGATGCCGAGCGCGGCGGCGTCCTCGTCCATCGCCTGGATGAAGCGCGATGTCAGCTGGTGGATGGTCTCGCCGTTCTCGACCGCGCGGCGGATGATCTTGTCCTCGATGTCGGTGATGTTGCGCACGTACGTGACCTGGTAGCCCGACGCCTTGAGCCAACGATAGATGACGTCGAACGCCATCATCATCCGCGCATGGCCGACGTGGCAGTAGTCGTACACCGTCATGCCGCAGCAGTACATGTTGACCTTGCCGGGCTGGATGGGAACGAATACCTGCTTGTCACGCGCCAGCGTGTTGTAAATCTTTAGTTGGCTCATCGGATGGTTGGCTTGAAGGTTGAAGCACGACGCCGGTCCGGCGCCTCCCGCGGAACGTTCTTGGGGGTGCGCCGCCTGCCGGGTCTTGAAGACCTTGGAAGCTGGTTTGATAAAATCGGCAGTCCGTCGCGCAGTATAGCATTGATAAAATATGGCCTGGCCGCATATGGCTCAGGTTTATTTTTTCGCAAAACCCTTGACAGCGCTTTGCGCTTTGTCCACCCGCTTTGTCCACTAGAGGAAGCCACGCATGCACATCCCGACGCCCTCCCTGTTCACCCGCCTCGGCAAGACCGCCGCGGCCGTCCTCGCCGCCGTCCTCGCCGCCGGCCTGCTGGCGGCCGGCGCCGTCCACGCCGCCGAGCCGCAAGTTTCGCTGAAGACCACGATGGGCGAGATCGTGCTGGAACTCGACCCGGAAAAGGCGCCCAAGACGGTCGACAACTTCCTGCAATACGTGAAATCCGGCTTCTACAAGGGCACCATCATCCACCGCGTGGAAGACGGCTTCGTGATCCAGGGCGGCGGCATGGACGCCAAGCTGCAGGGCCGCGCCACCCGCAAGCCGATCAAGAACGAATCGGACAACGGCCTGTCGAACGCCGCGTACACCGTGTCGATGGCGCGCGAGGCGCATCCGGACTCGGCCACCTCGCAATTCTTCATCAACCTCGGCGACAACGCCGGCCTCGATTATCCGAACATGAATGGCTCCGGCTACGCGGTGTTCGGCAAGGTGGTCAAGGGCCGCGAGGTGGTCGACAAGATCAAGGGCGTGGTGGTGGACGACGTACGCGGCGTGAAGAACGTACCGGTCACGCCGATCGTCATCCAGTCCGCGACGCTCCTGAAGGGCGACAAGGCGGTAAAATAGCGAACTCTTAACACAACCCGCGACAGGACATCATTATGACCACCGTACTCATGACCACCAACAAAGGCAACATCAAGGTCGAGCTGGACGACGCCAAGGCGCCGAAGACCGTTGCCAACTTTATCGACTACGTGAACCAGGGTCACTTCAGCAACACGATCTTCCACCGCGTGATCAAGGACTTCATGATCCAGGGCGGCGGCTTCGAGCCGGGCATGAAGCAGAAGGACACGGACAAGACCGTCGAGAACGAAGCCAAGAACGGCCTCAAGAACGACAAGTACACGATCGCGATGGCGCGCACCATGGCCCCGCACTCGGCGTCGGCCCAGTTCTTCATCAACACCAAGAACAACGATTTCCTGAACTACCCGGGCCAGGACGGCTGGGGCTACGCCGTGTTCGGCAAGGTCGTCGAAGGCCAGGACGTGGTCGACCAGATCAACGCCGTCAAGACCAGCCGTTCGGGCATGCACTCGGACGTGCCGGCCGATCCGGTGATCATCGAGAAGGCCGAAGTCGTCCAGTAATTCCGTCATCCCGGGCTTGCCGCGGTAACCGTGGCAAGCCCTCTTCCAGCACGTGGGCAGTCCACCGCATTCCATCCCATGACCAGTCCCGCGCGCACGCTCGCATTCTTCATTTCCGACCTGCACCTGCAGGAATCGCATCCGCGCACGGCCGAGGCCTTTTTCCGCTTCCTGGCCGAACGCGCAGTCCATGCCGAGGCGCTGTACCTGCTCGGCGACGTCTTCGAATACTGGGCCGGCGACGACGACCTCGATACACCCCTGCACCGGCGCATCGCCGCCGCCCTGCGCACGCTGGGCGAGCGCGGCGTGGCCGTCTACTGGATGGCCGGCAACCGCGACTTCCTGGTCGGCCCCGGCTTCGCCGAGGCGGCCGGCCTGACCCTGTTGCCGGATCCGCACGTGGCCGTCATCAAAGGGCAACGCGTGCTGCTGGCGCACGGCGACGCCCAATGCACCGGCGACGAACGCTACATGGCCTTCCGCGCCCAGGTGCGCGATCCGGCCTGGCAGCGCCAGTTCCTGGCCATGCCGCTGGCGCAGCGCAAGGCGATCATCGCCGGCCTGCGCGAAGGCAGCCGCGCGGCGCACACGGAAAAGTCGGTCGAGACGATGGACGTCACCCCGGACGCCATCGCCGCGCTGCACGACAACGCCGGCGCCGACGTGATCATCCACGGCCATACGCACCGCCCCGCCCTGCACCTGGATGCGGCGACCGGACGCCGCCGCTACGTGCTGCCCGACTGGGAACTGGACGCCGAGCCGGCGCGTGGCGGCTGGATCGCGATCGATGCGAACGGCCGCATCACCCGCCACGCGCTGGACGGCGCCGCGCTCTGACCCTGCCCCGCCTTCCCTCTCCAAAAGGATAGGTCGATCCCGGCCAAAGCCGGGTAGACAATCACGCAATTGGTGTTATAGTTAACTACAACACCAAATCATTACATCACCACCATGGAGGCACGCATGATGTACTACGCGGCACCGACGATCGACGAGGCCGGGCATGAGCAGCGGCTGGAATGACAACACGCCGATCTATCGGCAGCTCAAGGACAAGGTGATCGGCATGATGCTCGACGGTGCGCTCAAGGCCGGCGACGCCCTGCCCTCGGTGCGCCAGATCGCGGCCGAGTACCAGCTCAACCCGATCACGGTCTCCAAGGCTTACCAGGAACTGGTCGACGACAACTTAGTGGAAAAACGAAGGGGGATCGGTATGTACGTGCTACAAGGCGCCAGCGAGAAACTGCTGGCCAGCGAACGCGAACGCTTCCTGCGGGAAGAATGGCCGGCGATGCTCGAGCGTATCCGCCGCCTGGGCCTGGACACCGGCCGGCTGCTGCGCGACAGCGATGCGGCGGCGCGTGAGGAAACGCAAGGCGGTGCCGCATGAGCGCCGTCCTCAGCGCGCGCGGCTTGCGCAAGCGCTACGGCAAGCGCGTCGCCGTCGACGGCATCGACTTCACCATCCCGGCCGGGCGCATCGTCGGCCTGATCGGTCCCAACGGTTCGGGCAAGACCACCACGCTGAAGGCGGCGCTGGGCTTGACCACGTTCGAGGGCGAACTGTCGGTGCTGGGCTTCGATCCGCGCACCCAGCGCGACGACCTGATGCAGGACGTCTGCTTCATCGCCGACGTCGCCATCCTGCCGCGCTGGCTGCGCGTGAAGGATGCCGTCGACTTCGTGGCCGGCGTGCACCCGCGCTTCGACCGCGCCAAGGCCGAGCGCTACCTGGCCGGCACCAGGCTGCAGCCGTCGATGAAGGTCAAGGAAATGTCGAAGGGCATGATCGTGCAGCTGCACCTGGCGCTGGTGATGGCCATCGACGCCAAGCTGCTGGTCCTCGACGAGCCCACGCTGGGCCTGGATATCCTGTACCGCAAGCAGTTCTACCAGAACCTGCTGGAAGATTATTTTGACGAGCACAAGACCATCGTCATCACCACCCACCAGGTCGAGGAAGTCGAGCATATCCTGACCGACCTGATGTTCATCCGCGAGGGCCGCATCGTGCTGGCGGCGTCGATGGAAGAGATCGGCGAGCGCTACATCGAGGTGATGGTCTCGCACGACAAGATCAGCGCCGCCAACGCGCTGCAGCCGCTCGACCGCCGCACCGTGTTCGGCAAGTCGGTGATGCTGTTCGACGCCGGCGCGCCGGGCGGCGCTTCGCGCCAGCAGCTGGCTGCCCTCGGCGAAACCCGCAACCCCAGCGTGGCCGACCTGTTCGTCGCCACCATGAAAGGAAGCTACGCATGAACACCGTGACCATGAAGTGGCTGCTGCAGCGCGAATTCTGGGAACACAAGGGGTCGATGCTGTGGGCGCCGCTGATCGTCGCCGCGCTGCTGGTGGTGCTGGTCGGCGGCACCGTCGCCTACGGGCTGGCGGCGCACGGCATGCCGATGCACGTCACCGTCAACGGCCAGACCATCACCCAGGGCGGGCTGGCGGCGGCGCTGTCGACCGCGTCCAGGCTGACGGTGGCGCGCATCGCCACCGGCATGTACCTGGGCGCCGGCACGCCGCTGTTCGGCATCCTGAGCGGCGTGGTGTTCTTCTATTGCGTGGGCGCGCTGTACAACGAACGCACCGACCGCAGCATCCTGTTCTGGAAGTCGCTGCCGGTATCGGACGGCATGACGGTCCTGTCCAAGGCCGCCACCGCGACGCTGGTGGCGCCGCTGATCACGATCGCGCTGGCGACCGTGGCCTCGCTGGCGCTGCTGCTGGCGGCCTGCATCGGCTTCGGCCTGAACGGGGTCAACATGCTTGGTGCGGTGCTGGCCTCGCCCGAACTGTACCTGGGACCGCTGCGCCTGGTGGCGCTGCTGCCGGTGTACGTGGCATGGGCGCTGCCGACCGTCGGCTGGCTGCTGCTGGTGTCGAGCTGGGCGCGCTCCAAGCCGCTGCTGTGGGCGCTGGGCCTGCCGCTGATCGCGCTGCTGGTGCTGAAATGGATGAGCGCGACGATGGAACGCTTCTCCGGCACGCCGCTGGGCATCATGCCGCTGGCCCAGGACGTGGCCGCGCGCATCCTCGGCGGCACCGTGCCCGGCATCTGGCTCACCCACGGCCGCAACCTGTCGGTGGCGGTGCGGCCGGACGGCGGCGGCATCGACATGAACGACGTGATGGCACAATCATGGGCGACGCTCGCCGGCGCGGACGCCTGGATCGGCGTGCTGCTCGGCGCGGCCATGCTGTTCGGCGCGGTACGCCTGCGTCGCTGGCGCGACGAGGGTTGAGGCACACGGCGGCGCGGGACGCGCCGCCGTCGCGATCCACGATCCGTTTATTCGAACTGCTGGCGGAAGGCCGCGAACTGGGCCTTGAGTTCGTCGACCTCGCCGCGCAGCGCAGCCACTTCCTGCTCCAGCTGCGCGATCCTCGAAGCGGACGAGCCGCCCGCCGCGCCCGCGCTGCCGGCCGCGCCGCCGGCCGCATCGGCGCGGGCGACGTCGATCGGCCCGCCCAGCAGCTGGCCGTAGCGCGGCTCCTTGGTGCCGGGGGCGCGCTCCAGGCGCGCCACCAGCGGCGGGTATTTGTCGACCAGGAACTGCAGCGCGGTCTCGACCTCGGCCACGCTCTTGAATTCGTGCACGCGCCCGCTGCGGGTGCGGATTTCGCCGGCGGTCTGCAGGCCGCGCAGCATCAGCATCGCCAGCACGGCGACCTTGTCCTGCTCCAGCGTCCACTTGATGCGCATGCGGTGCTCGTACTTGATCACGCGCGCGCCGGCCTGCGAGATGCCGCCCACGAGCTTGCGCTGCATCAGGCGCTGCAAGGTGTCGTGCACCACGTCCTCGGACAGCTGCAGCACCGGGTCGCGGCTGGACAGCTGGTTGCAGCCGTTCATGACAGCGTTCAGCGACAGCGGGTAATTGTCGGGCGTGAGCGCTTCCTTTTCGGCCAGCACGCCCAGCACGCGGATTTCGTAGGGGTCCAGGTCGGATGCCGGGTCGAACGCGCCCGGGATGTCGTCTTGCATGCGGTACCTCGGTTATTGCGCTTGGTTGCGCTGGATCGATTGCGATTACTCGACCAGCCGGTTCAGCCGGTCCTGGTCGAGTTTATCACTCTCGTCCATCTTCGCACAGGCGATGCCGGCCGCCTTCATGGTCGCGCACAGGCGCTCGATCTGCTCGTCCTGGGCCGCGGCGTGGGCGATCAGGTTGCGCAGCGCCTTGGACAGCGGATCGTCGCCGTTGGGCGTGACGCCGTAGGCGGCGAACATGCGCGCGCTGCGCGACTGGTCTTCCTTGCGGATGATGTGGGCCGGGTTGCCGACCGCGGTGGCGCCGGCCGGCACCGGCTTGACCACCACCGCGTTGGAGCCGACCTTGGCGTATTCGCCCACCGTGAACGCGCCCAGCACCTGGGCGCCGGCGCCGACGATGACGCCGCGCTCCAGCGTCGGATGGCGCTTGGCGCCGGCCACCAGCGTGGTGCCGCCCAGCGTGACGCCCTGGTAGATGGTGCAGTCGTCGCCGACCACGGCGGTCTCGCCGATCACCACGCCGAAGCCGTGGTCGATGAACACGCGCCGCCCGATGCTGGCGCCCGGATGGATCTCGATGCCGGTGACGATGCGCGCCAGGTAGGAAATGAAGCGGCCCGGCCATTTGAAGTCGGCGCGCCAGCAGGCGTGCGCCCAGCGGTGCATGACGACCGCGTGCAGGCCGGGGTAGCAGGTCAGCACTTCCCAACCGTTGCGGGCGGCCGGGTCGCGTTCGATGATGCTCCGGATATCTTCGCGCAGCTTGGAGAACATAGGATGGGTCTGTGTGGTGACAATGGCAATTCAGCCAGCATGGTAGCCTATCCTTGGCGTATATGCTTATAACCGGTCAATCTGGGAGATGGCAAACAGGGAGTGGCGTTCGCGTCCGCAATGCGTCTTTTTTGGCACTTCCAAAAAAGACTCCCCGCGCAGGCGCACCACTGTCCAAGATAATATTACTGGCCTAAAAACCGTCGTCCCCGCGAAGGCGGGGACCCATGCTGAGTATTCGAAGTCGGTATTGCTGAAGCATTTTCGGCGCTTCTGAGATACCAAATTTTCTTGCTCAGTATGGATCCCCGCCTGCGCGGGGACGACGGCCTACTTACCGGATGAGTGGAGCGGCGAGTCTTATTGCGGCTCGCGCGCCAGGCGCTGGCGGCGCGCCTCGTACAGGCAGACGCCGGACGCCACCGACACGTTCAGGCTCTCGACCGAGCCGAACATGGGAATGCCGACCAGCACGTCGCAGGTCTCGCGCGTCAGGCGGCGCATGCCCTCGCCTTCCGAACCCATCACCAGCGCGGTCGGGCCGCTGAAGTCGCCTTCGTACAAGCCCTTGTCGGCGTCGTCGGTGGTGCCGATCAGCCAGATGCCGCGCTCCTTCAGCTCGCGCATGGTGCGCGCCAGGTTGGTGACCGTGATGTAGGGCACGGTCTCGGCGGCGCCGCTGGCGACCTTGGCGGCGGTGGCGTTCAGGCCGACCGAACGGTCCTTCGGCGCGATCACCGCGTGCGCGCCGACGCCGTCGGCCACGCGCAGGCAGGCGCCCAGGTTGTGCGGATCGGTGATGCCGTCCAGAATCAGCAGCAGCGGCGGACCTTCCACCGCGTCCAGCAGCTCATCCAGGTTGCGCGCCAGCGACAACTGGCTGGCGAACGCGATCACGCCCTGGTGGCGGCGGGTGCCGACGATCTTGTCGAGGCGCGCCGATTCGACCGGCATGACGCGCACGCCGGCCGCCTTGGCGTTGGCGACCAGGTCCTGCATGCGCCGGTCCTGGCGCTCGGCGTCGACAAAGATCTCTTCCACCGATGCCGCCTCGTGACGCAAGCGCGAGGTCACCGCGTGGAAGCCAAAAATCATTTTGTTTTTCATTCGTTACGTCTTCTTCCTGCTGGTTTTGGATGCGGCCTTGGCGGGCCGGCTCGGGGCCGGCTTCGCTTCCTCCGCTGCGGCGGCGCTCTCTTGCGCACCGCCTTGTGGTGCCGCTGCCTTGCCGGCGGCGGTCGGTTTCACGGTCTTCCTGGCTGCCGCCTTCGCCGGCGCCTTGGCCGGTGCCTTGGCTGCCGGTTCGGCGGGCGCGTCGAGCGGGCTGTCCGTCACGGCCGGCGCGGCTGCGGCGGGCGCCGCAGCGGCCGTCTTCCTGGCGGCGCGCTTGGCGGGCGCCTTGGCAGGCACGGGCTGCGCAGTCGCAGTTGCGTCGGGCTGCGCTGGCGCGACGGCAGGCGCCTGTGCGGCCGGCGCCGTTTCGACCACGGCATCCGCGGACGCCTTTTTCGACGTCCTCTTCCTGGCCGGCGCCTGCGCCTGTGTTACGGGAGCGGATGCCGGCGCGGCGGCATTTTGCGCAGCGGCGGCCGCCGGCACCGAAGCCGGCTCGGACGCTGCAGCCGGCGCTTGCGCAAGCGGCGCCTGTGCTGCGGACGCGGCAGCGGATTTCTTCGGCGCACGCTTGGCCGGCGTTTTTACCGGTGCCGCGGGGGCCGGGACGGCCGCTTCGGCAACTGGGGCCGGAGCAGCCGCTCCGGGCGTTGCTGCGACCGGCGTCGGGGCCGCGACCTCTGCCGGAGCAGGCGCAGCCTTCCTGGGCGCGCGCTTGGCGGGAGCCTTGGCCGCGGCGGCAGGCGCCGCCGTGGGTGCGGCAACCGCTTCGGGTGCCGGCGCGGCGCCCTGGCCCGACACCGGCGCGGCAGCCGCGACCGGCGCCGCTGCGGCGCTCGGCGCAGACGCCTGCACGGCATCCGGCAACGCGCCGGCGGCCGGCGACGGCGCAGCCTTCCCGGCGGCGCGCTTGGCCGGCGCCTTGGCCTGGACCGCCGTGGCCGGGGCGGGGGCTGCTGCCGGTGCTGGAGCGGCATCCGTCTGCGCCGGCGCTGCATCCTGCGCCTGCGCCTGCACCACCGGCACCGACTCGACCCCGAGGGCCGGCGCCAGCGTCACGCCCGCCTTCTTGCCGGCGCGCCTGGACGCGGCCTTGGCCGGTGCGGCAACCGGCGCCGCCGGTTGTGCCGCCGGCGTCACGCCCGCTGTGGCGCCCGGCAGGAAGGTCGATCCGGCCACCTGTCCGGCGACCGGCTCGGCGGCAGCGGCGGTCGATGGACGCGCGTCCGCTGCGGCCGGCGCCTCTACTGCAGCGGCGGCCTGGACCGGCGCCGGTGCCGGCGCGGCAACCTGCGCCGCTTCCTGGCCCGGCTGCTGTGCCTGCTCCTGCGCCTGCTCCTGCTGCTGCTGCTGGGCCGCCAGCTTGGCCGCCTTCTTCTTGTTCTTCCGGCGCTTGCGGCGCGACGACGAAGACGAGGACGTCGGCGGCACGAAGACGATGTCGTCTTCGTTCTCGTCCACCTCGTTCGCCTCGTCGACCTGCGCCGCATCGTCGCGGCCGGCATCGGCGCCGGCCGCCGTCCAGGCGCCATCCCGGCCCGCCTGGTTGCCGGGTTGGCCGCCCTGCTCCTGCTGTTCCTGGCGGCGCGCCTTGTTCCTGGCCTTGCGGCGGCGCGGCGGCTTCGGCTCCAGCGCTTCCTGGGCGGCGGCACGCGCACGTTCCAACGGCGCCGGCACGGCGTCCTTGGCCTGGCTGGCGCCTTGGGCCAGCACCAGGTCGATCTTGCGCGCCTCGAGGTCGACGCGCGCCACCTGCACCGTCACGCGGCCGGTCAGGCCGTACACCTGGCCGCTGCGCTCGCCGCGCAGTTCATGGCGGGTCTCGTCGTACTGGAAATAATCGGTGCCGAGGCCGGTGACGTGCACCAGGCCTTCGACGAACAGCTCGTCCAGCTGCACGAAGATGCCGAACGGGGTCACGCCGGAAATCACGCCGGTGAACTCGTCGCCCAGGCGGTCCTGCATGTAGTAGCACTTGAGCCAGTTTTCGACGTCGCGCGAGGCTTCGTCGGCGCGGCGCTCGTTGGCCGAGCAGTGCACGCCGAGCGCGTCCCAGATGGTGAGATCTTTCGGGTCCTTCTGCTTGCCCTCGGCGCGGTCCTTGGCGGCCTGCTTGCGCGCGGCGTTCGACACCGTGGTGTTCAGCTTGCCCAGGTCGATGCCGGTCGGCTCGTACTTCTTGCCCTTCAGGACCGCCTTGATGGCGCGGTGGGTCAGCAAGTCCGGATAACGGCGGATCGGGCTGGTGAAGTGGGCGTAGTGCTCGTAGGCCAGGCCGAAGTGGCCGACATTGTCCGGGCTGTAGACCGCCTGCTGCATCGAGCGCAGCAGCATGGTCTGCAGCAGGGCCGCGTCCGGGCGCTCCTTGATGCGCTGCATCAGGTCGGCGTAGTCGCGCGCCGCCGGCGTGGTGCCGCCGCCCAGGTTCAGGCCGGCCTGCTTGAGGAAGGTGCGCAGCTGGTTCAGCTTTTCCTCGGTCGGCACCGCGTGGATGCGGAAGGTGCTCGGCTGGTCGTGGCGGATCAGGAAGTCGGCGGCGCACACGTTGGCCGCCAGCATGCATTCCTCGATCAGGCGGTGGGCATCGTTGCGGGTACGCGGGATGATCTTTTCGATCTTGCCCATCGCGTTCGAGACGATGTAGGTCTCGGTGGTCTCGAAGTCGATCGCGCCGCGGCTCTGGCGTGCCTTGAGGAGCGCGCGGAATACGGCGTTCAGGTCGAGCAGGTGCGGCACGATGTGCGGGCGGCGCTCGGCTTCCGGTCCGTTGGTGTTGGCCAGGATGGCGGCGACCTCGTTGTAGGTCATGCGCGCCGCCGAGTGCATCACGGCCGGGTAGAACTGGTAGGCCTGCACTTCGCCGGCGCCGCTGACGACCATGTCGCACACCAGCGTCAGGCGGTCCACCGCCGGGTTCAGCGAGCACAGGCCGTTCGACAGTTTTTCCGGCAGCATCGGGATCACGCGGCGCGGGAAATACACCGAGGTCGAGCGCTCGATGGCGTCGCCGTCGAGGCCGTCGCCCGGGCGCACGTAGTGGCTGACGTCGGCGATCGCCACCAGCAGGCGATAGGCCCTGGCATTGCCGACGTCGACCGGTTCGCAGTACACGGCGTCGTCGAAGTCGCGCGCGTCCTCGCCGTCGATGGTCACCAGCGGCACGTCGCGCAAATCGACGCGCTCGCCCAGGTCGCCCCCACGCACTTCGGACGGCAGCTTGGCGGCCTGCTTCAGCGCCAGCGCCGAGAACACGTGCGGCACGCCGAACTTGCGCACCGCGATCTCGATCTCCATGCCGGGGTCGTCCAGCTCGCCGAGGATCTCGACGATGCGGCCGGTCGGCTGGCGGAAGCGCGACGGCTGCTCGACCAGTTCGATGCTGACCACCTGGCCGGCCTTGGCCTTGCCCGGATGGCCTTCCACCACGATGTCCTGGCCGATGCGCTTGTCTTCGGGCGCGACCACCCAGGCGCCGTTCTCGTTCAGCAGGCGGCCGATGATGTGGGTGTTGGCGCGCTGGACCACCTCGACGATCGAGCCTTCGGGACGGCCGCGGCGGTCGGTGCCGACCACGCGCGCCAGCACGCGGTCGCCGTGCAGGACCTTCTGCATCTCCTTGTCGGACAGGAACAGGTCGTCGCCGCCCTCTTCCGGGATGACGAAGCCGAAGCCGTCGCGGTGCGCGCTGATGCGGCCGGAGACGAAGCTGGAATGGTCGGTCAGCTGGTATTCGCCGGCCGGGTTGGCGCGGATCTGGCCGTCGCGCTCCATCGCATTCAAGCGGCGCGACAAGACACCTTCGGCTTCCGGGTCGACCTGCAGTGTACGGACCAGGGCGGCGCTGTCGAGCGGCCGGTTCTCCTGGCGGAAAACGCCGAGAATTTCCTCGCGGCTTGGAATGGTATGAGTTGGGTGCTTCAAATCGGTTTCTTAATCTTGTTGAGCCATGGATGGGCCGACGATCGGCGCCAAGGGTTGGATTGACACGCTTTCACGCGTAGTGTAACGGAGACCGGAAGATTCACCTAACATAGCCGGTGAAGCGTGCTGCGGACGGCCGGTCCGGGCCTCTCCGGTTTGCGGTGGCGCCTGCACGATGCGACGAGCGGCGGACGCCTCGCATTGGACCTTTGACATTTTCCGATCATCCGCTATACTCTCGCTCTCTTCGAAAACGGCACAGCCTGAAACGAAGATGCGGCGATAAGGATTTCCTGCCCGGGCAAATGAAAGTTGGTCTGGCGCAAAACGAGAAAGCCTGATATCGTAGCGGAATTCGACGGCAACGTCGAGCAGCAGCAAAAAGAAAGTGCAGTGCCCACGTGGCGGAATTGGTAGACGCGCATGGTTCAGGTCCATGTGCCGCGAGGTGTGGGGGTTCGAGTCCCTCCGTGGGCACCAAGGTAGTTGGCAGTAAATTTTGTAGTTGCAGTGCCCACGTGGCGGAATTGGTAGACGCGCATGGTTCAGGTCCATGTGCCGCGAGGTGTGGGGGTTCGAGTCCCTCCGTGGGCACCAAGGTAGTTGGCAGTAAATTTGTAGTTGCAGTGCCCACGTGGCGGAATTGGTAGACGCGCATGGTTCAGGTCCATGTGCCGCGAGGTGTGGGGGTTCGAGTCCCTCCGTGGGCACCAAGGTAGTTGGTAGTAAATTTGTAGTTGCAGTGCCCACGTGGCGGAATTGGTAGACGCGCATGGTTCAGGTCCATGTGCCGCGAGGTGTGGGGGTTCGAGTCCCTCCGTGGGCACCAAAGGCTACCCGATCGATCCGATCGATCACCGGAATACCGGCGCAAAACGCCGCAATCTTTGCAAAAGGATTGCGGCGTTTTGCGTTTGCCTCTCAAAGCGTGGCGGCGGCTTCCGTAGCCGCATCGACCGCGACGGCGCCGCCCTCCCCGCCGGCGGCGCCGACATATCGATCCAGGAACGCGCCGATGCGGCGTTCGTATTCCGTCGGCGCGAACGCGTGCAGGTCCTCGTGTCCCGCGCCCTCCACCACCCACAAGGCCTTGGGCGCCGCCGCCGCCCCATACAGGCGCTCCGTCTCGGATAGCAGGGTGTAGGTATCGGCGCTGCCAGAGGCGATCAGTACCGGCGCCCCCAGCGCGGCAATGCGCTCGATCGGCCGCAGTTGCGCCGGCCGGATACCCAGGCGCAGCGGCAGTTGCCACAACAGCGGGATGGCCACCGGCACGCCCAGCGCGCCGAGGTAGGTGCGCAGGCGGTCCCGCACCGCTTCCTCGATGGTCGGGTACAGCGATTCCAGCACCGCCGCGTCCACCGGCGGACAATCGCGGCACAGCACCAGCGAAGCGGCACCGAGCGACACCCCGATCACGCCGATGCGCTGGCCCGGCGCCCGTCCGCGCAGATAATCGAGCGCCGCGCGCACGCCGTGCGCCTCGTTGACACCGAAGGTGACCGCCGCCGCCGTGCTCGCGCCCTGGCCCGGCAGGTCGATCAGCAGCACCGCATAGCCCTGCGCATGCAGGAAGCGGGCGCGCCCGACCATCTGGTTACGGTCGCTGTGGTTTCCGTGCAGCAGCAGCACGGCGCCCCTGCCGCGTCCGGGAATGAAGGAACCGACCGCCGTCTGGCCCGCTCCGGCCGGCAGCGTCACTGCTTGCGCGCCGAGGTCCGGCGGCAGCGTGACGGTGCGCGGCGCGACCGCCGTCAGCATCGAACCGAGCATCCACAGCGCGCCGGCGCCGGCCAGGGTCGCCAGCGACAGGCCGAGCAGCACGCGTTTGCGGGTGAAGCGGATGGCGCCAGGCGGTTTCTGCATGAAGTCTCCGGTAATCGTTCTATGCTCGTCGTGCCCGGCGCCGTCAGCCGGCCGCCAGGTCGTCCAGTATCGGACAGTCGGGACGCTGGTCGCCGTGGCAGGAATCCGCCAGCGCCGCCAGCGTGCGCTTCATGGCTTGCAGTTCGGCGATCTTGCGCTCCAGTTCCACGATGTGCCGGCGCGCCAGGCTGCGCACGTCGGCGCTGGCGCGGCCCTGGTCCTGCCACAATGCCAGCAGCTCGGCGATGCGCTCCAGAGAAAATCCGAGTTCGCGGGCGCGGTGGATGAACTGCAGCACGCGCACGTCCTGGCCGGCGTACAGCCGGTAGCCGGCCTCGCTGCGGCGCGCCGCCGGCAACAGGCCGATCGCTTCGTAATGGCGGATCATCTTGGCCGTCACGCCGGATGCCGCCGCGGCCGCGCCGATGTTCAGGTGCCCATCCGCACCGCTTGCCGTGTCCATGTGTCCTCCCGCTCGTGCATTCGTGTGCCGGCAGCCTGCACCTTACCACGATGGCAAGGTCCGGTGCAGGTGCTTGACTTGCGGCGCCAGGCGGTTAAGCTCGTCGGATGATGAAGACGACACCGCGTTGGTTGGTTGCCGTGGCCCTGGCCATTCCCTTGCTGGCGGACGCCGCGCCCGCCCCCTGGTTCCAGTGGCGCAGCCTGGCCGACGGCAGCCTGGTCTGCTCGCAGACGCCGCTCGGTCCCGGCTGGGAAAAATCGAGCGGGCCTTACCGTGACGCCCATTGCGAAAAGCGCATGTCTGCTAAATAATGCACATGTCCGGTAAAAATCTGATAACGACAAGCAGTCGCAGGGCCATGTGGTACTTGCCGTAGCAAACCAACCGAGGAGATACCGATGTTCACCAATCCCGAGCAATTCGCATCCGCCACCAAGACACTGTTCGACCTGCAGATGCAGACCTTCAACGCCCTGGCCAGCAAGGCCGTGCAGGGCGTCGAGCAGGTCGTGGCGCTGAACATGGCGACCGCCAAGAGTTCGATGGAGAGCACGCTGGCTGCCGGCCGCCAGGCGACCCAGGCCGCCGATCCGAAGGCCGCCATCGATGCCGTCTCGTCGCAGATCCAGCCGGGCGTCTCGCAAGCCACCGCCTACGGCGAACAGCTGCGCCAGATCATCGGCGACATCCAGAAGGATTTCCAGCAGGCCGCCGATACCCACCTGGTCGAGGCCAAGAACACGCTGTCGGCGCTGATCTACGACGTCACCCAGAACGTCAAGCCGGGCCAGGAAAACGCGGTCGAGATCATCAAGGCCGCGATCGACAATGCTTTCAAGGGCTACGAGCAGGTGACCCAATCGACGCGCGACGCCATGCGCCGCGTCGAGGAACAGGTTGCGCGCGCCACGGCCCAGGTACAGGCCGCGCCGGGCCAGGCGACGCAGCAGCCGGGTGCCGCAGCGGGCGCGTCGCCGGCGCAGTAAATCGTGCTTGCGATGGCGGCGCCGCGAATGCCCGCTGGGCCGCGCTGCACCGCCATCTTCCAAATGCATGCCGCCGGCGATCAGCCGGCGGTTTTCATATGCAAGTGCTGCGCCGCCCTCGGTCAAGCCGCGGGTGGCGGATGCACCCCCAGCATTTCCTCGATGTGCGCGAACGAGGCGTCGTCCTTGATCACCGAGCGCAGCCACACGTGCAAGGGCTGCTCGCCCCAGTGCGCCGCCTTTTCCGCGAGGTAGGCCACCGGGCTGTGCGGCTCGGTGCGGCGGAAGAACTCGGCCACGCCGCGCAGCTGGGCCAGCGCCTGCATCCGGTCCTGCGGCGGGCCGCCGGGCGCCGCGGTCCTGCCTGCGCCCTGCTCCACTGCGGGCACACCTGGCGCCGGGTTGCCCTGCGCCGCCGCGGCCGCCGCACCGGCCTGCCTGTCCTGTGCGGCAGCCGCGCCCGGTGCATTCCCGGCCAGCGGCTGCACCAGCATCAGCACGCTCTCCAGCACCGACCTGGCCGCGCTGAAGCTCGGACCGTCGGCGCCGAGGCGCGCATCGGCGCTGCGTTCCAGCCGTTCGATGGCTTCCAGGCAGTATCCGCCATCGCGCACGGTCGCTTCATGGACGCCGCGCGGCGTGCGCTGGCGCGCCGCTTCCAGCCGGGCGAGGTGCTCGGGACCGCGCGTGCGCGCCGCCTCGACGTCGCGCAGCGCGTGTGCGTCGGCGCCCTCGACCAGCGGGATCTCGCGCAGCCACGGTCCGATCCGTCCCGCCACCCAGGCCAGGATGCCGATGCGCTGCTCGAAACCGCCTTCGTCCGGCAGCGGATACAGGCCGTCCCAGTACTGCTCGCACAGCGCCGCCACCAGGTCCAGGCCTTCGCCCAGCCCGCGCAGGCCGGCGGTCTTGGCCGCGGCCTCGGCCAGCCAGACCGCCAGCTGCAGGTCCTTGCTGCGCACCTCGATCAGCTGGGCGCACTGCTTGGCGACGAACTTCCAATCGGCTTCCTTCAGTTCCGTGACCCAGGCGCCCTGCTGCAGCGACGGATCGTCGGCCTGGCGGGCGCGCGCGATGGCGTCGATCTCGCTGGAAAACGCCAGGTCTTCGCCGCAGGGCCGGTCGGCGCCGACCGGCGCCAGCAGCTTGTCGATGTTCAGCATGCCGTTCTCCTCAGGCCGGTTCTGCGGCCAGCGGCGCCGCATCCTCGGCCGCCGGTTTCGGCGGCGCGGTGCGCTTGGGCGCCGGCGTGCGCAGGGACGTGCCGGCCGCTTGCACTGTCGCGTCGGCCCCGGGTTCGATCACATACTTGATGCGGCCGGCCTTGGTCGCGCTCACTTTCACCTTGCCGATCGCGCCGCCCTCGGCCATGCGCGCCAGCACCGCATCGGCGATCTCCGGCAGCAGCGTACCGTTGAGGATCGTGTCGACGTTGCGCGCGCCCGAATCGACTTCGGTGCAGCGCGCCAGGATCGCCGCCACCAGCGCGTCGTCGTAGTGGAAGGCGGCGTCGTGGTTGACGGCGATGCGGCGTTTGATCTGGTCGAGTTTCAGGCGGATGATGTTGCCCAGCACCTCGTCGTCGATCGGATAGAACGGCACCACGCCCAGGCGCCCGAGGAAGGCCGGCTTGAAGTGCTTCATCAGGGTGGGCCGGATCATGTCGGCAAGCTGATCCGGCGTAGGACGTTCGCTGGCCGGCTTGTTCAGGCAGGCCTGCATGATCTGGCCGGAGGCCGCGTTCGAGGTCAGGATGATGATGGTATTGCGGAAGTCGATCTGGCGTCCTTCGGCGTCGTCCAGCACGCCCTTGTCGAATACTTGGAAGAACAGCTCGAGCACGTCGGCATGCGCCTTTTCGACTTCGTCCAGCAGCACCACGCTGTACGGATTGCGCCGCACCGCCTCGGTCAGCACGCCGCCCTCGCCATAGCCGACATAACCCGGCGGCGAACCCTTCAGGCCGGACACGCTGTGCGCTTCCTGGTATTCGCTCATGTTGATGGTGACCAGCTTCTTCTCGCCGCCGTACAGCAGGTCGGCCAGCGCCAGCGCGGTTTCCGTCTTGCCGACGCCCGAGGTGCCGACGAACAGGAACACGCCCTTCGGCTTGTTCGGGTCTTCCAGGCTGGCGCGCGCCGTGCGCACGCGCTGGGCGACGATGGCGCTGGCATGGCCCTGGCCGAGGATGCGCTCGTCCAGCAGCGCCTTGAGATTCATCACCGTACGGATTTCGTCCTTGACCATGCGCCCGAGCGGGATGCCGGTCCAGGCCGCGACGATGCCGGCCACCGTCTGGCCGTCGACCTGCACCGGCACCAGCGGCGCCTCGCCCTGCGCTTCGTGCAGCTGCCGCACCAGTCCCTGCAGCGCGGCGCCGGCCGCCTTGTCCGCACCGGCTTCGAGGCGCGCGCGGGCGGCGTGGATTTCGCCCGACAAGGCCTGCTCGCGCTCCCAGCGCTCGCCCAGGCGATCCCGTTCCTGCAATGCGGCGGCGCGTTCGCCGCGCAGGGCATCCAGCGCGGCGCCGTGGTCGGCGCCGGCGCTTTCCTCGCGCACCAGCGCCTGGATGCGGGCGTCGAGGCGCTCCACCCGGCGCGCGCAATCCTCGAGCGCGGCCGGCGTCGCCTTCTGGCCCAGCGCCACCTTGGCGCAGGCGGTGTCGAGCACGCTGATCGCCTTGTCGGGCAGCTGGCGCCCGCTGATGTAGCGGTGCGACAGGCGCACCGCCTCGACGATCGCCTCGTCGTAGATACGCACGCCGAAGTGCTTTTCCATCAGCGGCGCCATCGCGCGCAGCATGGCGCAGGCGGTGTCTTCGTCCGGTTCTTCCACCTTGACGACCTGGAAGCGCCGCGCCAGCGCCGCATCCTTTTCGAAGTACTTCTTGTATTCGCCCCAGGTGGTGGCGGCGACGGTGCGCAGTTCGCCTCGCGCCAGCGCCGGTTTCAACAAATTGGCGGCGTCGTTCTGGCCGGCCTGGCCGCCGGCGCCGATCATCGTGTGGGCTTCGTCGATGAACAGGATGATCGGGTGCAGGCTCTTGCCGACTTCCTCGATCACGTTCTTCAGGCGGTTCTCGAACTCGCCCTTGACGCTGGCGCCGGCCTGCAGCAGGCCCATGTCGAGCGTGTGGATCTCGACGCCGCGCAGCACGTCCGGCACGTCGCCCTGGGCGATGCGCAGCGCCAGCCCTTCGACCACGGCGGTCTTGCCGACGCCGGCCTCGCCGGTCAGGATCGGGTTGTTCTGGCGGCGCCGCATCAGGATGTCGATCACCTGGCGGATCTCGGCGTCGCGCCCGATCACCGGGTCGACCTTGCCGTCGCGCGCGCGCGCGGTGAGGCACGTCGTGTACTGGTCGAGCGCGGGCGTCTTGCCGGGCGAGGTGGCCTCCAGTTCGCCGACCGGGTCGACGCAGGCGTTGTTGCCGGCTTCCGTCCGCGCATCCGCGGGAATCGCGGCCGGCGCTTCCTGGGAGCCGCGCGTGAGCTTGTCGAATTCGTGCTTCAGGCGGTCCAGCGGGAATTCGGCGAAGCGGCGCGAGGCGCGCTGCGCCAGCTGGGCCAGGCCCGGTTCGGTCAGCAGCGCCAGCAGCAGGTGGCCGCTGCGGATCTGCTGCGCCTCGGCGTGCAGGGCGGCGCCCAGCGAGGCGATCAGCCAGGCGTGTTCGAACAGCAGCGGCAGGTGGCGCGAGAACACCGGCGTGCGCGTGCTGCCGGCGGGCAGGCGCTCGACTTCCTTGCGCAGGTCGGTTTCCAGGGCGGTGAGGCTGATGCCGGCCTGGCGCGCCACCACCACCAGGTCGCTGCCGGGCTGCTCCAGCAACGCCAGGAACAGGTGTTCGATGTCGACTTCGTACTGGCCGAGGCCGACGCAGATGCCGGCCGCGCGGGTCGCGGCAACGCGGCTGGTGTCGTTCAGCTTGCCGATCAGGGTCTTCAGGTTGATGTCCATCGTCGGGTCCTTGATAGGGGTTGCCGGCGCACGCGGTGTGGACGCGGCGGCGGTCGGAATCGCGGGAAAGCTTCAGGGCCGGAAAACGCGCCCGGCCTTGCTGATCGCGTAGTGCAGCGAGGATGGCTGCAGCACGGCGTTGAAATTGACCGGCTCGGCGCCGCCCGCCGCCTGCAGCGAGGCGTTGATCACGAAGTGCAGGCGGTTGACGCTGCCGTGTTCCTGCTCCAGCGAAGCGCTGACGTTCTTCAGGCGCGGCTCGTGGCGCTCGATCGCATCCTTCAGGCTGGCGCAGATGGCGGCTCGGTCTTCGCTGCTGGACAGGCAGAAGCCGGCGAAGTCGACCAGGCCGTAGTTGAGGATCGAGGCGCGCGCCTCGGGATAGGCGTCCAGCTGCCCGGCGGGAAAGCCGGCGCGGGTATTCAGCAAGGCTTCCAGGTCGCGCGCCACGCAATCCTTGAATTGTTCGAGCCCGAGGCGCGGAGCGGGTGTCGCCGGCCCGGCGCCCTGCCCTGCGCCGATCAGGCGTTCCAGCAGCCCGGGCGTGGCGCCGTTCGGATGGTGCGGCCCATGGTGGCCGTTGGTCTGGTTCATCGCAGCTCGGAGGTCGTGAAAAGGCGCGCCGTGGAAGGCGCGCCCGTGTGATGACGCGAGCGTCAGGCGATCTTGTTGGTGGCCAGGTCCCAGCCGCCGGACGTGTTGCCGCCGGCGCCGCCGCCGATCTTTTGCTGGGTGTACTTCCACTTGACCTTCGAAAACTTCAGGCCGACCGCCTCGTGCATGAAGTCGCCTTCCTTGACGGCCGGCTTGATCGAGCTGACCAGCACGTTTTCCAGCTCGATCTCGAAGTACTTCACGCGTTCGCCCTGGCCGTCGGCACGCATGAATTCGAATTTCGCCTTCGGGATGGTCTTGCCGGACGAGCAGGTCTGCAGCAGCACCGGCGAGGACAGGTCGGCCAGCTTGGAAATCGCGATCTCTTCGTGTTCGCAGCGTTCGGCGGTATGGCCGCCGCCGGTCGAGGCAGTCGCCGATTTCGGCTGCAGCACGCCCCAGTTGACCGACTTGCATTCGATCCAGTCCTTGTGCTTGTCGTCGGCCGACTCGCCCTTGATGCCGTCGATTTGCAGGTAGACGTCAATTGCCATGTTTTACTCCAGAGTAAAAGGTTGAAAAGCGGTGGGAAAAATCAGGATTTGGTCGACTGCGGCAACTCCGCGACCAGTCGGAGCGAAACGGACAGTTCGTCGAGCTGGAAGTGCGGGCGCAGGAACGACACCGCGCGGTACACGCCCGGCCGGCCCGGCACCTCGGCCACCTGCACGCTGGCTTCGCGCAGCGGGAACTGGGCCTTCTGTTCCTGGCTGGCGTTGTCGTCCAGCAGGACGTACTGGGTCAGCCAGCGGTTCAGGTAATCCTCGACGTTGGAGGCGGCCGCGAAGCTGCCGATCTTGTCGCGCATCATGGCCTTCATGTAGTGGGCGATGCGCGAGACCGCGAAGATGTATTGCAGCTGCGACGACAGCAGCGCATTGGCGTTGGCCGCCTCGTTGGCATACTTGCGCGCCTTTTGCGCCGACTGCGCGCCGAAGAAGGCGGCGTAGGCCGTGTTCTTGCAGTGCACCAGCGAGATGAAGCCGAGGTCCGACAGTTCTTTTTCGCGGCGGTCGGTGATGGCCACCTCGGTCGGGCATTTCAGCGCGACCTCGCCCTCGTCGGTCTTGAAGGTGTGGGTCGGCAGGTTCTCGACCAGGCCGCCGCCCTCGACGCCGCGGATCGCCGCGCACCAGCCGTAATCCTCGAACGCCTTGGTCAGCTTGGCGGCGAAGGAATAGGCGGCGTTGCACCACAGGTACTTGTGGTGGTCGCTGCCGTCGACGTCCTCGACGAAGTTGAAGCCTTCGGTGGCGGTGCCGTCCACCGGGTTGTACGGCAGGCGGCCCAGGAAGCGCGGCAGGGTCAGGCCGACGTAGCGCGCATCTTCCGATTCGCGGAACGCCTTCCACTTGGCGTATTCGACCGTGTCGAACACCTTGGCCAGGTCGCGCGGGCGACCCAGCTCGCCGAAGCTTTCGACACCGAACAGTTCCGGCGCAGCCGAGGTGATGAAGGGCGCGTGGCTGGCCGCGGCCACGTGCGACATCTGTTCCAGGAAGTAGATGTCCTCGGGCTGGCGCGAGACCTCGAAGTCGCCGATCAGGGTGCCGTACGGGGCGCCGCCGAAGCTGCCGAATTCTTCTTCGTACACCTTCTTGAACAGGGTGCTCTGGTCGAATTCCATGGCCGACTGGAAGTCCTTGACCAGCTCGCGCTTGGTGGCGTTGAGCATGCGGATCTGCAGGCCGCTGCTGGTGGTGCTGTTCTTGACCAGGTAGTGCAGGCCGGTCCAGCTGCGTTCCAGCTTCTGGAATTCGGGCGCGTGCATCACAGCCGACAGCTGCGCCGAAATCATGCGGTCCAGTTCCGCCAGGCGCGCATCGATGGTGGCCGACAGGTTGGTGGAGACCACCATGGTCCCTTCCATCACCTGCGTCACCAGTTCGGAGATGATGTCGCGCGCACGCGCATGCTCGCTGGTCGATTTCGCCACCCGGCTCTGCTCGACGATCTGGTCGAGCAGGCCGGTATCGAGTTCCAGCGCCCGGGCCGGCGCCGGCGCTGCATTGATGTTGTCGAGAATGGCGGCCATCGGTCATTCCTCCTTGGCGCCGCCGGCCTTGCGCAGGCTGCCCAGCTTTTCGGTATTGTTCAGGACCTCGCTCAGCATGTCTTCCAGGCGGTCGTTGCCGGCCAGCTTGTTGCGCAGGTCGGCCAGCTTGCTGCGCGCGTCCAGCAAGCCCTTCAAGGGCGCCACCTGCTGCACCACCGCTTCGGGACGGAAGTCGGCCATCTCGCGGAACTGCAGCTGCACCGCGAATTCGCCGCCTTCGCTTGACAGGTGGTTCGGCACGCGGAACGATGCCACCGGGGCGACGCCGCCCAGCACCTCGTCGAAGTTGTCGGCGTCGACATTCACGAAATTGCGGTCCTTGAGGCGCTTCTTGGCCGCATCCGGATCGCTGCCGAAGTCGCCCAGCACGCCGACCACGAAGGGCAGTTCCTTGTTCTCGATGGCGTCGCCGATCTCGACGTCGTAGGTCATCTGTACGCGCGGCGCGCGCACTTTCTGCAGGCGTTTCTGCACGCTTTCATTCTTGGCCATGGGGTCTCCGGGGATGGTGATGATGCGGGCTCACTTGAGCGCGCCGAACGGATCGCTCGAACCCGCACGCGGCGCGGCCGGGGCGGCGGGATTGGCGACGACTTTCTTCGGCACGTCCTTGGCGCGTCCGGCCGCGCCGCGCGCGCCGCCTGGCACCAGGATTTCTTCGTTGAGGCTGGTGCGCAGTAGCTTGGCCAGGTCCTGCGCCTCGGTGCGCACGTTGCCGGTCAGGTTGTTCTTCTTGCTCAGGTCGGTCAGCGCCTTGCTGGTCACGCGCAGGCCGCTGACGGCGACGATGCTGTTGGCCAGCGTGTCGTCCGGGTCGCGCTCCAGCGCTTCCAGCGCGTTGGCAATGGCGTCGCCGTAGTTGGTGCTGTCGAAACGCATCTGGGCCATGCGCACCCAGGGCGTCTTGTCGGTCGGGAAGGTGCTGCCGGCCTGCTTCAGGATCGCATAGGCCTTGTCGTTCTGGCCGGCCAGGACGGCGGCGTCGACTTCGGCCATGGCGGCAGCGATGGTCGGCGCGCCCTTCCTGGCTGCGGGGGCCGCGGGCGGGTTGCCGGCGCAGGCCGCGAGCAGGGCTGCGCAGAGTACGGGAGTCGAACGGGATAACAAGCGGGACGATAAGCAGGACACGAAGCGGTGGAATGTCATTGGGCTCTCCCAGGTTGGATGCAAGCGCCAATTATTCGTGAACAGTTTCCGCAAAGAATTGCGTGCAATCAATTTTTAGTGGCGCTGTTGCCGGGAAAATTGCGCACGTTGCAGGGATGCTCATGCCGCCATCGGAACCGATGGCCGCCACCGTTCAGCCCGCCTGTCTGTCGATTCCATGGAGGTCCACGATGCCGCGCATTACCACCTCATGTCCGTTCGTGCCGCTGTTGCTTGCGCTGCCCTGCCTGGCGCTGGTCGGCGGCTGCGCCGGCGGCGGCAACGGGCTGGCCGGCGCCGCGCTGGAAGCGACCGGCCTGCGCAAGCCGTCACCGCCGGCGCTGCCGGAAGCCCTGCAGCCGCCGCGCAACGTTGCCCTGCACCTGCATGCGGCCAAGCGTCTCAACCTCGATCCGCGCGGGCAATCGCTGGCGCTGCTGGTGCGCGTCTATAAGCTGCGCCAGCGCGCCGCGTTCGAGCAGGCGCCGTATGCCGCCTTTCTGTCGCCGCAGGCCGAGCGCGAGGCGCTGGGCGCCGACCTGGTCGAGGTCAAGGAATTTACGCTGGTGCCCGGCCAGCGTCTCGACCTCAACGAAAAGCTGGCGCGCGACGCTTCCTACATCGGCGTCGTCGCCCTGTTCCATTCGCCTGCGCGCGACGGCTGGCGCCTGGCGTTTGCCGCCGCCGATGCCGAACAGGCCGGCGTGACGCTCGGCCTGCACGCCTGCGCGATGAGCGCCGGGGCGGGCGCGCCGGCCGCCGGCGCTGTGGCCAAAGCCGGGTCCACGTCCCTGGCGCTTGTGCGCTGTCAATGACGTGCCGAGAGTTTCCAGCAAGCTAGGGATTGGTAGCAACTAACGATATGCCGCAACCAACCCGTACCAGCACAAGGAGGCAAGCGTGACGACAGCGTCGAAGGTCTTGTGGGGCGAGGGATTGTTCCTGCGTCCCCAGCATTTCCAGCAGCAGGACCGCTACCATGAAGCGCGCCTGAACGAAACCGCCGGCGCGCTGCACCCTTACTGCTGGGGCGTACGCAAACTGACCATCGACGCCGACGCCCTCAAGGCCGACGTGCTGCGCATCATCGAGCTGTCGTTGATCTTCCCCGACGGCGAAGTCTATCGCGCGCCCGACCACGACATGCTGCCGCCCCAGGTGCGCCTGGGCGAGCTGCCGTCGGCGATGCAGGACATCAGCTTCCACGCCGCCCTGCCCTCGCTCAAGGTGCACGGCGAGAACTGCGCCGCGCGCGGCGAAGCCCGGCCGGACGCGCGTTTCGGCCAGCGCGAGCACGATACCCAGGACCTGTTCACCGATGCAGCGCCGGCCCCGGTGGCGTATCTGACCAAGAGCCTGCGCCTGGTGCTGGAAAGCGAAGCGCTGGATTTCTACGACAGTTTTCCATTGCTGCGGCTGCGGCGCGTGGCCACCGGCGGCTTCGAGATAGACCACGACTTCATCCCGCCCAGCCTGTCGATCGAAGGCGCACCCGGCCTGCACGCGCAACTGGCGCGCCTGATGGAAAAGCTGCTGGCCAAGGTGCACGCGCTGTACGGCCATTACCGCGAGCCGAGCAAGAACGTGGTCGAACTGCGCGGCGGCGACGTCTCTTCGTTCTGGCTGCTGCACACCGCCAGCGCCGGGTATGCGGCGCTGGCCCATTACCTGGCGCACCGCGAACTGCATCCGGAACGGCTGTTCCAGGAATTGCTGGTGCTGGCGGGCGGCCTGATGACCTTTTCGCGCAGCGTCAAGCTGGAAGACTTGCCGGCCTATGCGCACCAGGATCCCGGCCCCGCGTTCGCGCGCCTGGACGGCATCCTGCGCGAACTGCTCGACACCGTGATCTCCTCGAAATATTTTTCGATCGCGCTGTCGAACGAGCGTCCGTCGTATCACCTGGGCATGCTCGACTCGGGCAAGATCAACCACCACACCGCGCTGTACCTGGGCGTGTCGGCCGACATGGCGGCGCTGCAGCTGGTGGATATCGTACCGCTGCGCTTCAAGATCGGCGCCCCGGAAGACGTCGACAAGCTGGTGCTGTCGGCCATGCCGGGCGTGAAGCTGGTGCACGCGCCGCAGCTGCCGGCGGCGCTGCCGGTGCGCCCGGACACCTATTACTTCGTGCTGGAAAACCGCGGCGTGCTGTACGACAGCATGCTCAAGGCGCAGGCGATCTCGATCTACGTGCCGAACGGCCTGCGCGACCTCAAACTCGAACTGATCGCGATCGCAGCATGAGCCCACATGTCGAACGGCGCGCCGCGCCCACTCCGCGCAACGCCGCCGGCGCCGCGCCCCAGTCCCTGGTCGACCTCATGACCGAGGGTTTCTACGCGCTGTTCCTGCTCAAGGGCGGCAGCGGGCCGCAGGACAAGACCGCATTCGCCGACCACATGACCACGTTCCTGGGCGACGTCGACCGCAACGCCAAGGCGCTCGGCATCCCGGCGGAAGACGTCACCGCGGCCAAGTACGCGTTCTGCGCGGCGGTCGACGAGATCATCCTGCGCTCCGACTACGACATCCGCGACGCCTGGGAAACCCGGCCGCTGCAACTGCGCCTGTTCGGCGACCAGCTCGCCGGCGAGCACTTCTTCCAGCGCCTGGAAGACCTGCGCGCCAAGGGCAGCGTGCACCTGCAGGCGCTCGAGGTGTTCCACATGTGCCTGCTGCTCGGCTTCCAGGGCCGCTTTGCCCTGGACGGCAAGGACAAGCTGAACTACCTGACCGCGCGCCTGGGCGACGAGATCGCGCGCATGCGCGGCAAGAGCCGCGGCTTCGCCCCGCACGCCGAACGGCCCGACCAGATCGTCCACACGCTCGGCAGCGACCTGTCGCTGTGGGTATTGAGCGCCGTGTTCGCGCTGACGGCGCTGGGCGGCTACCTGGGTTTTCGCACCGCCCTCGCCCACGAGACCGACCGCGCGCTGGCCGGCTACAACGACCTGGTCAAACTGCCGCCCCGCTCCGCCAACGTGACCATTACCCTTCCCTGACACGCATCAAACCGGGGTCAGAGCCCGAATTTTGGCAATGACCCTGGCACAATTCGGGCGCAATTCGGGGTCAGAGCACTTTGTCGATCAATTGTTTGAGCATATCCAACGTCGACGAGCCCAGGCATTCGCAATGAAGCATTGGTCGATACAGCGCGCTCACACTCTGATTTTGCTGCAGGGCCATGTCTTTCTGAAGTGCTCTGACCCCGACATTGTGCTCTGACCCCGAATCTGACCCCGAATCTACTGGACGACCTTGAATTCGATGCGGCGGTTGCGGGCACGGCCTTCGGGGGTGCGGTTGTCGGCCACCGGGCGGTCCGGGCCTTCGCCGGAGACGGCGATCATGTCGCCGTTCACGCCGCGCCCCGCCACGTAGCTCTTGACCGCCTCGGCGCGCGCCTGGCTGAGCGACAGGTTGCCGGCGCGCGAACCGGCGTTGTCGGTATGGCCGATCACCTCGACCTTCTTGTCCTTCATGCGCAGCAACGCCACGCTCATCTGGTCGAGGATGGCCCTGCCGGAATCGGTCAGCGCCGCCTTGCCCGACTCGAATTCGATGATGCGGTCGGCCAGCGCGGCATCGAGCATGCCCTGCTCCGACGCCGCCACGCGCAGGCCGTTGTTGAGCGTGTAGCCCTGGCCCAGCTCGAGCGCGCTGTCGGCGCCGATCCTGGCGCGCTGTTCCTCGCTGGCGACGTCGCCGCGCAGGCTGACGATGACGCCGTCCACCTGCAGCTGGCCGCGGCTGACCAGCTTCAGGTTTGGGCCGATCAGCTTGCCCACCCGCTCGTTCCAATCCGGCGGCGCCACCACCCGTCCTACCGCCAGCTGGTCGACCACGCGCTCGGTGCCGTACAGCGCGCGCAGGCGCGCCAGCAGGGCGGATTTGGCGGCATCGTCGGCGACCGTGCCGGACACCACGATCGGCGCAGTCGCCGCTGCCGGCGCCGTCGTGGCCGCCCGCACCGGCAGCACGGCGCAGGCCAGCGCCGCGCCCAGGAACGCGGCGGCAAACGGGAGAGATGTGTTCACGATGCGGCTCCGATAAAGGTTTTCAGGAACAGTTCGCGCGCCAGGCGCAGTGGCAGCATCGGCTGTTCCAGGTAGCTGGCCAGTGCGCGCACGTCGATGTCGATGCCCATCTGCTCGTCGATCCAGCGGTTGTCCTCGAGGTGCACCTGCTGCTCGGCGGCGACCAGCGGATCGATCAGCGCATGCAGGGCGGCGGCGGCGGCCCCGCCGAAGCCGATCACCAGCGCCGGCCGTTCGCGCACCCGGGTCAGGAACAGCACCAGGTCGTAGCCGGCGCGGCGCACGAAAGGCGCGACCAGCGCCAGCCAGAACGCCGCCACCAGGAAGCGGGCGCCATCGTCGCGCGGCAGCGGCAACACCAGGCTCTTGTGCAGCGCCGCCGGGCGGCTGTGCATCACCGGCTGCAGCAGCAATCCCAGGCCAAGGATCGTGCGGTTGGCCGCCAGGCCGAGCTGGCTCGATAGCGAACCGACCGTATGCACGGCCAGGAACTCGGCCAGCGCCGCATCGTGCGCGGCATCCGGCTCGCCCAGCGCCGGCGGCGCGTCCAGGATCGCCTGCAATTGCGCGGCCGGATCGGCGGCGCCGAGCACGCACGGTACCGCATTCTCCAGCAGGCGCCACAGCGGGCCCAGCGCCAGCGGGCAATGCGCGAAATAGGCGGCCGGGTCGAGCAGGTCCAGCGTGCGCATGGTGAGGAAAGGATAGCGCCGCCCCGACCGGTCGCGGCTGGCGACCACGTGTCCTGCCACCGCGTGCCGGCGTGCCGGTCCGGCAAAGACGAAGCTGGCCGGCGCCATGCCGTCGTAGTTCAGCTTCCAGCGCGCGTCGGCCGGCAGCCGCGCCATCACCTGCGCCAGCCAGTCGTCGAGCATGGTCACCACCGGCTGGTCGTCGGCAGCCTTGATGAAGTCGTCGTGCGCCGGAATCTTGCCGAAGTAGCCGACCCGGCTGGCGTTGGCGGCGCGCGTCATTGCGATGCTCTCGCCAGTGCCGGCGCACTGCCCGCAGCCGCGGCCGCGGTGGCGCCGGCGGCAACCGATGCCGCCGCACCGGCGGCCGGCGCGGCGCGGCCGACGATCGCTTCCGGCAGGCGCAAGCCGTTGAAGCCGCGACTGGCCTGGGCCGCGCCGCCGCCGGCGCCATCGCTGGTGTTGGTATCGCTGACGATCTTCAGGTTGACCGCCACCGCCACGCCGCCGGCGCTCCAGCGCAGCTCGTGCACGCCGGGGCCGAGGCGCTTCTTCTCGGCGGCGCCGATCATGCGCTGCAGGCCGAACTGGCCGGGCTCGCTGAACAGTTCCACCGTGCGCCCGTCGAAAGCCACGGCGCTGATCTTCACGCCGCTGGTGCCCTGCGGTCCCGGATGCACCATGTTGACCCAGGCCGGCGGCGTGTTGCGGTAACGTAGCTGCTGGCCGTCGATCTCGATCGTGTATTCGGTCACGCCGGATGCCGCCAGCGGCAGCAGCTGGAACACCTGCTGCGGTCCGCTGCTGGCCGCCACGCCGTTGGCCGACAGCGGCGCCACCCAGCCCGGAAAGCCGCTCACCGCCTGCGGCGCCAGCGTGATGCCGAGGTCGGCCCAAGTACGGCTGGAAAGCACGTCGCCGCGCCGCACCACCAGCGGCCCCATGGTGGTGCCGACGAACTTGGCGACCGTGCCTTCCGGTCCGAACACCTGGCCGATCTCGGCCGGCGTGGCCTGGATCTGCGCCGAGGGCGCGAACGGGTATTTGGCCGCCAGGTTCTTCTGGAACGGCTCGACCACCTGGGCCTGCCAGGTCTTGTTGATCTCGGATTCGGACGGCAGCACGATCATGGCGAAGGTCTGGGTCAACGGCCGCACCAGCAGCGGGCGCAGCATCTGCTTCTGGCTGTCGCTCATCCCGGTCAGCATCTGCTCGTCCACGTATTTCAAGGCGTCGGCCAGTTCCGAGCCGCTGCCTTCCAGCGTCTGCTGCATCAGCTGCTTGGCGCCGGGGCCGGGATCGCCCTGGTTCTTCAGCGCGTTCAACCGGCTGCGCAGTTTCGACAGCGCATCCAGGTAGCCGGTCATCAGGGACGCGTCCTTTTCCCTGGTGCCGACCAGGCGCGCCACGCCGGCGAACTCCCGCCCGACCGGGCCCGCCGCGACCGGCGCCCCGCCCAGCGGCAGCGGACCGACCGCATCGGCCAGCTGGCGCGCATCGCTCGGCGCCCGGCGCAGGATCACTTCGCGGAACCATCCCTGCAGGCCGCGCTTGACCTTTTCGTTGACGACCCGCGCCTGGGCCGGATCGTCCCACACGGTCTGCTCGTACACGGTGCGCAGCAGCTTGGCCAGCGGCGAGGCCTGCGGATCGCCGAGGCGGTTCATCGCCTGCACGCTGCCCTCGAAACCATTCAGGTCGGCCACCGTCACGCCCTGCACGAACTTGGCCCATTCCTTCGCGTAGTCGGCCTTGTACAGGTCGACCAGCGCGCGCTGGATCTGTTCGGGGCTGCCTTCCAGCGTCAGGTCGTCCTTGGCCACGCTCTTCAGCACCCAGTCGGTGCTCTGCAGTTCGCGGCTGGACGCCTCGCGGATCGCGCCCTGGATGAATTTTTCCCAGGCGTCGCGGGTAAAGGCGCCGCTGACCGCGTAGCTGCCGACCAGCAGCGCCTGGTCCTGCTCGCCGACGATGCGCGCCACCGTCACCGCCGGGAAGCGGGTGGCCGCGCGGGTGCGGATGTCGGCGTACACGCGCTCGCGCGCCGGCGTGCCGCGCACCACCCGGCGCAGGTTTTCGCGCGCCGTGTCCAGCAGGCCGAGCTTGGGCGTAACCTGCGGCCAGGCCGGGTCGTCCAGGTGCGCCAGCACGAAGGTCAGCAGGCGCTCGGCGCTGCGGATGGTCTGCTCGTGCGTCATGGCGCCGCGGTTCTGGGCCAGCCAGCCGCGCCAGTAGCGGGTCAGCTGGTCGTTCAGGTGGCCCGGTTCGGCGTGCGACTTATCGGCCAGCATCAGGTAGGTTTTCAATGCGTTATAGGCATCGCCGACGTTGGTGGGCGAGGCGTCCTGGTACGGCTGGCCGGGACGTGCCACCGGCGCCGCCTTGGCGTTCGGATCGAGCTGGGCGGCGTTGGCATTCATGTCCGCGAGCAGCGCCTCCAGCGCGCCCGTTACCGGCAGCACCATGCCCTCGCGCACGCCGGCAAAGTATTCGTCGCGCAGCTTGCGCTCCAGCGCCGCGCCCTGGTACAAGCCGAAGGACAGCGCCAGCGGCCGCTCCTTGCGGTATTTTTCCAGTTGTTCGATGCGGTCCTGCAGGATTTCCAGTCCCTCCAGGCGCGATTGCAGGTCGTTGCGCCCGGCCTGCAGCTTGTTGACCCTGGCGAGGTCCGCCTGCACGCCGGTCACCAGCTGGCGGTTGCCCATGGTCGACCAGCTCCACCCGCCCAGCGCGCAGCCGAGCACGAGGGTGGCGGCGAAGAACACCCCGTACTTCATGCGCGCGGCATGCGGATTCGTATAGCGCTTGACCAGGTCGCGATCCGCGAAGATCACGTTCCTGAACAGCTCCAGCAGGAAGTAGCCGGCCTGTTCAAAGGACTGTCCCTCGGCCTGGCCGTGCGGCTGTTCGCGCAGCTTGAGGTCGAAGCGGCCGGCCACGCGCCGCGACGACAGGTTCTCGACCGTGCCTTCCTGCAGCGCGCTGGTGAAATAGAAGCCGCGGAACACCGGCTTGAACTGCCAGGTGTTTTCCTCGAACAGGGTGGCCAGGAAAGCGCGCAATTGCGGGCGCAGCGAGGCGAATTCGAGCGGGAAGGTGAACACGCCGGGCCGCATCGCGGCGCTGCGGTTGGCGCCCATGCCGGCCAGGCTCATTTCCCGGAGGCCGTCGACCAGTTCGTCGAAATGCTGGTCGAAGAAGCCCAGCACGTCCTGCGGCGTGCTGCGCCGGTTGTAGCGCAGCGTGGCGCCCCAGGCGCGCTCGCGCTCGCCGCGTTCGCTGCCATGGAAAAAGTCGGCAAAGCCGGCGACCAGATCGGCCTTGGTGAAGATGACGTACACCGGCGCATGCACGCCCAACCGCTCGGTCAGTTCCTGCACCCGGGTGCGCAGGCTCTTGGCCAGTTCGATCGAGGCGCCCGGCGCGCCGCCGGCCAGTTCGGCCACGCTGACCGCGACCAGGATGCCGTTGACCGGTGCGCGCGGGCGGTGCTTGCGCAGCAGGTCGAGGAAGTTGAACCACTCGGTGCGGTCGGCTTCGTACACGGCGTAACGGCCGGCGGTGTCGAGCAGGATGCCGTCGGTGGTGAAGAACCAGTCGCAATTGCGGGTACCGCCCACGCCCTGCACCGCCTTGCGGCCGGGGATCGGGAAGGTCAGCCCGGAATGCTTGATGGCACTGCTTTTTCCCGCCGCCGGATTCCCGATGATCATGTACCACGGCAGCTCATACAGGGCGGCGGCGCCGCGCGTCAGGCCCAGCTTGGACGTCTTGATGGTGCCGATCGCTTCCAGCATGTTCTTGCGCAGCACGGCGGTATCGCCGTTGGTGCCATCGGCGGACCTGCCGTCGCCCTCCTGCGCGGCCGCCACCACCGCGTCGCTCAATTGCGCCGCCGCGCGCTTGCGGCGCGACGCCCGCACCAGCCACCAGGCGCCCCAGGCCGCCAGCAGCACCAGGCCGGCCAGCAGGGTCCACAGCGCGGCGATCTCGAGCGTGTCCGCGCCGAGGTACAGAAGGGCCGCGAATGCGGCGAGGCCGATCGCGGTCAAGGTGCGTCGATCGGTGAAGAATTGCCGGAGTCGGGCCATGGCGGTGGAGTCGGAAGTTGAGGGAGACCACGGCGAAGTCTGGCACTATTTCCAGCGCGAAAGTTTGAGCGAAAACAAGGCCGCCCCCGTGCCTGCATTGCCCTGCCAGCATGCGTGTCAGCGCTGCATCACCCCGCGCAGGCGCAGTTCGGTGTGGCCGAAATCCATCATGGTCCAGCGCCCGCCCCAGGTCAGGCCGACCGATTCGGCCACCTCGCCGTACAGCTGGTAACCGCGCATCGCCCACGGATCCTTTTCCGAAATGACCAGCTTGCCGTCGCGCCAGAACGCGCAGTCGGCCGCCAGGCCGTACTGGTGCCAGCTCTGGAAAGCGCGCGCGTTGGTTACCGCGCTGCCCATCTGCGCCAGCGCATCCTGGCGCGCCGGGCTACGGTAACCCTCCAGCAGTGCCATTTCGTAGCCATGCTTTTCCTTCATGATCTTGAATACAAGCAGCAGACGCTGGCTGAAATCGGCATGCAGCAAGCCCCAGTTGCGGCTGGCGTCGACCAGCATCGGCCGCACCAGCTCGACTTCGCGCGTGGTGAACGCCAGCGGCGGCAAGGCAGCCGGCGGCACCAGTTGCTCGCCCTTGAGCAGCGCCGTCACCTGCGGGTCGACCACGGTCTCGGCCGGCTCGTAGCCGGGCAGCATGTCGGGATTGCGCAGCAGCAGCGCCACCAGCGGCGGAATCAGGACCAGCGGCACGCCGACCGCGCAGAACGCCCAATGGCGGCGCAACAGGCGCCGCCATTCCTTGAGGCGGACGCGCGCCCCGTCGCGCGCGGCATCGACGGCGCCATGCAGGGTAGCGCTGCCGGATCGCTGCAAGACACCGGCGCGCGTTTGCAGCCGGCGTTGCAACGCGCCCAGTACTTGCAGCACCGAGGCGCGGCCGGAGGGAAACATGACCAGCCAGATCAGGCCGCAGGTCAGGCAAAAATACGACAACACGAGGAAGATCAGCATCCGCTTCTCCAGTTTGTTTCTAATGGGAATTAGTGTGCAAATCTTAGGAGTTACGCGGTGCGCCCTACAGATGAAGATCAAGCCGGGTCCAGGCGGCCCAACCTGATGTCGGCGCCGCGCCGCAGCGGCACCGACGTGAATATCCTGGCGATGCTCGACCGCCACGCCACGCGGCCACGCAGCAAGCGCTGGCTGGGCTGGCCCATGCCGGCCTGGTACGGCGCGGGCGGGGTGCTCGCGTGTTGCCTGATTGCCGGACTGGCCTGGGCGGTGCACGACGCCGGCAGCGATGGCGGCGCGCACGATGCCATCGCTGCCGTGCCGGATGCGACGGCGATCATGCCAGGAGCCGCGAACACAGCGGCGCCGGCGTCCGACGCGGGCACCGCTACAGCCCCGCCCCTGCCGTCGGCCGCGCGCCAGACGCAGGAATTGGCCACGCAGCTGGCCTCGCAGCCGACGCCGGAACCGGCAGCGGCGGCAGGAGCAGCCGCGCGGCCGGCGCCGGAACCGGCCGCTGCCCCGGACTCGATCCCGTCCCAGCGCTCGGCCAGCCGGCACGCCGGCCAGCGCAGCGCCACGAGCGAAGCGCTGCGGCACGCCCTCGCCCACGGACCTGCGCCGAAACCCCATCCAGCAACGCCGAAAGCGCACGCGCTGGCGCACACAACGCTCCAGTCCAGCCGCAAGGAAACGCAGCGCGCCAGAACGGTCCCCGCCAATGCGAAAGGGGCGGCCGGCGCCAGGCCGGCGCTCGACACCGACGTCGCCCTGATCTCGGCCATCATCCAGCACGTCAATACCCACGCACAGGCAGCGGACGACAGCATGGGCGCCGTATCCGGCCACAAAAACCACGAAACGCCGTGACTGTGGCGAAAATGCCCCAAAAGCGCTGGGACAAGATCGGCGCCGCCGCTATACTGTACAAAAAACCAGTTGGCGTCGGCGATGATCAGGGTGTTGGAAAACGCGTTTTATTACCTGGACAACTTCCAGCGTGTCTTGGACTGGATCGCCGAGCGCTACGCCGACCTGCTCACTGACGATGAGCGGGCCTTCATCGACGCCTTCGGCGTCCTGCCCCAGGCTTCGCGCGCCCTGCTGGTGCGCATGGTGATGCGCAAGGGCACCCTGTTCCGCGCCAGTAAGCTCGACTATGCCGAAATCGGCTGCCCGGTGGCCGCGGTGCAGGCGCTGCTGCCCACCGGCTGGATCGCGCTCGATCCGGTGCTCTCCATCGACGAATTGTTCGACCTGCTGTCCAAGCCCGAGATCGCCGACGCCTTCCAGTTGCCGCCGCAGCAACGCGCCGCGCGCAAGGGTGACCAGCTCGAGGCGCTGCGTCCCGACTGCAGCGACGGGCGCGCCTTTTCCGCCTGGTTCCGCGACTGTCCCGACACCCTGTTCGCAATCCTGGTCAAGCCACTGTGCGACCGCCTGCGCCTGATCTTCTTCGGCAACCTGCGCCAGGACTGGACCGAGTTCGTGCTGTCCGACCTGGGCGTGTTCCGCTACGAGCAGGTCGAATGTTCGCCGGCCTCGCGCGGTTTCCGTAACCGCCAGGACATCGACCATTACCTGCAGCTGCACGCCTGCAAGGAGCGCTACTACGCCGAGGAGCCGGCGCTCGACGTGCTGCGCGACCTGCCGCGCCACGCCTTTAACAACGACTGGCTCGACAGCCGGCGCGAGCGCCTGCTGTTCCAGCTCGGCCAGCAGCTGGAAAAGGGCAAGGACTGGGATGCCGCCCACGCCGTCTACGCCGATTGCCGCTATCCCGGCGCGCGCGGGCGCGCCATGCGCGTGCTGGAAAAGCACGAGAAATTCGACCAGGCCTACGCCCTGTTCGAACAGGCGAATGCGGCGCCGGAGAGCGAAGCCGAGCGCCAGCACCTGCTGCGCATCGGCCCGCGCCTGGCGCGCAAGCTCGGTCACCCGAAGGGTCCGGCGCGGCGCGCCGCCCCGGCCGCCCGCCTCGACCTGAGCCTGGCGCAGCCGGGCGGCGCCTGGCGCGTCGAGGGCGTGGTGCTGGAGCACCTGCGGCGCGACGATGCGCCCGTGTTCTACGTCGAGAATACGCTGGCGAACACCCTGTTCGGCCTGCTGTGCTGGCCGGCGCTGTTCGCGGCGATCCCGGGCGCCTTTTTCCACCCATTCCAGCGCGGCCCGGCCGACCTGTACAGCGCCGACTTCGCGCGGCGCCGCGAACAGGAATTCGCCGCCTGCCTGGCGCGCCTGGACGACGGCAGCCACCGCGCCGCCATGCGCGCCACCTGGGAACAGAAGGCGGGGCTGCAATCGCCCTTCGTCTCCTGGGGCTACCTGGACTGGGACATCATCGAACTGGCGCTCGACTGCATCCCGGCCGCGCACTTGAAACTGTGGTTCCTGCGCATCCTGCAGGACGTGCGCGACAACCGCACCGGCTTTCCCGACCTGATTCAGTTCTGGCCGGCCGAGCGGCGCTACAACATGGTCGAGGTGAAGGGGCCGGGCGACCGCCTGCAGGACAACCAGCTGCGCTGGATCGACTACTGCGCGGCGCACGGCATGCCGTTGACCGTCTGCTACCTGCAGTGGGAACAGGCGGCGGCATGAGCGAAACCAGCAGGAAGTACAGCGTGGCCGTGCGCGCGCTGTGCGAATTCACGGCCAAGCAGGGCGACCTCGACCTGCGTTTCACGCCCTCGCCCACCGCCCAGGAAGGTATCCAGGGCCACGCCGTGGTGGCCGAGCGCCGCAGCGGCGGCGGCTACCGCACCGAGCTGCCGCTGGAAGGCGAATTCGGCACGCTTCACGTGCGCGGGCGCGCCGACGGCTACGACCCCGAGCAGAACCTGATCGAAGAGGTCAAGACCCACCGCGGCCGCTTCGACGCCATCCCCGACAACCACCGCCACCTGCACTGGGCGCAAGTGCGCGTCTACGGCCACCTGCTGTGCCGCCAGCTCGGCCTGGACCGGGTCAACCTGGCGCTGGTGTACTTCGACATCGGCAGCCAGCACGAGACCGTGCTGCGCGAAACCCGTAGCAGCGAGGAACTGGCGGCGCTGTTCGCCGACCAGTGCACGCGCTTCCTGGCTTGGGCCGAGCAGGAGCTGGCGCACCGCACGGCGCGCGACGCCGCCCTGGGCGCGCTGCGTTTTCCGCACGCCGATTTCCGCCCGGGCCAGCGCCAATTGGCCGAGGCCATCTTCCGCGCCAACGCCGGCAGGCGCAGCCTGCTGGCGCAGGCGCCGACCGGCATCGGCAAGACCGTCGGCACCCTGTTCCCGGTGCTGAAGGCGGCGCCGCGCGAAGGCCTGGACAAGATCGTGTTCCTGGCCGCCAAGACCCCCGGCCGCCGCCTGGCGCTGGACGCTGCCGCCACGCTGATGAAGGGCGCTGGGGAGCGCGAAGCGCTGCCGCTGCGGGTGCTGGAACTGACCGCGCGCGACAAGGCCTGCGAGCACCCGGACAAGGCCTGCCACGGCGAATCCTGCCCGCTGGCGCGCGGCTTCTACGACCGCCTGCCGGCGGCGCGCGCGATGGCGGTGACGGTGGCGGGTGCGTTGCCCGCCCCGGTGGCCGGCGAAGACGGCGCCATGCCGGCCGGCCCGGTCCTGCTCGACCGCGAGACCGTACGCGCGATCGCCCTGGCGCAGGAAGTCTGCCCGTACTACCTGGCCAGCGAAATGGTGCGCTGGAGCGACGTCGTGGTAGGCGACTACAATTACTGGTTCGACGGCGGCGCCATGCTGTATGCGCTGGCCCTGGCCAACGGCTGGAAGACCAGCGTGCTGGCCGACGAGGCGCACAACCTGGTGTCGCGCGCGCGCGCCATGTACACCGCCACGCTGGACCGGGCGGCGCTGCGCGCGGCGCGCGCGGTGGCCCCGCCGGCGCTGCAGAAGCCGCTGGAAAAGATCGGCCGCGCCTGGCTCGACGTCAGCAAGGCCGCGCCGCTGCCCTACCAGGTGCTGGACACGATTCCCGACAAGCTGGTGAACGCCCTGCAGGGCGCCGGCAGCGCCATCACCGAGCACCTGGCGGCGTTCCCGGCGCCGCTCGACCCGGCGCTGCAGGAATTCTACTTCGCCCTGCTCGGCTTCGCGAGGCTGGCGGAATCGTTCGGCGCACACTCGATCCTCGACGTCACCCGCGCCGACGCGCGCGACACCGAGCTGTGCATCCGCAACGTGGTGCCGGCGCCGTTCCTGGCGCCGCGCTTCGGCTTCGCCCACTCGACCACGCTGTTCTCGGCCACGCTCGGACCGTGGAACTATTTCGCCGACCTGCTCGGCATGCCGGCCGACACCGCCTGGATCGACGTCGAATCGCCGTTCCGCGCCAGCCAGCTGCAGGTGCACGTGGCGCAGGGCATCTCGACGCGCTACCAGCACCGGCGCCAGTCTCTGGCGCCGATCGCCGAGCTGATGGCGCGCCAGTACCATACCGCACCCGGCAATTACCTGGCCTTCTTCAGCAGCTTCGACTACCTGCAGCAGGTGGCCGGTGCCTTTGCGGCGCGCCATCCGGACATCCCGACCTGGCACCAGTCGCGCCGCATGAGCGAAGCGGACCGCGCCGCCTTTCTCGGACGCTTCACGGCGGACGGACGCGGGATCGGCTTCGCGGTGCTGGGCGGCTCGTTCGGCGAGGGCGTCGACCTGCCCGGCAAGCGCCTGATCGGCGCCTTCGTGGCGACGCTCGGCCTGCCGCAGGTGAACCCGGTCAACGAGGGCCTGCGCGAACGCATGCAGGCGATGTTCGGCGCCGGCTACGACTACACTTACCTGTATCCCGGCATGCAGAAGGTAGTGCAGGCGGCCGGCCGCGTGATCCGTACCGAGAACGATTGCGGCACCGTGTGGCTGATCGACGACCGCTTCGCGCGCGCCGACGTGCTCGACCTGCTGCCGCGCTGGTGGGACGTCGACGTGACCGGCGCCAGTGGCAGCAGCAGCAGCAGCGGCAGCGGCAGGCCGGCTAACGCAGCAGTTCCCTGACCTTCTGGTAGCCGCTGCGGCTGACCGGGATGCGCGCGCCGTCGCGCAGCACGGCGCACCAGCTGTCCTTGCCGGCCTGCTCGATGCGCACGATGGCGCCCACGTTGACGAGATAGGAACGGTGCACCCGCAGGAAGGCGTGCCCATCCAGCTGGCGTTCCAGCTGCCCCAGGGTCTGGTTTTTCAGCCAGCGCTTGCCGGCCGCGCAGATCGCCACGTAATCGTCCTGGGCCTCGATGTAGTCGATGGCGGCGGCCGCCACCACGTGCACGCGCGCGCCGTCGCGGATCAGCACCCGTTCCAGCGGCGCATGGCGCTGTGCGGCCTCCTGCGCCAGCGCCTGCACGCCGGGCGCCGACGTGGAGGCAGCGGGCGCGGCGCCGCGCAGTGCGCGCGCATGCGCCAGCGCCGCATCCAGGCGTTCGCGGCCGAACGGTTTCAACAGGTAGTCGAGCGCGTGCACCTCGAAGGCGCGCAGCGCGAACGCATCGTAGGCAGTGACGAACACGTACTGCGGTCCTGCCCCTGCCAGCTCGACCACCTCGAAGCCGTCCAGCTTCGGCATCTGGATGTCCAGGAACACCAGGTCCGGCACCAGTTCGGCGATCGCCTTGACCGCCTCGAAGCCGTTGGCGCACTCGCCGGCGATCTCGACGTCGGCATGCGCCGCCAGGTACTCGCGCAGCAGTGCGCGCGCCAAGTGCTCGTCGTCCACGATCAGTACGCGCAAGGTGTCGGTTCCCATCGCTCACGTCTCTCCCGGTTGCTCGCGGGCCGGCAGCGCCAGCTCCACGCAAAACAGTCCATCCTGGTTCGACCGGTGCGCCGCCGCTTCGTGCCCGTAGGCTGCCGCCAGGCGCCGGCGCACGTTGTCCAGTCCCAGTCCCAGTCCGGCGCCGGCGTCCACGCCATCCGCATCGACGTCGTTCTCGATGCGGATGCGCAGGATCGAACCGGCGCGCCGCGCCGCGATGCGCACCAGGCCCGGCCCGAGCATGCGGCCGATGCCGTGCTTGACCGCATTCTCCACCAGCGGCTGCAGGAGCAGCGGCGGCAGCAGGCAGCGCAGCGCGTCGGCATCCACCGCTTCCTCGACATGCAGGCGCGCGCCGAAGCGCACCTGTTCGATGGCGAGGAAATGGCGCACCAGCGCCAGCTCCGCGTCCAGCGTGACCATGCGCCCGGCCTGCAGCCCCAGGCTGTGGCGGAAAAAGTCCGCCAGCCGCAGCGTCATCGCGCGCGCGCCCGGCGGATCGAGCGACGTCAGCGCGCTGATCGAGTTCAGGCTGTTGAACAGGAAATGCGGATCGATCTGGGCGCGCAGCAGGCGCAGCTCGGCATCCTGGGCCGCCAGGCGCATCTCCAGCGTGTGCGTCTCGAGCCGGCGCACCTGCTCGGTTTCCAGCATCAGGTAGTTCACCGCGGCCGACAGGCCGTACAGGATCACGCCCAGGCCGAACATCGACGCCAGCAAGGGCGCGCCCAGGGCCACGGCGCGCGCCTGCGGCGCCAGCGCTTCCAGCACGCCGTGCCAGGCGGCGCCGAGCGCGCACCATAGGGCGGCGGCGCACAGGGCCGGCAGGCCGACGCCGGCGCACACCGCCAGCGGATGGCGCTGCCCGAGCGGCCAGGCGCGGCACACATAGTAGGCAGAAAACCCGGTGGCGTACGCATACACCAGCGCCAGCGGCAGGGCGAATGCCAGGCTGGCGCCGAAGCCTGCCCCGCCGGCGGCCAGCATCGCCGCCAGCAGCACGCCCAGCATCAGCCAGGCCAGCAGGTACAGGCGCGCCGCGCGCCAGCTGGCGAACACGCCGTGCATCATCCGCGCTCCGTGCGCCCTGCTCCGGCGCGCGCGCTCAGTTGCGCACCTCGACCCCGCCCATGATGGCGTAGCCGCGGATCACCAGGCGCTTGCCGGCGTCCGGCGCCGCCGCCGTCTTTTCGGAAAAGCCGCCCATCAGCGGCGTGCCGTTCAGGACCACGGTCCAGTCCGGCGGCACCTTGATGTTGATGCCGCCCCAGATGGTGAACACGTTCAGCACCGCTTCCTTGAGGATCGACGATTCGCGCAGGTCGAGCGCGCAGCCGCCCATGATCGCGGTGATCTCGCCGCCCAGGAAGGTCTGCGTGCGCACGCGCCGCTCGACCCCGCCCAGGATCGCCACCACGTCGACCACGGTCTCGTCCCCGGACGCATCGACCATGTTCGGCCGCGCCACGCGTCCCGGGCCGAGGGTACGGTACAGGATCAGGCCGCCGAGCCCGATCAGCAGCAGCGGCCAGATCATGGCCCAGCTGATGTGGAACAGTCCGAGCCGGCCCAGCATCATCAGCACGCCGAGCGCGATCAACGCCAGGCCGGTGACGTTGCCGCTGCGCGGCCCGTCGCCGGACAACACGATCGCGCCGGCGGCGACGAAGACGACCGGCCAGAAGCCGATGGCGCGGTGGAAGTCGAGGATGTCCAGGTTATCGAGCAGGAACAGCACGCCCATGCCGATCACCAGCAGGCCGAGGATGACCTGGCTGGAAGCGCGGTTGGTCCTAGTTTCCATGGCCGTTCTCCCCATTGGCGTCGATGCCGTAGCCACGTTGGCGGTCGCGGCGGCCGGTCTTGCCGAACTTGCGCTCGGCGATGGGCCGCACCGCCATCGTCACGCCCCAGATGATGATGGCGATCGGCCAGCTGTTGCGGAAGGTCAGGCCGAACATGTCTTCCAGCACGGCGAACAGCCAGATGCCCATGAAGGCGGTCCACAAGCCGTTGGCGAATTCGCGCCCGTTCGGATAGCCGATGGTCTGGTTAATGCCGATCACGACCAGCAACAGCGGCGCATAGTGCCACAGGCTTTCGATGGCGAGGATGTTCATCTGGTCCAGCAGGAAGGCCACGCCCAGGCCGACCAGCAACAGGCCCCACAGGACCTGGCGCCGCAAGTGATAGGAAGCTTCGCTGTTCATGTCACGCTCCGTTTGTCAGGATGGCGCCACGATACCGCAACGGTGCTGCGGACGGAAAGCGCTTTTCGGCGAACGGCGGCTGGACGGCGGTGAATGACGCCGGCATCGGTGAATGGCGCCCGCGGCGGGCAGTGAAGCCCACGGCGGCAAAGAAAGTAGAATCAGCGGAATCAGCGGAACGATGACGCGGACGCAAAAAAGCCCGCCTCGTGACCGGGGCGGGCTAGGATCGAGTGAAGCGGGTCAGGCTGCCGCTGCCGACAGCGCCAGCGGCAGCTGGCCCTTGACCTGGTTGCGGTACTTGGCGCGGGCTTCGGCCTGGCGCACGGCTTCGCGGGCAATGTTGGTCTTGCGGATATCCTGGCGCTCCTTGCGGCCACGGTGCTGGGCGATGTTCTTGTTGCCGATCTTGGCGGTCATGGTGTTCTCCTTGTAAAAAACGATTCAGGAAAGCGTGGGCGCGACGTCGTCGTCCGCCTGCAGCGACATGCCCCATCCCAACTGGCGCCGGATCTCTTCCGGCGACGGCGGCGGGCCGGGTTCCCTGGCACGGCGCTCGAGATACTCGCGCACGAGGTGCTTGGGTGGATGGCTCGTCGTTGGCATGGTCATGGACAACCTCCGCTTTCCACGGGGCCGGCGCGCCGGCATGGAATTGGTGCCGATCCTCGAGGCGACCGGCTAACCTGTTGAGGTAGTCGGCACCTGCGGAAGATCGCTGGCCCTCACTCAACGCCTTCATCCTATCGCCGGCGGGTGAAGTGCACCGTTAGCTGACGCACACTGCATGAATGGACGAGCTGTAGTCCTACAAAAACGTCTCGCTGATCTTATTTCGGGACGAAAAAGGGGCTGCAGCCCCTTGCCGGTTTCCAGCGGCAACCGATCAGAAGCGGTATTTCAGGTTCAGGTAGAACTGGCGGCCGATCACATCGAGCTTCTGCTGCTCTGCTTCGCTGTAACGGTAATAGGCGCGCTTGACGTTGGTCAGGTTGGTCGCATCGAAGGTGAGCAGCAGATGCGGCGTGAGGTTGGTGCTGGCATTGAAGGCCAGCGTGGTCACCGGCGCCGCCATGGTCGGTGCGGTCGGCATCAGCACGCCATTCACGCTGTACAGGCCCTGGCTGTTGGCGCTCGGCGCCGGCGCGGTGCTGCTGTTCACGTATTCGCTGCGGTAGTTGGCGACCAGGCGCAGCGACACCTTGTCGTTCTCGAAGTAGCCGCCCAGGTTGGCGGCCCATTCCGAGGCGCCCACCAGCGGACGGCCGTCGTCGACGCGGGTCTTGGCGCGGCTGACGTTGCTGGTGAAGCCGAAGCCGGTGTTGCCGAACGGCTGTTCGTACGACAGCTCGACGCCGCCGATGTGCGCGCCCTGCTGGCCGGTGGTGTTCACCGCATAGGTCTTGTTGGCGCCGGAGGCCGCGTCGTACAGGTCGATCGTCACGCCGTTCGAGGCGCCGGTCTTGGCATAGCCCTGGATGCGCGAATAGAACACGTTGGCTGCCACCAGCGAGCGGCGCGAGAAATACCAGGCCCACGACAGGTCGACATTGTCGGCGGTGAGCGGCTTGAGGTCCGGGTTCGGGCCGTTGACGGTACAGCCCTGGGCATTGCAGGTGGCGCTGGTGAAGCCCGCGCCCAGCAGGTTGTAGTTCTGGCGGCCGACGGTGCGGCTGGCACCGAAGCGCACGATCTGTTCCCTGGTCAGTTCGTAGCGCAGGTTCATGCTCGGCAGCCAGTTGTCGAAGCGGCGGTCGGTCCGGGTGAAGTAGTAGGTGTTGCCGGTGAGCGGATTGAACACCGTGTTGTCATAGTACGGCTGCAGATCGCCGGCGCTGGTGATCGCGCCCGGGTAGGCGGCGCACGGGATCGCAGGCTGGTTCGGTGCGGCGCGCGCGCAAATGCCGGCCGCGATCGGCGTCGGCACGTCGGCGTTGACACGGGTCTGCACGAAGCGCAGGCCGGCATTGCCCGACCAGCGCTCGCCTTCCAGGTTGGCCATCAGGTAGATGGCGCTCTGGCGCTCGCGCATGTGCAGTTCGGACGCGACGCGGCGCTCGAAGTCGGCGCTGGTCGGCTTGGTGCCCGACGCGAAGTAGGCCTTCAAGGCTTCCGGCGTCAGGGTATAGCCGCTGTTGTCCCAGCCGGCCGGGCCATCCAGTCCGGCGCCGAAATCGGACGGCCACGGCACGCTACCGGCGGGTGCGCCCGCGTTCAGGTCGGCCGTACGGTAGGCGGGCGAGCGGCGCGCGCTGTCGCGGCGGTGGTCGGCGAAGCGCACACCACTCTGCAGCGACTGCAGCCAGCCCTGCGCCAGCTTGTATTCGCCGTCGAGCTGGGCGCTGCTCTCGCGGTCGGTGGTCTTCAGGCCGGAAATGGTGCGTATTACCAGCTGGTCCGGCTTGATGCCGGTGCCGTAGTATTTCACGTAGGGCGCATCGTGGACGTCGCCCAGCGCGTACGAGACCCCGGTGCCGAAGCTGGCGTAGGTCAGGCCCTGGTCGGTATCGGTCTGGCCGACGCCGCGCGTGGTCGACAGCAGGGTCTTGAGGGTCAGGTCCTGGCTGACGCGCCACTTGCCGTCCAGGTCGAGGAAGGAACTGGTGGCCTTGGCGCCGTCGCGGTAGAAACCCTCCGAATTGCCGATGTATTGCGGCGTGGTGCCGTCCGGGAACAGGATGTCGGCGCTCTTCAGCACGCGCAGCTGGTTACCGTACAGCGTGGTCTCGTTGACGATCACCGGGTTCCTGATCGAGGCGAACACCTGCTGGCCGTTGGAACTGGTCAGCGGTGCATTGGCGCCGGTAGTAGCCCCGTCCGCCAGCGACGCCCTGCCGAGCAGCATGCTGTAGATCGCGCCCGCCTTCAGGCGGCCGTAGTTGTTGGCCTTCATGGCCGAATGGAAGCCGGTCATGGTCACGTCGATGTCGCGGTTCGGCTTGAACTGCAGCGAGAACAGGCCGCCCTTGCGGTCGCGCACGCCCTCGACGAATTCGCTGCTCATCGAACCCGGCAGGCGCACCCCGTTCAGGTCGGCGGCCTTGTAGCCGGTGCCGGCCAGCGACTCGTCGGTGATGCCCTTCATCGTGCTGGTGTTGATCACGTCCCAGCCGCTGCTGGTGCCGTAGGCCAGGCGCGAGACGGAATCGCGGCGCACGTAGCGCTTCTCGGAAAAGCCCTGCAGCATGACGCCGAAGGTGTTGGCTTCGTTCTTCCAGTTGACGGTGGCGTTCATGTCGGGGCCGGTCTTGCCCGGCAGCGTGGCGTAGCTGGCGCCGACGCTCACCACGCCCGACAGGCGCTCCTTCTGGTCGAGCGGCTTCCTGGTGGTGACGTTGATGGTGCCGGCCAGGCCGCCGTCGACGATGTCGGCCTGCGAGGTCTTGTACACGGTGGCCTGGTTCAGGACCGAGGAGGGCACCAGCGACAGGCTGGTCGAACGGCTGCTGGACGACTGGTCGCCGACGTACCAGTCGCCGCCGGACACGGTGTGGCCGTTGAAGACGATCAGCGACATGTCGGGATTAGTGCCGCGCATCGACACCTTTTCGGCCTCGTCGTAGTCGGTGCGCACCGCCACGCCGGCCAGGCGCTGGAGCGAATCGGCCAGGTTCTTGTCGGGCATCTTGCCGACGTCTTCCGCGGTGATCACCTCGACGTTGGCACTGGCGTCGCGCTTGACGGCGAGCGACTTGGCCATCGACGCACGGATGCCGGTCACTTCGATCTTCTGCATGGGGGCCTGGGCGGCGCCGGCCTCGCTCTGGGCGCGAGCGGGTGCGGCGGCAGCCAGCAGCGCCATCGAGACAGCGGCCGCGAGCGGCTTCCGTTTGAACATGTTCTCTCTCCTGAATCGGTCTCTTTTTTTGGGCCAGGTGGATCCCTGTCGCGCGTCCAGTATTGACGAGCGTAAAGTCCCTGGATAATGATTAGTGTTGCAGAATATATAACCGCAAGGAATGGTTTCAGCCCACAACGTGGTGTTATACCTGCACGAAAACTTTTCATTTCATGCATCCCTGCCGGACGCGCTAGCGTAGCGTTCTGGCCACCGAGGATTTGCCATGCTGCCAACCGCCGTATCCCGCCCTTCCCGTTACGCCGCTCGCTGCGCTGCGCGTCCGATGCGCCTGCTGGCGCCGCTGTGCGCCGCCCTGTTCGCCGGCTGCGCCGCCCCGCCTGCGGCAACGCCGACCGCCGCCAGGGCGGTGCCCGCAACTGCCGCCGCCGGACGCGCCGCCGAGACGCCGCTGGACGCCATCCTGGCCATGCCGATCTACCGCATGACGCCGGTGCAGGCCGGGCGCTACGTGGCCTGGGTGCATGACGCCGAGCCGGACCTGCGCAAGCGCATCGCGGCGATCGGCCGCAAGAACATCGGCCAGCCCTACCGGCTGAACCTGTTGGGTGAGTATCCGTTCGAAGTGCACGACGATTTGCCGATGTTCAGCCTCGACCACAGCGATTGCGTGGTGTTCGCGGAACACACCTACGCGATGGCGCTGTCGCGATCGTGGGAAGAATTCTTCTGGATGCTGCAGCGCATCCGCTACCGCGACGGCGTGATCGGGGTCGCCACGCGCAACCATTACACCGAGATGGACTGGAACGTCGCCAACCGCTGGCTGGTGACCGACGTCAGCGCCCGACTGGCCGGGCCGGACGGCCCCGGTTACGGCATGACGGTCGACCGCGCGCGCTTCCTGCGCATGCGCCATCACACCGAGACCGGCATCCCGGTCGAATCCAGCCGCCAGAGCTACGTCGCCAAGGAGCGGGTGGCGGCCATCGCCGGCCAGTTGCGCGAAGGTGACTTCGTCAACGTGATCTCGACCCGCGACGGCGAGTACTGGGCCTCGCACGTGGGACTGGTGGTGCTGGGTGCGGACGGCGAACGCCATTTCCTGCATTCATCCGAACCGCAGGTGCGCGAGGAAACCTTCGCGTCGTACATCGCGCGCGCCGCCGCGCGCGAGGAACGCAACCGCCAGGAAGGCAAGCATGGCCAGTCGCTGGCCGGCTTCAAGTTCCTGCGATTGAACGACGAGATCGTGGTGCCGCCGATGGCGCCGCAACCGCGGCCGGGCATGCCGGGGCCAGCCGCCGCGCCGCAACCCGGCGCCGGCGCCGCAGCCGGCACGGCCGGCGCGCCGTGATCCACCGCCGGGGATGCGAAGGCATCCCGGCGTAGCCTTCTTCCCACGCTGCATTCCCGGCGGCGTTCGCTTCCCATCCGTTCTGAACTGTCTTGCCTGCCGCCATGTCCGGCGCCGGCCCGGCCGCAGGGTCGCGTGTTCTTATCGGCAATTCATCCCCCTTCTATTGCGATTGGCCTGAATTTAATTCGCGCCATTTTCCATATCTAATAATCGCACCCTTCAATTGCGCCATTTGGCCAAGATCATCGATCCATCTGGCCGAACGCGCTCAATAACAGGGTTTGCAGAATTGCGCGGTTTTGCAGCAGTGCTTTCAGCTCGACTTAATTCTAAGAATAAATTTCTTATTTTCACTTAATAGAGAAAAAAATTAATTCCATTTCCCTAGTTGAGCATGGTCAAATCCGCGATTCTTATGCGCTCAGATAATAAACTTACTCAGCAATAGACGATCTAAACAGTAGCCACTTACATCCCATCGATCCTTGTCGATCGGGCATAAAAAATGAATCGATTTAATTCATTTATTCAATAAATTCCAAAATAAGACGGATAACCCTGAAACCTCATGCAGTTTTCGGAATCATGCCAACAATTCATTCCAGCGTTATTAATCAATTCTGTTCAAAAATGGTTTCATTGCATCGAACAGCAAAGATCGCGCTGATGGTCACGGCAGATCTGATCGCATTGCCATGCTGCTTCCTGATCGCCATGCTGCTGCGCGGCGGCGACCTGAAACTGGCGTCCCACTTCGGCCCGGCCTCGTACGTGCTGGTCGCCGTCCTCACCATCGCGGCGTTCTCGGTGTCGGACCTGTACCGCGCCGTGATCCGCTTCATCGACCAGCGCCTGCTGAGCGTCACCGGCGCCTCGCTGGCGCTGGCGATCCTGTGCGCCTACCTGGTCATGTTCGCCATCAACGAGGAAAGCTTTCCACGCAGCGCGCTGGCGATCTACTGGTTCATCGTGTTTTCCTACGTGGTCGCCTCGCGCGTCGGCATGCGTAATTTCCTGCGCAACCACCATGCGCGCGGCCGCGCCGTGTCCGAAGTGGTGGCGATCTACGGCGCCGGAGAGGCCGGCGCCAAGCTGGCCCAGACCATGCTCGGCGGCGAGGACTACCGCCCGGTCTGCTTCTTCGACGACAAGCACGCGCTCATCGAACGCAACATCGGCGGCCTGCGCGTGTTCCATACCGAGCGCCTGGTAGAGATCGTCAACGCCATGCGCATCCGCTCGATCGTCATCGCGATTCCCGGCGTCTCGGCGGAGCGCCTGCGCGACATCATGCAGCGCCTGGCCCAGGCCGGCGTCGCCACCCGCATCCTGAGCCGCCTGGTCGACCTGGGCGACGACAAGGTCACGCCGCGCGAGGCGATTCGCGAACTGAAGTTCGAAGACCTGCTGGGCCGCCCGCCGGTGCCGCCGCGGCTCGACCTGTTCGCCCGCTGCGTGCATGCCAAGACCGTGCTGGTCACCGGCGCCGGCGGCTCCATCGGCAGCGAATTGTGCCGCCAGATCGTGACGCTCGCGCCGCGCCGCCTGCACCTGCTCGACCACTCCGAATTCGCGCTGTACACGATCAGGCAGGAACTGGCCACGCGCTTCCCGCAGATTTCCATCGACGCGCACCTGGGCTCGGTGTGCAATGCCGAACTGGTCGAACGCATCCTGCGCGACGGCAAGGTCGACACCATCTACCACGCTGCCGCCTACAAGCACGTGCCGCTGGTCGAGAGCAACATCGTCGAAGGCCTGCGCAACAACGTGGTCGGCGCCCAGGTGATCGCCACCCAGGCCGCCAAGCACGCGGTCGAGACCTGCGTGCTGATCTCCAGCGACAAGGCGGTGCGGCCGACCAACATCATGGGCGCCAGCAAGCGCATCGCCGAATTGATCTTCCAGGCTGCGGCGGTGCGCCACGACAGCCCGACCACCTTTTCCATGGTCCGCTTCGGCAACGTGCTCGGTTCGTCCGGCTCGGTGATCCCGCTGTTCCAGCGCCAGATCGCGCGCGGCGGTCCGCTGACCATCACCCACCCGGACGTGTCGCGCTACTTCATGCTGATTCCCGAAGCCGCACAGCTGGTGATCCAGGCCGGCGCCATGGCCAAGGGCGGGGACGTGTTCGTGCTCGACATGGGCGAACCGGTGCGCATCGTCGACCTGGCGCGCAGCCTGATCGCCCTGTCGGGGCTGACCGAGCGCAGCGCGCAGCATGCGGGCGGCGACATCGAGATCCGCTACGTCGGCTTGTTCCCCGGCGAGAAACTGCACGAGGAACTGCTGACCGACGGCGTGGTGTTCCCGAGCGAGCACCCGCGCATCATGCGCATGAAGGAAAGCGCGCTGCGTCCCAGCGTGCTGGAAACCTTCATCACCTGCCTGATGATGGCCTGCGAAACCCATGAGCGCGCCATGATCGAATCGATGGTCAAGGCCATCGTCACCGAATACAACCCGCAGCCGCAGCCGCAGCCGCAGCCGGCCACGCCGGCAACCGCGCCCGGCGCGGCGGCTGTGGCGCCCGCCTCGACGCCGCCTGCGGAGCCGGCGTCCGACCACCTGGCGCTGATCAGGAAGTTCACGCCGTTCCGCATCTGACGGCCACGGCGTGCAGCGCCCGGGCAACCGTACGACGCACTTTTTTGACGTTCATTCATTACTTACCGATTCGCGAGGAAACTCATGCGTGACGAAAGCAAGCCGGCATTTCTCGAACAGCTCACCAGCAAGCTGCGTGACCGCACCGCCGTCATCGGCATCATCGGCCTGGGCTACGTCGGCCTGCCGCTGACGCTGCGCTACGCCGAGGCGGGTTTTCGCGTCCTCGGGATCGACATCGACGGCGCCAAGATCGAACGCCTGAACCGCGGCGAAAGCTACATCAAGCACATCGCCGGCAGCGACATCGCCGCCGCCCGCGAGCGCGGCTTCGAAGCGACCACCAACTTCACCCGCGCCGGCGAGCCGGACGCCCTGATCATCTGCGTGCCGACCCCGCTCAACGCCTACCGCGAGCCCGACCTTTCCTTCGTGCTGGATACCGCCGACGCCCTGCTGCCCTTCATGCGTCCCGGCCAGGTGCTGTCGCTGGAAAGCACCACCTATCCGGGCACCACCGACGAGGAGCTCAAGCCGCGCCTGGAATCGCGCGGCTTCGTCATCGGGCGCGACACCTTCCTGGTGTTCTCGCCCGAGCGCGAAGACCCCGGCAATCCCGATTTCCATACCCGCACCATTCCCAAGATCTGCGGCGGCGCCACCGCGGCCTGCCTGCAAGCCGGCATCGCCCTGTACAGCCCGGCGATCGACCGCGTGGTGCCGGTCAGCTCGACGCGGGCGGCGGAACTCACCAAGCTGCTGGAAAACATCCACCGCGCGGTCAACATCGGCCTGGTCAACGAAATGAAGATCATCGCCGACCGCATGGACATCGACATCCACGAGGTGATCCGCGCCGCCGCCACCAAGCCGTTCGGCTTCACCCCCTACTATCCCGGCCCCGGCCTGGGCGGCCACTGCATCCCGATCGACCCGTTCTACCTTACCTGGAAGGCGCGCGAGTTCGGCCTGCACACCCGCTTCATCGAACTGGCCGGCGAGATCAACAGCGACATGCCGCACTGGGTGGTCGGCAAGGTCACCGACGCCCTGAACCGGCGCGGCAAGTCGGTGATGGGCAGCCGCGTGCTGGTGCTGGGCATCGCCTACAAGAAGGACATCGAGGACATGCGCGAATCGCCCTCGGTCGAGCTGATGGAAATCCTGCGCGACAAGGGCGCCGCGGTGGATTACTCCGACCCCCACGTGCCGGCCTTCCCGCGCATGCGCGAACACCATTTCGACCTGAAGAGCGTCGAACTGGATGCCCGCACCGTCGCCTCGTACGACCTGGTGCTGCTGGCCACCGCGCACAGCGCCTTCGACTACGACCTGATCGGCCAGTACGCGAACCTGGTGGTCGACACGCGCGGCGTGTACCTGTCCTCGCTGCCGAACGTCGTCAAGGCCTGAAGGAGCCGCCATGCGCAACTACCCCGCGCCCATCAACGACCGCAGGATCCGCTTCGCGCTGGTCGGCTGCGGACGCATCGCCAATAACCACTTCGAGGCGCTGCGCCAGCACCACGAGCGGGCCGAGCTGGCCGGCGTATGCGACGTCGATGCGCGTGCGCTCGACCGCGCGGTGGGCACCACCGGCGCCGCCGGCTACGCCAGCCTGGAGCAGATGCTGCGCGAATGCGACGCCGACGCCTTCATCGTCACCACACCGTCCGGCCTGCATCCGGAGCAGGCGATCCGCATCGCCCAGGCCGGCCGCCACGTGATCACCGAGAAGCCGATGGCCACGCGCTGGGAAGACGGCAAGCGCATGGTGGCGGCCGCCGACGCCGCCGGGGTGCGCCTGTTCGTGGTCAAGCAGAACCGCCGCAACGCCACCCTGCAGCTGCTCAAGCGCGCCGTCGAGAAGAAGCGCTTCGGCCGCATCTACATGGTCAACCTGAACGTGTTCTGGACCCGCCCGCCGGAGTACTACCGCAGCGCCAAGTGGCGCGGTACCTGGGAATTCGACGGCGGCGCCTTCATGAACCAGGCCAGCCACTACGTCGACCTGATCGACTGGATCGTCGGCCCGGTGGAAAGCCTGCAGGCCTACACCGCCACGCTGGCGCGCGACATCGAGGTCGAGGACACCGGCGTGATCAGCCTGCGCTGGCGCAACGGCGCGCTCGGCTCGATGAACGTCACCATGCTCACCTATCCGCACAACCTGGAAGGCTCGATCACGATCCTGGGCGAGCGCGGCACGGTGCGCATCGGCGGCGTCGCCGTCAACCAGGTGCAGCAATGGGAATTCGCCGCGCCCGATCCGGAGGACGACCTGGTCGGCGACGCCAGCTACCAGACCACGTCGGTGTACGGCTTCGGCCACCCGCTGTACTACGACAACGTGATCCGCGTGCTGCGCGGCGAAGCCGAACCCGAGACCGACGGCCGCGAAGGCTTGAAATCGCTCGAGGTGCTGGTCGCCGCCTACCAATCGGCGCGCGACGGCAAGCGCGTCGCCCTGCCTCTGGAATATTGAACGTGCTGGAGTATTGAACATGACACTTCCCGATGCATCCCAGGACTGCCGTTCCGGCGCGGTCCACCCCAGCGCCATCGTCGATGCCGGCGCCGAGCTCGGCGCCGACACCCGCGTCTGGCATTTCTCGCACGTGTGCGCGGGCGCGCGCATCGGCGCTGCCTGCTCGCTCGGCCAGAACGTATTCGTCGGCAACGACGTCGTCATCGGCGACCGCGTCAAGATCCAGAACAACGTCTCGGTGTACGACGCCGTCACCCTCGAGGACGAGGTGTTCTGCGGTCCGAGCATGGTGTTCACCAACGTCTACAACCCGCGCGCCGGCATAGTCCGCAAGGACCAGTACCGGCGCACGCTGGTGCGGCGCGGCGCCAGCATCGGCGCCAACGCCACCATCGTGTGCGGCGTCACGGTGGGCCGCTATGCCTTCGTCGGCGCCGGCGCCGTGGTCAAGCACGACGTGCCCGACTTCGCGCTGATGGCCGGCGTGCCGGCGCGCCAGATCGGCTGGATCAGCCGCTTCGGCGAGCGCCTGGCGCTGCCGCGCCACGGCGACGGCGAAGCGCACTGCCCGCACACCGGCGAGACCTACCTGCTGCGCGGCGGCGTCTGCACGCTGGCGGCCGGCGCTGCCCCGGCTTGCGGCCGGCACGCCGGCGAATGACATTGTCCCCGCCGACCACGCGCTCCGAACCAGCCCAATCCAACCCGGCCCGACCATCATGGAATTCATCGACCTCAAGTCCCAGTACCAGGCAACGCGCGACCTCGTCAACGCACGCATCCAGGCCGTGCTCGACCATGGCCAGTACATCATGGGGCCGGAAGTGGCCGAACTCGAAGCCGCGCTGGCGCAGTACACCGGCGCGCGCCACTGCATCACCGTGTCCTCGGGCACGGAAGCGCTGCTGATCGCCCTGATGGCGCTCGGTGTCGGTCGCGGCGACGAAGTCGTCACCACGCCGTTCACCTTCATCGCCACCGCCGAGGTCATCGTGCTGCTGGGGGCGACGCCGGTGTTCGTCGACGTCGACCCGCTCACCGCCAACCTCGACGCCGGCCAGCTCGACGCGCGCATCACGCCGCGCACCCGCGCCGTCATCCCGGTGTCGCTGTATGGCCAGCCCGCCGACATGGACGAGATCAACGCCATCGCCGCGCGCCACGGCGTGGCGGTGATCGAGGACGGCGCGCAGAGCTTCGGCGCCGACTACCGCGGCAGGAAGAGCGGCAACCTGTCGACGATCGGCTGCACCAGCTTCTTCCCCAGCAAGCCGCTCGGCTGCTACGGCGACGGCGGCGCCCTGTTCACCAGCGACGACGAACTGGCCGGCGCCATGCGCGAGATCCGCCTACACGGCCAGAGCCGGCGCTACGTGCATACCCGGATCGGCGTCGGCGGCCGCATGGACACGCTGCAGTGCGCGATCGTGCTGGCCAAGCTGCCCCTGTTCGAGTGGGAGCTGCACCAGCGCCGGCGCGCCGCCGCCACCTACGACGCCCTGCTCGGCACGCGCGTGCGCCGTGTCGCCCGGCGCGCCGACCGCAGCAGCGTCCACGCCCAGTACACGGTCCTGGTCGAGCGGCGCGAAGCGCTGCAGCAGGCGCTGCAGGCCGCCGGCATTCCGACCGCGGTGCACTACCCGGTTCCGGTCCACCGGCAGCCGGCCTACGCCGCCCTGAGCGGCGGCGACCCCTGCCCCGCCGCCTGCACGCTGGCCGGCACGGTGATGAGCCTGCCGATGGGCCCATACCTGACGGACGAGGACATCGGCGCGGTGTGCGCCGCCCTGCTCGATTGCGTGGGCGAGGCGCGCACCGCCGACGCCGCAATCCTGACCGCTTGAAGCAACCCCCATCATGGCCGACATCGTCCACCTGACCTCGGTACACCCGCGCTACGACACCCGGGTGTTCGTCAAGCAATGCCGCAGCCTGGCCGAACGCGGCCACCGGGTCAGCCTGGTCGTGGCCGACGGCCTCGGCGACGAATGGGAGGATGGCGTACGCATCGTCGACGTCGGCCGCCTGCCCGGACGCGTGAACCGGGTGCTGCGCACCACGCGCCGGGTGCTGCGCGCGGCGCTGGTACTCGACGCCGACGTGTATCACCTGCACGATCCCGAGCTGCTCCTGGCCGGGCTGTTCCTCAAGCGCCGCGGCAAGCAGGTGGTATTCGATTCGCACGAAGACGTGCCGGCCCAGCTGCTGGCCAAGCCCTACCTGACGCCGCTGGCGCGGCGCCTGCTGTCCGGCGCTTTCGGCGTGGTCGAACGCCATGCCTACCCGCGCCTGGACGGCCTGGTCGCCGCCACCCCCTTCATCCGCACGCGGCTGGCGCGCCTGCATCCGAATACGGTCGGGGTCAACAATTATCCGCTGCTGCAGGAATTCGGCGCGGCGCCGGACTGGGGTGCCAAGACGCAGGAAGTCTGCTACGTCGGCAGCATCTCCGCCATCCGCGGCATCCGTGAACTGGTACAGGCGTGCGCACTGCTGGAATCGCCGGCACGGCTGTCGCTGGTGGGCGGCTTCGCCGAGCCGGCGCTGGCCGACGAAGTGCGGCGCCTGCCCGGCTGGAAACAGGTGGATGCGCACGGCCACCTCGACCGTGCCGGCGTGCAGCGCGCGATGGCGCGCGCGATGGCCGGGCTGGTCACGCTGCATCCGGTCGTCAATTACCTGGATGCCTTGCCGGTCAAGATGTTCGAGTACATGGCGGCCGGCCTGCCGGTGATCGCCTCGCGTTTTCCGCTATGGCAGGACATCGTCGAAGGCAACCAGTGCGGCCTGTGCGTGGACCCGCTCGACCCGGCCGCCATCGCCGCCGCCATCGACTACCTGTGCCGCCACCCCGACGTGGCGCGGCGCATGGGAGAAAACGGACGGCGCGCGGCGCATGCCACCTATCACTGGCGCGGCGAAGCCGACAAGCTGGCCGGCTTCTACGAACGCCTGGCCAATGGCCGCGCCGGTGGCAGCCGGACGCCGTACCCGGCCAAGCGCAGCGCATGAGCAACCCGTGAGCACAAAGCAAACCGTGAGCGCCAGACCATGAACGCCTTCCTCCGCCATTACGAGACCGTCCGCCAGATCCTGCAATTGCCCGTGGCCGACCTGCGCTTCGAAGCGCACATCGAACCGCACGACATTCCATCGACCTACCGCAACTTCACCAGGCGGCATCCACGCTACAAGCTGATCCGCAACAAGACGATGGGCGCGGCGCTGATCGACCTCAAGCACTTCGCGAACACGCCGGCCTACCTGGATGCGATCCAGGGCAAGAACCAGGGCGCCTGGCACGCCAGGCGCGCCCGCTCGCGCGGCTACGTGTGCACCGAGATCGAGCGCAACGAGCATGTCGACGGCATCCACGCCATCAATACGGCGCTGGACAGCCGCCAGGGCCGGCCGATGGACCGCCATTACCTGGAAAAAACCACCCGTTTCGAGCGCCAGCCGCATTTCAGCTACTACGGCGTGCTCGACGGCAAAGGACGCCTGGTAGCGTACGCCAACGTCGGCCACTACGGCAATTTCGACGCCTTTTCGCAGCTCATGGGGCTGCGCAACAACGACGGGATCATGCATCTGCTCGTCGTCGACATCGTGTCGCGCCTGATCGAGCGCAACGACGTGCGTTACCTCATGTACGACACCTTCTTCGGCGCCCAGCCGGGGCTGCAACAGTTCAAGCGCATCGTCGGCTTCCAACCCTACCGCGCCAAGTACAGCTTGCAATGAAGACTTTGCTCAATCGCGTCTATTCGGATTACCTGATGCCGTCCCGCCTGTGCGAGTACGAAGCGCTGCTCGTGCAGGCGCGCCAGTCCGGTTACCGGCAACTGTCGGTGCGCGACTTCCACCGCGCGATCCGCCAGGAAGGAAGCGACACCGGCAAGGTGGTGGTGCACCGCCACGATATCGACAGCGACCTGCGCACGGCGCGCAAGATGTTCGCGCTCGAGGTCAAGCATGGGGTGCGGGCCAGCTATTACTTCCGTTTGAGCACGCTCGACTATGGCTTCATGCGCGCCATCGAGGCTGCCGGCAGCGAGGCCAGCTACCACTACGAGGAAGTGGCGACCTTCGCCAAGCGCCACCGGCTGCGCTGCGGCAGCCAGGTACGCGAGCGCTTCCCCGAGATCCGCGAAATGTTCGTGCACAACTACCAGCGCATCCGCGACGATCTCGGCACGCCGCTGGCCACCGTCGCCAGCCATGGCGACTTCGCCAACCGCCGCCTCAAGGTGATCAACCACGAACTGCTGCGCGACCCGGACCTGCGCCGGCGCTGTGGCATCGAATGCGAATCCTACGACAGCGAATTGCTGCGCCACTTCGACCTGTACATCAGCGACCGGCCGTATCCGGTGTTCTACTTTCCGTTGTCGCCGTTCGAGGCGCTGGGCCGGCACCAGCGCATCTGCTTCCTGACCCATCCGTTGCAATGGGAAACCAACTGGGTCGACACGACGCGCTGCAACATGGTGCGCCTGGCCGAAGAACTGGCGTGGCGCACATGAACATCCTGCTGATCAACCACTACGCCGGCTCGGTGCGCCACGGGATGGAATACCGGCCCTACTACCTGGCGCGCGAATGGGTGCGCCAGGGGCACAAGGTGACCATCGTCGCCTCGTCGGAATCGCACGTGCGCACCCAGGCGCCGGCGATGGAAGGCGCCTGGCGCCAGTGCGAGACCATCGACGGCATCGATTACGTCTGGCTGACCACGCCGCCCTACCGCGGCAATGGCCTGGCGCGCGTGCGCAACATGGCCGCCTTCGTGCTGCGCCTGCAGCGGGAAGGCGCGCGGCTGGCCGACACGTTGAAGCCGGACGCGGTGATCGCCTCCAGCACCTACCCGCTCGATATCTGGCCGGCGCACCGCATCGCCCGCCGCGCCGGCGCGCGCCTGCTGTTCGAGCTGCACGACCTGTGGCCGCTGTCGCCGATGGAACTGGGAGGCCATTCGCGGCGCCATCCCTTCATCATGCTGCTGCAAGCCGCCGAGAACTTCGCCTGCCGCCACGCGGACGCCGTGGTCTCGATCCTGCCGAAGGTACGCACGCACCTGGAAGCGCACGGCATGGCGCCGCACAAGCTGCACCTGGTGCCGAACGGCGTCGACCCGGACGAATGGCGCGACGCTGCCTGCGGCGATGCCGAAGGCTTGCCGCCGGTGCTGGACGGTGCACTCGACACCCTGCGTATCCAGGGCCGGTTCGTGGTCGGTTATGCCGGCACCCACGGCCTCGCCAACGCGCTCGACACCCTGCTGGACGCCGCCGCCTTGCTGCGCGATCGCCCGGTCGCCTTCGTGCTGGTCGGCGGCGGGCCGGCCAAGCCGGAACTGGTGCGGCGCGCCGCGGCGCTGGGCCTGGCCAACGTCCATTTCTTCGATCCGGTTCCCAAGGCCCGGGTGCCGGCCCTGTTGCGGCGCTTCGACCTCGCCTACATCGGCTGGAAGCGCCAGGCGCTGTACCGCTTCGGCATCTCGCCCAACAAACTGATCGACTACATGATGGCGGCGCGTCCGGTATTGCACGCGGTCGACGCCGGCAACGACCCGGTGCGCGACGCCGCCTGCGGCCTCACCGTGGCGCCGGAAGACCCGCACGCGGTCGCCGACGGCATCCTGACCATGCTGGCGCTGGGCGCGGACGAACGCACCGCGCTCGGCCGGCGCGGGCGCGCCTTTGCGCTCGCCCACCACACGTATCCGGTCCTCGCACAACGCTTCCTAACCGCCCTTGCAGGAGAACCCAGCCATGGCTGAACATCAAGCCGCCGCATCTGCCGCCGCTTCCGCCGCATCTGCCGCCACCTCCGCCACCGAAGCCGCTGCCGCGCCGTTCCTGCCGTTCGCGCTGCCCGACATCGACGACGCCGAGATCGACGCCGTGGTGGCCTGCCTGCGCTCCGGCTGGGTCACGACCGGGCCGGTGACGCGCCAGTTCGAGCACGATTTCAATGCCTACCTGGGCGGCGGCCTGGAAACGATCTCGGTGAATTCCGCCACGGCGGGCCTGCACCTGGCGCTGGAAGCGCTCGGCATCGGTCCCGGCGACGAAGTCATCGTTCCCACGCTGACCTTCACCGCCACCGCCGAGGTGGTGCGCTACCTGGGCGCGCAGCCGGTGTTCGTCGACGTCGATCCGGAACGGATGAACATCTCGGTGGAGGCCGTCGCAGCCGCCATCACGCCGCGCACGCGCGCCGTCATCCCGGTGCATTACGCCGGCCTGGCCTGCGACATGGATGCCCTGCTGGACCTGGCGCGGCGCCACGGCCTGCGCGTGGTCGAGGATGCGGCGCACGCCTTTCCGACGCGCTGGCAGGGCCGGCTGGTGGGCACGCTCGACAGCGACGTGACGGTATTCAGCTTCTACGCCAACAAGACCATGACCACCGGCGAAGGCGGCATGGTGGTCACGCGCGACGCTGAACTGGCGCGCCGCGTGCGCCTGATGCGCATCCACGGCATCAGCCAGGACGCGTTCAACCGCTACGTCTCGCGCACGCCGGCCTGGTACTACGAGGTCGTGGCCGCCGGCTTCAAGTACAACCTGACCGACATCGCTTCCGCCATCGGCATCCAGCAGCTGCGCAAGATCGACCGTTTCGCGCGCCGCCGCGAACACCTGGCGCGGCGCTACCACGCCGGCCTGGCTGGATTGCCGCTACGCCTGCCGGCAGAGGCGAGCGGCGCCAGCACCCACGCCTGGCATCTGTACGTGGTACGCCTGACGGACGACGCGCCGCTCGCGCGCGACGAGCTGATCGACCAGCTGTCGCAGCGCGGCATCGGCACCAGCGTGCACTTCATTCCGCTGCACCGCCAGCCGTACTGGCGCGACGCCTGCCGCCTGTCGGCGGAACAATTCCCGGTAGCGGAAGCCTGCTATCGCGGCATGCTGACGCTGCCGCTGTACACCCGGATGAGCGATGCCGACCAGGACCGCGTCATCCAGGCCGTGCGCGAGTTGCTGGCATGAGCAAGCGGCTGTTCGACGTGCTCGCCGCCGGCGCCGGCCTGCTGGTATTGTCGCCGCTGCTGCTGGCCGTCGCCCTGTGGATCAAGTTCGACTCTCCCGGTCCGGTCCTGTTCCGCCAGCAGCGCGTCGGCCGCCACGGGGTGCCGTTCGCGATCCTCAAATTCCGCACCATGGCGCACCGGGCGCCGCAGGAACGCCAGCTGACCGTGGGCCAGGATGCCCGCGTCACGCGCGCCGGCCGCCTGCTGCGGCGCGCCAAGCTGGACGAGTTGCCGCAATTGTTCAACGTCTTGCAGGGAACCATGAGCCTGGTCGGCCCGCGTCCGGAAGTGCCGCGCTACGTGGCCTGCTATCCGCCCGCCGTGCGCGACACGGTGCTGTCGGTGGCGCCGGGCATCACCGACTGGGCATCGATCCTGTACAAGGAGGAAAGCGCCATCCTCGGCCGCGCCGCCGACCCCGAGCGCGCCTACATCGACACCATCTTGCCGGTCAAGCTCGGGTATTACCAGCGCTACGTGCGCGAGCAATCGTTCTGGCTCGACCTGCGCATCATTTTCCATACCCTGGCCGCCATCGTCAGGTAGGTGCCGGACATGTCATGGTCCGACCTGCTCCACCTCGGCGACCTGTCCCTGACGGTCCCGACGGGCAGCGCCATCGCCGCCTGGCTGCTGGCCGGCCGCGCCTGGCGCGCGGCCGCCGGCTGGACGCTGGTGTTCGGATGCACGCTGGGCCTGGTGGCAGCCAGCAAGATCGCCTTCCTGGGCTGGGACGCCGGCGTGCCCGCACTGCAATTCAAGGCGCTCAGCGGCCATGCCACCGGTTTTGCGCTGGCCTTTCCCACGCTGTGCCACGTGCTGGCGGCGCGGCTGGCGCCTGCCATGCGCCGCGCCGTGACCGGCACGGCACTGGCGCTGGCCGCCGTGGTTGCCGCGGCGCTGGTGCACGCAGGCGAACATACACCGGCCGAGGCCACGGTCGGCTGGCTGATCGGCATCGGCGCATTCGTGTGCGCGGTCCGGCTGACGCATGACGCGCCCCCTGCACCGCGTCCAGTTGCCCTGGCTTGCGCCATCGCCGCATTCATCGCCACGGCATGGGCCATCCGGTGGCTGCCGGTCGGTTACTGGCTGATCAAGCTGGCCTTGCTTCTATCTGGCAACCATGCGCCTTTTCCCTGGGACCAGGATGGCTGATGGTGCCCATGTCATAACCGCCTTTTCCACTCCTTTTTGACAGGAGCTTTTCATGATCAGTCTGCAATTTCCCACGATCCAGTGGCAGCGCCAGAACCAGCTGGACGGCCGATGTGCCAATTCCTTCCTGATTGCCCTGATGCGCGGACTGGCGGCGCTCGAAGTCGCCGCCGCCCACCTCCGCGCAGAGATGTTTCCCGGCTTGAGCGAGCTGGCAAATCCGCCGCTGCACTACCAGATGCTGGCCCTGGCCACCAGCTTCGCGCACCAGGCGGTGGTGATCTTTTTCCTGATCAGCGGCTGGCTGGTCGGCGGCAGCCTGCTCAACAAGCTGGACCAGCCGGGCGCCCTGCACGTCTATGCGATCGACCGCGCCACCAGGCTGTGGACGGTGCTGATGCCGGCGCTGTGCCTGATGCTGGCGATCGGCGGCGTCATCGGCGCCGTGCAGTCCGGCCAGGCCGACTTCTCGACCGCCAACGAGTACTCGGCCGCCAGCTTCGCCGGCAATCTGCTCGGCCTGCAAACGATCGTGGTCCCGACCTTTGCCGGCAACTACGCGTTGTGGAGCCTGGCCAACGAAACCTGGTACTACGTGCAGTTCCCGCTGCTGCTGATCGCTTTCACGGGCAAGAACCGCCTGCGCCAGTTGAGCGCATGCACCGCACTGCTATTGATGGGCGCTGCGTTACCGTTGCCGATCACGCTGTATTTTGCGCTGTGGCTGCTGGGCACCCTGTTTTCACGCATCCGCATCGATTGCACGCCGCCGTGGCGCATCGCCATGCTGCTTGCGGCGCTGGCCATCGCCGCAGGCTCGCGCGTGTTCGGCCAGGTGGATGACCTGGAAGCCGACTCGTTCCTGCAGCACCTGGCCTATAGTCTGCCGCTGCTGGCTCTGCTGGCGGCGCTGTACCGTCCGCTCGATCTCGCCTCGCCCTTGCGGCATTGCCTGGCGCGGTCGGTGCACCTGCTGTCGGAATGTTCGTTCACCTTGTACGTGATCCACGTACCGCTGATCAAGCTCTCGCGCCATCTCGGCATGGAACTGTTCGGACGCGATCGCCTCGCAGTTACCGCGCCGGCCGATTATGCGGTGTATGCCGGCATGCTGCTGTTCGTGCTGCTGGCATCCTATTGTTCCTATCTGCTGTTCGAGTCGAACACCTTCCGCATCCGGCGCGCCGTCAAGGCCGTGCTCCCGCCGAGCAGCAAGCGCCCATCGATGACCGCGGCCTGATCCGCACGACGCGAAGCAATGCAGTCGATGCTGTCGATGCAGTGTGAATGATGTGGCAGCGCTGAACTGATGCGTGCGATGACAAGGGCGGGTGCCACTGTCATCGTCACGCCACCGATCCGAACGGCAGCCGTGCTGCGCAAACCCCACAGTCGCGCCAGAAGGCTGTTTTGTCGGTACGCTTCGGAAGCAGCAACGCATGAGCGCAATGTGGCATGGCAGGATACGTTCCCTGCATGCCGTTCCGGGCATTCAATGCGCCGAATACCCGATCCTGCTCGTCGTGCCGAGACGCTGGTAAGCGGCATAGCTGCCCAGGCGCGGCGACATGTCGTTGAACAGCACGCCTTGCGGTGAAATGCCGGCGTGGTTCAGGCGCTTGATCGACTCGTTGATGTCCGACTCGTTGGTCTGTCCCGAACGCGCGACGATGAACACGGCGCCGGCGTGCGACCCGATGATCAGCGCATCGGCAATCGCCAGCAGCGGCGGCGGATCGAGCAGCACGATGTCGTAGCGGGCGCTGACCTGCTGCAGCAGGCTACCGAAATTCAGGTGCAGCAGGAATTCGGAACGGTTCGGCGGCAATTCTCCGGTGGGGATGAAGTCCAGGTTGTCGACCACGTCGTGGTGGATGACCTCGTCCACCGCCGACTGCCCGAGGATGGCGCGCGACAAGCCACGGTCGCGCCCGATGCCGAAATAATGGTGCAGCTGGCCGTTGCGCAAGTCGGCATCGATCAGGAGCACGCGTTTACCGCTGGCAGCCATGACGGCGGCAAAATTCGCGCTGACGAAAGACTTGCCGATGCCGCGCGTCGGACCGGCGAACATGACGATATTGTTCCTGAAGTGCGGCATCGAGAACTGCAGCGCGGCGCGGAAGCTGCGCAGGCTCTCGACGGCCGGATCTTCCGGAATGATCGTTGCCAGCAGCGGTAGCACGCCGTTGCCGCCCTTCGCCTTGCGCATGAGCTTTTCCTGGTTGGCGCTGTGCGGAATGGTGGCGTACACCACGCGCGCGCGCAGTAGCTGCTCGATCTTTTGCGGATCGTCGATCCCGCCCATCATGGCCTTGCGCGTGAACGCGACAAGGGCGCCCAGGAACAGCCCGGTGACCACGGCCAGTGCGACGATCAGCGGACGGTTCGGCTTGATCGGCTTTTCCGGCGGGATCGGCGCATCCACCATGCGCACGTTGCTCACGCGGCCGACCGAGATCAAGCGCAGCTGCTGGGCGGTGTTCGACAAGGCAGTGTACAGGTCGGTGTTCACCTTGATGTCGCGCGTCAGGCGCGCTTCGTCCTGTTCCAGCACGGGCATGGCCTTGATGCGCGCATTGACTTCGTCGATCTCGGCATCGACCGCGCGGCGCTGGCGGTTGACCGCGGCCACCACCGGGTGGTCTTCGGTGAAGCGCGCCAGCAGCTCGGTCTTCTTCTGGATCAGGTCGATGCGGCGCGCACGGGCCGCCGCCGCCTGCGCCAGGCTCATGCGCGCTTCTTCCTGCAGGTCGACCGTGCCGTGCGCATTGCGGAACTGGTTGTAGCGGTCTTCCGCCTGCTCCAGCTGGCGCTTCAGGATCGGCAGCTGCTGGTTCAGAAAGGCGAGTGATTTTTCCGCTTCCTCGGTCTTGCGCGCCAGGTTCTGGCGCATGTACTCGCGCCCGATCTCGCTCAGCACGCCATGGGTACGGCGCGCGTTTTCACCCTGCAGCTTGACCTCGATGATGCCGGACTGCTTGCCCTGCTCGGTGATCACCAGCGTGTTCTGGACCGCCTGGATCATGGCCAGGCGCGACATGCGGCGCAGCAGGAAGCGCGCGCCGGGATTGGCGGACAGGTGGTCCACCTTCAGCTCGATCACGCCTTCGGGCGTCGGCACCCGGTAGCGCAGCCCGACGTTGCCGTCGAAGACGATGCGCTGGCCGCCGCCGGAAAAGCGGAAGCGGCCGTTGCCCAGCGAGGTCAGCGTGAATTCACGGCCCAGCCAGGCGTCGGGCACTTCGAACAGCGATACTTCGGCCTTTTCCGCGCCCCAGACGTAGCCGCCGTAGCCGAACAGGCCCGGCTCGGACAGGTTGTTGCCGTTCTGTTTGGCGAACCAGAACCCGGCGATCGGAAAGTAGCGCGGCTGTACGTCGATGTACAGCTGCAGGTTGTCCACCGCACGCGAGACCACCATGCGCGAACGCAGCAGTTCCATCTCGGCGATGGCGGCCTTCTTGGTCTCGAACAGCGACGACGCCTCGCTCAGGATGTTCTTGGATGCATTCGGGCTTTCTTCCTCCACGTGGATCATCAGGTTGGCCTCGTATACCGGCTTGGCGACCAGCGCGTACAGCACCGCGACCAGCGTGATGATCGCGGTGATGCCGCCGATCAGCCAGCGGTTGTCGAACAGCGTGTGCAGGTAGCCCTTGAGGTCGAACGAAGCTTCGTCCGATGGCCCGTCGACGACGCGCGGGTCGAACGGAACGCCCAGGATCGGCGGGCTGGGCGCGATCTGGGTCAGGGCATGCTGCTCGCTTGCGGTACTCATGGTTGTGCTCCGTGCGGACGAAGGTCGCGTGCGATCAAGGCTGCTTGTGTGCAAACCGATCGTGTTCAGGGCCGCTTGGGTTCAAGGCCGCTTGGGTTCAAGGCCGCTTGGGTTCAAGGCCGGTTGGTCGCGGTGACCGCCGATGTAAGCGCGCCCGGGATCAGGAGGCTCAACTGGCGGTTCCAGTTCGCCAGCGGGGTCGCCGCCACGTACACGATGTCCTTCGGCTGCAGTTCGAAGGATTCCGCCATCGCCAGCGAACCGGCGACCCGCGCATCGAGCTGGAATACGCGGGTGCGCTCCGGCGTCTTGCGCACGACGTAGACCTGGCGCGCATCGCCGCTCAGCGGACTGATGCCGCCGCTCTCGCCGAGCGCCTCGTTCAGCGTGAGCCGGCCGTCGTGCATCGTGAGCGCCTTGGGCGTGATGACCTCGCCGGACACGAACACCTTGCTTTCGTCGCGCGAATGCACGCGCACCACGTCGCCCGGCGCCAGCATCACCAGTCCCGGATTGACGCCTTTCTGCACCAGCTCGCGCAGGTTGATGCGATAGCGCTCCTGGCCGCGCTCGAGCGCGATGCGGCTCTGATCGGCGGTGGGCAGCAAACCGCCGGCGCGGTTGAGCGCCTCGACCAGGGTCATCGGAATGTCGTTGATGGCCTGCAGGCCGGGCGACTTGACCTCGCCGTCGATGTACACGCGCTTGCTGCGGTAGGCCTGCACGCGCAGCGTGACGTTGGGCCTGGCCAGGTACTTGGCCAGGCGCGTGGTGAGCAGCGCGCGCGCCTGTTCCTCGGTCAAGCCTTCGACCGTCAGCAAGCCGGCCAGCGGGAACTGGATGCGCCCCAGGTGGTCCACCACGAAGCCCTGCGGCGCGGCGGACGCGGCGCCGGCGGGATCGGTGGACGATGGAATCGCCATGTTGCCGGCCAGTTCGGGATGGTCCCAGACCACGATCGCCAGGACGTCGCCGCCGCCGATCTTGTAGGGCGGCGGGTTCGGCACCAGCAACTTCTCCAGGTTCTGGTTGGACAGGTCGAGGTGTTCCTGGCGCTCGTTGCTGATCAGGCGTTCCGTAATCAGCTCCGTAGGTGGCGCCGGGTCGGCATTGCTGCCGCCCTCGTCACGGAACTGCAGGCCCGAAGCGCATCCTGCCACGACGAACAGGATGGGCATGATGGGCAGGAAAGCGGCAGCCAGCGACCTGGCGCCGGTCATCCGAAGAAGAAATTGCTTGTTGGAAGCATCCATGATGTGCCTGTCGAAATGTGCTGCCAGCCTCTGGCGATCAAAGTCAGGGTAAGCCCGCTACCCAGCCGGGCTTTGGTGTATGTCAAACGGCAGGCTTAGGTCGACGGAGGCGCGCCTATTCCCGGTGCATTGGATGACATGGCGGAAAAATCGGGGCGAACCAGGCAACGCGGCTGCGCACGGTTCGAAGCGCGCAGTACCCGCCCGCGGCATCGGGACTACAATGCATCGTAGCGATCAGGCGCGAGGATTCGAATGTCTCCAGGATTTATTTTTGCCACCGGTATCGAAAACAGCAATCCGACCATCCAGAACGGGCGGGTGCGGATGGATGAACTGGAAAAGTGCGGCCACTACACACACTGGAAGCTGGATTTCGACCTGGTGCAGGAACTCGGCCTGAAGGTGCTGCGCTATGGCCCGCCCCTGCACCGTACCTGGCTCGGTCCCGGACGCTACGATTGGGAGTTCGCCGACCTGGCTTTCAACGACCTGCGCCACCGTAACATCGCGTCGATCGTCGACCTCTGCCATTTCGGGGTGCCCGACTGGATCGGCAACTTCCAGAATCCCGATTTTCCGGCCCTGTTCGCGGATTACGCCGGTGCCTTCGCGCGCCGTTATCCATGGATCCAGCTATATACGCCGATCAACGAAATGTCGATCTGCGCGCTGTTTTCTGCGCTGTACGGCTGGTGGAACGAACAGATGACCACCGACCGCAGCTTCATCACGGCGATGAAGCATCTGGTCAAGGCCAATATCCTGGCCATGCACGCGATCCTGAAGGTGCGCCCGGACGCCCTGTTCGTGCAGAGCGAATCGACCGAGTACTTCCATGCCGAAAACCCGGCAGCGATCGGGCCGGCCGAACTGTACAACGCGCGCCGCTTCCTGTCGCTCGACCTGAACTACGGGCGCCGCGTCGATTCCGAAATGTACGAGTACATGCTCGACAACGGCATGACGCGCGAGGAATACCATTTTTTCCTGAATAATAATCTGAAGCACCACTGCATCATGGGCAACGATTATTACCAGACCAACGAGCACTACGTGTCCAAGGAAGGCTTGACGCGTTCGGCCGGTGAGATCTTCGGCTACGCCGTCATCACCCACCAGTACTACAACCGCTACCGCCTCCCGGTGATGCACACGGAAACCAACCTGTGCCAGGGGCCGCGCGGCACCGAGGCGGTCGAATGGCTGCGCAAGGAATGGGCCAACGTGCTGCGCGTTCGCAACAATGGCGTGCCCCTGCTGGGGTTCACATGGTACTCGCTGATCGACCAGGTCGACTGGGACAGCGCGCTGCGCGAGAACAACGGCAACGTGAATGCACTCGGCTTGTATGACCTCGACCGCAAGATCCGTCCGGTCGGCACCGCCTACAAGGAACTGGTGCGCGACTGGATGGAAGTCCTTCCGACCCAGAGCGTGTGCCTGCAACTGCCTATCATGATGCCGCACGAATTCCAGCGCCAGGTGGCGCCGCCGACGGGCTGGCCGTTCGAGGATGTTGCGCACCAGACGATGGCGCCGAATACCGAAGAGCGCGAATAGGTTCGGAAAGCCTTTTTACAAGGGGCACGGCACAGCCATTCACCGTTTCGCTGGTGCAAAGGTGTAAGTCTCGCCATGCGCCAGGTAGGTCACCTGCTTGTCGAGCCCGGCCGCCTTGACCTCGCTCGCAAATGCCGACAGCGGCGACTTGAACACGTCGTAGTCGTCGTAATGGATCGGAATCGCGCGCCGCGGCTGCACGATCTGCATCAGGCGCACGCCATCCTTGCCATCCATGGTCACCTTGAACACGCCGAGGATGCGCGTGCCGCCCAGGTGCAGCAGTGCCAGGTCGATGCCGGGAAAACGTTGCGGAATGGTTTTGAGGTCATCGTAGATCAGCGTATCGCCGCTGACGTACATGCGGTAGGCAGGCGTGGCCACGTTCGGGCCGAAATCGAACACCGAGCCCATTACGCTGGGCAATAGCGCCTGCATGCCGGCCTTGCCATGGCGTCCCGGCACGGCGGTGATGCGCAGGCGTGCCTCGCCCTTTTCGACCTCGAGCCGGTCCCATGTCGACAGGCCGATGGCGCGCGTGAAGCCGAGCCGCTTGAGCGCCTCCGCCGCTTCCCTGGTGGTGGCGATCGGCGTATTCTTGTCCAGCTTTTCCTGCACCAGCTTGTCGAAGTGGTCTTCGTGCATGTGCGACAGTACCACCAGGTCGATCGGCGGCAACTTGTCGAGGTCGATCGCCGGATTGGTCAGGCGCTCGGCCGTCAGGCCGTAGCCCAGGTGCACGTGGTCGCCCTTGTGCAGGAAGTTAGGATCCGTGAGGATGGTGAAACCCTGGTAGCGCACCAGCACGGTAGCGGTGCCGATGAACTGGACGCTGCCCTCGGCGCCAGCCACCGGCGCCGCCGCGGGCGGCAGCTTGAGCGTGAACGTATCGACGGCGGCGAGCGGCGCCGCTTCCTGGGCACGGACATCGGCGCCGAGATTCATTCCACATGCCAGCGCTGCCAGCAAGGCAGTGCGTCCCATCCACCCGCGATACGGCATCGTTTCTCCTCGTGTCGGCCCCTATCGGGCATCTAGCAAGCCAGTTGTCGAAACGGACACTAACATGAAGGTCGCGGCGATGGCGTTCGCTTGCCCACATACCATGGCGAAATGGAACGGCAAGACCGGCAGCGACGATGCGGAAGATTGGCCTGCCCAGCTGGGTTCGAACCAGCGACCCTCAGCTTAGAAGGCTGATGCTCTATCCAACTGAGCTATGGGCAGTCATGCGGCGCCTGATACGAAACGCGGCGCCAAGAAACGAAAAACGGGCCGTCGAAGACAGCCCGCGTTCGAAAACGGTGGTCGGAGTACAAGGATTCGAACCTTGGACCCCCTGCTCCCAAAGCAGGTGCGCTACCGGGCTGCGCTACACTCCGATGGGGCGATCATACCCCTCGCGGCGGGCAGCGTCAATCGAGGCCAGCCCGCCCGGCATGCGCGTCACACTTCGAAACGGGCGGCGATGCGGCGCGCCATGTTCTCTGCAAGGCCCGGCTCCTTGGCCTCGACCATCACGCGCACCAGGGGTTCGGTGCCGGATGGACGGATCAGCACGCGGCCGCGTTCGCCCAGTTCCGCCTCGACCGCTTCCTTCTCGGCCACCACGGCAGCGTGATCGTTCCACTTGAAGCCCGGCGCCACGCGCACGTTGATCAGGGTCTGCGGATACAGTTGCAGGCCGCTGCAGCACGCTTCCAGGCTCTGGTTGCCGCGCTTGAGCGCCGACAGCACCTGCAGCGCCGAAACGATGCCGTCGCCGGTGGTGTGCTTGTCCAGCGCCAGCAAATGGCCCGATCCCTCGCCGCCGAACAGCCAGCCGCGCTCCTGCATCATTTCCAGCACATAGCGGTCGCCGACCTTGGCGCGTGCGAAGCCGATGCCCATTTCCTTGAACGCCACCTCGAGCGCCATGTTGGTCATCAGGGTGCCGACCGCGCCCGCCACCGGGCCGGTCGCCATGCGCGCGCGCACCATCACATACAGCAACTCGTCGCCGTTGTAGAGGCGGCCGCTGGCGTCGCACATGATCAGGCGGTCGGCGTCGCCGTCCAGCGCGATGCCGAGGTCGGCCTCGTGCTCGACCACGGCCTGGGCCATCGCCTTGGGCGCGGTGGCGCCGACGCCGGCGTTGATGTTGAAGCCGTCCGGCTTGGTGCCCAGCTCGATCACTTCGGCGCCCAGTTCGTGGAACACGTGCGGGGCGATGTTGTAGGCGGCGCCATGGGCGCAATCGACGACGATCTTCAGGCCGCGCAGGTCGAGTTCGTTGGGAAAGGTTCCCTTGCAGAATTCGATGTAGCGGCCCTGGGCATCGCGCAGTCGGGTGGCGCGGCCGAGTTTCTCGGATGCGACGCAGCCCATCGGCTGGTCGATCATCTCTTCGATTTCCAGTTCGACCGCGTCCGGCAGCTTGGTGCCGTGTTCGGAAAAGAACTTGATGCCGTTGTCCTGGAACGGATTGTGCGAAGCCGAGATCACGACGCCAGCCTGCAGGCGCAGCGCACGGGTGAGGTAGGCGATCGCCGGGGTCGGCATCGGGCCGGCCAGCATCACGTCGACGCCGGCCGCCGAGAAGCCGGCTTCCAGCGCTGCTTCCAGCATGTAGCCGGAAATACGGGTGTCCTTGCCGATCAGTACGGTCGGACGTCCGCCCTTGGCGGCGCTGCCCTTGGCCAGCACATTGCCGGCGGCATAGCCGAGCCGCATCACGAACTCGGGGGTGATCGGTCCGGCGCCCACCAGGCCGCGTACGCCATCCGTACCAAAATATTTACGTGCCATGTCATTCTCGCTCAATGTTCTTTATTTGACGATACGTCGTCTATCGATTGTCCGTGGTGGCCGCCTGCCATACCTTCAGCGCGTCCACCGTCTCTGCCACATCATGGACGCGCACGATGCGTGCACCCTGCGCTACCGCAGCCAGGGCGCCAGCCAGGCTGCCGGCCAGGCGCTGCTCCAATGGGCGCCCGGTAACGGCGCCGATCATCGACTTGCGCGACAGGCCGGCCAGTACCGGCAAGCCCAGCTCATGCTGCATGCGGGAAATGTTGCGTAGCAAGATGTAATTATGATCGACTGTCTTGCCAAATCCAAATCCCGGGTCAATCGTGACGCGCTCGTGTGCCACGCCGGCCGCACGCAAGGTGTCCATCCGCTCGCGCAGGAAGCCGATCACGTCGCCGACCACATCGGCGTAACCGGGATGTGCCTGCATGTCTTGCGGCGTACCCTGCATGTGCATCACGCACAGCGCGCAATCGCTGTCCTTGACGGCATCGACCGCACCGGGCGCGCGGAAGGCGTTGACGTCGTTGATCATGTCGGCGCCGGCGATGATGGCTTCGCGCATCACTTCCGGCTTGCAAGTGTCGATCGACAGCGGTACGCCCAGTTCGCGCAGCGCGTAGATGACCGGCATCACGCGCCGCAATTCTTCCTGCACCGGCACGGCGGGCGCGCCCGGTCGGGTCGATTCGCCGCCGATGTCGATGATGTCGACGCCATCCTTGATCATGCGCTCGGCCGCCTCGAAGGCGAACTCGAGCGACTGGTGGCGGCCGCCGTCCGAGAATGAATCGGGGGTGACATTGAGGATGCCCATCACCAGCGGACGCTTGGCGAGGTCATGGCCGAAACGGCCGCACTGCAGATATTGGCGCATGAAGAGGCAAAGCTTTGAAGCAGGAAGGCGGAAAAGCACGAAGGTTAACGTAAAAAGACACCCCGAGGGGTGTCTTTTTGTAACGCTGCCAGCTGGATCGATGTCAGGCCGGTGCCGGCGCGTTGGTGGCGACGCCACCCGAGCCGGTGTCGCTCGGCGGCGAACGCTTGGTCAGCTGTACCGAACCCGACGGCTTGGGCTCGCGGCCGGCCATGATGTCGTTGATCTGGTCGGCGTCGATGGTTTCCCATTCGAGCAGCGCCCTGGTCATGACTTCGACCTTGTCGCGGTTTTCTTCCAGCAGGCGGCGCGCCAGCGAGTACTGGGTGTCGAGGATGTTGCGGATCTCGGCATCGACCTTTTGCTGGGTGGCTTCGGAAATCGTCTTGACCGAACCGCCGAAGAAACCTTCGTTCTCGGAATCCTCGTACACCATCACGCCCATGCTCTCGGACATGCCGAACTTGGTCACCATCGAACGCGCCATCTTGGTCGCACGCGAAAAGTCGTTGGAGGCCCCGGTCGACATCTGGCCGACGAAGATCTCCTCGGCGATACGGCCGCCGAACAGGATCGAGATTTCCTCCAGCATCTTGTCCTTGTAACCAGACAGGCTGTCATGCTCCGGCAACTGCCAGGTCAGGCCCAGCGCGTAGCCGCGCGGCATGATCGTGACCTTGTGCACCGGATCGGCCTTCGGCAACAGCTTGGCGATCACCGCATGGCCCGACTCGTGATAAGCGGTGTTGCGGCGTTCTTCCTCGCGGATCACCATCGACTTGCGCTCTGGACCCATGTAGATCTTGTCCTTGGCATCCTCGAAATCGATCATCTCGACCAGGCGCTTGCTGCGACGTGCGGCAAACAGCGCGGCTTCGTTGACCAGATTGGCCAGGTCGGCGCCGGAAAAGCCCGGGGTGCCGCGCGCCAGGATGTCGGCCTTGACGTCGGTACCGATCGGCACTTTACGCATGTGCACGTTCAGGATCTGTTCGCGGCCGCGGATGTCCGGCAGGCCCACCATCACCTGGCGGTCGAAACGGCCCGGACGCAGCAGCGCCTTGTCCAGCACGTCGGCACGGTTGGTCGCGGCAATCACGATCACGCCCGACGAGGCTTCGAAACCGTCCATCTCGACCAGCAGCTGGTTCAGCGTCTGTTCGCGCTCGTCGTTACCGCCGCCCATGCCGGCGCCGCGGTGACGGCCGACCGCATCGATCTCGTCGATGAAGATGATGCAAGGCGAATGCTTCTTGGCATTCTCGAACATGTCGCGCACACGCGAGGCGCCGACGCCGACGAACATCTCGACGAAATCGGAACCCGAGATCGAGAAGAACGGCACTTTCGCTTCACCGGCGATGGCGCGCGCCAGCAGGGTTTTACCGGTACCCGGAGGACCGACCATCAGCACGCCGCGCGGGATACGGCCGCCCAGTTTCTGGAACTTGGTCGGATCTTTCAGGAAATCGACAATCTCGCCCACTTCTTCCTTGGCTTCGTCGCAACCGGCGACGTCGGAGAAGGTGATGGTATTGTTGGTCTCATCCATCATGCGCGCCTTCGACTTGCCGAACGAGAACGCCCCGCCCTTGCCGCCGCCCTGCATCTGGCGCATGAAGAATACCCAGACGCCGATCAGCAGCAGCATCGGGAACCAGGAGATGAACACTTGCTGCAGGAACGATGGCTCTTCCGGCGGCTTGACGTCGAAGCGCACGTTGTTGTCGCGCAGGTCGCCGATCAGGCCCCGGTCGAGCATGGTCGCCGTGGTACGCACCTTGCTGTCGTCCTGGCGCGTGGCCGTGATGCTCGATCCCTCGATCACCACGTCCTTGATCTTTTTCGCCTTCACGTCATCGAGCAGCTCGGAATAAGCAATGGTCTTGCTGCCGCCCGCGACACTGTGGTTGTCGAACTGCTTGAACAGCATGAACAACAGCAGTGCGACCACCACCCAGATGGCGGATTTGGAAAACATATTATTCACGAAGACTCCTCTGATGCGGATGCATCTTTTCCCAATTTTCAAAGGCGGATTTTACCGCAAAAGCAGGCCGTGCCACGCACATCCGCCCAGATGTCCAATCGACACTATAACGGGTTTTCATTTCCACCGCGCACGGACGGCGCCGAAAATCCGACGGCGCCATGCGGCTTGCCTTGCACGACATGCCGCCCCTGGCTGATATACGGTTGCACTCCCGAAAATCAAGGGTATCCAGGAGCGAAAATGCTGCCGCGTCCAGGGTAAATCGCAGTGCAGATCAGCAGCGCCTCCCTTCCTGCGGTTTTTATGGAACATTACTGCGGTTTTTATGACACCGGTTTTTCGAGGTGCCTTTTTGCCGAGACAGTTTTTACTGCGCCGGATTCTTCAGACCGCGACCCATCAAAAAGATTTCCGAAGATTTATCGCGACTGGCCTTGGGCTTGATCTGCTTGACGACCTTGAATTCGCTGCGAAACTTCTCGAGGATTTGCGTAAAGCCCATATCCTTAAAGCACTTTACTAACAATGCTCCCGACGGCTTTAAGTGCACTTGAGAAAACTCAATGGCGAGATCGATCAAATCTTCCATGCGCGCCGCATCCGCGGAAGCGATTCCCGACAAGTTGGGCGCCATGTCGGACAAGACCAGGTCGGCCATGCGTCCCTCCAGGATGCCGGCCAATTCATCCAGCACGCCCTGTTCACGGAAGTCGCCCTGAATAAATTGCATATCGGCGATCGGCTCCATCGGCAACATGTCGAGTCCGATCATCGTGCCCTTGATACCGCCTTCGTCGCCGCCGGCCAGCTTGCGCCGCGTGTACTGGCCCCAGCTGCCGGGCGTGCAGCCGAGATCGACGATCACCTGGCCCGGCTTGATGAGCTTTTCGGCTTCGTCGATTTCCTTCAGCTTGTAGGCGGCACGGGCGCGGTACCCCTCTTTTTGCGCCAATTTCACATACGGATCGTTAATGTGGTCGTGCACCCAGTTTTTGTTGAATTTGTTCTTGGCCATTCGCGTAGAATACTGCTTTTATAGGTACTTCAATTATTATGATCAAATTAACACCGGCCGAGCGTGCCGCCTTGCGTGCGGAAGCCCACGGACTCAACCCTGTCGTCATGATCGGCGAAGCCGGCCTGACCGAGGCCGTCATGAAGGAAATCGACGCCAGCCTGGACGCGCACGGCCTGATCAAGGTGCGCGTGTTCGGCGACGAGCGCGAGGCCCGCATCGCGATCTACGAACGGGTCTGCGAGGAACTCGAGGCCGCGCCCGTGCAGCACATCGGCAAGCTGCTGGTCCTGTACCGCCCCAAGAAGGAAGCCGTCAAGGAACGCTCTACCCGTACCGGCAAGGGCATGCGCGAAGTCACCATCGTCAAGCCGAGCCCGAGCGGTACCAAGAAGCCGACCGTGACCAAGGTCCTGCTCAAGGGTAACGAACGCGTTACCGCCGGTGGCAACATCAAGCGCGCCAAGCCGCGCCAGGCCAGCACCAAGAAGAACGCGCTCAACAAATAACGTAAGCGGCTTCGAAGAACAGCCGGGGCCGATGCCCCGGTTTTTTTTGCCTGTAGGGTGGACGGCGGAGCCGCCTACCCTACCGGCTCTTCACCACCAGCACCGCGCCCAGCACGCTCTCGACCAGGTACAGCAGCTGCGACACCCCGTGCAGCGCGGCGAAGGTGCCCCACTGCGGCGAAGCGCGGACGCCGGCCGGCCCGGCGCTTTCCCGGATCGCCGCCATGGCCGGCTGCAGCCCCAGGTACACCGCCAGGCTGCAGGCCAGCATGCTGCCGATGCACCACAGCGCCCAGCGCCGGCGTCCGGCATCGAGGTCGGCGGAGCGCCGCAACAGCACCAACAGCAGCACGGCCAGCACGATCGACAGCCAGGCCTCGCGCGTCAGCATGGTGCCGACCACACTGCCGGCCAGCGTGCTGTCCAGCACCGCGAACGCGCTCGGCGCCGCCAGGTAGCTCACGCCCCAGATGCTGCCGGCCCACAGCGCGGCCAGCAGCAGGCGGAGGTTGGCGACGCTCGCCCCCTTCATCGTCGGCATGCCCGGCTCAGACGTAGCGCACTTCCAGGATCTCGTATTCGCGCGGGCCGGACGGCGCCTGCACCTCGACCACGTCTTCCGCGTACTTGCCGATCAGGGCGCGCGCGATCGGCGAGGTCACCGATACCTTGTTCTGCTTGAGGTCGGCTTCGTCGATGCCGACGATCTGGTAGGTCACCTGCTGGCCGTTCTCCAAGTCTTCCAGGTCGACAGTGGCGCCGAACACCACGCGGCCCTCGGCGTCCAGCGTAGCCGGATCGATCACCTGGGCGGTGGACAGCTTGGATTCCAGTTCCGCGATGCGGCCCTCGACGAAGGCCTGGCGCTCCTTGGCGGCATCGTACTCGGCGTTTTCGGAGAGGTCGCCGTGCGAACGCGCTTCGGCGATCGCATCGATCACATTGCGGCGCTCTTTGGTCTTGAGCTGGTGCAGCTCGTCCTTCAGGAGTTCGGCGCCGTATTTGGTCAAAGGAGTGTTCATGAATATTCTGTTGTGATGTTAGAAGACATGGCGTACCGCGTGCAAAAGTGAAAACCACAGGGCCGCACGGCCCGGGCCGCGCGAACTCTGTGGTTTTTTACGGTACTGCTCCCCCAGCTCGAAGGGGGATTCGGAAACCGTGGCGCGCCGCTTTTGCAACGCGCAGCAGGTTGACGATTCCCGCTTAGTGTAGAGACTTATGCAGGCCTTGTAAATCGTAGACCCGCAACTCGTCCAGGTGGCGCATGCCCTGCACCGCCGCCTCGGCGCCGGCGATGGTGGTGTAGGTCACCACGCGCGCCTGCAGGGCCGAGGTACGGATCGCGCGCGAATCGGTGATCGCACTGCGCTTTTCCTCGACCGTGTTCACCACCATCGCGATCTCGTGGTTCTTGATCATGTCGACGATGTGCGGACGGCCCTCGATCACCTTGTTTACCGGCGCCACCGGGATGCCGGCCGCGGCGATCACGGCCGCGGTGCCCTTGGTCGCCACCAGCGAGAAACCGAGGTCGACCAGGTCGCGCGCCACCTTCACGGTGCGTGGCTTGTCCGAGCCCTTCACCGACAGGAACACGCGGCCCGAGGTCGGCAGGTTGATGCTGGCCGCCAGCTGCGACTTGACGAAGGCTTCGCCGAAGGTTGCGCCCACGCCCATCACCTCGCCGGTCGACTTCATTTCCGGTCCGAGGATGGTGTCCACGCCCGGGAACTTCACGAACGGGAACACCGCTTCCTTGACGCTGTAGAACGGCGGCGTGATCTCTTTCGTGATGCCCTGGCTGGCCAGGCTCTGGCCGGCCATGCAGCGCGCCGCGATCTTGGCCAGCTGCAGTCCGGTGGCTTTCGAGACGAACGGTACGGTGCGCGAGGCGCGCGGGTTCACTTCCAGGACGTACACGGTGTCCTGCAGCTTGCCCTCGACCTGCTGCTGCTGGATTGCGAACTGCACGTTCATCAGGCCGACCACGTTCAGGCCCGTGGCCATCAGCGCGGTCTGGCGCTTCAGTTCGTCGATGGTCTCTTGCGACAGCGAGTACGGCGGCAGCGAGCAGGCCGAGTCGCCCGAGTGTACGCCGGCCTGTTCGATGTGTTCCATCACGCCGCCGATGAAGGTGGCGTCGCCGTCCGAGATGCAGTCGACGTCGACTTCGATGGCGTCGTTCAGGAAGCGGTCCAGCAGCACCGGCGAATCGTTCGAGACCTTGACCGCTTCGCGCATGTAGCGCTCCAGGTCGCGCTGCTCGTGCACGATCTCCATCGCCCGTCCGCCCAGCACGTACGAAGGACGCACCACCAGCGGGTAGCCGATCTCGGTGGCCAGCGCCAGCGCCTCGGCCTCGGTGCGCGCGGTGCGGTTCGGCGGCTGGCGCAGGCCCAGGTCCTGCAGCAGCTTCTGGAAGCGCTCGCGGTCCTCGGCGGCATCGATCATGTCCGGGGTGGTGCCGATGATCGGCACGCCGTTGGCTTCCAAGTCGAGCGCCAGCTTCAGCGGGGTCTGGCCGCCGTACTGCACGATCACGCCTTCCGGCTTTTCCAGGTCGACGATTTCCAGCACGTCTTCCAGCGTCAGCGATTCGAAGTACAGGCGGTCCGAGGTGTCGTAGTCAGTCGACACGGTCTCCGGATTGCAGTTGACCATGATGGTCTCGTAGCCGTCCTCGCGCATGGCGAGCGCGGCGTGCACGCAGCAATAATCGAACTCGATGCCCTGGCCGATCCGGTTCGGGCCGCCGCCCAGCACCATGATCTTCTTTTTATCCGTCGGGTTCGACTCGCATTCCTCGTCGTAGGTCGAGTACATGTAGGCGGTGTCGGTCGAGAACTCGGCGGCACAGGTGTCGACGCGTTTATATACCGGACGGATGCCGAGCGCGTGGCGCTTCTCGCGCACGGCCTGCGCGGTGGTGTGCATCAGGAAGGCCAGGCGGCGGTCCGAGAAGCCCTTCTGTTTCAATTTGTACAGCGTCGGCTTGTCCAGGCCGTCCAGCTTCTGGTGGTCCAGCCACAGCTCGATGTCGACGATTTCCTTGATCTGGATGAGGAACCACGGATCGATCTTGGTGAGGCCGTGCACCTCTTCCAGCGTAAAACCCTGGGCGAAGGCGTCGCCCACGTACCAGATGCGCTCCGGTCCCGGCTCGCCCAGCTCTTCCTCGATGACTTCGCGGTCGCGCGTCTTTTCGTTGAGGCCGTCGACGCCGACTTCGAGGCCGCGCAGCGCCTTCTGGAACGATTCCTGGAAGGTGCGGCCCATCGCCATCACCTCGCCCACCGATTTCATCTGGGTGGTCAGGTGCTTGTCGGCTGCCGGGAATTTTTCGAAGGCGAAGCGCGGGATCTTGACGACCACGTAGTCGATCGACGGTTCGAACGAGGCCGGGGTGGCGCCGCCGGTGATCTCGTTGCGCAGCTCGTCCAGCGTGAAGCCGACCGCCAGCTTGGCCGCGACCTTGGCGATCGGGAAGCCGGTGGCTTTCGAGGCCAGCGCCGAGGAACGCGACACGCGCGGGTTCATCTCGATGACGATCATGCGGCCATCGTTCGGGTTGATCGCGAACTGCACGTTCGAGCCGCCGGTGTCGACGCCGATCTCGCGCAGCACCGCGATCGAGGCGTTGCGCATGATCTGGTATTCCTTGTCGGTCAGCGTCTGCGCCGGCGCCACGGTGATCGAGTCGCCGGTGTGCACGCCCATCGGATCGAGGTTCTCGATCGAGCAGATGATGATGCAGTTGTCCGCCTTGTCGCGCACCACTTCCATCTCGTACTCTTTCCAGCCCAGCAGCGACTCTTCGATCAAGAGTTCCGAGGTCGGCGAGGCTTCCAGGCCGCGCTTGCAGATCGCCTCGAATTCCTCTTCGTTGTAGGCGATGCCGCCGCCCGAGCCGCCCATCGTGAAGGACGGACGGATGATGGCCGGGAAGCCCAGCTCGCGCTGCACCGCACGCGATTCCTCCATCGAGTGGGCCACGCCGGAACGCGCCGAACCCAGGCCGATCTTGGTCATCGCATCCTTGAACTTGGAGCGATCCTCGGCCTTGTCGATGGCTTCCGGGCTGGCGCCGATCAGCTCGACGTCGTACTTCTCCAGCACGCCGTGGCGGTGCAGGTCGAGCGCGCAATTGAGCGCGGTCTGGCCGCCCATGGTCGGCAGGATCGCGTCCGGGCGCTCCTTGGCGATGATGCGCTCGACCACCTTCCAGGTGATCGGCTCGATGTAGGTGACGTCGGCCGTTTCCGGGTCCGTCATGATGGTCGCCGGGTTGGAATTCACCAGGATGACCTTGTAGCCCTCTTCGCGCAGGGCCTTGCAAGCCTGGGCGCCGGAGTAATCGAACTCCACCGCCTGGCCGATGACGATCGGGCCCGCGCCGATGATCAGGATGCTGTTGATATCACTACGTTTTGGCATTTATTTTTCTCCGCGGGCGGCACTCGTGTGCTTGCTCATGTTGCTAATGAAACGATCGAACAGATAACTCACGTCGGTCGGTCCGGGCGAGGCTTCCGGGTGGCCCTGGAAGCAGAACGCCGGCTTGTCGGTGCGCTCGAAGCCCTGCAGCGAGCCGTCGAACAGCGACACGTGGGTCACGCGGCAATTCGCCGGCAGGGTCGCCGCGTCCACCGCGAAGCCGTGGTTCTGCGACGTGATCAAGACCTGCTTCGAATCCAGGTCCTGCACCGGGTGGTTGGCGCCGTGGTGGCCGAACTTCATCTTGACAGTCTTGGCGCCGGAAGCCAGCGCCATGATCTGGTGGCCGAGGCAGATGCCGAATGTCGGGATGCCCTGTTCGATCAGTTCGCGCGAGGCTTCGATCGCATAGGTGCAGGGCGCCGGATCGCCGGGGCCGTTGGCCAGGAAGATGCCGTCCGGGTTCAGGGCCAGGGCGTCGGCGGCCGTGGATTGCGCCGGCAGCACGGTGACCTTGCAGCCGCGCTCGGCCAGCATGCGCAGGATGTTGCGCTTGACGCCATAGTCGAAGGCGACCACGTGGAAGGTCGGCTTGTCCTGCTTGCCGAAGCCTTCGCCCAGCTTCCATTCGGTTTCAAGGAATTCATACGGCGCCTTGACCGAGACGACTTTGGCCAGGTCCATGCCGTTCAGGCCCGGGAACGAACGCGCCAGTTCCAGCGCCTGCGTTTCCGACGGCTCGTTGCCCTGCGTGCCCGTCAGGATGGCGCCGTTCTGGGCGCCCTTCTCGCGCAGCAAACGGGTCAATTTACGCGTGTCGATGCCGGCGATGGCGACCGTGTTTTCCTGCTTCAGGTAGTCCGACAGCGATTGGGTCGAGCGGAAGTTCGACGCCAGCAGCGGCAGGTCGCGGATGATCAGGCCGGCGGCATGCACCTTCGACGCTTCCACGTCGGCCGGGTTGACGCCCTGGTTGCCGATGTGCGGATAGGTCAGCGTGACGATCTGGCGCAAGTAGCTGGGGTCGGTCAGGATTTCCTGGTAGCCGGTGATGGCGGTGTTGAACACCACCTCCCCGATCGTGTGACCGGCGGCGCCAATCGAATATCCTTTGAAAATGGTTCCGTCTGCGAGGGCCAGGATGGCTGGAACAGCTGGGCCGGAAAAAAATGGCGGCAAGGGCAACTCCCGTTAAAGTTGCCGTAGCTGCGCCACGTCAGACCGTTCTGCATGCGTGTGGGCCGTCGTCGGGCCCGGATTGCAGGTCGTTAGAGAGGGGAATGGGTGGGTAGTCGCTACGGCAGATAAGTGATGGCTAAACCTCTGAATTATAGCGCGATTTGCGCCCGCCCGCAATCGACGCGCCGCCATCGGCGGCGGCGCGTTGACAGGTTTACAAGCCGAGCGCGGCGATGCCGGCCTTGGCGATCTGCGCATCTTGCGCCGCCTTCACGCCCGACACGCCGACCGCGCCCACGGTATGGCCGTCGACCACGATCGGCACGCCGCCTTCCAGCACGCCGTTGAGTTCCGGCGCGCGCAAGAAGGCGAAGCGGCCGTTGTTGATCATCTCTTCGTAGATCTTCGATTCGCGCTGGCCGAGCGCGGCGGTCTTGGCCTTTTCCGGGGCGATGTGGCTTGAGATGGGCGCGGCGCCGTCCAGGCGCTGCAGCCACAGCGGATGGCCGCCGTCGTCGCAGATGGCGATCACGACCTTCCAGCCGTTCGACAGCGCTTCCTGCTCGGCGGCGGCGGCGATCTTCTTGATGTCTTCCAGGGTCAGGATGGGTTTGGTCTGCATGATGGTCTCCTCGTGGTTCGGTGATGAAAATGCTCAGGGAGCGGGCGCGAACTGTTTCGCGCGCAGCCTGGCCTTAATCTGCGGCATGACCGCGGCGGCGGCCTGCTCGCCCGCCAGCACTGCCAGGTTGCGGCCGGCGAAGTCGGCGCTGCCCATGGTGCCCAGCGAAGGGGTAATGACGATATCGGCGTCGCGCAGCTCGTGCTGGTTGAGGCGCTGGCCCATGATGGTGAAGGTCTGCATCAGCACGTCCACCGAACTGGCCGTGGCCTGGGCTTCGGTGGCGCTCGAGATGTTCACCGCGATGATGAATTCGGCGCCCATCTCCTTGGCGAAGCGCACCGGTACCGGCGCCACCAGGCCGCCGTCGACATAGGTGCGTCCGCCGATGCTCACCGGCTGGAACACGCTCGGCACCGCCGACGAGGCGCGCACCGCCTGGCCGGTGTTCCCGCGCCGGAACAGGATCGGCTGGCCGGTCTTGAGGTCGGTGGCCACCGCGCCGAACGGAATCTTGAGTTTTTCGATCGGCTGGTTGCGCACGGTCTTGTTGACGTAGGCCTGCAGCGCCTCGCCCTTCAGTACGCCGGGCGCCTTGCTGAAGAACGGGATCGCCCAGTCGGAAATCGACGCCTCGTCCATCTCCAGCGCCATGCGCTGCAGCGTGAAGCCGTTGTAGCCGGCCGCGTACATGGCGCCCACCACCGAGCCGGCGCTGGTGCCGACCACGATGTCGGGCACGATGCCCTGCGCCTCGAGCGCCTTGATCACGCCGATGTGGGCGAACCCGCGCGCGGCGCCGCCGCCGAGGGCCAGTCCGATCTTCACGTGGCGCGCGACCGGCTGCGGCGCGGGGACGGCGGCGACGGGCGCGGCGGGTTGGGTGGGGGTGGAACCGCAGCCGGCCAGCAGGGCGGCGGCGAACGCGGACAGGGCGCAGCGGCGGGAAAGGGTCATCCGGGAATCGCGTGGGCAGGCAAAGTGGGGATTGTAACCCGATCCTTCGCAATAGCGTGGCGACGCGAAATTTCACTCTATTGCGCTGTCAGCTTGGGTCCCCGCCTGCGCGGGGACGACGGCTTCGAGGTGTGCTCTAGGAAAAGCGCCGACTTTTACCGACAGCCTTCGATCCGTCGTCCCCGCGAAGGCGGGGACCCATGCTCGGCTTCAGAATTGCAAACGCCGGCATGCCACGAGCGCCGCCAAAACCGGCACCACCCCGTGAAACTCACCCCGTGAAACTCACCCCGGCAACGACGTATTCGGCAGCGACGCCGTGAACACGCTGCCCTGCCCCGGCGCCGAGCGGATCGCCAGCTTGCCGCCGTGCCTGAGCAATACGTGCTTGACGATCGCCAGCCCCAGCCCGGTGCCTTGCGTCTCGCGCGAGCGGCTCTTGTCGACGCGGTAGAAGCGCTCGGTCAGGCGCGCGATGTGCTGCTCGTCGATGCCGATGCCGTCGTCCATCACCTCGAAGCGCAGGTCGTTGGGGCCGCGCGTCCAGGACAGGCGGATATGGCCGCCGGCCGGGGTGTAGCGCACCGCGTTGCTGGCCAGGTTGGCAAAAGCGCTGCGCAATTCGTCGGCACTGCCCATCACGTCGGGGCCGTCGACCACGAATTCGATGCGATGGCGTCCGCGCGACAACGCCGTCGCCTCGGCGGCCACGCCTTCCACCAGCGCGGCGATGTCGACCCGCTCGCGCTTGAGCAGGTATTCGTCCGACTCCAGGCGCGACAGCGTCAGCATGTCCTCGATCAGGCGCTGCATGCGCTCGGCCTGTTCGGTCATCAGCGTCAGGTGGGCGGTGCGCGTGGGCGCGTCCAGGCCGGGGTCGGCCAGCGCGATTTCCAGGAAGCCGACGATCACGGTCAGCGGCGTGCGCAGTTCGTGCGAGGCGTTGGCGATGAAGTCGCGCCGCATCGCTTCGATGCGCTCGGTCTCGGTGGCGTCGTGGGTGACCAGGATCTGTCTCCGGTTCTCGAACGGGATGATCTGCACCACCAGCTTGCGTCCGCGGAAGGCCAGCGTCAGCGGCTGCTCGTAGCGCCCCAGGATGATGTAGTCGACGAATTCCGGATGGCGGATCAGGTTGGTGACGCGGCGGCCCTTGTCGCGCTCCAGGGTCAGGCCCAGGTGGCGTTCGGCTGCCGGATTGCACCACTCCATGCGCAGCACGTCGTCCATGATCGCCACCCCTTCCGGAAGCAGGTGCATGGCCTGGCGGAAGCGCGCCAGCCATTCGTTGAGCTCTTCCTGGTGGCGCTCGTCGTCGCGGCGCAGGCGGTACAGGCGCGCGAACACGTCGGTCCAGGCGCCCCAGCCGTCCGGCAGGCGGCTGCTGTGCGGGTCGTCCAGCCATTCGCCCAGCTGGTGCAGGTAGGACAGCTGCACGAACAGCAGCACGATGGTGGTGGCCAGCGCCAGCGCCAGCCCGGCCAGGGGCCCGAGCAGCCACCAGACCACGCCGGACGCGGCCAGCACCATGCCGAGCCGCAGCGCGGCCGGCACCCAGAACAGCAATTTCGGATTCAAGGCGGAACTGACTTGCATGCTTTTACTTTTCTATTTTTCTTTTTCGCTCAGCATGTAGCCGACGCTGCGCACCGTCCGGATCAGCTTTTCCGCTTCCTTCAGCGCCTTGCGCAGCCGCAGCACGTGGACGTCGACGGTGCGCTCCTCGACCGCGGCGGCGTCGCCCCAGACCTTGTCGAGCAGCTGGCTGCGCGAGAACACGCGCTCGCGGTGCGCCATCAGGAACTTCAGCAGCCGGTATTCGGCGTTGCCCATGTCGAGCTGGCGTCCTTCCAGCGTCACCGTGCAGCTGGCCGGATCGAGCGTGAGCGCGCCGGCCGACAGCGGCGCCTCGGCCAGGTGCGGGCTCTTGCGCCGCAACAGCGCCTTGGAGCGCGCCAGCAGTTCGCGCGGCGAAAACGGTTTCGTCACGTAGTCGTCGGCCCCGGTGTTCAGGCCGGCGATCTTGTCCTCTTCCATGCTCTTGGCGGTCAGCATGATCACCGGCACGTCCTGGAAATCGCGGTCGCCGCGCAGGCGCGACAGCAGGCGCAGGCCGCTCTGGTCGGGCAGCATCCAGTCCAGCAGCAGCAGGTCCGGGCGCGCCTGCACGATCGACTCCCATGCCTGCGCCACGTTGCCGGCGCTGCGCACTTCCCAGCCGGTCTCGCGCAGCGAATAACTGACCAGCGCGACGATGGCCGGCTCGTCCTCGACGATCAGGACGCTCGTGTTGGCCGCCATCGCTCAGCCGGCGCCCTTGCCGGCGGCGACCGCGGCCGGCTTGCAGTGGCGGATGTCGCGGCCCTCGACCACGTAGATCACGTATTCCGCGATGTTCTTGGCATGGTCGCCGATGCGCTCGATGGCCTTGGCCACCCACAGCGTGTCGAGCGCCGCCGAGATGGTGCGCGGGTCTTCCATCATGAAGGTGATCATGTTGCGCAGGATGGTGCGGAACTCGTAGTCGATCTCGTCGTCCTGGGCGATGATCTGCAGCGCCGACTTGCCGTCCAGGCGCGCGAACGCGTCCAGCGCGTCGTGCAGCATGTCGGCGGTGGCGCGCGAGATGGTGCGCACGATGTCGTAGTGGTTGAAGCTGACCAGGCCGCGCTCGTGCAGGCTCTTGGCCGTACGCGCGATCTTGCTGGCTTCGTCGCCGACGCGCTCGAGGTCGGTGATCACCTTGATGGTGGCCATCACGGTGCGCAGGTCGTTGGCGGTCGGCTGGCGGCGCACGATCAGGTGGCTGCAGGCGTCGTCCAGCTGCACCTCGAGCTGGTTGACGGCCTGGTCGTCCGCCATCACCTTGTCGGCCAGCTGGGCGTTATCGACGCGGAAGGCATTCAGCGCCTCGTCGAACTGGGTTTCCACCATGCCGCCCATCAGCAGCACCTTGGAGCGGATGCCTTCGAGTTCGTGGTCGTACTGCTTGGAAGAGTGATCGCCTACCATGTTGTGCTTCCTGTATGTAGATGGATATTACATTACTAGGCTGTCCATAGCCTAGCGCCAGCGTCTCGGGGGTCTCGACGACCGTCGCGAGCGGCGGCAGGGGTGGTTGAGAAGCGCAGCCGTACTCCTGTACGGCCGGTCCGCCGTAGCGGAGCATCGCAAACCGGCCCTGCAACGCGCAGCAGGTTGCCGAGCCCCCTATCCAAAGCGGCCGGTGATGTAGTCCTGCGTTTCCTTGCGCGTGGGATTGATGAACAACTGGTCGGTCTCGCCGAATTCGACCAGTTCGCCCAGGTACATGTAGGCGGTGTAGTCCGAGCAGCGCGCCGCCTGCTGCATGTTGTGGGTCACGATGGCGATCGTGTAATCCTGCTTCAGCTCGCTGATCAATTCCTCGATCTTGGCGGTCGAGATCGGGTCCAGCGCCGAGGTCGGCTCGTCCAGCAGCAGCACGTCCGGCTTCACCGCCACGCCGCGCGCGATGCACAAGCGCTGCTGCTGGCCGCCGGACAGCGACAGGCCGCTCTTGTTCAGCTTATCCTTCACCTCGGTCCACAGCGCCGCTTTCTTCAGTGCCCATTCGACGCGCTCGTCCATTTCTCCCTTGGACAGCTTTTCGTACAGGCGCACGCCGAAGGCGATGTTGTCGTACACCGACATCGGGAACGGGGTCGGCTTCTGGAACACCATGCCGACCTTGGCGCGCAGCATGTTGACGTCCACGCCCGGCTCCAGGATGTTGCGTCCGCGGTAGAGGATGCTGCCTTCGGCGCGCTGGCCGGGGTACAGATCGTACATGCGGTTCAGCGTGCGCAGCAGGGTCGACTTGCCGCAGCCGGACGGGCCGATGAAGGCGGTCACCTGCTTGTCGTGGATCGCCAGGCTGACGTTCTTCAGGCTCTGGGTCTTGCCGTAGTAAAAATTCAGGCCGGCGATATCGATGGTCCTGGTCTTCGGCTGGCCGGCGGCCTGGTTCACGTTCACGGCTTGCATGGCGGGTGTCGAAATAAAGGCGGACTGGTTCATCTTGGTCATCATCACGGATTCTTTTGGCGGAACACGGTCCGCGACAGGATATTCAGGAGCAGCACGCTGAAGGTCACCAGCAACGCCCCGCCCCAGGCGATCGACTGCCAATCGTCGTACGGGCTCATGGCGAAGCGGTAGATCACCACCGGCAGGTTGGCCATCGGCTGGTTCATGTCGGCAGTGAAGAACTGGTTGTTGAGCGCGGTGAACAGCAGCGGCGCGGTCTCGCCGGCGATACGCGCCACGGCCAGCAGCACGCCGGTGACCACGCCCGCCTTGACCGCGCGCAGGCGCACCGTCAGCGCCACCTTCCAGCGCGGCGCGCCCAGCGCGAACGCGGCTTCCAGCAGGCTGTTAGGCACCAGGTGCAGCATGTTGTCGGTGGTGCGCACCACCACCGGGATCGCGATCAGGGACAGCGCGATGGTGCCGGCGTAGCCGGAAAAATGCTGCACCTTGGCCACGTACAGCGCGTACACGAACAGGCCGATCACGATCGACGGCGCCGACAGCATGATGTCGGTGACGAAGCGGGTGACGGCGGCGAAGCGGTTGTTCTGGCCGTATTCCGCCAGGTAGATGCCGGCCAGGATGCCGATCGGGGTGCTGACCAGGGTCGACAGGCCGACCATCAGCAGGCTGCCGAGGATGGCGTTGCGCAGGCCGCCGGCACTGCCGGGCGCCGGCGTGTCCAGCGAGAACAGCGTGTGCGACAGCGCGCCGACGCCGTGGATCAGCAGGGTGGCCAGGATCCAGGCCAGGAAGCCCAGGCCGACGGCCATCGCGCCGATCGACAGCGCGATGCCGATGCGGTGGCCGAGCAGGCGGCGGCGGTAGACGGGGTTTTTCGCGCCGGCGTCCATGGCGGTATGTACGGTGGTGTCCATCATTTCGCCCCTTCCTTGCGCGACATCCCGAGCAGCATCAGCTTGGCGGCCGACAGCACGATGAAGGTGATCGCGAACAGGATCAGGCCCAGCGCGAACAGCGAGGACACGTGCAGCGGCGAGCTGGCTTCGGCGAATTCGTTGGCCAGCGTCGAGGAAATCGAATTGCCGGCGGCGAACAGCGACAGCGACAGTTCGTTGGCGTTGCCGATCACGAAGGTGACGGCCATGGTCTCGCCCAGCGCGCGGCCCAGGCCCAGCATCACGCCGCCGACCACGCCGGCGCGGGTGTACGGCAGCACCACCTTGCGCACCACTTCCCACTTGGTGCAGCCGAGGCCGTAGGCCGATTCCTTGAGCACGGTCGGCACGATCTCGAACACGTCGCGCATCACCGAGGCGATGAAGGGGATGATCATGATCGCCAGGATCAGGCCGGCGGTCAGCACGCCCAGGCCCATGGTCGGGCCCTGGAACAGCGGACCGACGACCGGCAGCACGCCCAGCGTGTGCTTGAGCAGCGGCTGCACGTGGTCGCCGAAGATCGGCGCGAACACGAACAGGCCCCACATGCCGTAGATGATCGACGGCACGCCGGCCAGCAGCTCGACCGCCATGCCCATCGGGCGGCGCAGCCAGGCCGGGCAGATCTCGGTCAGGAACAGCGCGATGCCGAAGCTGATCGGGAACGCCACCAGCAGCGCGATGACCGAGGTCGCCAGCGTGCCGGTGATGGCAATGAGGGCGCCGAACTTATCGTTGACCGGATCCCATTCGGCGCTGGCGATGAAGGCCGGGCCGAATTCGCGGAAGGCCGGCGCGGCGCCGATCGCCAGCGAGATGATGATGCCGACCAGGACCACCAGCACCGAGGCGGCGAACAGCAAGGTCACCTTGTGGAAGATGAAGTCCTGCATCCTTTGCGTGCGCATGGTGCTGCGCAGCGCGGCGTGGCTGGCGTCGTCCAGCCCGGCGGGCCGGTCGGCGCCGCCGGCGGCGATCGCGGAATGTGCGTTCATGTCGTTGTTCACTGCGTTGTTGACTGTTTTGCTGCTCGTGTTTTTACTGCTCGTGTTTTACTGCTCGTCCGTTGCTCGCCGTCGGGGCGTGCAAGCGGCGAACCGCGCCCACCCTCGCAGGGAGGGAAGGCGCGGCGCTCGCTTCACGCTGCCGGGCCGGCCTGCATCCGGCTTACCAGACGGCCTTGCCCGACGCATCCTTCATGTTGGCCTTCCAGGCATCCTGCACCAGCTTGGTGACGCTGGCGGGCAGCGGCACGTAGTCGAGGTCGGTGGCCGCGGCGGCGCCGTTCTTGAACGACCAGTCGAAGAAGCTCAGCACTTCCTTGCCCTTGGCCGCATCCGCCTGCTGCTTGTGCACCAGGATGTAGGACACGCCGGTGATCGGCCAGGCGGCCTTGCCCGGCTGGTCGGTCAGGACCACCGCGAAGCCCGGGGTCTTGGCCCAGTCGGCGTTGGCGGCGGCGGCCTTGAAGGCGTCGTCGTCCGGCTGCAGGTAGGCGCCGTCGCGGTTCTTCAGCTGGGTGTGCGCCATCTTGTTCTTCTTGGCATAGGCCCACTCGACGTAGCCGATCGAACCCTTGATGCGCTGGACGTTGGCGGCGACGCCGTCGTTGCCCTTGCCGCCCACGCCGGTGGCCCACTTGACCGCGGTGCCGGCGCCGATCTTGGTCTTGAAGTCGGCGTTGGTCTTGGACAGGTAGTCGGTGAACAGGAACGAGGTGCCCGAGCTGTCGGCGCGGTGCACCACGGTGATGTCCTCGGCCGGCAGCTTGACGCCCGGGTTCAGGGCGGCGATCTGCTGGTCGTTCCACTTGGTGATCTTGCCGAGGTAGATGTCGGCGATGACCGGGCCGGTCAGCTTCATCTGGCCCGGAGCGATGCCGTCCAGGTTGACCACGGTGACCACGCCGCCCATGATGGCCGGGAACTGGAACAGGCCGGCCTGGTTCAGCTCGTCGGCTGCCAGCGGCATGTCCGAAGCGCCGAAGTCGACCGTCTTGGCCTTGATCTGCTTGATGCCCGCGCCCGAGCCGACCGACTGGTAGTTCAGGCCGTTGCCGCTGGCCTTCTTGTACATTTCGGCCCACTTGGCGTAGATCGGATACGGGAACGTGGCGCCCGCACCGGTGATGTCGGCAGCCAGCGCGGCGTTGGCCGCAAAGGCGGCCGAGGTGCCGATGATGATGGTAGCCAGCAGTTGCTTCATGCGCATATCAAGTCCTTGATGGAGTGTTGACGAGGGTTGAAATCCTTGAATGCTGCGCAGTGTAATGAGCAAATATGACGCCTTTATGACATGGCTTGTCATGAAACGATGACACGCGCCGCGGCACCGCCTGGCGCGTGTCATACAAGAGGCCGCCGGCTGTCATAAATGGTAGAGACCGCTTGCAGGGGGCCGCGAGCAGGCGGAAGAAGAAAAAGCTCCTTGTAAAGACGCCGGTCCCTGCTACCCTGAAAGCATGATCAACACCACGGGAGGGTTCGCTGAACGGCGTTTCGAGTCATGATTGTCGGGTTGTTTGTTACAGGCGTATTAAGCGGCATCGCCGGCCTGGTCCTCTTCGAAGCCATCGTCGAGGGACGTGGTTGCTCGGGCAAGCTGCAAGACCGCTATCACGAATAGCGCAGGACCGCTCGGTTCTTTACCAAGGCAAAAACAAAAGCGGCGAGGCCATCGAGGCACTCGCCGCTTTTCGCGTGGCTGGCCGGTACGAATCCCTAGCGCAGGAAGCGCGCCAGGTGGCCCATGGCCTTCAGGTCGAGGTTGACGAACTGGAAACCGACCTTGAATTCGCCGCCGCCGAAGATGCAGTACATGACCTTCACGCGCGCCTGCAGCGTCGCCGGCCTGCCCTCCACCAGCAGGTCGAAGCCGACCTGGGCGCCCTGCCCCACCTGCAGCGGCTGCTGCAGCGTGACGCTGACGCCGTTGGCGCCGATGTCCGCCGTGCGCGCCGGCAGCGGCGCTTGCCCCTCCAGCGCCACCAGCGCCTTGACCTTGAGGATCTTGCGCGCCGATTGTCGTTGTTCCGTAAACACCATCTACCCCTGCCTTGCGAACGAGGCAGCGATTATAGTGCAATTTGGCAACACCGTCATGAGGGAGGCCGGCTCAATCCAGCTCGCGCAGCTTGCTGAAGGCCTGGTCGATGCGCTCCACCGCGATGATGGTCATGCCCTCAATCGGCTGCTTGGGCGCGTTGGCCTTGGGAATCACCGCCACCGAGAAGCCCAGCTTGGCCGCTTCGCGCAGGCGCTCCTGGCCGCGTGGCGCGGGGCGGATCTCGCCGGCCAGGCCGACCTCGCCGAACACCACCAGCCCGCGCGGCAGCGGCTTGTTGCGCATCGAAGAATTGATTGCCAGCAACACGGCCAGGTCGGCCGCCGGTTCGGTGATCTTGACGCCACCCACCGCGTTGATGAACACGTCCTGGTCGAAGGCGGCGATGCCGGCATGGCGGTGCAGCACCGCCAGCAGCATCGCCAGGCGATTCTGTTCCAGGCCCACCGACAGCCGGCGCGCGTTCGGCAGGTGGCTGGCGTCGACCAGCGCCTGCACCTCGACCAGCAGCGGGCGCGTGCCTTCCTGGGTCACCATCACGCAGGAACCCGGCACCTGGCTGTCGTGCTGCGACAGGAACAGCGCCGACGGGTTCGAGACGCCCTTCAGCCCCTTTTCCGTCATCGCGAACACGCCCAGCTCGTTGACCGCGCCGAAGCGGTTCTTGATCGCCCGCACCAGGCGGTAGCTGCTCTGGGTGTCGCCCTCGAAGTACAACACGGTGTCGACGATGTGCTCCAGCACGCGCGGGCCGGCCAGCGCGCCTTCCTTGGTCACGTGGCCGACCAGGATGATGGTCACGCCGGTCTGCTTGGCCACGCGCGTGAGCTGGGCCGCACACTCGCGCACCTGAGAGACCGAGCCCGGCGCCGAGGTCAGCGCGTCCGAGTACAGGGTCTGGATCGAGTCGATCACCGCCACGTCCGGCTTCAGGTCCGCCAGCGTGCCGAGGATCTTTTCCAGCTGGATCTCGGCCTGCAGCTTGAGGTCCTTCGCTTCCACCTGCAGGCGGCGCGCGCGCAGCGCGATCTGGGCGCCGGACTCCTCGCCCGACACGTACAGCGTATTGCGCGTGGCCGCCAGGCTCGACAGCGCCTGCAGCAGCAGGGTCGACTTGCCGATGCCGGGATCGCCGCCGATCAACACCACGCCGCCGGAGACCAGGCCGCCGCCCAGCACGCGGTCGAATTCCTCGATGCCGGTGCCGAAGCGCGGCACGTCGATCGCCTCGATGTCCTTGAGCGACAGCACGGGCGCGGTCTGCGCCAGGCTTTTATGATGCTGGGTCTGCGACATGCGGTTCAGGCCCGCGGTCTCGACCTGTTCGGTCATGGTGTTCCAGGCCTTGCAGTCTGGACATTGCCCGCTCCAGCGGCTGGCGACGGCGCCGCACTCGCTGCAAACGAAACTGGTACGTGGTTTAGCCATGTCGGTGTGGAATCCAGTGTTGGGTAACTAATGTATACGGGAGCGGCCGCGGTCGGGCAGCGATCGCGGCCGGCGCCGGACGGAAGGCCCGTCTCAGTCGCTGTCGACGCGCCCTTCGGCCACGCGCACGCGCGGGGCCAGCGCACACATCAACTCGTAGCCGATGGTGCCGGCGGCCTGCGCCACCTCGTCGATCGGCAAACCGTCGCCCCAGAGTGTGACCTTGCTGCCCACGCGCGCGTTCGGCACCGGCGACAGGTCGACCGTCATCATGTCCATCGAGACGCGCCCGACCAGGCTGGTGCGCACGCCGTCGACCAGCACCGGCGTGCCGTGCCCGGCATGGCGCGGATAACCGTCGGCATAGCCGCAGGCCACCACGCCCACCGTCATCGGCCCGGGCGCCTGGAAGCGGCTGCCGTAGCCGACGCTGTCGCCGGCCTCGAGTTCCTGGATGCCGATGATCTCGGATTTCAGGGTCATGGTCGGCAGCAGGCCGAAGTCGGCGGCCGGGCGTGCGCCGGGCGTGCCGCCATACAGCATGATGCCGGGGCGCACCCAGTCGTTGTGCAGCTCGCCCGCCTCGTCGCCGAACAGCGCGGCCTGGTGCAGCACGCCGCCCGAATTCGACAGGCTGCGCTCGCCCGGCAAGCCGTCGGCGCCCTGGCGGAAGCGGCGCACCTGTTCGCCGATCGACAGGCGCGGATGCTCCAGCTCGTCGGCATTGGCGAAGTGCGTCATCAGCGTGATGTGGCGGATGCCGCGGATCGCGCGCAGGCGCGCGTAGGCGGTGCGGAATTCGTCGGGACGGAAACCGAGACGGTTCATGCCGGTGTTCATCTTCAGTTGCACGTCGATCGGCCGGTACAGCTGGGTATATTCGAGCATCTTGATTTGCTCCAGGCAGTGCACGGTGCTGTTGATGTTGTACTCGGCCAGCAGCGGCACGTCGGACGCGTCGAAGATTCCTTCCAGCAGCAAGATCGGCTTGACCCAGCCCAGTTCGCGCAGGCGCAGCGCGTTCTCGGTCTCGATCAGCGCCAGGCCGTCGGCCTGCACGAAGCCGCGCATGCCGCGCTCCAGGCCATGGCCATAGGCATTCGCCTTGACCACCGCCCAGATCCTGGCCGCCGGCGCAAACGTGCGGGCACGGACCAGGTTGCGCTGCATGGCGTCGAGGTGGATGGTGGCGTGGAGAGGACGGGGCATGGACGGCAGATGGGGTCGGATGACAGCAAACAAAGAGGGATCGAACGAACGGTCTATTTTAACGCTGCCATTGAAATGGCGTATTGTCGATTATTTTGGTGGCGCGACCTTTCATGGTATAAAGCAACCCACACTAGTTTTTAGAACGTCTCAATGAATCGCGGTTTTTATACCATCATGGCGGCGCAGTTCTTCTCGTCGCTGGCCGATAACGCGCTCATCTTTGTCGCGATCGGCCTGCTGACGGCAATGAACGCACCGGCGGAGCTGACTCCGCTGTTGAAACTGTCTTTCGCGCTGTTCTACGTCGTGCTGGCCGCGTTCGTGGGCGCGTTCGCCGACTCGATGCCCAAGGGCCGGGTCATGTTCATCGCCAACCTGATCAAGGTGGCCGGCTGCAGCCTGATCTTCGTCGGCGTGCACCCCCTGATCGCCTGCGCGGTGGTCGGCTTCGGCGCCGCCGTGTATTCTCCCGCCAAGTACGGCATCCTGACCGAACTGCTGCCGCCGGAAAAGCTGGTGGCCGCCAACGGCTGGATCGAGGGCCTGACCGTGATGTCGATCATCTTCGGCACCGTGATGGGCGGCCTGCTGGTCGGCACCCATGGCGGCGCCTGGCTGGCAAGTCTCGACTTTCCCTTCATCGACACACCGATCAACAGCCCGACGCGCGCCTCGCTGGCGGTGCTGATCGGCGTGTACGCGCTGGCGGCCGGCTTCAACCTGCGCATCCCGGACACCGGCGCCCGCTACGAACACCAGGAACGCAATCCTGCCAGGCTGATCGCCGACTTCGCCGAGTGCTCGTCGACGCTGTGGAAGGACAAGCTGGGCCAGATCTCGCTGGCCGTGACCACGCTGTTCTGGGGCGCCAGCGCCACCCTGCAGTTCGTGGTCATCAACTGGGCGGAACGCTCGCTGGATATGCCGCTCGACAAGGCGACCAGCCTGATCGGCGTGGTGGCGATCGGCGTGGCGGTCGGCGCCGCGCTGGCGGCCAAGGTCATTCCGCTGCGCAAGTCGCTGAGCGTGATCCCGCTCGGCATCATCATGGGCCTGGTGGTCACCAGCATGACCATGGTGCATTCGCTGTACGTGGCGGTGCCGCTGTTGATGATCATCGGCCTGCTGTCCGGCTTCTTCGTGGTGCCGATGAACGCCCTGCTGCAGCACCGCGGCCACGTCCTGATGAGCGCCGGCCACTCGATCGCGGTGCAGAACTTCAACGAAAACCTGTCGATCCTGTCGATGCTGGCGCTGTACGCCATCATGATCACGCTGAAGCTCGACCTGAACATCATCATCGTGCTGTTCGGGCTGTCGCTGGCCGGCATCATGTACCTGATCAAGCGCCGCCACACGGCCAACCAGCGCCAGCACGACTCGCTGGGGCTGATCGGCGAGCACAAGCACTGACTTCCAATTCGGGGTCAGAGCACAATGCTGGATTGTGCTCTGACCCCGAATTGCTCTGACCCCGAATTGCTATCCACGATCAGGGATGCAGGCGTGCGCCGGCGCGGGTGTGCCAGTCGTCGGGGACGATGAAGCCGCGGTCGATCTCGACGATGCTGCCGGGTTCCTCGCGCACCAGCGCCACCAGCAACGGTGTCCCCGAGGCGGCGAAGTGGTCCGCCAATTCGGCCGCCAGCTGGGCTCGGTCCAGCATCCACGCCGCGGAAGCGGCGCGGAACGGCGCCAGCCATTGCAGGCGCGGCAGGACCAGGAAGCGCTCGGCTTCCAGGCGGCCGATCTCGCCGGCCGCGCACCAGAAGCCGCGGCAATGCAGCGCCGAAATGCCTTTCATGTCCATGTACGTGCCGGCCGGATAGAACAGCCAGCCCTTGACCAGCGCGCGCGCCGCGGTCACCGGGCGCGGCAGCACCGCGCGCGCGGCCGGATGGTCGCCCAGCGCCAGCTGGCGCTCGAACACCTTGCGCATCTTGCGGCCCAGGCTGTCGGCCAGGTTGGGGCCGACGAAGCTGTCGAAGCCGGCCGCCAGGCTGCCGCCGGCGCCGCCGTGGACGCCATCCTGCAGCAGGTAGAACTTGGTGGCGAATTCGATGTGCTCGAGCCCGCCGGCGCCGTCGTCCAGCAGGAAATCGAATTCGCCGACGGTGTCGTTGCGCGCGGCGCGCACCTGCAGGCCGTGCAGCACCAGCCGGCCCTGCTCGGCGAAATAGAAGGCCATCAGCTTTTCCGCGTACAGGCCGAGGCGCGTCATCGGGCGCGTGCCGAGCGCCGCGTCCAGCCGTGCCGGATCGCGGTCGAGCTCGGCCAGCCAGGCGGCGGTGGCGGGCGTCACCGGCCCCAGCGTGGCGATGCGGCCCTGCCAGTGCGGATCGTGGACGTCGAGCAGGTCGGGCGCATCCAGCAGCCAGGCCAGCGCGCGCACCCGCTCGCGGCGCAGGTGGCCCCAGCGCCGCTCGAATGCGGCCTGGTAATTGTCGGCCGGCGGTGTCACCCGCCGTCCGCCTGGCCGGGCTGCGCCGCGCGCGCCCGGCACAGGTCGGCCCAGGCCTGCGCCTTGTCGGCGCCGCGCCGCAGTAGCTCGCCCGGATGCAGGGTCGCCACCAGCGCCAGTTCGGCGGCGTTCAGCGGCACCGCGTGCACGGCGCCGCGCGCCCCCGCCAGCGGTTCCGCGAGCGGCCGGCCGAGCAGCGTGTTGGCGGCGATCTGGCCCAGGGTCAGCACGGTGGCGGCACCGGTCAACGCCGCCTCGCGCTCCAGGTAGAGGCGGCAGGCGGCGGCTTCGGTCGCCGAGGGCGCGCGCTCGGCGCCGGCGGCGGTCAAGGGCCGGCACTTGATCAGGTTGGTGACATAGACGTCGCGCTCGCGCCCCATGCCGACCGCGGCCAGCATGTTGTCGAGCAGCTTGCCGGGGTCGCCCGCCAGCGGCAATCGCGCCTTTTCGTCGGCGGCGGTGCTGGCGCCGGCGGCGACCAGCCAGCGCGCCGTCCGGGCGCCCGTGCCCGGCACCGGCGCCCGGCCGTCGCGGCAGGCGCTGCAGCGGCGGCAGGTGGCGATCGCCAGGTTCAGCTGGTCCCAGTCCATGGCCGCGATCTGTTCGGGCGTGGCGTCCGGCGCGGCGGGGCCGTCGTCCCAGGCCGATGCCTCCGGCGCCAGCGCGGATACCGCCTGCGCCACCGGCTGCAGCGGACGCGGCCCGGTCGGCGCCGGCGGCAGCGGCTGCGCGGTCTGCGCTGCGGCGGGACGCGGCGCGGCCGGCGGCTCCTGCTGCGTGCGCCCCTGCGGCGCCGCCTGCTGCAGCACAGGCGGCGAAACGGGCGGCGGACGGACGGCATCCGCCGCCTGCTGCGGCGCGGGCGGCGCCGGCTGCGCCGCAGCACGGGCTTCGGCACCGGCGCCCGACGGCGGATGCGCTGCGCCCTGCGAAGGCGCCGGCGCCACGGCGAACGCCGCTTCGGAAACGGCGACGTCATCGCCGCCGGCATCGCCCGCCTGCGCACCGGCAGCCGCTGCCGGCGCCGCACGCAGCCGCCACAGCGGCCCCAGGCCCATCTCGGCCAGGAAGATGGCGTCGCGCTCGACAAATCCGTTCATAGCGGGTACCTCATCACGATCGCATCCTCGCGCTTGCCGTCGTGCGCCGGATAATACCCCTTGCGCCGGCCGATCTCGGCGTAGCCGTAGCGCAGGTAGACCTGCAGTGCGCGTTCGTTGGACGGGCGCACTTCGAGCAGGATCGATGCCATGCCGCGCGCGCGGGCGCGCGCCGCGATGCGGTCCAGCAGCCAGCGCCCCAGGCCGGCGCCCTGGCGCGCGGCGGCCAGCGCCACGTCCAGCAGGTGGGCTTCGTCGAGCGCATACATCAACAGGAAATACCCGGCCAGCGCGCCCCCTGCGCCATCGGCTTGCGCGTCGCCATCGTCCGCGCACAGCACCCAGGCGTCGTAGCCGCTGGACAGCGAATCCACGAAATTGGCGCGGCTCCACGGATGCGGAAACACGCTGCATTCGAGCGCGTGGACGGCATCGACGTCGCCCGCCACCATCGGGCGCAGCGCCAGGCTCTGCGCCTGCAGCCCGGCCGGCGCGGCCGCGCCGGACACCCCGTCCCGTGCGAACCGGTCCATCATCGGGCGCCCGCTCCCGGCGCCGCCGCATTCAGGGCCTGGCGCTCGGCGCTGGTGTACGCTACCTTGTTGCGCAGGTAGATCGGCTGCGCCGCATCGGCCGGCATTGCCCGGCCGTCCGCCAGTGCGCGCGCGCCCAGCAGCGCCAGCGCGCGCGCATGCGGCAGGATGTCGGCCAGGGCGCCCGCGGCGAAGGCCTGGCCGGCGAATGCATCCGGATAGGCCGTAAAACCGTTGCCGCAGGCGGCCAGCGCGGCGCCCTCGGGCAGCGCCAGCGGCGCCACCGCCTGCGGGGCGCACAGGGCCGGCGCGCTCACGGCTTCCCAGGCGCCGCCGACATGGCGGTATTGCGCCCAATAGACTTCGTTCATGCGCGCGTCCAGCACCGCCAGCACGTGGTCGGCGCCGCTGCGCGCGCGGCAGGCCTCGGCCATCGCTTCCAGCGTGACCAGCGGCAGCACCGGCAGGCCGGCGCCGAAGGCCAGGCCCTGGGCCACGCCACAGGCGGTGCGCACGCCGGTGAAGGAGCCGGGGCCGGCGCCGAAGGCGATCGCGTCGCAGTCGGCCAGCGCGATCCCGGCCTCGCGCAACAGTTCCTGCACCATCGGCAGCACGGATTGGGAATGGGTGCGCACGCCGGCGCTTTCGCGCGCGCTGGCCTGGTTGCCGGCGGCGCTGTCGAACAGCGCGCACGAGGCGAGTTCGGAGGAAGTTTCGATTGCGAGGATGATAGCCATGCCGTATTTTAACCCGAGCGAAATCCCTGAAGGAATGCCGGCGCCATTGTAGAATCCCGTCCATGCATTCCCTCACCCTCGAGTCCGACAACCGCGACCGGGTCGCCGCCGTCCTCGGCGAAGGCGGCTGGATCGTCGCCTGCCTGTGCGCCGCCTGGTGCGGCACCTGCTCGTCCTGGCGCGCCGCCTTCGACGCCCTGGCCGCGCGCCATCCGGACAAGACCTTCGTCTGGATCGACATCGAAGACCAGGCCGCCGTGGTCGGCGAGCTCGACGTCGACAATTTCCCGACCCTGCTGCTGCAGCGCGGCGACACCGTCGCCTTTTTCGGCACCACGCTGCCGGACGCGCACGTGGCCGAGCGCCTGATCCAGTCCCAGGCCGGCGCCGACGCCGCCGAACTGGCGCGCCTGGCCGCTTCCAGCGCCGAGCGGCGCGGCTGGCAGCGCGAGTGCAACCTGCGCACCCTGCTGGCCGACGCCGCCTGACGCGGCAGGCGCCGCCGCAACGCCGTCCGCTGCGGCCTCAGCCGTCCTGCCGGACCGGCGCGTCCACTGCCGGCTGCGCCGGTGCGGCGCCGCCCTTGCCGCGCCGCGCCCCGACGCCCCATTGCGCCAGCAGCTGCGCCGCCGCCACCGGCTTGCCGTACAGGTAACCCTGGGCGCGCCGGCAGCCGTGGCGCAGCAGGAAGGCGGCCTGTTCCTCGGTTTCGACGCCCTCGGCGATCACCGACAAGTCCATGCTCTTGCCGAGCTGGATGATGGCGATGGCGATCGCGTTCTGGCTGGCGCCGTCGGCCGCCAGGTCCTTGATGAAGCTGCGGTCGATCTTCAGGGTCTGCACCGGCAATTGCTGCAGGTAGGCCAGCGAGGAATAGCCGGTGCCGAAATCGTCGATCGCCAGTTGCACCCCGAGCCCGTGCAGGTCGTTGATGTACTGCAGCGCGTCACCGGTGTTCATGATCACCGATTCGGTCATTTCCAGCTGCAGGCGCTGCGGCGCCAGTCCGGTCTCGGCCAGCGCCCGGCCGACCAGCGGCGCCACGCCGCCGCGGTCGAACTGGCGCCCCGACAGGTTGACCGCCATCTTCGGCACGCGCAGGCCGGCGCGCTCCCAGCGCACCATCTGGCGGCAGGCTTCGTTCAGCACCCAGGCGCCGAGCTGGTCGATGAAGCCGGTTTCCTCGGCCAGCGGGATGAAGCGCGCCGGCGGCACCTGGCCCAGCTCGGCGCTGTTCCAGCGCACCAGCGCCTCGACCCCGGTCAGGCGCCCGCTCTCGATGTCCACCTGCGGCTGGTAGGCCAGCCAGATCTCGTGCTGCTCGATGGCGCGCCGCAGCAGCGCCTCCAGGCGCAGGCGCTCGACGCCCTCGCCCGCCATCGACGGCGCATACAGACGGTAGCCGTTGCGCCCCCTGGCCTTGGCCTGGTACATCGCCACGTCGGCATTCCGGATCAGCATGTCGAGATCGCCGGCATCCTGCGGGAACAGGCTGATGCCGACGCTGCCGCTGACGAACAGTTCGTGGCTGCCCACCTGCAGCGGACGCTCGAACAGCTGCATCAGCATGTCCGCCACCTGGCGCGCGCCGCGTTCGCCGTCGACGTCCTCGACCAGCACGATGAATTCGTCGCCGCCCAGGCGTGCCAGCACGTCGCCGGCGCGCAGGCAGCCGGCCAGCGCTGCGGCCACCTGTTCGAGCAGGCGGTCGCCGGCCTCGTGGCCGAGGGTGTCGTTGACGTTCTTGAAGCGGTCCAGGTCGATGAACAGCACCGCCAGCTGGGTGCCGTCGCGCTCGGCCCGGCGCATCGCGCGTTCCAGGCTGTCGTGGAAGAACAGCCGGTTCGGCAGGCCGGTGAGCGGATCGTGGTGCGCCAGGTGGTCGAGCTTGTCCTGCGCCTCCCTGGCCGCGGTGACGTCCGAGAACACGCACACGTAATGGCTGACCGCGTCGTGCGCGTCGCGCACCGCCGACAGCGTCAGTTTCTCGAGGTAGCGCTCGCCGTTGCTGCGCGTGTTCCAGAGCTCGCCGCGCCAGAAGTCGGTGCCGGCCACGGCGCGCCACGGGGCATCGTCGACGCCTTGCGCGCCGCCGACGATGCGCGCCGGGCGCGTGCCCACCACCTCGGCCTCGGCATGCCCGGTGATGCGGGTAAAGGCGCGGTTGACGGCGACGACCGCGCCGCGGGCGTCGAGCACCATCACGCCGTCGGCGATATGCTCGAGCACCGTGGCAGCCAGGCGCAGTTTTTCCTCGGCCTGGCGCTGCTGGGTGACGTCGGCATACACCCAGATGCTGCCGGCAGCGGCGGACGCCGGGTCGATGCGGCGGCCGCTCACGCGGCACCAGAACAGGCTGCCGTCGCGGCGCCGGCACTGCAGTTCGTCGGTATAGTCCTTGCCCGCCGCCAGCAGCGGCACGCTGGCGGCGCAGCCGCGCTCGAAATCGGCGATGCTGGGAAACAGCACGGCGATCGAATCGCCGGCCAGTTCGCCTTCCGCATAGCCGAACATGGCGTCGAAGTGGCGGTTGGTCGACACCACGCGGCGCTGATGCACGTGCAGGATGCCGAACATGACGTTGTCCAGCATCGCGCTCTGCTGCGCCAGCAGCGCCTCGATGCGCATTTCGTTGCGCTTGCGCTCGCTGACGTCCGAGATGATGCCGTCGACCCAGAAGGCGGCCTCGCCCCCGAAGCCGACCGGCTGGCCGCTCTCCAGCACCCAGCGCTCGACGCCGCCGGCGTCGCGGATGCGGTATTCGATCTGGTACGGCAGGCCGTCCAGCAGGGCCTGCTTGATCAGGCGGCGCTGCATGCGGCGGTCCTCGGGCACGGTGATGTCGGACCAGCGGTCGGTGCTGGCGCCGATGAACTTGTGCGCCGGGTAGCCGGTGATGTCCTCGATCGCCTCGCTGACGAAGTCGATCGTGACGCCGGGGCGCGCCCGGAACACCGCGCCCGGCACCTGCGCGACGATGGTGCGGAAACGTTCCTCGCGCCGCTCGACGTCCTCGAACAGGGCGCGGATGGCGACCCGCATGCGCTCCATCTGCACGCCCAGCCGGCCCAGTTCGTCGTCGGCGCGCAAGGCCAGCGGCGTGGCGAAGTCGGCCTGCGCCAGCTTGTCGGAAAAGCGCGTCAGCGTGCCCAGCGGCGCCAGCAGCCGGCGCCGCAGCACCAGCGCGATCAGCAGCAGCGACACCGCCAGCTGGCCCGCCAGCACCACCGCATAGCGCCAGCGCCGGGCGCGCAATTCATGCTGGCTGCGGCTGTCGTCGATCTCGACCAGCACCTGGCCGACCGGCGCGTCGTGCGCCGTCACGTCGCGCTCGGCCTGCAGCACGCGGCCGGCCGGCGCCTGCGGCGCGCTCCGCTCGACCAGGTCGACGCCGTCGCGGGTGCGCACCTGCACGCGCACCACCGCCGGATCGCGCATCACCGAATCTACCAGCAGGCGCGCCGCCTCGGCATCGGCGTTCCACAGCGGCTCCTGCATGCCGAGCGCCAGCATGTCGGCATCGCGCTGCAGGATGTCGTCCAATCCGTCCCGGGCGGCCTGGCGTTCCTGGACGCCGATCAGCAGATAACCGCCGATCGCCGCCGGCACCACCAGGCCGCCGATCGCCATCAGCAGCAGGGCGCGCGACAGGGAGCGGCCCGGCAACCCGGCACGGCGCGTGGACAGGGCGCGCCGGAGGGCGCGTAACGGAGAAACCGTGGTGGACATGAGCGAGAATGGGCGAGCGGCGGCGCAGTGGACGATGGCGGGCGAATACGACGAAATTGATTATGCCCGTAATATTTCCTTGCGTCACTTACTAATACTATCGTGCGCAATGATAACCGCCGGATACGCGCCGCATGGCCGGCTTCATGCCGCATGCACGGTTCGCACGCCCGTCCCGCGGCGCCGGGCGGGCGCACGCCGGGCTTGCTATGATAGACACCTTTGGAGATCAAAATCATGACGATGTCGATGTACGCCGCCTCGGTGCCGGTGTTCCGCCAGATCCTGGGCAGCCTGGCCGCGATCCTGGAGAAAGCCGAGTCCCACGCCGACCTGAAGAAGATCGACCACGACGCCCTGCTGCAGGCGCGCCTGTTCCCGGACATGTTCCCGCTGCTGCGCCAGGTCCAGCTGGCCACCGATTTCGCCAAGGGCGCGGCGGCGCGCCTGGCCGGCATCGAGGTGCCGCGCTACGACGACGTCGAGCGCGACTTCGCCGGCCTGCAGGCGCGCCTGGCAAGGACCCTGGCCTTCCTCGACAGCGTGGAGCGCGAAGCGATCGACGGCGGCGCCGCGCGCGAGGTGACGGTCGGAACGGGCGCCAACCAGCGCCAGTTCGCCGGCCTGCCCTACCTGCTGCACTATGCCCTGCCGCAGTTCTATTTCCACGCCACCACCGCGTACGACATCCTGCGCCACAACGGCGTCGACATCGGCAAGCGCGACTTCATCGGCAACGTCTGAACCGGCTATCCTGTTTGACGGATCAGGTATTCCGGCGCGGGTAACCCTGCGCCAGGATGCGCAGCCACACGCCTTCCTTCTGCTCGGCGCTCATCGACACCCAGTGCGCCACCTCGATCACGGTGCGGCCGCAGCCGCGGCAGACGTCGTCGAAGGTGGTCGAGCACACCGCCACGCAGGGCGTGTCCGGGCGCTTGGGCAGCGCGTCGACCGGGCAGGCCGGCCCCTCGCCGCAGTCGCGTTCAGCGGGCGGGGCCGACATCGAGCTTGTCCCAGCCTTCATGACCGAGCGCTTCCATGGTGTCGATGTTCTTGTCGAAGATGTCGGCGGCGTCGGGAATCGCTTCCACGGCGCGGTCGATACTGTCCTCGCGCAGTAATTGCAGGATCGGATACGGGGCGCGGTTGGTGTAGTTCGAGATGTCGTTGGGATCGGTATCGGCGAACTGGTAATCCGGATGGAAATTTGCGACCTGCAATTCGCCATCGAGCTGCATGTCTTCGACCGCGGCGTCGACCACGTCCAGGAATTCATTGAAATCCAGGAAATCGTTCAATACGAACGGATGGATCAATAGTGTGGTGTCGACCTTGTCGGCATCGGTGTCGGCCAGTTCCTGCAGCTCGTTCATCAGGGTTTCCAGCAGTTCTTCCGGCGTGCGCGCCGGCGAGACGACGTAGCGGACCTGTTCCTTGACATACACGGCTTTGGCGAACGGGCACAGGTTCAGGCCGATGACGGCGCGTTCGAGCCAGCGCCGGGTAGCGGCGACGATCTCGTCGTCGTCGGCATTGAGGTTGGCAACACTCATGGACATGCTTTCAAAAATGACAAATTGCGTGGTGCAAAGACGGCATTGTACGCGCACTTTGCCACACCTCATAGGTCGGACCGGGCATGCGGGTAGCGTGGGAAACGCCGCGTCATGCACTGGTATTACCCGCCGCGGGCAAATCCTGCGAATATAAAAATACCAACTAAAACATTTGGCACCAATGCAATTTAGCTTACGAAATCATTGATACACCCCAGTGTATGGCTTCCAAACACAAACTTTCCAAGGCAAAGACCACTCTGACGAACCCTATACTCCCATCTCGATCATTCAATTGAAACAAGGTGTTATCAAAAGTAGTAGACAAAGTTTTTTGTAACCGCACCGACTTAATTCTTGACTGACTTGCGAACTGGTCCTTAAACTCCGCTTTCACTCGTCAGTTCTGACGTTCCTGGACGCAACACTGGAAAGCCATGTACGAAACGACCCGCACGACCAAAGCCCTTGCCATCGCCGCCCTGGCCCCAGCCCTGCTGATTCCCGCCCTGGGCCACGCCGCCGACAGCGCCGCAACCGCTTCCTCGCAAGGCGGCAGCGCCACGCTCGCCAGGACTGCCCTGCCCTCCGCCCTGGCGCCGGCCAAGGCCGACGACTACAAGGACCCGGACCTGTGGGGCCGCATCCGCAGCGGCTATGCGATTCCCGACCTCGACACCCCGCTGGTGGCCAAGCATACCCAGTGGTTCGCCAGCCGTTCCGACAACCTGGTGCGCACCTCCGGCCGCGCCTCGCTGTACCTGTACCACGTGGTGCAGGAGCTGGAAAAGCGCGGCATGCCGACCGAGCTGGCGCTGCTGCCGGTGATCGAATCGGGTTTCAATCCGCAAGCGCTGTCGAACGCGAACGCGGCCGGCATCTGGCAGTTCGTGCCGGGCACCGGCAAGGATTTCAACCTGCAGCAGAACATGTTCAAGGACGAGCGCCGCGGCGTGCTGGCCTCGACCGACGCCGCCCTGACCTACCTGCAGCGCCTGTACACCATGTTCGGCGACTGGCAGCTGGCGCTGGCGGCCTATAACTGGGGCGAAGGCAACGTCCAGAAGGCAATCCAGAAGAACCGTTCGCTGGGCAAGCCCACCGATTTCGAAAGCCTGGCCGAACTGATGCCGGCAGAAACCCGCAACTACGTGCCGAAGCTGCAGGCCGTCAAGAACATCATCGCCAACCCGGCCCAGTACGGCATGACGCTGCCGGCGATCGACAACCAGCCGTATTTCATCACCGTCGACAAGACCTCGGACATCGACCTGGCCGTGGCGGCGCAGCTGGCCGAGATGTCGATCGACGAATTCAAGGCGCTCAATCCGCAGTTCAAGAAGCCGGTCATCACCGGCGAGTCGACCAAGATCCTGCTACCCAAGGAAAACGCCGAGAAGTTCCACCTGAACCTGGCGCAATGGGGCCATGCGCTGTCGACCTGGACCACGCACAAGATCACCTCGGCGCGCGAAAGCCTGGCGTCGCTGGCGTCGAAGTTCGGCACCACCCCGGAAGTGATCCGCCAGGCCAACAACATCCCGCCGCAGATGCGCCTGAAGGCCGGCTCGACCATCCTGGTGCCGAAGGCCAGCGGCAGCACCAGCGACATCGCCGAAAACATCATCGAGAACGCGCAACTGGCGTTCGAGGCCGACCGCGGCGACGCCAAGCACAAGGGCGGTACCCAGAAGCTGACCGGCGCCCAGCGCATCAAGGCCACCGCCGCGAATGCCATGGCCGAGCTGAAGAGCCGTGTGTCGCGCGTCGGCAAGCCCAGCGCCAGCAGCAACGGACGCAAGCATCGCTGATCCGACGGGCCGCATCCCGTTTCATCTAGCCCGGCCGCATCATGCTGCCGGGCTGCCGGCACTTTTTGCAGAGTCCGTGCAAATTCGACGAAATTGCGGTATGATGTCGTTTGTGCGCTGCAAAATGCACTGGCAAATCGTTGTTCGAGACAGCGGATTCAGCGGATTGATTTTGCAGCATGACGCACCGTACCGGATGCAGTCAGGCAGCCGCGAGCGATAATGCGCAAGCGGCCAGCGGCAAGAACACAGCAGTAAAAACAGCAGCTACGCAAGCCCAGGCGGCATCTCGTTGGATGCCCCTTCATAAAGCCCTCCCGCCCTGCGTGCCGAAACAGGCACCGTCCCGGCGCAAAGCTTTTGTGCCGAAATCTCTTTCGTTTTTGAGTCATTTCGTATTGTTGGCTCGCGTTGCTATTTTGCGTTCCGCAGATCGCGTGAACGCCCACAAGTTATTCCGAAAGTAAATCAGATAATGAGTTTTGAAGCATTAGGCTTACACGCGTCCATCGTCAAGGCAGTCGCCGACGCAGGCTATGAAAACCCGACCCCGGTGCAGGCGCAAGCGGTGCCGGCCGGCATCGCCGGCCGCGACTTGCTGGTGTCCTCGCAGACCGGTTCCGGCAAGACCGCCGCATTCATGCTGCCGGCGCTGAACAAGTTCGCCAACGCCGAGCCGGCTGCGGCCGGCCGCACCCCGGCGCAGGAAGCGCAGGCGGCGCGCGCCCGTGGCGAGCGCGTGCGTTTCAAGGCGGCCCAGCCGAAGATGCTGGTGCTGACCCCGACCCGCGAACTGGCCCTGCAGGTGACGACCGCCACCGAGCAGTACACCGCGCACATGCGCCGCATCCGCGCCGTGTCGATCCTGGGCGGCATGCCGTACCCGAAACAGATGCAGCTGCTGGCCAAGAACCCGGAAATCCTGGTGGCCACGCCGGGCCGCCTGATCGACCACATGGAATCGGGCAAGATCGACTTCTCGCAGCTGGAAATCCTGGTACTGGACGAAGCCGACCGCATGCTCGACATGGGCTTCATCGAGGACATCGAGAAGATCGTCGCCGCCACCCCGGACAGCCGCCAGACCATGCTGTTCTCGGCCACGCTGGACGGCGTGGTCGGCAACATGGCGCGCCGCATCACCAAGGATCCGCAAGTGATCCAGATCGCCAGCGCCAGCAACCGCCACGAGAACATCGCCCAGCGCGTGCACTTCGTCGACGACCTGTCGCACAAGAACCGCCTGCTGGACCACCTGCTGCGCGACGAAACCCTGGACCAGGCCGTGGTGTTCACCGCCACCAAGCGTGACGCCGACACCATCGCCGACCGCCTGAACATCGCCGGCTTCGCCGCCGCCGCGCTGCATGGCGACATGCACCAGGGCGCCCGCAACCGCACCCTGGACGGCCTGCGCCGCGGCCAGCTGCGCGTGCTGGTGGCGACCGACGTCGCCGCGCGCGGCATCGACGTGCCGAACATCACCCACGTGGTGAACTACGACCTGCCGAAGTTCCCGGAAGACTACGTGCACCGCATCGGCCGTACCGGCCGCGCCGGCCGCAACGGCGTGGCGATCTCGCTGGTCAACCACGCCGAGAACATGAACGTACGCCGCATCGAGCGCTTCACCAAGCAGACCATCCCGGTCGACGTGGTCGAAGGCTTCGAGCCGAAGCGCGCCGCGCCGGCACGCACCGGCGCCCGTCCGGGCTGGAAACCGGGCGACGGCCGCAGCGCCGGCAAGCCGGGCCAGCGCAGCTTCCACAAGCCGGGCAGCGGCAGCGGCGCCCGTGAAGGCGGCGGTTTCCGCGACGGCCAGCGCGATGCCGCGCCCCGCGAAGGCGGTTTCCGCCAGGGCGCCCCGCGCGATGGCGGCGGCTTCCGCGATGGCGGCCAGCGCCGCGAAGGCGCCGGCGCACCGCGCGACGGCCAGCGCCGTGAAGGCTACCGCAGCGGCGGCAGCGCCCAACCGCGTTCGGCCGACGGCGCCCGCCGCAGCTTCGGCGATCGCTGACCGGGTGGCCGGGCGCTCTCCTGCCCGGCCGTGACGGCGACATCCGGTCGCCGCGCCCTGACAAGAACAAAGGCTGCCGTCGGCAGCCTTTTTCTTTTGTTCCTGCCACGCAGCGTGCGGCGCGGTGCCCACCGATCAGGGCGCGCAGGTACGGAAGCCGCTGAAGATGTCGTCGCGCCCGGGCGTGAAGAAATTGCGGAAACGCGGCGAGCGCAGGCGCGCCGGCGTCGCGAACGAGGCGCCGCGCAGCACCTGGCGCGTGCCGAACCAGGGCTGCGAATACTCGCGGTAGCGGTCGGCGCCGAAGCCTTCGTACGGCAGGAAGGGCGACGCGCTCCACTCCCACAGCCGGCCCCAGCGGAATTCCGGGCGGCCCGCGGCGGCCGCGTATTCCCATTCGGTTTCCAGCGGCAGGCGCCGTCCGGCCCAGCTGCAATAGGCCTCGGCTTCGTGCAGGCTCACGTGGCGCACCGGCTCGGCCGGGTCGAGCGCACTGCGGCGGCCGAAGCGCAGTTCGTGCCAGCCGCCGCCGTCGCCGTCGCGGCGCCAGTAGCGCGGCGCCGAGCGCTCCTGTCCCATCAGCCAGGCGCGGCCGGCCTCGCTCCAGTAGCGCGCGTTCTGGTAACCGCCGCAGCGCATGAATTCGAGATAGTCGGCGTTGGACACCAGGTCGGCGGCGATCGCGAACGGCGCCACCCGGCACGGCGCCGCCCGGCGCTCGTTGTCGAACACGAAGCCGCGCGCCTGGTCGCCGCCGAGCAGGAAGACGCCGCCATCGAAGGCGATGTCGCCGGCCGCGGCGTCCGTGCCGTCGCCGGATTGTGCCGGCGTGACGGCCGCCGGCAGCAGGTCCTGACCGATCGGCGCCAGCGCCGCCGGCGGCGCCGCGCCCAGGGTCTGCAGCGTATACAGCGAGGCTTCGCCGTGCATGTCCTCGTGCGCCAGCGCCAGGCGGTACGGATACAGCGCGTCGTCCAGGTCCTGCTCGCGCGCCAGGCGGTCGAGCATGCGGTCCTGCACCTCGCGGCAATAGGTCTTCAATGCGCCCGGCGCCGGCAGGTCGAGCGTCCAGCGCGCCCGGTGCGGCACCGTGTTCGAATCGAACCAGTCGTCGCCGCGCGCCAGCAGCGAATTGCCGAGCGCCTCGCCCGGATGGCTGCCGCTGGCTTCGCGCAGCACGAACCACTCGCCGAACCAGGCCACATGGCCCAGTTCCCACAGCGGCGGATTGACGATCGGCAGGCGCGGCACGCGCTCGGGCGCGTCGTAGCCGGCCGCGGCCAGTGCGTCGAACAGCGCCAGCGTATAATGCCGCGCGGCGCGCATGCCGGCGCCCAGTTCGCGCGGTCCGGCCAGGCGGAAAGGTGCGTTTTCTTCTGTCATGCCGGTATTCTACGGCGAATCACGCGATTCCCCCTTCACCATCCATCCCACCCTCGATGCCACGCCCGCACATCCTCATCGTCAGCCCCGCCTCCGCGCGCGAAAACAACGGCAACTGGCAGACCGCCAGCCGCTGGCAACGCTTCCTGCGCGACGACTACCGCGTCGCCATCGCGCGCGATTGGCAGGCAGCGGACGGCGGCGGCGCGCCCGACCTGCTGGTGGCATTGCACGCGCGCCGCTCGGCGCCGGCGCTGGCCGCGTTCAAGGCGGCGTTCCCGCGGCGGCCGGCGCTGCTGGTGCTGACCGGGACCGACCTGTACCGCGACGTGTTCGAGGACGACCGGGCACGCGACTCGCTGGCGCTGGCCGACGCGCTGGTGGTGCTGCAGCCGGACGGCCTGCGCCAGCTGGCGCCGCTGCCCGGCGGCGCGGCGGCGAAGGCGCAGGTGATCTACCAGTCGGCGCCGCGCCTGCGCGCGCGCGCGCAGCACCGCGGCGCGCCGTGCGACACGCCGTGCGACATCGTCATGATCGGCCACCTGCGCCCGGAAAAGGATCCGCTCGCCTACATGCGCGCCGCCGCGCTGGTGACGCTGCCCGGCGTGCGCCTGCTGCACGTGGGCGCGGCGCTGGACCCGGCGCTGGCGCACGCCGCGCGCGCCGCGCAGGAAGCCGCGCCGCGCTACCGCTGGCTGGGCGCCCTGCCCCACACGGCCACGCGGCGTCTGCTGCGGCGCTGCCATGCGATGGCGATCGCCTCGCGCATGGAAGGCGGCGCCAACGTCATCATCGAGGCCGTGACCAGCGGCGTGCCGGTGCTGGCGTCGGACGTCGGCGGCAACCGCGGCATGCTGGGCGACGACTACGCCGGCCTGTTCCCGGCGGGCAATGCGGCCGCGCTGGCAGGCTTGATCGAGCGCAGCGCGCAGGACCCGGCCTTCCACGCGCGCCTGCGGCGCCAGTGCGCGGCGCGCGCCGGGCTGTTCCGGCCCGCCGCCGAGCGAGCGCGCCTGCTGGAGTTAGTGGATAATCTTTTGACCTTGCCGCACGGCGGCGCATCTTCATCACAGGAACCGACATGAGCACTCCCTCCGGCCAAGCCGAACAACCCCTCAAACTGACTTCGTTCTCGCACGGCGGCGGCTGCGGCTGCAAGATCGCGCCCGGCGTGCTGGCCGAGATCCTGCAAAAGTCGAGCGGCTTCCCGGTGCCGAAGGAACTCATGGTCGGCATCGAGACCGCCGACGACGCCGCCGTCTACAAGCTCAACGACGAGCAGGCGCTGATCGCCACCACCGACTTCTTCATGCCGATCGTCGACGACCCGTTCGACTTCGGCCGCATCGCCGCCACCAACGCCATCTCCGACGTGTACGCCATGGGCGGCACGCCGATCATGGCGCTGGCGCTGGTCGGCATGCCGGTCAACAAGCTGCCGCTGGACACCATCGGCAAGATCATCCAGGGCGGCGAATCGATCTGTGCCGAAGCCGGCATCCCGATCGCCGGCGGCCACACGATCGACTCGGTCGAGCCGATCTACGGCCTGGTGGTGATGGGCCTGGTGCATCCGTCGAAGGTGAAACGCAATGCCGATGCCCGCGCCGGCGACGTGCTCATTTTGGGCAAGCCGCTCGGCGTCGGCGTGCTGTCGGCCGCGCTCAAGAAGGACCGCCTGGATGCCGACGGCTACGCCGCCATGATCGCCAACACCACCAAGCTGAACAAACCGGGCAAGGCGCTGGCGCAGCTGGACGGCGTGCATGCACTGACCGACGTCACCGGCTTCGGCCTGCTCGGCCACCTGCTGGAACTGGCGCGCGGCGCGAACCTGACGGCGCGCCTGGAAATGGACCGCATCCCGCTGCTGCCGGGCGTCGAGCAGCTGGCGCGCGACGGCTATTTCACCGGTGCCTCGGGCCGCAACTGGGATGCCTACGGCAGCCAGGTCGAGCTCGGCAGCAGCATCGACGATACCCGGCGCGTGCTGTTGAGCGATCCGCAGACCTCGGGCGGCCTGCTGGTTTCGTGCGATCCGGGCAGCGTGGACGACGTGCTGGCACTGTTCGCGCGCGAAGGCTTCGAACACGCCGCCGTGATCGGGCGCATGGAAGCCGGCGCGGCGCGCGTGACGGTCGCGTAATAACGGCTCAGGCGGCCGCGCCGGGCTGAGCTGCGCCGAGTTCGGCCACCATCTCGCCGCGTTCGTCGATGCCGGTCTCGACGAAGCCGAAGCCGGCATAGAACGCCCGTGCGCGCTCGTTGTGGGTGTGGTAGCAGATGGTGATGCGGCACAGGCCGGGCCGCTGGCGCAGTTCCGCCAGCAGTGCGGCCATGGCGCGGCGGCCGATGCCGCGCCCCTGGCGCGCATGGTCGACCATGAAGCGATAGATGGCATAGTCGCCGGCGACGCCGCCGGCGCAGCGATCATACAGCAGGAAACCGGCCGGCTGGCCGTCGCACACGATGCCGCGCGCGATGTAGTCCGGATAGAAGCGCGACTGCGCGATCGAATAGGCATTGCTGGCCAGCAGGTCGCGCTGGTGCTCCGGCAATTCCATGTCCATGAAGTCTTCGAAGTTGTCTTCGGTGATTTCCTGCAGGCTGACGTCCAAACCATTCCTCCCGTATAAAGAGGCATGGTAAGCCGGCCCGTCCGCCATGGTCAACGGCGGGCCGGCGCCGGACTGCCGCCCGCATGGCTCAGACCGTGAACAGCCCGGCATCGCAATCCGGCCGGGTAGCGTCCGGATCGATCGACAACTCGATGCCGCAGTCGCCGCCGATGCGGGTCGGCATCGTCTGGATCAGGTCGTATTTCATCTGATCGGCATACTGCTTCGAGCCGGCGAAGCCGGTCGACTGCGACAGCCAGCTCAGGCTCGCCACCTCGCGCTCGACCAGGGCGCCGCAGCACAGGCCGGACCCGTACACGCCGACCCGGTACGAGGGCTGGCCCTGGGTCGCCACGTACAGCGCGGCGCGCACGCCGGTAAAATAATTGCTGATCGGGCCGTCGATATCGGCCTGGGTCGGATCGTAGTCGACCGCGAAGTAGATCGCCGAGCCGAACGGCTGGCCGATCTTTTCGTGCGCCATCTGGAAGGCGGCGGCACCGTCGGACAGGCCCTGGGCGCGGCTGAAGAAGCTGGCGTGGGTGCCCGCGCTTTCCCACACCACGCCGATGCGCAGCCCGGCCTGCGCCAGCGCACGCGCTTCGCCCAGACACAGGTTCTTGGCGCCGTTGTGGCTGTAGTAGCGCAGCACGAAATCGTAGCCTTGCTGCCTGAGCGCCTGGGCGTGGCGCGTCAGTTCCATGGCGGTATCCAGACCTTTGAGTGCCGTCATATTTCCCTCCTGAGAAAACAGATTCGGATCACGATAGCGAAAAACGCCGGGGTTCGCCACCTGATCGGCGGGCGGGGTCGGACCGCTTGCGAACGCACGCCGCGCACGGTGCCGGCGCCTAGTGAGACTGCGCTTCGGCTTCGGCTTCGGTCTGCGCCGCACGCCTCGGGCGGGCCGGAGGCGACGCCGGCTGCGCGTCCTGCTCGTCCGGTTCGTCCATGGCCAACGTGTCCTGTCCCAGCGCCTCCCACTGCTTGCTGGCCGGCGGGCGTATCCTCACCGGCTTGCGCAGGGACGCCACCACGTACCCCAGCGCGGCCAGCACCAGCACCAGCGCCGCGAACGCGACCACGACGGGAACGGGAAAACCGAGGAACAAAGTCTGGCTCATGACATCTCCCAATCAGATTTTTCTTACATCCGCTTGGCGCGGCGCAAGCGTGTAAGCGGTACTGTGCCATCGCAGCTTTCTGATGAAATTGATGAACCGCAACGCTGCCAACAGGAAACTACTCGGCATGGCGCTGTCGCTCGGACCGAACTCGACAGTATTAAAAACTTGACACGCCAAACAAAATTCACTTAGAGTGAAGAAATGTTCTATCCCCTGCCTCTGTCGACCTTCCTATCGCTTGCCGGCGCCCTAGCACCGGCAACGCTGCTACTACGCGCCTGAACCGCGCCGTACCCTGCCCGGCCCCGCGCCGGATTTCGTAGCCACAGGAAAGTTGCACAGATGTTTGCCAGCACCGCTTCCACCTCGTTTTCTTCTTTTGCCGCATCGTGCGCCGCGTCCGATGACGTTGTCGCGTCTCCGTTTCTTCGAAGCGGACACGACGTCATCGACATGCCGATTTAACACCGGGGTCGGAGCCCTTTCGGTAAAACCGGGCTCTGACCCCTGCATACAAACCTAAGGAGCCGCCATGTTGATCAATCCCGCCGCCAAGTACCGTCCCTTCCCCGCCGTTCCGCTGGCCGAGCGCCAGTGGCCGAGCCGGACCATCACCCATCCGCCGATCTGGATGAGCACCGACCTGCGCGACGGCAACCAGGCGCTGATCGAGCCGATGAGCCTGGACAAGAAGCTGCGCTTCTTCGAAAAGCTGGTGCAGGTGGGCATCAAGGAGATCGAGGTCGGCTTCCCGTCCGCGTCGCAGACCGACTTCGACTTCGTGCGCATGCTGGTCGAGGAAAAGCGGATTCCGGACGACGTCACCATCATCGTGCTGACCCAGGCGCGCGACGAGCTGATCCGCCGGACCGTGGACAGCTGCATCGGCGCCAGGCGCGCCATCGTGCACGTGTACAACTCGGTGGCGCCGGTGTTCCGCCGCGTGGTGTTCGGCATGGACGAAGACCAGATCGTGCAGATCGCGGTGAAGGGCACGCAATTGATCAAGGAACTGGTGGCGCAGCACCCGGACACCGAGTGGGGCCTGGAATACTCGCCGGAATCGTTCTCGACCACCGAACTGGAATTCTCCAAGCGCATCGTCGACGCCGTCGGCGCCGTGTGGCAGCCGACCCCGGCCAACAAGATGATCGTCAACCTGCCGTCCACCGTGGAAGCGGCGACGCCGAACGTGTATGCCGACCAGATCGAATGGATGTGCCGCAACCTGAACGACCGCGACAGCCTGGTCATCAGCGTGCACCCGCACAACGACCGCGGCACCGCGGTGGCCGCCGCCGAACTGGCGGTGATGGCCGGCGCCGACCGCGTCGAGGGCTGTTTATTCGGCAACGGCGAGCGCACCGGTAACGTCGACCTGGTGACGCTGGCGCTGAATTTGTACACGCAGGGCGTGCATCCGGGCCTGGATTTTTCCGACATCGACAGCATCCGCCAGTTGGTCGAGGAGTGCAACCAGATCCCGGTGCACCCGCGCCATCCGTACGTGGGCGACCTGGTGTTCACGGCCTTTTCCGGCTCGCACCAGGACGCGATCAAGAAGGGCTTCGCCAAGCAGCAGGCGGACGCACTGTGGGAAGTGCCCTACCTGCCGATCGACCCCGCCGACCTGGGCCGCAGCTACGACGCCGTCATCCGCGTCAACAGCCAGTCCGGCAAGGGCGGCATGGCCTACCTGCTGGAACAGGAGTATGGCCTGGAATTGCCGCGCCGCCTGCAGATCGAATTCTCGCGCGTCGTGCAGCGCCATGCCGACGCCAGCGGACGCGAAGTGGCCGCGGCCGACATCCACGCCCTGTTCGCCAAGGAATACTTCGAGCAGGACGATGCCGCCTACCGCTACACGGCGCACCGCATGACCGAGGACAGCGAAGGCGAGCAGCGCGTGCAGATCGAAGTGTCGCTGCAGGAACGGCACGTGCCGAAGACCCACCAGGGCCACGGCAACGGCCCGATCGACGCCTTCGTCAACGCACTCGGCCTGGACATCCGCCTGATGGATTACCACGAGCACGCGATCGGTTCCGGCGCCGACGCACGCGCCGCCTGCTACGTCGAGCTGCGCCTGGGCAACGGCCCGACCCTGTTCGGCGCCGCCATCGACAGCAACATCCTGACGGCGTCGTTCAAGGCGGTGCTGTCGGCGGTGAACCGCCAGCTGGCGCAGGGTGCCCAGGCGCCGGTGGCGCGCGCCGCTTGAGCGTGATGCACGGGCAAGACCCGCGCGGCGCGGGATCGACGGCCGGCGACCCGAGGGTCGACCATCCGGCTGGCGACGATGCGGCGGCCGGCGCTCCGGCAACCGGCGCTCCAGCGGGCGCCACCCCTGCGCGCAGCCTGCCGCCGCAACCGCGCTCGACGCGCGACGGCGATGCCGCCGCCGCGCGCCTGGCGCGCGAACGGCGCGATGCGCAGGTGCGCGGCGTGGTCTCGATGCAGGCCATGCGCGACGCCCTCCGCCAGGCCGCGCGTACACTGCCGCCGCTGGCTTCCGTGCCGCGCCTGCACCGTCCCGACGCCGCCGCCTTCCGTGCGCAGGCCGCTGCCGGTTTGCCGTTCCTGGTGACCGGCGTGGTGCCGCGCTGGCCGCTGCGCGCGCTCGGCCCGCAGGCGTTGCGCGAACGCTTCGGCCAGGTGCCGGTGCGGGCGCGCGTGGGCGACTACATCGACACCGCGTTCGCGCCGGACCGGCCCATGCGCGACCTGCTGCTGGGAGAGTACCTCGACCTCGTGACAGGCAACGGCGGCAGCGATCCCGGCGCCGCCGGCCATCCGCCGCCCTACGTCGGCAACCTGGAATTGCGCGAGCTGAACGGCATGTGCCACTGGCCGGCCTGGTTCGACAAGATGGGGCCGCCGCGCTTCTGGCTCGGCCCGACCGGCACGGTGACGCCGCTGCATTGCGACTACGACGACAACCTGTTCGCCCAGGTCTGGGGCCGCAAGCGCATCATGCTGGCGCCGCCGCACCACGACGCATTCCTGTACGTGCGCGAGGCCAACGCCATCCTGTTCGGCTCGCCGTTCGATCCGGAAGCGCCGGACTTCGCGCGCTTTCCGCTGGCGCGCCAGGCGCACGTGACCGAATGCATCGTCGAACCCGGCGAGATGCTGTACGTGCCGGCCGGCTGGTACCACCAGGTGCGTGCGCTGACCTTCTCCCTGTCGGCCAACCGCTGGGCCAGGGCCATGCCGCTGGCCCTGCAGGGCAGCGCGGGGCTGCGGCAACCGGCCTGACGCGCGGCGCGTCCTGCGCGTTCAGGGACCGGTGCGCAGCGGCGCCGGCTCCTGCCCCACCTTGTTCTCGCCGACGCGCTCGTACTCGGCGATCACCTGGGCGCCGAACAGCAGCAGCGTGGCGGCGATTTCCAGGCTGAACATGACCACGATGGCGGTGGTCATCGAGCCGTACACCACGTTCACCTGCGACAGGGTGGTGAAGTACCACACCAGCACGTGGCGCGCGATTTCCCACAGCAGCGCCGCGGTGACGCCGCCCAGCAGCGCCTGCGGCAGGCGCAGGTTCCCGACCGGCATCACCATGTAGATCGAGGTCACTACCAGGATTTCGCCGGCCAGCCCGAGCAGGTACAAGAGCGCGCCCGAGACGCCGTGCAGCGACCAGCGGTAGCCGAACAGGTCGACGTATTCGGAACCGATCACCTGCAGGGTGCCGGCCACCAGGGTCACGATCATCACGCCCACGCCCAGCGCCAGGATGTAGCAGTACGGCAGCAGCGCAGAAATCAGGAAATGGCGCCGGCGGATCGCCACGCGGTGCACGAAGATCACGCTCATGGCGTTTTCCAGCACCGTGAAGGCGAGCGAACTGAAGAACAGCATGGTGCCGGCCAGCACCCAGGTGATCAGGTCGCGCGTGTCGAGGAAGTGCGCCACCTCGGCCACCAGCGGCTTGGACTGGCCGGGTACGATCAGCTCCAGGTAGCGGCGCAGCGTGGTGAGCAGTTCCTGCTGGTCGATGAAATGCGACAGCACCACCACCACCAGCATCAGGAACGGCACGATCGACAGCAGCGCGTAATACGCTACCGCGCCGGCCAGCAGCAGTCCCTGGTTGGCGCGGAAGCCTTTCACGGCCGTCAGCGCGAACTCGAGCGGGTGCGACAATATCCAGGCGTTCACGCGCCGGTTCAGCAGCCGCAGTCCTTCGCCTTGCACCTTGCTCATCGGGCCAGCCTGATCCCGGTGAATTGCCAGCGTGCGCCGGCCGGGAAGAAGTTGCGGTAGCTGGCGCGCGCATGGCCGTGCGGCGTGGCGCACGAGGAGCCGCGCAGCACGTACTGGTTGATCATGAACTTGCCGTTGTATTCGCCGAGCGCACCGGCGGCCGGCGCGAAGCCTGGGTACGGCGCATAGCTGCTGCTGGTCCATTGCCAGCACTCGCCGAACATCTGCGCCAGGCCGGCGCTGCCGGCGGCACGCGGATGCAGGTCGCCGCAGGCGATGGCGACGTCGCGCGCCGCGAATTCCCATTCGGCCTCGGTGGGCAGGCGCGCACCGCGCCAGCGCGCATAGGCATCGGCCTCGTACAGCGACAGGTGGGTGGCGGGCCGGCCCGGGTCGAGCGGCTGCAGGCCGTGCAGCGTGAACTCGCGCCAGTCTTCTCCCGCTTCTCCTTCGACCCAGTACAGCGGATGGCGCAGTGTGCCGCGCGCCACCAGGTCCCAGCCTTCGGACAGCCACAGCGACGGATCGCGGTAGCCGCCGGCCTCGACGAATTCCAGGTAGTCGCCGTTGCTCACCAGGCGCGAGGCCAGCGCGAACGGCGCCAGGTACTGGCGGTGGCGCGGCAGCTCGTTGTCGAAGGCGAAGCCGTGCCCGCCATGGCCGATCTCGGCCAGGCCGCCGTCGAACGCGATCCAGGCCAGCGGCTCGGCCGGGCCAGCGCCCGCCAGCGGCGAATCGAGGTAAGCCGGGTACAGGGGGTTATGCGACAGCAGGTGCTTGAGGTCGGTGAGGATCAGTTCCTGGTGCTGCTGCTCGTGCTGCAGGCCGAGTTCCACCAGCGCCGCCAGCTCGCGGTCGTGCGGCGACTGCGCCAGCAGGCGCACCATGCGCGCATCGACATCGCGCCGGTAGGCCAGCACCTGGTCCAGGCCGGGCCGCGTGAGGAGGCCGCGCTGCGGGCGCGGGTGCTTGGCGCCGACGCCGTTGTAGTACGAGTTGAACAGCACCCGGAAGGCCGGGTGGAAAGGCCGGAAGCCGGCCCCGCGCGGCTCCAGGATGAAGGTCTCGAAGAACCAGGTGGTGTGCGCCAGGTGCCACTTGACCGGGCTGGCGTCGGGCATCGACTGGGCACAACAGTCCTCCGGCGACAGCGGTTCGGCCAGGTGCACCGAGCGCTGGCGCACGTGGTCGAACTGGAGGGTTGGACGGTGTTCGGGGGCTCCCATGGCGGCTCCGCTCGTTCTCTGCTCAGTGGGACACGGCGCGCGCGTGGATCACGGCGAACCAGTTGTGCGGGTCGCTCCAGACCTTGGTGGCGGCGAAGCCCGACTGCTCCAGCAGCCCGACCGCTTCGCTCGGACTGTATTTGTAGCTGTTCTCGGTGTGGATCCATTCGCCGGCCTGGAACAGGCGGCTGCCGCCGCGCCAGGTTACCTGCTGCGCCGAGCGCGCCTCCAGGTGCATCTCGATGCGGCCGGCCTGTTCGTTGTAGAAGCCCTGGTGGCGCCAGTGGCAGACATCGAAGTCGGCGCCCAGCAGGCGGTTCACGTGGCGCAGCACGTTCAGGTTGAAGGCGGCGGTGACGCCGAGCGCATCGTCGTAGGCCGCGTTCAGCACCTTGGCATCCTTGGCCAGGTCGATGCCGATCAGGAGGCCGCCGTCCTGGCCGCAGGCGGCGCGCACGCGCTGCAGGAACTCGCGCGCCTCGTCCGGGGTGAAGTTGCCGATCGAGGAACCGGGATAGAAGAACAGGCGCCGTTCGGCGCGCACGCTGTCGGGCAGGTCGAGCGATCTGGAAAAATCCATGCCGACCGGGGTCATCTGGATGTGCGAGTGGCAGTCGCGCAGGCGTTCCACCGCGCCGCGCAGGAACTCGGCCGAGATGTCGACCGGCACGTACTGCGCCGGCTGCAGCAGCGGGAACAGCCTGGCCGCCTTGGCGCAGTTGCCGGCGCCCAGGTCGATCAGCGTGGCGCCGCTGCCGGCGACGCGCGCGATCTCGCCGCCGTGGGCCTCGAAGATCGCCGCCTCGGTGCGGGTCGGATAGTATTCGGGCAGTTCGCAGATCGCCTCGAACAGCTTGGAGCCGAGGGGGTCGTACAGAAACTTGGGCGAGATGAAGGCTTCGTGCGCGCGCAGGCTGGCATCGAGCTCGGCGGCCTGGTGCAGCCCGGCGTCCTGGACGGGCGCGTCCGGCGAAAGTTGGTTCAGCATGAAAATCCTCGATTGAAGGTGTTGCCGTTTCAGCCATAATACGCGATTTGCGCTACAGGGCTCGCCACCCTTGGCAAGCGTGTTCAGCTTCCCTCCAGACAGCTGAAAACCGGCATCGTGATACAGTGGCGGTTCCCTTTTCCTACCGACTTCATGCTCGAACTCGTCAACCTCGGCAAATCCTACGGCGGCCGCAACGTGCTGGCCAAGCTGTCGCACCGCTTCCAGCCGGGCGAATTCGTCGCCGTGATGGGCGAATCGGGCGTCGGCAAGTCGACCCTGCTGAACCTGATCGCCGGCCTCGACGCGCCCGACAGCGGCCAGGTGCTGGTGGACGGCATGCCGATGTCCGGCCTCGACGACGATGCCGCCACGCGCCTGCGGCGCACCCGCATGGGCTTCATCTTCCAGGCCTTCCACGTGCTGCCGCACCTGAGTCTGCTGCAGAACGTGGCGCTGCCGCTGCTGCTGAACGGCGCGCCCGACCCGGCGCGCGCGGCGCACATGCTGGAGGCGGTCGGACTGGCGGGACGCGGCGCCGACTTTCCGCGCCAGCTGTCGGGCGGCGAATTGCAGCGGGTGGCGATCGCGCGCGCGCTGGTGCACCGTCCCGCCCTGCTGCTGGCGGACGAGCCGACCGGCAACCTCGACCCGGAAACCGCCGACGGCGTGCTGCACCTGCTGCGCGCCGAGATCAAGGAAAGCGGCGCCGGCGCCATCATGGTGACCCACTCGCACGCGGCGGCGGCGCTGGCCGACCGCGTGCTGCTGCTCACGCGTTCCGGATTGAAATTAGCGTAAGTTCCACGAAGAAAGACCGAGGTTTTGCGTTTTTAGTCATGAACAGTGCGTGCATGTTGTCAAATTCGTAGTAGTATTCCAACAAACCCGCCCCGCATAGCCCGTGCAAAGCGCGTGCTAAGAGCATCAGAATATGACGGTTGGCGTTACTCCAAGACAGTCGATCGGTCCTGAATGTTCATCCATTGCGGAGGAGTTCATGAGCGTACGTCAGAAAAAGCAGGAATTGCTCGATGCCATGCATCGGGCGCGGGAGTTGGAACCGTCGAGCTTTGTACCGAATAAACTGCTCGACACCCTGATCCAGCGCATGCAGCTGAAGAACGATGCGGAGCTGTGCCGCGTGCTGGAAGTGCAGCCGCCGATCATCAGCAAGATCCGCCACCGCAAGCTGAACGTGGGCGCGACCATCCTGCTGCGCATGCACGAGAAATCGAATATCCCGATCCGCGAACTGAAGGAACTGACGGCCGCTTCGCGCACGCCGCCCGAGGGGCGCGTGCACCATTGATCGCCCCCGCGCGCGTCATTCGCCGGGCGGGCGTCCGGTCTTGAGCTGGGGCAGGCTGGCCAGGATGGCGCGCAGCGCCGCCGTGTCGAGCTGGCCCAGCAAGGCCACGCCGATGCGCAGCAGCTCGCTCTTCTTGACTTCGAAGCCGGCCTGCAGGCAGGCTTGCCTGACGGCGCCCAGCACCGCATATTCCTGTTCCGGCATGGTGAAGCTGTCGCGCACCAGTTGCGAGCGTACGGCCGCCACCCGAGCGGCCGCGCCGCCGGCCTGCGTGCCTGCAGCGGATTTCGCGCGCGTTGCCTTGGCCGGCGCAACCAGCTTGCGCGCCGCCAGTGCAGCGGCTGCGGCAGCCGGCTTCGCCGGCGCCTTGGCGGCGGCCTTGGCGCCTGCCGCGGCGACCGGTTTGGCGGCGGGCTTGGCGCCTGCCACGGCGGCCGGTTTGGCGACCTGCCGAGCGCTGGCCCTGGCAGCCGGCTTGGCGCTGGTCTTGGCAGCCGGCTTGGCGCCGGCCCTGGCAACCGGTTCGAGCGTCGCCCCGCCTGCCTTGCCGGTGGCGCCCGCCGCCTTCGTACCAGGCTTGCCCGCCGCGCCCTGCTTCGACTTCGCCGCTGCATCCGGCGCCGGCTTGGCCGCTGCCCCCGGCGCCCTGCCTGCCTTGCCCGCCCTGCCCACCGCCTTGCCCACGGCATCGTCCGCCGCCGCTGATGCGCGTCCGCCCTTCGGCGCGGCCTTGGCCGCCGCTGTTGTCCTCGCCATTTCCGACTCCATCGTCAAACAAACCAAATAATATAGTCGATTCGGCCATGAGGGGGAAGGAAGCATGGCGCCACGGCCGTCATCGCGCCATTGCGCACGCACGAAAGCGTGCTCGGGGCGCCCCGCCCGATGACCCCGGTTGCGGCGGCCAGGGCCGCGACGCCTGCCCCGGCGCGCGCCTGGCGTGCGGTGCCGGGCGGCGCCGCCTCACTCTTCGTGCAGCGTCAGCGGCGCCGCCGCCGGCGCCAGCTCGACCCGGTTGCGCCCGGCCGCCTTGGCCGCGCGCAGCGCCGCATCGGCGCGCGCCATCAGGGTGACGTTGCTGTCTTCCGGGCGGATCGTGGTGACGCCGAAGCTGGCGGTCAGCTTGACCAGGGCGCGCTCGGTCTTGACGCCCTGCACCTCGACCGCGGCGCGCATGCGCTCGGCCACCATCAGCGCTTCCTGGGCGCCGGTGCGCGGCAGCAGGATCGCGAACTCGACGCCGACCAGGCGCCCCAGCAGGTCGCTGTCGCGCAGCTGGCGCTTGCAGGCGTCGGCCAGCGCCGCCAGCACGGCGTCGCCGGCCGGGTGGCCGTAGCTGTCGTTGATGCGCTTGAATCCGTCCAGGTCGAACAGCACGATCGCGGTCGGTTGGCCGGGGCGGCGCGCCAGCGCCATCCACGGCGCCAGCGCCTGGAAGAAGCCGCGCCGGTTGGGCAGGTCGGTGACCGGATCGACCACCTCCAGGCGCGCCAGTTCGCCCTGCAGGCGTTCGCGCCCCAGCAGCAGCCAGCCGAAGGCGCCCAGCAACGCCGACAGGTACAGGGCGGCGCCGTGCAGCTGGCGCAGCATGTCGTTGCTCATCCAGCCCCAGCCGCTCGGGGCCGCCAGCACCAGCACGCCGCGCGCGCCCACCACCAGCGCCAGCACGGCACCCGCCACGGCCAGGAAGCGCTGCAGCATCGAGGCGCTGCGCCAGCCGCGCGCCAGGGCCGCGGCGCCGGCCAGGTAGGCGGCGCCCAGGATCAGCGAGGCGGCCAGCGCGCGCAGGCCGATCGGATCGACCAGGTTGCACAGGATGAAGGCGGCGATGGCCAGGCCGAGCAGCGGCGCGGCCACGCGGCGCCAGCGCGGCCGTCCGGCGCGCTCCCACAAGGCGCCGGCTTCCCAGGTGACCCCGGCGAACACCAGCGCATACGCCACCGGCAGCGCCAGCTGTTCGGGCATCGCGCCGGAGGCGCCGATCGCCAGCAGCATCCAGCCGGCCGCCTGGTACTGGCGCGCCCAGCCCCACGCCGACAGCGCCGCCGGACGCCCATCCACGTGCTCGAAGAAGAACAGCGCGGCGCACAGGGCCAGGTTGCCCAGCGCCAGCGCCAGTACCATCGTGGTCGAGTCCATGCGCGCCTCAGCCGGTGCGGCCGGCGGCGCGGGCGCGCGCCGGCCGGCCGGACGGGTGGATGACGCTGCTGCCGGAAGGGTGTGGGGACATGTGAACTCCGCTGAGGATGCGCCGGCCAGCTTAGCAGAAACCCGGCGCCGCCAACAAGCCGGCGGCGGCCCCGGCGGGCGCTTCCGGCCGCCATGCGCCGCGCACGCTTCCGCTTTGCCTGCCTTGCGCCCTTTCCCCTTGTACACTGGCGTGATGGCCAGCCATCCCGACCCGACCTCCACCTGCACCGCCACGCCGCTGGTGCGCACCCGTGGCCGGCGCCGCACGCTGGAATTCGCGCCGGGCGACATCCAGAGCGAGATGCTGCTGTCGGACCCGGACGCGCTGGTGCTCGACTACACGCGCGCGATGATGGGCTTCGCGCTGTTCGTGCCGCGCCCGCGCCACATCCTGATGGTCGGCCTTGGCGGCGGCTCGCTGGTGAAGTTCTGCTACCGCCGCTTTCCCGGCTGCCGCATCACCGTCATCGAACTGCGCGCCGACGTGATCGCCCTGCGCGAGCAGTTCTGCGTGCCGCAGGACGACGCGCGCCTGCGCATCGTGCACGGCGACGCCGCCGCCTGCCTGGCGCCGGCCGGCAGGCGCAGCGGGCGCCCCTGTGCGGACATCGCACCCGCCGACGTCATCCTGGTGGACGGCTTCGACCGCGCCGGCCTGCCCGCCGCGCTCGCCAACGCCGGCTTCTACCGCGACTGCCGCGCGCTGCTGCACGAGGGCGGCGTGCTGGTGGCGAACGTGTTCACCTACGACACGCGCTACCACGCCGTGCTGGCGGCGCTGGACGCGGTATTCGGCGGACGCACCTGCTGGCTGGACAAGGTCGCCGGCAACAACCGTATCGTGTTCGCCGTGCGCGCGCGCGACGACGCCGCGCCGGCGGCGCGCCTGCAGCGGCGCCTGGCGCGGCGGCGCGGCCTGGGATTGGGCTGGCTGAACCGGCTCGGCATCCGGCTGCTGCTTGCATGGCTGACATGGCGTTCTGTTTTGAGCCCGCCACACTCCGACGGCGCCACGCGTGCAAGCAGGTAATTTATTTGCCGGAAGCTTCGATCGTATGACACACTGGCCATCGATTATGCCTACGGGCAAGCTTCTGGTCGCTGAACGCGATCGTCACATCCGTTGCTTAGTAAAATCATCACGAATCGGCAGGCGGCGCGCCGCAAGCGGCGGGCACTGACGCCGGCGGCGCTGCTCACGCTGGCAGGCGGCCTCGGCATCAGCGCGCTGTTGTGCGGCGCCATCACGCGCCTGGAATACGACAACCAGGCGCTGGCGTTCGAGCGCTCCGCCGGCGTGCGCACCGCCGCCCTGCGGCGCGGCCTGGACGAAGCGGTCGGGGTGCTGAACGTCACCCACCAGCTGTTCACCACCGTGCAGCCGGTGACGCGGCCGCAATTCCACGACTTTACCGCGCCGCTGCTGCAGCGCAACCCGTATATCCAGGCCCTCACCTTCCGCCGCATGGTGGCGGACGACGAGCGCGCCGGCTTCGAGGCCGAGCTGGGACGGCTGCGTCCGGGCACGCGGATCGTCGAATCGCAGGGCGGGCGTCTGGTCACGGCGCCGCGCCGTGCGCGCTACGACGTGGTCGACTACGTGGAGCCAATGCAGGGCAACGGCGCGCTGCTGGGCCTGAACGCGTCCCCCGGCGGCGCCAGCGCGCGCGCCATCGAGCGCGCCCGCGCCAGCGGCGAGGCCGCCGCCACCGGCCTGCTGCGCCTGGGCCAGGATCCGGTCGACGGCCTCGGCTTCGAGGTGGTGATGCCGGTGAGCGCCGCCGACGGCCGCCCGCTCGGCGACACCGCCGCCGTGGTGTGCGTGCGCAGCCTGGCGCACGCCGCACTGGCGCACGCCGGCCTGCAGGCCGACAACGGCATCCTGCTGCGCCTGTATGCCGGCGCCGCGACCGTGCCGGCCAGCCTGGCCTACGCCAACGACGGCGGCAAGGGCCGCGCCGCCGCCGTGCCCCCGGCGCTGCTGGCGGGCGGCTTCAGCGGACGTTCGCTGCACCGCTTCGCGGTCGGCGGCCAGACCTGGACCGTGGAAGCGCTGGCCGCGCCGCGCCCCTACGTCGCCACACACCTGGGCTCGCTCCTGCTGCTGGGCGGCGGCATCCTGTCGAGCCTGCTGCTCACGGCCTTCGTGCAGGCCGCCGGGCAGCGCACGCGCAAGGTGCAGGAACTGGTGCAGCAGCGCACCGCCGACCTGAAGCTGGCCAACCAGCGCCTGATCGACGACGTGCTGGCGCGCAAGCAGACCGAAAAAGCGCTGCAGGACAGCGAGCAGCGCTTCCGCCAGCTGGCGGCGATGTCGTCCGACTGGTACTGGGAGCAGGACCAGGACCTGCGCTTCGTCGAGGTGACCGGCGACTTCACCGAAAAGACCGGCTTCAGTACCGGCCGCCTGCTCGGCAAGACGCCGTGGGACGTGCTGCTGCCCGAGCTGACCGACAGCCACGGCGGCCGCGCGCACCTCGCGCAGATCGAAGCGCACCAGCCGTTCCGCAACCTGGAATGCCGCGCCATCGACGACGGCGGCGACGAGCGCTGGTTCTGCATCAGCGGCGAGCCGATGTTCGACGAGCGCGCTCGCTTCAAGGGCTACCGCGGCACCGGCAGCGACATCACGGCGCGCAAGCTCACCGAGCAGCGCATCCACCACGTGGCCCAGCACGACGTGCTGACCGGCCTGCCCAACCGTTCGCTGCTGCAGGACCGCCTGGGGCAGGCGGTGGCGCTGGCCGATCGCAGCGGGCGCGCCATATGGGTCATGCTGATCGACCTCGACCGCTTCAAGTACGTCAACGACAGCATGGGCCACAAGGCCGGCGACGTGCTCCTGATGACGGTGGCGGCGCGCCTGCGCGCGGCGCTGCGCGACAGCGACACCGTGGCGCGCCTGTCCGGCGACGAATTCGTGGTGATCGTGTCCGAGCACCAGCAGGAACCGCTGGACGCCGCCGTGGTGCAGCGCCTGATGGATGCGGTGGCCCGGCCGATGCTGCTGGGACCGAGCGAATTCTTCGTCACCTGCAGCATCGGCGTGGCCGCCTATGCGGGCACTCGTCCGGCGGGCGCTCGTCCGGGAGACGATGCGGCGAGCAACGATCCGGCGCACGGCGCGTTGCCGGCCGACAGCCTGATCGAACACGCCGACATCGCCATGTACCGCGCCAAGAAGCTGGGCCGCAACAACTTCCAGTTCCACACGCCGGCCATGAACGAGGAATCGCTGGAGCGCGTGCGCATCGAGGGCGCGCTGCGCAATGCGCTGGAACGCGATGAATTCGTGCTGCACTACCAGCCGCAGGTGGATTTGCGTACCGGCCAGGTGGTCGGCATGGAGGCGCTGATCCGATGGCGCCATCCGGAACTGGGCATGGTGCCGCCGGTGCGCTTCGTCGGCGTGGCCGAGGAGACCGGCCTGATCGTGCCGATCGGCGCCTGGGTGATGCGCACCGCCTGCGCCCAGACCAAGGCCTGGCACGAAGCCGGCCTGGGCAAGCTGCGGGTGGCGGTGAACCTGTCGGCGCGCCAGTTCGGCGCCGCCGACCTGCTGCCGAGCATCGAGGCGGCGCTGGAAGACAGCGGCCTGGAGCCGGCCTGCCTGGAACTGGAGCTGACCGAAAGCCTGTTCATGAGCGACATCACGCCGGCGGTGGAACTGCTGCACCGCATGAAGGTGCTGGGCATCCACCTGTCGATCGACGATTTCGGCACCGGTTACTCGAGCCTCTCGTACCTGTCGCGCTTCCCGATCGACGTGCTCAAGATCGACCGCTCGTTCGTCAACGACATCACCGAGGATGCCAACGACGCCGCCATCGTCGCCTCGATCATCGCGCTGGCCCACAACCTGCGCCTGTCGGTGATCGCGGAAGGCGTGGAGACGGCGGAACAGCTGGACTACCTGCGGCGCCAGGGCTGCGACGAGATCCAGGGATACTATTTTTCGCGCCCGCTGCCAGCCGCGGATTTCGAGCAACTGCTGCGCCAGCGGCGCACGCTGGCGCGCCGCGGCTGACCCGCCGGTCCGAGCATTTAGAGGTGGCCTAAACGGCATCGTTCCCATACAATACGTCTGCCTTTTTTGCAATAGACACACGGAAAAAATGATGAACGATACGATGAACGGCACTAGCGCGACCGTGGGCCAGCGCCAGCAGCGCACCGACATGCGCACGCGCGACCTGGTCAACCAGGCGGTGGCCTCGATCCCGACGCTGGGCCTGCAGCGCGCCGCCGAGTTCCTGGCCTCGATGAACGTGCCGGCCGAGATCGCCGTGCGCACGCTGGTGTATCCGCACCGCCGCCGCATAGCTTGAACAGCAACGTACGGCCTGGACGCGCCGGCCCGGCATCACCGCGCACGGCTGCGCGGTAAAGCGCGCGCACCGGCGCGGCAGGCCGCGTTCAGCGCTGCGGTTCCTGGGCGCGGATGTCGGCCAGCGATTCGCGTCCGCGCGCGGTGAGCTCGTAGCCGCCCTCGCTGCGCACGGCGATGTGCGACTTGCGGTTCAGGAACTGCACCACGTCCTCGTCGACCGCCGCCGCCGGGTCGCCGTCCAGGTTGCGCAGCGCCAGCACGCAGCGGCGCAGGAACAGCACTTCCTCTCCCTTGTCGGTCAGCGCCAGGCCGCCGTTGCGGGCGTACTGCACCATCTTCAATCCGGACAGGCGCTTGGCGTTGCGCCCCACGCAGGCGTTCACCCGGTCGTTGCGGGCGCCGCCGCGGATCCATTCGAGCGCGTCGTATTCGTCGCCCGTGAGTTTTTCGTTCTTCATTACCACTTTCAACGGAAGCAAACCCGCCATGGTACCCGTGGCGGGCCGCTGCGGCAACCTACTTCGGGGCACGCATCGCCAGCGCGGCCCACACCAGGCCGGCCAGCGCGCTCAGCACCAGCGCCGCCTGCATGGAGCGCGAATCCAGCAGGCTATTGCGGCCGAGGTAGATCTTGTTGTGCAAGGTGGTGCTCATCATGTCCTCCATAAAACGGCACGCGCCGCTTACGGGTACCTCGAAAAACCTACTACGCGTTGCATTTTCAACTTGCGATTCTCGCCGTACGCCTGTACGGCTGCGCTTCTCAGCTGAAACTGCTGCCGCTCGCGACGGTTTTTCGAGGCCCCCTTACCCATTATAAAAAGTTTGCGGACGGCACAGGTGCCCCGGCAAGCGCCCGGCAAGGCAAAGCGGTGCATTGTGCATGCCACGCAACGCATCGCTTCGCGGCGGGCGCCCTGCACGGCGCCTATTGCGCGCCGGTACCCGGTATCGGCTGTTAGGATCACGTCAACATGACAACGAAATGGAGCACCCCATGACAACTTCCGATACCAAGCACGATCCGGCCGCCAAGGGTAGCGGCATGCTGCACGAAGCCGATATCGGCAGCGGCGAGCGTTCGCCGGCGCAGCACGAAACCGACCAGATGATCAAGGAAATCCCGCCGCTGCCGGCGGACGGCAAGTCCGGCGACGGTCAGCCGCAGCAATCGCAGGACGACAAGCCCGCGCAGGGCTGATACCAGGGCATCACCAGGGCGGCGCGGCGGCTTTTGCCGTCCGCGCCGCCCTTTCTCATTGCGTTGGGCTTCTTATTGCGCCTTCACCGGCGGCGTCGGCATGTCCGGTTCCTGCACCGGTGCGCGCGACGGCGCCGGCACGTCGTCAGGGTCCGGGCTCGGCTGCGGCGGCGGCACTTCCGGATTGCTGGGATCGGGCGTCGAATGGGCGTGGATGCGGGCGCCCGGACCCGGTTGCTGCATGTCGATCATGGTTCCTCCTCGGGTAGGTCGGCACGCGAACCGTTGCCGTCCGGCGCAGACTAGCATGGACGGAACGACCCGGCTTTCAATCGTGCGCGCGGCTCTGCCATGCGCTGCGCCGGCTTGCTATAGTGGCGCCTGGCCAACCATCCGCTCACGTTTCCAGACATGCCGCGTCCCTCCGCCCCGTTCCGCTCCGCCGCCGCCATCGCCGCGCTCGCCGGCCTTGCCGCCACCGCCTCCGCACAGGCCGGCGCGCCCGCCGTTCCGATGAAACTGGCCGACTACATGGCGCTGAACGGCCCGGCACCGAGCGCCACCTTCGCCTATGGCAGCGCGCCGTCGCAGTACGCGGAACTGTTCCTGCCGGCCGGCAAGGGGCCGTTTCCGGTGGCGGTGCTGGTGCACGGCGGCTGCTGGACCAGGGAATTCGGCGGCATCGTCCAGCTGCGCAACATGGCCGGCGCACTGGCCGCGCGCGGCATCGCCGTCTGGAACGTCGAGTACCGCCGCGTCGACGAAGCCGGCGGGGGCTATCCCGGCACCTACCAGGACATGAACGCCGCGCTCGAACTGCTGGCGGCAAAGGCCAAGGCCTATCCGCTCGACCTGGAGCGCCTGGCCGCGGTCGGACACTCGGCCGGCGGCCAGTTGGTGCAGTGGCTGGCGGCGCGCCCGCGCATCCCGGCCTCCAGCCCGCTCTACACGGCGCACCCGCTGCCGGTACGCCAGGTCGTCAGCCTGGGCGGCCTGGCCGACTTGCGCCGGGAAGCGGCGTTGATCGCATCGAGCTGTGGCCGCGAGACCGCGCAACTGGCCGGCACGCCGAGCGCGGCGCGCCCTGACGTGTTTTCCGACACCAATGCCGGCGACCTGCTGCCCAACGGCAGCCGCACCATCCTGGTGACCGGCGAACTGGACACCATCGCGCCGCCGCGCGTGGCGCATGCGTTCGCGGCGCGCGCGCGCGCCGCCGGCGACGCCGCCGAGGTCGTGATCCTGCCCGGCGCCAGCCACTACGACGAGGTGGCCGCCGGTTCGGCGTCGTGGCCGCTGGTGCTGAAGGCGATCGAAGCGGCGCTGGCGCCGGCAGCCGCGCGCTGACGTCGTCCGCAGCGCGGGGGAACGGCGCCGCTCAGGCCGGCATGCGCCGCGCCAGGCGCTGCTCGATGGCGACGTCTTCCTCCGCGACCGCGACGCATGGCAGGAGGTAGCCGTCGCGCTTTTCGTCGACGGACAGGCCCGGCCAGTCGACCAGGTAGCGCACGGCGGCGCCGCGGCTGTCCGGCGCCAGGCGGCAGATGCAGGCGCGGCAGGTGCCGTTGCGGCACGAGCTGGCCAGTTCGATGCCGGCGCGCTCGGCCGCGCGCAGCAGCGTCTCGCCGTCCTGCGCCGCAAAGGTCCAGCCGGACGGCCGGAGTGTGATGATCGGTGTGCTCATGGCCCGGATTGTACCCGCGGCCCTGTCCCGCCCATGGGTTCGTTTCCGCACAGACCATGTTTTCGAGCAGCATTAGGCTGGAGCCTCGACATGCAAGACAGCAGGCAGCACATGAAGAACTTCCGCACTCCCCTCCTCGTCGTCCTGCTCGGCGGCGCGTTTTCCGCTTCCGCCCAGCCGGTATCCAATCCATCCCGCTCCACGGCGCACCCGGCGCAGTCGGGAACCGCCCCGGCCACGCCGCTCCGCGCGACCCCGCCGGTGGTCGAGCGCTCGGCGCAGGCACGCTCGCCGGAGCTGGCGCCGCCCGGTGCCGCGATGCAGCCGGCCGATACCGTCGAGCCATCCGATACTGCCCAGCCGCCCAGCCAGGCGCAGTCGTCCGCGCCGATGTCGCCGTCCGCGCCGCTGCAGCCGGACGTGCCGGCGGTGTCCGCCTCCGCATCCATGCCCGCCGCCGGTATGGCAGGCCAGGCGCCATCGTCGCAATGGGCCGCCGCCGAATTCGAGCGCATGCTGCGCGCCCAGGTGCTGCTCGACCGCGCCCATTTCTCGCCGGGCGAGATCGACGGCGCCTACGGCTCCAACATGCGCCAGGCGCTGACCGGCTTCCAGAAAGCCCACAAGCTGGCGCCGAGCGGCAAGCTCGACGGTCCGACCTGGACTGCCCTGAACGCCGACGCCGCGCCGACCCTGGTCAGCTACACGCTCGCGCACGGCGACGTCGCCGGGCCGTTCCAGCCGATCCCGGGCGACATGATGGAAAAGGCCAAGCTGCCCAAGCTCGGCTACGCGACCCCGGCCGAAGGCCTGGGTGAAAAGTTCCACGCCAATCCCGCGCTGATCGAAAAGCTCAACGCCGGCAAGGACCTGGCCCGCCTGGGCGAGAGCATCGTGGTGCCGAACGTCGTCGGCACGCCGCCGTTGCCGCCGGCCTCCACCGTGGTGGTGTCGAACAGCACGCGCGTGCTGACCCTGCTCGACGCGGACGGCCGGCTGCTGGCGCAATACCCGGCCTCGACCGGCAGCGTGCACGATCCGCTCCCGATCGGCAACTGGACCATCCAGGGCGTGTACCGCAACCCGACCTACCACTACAACCCCAAGCTGTTCTGGGATGCCAAGCAGGGCGACAAGCGCGCCACCGTCGCCGCCGGCCCCAATAACCCGGTCGGCGTGGTGTGGATCGATTTGTCCAAGCCGCACTACGGCATCCACGGCACCCCGGTGCCGGGCCTGGTCGGCAAGAGCGAATCGCACGGCTGCATCCGCCTGACCAACTGGAGCGCCGCCGAGGTCGGCGGGCTGGTGCAGGCCGGCACCGAAGTCGTGCTGCGCGACTGACACCGCTCATTACAACGATCAAAGGAGACCACGATGAAATGGCTGTTGACCTTCCTGGCGGGCGTGCTGGTGGGCGCCGGCGGCCTGTTCGCTTTCCTGCGCCAGGTACCGCACGACGCTGCGCCCGGCGCCGCCCCGATGGCGTCGGTGCCGGCCGCCGCGACGCCGGCGCCGGATGCCCCGATCCCGGCCTCGGCCATCGCCGGCAAGCTGCCGCCGGCGCCGCACATCGCCCCGGACTTCACGGAACTGGCCGACATCGACCTGCCGCTGCGCCCGGCTGTGGCCGACCTGGCCGCGTTGCCGGGCGGCGCGGTGCCGCCGCCGGCGCTGCCGCCCGGCACGCTGAGCACGCCGGTCGAAGGCATCGCCGCCGGCCAGATCCGCGACACCTTCGACCAGCCGCGCGGCAACGAACGCCACCACGAAGCGCTCGACATCATGGCGCCCAAGGGCACGAAAGTGGTGGCGGCGGCCGACGGCGTGGTGGCCAAGCTGTTTACCAGCAAGCCGGGCGGCATCACGCTGTACCAGTTCGATCCGAGCGAAAAGTATGCCTATTACTATGCGCACCTGGACCGCTATGCCGACGGCGTCAAGGAAGGCGCCATGCTCAAGCGCGGCGACCCGATCGGCTACGTGGGCACGACCGGCAATGCCGATCCCAAGGCGCCGCACCTGCACTTCGCGGTGTTCGAGCTGACGCCGGAGAAATTGTGGTGGAAAGGGACGCCGGTGAATCCGTATCCGCTGCTGGGCAGCAGGTGATGCCGCCGCGTCAGCGGCATCGATTGCAGCGTCGATCAGGGATGCAAGCGTAGATCATGCCGCCTTGGAGCGTATCCCGAATGCTGCAAAAGTACCGGCTTCGGACATGCTGCATGGGTCCCCGCCTTCGCGGGGACGACGAGCTATGGGTTAAAGCAGAGATGACGATTATCTTGGACAACAGTGCGCCTGCGCGGGGACGACGCCGGTTGCCGTGCGTGTATCTCCGACATCTTCATTCGTCCACATCCGTCCCCACATTGATCGCCGCATACGCCCGCTGCACCGCGATCGCTTCCCTGCTGCCCTTGCCATACAGCTCCTCGGCCGATTCGATCATCTTGGCGCGCGCGTCGGCGTAGTTGGTGCTGGAGGTGAACTTGGTGGTGTTGGCCTTGAACCAGATGCGGAATGCCTTGTCGAGGCCGATGCCGGTCATCGCCAGCGGGGTCTTGACCAGGTACTTGCTCCAGGTATCGCCAGCCTTGTCGCTGCTCGACCCCTGGGACAGGAAAAAGAACATGCGGTTGTTCGGGCCGCTGCTGTAGTGCACGTCCAGGCGTTTCAGGGTGCTGCTCCAGGCATCCGGGCTGCTGCCGTCCTTGCTCGGCTTCATCATCCAGCGCAGCGGCGTGCCGTCCTTGCTGATTTCCTTGCCCAGCACCCAGTCGTTGCCGCTGGCCGGGATGGCGTCGCCCTTGCCGCCGGCGCGCGCATAGGCTTCGATGACTTCGCCGTTGATGTCCGACGAGGATTCGTTGAGGCCGCCCGATTCGCCTGAATAGGTCAGGTTGGACGTAGACGCCGTCACGCCATGGCCCATCTCGTGGCCGATCACGTCGATCGAGCCCAGGCTGTTGAAGCTGGAACCGTCGCCGATGAACATGCAGCGGCAGGTGTCGCTGTAGTAGGCGTTGTCGTAGGCGGTGTTGACGTGGGCGGCGATGTAAGTGGCCGTGTTGTGGCCGTCGAGCGATAGCCAGCCGAACACGTTCTTCAAGGCGTCGTAGGTGTTCATCAGGCCCCACATCGCATTCACCGCCGCGGTCTGGCCGTTGGCGTCGGTGGTCAGGCCGCCGGCGCTGTATTGCTTGCCGTCGCCCCAGGTATTGGTGTCGTTGACGTACACCGCGCCGGCGCTGGTGCCGTGGTCGGCATTGGTGATCGCCATGCCGCCGAACGTCCCGCCGGCGCCGCGGCTGTCGTCCAGCATCTTGTACTTGCCGTCCACCAGCGTGGTATTGATCGGCACCTCGCCGTTGTACTGGCTCTTGCCGATGCCGATCACGCTCTGCAGCATGTCCCAGCTGTCCAGGATGGCGGCGTCGCGTGCGCTGACCACGGTGTCGCGGTACACCGGCTTGCCATCCAGGTGCATGCGGATGCGCACCAGCCAGGCCAGTTCGTAGCGGTCGACGACGTCGCGCACGTCGAGCGCGTTCAATTCCTGCTCGGGCTTGCCGAGCGCGGATTGCAGGCGTTCGCTGCGCATCACCGGGAAGATGACCAGTTCGGCGCTGGGCGGCGTGACGTGGCGCGTACCGGCGTCGGGCGACGGCGACGCGCCCAGCGCCTTCAACGCCGCTTCGATCGCGGCCTGCGAAGTGAGCGCCGGCGCCACGCTGAAATCGTGGGCCGGCGGCGTGCCCGGCGCGAACGCCTGGCCGGCGCCGGCCGTGAGGCCGAGGCGGCGTTCGGAAGCCGATTCCGAGCGGATGCGGCCGCTATCGTCGAGCACCAGCACCGATTCCGAGCCGAACACGCGCACGCCCTTGAATGTATGCGCCACGCGCGCCACCTGCATGCCCTGCATGCCGGGATGCTGGGCAATCACGGCGAAGCCGTGGCGCGCATCCAGCCCGCGTTCGATGCGACGCGCCTCCAGCTGGGCCACCAGCGCGGCGCGGGTCTGCGGGGTGGCGGCCTGCGGCGCGCTCATGGCCGCCGGCCTGGCCGTGGGTGCGGCGGCCTGCGCCGCGGCCGCGGCGTGACTCGCGAGCAGGGCAGCGGCCAGGGCCAGCGGGGAGCAGGCGTCCAGCGACGCCAGGATCGTGCGCTTGTTCATCTCGTCTCCATTCGGTAGGGGTGACTACCGAAGTGTGGACGAGCTCGGTTAATGATACTTGCTCAAGCGCAAGAATTACTTTCGCGGCGTGGTAGGGTGGACGGCTACGCCGCCCACGCGGTCATCCATCGCCGGCACATCGGCAAAGCATGCCACGGTTGGACGCGTTCACCGATCCCGCCGGCGCATCAGGTAGACCGCGGTGCCGACCACGGCGCCGGCCACCAGTGCCTTTTTCGCCAGGCCGGCCTTGTTGTACTGCCACTCGGCCTTGATGCCCATTTCTCCCAGCACGTTCGGCACCTTGCCGCTGGCCAGGTCGTCGCCGATGCCCTCGACCACGTTGACGCGGTCGGCCAGCAACAGCAGCAGCCAGTGGCGCATGTCGCTCTCGCTCCACTTGAAGGCGAGGCGGCGCAGCGCGCCGGACACGCCCTGCGGCGGCTGCACGGTGCCGAAGACCGGCGTGATGCCGGAGCGTTCGCACGACACCAGCACTTCGACGTTTTCCGGCTGCTGCGGCAGCTTGCCTTCGTGCTGGTTGATGAAGCGCGGCGGCGTGCGCTCCATGGGCACGCCGGGACGGTTCTTGCGGTCGAGGTCGACGCCCCAGCCCTGGATATGGCTCAATTGCTCGCGGCCGGGACGCGGCGGGTGGCTGGTGAAGTCGCCCTGCAGCGGGTGCTGGTGTACATGGCCGTCGCCGTCGTGGCGGTGGACATGGTCCTGATGATCTTGTCGTTCGATGGGGTTGTCGCGGTTCGATTCCATGCTGGCTCCTTATGGCTTGGCGCTGGCGCTGACGGCGCGCACTTCACGGGCCGATGGCGGGATCAGGACGGTCTTGATGCATTCGTCCAGCTTGCTCGAGAAGATGTGATAGGCATCCGACACTTCTTCCAGCGGAATGCGGTGCGTGATGATCTCCTTCGGGTTGATGTGCCCGGCGCGGATGTGCTCGATCAGGCGCGGCAGGTGGCGGCGCACGCTGGCCTGGTTCATGCGCAGGGTCAGGCCCTTGTTCAGCGCGTTGCCGATCGGGACCGCGTTGAAGGTTGGTCCGTACACGCCGACGATCGACACGTTGCCGCCCTTGCGCACCGAGTTGATGCACCAGTGCAGCACGGTGGCGGAACCGGCCTGCATCTTCATGTAGCGCCCGGTGATGGTCTGGGCGACGTCGCCGCCGGCTTCGGCGCCGACCGCGTCGATGCAGACGTCGGCACCCATGCCGTCGGTGATCTTCTTGATGTGCGCCGCCATGTCGTTGATTTCGCGGAAGTTGATGACTTCGCACTGGGCGTAGCGCTTGACGAATTCGAGGCGGTATTCCACCTCGTCGACCACGATCACGCGCCCCGCCCCCATCAGCCACGCCGACTTCGCCGCGAAGATGCCGACCGGGCCGGCGCCGAACACCACCACGGTATCGCCTTCCTGGATGTCGCCCATCTCGGCGGCCTGGTAGCCGGTCGGCAGCGCATCGGTCAGCAGCACGGCGTCGTCGTCGTGGATGTCGTCCGGGATCACCATCGGGCCGACGTCGGCCATCGGCACGCGCACGAACTCGGCCTGGCCGCCATCGTAGCCGCCGGCCGTGTGCGAATAACCGTAGATGCCGCCGACCGCCGACGCCTGCGCATTCGTGTTGTGGCAATTGCCGTACAACTCATGCTGGCAAAAGAAGCAGGAACCGCAAAATACGTTGAACGGCACCAGCACGCGGTCGCCGACCTTGAGTTTGTGCACGTCCGAACCGATGTCCTCGACCACGCCGATGAATTCGTGGCCGAAGGTGTGGCCGACCCGGGTATCCGGGACCATGCCGTGGTACAGGTGCAGGTCGGAACCGCAGATGCAGGCGCGCGTCACGCGCACGATCGCATCGCCGGGGTGTTCGATGACCGGGTCCGGTTTGTGGTCGGCGCGGACGCGGTAGGGTCCGCGGTAATTCATTGCCAGCATAAGTCCTCCAATGGTTGACGGCCCGCATATGCAAGGACGATCGGCCCACCTTATGGCAAAAAATCAAGAAAGGCGATAGGCGCACGGAAAGGAACGGCACTTTTTGAACGTTATTTTGCCGTCTGCTAGATTATTGTTTTTAAAAGGAAATTTTTGATACAGGTTATTTTCCAATTGGAATTAACAAAGCAAAACGGCCGCATGGGAGCGGCCGTTCGTCGTGTCAGGAAAGTGGGTCGCGGGTCAGAGCTGGCGCGCCTCGAAGGTATTGCATTGCTCGACCGAACCGGTCTGGATGCCGCGCGTGAACCAGCGTACCCGCTGTTCGGACGTGCCGTGGGTGAATGAGTCGGGCACCACTTCGCCCTGCGACTGGCGCTGCAGCGCATCGTCGCCGATGGCGCTGGCGGCGGCCAGGGCCGACTGGATGTCGCCCTGCTCGATGATCTGCTTGGCCTGGTTGGTGTGGTAGGCCCACACGCCGGCGAAGCAGTCGGCCTGCAGTTCCAGGCGTACCGACATGGCGTTGGCCTGGGTTTCCGACAGGTTGCGGCGGGCGCTGTCGACCTTGCCCGAGATGCCCAGCAGGTTCTGCACGTGGTGGCCGACCTCGTGCGCGATCACGTAGGCTTGCGTGAACTCGCCGCCCACCTTGAAGCGCTGCTGCATCAACTGGAAGAACGACAGGTCGATGTACACCTTGCGGTCGGCCGGGCAATAGAACGGGCCGGTCGCGCTCTGGCCGGTGCCGCAGGCGGTCTGGGTGCGGCGCGAGAACAGCACCAGGCGCGGCGGCGAATAGGTGGCGCCGTTGGACTTGAATATCTGGGTCCAGGTATCTTCGGTGTAGCCGAGCACGGTACGTACGAACTGGGTCTCGCGGTCGGTGGCGGGCGGATGGGACGGCGCCTGCTGCACCTGCTGCGTGCCGCCGCCACCCGACAACAGGTTCAGGATGGTGCCCGGCGACACGCCGAAGAACCACGACCCCAGCAACGCGATGGCGACCGAACCGATCCCCAGGGTCCCGCCGCCGATGCCGAAGCCGCCACCGCCGCCGCCGCCATCGCCGCGGCGGTCTTCCACATTGTCGCTTTGCCGATCACCATCCCAACGCATACCGCTTCTCCTTGCTGCGGCGCCATGCGGCGCCTCGTTTCTCAACGTCCGGTTGGACGCTTTACATTGACCAGGCCGGTTTTTTCACGGGCATCCTTGGAACGGAATTCCGCTTCCGAACAGATGCCGGCGCGCTGCTCGTCGTTCAGCGCGCGCTCGTGACGCTCGCGCTCGCATTCGCGCTCCAGGCGCTCGTTCAGGGAATCCTTCGGCAATGTCGATTTCATCGTAATCCTTGTGTGCAAAGGCCGGCATCACCGGCCATGGTCGCAGTATGCGTGATGGGCACTGCATGGTATGTTCGAATATTCACATAAGACATGTTTTTCGGGAGCGCGCGAGGATTTCTCGCGCTTTTTCCTCTGCCTGCGCCGCGATCGCAGCATGCCATCGACTGTGCGACGGCGTACGGAAGGCCGCCGCGCGGGCGCGCATGCTGGAACCATGACACTGCCTCTCGCCTCCAGCGCCGCGCGCGCCGCCCTCGTCGAACTCGGCACACGCCTGCGCGCCGATGCCTATCGCTTCGTGACCGTCACCCCGGCCACCCACCGCCGCGTCAACGGCCGCCCCGAGAATGCCCGGGCGCACGACCTGCGCGGCGCGCTCGGCTGGAGCCGGCCGTTCGGCCCCGGCGTGCTGCCGGCCGAGGTCGAAACGCCGCTGGCGCAGGCCGGGCTGCTCGCTGCCGTTTCCGGTGCGGCGTCCGGCGCTGCATCCGCCACGCCCCCCGACGCTCCCGCAGCGCGGCGCGCGCTGGTGCGCGCCTCGACCATCGGCGACCGCCTGTACTTCCACTCGGCCTGGCCGACGCACGACGACGATGCCGTATTCTTCGGCCCCGACACCTACCGCTACGTCGCCGCGCTGCAGCGCGCGCTGGCGTCGGCGTCGCTGCAACGCAAGGTGGAGCGCGCAATCGACATCGGCTGCGGCGCCGGTCCGGGCGCGATCGAACTGGCGCTGCGCCGGCCCGAGGCCATGGTATACGGCGCCGACATCAACGGCGATGCGCTGGCATTGGCCGAAGTCAACGCCGCCATCAATGGCGCCAGCAACCTGGTGCCCGTGCGTAGCGACCTGCTGGACGGCGTCGATGGCGGGTTCGACGTGATCATGTCGAATCCGCCCTACATCCTCGACAAGGACGAACTGGCCTACCGCCATGGCGGCGGCGAACACGGCGCCCAGCTCTCGATCGACATCGTGCACGCCGCGCTCGATCGCCTGAACCCGGGCGGCAGCCTGCTGCTGTACACCGGCGTCGCCATCGTCGAAGGCGAAGACCGCTTCCTGGCGGCGATCCGAGAACGCCTCGACGCCGGCTGCGCCGAGTGGCGCTACGAAGAACTCGACCCGGACATCTTCGGCGGCCAGCTCGGCTGCGAAGGCTACGAGCGGGTCGAGCGCATCGCGGCGGTGTGGCTGCATGCGGTCAGGCGCGGCTGAGCGCGGACTGGTGCGGCGGTTCAGGCCGCCGGCACCCGGTTGACCAGTTCGCGCCCGGCCTCGAAGGCGCCGATGCTGTCGATGGTGGTGCGCATGATCTGGCCGATCGCCTCTTCGGTGAAGAAGGCCTGGTGCCCGGTGACGATCACGTTCGGGAACGAGACCAGGCGCTGGATCACGTCGTCGGCGATCACGGTCGATGACAAATCCTGGAAGAACAAGCTCGATTCCTGCTCGTAGACGTCGATCGCCAGGCCGCCCAGCTGGCCGCTCTTGAGCGCGCCGATCGCGGCCTCGGTGTCGACCAGCGCCCCGCGGCTGGTATTGACCAGGATGCAGCCGCGCTTGGCGCGCGCCAGCGAGGCTGCGTTGACGATGTGGCGGGTGGCCTCGAACAGCGGGCAATGCAGGGACACCACGTCGCTGCAGGCCAGCAGCTCGTCCACCGCCAGGTAGCGCCCGCCCATCGCCTCGAAGGCCGGGTTCGGGTGCACGTCGTGGCCGACCACGCGGCAGCCGAAGCCGAGCATGATGCGGGCGAAGATCGCGCCGATCTTGCCGGTGCCGATCACGCCCACCGTCTTGCCGTGCAAATCGAAGCCCATCAGGCCGTCCAGTTCGAAATTGCCGTCGCGCGTGCGCACGCTGGCGCGCGCGATCTTGCGGTTCACGGCCAGCAGCAGGCCGACCGCGAATTCCGCCACCGAATGCGGCGAGTAATCGGTGACGCGCACCACCTCGATGCCGAGGCGCGCGGCGGCGGCGGTGTCGACGTGGTTGTAGCCGGTCGAACGCGTCGCCACCAGGCGCGTGCCCTGCGCCGCCAGGATCGCCAGTACCTCGGCATCGACCTCGTCGTTGACGAACACGCACACCGCCGGGCAACCGGCGGCGAGCGGCGCGCTGGCCGCAGTCAGGCGATCCTGGAGGAACAGCAGTTCGTGGCCGGCATCGGCGTTGGCGGCGCGCAGCAGGGATTGGTCGTAGCGGCGGGTACTGAAGACGGCGGTTTTCATCGAGGCATCCTTCTTGTGAAGACGCCAGTTGGCGGGCTGGCGTCGGGATCGGTTTTTGCAGCGAAGTTGTGGGTCTGCAGGCTTCACTGCCAAGGCCTGGAATGAAGAAGCGCCCTACGGGCGCTTCTTGGGAGGGTGGGATTCGCCCACGTACCGCGGGCCGCCGATGCGCGAGTACGCGCATCGCTTCGAATCCCACACGGCGAGCGCGCAGGCGCTCTCCGCATCGAAGCCAAAAAGAAAAAGGCTCCCGAGGGAGCCTTTTTCATTTTTGGCGGAGAGGGTGGGATTCGAACCCACGGTACGGTCACCCGTACGCCTGATTTCGAGTCAGGTACATTCGACCACTCTGCCACCTCTCCTGGTAACCGGTCGCTTGCATCGCGAGAGGCCGTATTATAGATGGGGGTTGGGAATATCGCAAGCGTGGAAATTGTTTTTGCATTTCTCGCCAACCGCAGAGATAGCGGCAAGCGTGCTTCACTACGCAGAACCTGGAATGAAGAAGCGCCCTGCGGGCGCTTCTTGGGGAGGGGGGGGATTCGCCCACGTGCCGCGGGCCGCCCGTGCGCGAGTACGCGCACGGCTTCGAATCCCACACGGAACGCGCGTAGGCGCTCTCCTCCTCTCCGCCACCAAACAAAAAAGGCTCCCGAGGGAGCCTTTTTTATTTATTGGCGGAGAGGGTGGGATTCGAACCCACGGTACGGTCACCCGTACGCCTGATTTCGAGTCAGGTACATTCGACCACTCTGCCACCTCTCCTGGTAACCGGTCGCTGTATTCGCGAGAGGCCGCATTATAGCAGCCCCATGGAAAAACGGAAGGGCTATCCGCGCATCGATCGCCCTGTCTCGATTCAGGCCGCCGGCGACAGGCGCTCCAGGCCACCCATGTAGGGGCGCAGCACTTCCGGGATGACGACGCTGCCGTCGGCCTGCTGGCCGTTTTCCAGTACCGCCACCAGGGTGCGGCCGACCGCCAGGCCGGAGCCGTTCAGGGTGTGCAGCAGTTCCGGCTTGTTCCTGGCGTTGCGGAAGCGCGCCTGCATGCGGCGCGCCTGGAAATCTTCGCAGTTCGACAGCGAGGAAATCTCGCGGTAGGTGTTCTGCGCCGGCAGCCAGACTTCCAGGTCGTAGGTCTTGGCCGCGCCGAAGCCCATGTCCCCGGTGCACAGCGACATGACGCGGTACGGCAGGTCCAGGCTTTGCAGGATGGTCTCGGCGTGGCCGACCATCTCTTCCAGCGCCGCGTACGAGGTGTCCGGATGCACGACCTGGACCAGTTCCACCTTGTCGAACTGGTGCTGGCGGATCATGCCGCGGGTATCGCGGCCGTAGCTGCCGGCTTCCGAACGGAAGCACGGGGTGTGCGCGGTCATCTTGATCGGCAATTCTTCCAGCGCCACGATCTCGTCGCGCACCATGTTGGTCAGCGAGACTTCCGAGGTCGGGATCAGGTAGAAATGCTCGCCCTCGCCCTCCACGCCGCCCTTCCTGACCGAGAACAGGTCGGCCTCGAACTTCGGCAACTGGCCGGTGCCGCGCAGCGAATCGGCATTCACCATGTAGGGGGTGTAGCACTCGGTGTAGCCGTGCCGGCCGGTGTGGGTGTCGAGCATGTACTGGGCCAGCGCGCGGTGCAGGCGCGCGATGCCGCCCTTCATCACCGAGAAACGCGAACCGGTCAGCTTGGTGGCGGTATCGAAGTCCAGGCCCAGCTTTTCGCCGATGTCGACATGGTCCTTGACGGCGAAGTCGAAGCTGCGCGGGGCGCCGACGCGGCGCACCTCGACATTGCCGCCTTCGTCAAGACCGGGCGGCACCGATTCGTGCGGCAGGTTCGGCACCGCTTCCAGGAATTCCGCCAGGCGCGACTGGACATCGGCCAGGGCGGCTTCGTTCGCCTTGAGTTCATCGCCCAGGCCGGCCACGTCCGCCATCACGGCGCTGGTGTCCTCGCCCTTGCCCTTGAGCATGCCGATCTGCTTGGACAAGGCGTTGCGCTTGCCCTGCAGCTCTTCGGTGCGGGTCTGGATCGCCTTGCGTTCGGCTTCGAGACCGTTGAACGCGGCGACGTCGAGCTGGTACTTGCGCGTGGCCAGGCGCGCGGCCACGTTGTCGATGTCTTTGCGGAGGAGTTGGATGTCTATCATTGTCGGAAGGAAGCGGACGTATGTCGAAATCACAATTGTACCAAGCCGCAGGCCGTTCCAAGACGTTTGCATGCCGCGCGCGTGGATCGGCGGCGCACGGACGCCCGCAGCGGGCATGGCCTAGGCGCCGGGGCGTTCGTCCATGAGCGCGGCGGCCGGCGCGCGGACGTCGTCACGGCCGCGACGCGGCGCCGGCACGGGTGGCAATGGCGCTGCCCCGCGGCTGCGCAGTTCCCTGCCCCTGGCATGCGGCGTCATCGCGAACAGGAAGAACAGCCAGATCGGCGCCTCATAGAAAAACATCTTTTCGTTGACCGGGACCAGCACCAGCAAGACCGCCAGCACCGGGCCGTTCGCCAGCATCATGCGCCCGACCATGACGGCGAACGCCAGCGTGACGATCAGCCCCCCGCGCGTGAGCAGGTTGAAGACCATGCCGATGTCCTGGTAATAGCAGCGGAAACACGGATCGGCGCCGAAGCCGACACCGATCAGCTTGTCCTCCAGGCTCAGCGCCACCCAGGCGTGCACGCCTTCCAGCCGGTGCGACAGGCTGCCGTCGTCGCGCTCGAAGAAGCGCGCCTCCAGGTGTTCCATCACGCCGGAAAAGAACATGTAGACCAGCACCGCCAGGACCAGCAGGACGATGTGCGACGCGCGCACCTTGGAGCGCCACAGGTAGGCGAGCAGGACGATCATCAAGGGCACGAAATACACCGAGGAGCCGGAATTGGTGGCGAACACCGACAGCACCGCCATGAAGCACAGCAGCAGGAAGCGGCCGCTGAAGGTCGAGGCCAGCATCAGGATTGCCGCCAGGCAGCCGATGTAATTGGCGTAGGTGCCCGGCTCCACGTGCAGACCGGAAAAGCGGGCGATGTTGAGGAAGTCCTCGACGAAGCGACTGCTGGAGCCGAACACCATCTTGTGGAAGTCGACGATCGGCCCGCCGGTGAAGTGGAACAGCAGCGCCTGCACGGTGATCACGGCGGCATTGATCACCAGCAGCCACGACAGCGCGGCGACGAATTCGGCGCGCCAGGTGAAGCTGGCCTCGTAGATGAACAGCGCCAGGCAGATGTTCAGGGATATCAGCAGCACGAAGTGGAAGGGAACGGGGCTGACGGCCAGCGCGTGCAGCGCCACCATCGCCAGCGCCACCAGCACCAGCTGCGATTCGATGCGCAGGCGCAGCCGGGTGATGAAGCACAGCGGCGCCAGCGCCAGTACCGAGATGGCGGCGGTGAAATATTTGGGGAACATCGACGGGTTCGGCCCGCCTTGCTCGAACGGGGTGAACAACAGGAACAGCGCGACCAGGAAACCCAGGAACGCCAGTCTGCCGCCTGCCTGCCGCCGTGCGCCGTCGCTCATGGTCATTCCTCGCCGATGCGCCAGGTCAGCCGGCCGGCGGCCCATCGCCGCCGACCGCATCCAGCACGGGCGCCGCGCCGGCCGCTGCATGCGGCTGCGCCTGGCCGCCGCCGGCCAGTTCGCGGCCGAAGCGCGCGTAGTTGGCGGCGGCGTCGAAATGGGCGGCCCAATGACGGCGCGCCGCCGCCCGCACGGCGCGCGCCGCGGCGCGGTCGTTGAAACGCAGCAGCGCCGCCGCGATGGCCGCGGCGCCGGCGTCGGCGGGCAGCAGCACGCCGTTGGCGCCGTTGACGATCTCGGCATTGCCGCCGACGTCGGCAGCGACCATCGGCATGCCCGCGGCGCACGCCTCCATCAGGCTGACCGGGATGCCTTCGCTGTCGCTCACGTTGGCGATGACGTCGAATGCTTCTGCGCGGTACAACGCCATCAGTTCGGCCTGCGTGCGGTAGCCCTCGAACACGGCCTGTGCGCGCGCGCCGAAGCCGCCCAGGCGCCTGGCCGCATGGGCGCGCACCTGTTCCAGCAAGGGGCCGTCGCCGACATGGGTCCAGCGTATCTGCAGCGCCGGATCGGCCGCCAGCAGGCAGGCCATGGCGTCGACGATCAGGTGCAGGCGCTTGCTGGCGATGACGAAGGCGCAGGAGACAATCGACAAGGGGCCGTCGTGCGGCTGGCGGTTGAGGAAGCCGGGGTCGTCGACGCCCAGCCGGAACACATGGATCTTGCCGGACGCCGCCGGAAAGCACTCGGCCAGGTAGCGCGCGCCGTGCTCGGAAATGCAGTAGACGTCGTCGATGCCGGCCATGACGGTGCGCCGCAGTCCGGCGTAGCCGCCCGGCTTGAGGTCTTCGTAGAGATCGCCGCGATGGGCGCGGCAGACGATGCGCAAGGGGGTGCCGCTGGCCTTGCGGAAATGCAGTGCGCCGGCGATCTCCGGCACCATCCAGTAGAAATAGACGATATCGACGCCGGCGTCGCTGCCGGCGCCGCAAGCATGCGCCGCGCCGCTGCGGGCCCGGCGCGCCAGCCCGCCCAGGAAATGCTCGAACATGCGCGCCCGGTACAAGGCGCGCACCAGTTCCTTCAGGTTGTCCAGCTTGCGCGGGCGCGCCAGGATCGAGGCCAGGTCGCCGGCCCAGCGGTAATGGACCAGCGCCAGCAGCAGGCAGGCCAGCATGCGCGGCACCCGCAGGAAGCCCCAGCGGGTGTCGGCATAGGCGAGATCGACGGGCTGGCGCGCCGGGCGCGGGGTGGTGCCGGGCACATAAAAGCCGGGCACGATGCCGATCCTTCCCAGGCTGCGCGCCACATGCTCGAGTTCGGCCGTCACGAAGGTCTCGCCCTGTCCGTAAGGGTACAGCGAGGTGACCATCAGCATTCTTGCCGGCTTCATCGCTCTTCCCCTGGTGCCCGCGCCGTCCCCTGCCCGTCTGCGCCGGCCCGGGCGATGCGCTCGGCCATGATCCTGCGGTACAAGAAGATCGTGTACGCGGCGGTGGCGCTGAAGGCCACCGTGGAAGCCAGGGCGGCGCCATGCAGGCCGTACTGCGGGATCGCCAGCAGGCAGCCCGCGCCGTTCAGGCTGAACGACAGCAGCGCGGCCTGGATGTTGACGCGCTGGCAGCCCATGCCGGCCAGCGAATTGGCGACCACGCTCATGTAGCTCCAGGCGACGATGCCGGGCAGCAGGATCACGAAAGGCAGCGCCGCCTCCGCATAGTCGCGCCCGAACACCCAGGGGATCACCGGCGTGGCCAGCACGGCCGCCAGCAGCGCCGCCCCCAAGGTGATCTTGAAGACGGTCAGCGCGACCTTGCGCACCATGGCCTGCAACGCCGCCGGCGTGCGGTTGTGCGCCGCCGACTCCGGAAACACCACGACCGAGGCCGCGCTGGCGATCAGCCACAGCACCTCGGCCAGCTGGATCGCCAGGGCGTAGCGGCCGGCGCCGGCGGGATCGATCATCAGGCTCACCGCATACAGCGCCACCCGGTAGTTGAGAAAGGTGATCACGTTGCTGAGATGGGTGCGCAGCCCGAACGCGACCGCGGCGCCGAGCTTGACGCCGGGATCGGGCACCGGCGCGGCGTAGCCGTGCACGCGCACCTCGCTGGCCAGCCACAGCGCGGCCTGGCTCAGGATGTGGCAGGCCAGCACCGCGGCCACGCCGACCGCGTGGAAGGCGCCGAGCACCAGCACCCCCGTGCAGAACACCAGCGGCTGGGTCAGCGCGGTCTTGTTGTAGGCGGCGTAGTCGCGCGCGCCCTGGATCAGGGACGAGGTCCAGCCGGCCAGCAGCATCATCGGGAACAGCAGGCTCGCGTACAGCGCCGTGTGCCTGGCAGTGCCGGGCAGCCAGCGGCCGATGGCGCCGTCGCCGAGCAGCGCCAGCGCCAGCGCGGCCGCGCTCCACAGGCCGAATGCCAGGCGCCGGTTCAGGCGCCGCATGGCGCGCGGACTGCCGGTGCCGCTGCTCATGTGGTACACGTGGCTGGGGCCGAGGCCCAGGTTGAGGAAGGCGTACAGGGTTTGCGGCAGCAGCAGCGCGGTCACCAGCAAGCCATTGTCGTGCGGGCCGAGCTGGCGCGTGGTCACCCACAGGGCGACGAAATACAGGCCGCTCGACACCACCTGGCGCAGCAGCGTCGAACCGATCGCGGCCGACAGATCGAAGCGCGCATCGGGCGTGCGCCCGAGGGAAAGCGATGCCAGCAAGCTTTTCATGTGGGTCAGCATATGCGGATGACTTCGCTCGTGCGAAAGATGGGTGGACGGACCAGGCATCGGTCACGCCGGTCCATTATGCGATGGCGCTACGGCGCGAGGCTGAGGCCGATCAATCAGCACGCGGCAAAGTGAATTGCCATAATTAAACATCAGGCGCACGCCGCATGGCGGTCGAGCCGGCGCAAGACGGGTCGGCCGGGTTTGGGCTAAGGTCGCGCTGCGCGGCCAGCCCGACTGCGGGACGGCCGCATCGATCGAGGACCGACATGCGCACCCTTCCCTGCCTGTTGTTCTGCTGCGCCGGATTCGGCTGTTCCACTGCCGGACCGGCCCGGCCCGACGCCGCCGCACCGGCCACGCTGTACGTGGCCCCCGACGGCGACGATGCCAATCCGGGCACGCGCGCGGCGCCGCTGCGCAGCGTCGGCGCCGCCGCCGCCAGGGCGCGCGCCGGCGCCACGGTGCGCGTCGCGCCCGGCACGTATGCCGAGAACGTCAAGTCGACCGCCCCCGGCAGCGCGGCGGCGCCGATCCGCTACCTGTCCGACGTCAAATGGGGCGCGAAGATCGTCGGCAGCGGCACCGAGGCGGTGTGGGAAAACCATGGACGCCACGTGGAAATCGCCGGTTTCGACCTCAGCGGCAGCGGGCGCGCCGGCATCCTGAATTTCGCGTCGCGGGTGCGCATGGCCGGCAACCACGTGCACGACCTGGCGCTGTCGGGCGGCTGTACCGGCAACGGCGGTGGCGGCATCGTCAATGCCGACTACACGGCGTCCGACGGCGAGATCAGCGGCAACGTGGTGCACGACATCGGCACGCCCGGCGCCTGTCCGGGCGTGCACGGCATCTACCTTTCCAACCTGCGCGGGCGCATCGACAACAACATCGTATACCGTGCCTCGGCCTGGGGCATCCACCTGTGGCATGCGGCCGACCGGGTCGTCATCGCCAACAACACGGTGTTCGCCAACGGTTCCGCTACGGTCGGGGGCGGCATCGTGGCCGGCACCGGCGACCGGCCCGGCGGCGTGGTGCTGAGCGGGACCAGGATCATCAACAACATCGTGGCCTTCAATCCGCGTGCGTCGATCAGGCAATATTGCTATCCCGGGCAGGCGTGCATCGGCGCCGGCAACGTGGTCGCCAACAATGTTGTGTATGGCAACGGCATCGGCATCGAAATGCTTGTCGGCAAGGCAAGAGGAACCATCGTGGCCGATCCCGGTTTCGTCGCCTTCCGTGCCGACGGCAGCGGCAACTACCAGTTGCAGCGCGGGTCGCCGGCCTTGAAGAGCGGCATCGCCGTGGCGGCGCCGGCAACCGATATCGACGGCGTGCGCCGTCCGCGCGGCGCGGCCGTGGACATCGGCGCCTACCAGCAGCGCTGAGCCGTCCGCCGCAGCTGTCATGGGCCGCCTCAGGGCGCGCCCCGTCCACTCCCGCATGCCGGCCGGCCACCGTCTTCCGCAGGCAACCGCGCCGGGTTTCCTGATAATCATTCCAGGCAAACAAATTTCCTTGGGATTCAGTTATTTCTTCAAAATTTTTTCCCAAAAACATTGAACTATGGAAGCTTCATTCCCTCAAAGGTATCGCATTGATCTTTTTTGAGAGGAATTTCCAGATGAAGAAAATCGTCACTTTTGCTTCGAATGTTCACGCCGGCGCACTGCTCTCCTGCAGCGCCGCCGTCCTGCTGGCCGCCTGCGGCGGCGGCACGACCGACACCCCGTCCGCCACCACCGCCGGGATGGTCCAGAGCGCGATCGTATCCGAAGCAACTGTTGCCGCCGACGGCCAGGCCGCGGCGTTGACGGAAGAGAGCGCCGGCACCGGCGCTATCGAGCAAGCCGCTTCGCAACCAACGCCCGCTGCCGCCATCTCCCCGACCCGCCTGCTGGCCTCGGTCGGCTCGGCGGCGGCCAGCGTCTCGGACCAGATCGCCGAACTCTACCGTACCCTGCTCGGCCGCGAGCCTGACAGCGCCGGCCTGCAGTACTGGACCCAGCAGGTAAACGCCGGCATGTCCATCGACGCCGTCTCGAACGCGATGTTGAACAGCGAGGAATACGCCGCCACCCACGCCGCGGCGGCGGCCACCACCAGCATCTACCACTTGTATGTGTCCACCAGCGGTTCCGACTCCAACACCGGTACCCAGGCCAAGCCGTTCAAGACCATCACCAAGGCCGCCGCCGCCGCCAAGGCCGGCACCACCGTGCACGTCGCCGCCGGCACCTATGCCGGCAACGTCACCACCAAGGTCAGCGGCACGTCCAGCAACCGCATCGTGTTCCTGTCCGACACCAAATGGGGCGCCAAGATCGTCGGCAGCGGCACCGAAGCCATGTGGACCAACAGCGCCAACTACATCGACATCACCGGCTTCGACATCAGCGGCCCGGGCCGCCTGGGCATCGTCAACAACGGCTCCAACACCCTGGTCTCGAACAACCACATCCACAACATCACCGTCTCCGGCGGCTGCACCGGCAGCGGCGGCGCCGGCGTGGTCAACGCCAACTACAGCGGTTCCAACGGCGACGTGATCGGCAACGTCGTGCACGACATCGGCAAGCCGGGCGGCTGCAACGGCGTGCAGGGCATCTATTCGTCCAACAAGGGCGGCAAGATCATGAACAACGTGGTCTACCGCGTCTCGGCCTACGGCATCCACCTGTGGCATGCCGCGTCCGACGCCACCATCGCCAACAACACCGTGTTCGCCAACGGTTCGTCGGGCATGGGCGGCGGCATCGTGATCGGCGTGGGCGACTCGCCCGGCGGCGTGCAACTGGTGAACACCAAGGTGCTCAACAACATCGTCTACAACAACCCGCGCGCCGGCATCATGGAATATTGCTACTCGGGCCAGAGCTGCATCGGCTCGGGCAACAGCGTGACCAACAACCTGGTCTACGGCAACGGTTCAAGCATCACGATGAAGGTCGGCAGCGCCACCGCGACCGTCAGCGCCGATCCGAAGTTCGTCAGCTACAACCCGGCCGGCACCGGCGACTACCGCCTGCAATCCAGTTCGCCGGCGGTGAACAAGGGCAGCGCCTCGTCGGCGCCGGGCACCGACATCCTGGGCGTGGCGCGGCCGAAGGGCGGCGCGTTCGACATCGGCGCCTACGAGAGCTACTGATCCGCGCCGTCGAAGCAACTGCCGGCAGCGCTTGAACCGATACGTTCCGGCGCCGGGCCAAGGCGCTTGAAGCGATCCGCCGCAGCGCCGCACTCCTCCCATTTCCCTGGAATTTCTCGATCCGGCATGCGCGCAACGCCGTGCATGCCCTTTTAAGCGAGCTGAACAATATTTGCCATTTATTTCTAATTAGAAATTTATTTTGGCATTTTCATACCCTAAGAAAACTTTTTTCGAAAAAGTTGAACTTAGGAAGTTTCCACAGCTCAAAAGCAGTACTCATTGACTCGTTGAAGTAAGGAATCTCCCGCATGAAAAACGCAATCGCCTCCCTGTTCGCCCACCGTGCCAACAATCTCCTCGCCTGCAGCGCCATCGCTTTCCTCGGCACCTGCGGCGCCGCCCAAGCCGCCGGCCAGGCCGCCGTACCCGCCAATGCCGCGGCGGCACCGCTGAGCGCAGAGAGCAAGAATGCCGACGGCTACCAGCAAGCCGTCAGCGCCGCCGTCGCAACCGCGGTCGACGCCGCGCTGGTCTCCGCCGACAACGATACCCTGGCTTCGGTCTCGCGTACCCGCAGCGGCACGGCTACCCCGGCGGCGCCCACCGCGCCGACCGCGACTCCGACGGCAACCACCACCAGCATCTACCACTTGTACGTGTCCACCAGCGGTTCCGATGCCAACACCGGTACCCAGGCCAAGCCGTTCAAGACCATCACCAAGGCCGCCGCCGCCGCCAAGGCCGGCACCACCGTGCACGTCGCCGCCGGCACCTATGCCGGCAACGTCACCACCAAGGTCAGCGGCACATCCAGCAACCGCATCGTGTTCCTGTCCGATACCAAGTGGGGCGCCAAGATCGTCGGCAGCGGCACCGAAGCCATGTGGACCAACAGCGCCAACTACATCGACATCACCGGCTTCGACATCAGCGGCCCGGGCCGCCTGGGCATCGTCAACAACGGTTCCAACACCCTGGTCTCGAACAACCACATCCACAACATCACCGTCTCCGGCGGCTGCACCGGCAGCGGCGGCGCCGGCGTGGTCAATGCCAACTACAGCGGTTCCAACGGCGATGTGATCGGCAACGTCGTGCACGACATCGGCAAGCCGGGCGGCTGCAACGGCGTGCAGGGCATCTATTCGTCCAACAAGGGCGGCAAGATCATGAACAACGTGGTCTACCGCGTCTCGGCCTACGGCATCCACCTGTGGCACGCCGCGTCCGACGCCACCATCGCCAACAACACCGTGTTCGCCAACGGTTCGTCGGGCATGGGCGGCGGCATCGTGATCGGCGTGGGCGATTCGCCCGGCGGCGTGCAGCTGGTGAATACCAAGGTGCTCAACAACATCGTCTACAACAACCCGCGCGCCGGCATCATGGAATATTGCTACTCGGGCCAGAGCTGCATCGGCTCGGGCAACAGCGTGACCAACAACCTGGTCTACGGCAACGGTTCAAGCATCACGATGAAGGTCGGCAGCGCCACCGCGACCGTCAGCGCCGATCCGAAGTTCGTCAGCTACAACCCGGCCGGCACCGGCGACTACCGCCTGCAGTCCGGCTCGCCGGCGGTGAACAAGGGCAGCGCCTCGTCGGCGCCGGGCACCGACATCCTGGGCGTGGCCCGTCCGAAAGGCGGCGCGTTCGACATCGGCGCCTACGAGAGCTACTGATCGTGTGACAGACGCGGTGGCGCAAGCCACCGCGTATCCACGCTCCAGCCCCGTGCCGGCCTTGCCGGTGCGGGGCTTTTTGCTGTCATGCGGATGTATCGCTTCCGGCTACTCGGTATGGGTCCCCGCCTGCGCGGGGACGACGGATGGGTTTGCGCGGGGACGACGCAGGGCTGGCGCCGCTACTCTCCGGCCGTGCCCGCGTCCGCATCCAGCTGGCGCAGGAAGGCCAGTTTTTCAGCCACTTTGCCCTCGATCCCGCGCGGCACCGGCTGGTACCAGCGCGGCTCCGGCATACCGTCCGGCAGGTAGGTTTCGCCGGCCGCATAGGCATGCGGCTCGTCGTGCGCGTAGCGGTATTCGTGGCCGTAGCCGAGTTCCTTCATCAGCTTGGTCGGCGCATTGCGCAGGTGGACCGGCACTTCGCGCGACTTGTCCTTGCGCACGAAGGCCATGGCGGCATTGAAGGCGTTGTAGCCCGCGTTGCTCTTGGCGGCGATCGCCAGGTAGATCACGGCCTGTCCCAGCGCCAGCTCGCCCTCGGGCGACCCGAGGCGCTCGTAGGTGGCGGCGGCGTCGTTGGCGACCTGGATCGCGCGCGGGTCGGCCAGGCCGATGTCTTCCCAGGCCATGCGTACGATGCGGCGCGACAGGTACTTGGCGTCGGCGCCGCCGTCGAGCATGCGGCACAGCCAGTACAGGGCGGCGTCCGGATGCGAGCCGCGCACCGACTTGTGCAGCGCGGAGATCTGGTCATAGAAATTGTCGCCGCCCTTGTCGAAGCGGCGCGCGTTCAACGTCAGCGCGTTCTCGACGAAGTCCTTGGTGATGCGGGTGACGCCGCTGGTGTTGGCCGAGGTCTTGGTCTGCTCCAGCAGGTTGAGGAAGCGGCGCGCATCGCCGTCGGCGTAGCCGACCAGGGTCTGCACCGCCACCTCGTCGAACACCAGGTGCTGCAGCACGTTCCGGCGCGCGCGCTCCAGCAACTGGCGCAGCTCGTCGTCGCTGAGCGCCTTGAGCACGTACACCTGCGAACGCGACAACAGCGCCGAATTGACTTCGAACGACGGGTTCTCGGTGGTGGCGCCGATCAGCGTCACCAGGCCGCTTTCCACGAACGGCAGCAGCGCGTCCTGCTGCGACTTGTTGAAGCGGTGGATCTCGTCGATGAACAGGATGGTGTGCTTGCCGCGCGCCAGGTACTGTTCTGCCTGCTCGACGGCGGCGCGGATGTCCTTCACGCCCGAGAGCACCGCCGACAGCGCGATGAATTCGCAGTCGAAGGCATGCGCCGTCAGGCGCGCCAGCGTGGTCTTGCCCACGCCCGGCGGCCCCCACAGGATCATCGAATGCGGGCGGCCCGACTTGAACACCAGGTTCAAGGGCTTGCCCTCGCCCAGCAAGTGGCTCTGGCCGATCACCTCGCCGATGGTCTTCGGACGCAGCGCCTCGGCCAGCGGCGGCGCGGGTTCGGTCTTGAACAGGTCAGCCAAGGAAGGCTCCCGTGGCGCTCGGGGTGTACATGATTTTCATCCCGCCAATGTAGGGGCGGGATGCCGAAAACACAAGCGGCGCGCACCGGCGCCGCGCGGCCCTATTTCAGCAGGACGCGCCCGAACATGGCGTCGCTGCGGCGGCCGGCGCCGCTCGCCGGCGTGAAGCGGCAGCTGACCGCGTACTGGCGCGCATCCTCGACCTGGTCGGCCGGGAAGGCGCCGCGTTCGGCCTTGACGCCGAACGGCGCGCCGCCGGTATTGACCAGCATGCGCACGCGGATGCCGCCGCCATCGCTGCTGCCGTCCAGCGGCGCGAAGCCGGCGAATTGGGTGGACGGCGCGCAGCTGCCGGCCACCAGCGCCGGGCGCATGCCCTCGCCCTCCGGCGCCCACACATGCACCACCTGGCGCACCGTGCCCTGGGCGTCGGCGGCCTGCTGCGCGGGAAAGCTGCAGCCGCGCAGCGTCTTCAGGCTGGCCTCGTCCAACAGCGCCCAGCCGCTGCCCTGCTCGATCGCGGCATCGGCGACGCTGCCGTCGGCCGCGATGCGGTAGCGCAGCCGGGTGCGGCCCTCGAGTTCGTAGCGGCGCGCCTCGGGCGGCCACGGCGGGCGCGCGCAGGTGTCGGGGATGGGCACGGCCGCCGGCGCGGCGGCAGGGTCGGCGCCGACGCCGGACTGGCCCTGGTCGGCGCCGGCGGCCTGGCTGGCGACGCCCGCAGCAGCCGGGTCGGCGCCGGCTTGCTGCGCAGCCGCCTGCGCATCCGGGCTGACAGCCGATGCGGCCGATGCAGCGGCGAAGGCCGTGATGGCGGCGGCCACGCAATGCAGGAACGGCTTCATCGCGGACCTCCCGGTCTTACTGGTTGACCACGTCGGCGCCCTTCGGCACCACGAACTGGAAGGCTTGCGCGCCCAGCGCAGGGTTGCGCTGGAAACTGGTGAACTTCAGCAGCGTGGTGCGGCCGAAGTTGTCCTTCAGTTCCATCGCCTGCGGCGCGCCGTCCTTCATGCCGATGCCGATCTGCTCGAAGGTGGTGTCCTTGGCCTTGGGCGTGGCGCTCAGCCATTCCAGGCCGTCGCGGTTGCCGGCCTCGGCCAGCGTGAAATTCTTTTCCAGGTCGTTGCTGCCGAACAGGATCGCGGCCGGCGAGCTGCCCAGCGCATTGCCCAGCTTGCGGGTGGTGACCTGGTTCAGGTCCTTGTCGAAGATGTACAGGGTTTCGCCGTCGGCCTGCAATACCTGCTCGTACGGCTTCTGGTAGGTCCAGATGAACTTGCCGGGACGGGCGAATACGAAGCTGCCGCTGGAGACCGGGGCCGGCTTGCCGCTGGCGCTGCGCGCTTGCGTCTGGGTGAATTCGCCGCGCGCGGACTTGGTGCCGGCCACGAAGGATTTGAACTGGTCGAGGGCGGCGGCGTGGGCGACGCTGCCCAAGGATAACGCCAGCGTGGCGGCGGCGATCAGGGTGGTCAACACGGTGTGCGGCTTGGTGTGCATGTAGTCGGTTCCTTTGTTTTTGTTCGATTGGCGTCGTGGCGAGGCAGCGCCGGCGGTGGCTGGACGCGTGGACGGCGCAGACGGCGGTGCGGATTCACGTCATATGGTGGAGATGTCCACCCTACGTCATGCCGCCCCGCGTCGCGTGAAAAACGCCCCGCGTCCTTGTAAAAGAGCGCCCCGCGCTCTTTTACTACTCCGCGCTGGCCGCCGGCACCAGGATGTCGCGGTTGCCGTTCGACTGCATCGGCGACACCACGCCGCTCTGCTCCATCTGCTCGAGCAGGCGCGCGGCGCGGTTGTAGCCAATGCGCAGGTGGCGCTGCACCAGCGAGATCGAGGCGCGCCGGTTCTTCAGCACCACCTGCACCGCCTGGTCGTACATAGCGTCTGACTCGCCGCCGCCCTCGCCGGCCGCCGCGGCTTCGCCGCCGGCGCCGCCTTCCTCGGCCACGCCGCCTTCGAGGATGCCTTCAATGTAATTCGGTTCGCCGGTCGCCTGCAGATGTTTTACAACTCGATGCACTTCGTCGTCCGAGACGAAGGCGCCGTGCACGCGTACCGGCAGGCCGGTGCCCGGCGGCATGTACAGCATGTCGCCCATGCCCAGCAGGGTCTCGGCGCCCATCTGGTCGAGAATCGTGCGCGAGTCGATCTTCGAGCTCACCTGGAAGGCGATGCGGGTTGGAATGTTCGCCTTGATCAGGCCGGTGATCACGTCCACCGACGGCCGCTGGGTCGCCAGGATCAGGTGGATGCCGGCGGCACGCGCCTTTTGCGCGATGCGCGCGATCAGTTCCTCGACCTTCTTGCCGACCACCATCATCAGGTCGGCCAGTTCGTCGATGATGATGACGATGGTCGGCAGTTTATCCAGCGGCTCGGGCGCGTCCGGTGTCAGCGAGAACGGGTTCGGGATATGCTCCTCGCGCTTGGCCGCATCGAGGATCTTGCCGTTGTAGCCGGCCAGGTTGCGCACGCCCAGCTTGGACATCAGCTTGTAGCGGCGCTCCATCTCGTTCACCGCCCAGTTCAGCGCGTGGCCGGCCTGGCGCATGTCGGTCACCACCGGCGCCAGCAGGTGCGGGATGCCCTCGTACACCGACATCTCCAGCATCTTCGGGTCGATCAGGATCAGGCGCACGTCGGCCGGATCGGCCTTGTACAGCAGCGACAGGATGGTGGCGTTGATGCCCACCGATTTACCGGAGCCGGTGGTGCCCGCCACCAGCAGGTGCGGCATCTTGGCCAGGTCGGCCACCACCGGCTTGCCGGCGATGTCCTTGCCCAGCGCCACGCTCAGGCTGGACACGCTGTCGGCATATACCTTGGAGCCGACGATCTCGCTCAGGCGCACGATCTGGCGCTTCGGGTTCGGCAATTCCAGCGCCATGTAGTTCTTGCCGGGGATGGTCTCGACCACGCGGATCGAGGTCAGCGACAGCGAACGCGCCAGGTCGCGCGCCAGGTTGACGATCTGGCTGCCCTTGACGCCGGTGGCCGGCTCGATCTCGTAGCGCGTGACCACCGGGCCCGGATAGGCGGCCATGACCTTGGCTTCCACGCCGAAGTCGGACAGCTTCTTCTCGATCAGGCGGCTGGTGTATTCGAGCGTCTCGACCGCCACGGTTTCCTGCACCGCCGGCGCTTCGTCCAGCAGCGACAGCGGCGGCAGCACCGAGTCGCCGTTGACGTCGAACAGGCCGGTCTGGCGTTCCTTGTCGGCGCGCTCGGCGCGCGGCACGCTGGTCATCGGCGGCTCGACGCGGATCGGCGGCGGCGTCAATGCGCTCGACAACTGCGCGCTGGACAGCGGCGCCGCGGCGGCACGCGGCGCGGTTGCAGCAGTGGCCGTGGATGCGGCACTTGCGGCCACCGGTGCGGCGGCGTGCGTCACGTCGAAGATCGGCCCGGCCGGCACCTGCACCGGCGCGCTCGAAGCGTCGCCAGCGACGTCGTCGTCGAAGCCGCCGATGGTCGGCTCGGCGCGCGGCTCGGCCCGAGGCTCGGCGCGCGCCGCCGGACGCGGCTCGGTCTTTTCCTTGACCTTGGCGATGGCCTTGGCCAGCAGCCCCGGCCTGGGTTGCGTATCGACCTCGTCGAACAGGTCCTGCTCGTCGGGCGCGCCGGTCGGATCGGGCGCGGCGGCGGGCGCCGCGGCCGGCGCGGCGATGGCCGGCGCCGCCTTCCTGGACGGCTTGTCGCCCTTCTCGACCTGGCGCGCGCGCTCGTGCACCACGGTCTCGTCGCGCTGGTGCGCCGCCGCTTCCCCCTGGCGCCGGTCTTCGCGGTCTTCGGAGCGCAGGCGGAACCAGGCGAAGGTGTTCTCGACCGTCTCGCCGATGCGCTCGGCCACGGCCAGCCACGACACCTGGAAATACCAGGAAAAGCCCAGCCCGAACAGCAGCAACAGCAACAGCGTGGCGCCGGTGAAACCGAAGGCGACGTGGGTCGAGTGGCCGATCAGCTGGCCCAGCACGCCGCCGGCGGCGCGCGGCAATTCCACCTTGAGCGACCACATGCGCAGGTATTCGAGGCCGACGCTGCCGGCGATCATCATGAAGAACCCGACCCAGCGCAGCACCGTCTCGCCCTGGTGTTCCGGCTCCTGGATGATCACGGTTTCCTTCACGAAGCGGCTGTGCAGGCGCCGGTAACCCTTCCATACGGCGCGTGTAAAGCACATGCACAACCACCAGGCGGAAAAGCCGAAGATGAACAGCAGCAGGTCGGCCAGCCAGGCGCCGGCGCGCCCGCCCAGGTTGATCACGTGCGCCACCGCGCTCTCGTGCGACCAGCCCGGATCCGCCTTGTTATAGCTGAGCAGGATGAGGACGAAATACAACAACGCCACCGCGGTGGCGATCCAGCGCGCCTCCGACAGCAGCCGTACCAGGCGGTTCGGCAGGGGCTGCCGCGGCGGCCTGGGTTTATGGGTATAGGTCGAACCGGTCGACGATGGACTATTCTTGCTCATGCTGAATGAAACCGATGCTGCCGGGGCAAAGATCCCCTAAAGATGGTCATTGTAAGGGATATATTGCCAGGCAGGCCCATGATTCATGCTCGTATGCATCCTGGACTATAATCTCCGCTTCCACGCCCCTTGATTAGCATGCCGATGGCCCCATTCTCTCAGCCACCATTATTCGGCCATCATTATTCGGAAGAAGTCCTATGACCACTCGCAAACACGCCAAAGTCCTCATCCTCGGTTCCGGCCCCGCCGGCTACAGCGCCGCCGTCTATGCCGCGCGCGCCAACCTCCAACCGATGCTGGTGACCGGCGTCGAGCAAGGCGGCCAGCTGATGACCACGACCGACGTCGAGAACTGGCCGGGCGATCCGCTGGGCGTGCAGGGTCCGGAACTCATGCAGCGCCTGCTGCAGCATGCCGAGCGCTTCAATACCGAGATCGTGTTCGACCACATCCACACGACGTACTTGAACGAAAAGCCGATCCGCCTGGTCGGCGATTCGCACGAGTTCACCTGCGACGCCCTGATCATCGCCACCGGCGCCTCAGCCCAATACCTCGGCCTGCCGAGCGAGCAGGAATTCATGGGCCGCGGCGTGTCGGCCTGCGCCACCTGCGACGGCTTCTTCTACCGCAACCAGGAAGTGGCGGTGATCGGCGGCGGCAACACCGCGGTCGAGGAAGCGCTGTACCTGGCCAACATCGCCACCAAGGTGACCGTGATCCACCGCCGCGACAAGTTCCGCGCCGAGCCGATCCTGATCGACCGCCTGATGCACAAGGTCGAAGAAGGCAAGATCGTCTTGGAACTGAACCAGACCCTGGACGAGGTGCTGGGCGACCAGAGCGGCGTGACCGGCCTGCGCCTGAAATCGACCGCGGACGGCGGCGCCAAGGACGTCAAGGTGCACGGCTTGTTCGTGGCGATCGGCCACAAGCCGAACACCGCCATCTTCGAGGGCCAGTTGGACATGCATAACGGCTATATCAAGACCCGCAGCGGCACCGAGGGCATGGCCACCGCCACCAACGTGGCGGGCGTGTTCGCGGCCGGCGACGTGCAGGACCACATCTACCGCCAGGCGATCACGTCCTCGGGCACCGGTTGCATGGCCGCACTGGATGCCCAGCGCTACCTGGAAGCGCTCGAATAAGGCTGGGCGTCGCCATCCGTTGTGCGCGCCACACCATGCGCAACGGGTTGTCGATGCATTTAATTGTTCTGGAGTAAGATAGCGGCTGCGGCATCGATGGCGATCATCCTTGCCGCTGGCCGCATTGGAAACGCGCCCGCGTGCAAGCATGAAAAATTTTTCTGACCTGAAATCCTTTCGTGACCGGCTGCAGGAAGAGGAACGCCGGCGCGCCATCGAAAAGGCCGAGCGCGAGCGGCGCGAACGCATCGAACGCGAACAGGCGGTCGAGTTCCGCTCGGCGGTCCGGGACGTGACCAAAATGCCGGAATCGGACCGCTACGTCTGGCGGCCGATGCAGGAAGCAGAACTGCGCGGCCAGCCGCTGCCGGCGCGCCCGCGCACCTACGAGGAGGAAATCGCGGCGGTGCTGGCCGAGTCGATGCTGTCGGACGGCTTCGATGTCGACGGCCTGCTCGACGAGGACCCGACGCTGAGCTGGTCGGCGCCGGGCGTGGGTCCGGACGTGGTCAAGAAGTTGCGAAAACGCAACTGGCCGGTCGAGGACGAACTCGACCTGCACGGCCTGACGCGCGACCTCGCGCGCAGCCAGGTCGATGCCTGGCTGAAGCGCGCCAGCAAGCGCGGCATCCGCTGCGTGCGCATCATCCACGGCGTCGGTTACGGCTCCGCCGGGGGCGAGCCGGTGCTGCGTGGCATGGTGCACAGCTGGCTGGTGCAGACCGCCGGGGTGGTCGCGTTCTGCGTGGCCGGACGGACCGACGGCGGACACGGTGCACTGATCGTATTGTTGCGTCCGGCACTAGAAGACTGAGAACTTCTTGCGAATTCTCAAGTAAATTAGTAATTTCCACTGAGCTTTACTGATATCGCTTATGGTGGAAACAGGGCAGGTTGAGTGTGAAACCTGTAAGATGCGTTGCACGCGGCGCCACGGTGGTTCCGCACGAGAAGGGATGATCCGATAGTGAAGTCCAGTATGCCAGAATCGATGGTAGCGCCGCGGCAGGTCGACTTGCTCAACTGCGCCGACGAGCCGATCCATACGCCCGGTTCGATCCAGCCGCACGGCGCCCTGGTCTTCCTGGACGCGGACGGTGCGGTCGAAGGCTGGAGCGCGAACGCCGACGACAGGCTGGGCACCGCGCTCGCACTGGGCGTGCCGTTCACCGCAGCCGGCCTGCCGGACGACGTGGTCGACCTGGTGCGCGAGACCTTCGACGCCATGAGCGACGGCGAAGCCGCACCCGCGGTCGGCGCGGTGTCGATCGGCGGTGTCGACTACGACTCGGTGGTGCATGGGCACAAGGGCCGGGTGATCGTCGAATTCGAGGCGCGCGAGGAAACGCCCGACGCAGTGGCCCAGTTCGCCATCAAGGCGCATGCCTCGATCGAGCGCGTGCGCCGCCAGAAGAGCATCGACGGCCTGCTGCAGACCGCCGTGCGCCAGGTGCGCGACTTCACCGGCTTCGACCGCGTCATGGCCTACCGCTTCCGCGGCGACGACAGCGGCGACGTGGTGGCCGAGGCGCACCGCGAAGGCCTGGTGGCCTACCGCGGCCAGCGCTATCCGGCCAGCGACATCCCGGCCCAGGCGCGCCGCCTGTACGTGCTGAACACGCTGCGCATGATCGCCGACATGACCTACGACGCCGTGCCGATGCTGGGCGCACCGGGCGCGGCGCCGCTCGACATGAGCTTCGCGGTACTGCGCAGCACCTCGCCGATCCACGTCGAGTACCTGCGCAACATGGGCGTGGCGGCCTCGATGAGCGTGTCGATCGTCATCCACGGGCGCCTGTGGGGCCTGATCGCCTGCCACCACATGGCGCCCAAGCGCGTGCCCTACTCGGTGCGCATGGCGGCCGACGTGCTGGCCCAGGTGATCGCCTCGACCGTGCAGAGCATCGAAGCGAATTTCGAGGCCGGCCTGGCGCAGCGCGCCGCCGAGGTGCGCACCCACCTGGTCGAATCCCAGCTGCTGGAAGAAGACCCGCTGGAAGCGCTGGTCAAGCACGGCCAGGAACTGATGGCCTCGACCCGTTCGCAGGCGATGATCGCGACCCAGTTCGGGCGCACGGTCTGCCTCGGCCTGGAGCAGGAGGACGGCGAACGCGTGGTCGCCTCGCTGCCGGAGCACGTGCACGACCTGCTGCTGCGCGAAGGCATGCAGGATTGGCCGGAAAATGTGCGCCCGCACCTGGGCAAGTGGGCCGGCCTGCTGGGCATGCCGTTCGACCCGCCCAGCGGCGGCTGGTGCCTGCTGCTGCGCACCGAGCAGATCGAGCACGTGGTCTGGGGCGGCAAGCCGGGTAAGATCGAGACCGTCGGCCCGCTCGGCGTGCGCCTGACGCCGCGTGGCTCGTTCGAAGCCTGGCACGAGACCGTGCGCGGGCGCGCCCATCCGTGGGAAGAAGCGATCCTGACCCATGCGCGCATGACGCTGGGCGAACTGATGCGCGTGTCGAACGCGCGCCGCGCCCAGACCGAGGCCACCCGCTCGCAGCTGCTGGCGATGCTCGGCCACGACCTGCGCGACCCGCTGCATTCGATCAACATGGCCGGCATGGTGCTGGAGAAGACCGCCGCCAGCGACACCAAGGGCACGCTCGGCAAGCGCATCCAGTCGTCCAGCAGCCGCATGCAGCGCATGATCAGCCAGGTGCTCGACATGAGCCGCATCGACCGCGGCCTGGCGCTGGGCGTGGCGCTGGCGCCGGTCGACCTGGCCGCGCTGGTCGAGGACATGGTCGAGGAGGCGCGCCTGGCCTACCCCACCATCGTCTACGAGCTGCACACGATCGGCCCGGCCTTCGTGCTGGGCGACGACAGCCGCCTGGGCCAGGTGTTGTCCAACCTGCTGAGCAATGCGCGCCACCACGGCGAGCCGAACCAGCCGATCGGCGTGCGCCTGAAGCTCGAGGCGCATCACGCGGTGGTGAGCGTGTCGAACCACGGCGCGCCGATCCCGGCCGAGGCCGAGGCCACGCTGTTCAACCCGTACAAGCGCAGCTCGCTGAACAACGCGCGCAACCGCACCGGCATGGGCCTGGGGCTGTACATCGCCCAGCAGATCGTGCGCGAGCACGAGGGCGAGATCGGCTACCGCCACGAGGACGGCTGCGTGGTATTCACCGTGCGCCTGCCGCTGGCGCCGCGCCAGGCCGCCCAGCCCTGATACGCCGGTCGCGGCGCCTGCCGATGCGGCGCCGCGCCGCGGATACGACGGTGCGGCAGCGCGTCCGTACATCCACCCGTCCGGCATGGTAGGCTTGCAGGGTCGCAACAAAAACGGCTCTGCATGCATCTCATCACCTTCATCGAAATCGTGGCGATCCTGGTGGGCGCCTTTTCCGGCTTCATCGAGGCGCGCCGCAAGCGCATGGACGTGGTCGGCGTGTTCACCGTCGCCTTCATCGCCGCATTCGGCGGCGGCACCCTGCGCGACATCCTGCTCGACCGCCGCCCGCTGTTCTGGGTGACGCACCAGGAATACGCGATCCTGATCTTCGTGCTGGCGCTGGTCGCGTCCCCCTTGATCCGCACGCTGCGCCACCGCGTCTCGGAACGCATGATCGTGATCGCCGACGCGGTCGGCCTGGGCCTGTTCTCGGTGGCCGGCGTGTCCTCGGCGCTGGAAGCGCACATGCCGCTGTTCATCGCCTCGATGATGGGCGTCATCACCGGCATCTTCGGCGGCGTGTTGCGCGACATCGTCTGCAACGAGGTGCCGATGGTGTTCCGCGACGGCAAACCGTATGCGATCTGCGCATTCATCGGCAACTGGATTTTCCTGCTGATGGGGCTGTACGGCGTGGAGCACGACTTCGCGCTGTGGTCCAGCGCGCTGTTCATCAGCGGCTTGCGGCTGATCTGCTGGAAGTTCGATATGACGCTGGGGCGGTGATGTTCGCGGATAGTGAATCCTGGATGCCGCACCCTGCACCGTCGTCCCCGCGCAGGCGGGGGCCCATAGTGAGCTATTGAAATCGCAGAACTGGAAATACTGTAGCGTCGTTGAGTGCGGTAACTTTGCAAGCTCAGCATGGGTCCCCGCCTGCGCGCACTACTGTCCAAGATAGTATTGCTGGCCTAAAAACCGTCGTCCCCGCGAAGGCGGGGACCCATGCTGAGTACCAAAAATTAGGATTTTTGAAGCATTATGGTTGCTTTTAAGTACCAAATTCTCTTGCTCAGTATGGAGTGGATAATGCCAGTGGCATTATCCCCGCCTTTGCGGGGACGACGAGTTGTTGGCTAATAATGATTTTTACATTACTGCTAGCAACAAAACCCGCTCAATGCAGAGATAACGCTTATCTTGGACAGTAGTGCGCCTGCGCGGGGACGACGGTTCAACTGGCATGGCCGCCTGACACCGACTTGCCACCCCACGCTCTGTCACACCGCATCCGGCCCCGTCTCGCCGGTACGGATCCGGATCACCTGCTCCACTTCCTGCACGAAGATCTTGCCGTCGCCGATCTTGCCGGTGCGCGCCGCCTTGATGATGGCGTCGACCACCTGCTCGGTCATCGCATCGTCGACCACCACCTCGATCTTCACCTTGGGCAGGAAATCGACCACGTACTCGGCGCCGCGGTACAGTTCGGTATGGCCCTTCTGGCGGCCGAAGCCCTTCACCTCGGTCACGGTCAGGCCGGTGACGTTCACCTCGGCCAGCGCTTCGCGCACCTCGTCCAGCTTGAACGGTTTGATCACGCACGTAATTTGCTTCATTTGCTGCTCCTTTCAGGTTCTTGGGAATCAGATTCAGGCGCACTTGCCGGCGCGATGGCATCGTCCGGGATGCGCGCCAGCGCATCCATCCACACCACGGCTTCGGCATCGCTTGGGGCGCGCCAGTCGCCGCGCGGCGACAGCGAGCCGCCGTTGCCGACTTTCGGGCCGTTGGGCACGCACGAGCGCTTGAACTGGCTGGTCTTGAAGAAGCGCCACAGGAAGATGCCGAGGTTCTTCTTGATCGCCGCCAGGTCGTACTGGTTGCGCGCCGGGCTGCCGCCTTCCGGCCATGGACCCTGGGCGCGGTCGTGCCAGGCGCTCCACGAGAGGAAGGCGACCTTGGCCGGCGAAAAACCGTAGCGCAGTGTGTAGTACAGGTTGAAATCCTGCAGCTCGTAGGGACCGATGAAATCCTCGGTGACCTGGGCCGGCTTGCCGGCCGCCGCCTCGCCGGCATCCGTTCCGGTGCCGGTCTTGCCCGGCACCAGCTCCGGGCTGATCTCGGTTTCCAGCACGCGTTTCAGCACTTCGGCGCCGCGGTCGTCCAGCCTGGCGCCGGCCGGGCCTTCCGGCAGCGCGCGCGCCGGGCCGCGCAATTGTCCCGTGTCCGCCACCCAGCGCACCAGGTGCGAGATCAGCGTCTTGGGCACGCTGGCGTTGACGTTATAGTGCGACATGTGGTCGCCCACGCCGTAGGTGCACCAGCCCAGCGCCAGCTCGGACAGGTCGCCGGTGCCGATCACGATCGCGTGGTGGTGGTTCGCCAGCCGGAACAGGTGGCTGGTGCGCTCGCCGGCCTGCACGTTCTCGAAGGTGACGTCGTATTCTTCCTTGCCCTCGGCGTACGGGTGGCCCAGGTCCTTCAGCATCTGGAGGCAGCTGGGACGGATATCGATTTCCGCCGCCGTGGCGCCGACCACCTCCATCAATTCGCGCGCCTGGCGCAGCGTGCGCTCGCTGGTGGCGAAGCCGGGCATGGTGTAGGCCAGGATGTTCGCGCGCGGCAGGTTCAGGCGGTCCATCGCCTTGGCGCACACCAGCAGCGCATGGGTCGAATCCAGCCCGCCGGAGACGCCGATCACCACCTTCTGGTGGCCGGACGCCTGCAGGCGCTGCACCAGCGCCTGCACCTGGATGTTGTAGACCTCGGTGCAGCGCTCGTCGCGGCGGCGGCCGTCGGCCGGCACGTACGGGAAGCGCTCGACGAGGCGCCGCAGCGGCAGGTCGCGTGCCAGCGGCAGGGCCAGGGAACAGCGCTGCAGGCGGAATTTCGCCACCTCGCCGGCATGGCGGCGCACCGATTGGGCGAAGGTGGTCGTGTGGATGCGCTCGGTGGACAGGCGCTCCAGGTCGACGTCGGCGTAGATGATGTGCGAATCGTCGCGGAAGCGCTGCGACTCGGCCAGCATGTCGCCCTTTTCGTAGATCAGCGACTGGCCGTCCCAGGCCATGTCGGTGGTCGATTCGCCCAGGCCGGCCGAGGTGTACAGGTAGGCCGCCAGGCAGCGCGCCGACTGCTGGCCGACCAGCTGGTGGCGGTAGCCGCTCTTGCCCACCACCACGTTCGACGCCGACAAATTGACCAGCACCGTGGCCCCGGCCAGCGCCGCGAACGAGGACGGCGGCACCGGCACCCACACGTCCTCGCAGATCTCGACGTGGAAGCGCAGCAGCGGCAGCGCTTCGATCTCGAACAGCTGTTCCGGCCCGAACGGCACGGCCTGGCCGAGCAGCTCGACGCGCTCGACCGCGGTGTTCTCGGACGGATTGAACTGCCGCATTTCATAAAATTCGCCATAATTGGGCAGGAAGCTCTTCGGCACCACGCCCAGGATGCGCCCGCCCGCGAGCACCACCGCGCAGTTGAACAACGTGTGGTTGACGCGCAGCGGCATGCCGACGACCAGCGCCAGCGGCAGTTCGATCGAGGCCTCGACGACGTCTGCCAGCGCCGCCAGGCAGGCGTCCAGCAGCGCGCGCTGGTGGAACAGGTCGTCGCAGGTGTAGGCCGACAGCCCGAGTTCGGGAAAGGCGGCCAGCACCGCGCCCTGCTCTGCCGCCTGGCGCGCCAGCTTGATGGTTTCCTGGGCGTTGAAGGCCGGATCGGCGACGCGGCAACGCGGGCTGGCCACGGCCACGCGCGCGAAATCGTGTGAATAGAGGTTGAAGAATCGCTTGTCCATGTTCATCTTTCTATATTCGTCGCTGGTTGCTTCACCGCTGGCTCTTGTTGCCTTGATATGGAAGTCATCTTGAATTATCGCACGCATATCGCTTCATCCCTGTCCGAAATCGGCCAGGCCGCCTGGGACGGCTTGGTCGCCGTCCAGGCACAGCCGAATCCCTTCCTCTCGTATGCCTTCCTGCACGCGCTGCACGAATCCGGCAGCGCCGCCCCCGAGACCGGCTGGCAGCCGCAATTCATCGTGCTGTACGAACCGGCGCAAGGCGCAACGGCCGATGGCGCTGCGCCGGAACGCCTGGCGGCCGCCCTGCCCCTGTACGTCAAGGACCATTCGTACGGCGAGTACGTGTTCGACTGGGCCTGGGCCGACGCCTACCGGCGCAACGGGCTGGACTACTATCCGAAGCTGCTGTCGGCGATCCCGTTCACGCCGGTGTCCGGTGCGCGCCTGCTGGCGCGCGACGCCGCGGCGCGCGCCGCCCTGGTCGAGGTGCTGTGCGCGACCCAGGGCGCGACCGAGGTGTCGTCGACCCACGTGCTGTTCCCGCCCGAGGACCAGGCGCGCCAGCTGCAGGAGGCCGGCTTCCTGCTGCGCAGTGGGGTCCAGTTCCACTGGGAGAACCGGGACTACGCCGACTTTGACGCCTTCCTGGCCACGCTGGAACAGAAGAAGCGCAAGAACATCCGCGCCGAGCGCCGCAAGGTCAAGGAGGCCGGCGTCACGCTGCGGCGCGTGCGCGGGCGCGACGCCACCGACGAAGACTGGCGCTTCTTCACGCGCTGCTACCGCCACACCTATGCCGAGCATCATTCGACGCCCTACCTGAACCTGGACTTCTTCCGCCGCATCGGCCGCGGCATGCCGGACAAGCTGCTGCTGGTGATCGCCGAGCGCGAAGGCTCCCCGATCGCCGCCTCGCTGGTGGTGCACGATGCGGACACGCTGTACGGCCGCTACTGGGGCGCGCTGGAACACGTGGCCTGCCTGCACTTCGAGACCGCCTACTACCAGCCGCTCGAGTTCTGCATCGAGCAGGGCATCCGGGTATTCGAGGGCGGCGCCCAGGGCGAGCACAAGATGGCGCGCGGCTTCCTGCCGACCCGCACCTGGTCGGCGCACTGGCTGGCGCACCCCGCCTTCGCCGACGCGGTCGAGCGCTTCCTGGCGCAGGAAGCGGGCGGCATCGACGGCTACATCGACGAGCTCAGGGACCGCACGCCGTTCCGCGGCGCCTGAACCCGCCGGCTACACGTTCAACGCCGCGATCGCCGTCCGCACTTCCGAACCCGGCAACACGTAGCGCGCGTATTCGACGCCGCGGTTCGGCGGCAGCTCCATGTCGCGTTCGAACCCGATCGCCAGGTACAGGCGCAGCGCCGACGCCATGATCGGGCTGGTATGCAGGCCGACCACCGGCGCGCGCGCGTCCAGCGCACACTGCAGGCAGGCCGCCACCAGGCGCCGGCCGACGCCGCGCCCGCGCCAGGCCGGGTCCACCACCAGCATGCGGATCACCGACCAGCCGTTCGGGTACATGGCGCCGCGCGGCTTGCCCGGCCCCACATGCACGACCGCACCCACCAGCGCGCCGCCACTTTCGGCCACCAGCAAATCGGCGTCCAGGGCCAGGTCGGCCATGCGCTTGATGCCGGCGCTGAAACCGGCCCAGTCGTCGTAGTCCCGGGCGTACTGCGCGAACGCGGCCAGCGCCACGCGGTTGACGCCGTCCCGGTCGTCCGGCCGGTAATGGCGGATCGTGATCTCCATGCGCGCCTTGTCCTCATGCCTTGCGTCGAATGTCGCCATGGTGCCACCACAGGGTCGGGTTGTTGTCGGCCAGGTGGCGCAGCAGGTCCCACACCAGCTTCACCCGGCGCAGCCGGTACAGGTCGGCCGGCGCCGCCAGCCAAAACGAGCGCTCGGCGTGGAAGCCCGGCAGTACCGGCACCAGGCGGCCGTCGTCCGGCACCGCGTACGGCGGCGCCATCATGAGACCCATCCCCAGCGCCGCCGCCTCGATCTGCGCCGCCATGCCGGAACAGCACAGGCGGCGCCGCGGCGTGAAACCGAGCTCATTCAGGTAGGACAGTTCGCGGCTGGCCAGGCGGTCCTGCACATAGTCGACGAAGTCGTGGCGCTCGAGGTCGGCCTGGGCCAGGATCGGCGCATGCGTGGCCAGGTAGTCCGGCGCCGCGTACAGGTAGAAGCGGAACGCCGCCAGCCGCGTGACCATGTAGCGTCCGGTCGAGGGCGGGTCCAGCATCACCCCGAGGTCGGCCTCGCGGTTGGCCAGGTTGGCGAAGCGCGGCAGCGCCAGCAGGTCGATCGACAGGTCGGGGTGGTCGGCGAACAACCTGGCCAGCAGCGCCACCACCACGCGCGTGCCGAACACTTCCGGCACGCCCAGGCGCACCACGCCGTGCGCCGCCACCTCGGCCCCGCCCAGCTGCTCGGCGGCGGCCAGCGCCGCGCCTTCCATCACCTCCGCGTGCGGCAGCAGCGCCTGCCCCATCTCGGTCAATTCGTAGCCTTCGCGCGAGCGGTCGAACAGCGTGCTGCCGAGCTGGTGCTCGAGACGGTCGATGCGGCGCGCCACGGTGGTGTGCTCGACGTCGAGCCGGCGCGAAGCGCCCGACAGCGTGCCGGCGCGTGCCAATTCCAGGAAGAAACGCAGGTCGGTCCACTCCGGCAGGGTATTCATCGGCGGGCTGTTCCTTGTCAAGGTGACATATTGTGCGCTCGTGCACATTCTCGCTGCAACGTTTTCGGGCTCGGCCTTGCGCGCGCACCCCAACCTGGCGCAGCGCCTGCCGGACCCCGTTATTTTGCCGCACCGGCCCGGTGCAATTGGCTGTGCATTCATGCACACCCTGTGGGCGCGGTGATGTCTTTCCAGTCGATCCCAACCGAGGCACACTGCGGTGCGTGCGACCTGTAGCTCACGGCATGACACCACAAGACATTCAGGAGACAATGATGCGTGTTAGCAAGAAGTCGGATTCGCCCGTTCACCAATCGGCCAGGCGCAGGCTGCCAGGGAGCAGGCTGCTCGGGCGCTCGGCCGCCGCCCTGCTGGTGCTGACCGGCGCCGGCGCCGGCGTGGGTGTCCATGCACAGGAAGGCGGCGGCATCAGCAGCGCCGTCGCCGCGCCCGAGGGCAATATCGAGAAGGTGGTCGTCACCGCGCGCCGGCGCCAGGAAACGCTGCAGGACGTGCCGGTCTCGGTCACCGCCTTCACCGCCGACCAGCTGTCCAAGCAAGGCATCCCGGACGTGGTGGCGCTCACCACCACGCTGCCGAATACCACCCTGAAGGCGTCGCGCGCCACCAACTCGACATTGACCGCCTTCATCCGCGGCGTCGGTCAGGCCGACCCGCTGGCCGGCTTCGAGTCCGGCGTCGGCATTTACCTGGACGACATCTACCTGGCGCGCCCGCAGGGCGCCGTGGCCGACATCTACGACGTCGAGCGCATCGAGGTGCTGCGCGGCCCGCAAGGCACGCTGTACGGACGCAACACCATCGGCGGCGCGGTCAAGTACGTGACCCGCAAGCTGGCGCCGCAGACCGACATCCGCCTGAAAGGCACGCTCGGCAACTACAAGGAACGCGACGGCGTGCTCACCGCCAGCACGCCGGTGAACGAGCAGCTGCGCATCGGCGGCACGGTCGCCCGCTTCAAGCACGACGGCTATGGCCGCAACCTGTTCACCGGCGCGCCCAACTACGACAAGGACCTGACGGCGGGCCGCCTGTCGGCCGAATGGCAGGCCACGCCCGACCTGTGGGTGCGCGTGGCCGGCGACATCACCCAGGACGACTCGCATCCGAAGAACGGTCACCGCCTGATCGTCGGCCGCACGGGCGGCGCACCGATCCTGTCCAACGTCTACGACACGCAAGCCGACCTGGCCAGGGCGCTCGGGCACGAACAGGAAGTGCGCCAGCACGGCGTGTCCGCCACGGTCGAATGGACCGTGAATCCGGAGCTGACCTTCAAGTCGATCACCGCGCAGCGCCAGGACAAGTCGTATGCGCCGATCGACTTCGATTCGCTGCCGGTGGTCGACTTCGAGGTGCCGGCCCTGTACACCAACCGCCAGTTCAGCCAGGAATTCAACCTGACCTATACCGGTCCCAAGATCCAGGGTACGGCCGGGGTCTACTACATCGACGCCAACGCCTACAACAAGTTCGACACCATCCTGGCCGGCGCCGTGCCGACCAGCACCTTTACCAGCGGCGACGTCGACACCCGCGCCTGGGCCGTGTATGCCGACGGCAGCTACAACCTCACCGACGTCCTGCAGCTGTCGCTGGGCGGACGCTACACCGTCGACAAGCGCGAGGCCGACGTCTACCGCCAGATCTATCTGGGCCTGAACGGCACGCCCGAGATGGGCAACCCGGGCGCAATCCTGTTCCGCACCGACACCGACCTGCGCAATGGCCAGTTGCAGCGCGAAGACAAGAAGTTCACGCCGCGCATCGCCCTGAACTGGAAGGCCACGCCGGACCAGAACGTCTATGCCTCGTACGCCAAGGGCTTCAAGGGCGGCGGCTTCGACCCGCGCCTGAACGTGGTCGGCACCCGCATCACGCTGGCCCAGGCGCGCGCCGGCTACAGCCCGGAAACCATCGGTACCTACGAGCTGGGCCTGAAGTCCTCGTTCAACGGCGGGCTCGTCACCACCAACACCGCCCTGTTCTACAGCGACTACAAGGACGTGCAGATTCCGGGTTCGGTGGCGATCGACACCAACGGCGACGGCCGCGACGACAGCTTCGCCGGCCTGACCACGAATGCCGGCAAGGCCACCATCAAGGGTGTCGAATTCGAGGCGGTGGCCCATCTCACCAGGAACTTCAGCCTGTCCGGCATGGTCAGCTACATCGACGCCAAGTACGACGAATACATCGTGGCCGGCGTCAACGTGGCCAACCAGCGCGTGTTCCAGAACACGCCGCGCAACGCGGCCAACCTGCGCGCCACCTACGATGTGGCGCTGCCGCTGGGCGGCGTCGATGGCAGCCTGACGCTGATCGGCGCGGCATCCTACCGCGGCGCCACCAACCAGTTCGAGACCGTGTCGATCCTGGACCAGGCGTCGTACAAGCTATATGACGCCAGCGTGATCTGGACCCGCAAGGACGGCAAGATCCGCGCCGGCCTGCACGGCAAGAACCTGTCGGACAAGCACTACAAGACCGCCGGCTACCTGTTCCCGACGCTGGGCAACGAAGGCACGCTGACGGCGTTCTACGGTGCGCCGCGCACGGTGCAGGCAACGGTCGAGTACCGCTTCTGAGCGCCGCGTCCACACCCCGCGCCATGGCGGCCGCCGTGCAGCCGCCCGGCGCCGCCGACGTCCCCGGCGCCCCTGGATGCCGGCGCAAGGATTCACCCCAACGATTCGAACCACAGGACCTGCCGAGCGTGCCTCACTTCACACCGATCCATTACAGCAGCGAAGACGGCCTGACGCTGTATGCGCGGGATTATGCGCCGGTCGACACCGCGGCGGTCGATACCGCGGCGGTCGACACCGCGGCGGTCGACACCGCGGCGGCCGGCGCATCGATGGCAGGCACGCCGGCTGCCGCCTCGCCCGCGGCGCGCCTGCCCGTCATCTGCATCCACGGACTGACCCGCAATTGCGCCGACTTCGATGAATTCGCCCCCCTCGTCGCCGGCCTGGGCCGGCGCGTGCTGGCGCTCGACGTGCGCGGCCGCGGCCACTCGGCGCGCGACCCGAATCCGGACAACTACAACCCGCAGGTGTACGCCGCCGACGTCGAGCGCCTGATGGCCGGGCTCGGCATCGCGCGCGCCATCTTCGTCGGCACCTCGATGGGCGGCCTGATCACGATGACGCTGGCGACGCGCGACATCGGCCTGATCGCCGCCGCGGTGCTGAACGACATCGGCCCGGTGGTATCCGACAAGGGCCTGGCGCGCATCGCCGGCTATACCGGCAAGCCGGTGCGGCCGGCGTCGTGGGACGATGCCGCGCGCTACGTCAGCGACATCAACCGCTGCGCCTTTCCGCACAATCCGGATGCGGAATGGGACAAATGGGCGCGCCGCGCCTTCGAGCCGGATGCCGGCGGGCGCCTGGCGCCGCGCTACGACCCGCACATCGCCATCGCCCTGCAAAGCGGCAAGCTCAGGCCGACCTCGCTGCAGAGCCGGATGGCCTTCCGCCGGCTGGCGCGCGAACGGCCGCTGCTGCTGGTGCGCGGCGCACTGTCCGACCTGCTGGAAGCGCGGCAGGCCGAATGGATGCGGCGCGCGGCGCCGTCGATGCGCTACGTGGAGGTGCCGGACGTGGGCCACGCGCCGATGCTGACCGAGCCGGCCGCGCTGGCGGCGGTCACCGCGTTCCTGGCCGGCCTGCCCTGAGACTACGACAAGTATCGAAAAGGAGACGGAATGACACGCTTCAAACTCTTGCCGGCGATGCTGTCGGCCGCTTTTGCCGCCGGCATCGCGTATGGCGGCAATGCCGGCGCCGCGCCCGACCTGAAGATCGCCCTGATCGCCGGCAAGACCGGCATCCTGGAATCGTATGCGCGCGAGACCGAGACCGGTTTCATGATGGGCCTGGAATACCTGACCGGCGGCAAGATGGAAATCAACGGCCGCAAGATCAAGGTGATCGTCAAGGACGACCAGGGCAAGCCCGACCTCGGCCGCACCCTGCTGGCCGAAGCCTACGACGACAAGGTCGACATCGCGGTCGGCACGACCTCGTCCGGCTCGGCGCTGGCGATGCTGCCGGTGGCCAGGGAATACAGGAAGGTGCTGGTGGTCGAGCCGGCCGTGGCCGACGAGATCACCGGCGCCAGGTGGAACAGGTACGTGTTCCGCACCGCGCGCAATTCGATGCAGGACGCGCTGGCGGCGGCATCCACGCTCAAGAGCGGCAGCGTCGCCTTCCTGGCCCAGGACTATGCCTTCGGGCGCGACGCCGTCAAGGCCGGCAAGGAAGCGCTGGCGGCGACCGGCAGCAAGGCGAAAGTGGTGCACGAGGAATACGCGCCCGTCGCCGCCACCGACTTCACCGCACCGACCCAGCGCCTGTTCGACGCGCTCAAGGACAAGCCGCAGCCGCGCATCCTGGCCATCGCCTGGGCCGGACCGAACCCGATGAACAAGATCGCCGACATGAAGCCGGAACGCTTCGGCATCGCGCTGGCGCCGGGCGGCAACCTGCTGCCGGTGATGAAGACCTGGAAGGCGTATGCCGGTACCGAAGGCACGATCTATTACTACTATGGCTTCCCCAGGAACAAGATGAACGACTGGCTGGTCGCCGAGCACATGAAGCGCTTCAAGGCACCCCCCGACATGTTCACCGCGGGCGGCATGAGCGCGGCCGGCGCGGTGTTCGCGGCGCTGCAGAAGGTGCCGTCGGCCGACAGCGAGCAACTGGTGGCGGCGATGGAAGGCATGAGCTTCGAGAGCCCGAAAGGCACGCTGAGCTTCCGCCGCGAAGACCACCAGGCGCTGCAGCCGATGTACCATTTCCGCATCAGGAAGGAGCAGAAGAACGAGTGGGACCTGCTGGAACTGGTGCGCGAAATCCCGGCCGCGGAATTGCCGCTGCCGGTCAGGAACAAGCGCTGATGGCGCCCGACCAGCAAGCCGCCGCGCCGGCAGCCGCGCCGTCCACCGGGCCGGCGCCGGCGCTCGCGCCTGCGTTGGCGACCGAGGGCCTGACGGTGCGCTTCGGCGGCCACGTGGCGGTCGACGCGGTGACGGCGGCCTTCTATCCCGGTACCCTGACCGTCATCGTGGGACCGAACGGCGCCGGCAAGACCACCTATTTCAACCTGGTGTCCGGCCAGTTGGCGGCCAGCGCCGGACGGGTGTTCGTGAACGGCCGCGACGTTAGCCGGCTGGGCGCGGCCCGGCGCACCCGCCTCGGCATCGGCCGCGCGTTCCAGCTGACCAACCTGTTCCCGCACCTGAGCGTGCTGGAAAACGTGCGCCTGGCGGTGCAGAGCCGGGCCGGCATCGGCATGCACATGCTGTCGCTGTGCTCCAGCCACCGCGAGGTCATCGCGCGCGCCGAGCACTATCTCGAGCGCGTCGCCATGGCAGCCAAGCGCGATGCCTGGGTCGGCACGCTGTCGCACGGCGACCAGCGCAAGCTGGAGGTGGCGATCCTGCTGGCGCTGGAACCCGACATCCTGATGTTCGACGAGCCGACCGCCGGCATGAGCGTGGACGAAGTGCCGGTGGTGCTCGACCTGATCCACCAGGTCAAGGCGGCGCGCAACAGGACCGTGCTGCTGGTCGAGCACAAGATGGACGTGGTGCGCGCACTGGCCGACCGCATCGTGGTGCTGCACAACGGCGCCCTGGTGGCGGACGGCAAGCCGGCCGAGGTGATGCGATCGACCATCGTGCAGGAGGCCTATCTTGGCGCAACCGAACCCGCGTGAAGCGTCGAATACGACGGCATCCATGGGCGAGCCGATCCTGACGCTGTCCGGCGTGCACACCCACATCGGCCAGTACCACATCCTGCAGGGCGTGGACCTGGCCGTGCCGCGCGGGGCCCTAGCCGTGCTGCTGGGCCGCAACGGCGCCGGCAAGACCACCACGCTGCGCACCGTGATGGGATTGTGGCGCGCCAGCGCCGGGACCATCGTGTTCGACGGCCGCGACATCACCGGGATGGCCACGCCCGACATCGCGCGCGCCGGCATCGCCTACGTCCCGGAAAGCATGGCCGTGTTTTCCGAACTGACGGTGCGCGAGAACCTGGTGCTGGCAGCCAGGAACGGGCTGCTCGACAGCGCGCGCGTCGACTGGATCTGCGGTTTCTTCCCGGCCCTGCGCAAGTTCTGGCACAGCGCGGCCGGCAATTTGTCCGGCGGCCAGAAGCAGATGGTGGCGATCGCGCGCGCCGTCGTCGAACCGCGGCAACTGCTGCTGGTGGACGAGCCGACCAAGGGCCTGGCGCCGGCCATCGTGGCCAGCCTGATGGCGGCCTTCCTCGACCTCAAGGACACCAGCACCACGATCCTGCTGGTCGAACAGAACGTCAACTTCGTGCGCACGCTGGGCGACAGCGTCGGCGTGATGGACGACGGCCGCGTCGTGCATGCCGGCGCCATGCACGACCTGGCCGGCGACGCGGCGCTGCAGCAGCGCCTGCTGGGCCTGGCGCTGGACGCGCACCAGTGAAAACGCATGCATGCCGCACCGGACAAGGAAACCATGACGTGAACGCCACCTACCCGATCGACCCGGCCGTAGAGCCGGTCCCACCCGCCCCGGCCGCGCCAGCGGACGCGCCGCTGCCGGCGCCGCGGCGCGACCTCCTGCCGCTGCTGCTGGCGCCGGCGCTGGCGCTGGCCATGCTCCCCTTCGTCAGCCTGCCGACCTGGATCACGCTGACCGTGGCCGGCCTGGCCATGGGGATGATGATCTTCATCATGGCCAGCGGACTGACGCTGGTGTTCGGGCTGATGAACGTGCTGAATTTCGGCCACGGCGCTTTCGTTTCCGTGGGCGCCTTTACCGCCACCACCGTGCTGCTGCCGATGCGCGGCTGGCTGGAAGCCGATTCGCTGGCGGCCAACCTGGGCGTGCTGGGCTTGGCGGTGGCGCTGGCGATGCTGGTCACCGCCCTGCTCGGCTGGGCGTTCGAGCGCGTCGTCATCATGCCGGTGTACGGCCAGCACCTGAAGCAGATCCTGGTCACGATGGGCGGCATGATCGTCTCGGAACAGCTGATCAACCTGATCTGGGGTGCCGAGCAGATCGCGCTGCCGATGCCGGCGGCGCTGCGCGGCGCCATCTTCCTGGGCGACGCCGCGATCGAGAAATACCGGCTGCTCGCGGTCGCGGTCGGGCTGGTGGTATTCGCCGCCATGTTCTTGGTGCTGAACCGCACCCGCATCGGCCTCCTGATCCGCGCCGGCGTCGAGAACGGCGAGATGGTCGAGGCGCTGGGCTACCGCATCCGCCGCCTGTTCGTCGGCGTGTTCGCGGCCGGTTCGGCGCTGGCCGGGCTGGGCGGCGTGCTGTGGGGCTTGTACAAGGAAAACCTGGTGGCGCACATGGGCAGCGAGATCATGGTGATGGTGTTCATCGTGGTCATCATCGGCGGCCTCGGCTCGGTCGGCGGCTGCTTCATCGGCGCCCTCCTGATGGCGCTGGTGGCCAACTACGCCGCCTTCCTGGCGCCCAAGGTCGCGCTGGTGTCGAACCTGATGCTGATGGTCGCGATCCTGCTGTGGCGGCCGGCCGGCCTGTATGCGAAAGCGAGGCACTGAGATGCTGGCGAAGCTCCTGTCGAACGACCTGCCGCGCAGCCGCCTGCTGACCGGCCTGCTGGTCGCGATCGCGCTCGGCCTGTTGCTGGCGCCCTTCCTGTTCAGCGGCGCGCGTCCGCTCAACACCGCGGCCACCGTCTGCATCTACGTCGTGCTGGTGGCGTCATACGACCTGTTGCTGGGCTATACGGGCATCGTCTCGTTCGCCCACACGATGTTCTACGGCATCGGTGCCTACGGCATCGGCATCGCCCTGGCGCGCGTCGACGAACCGACCTGGGGCGCCGCGCTGGCCGGCCTGGGGCTGGCGCTGGCGCTGACGGTGCTGCTCGCCTTTCTCATCGGGCTGTTCGCGCTGCGCGTGCGCGCCATCTTCTACGCCATGATCACGCTGGCGGTGGCGGCCTCGTTCTCGGTGCTGGCGTCGCAGCTGTCCGACCTGACGGGCGGGGAGGACGGGCGCACCTTCGGCGTGCCGGCGCTGCTGTCGCCCGGCTTCACCCTGTTCGAGAGCGACGTGCTGGGCCGCGCCGTCGATGGCCGCCTGATCACCTATTACCTCGTGCTGGCCGGCTGCGCCCTGCTGTTCCTGCTGCTGCTGCGCCTGGTGAACTCGCCGTTCGGACGGGTGCTGCAGGCGATCCGCGAGAACGAATTCCGCGCCGAGGCGCTCGGCTACCGCACCGTGGTCTACCGCATCTGGGCCAACGTACTGGCCGCCGTGGTGGCGGCGCTGGCCGGCGCCCTGATGGCGCTGTGGCTGCGCTACGTCGGCCCCAAGACCATGCTCGGCTTCGAGGTGATGACGGACATCCTCTTGATCGTCGTGATCGGCGGCATGGGGACGATGTACGGCGCGGTGGTCGGCGCCGCCCTGTTCATCCTGGCGCAGAACTACCTGAAAACGCTGATGGGCCAGGTATCGGAGGCGCTGGCGGGCGTGCCGCCGCTGGCGGCGGTGCTGCATCCGGACCGCTGGATGCTGTGGCTGGGCGTGCTGTTCATCCTGTCCATCTACTTCTTCCCGATCGGGATCGTCGGCAAGCTGCGCATGCGGCGTTACCGCAAGCGCTGACGGCCGGTCCTGCACGCATGTGCAGGCATACATGCGTGCATGCCTGACGATGCCGTGCGGGCGCCGTCCCGCCGCATGGCGTCGCATCCGGCACCGGCAGGCCTGCCAGATCGGTCTTGCGATATTGCAACTTCCCACCTGCAAGTAATTGCACGATCTCAATTTCCCCCAATATTCGCATCCAGGGTGCATGCCTTGCGCCCGCGCGTACTGCCCGATTCGCCTTCACCTGTCCAGCCCGGCCGTTAGCCAAAGATCAATACCTGTTGACTTTTGAATCATATGATGAGCCCAACAGTGGCCTCGTCGACCAGCCAGCGCGAGCTGTCCACCATCCTACTGGCTTCCATGAAAGGGCTTTCCCATGAAAGGGCTTTCCGCGAAATCCATGTGCGCGACGGCGGTCGTTTCGCTGGCGGCGCTGGGCTCCGGCACTGCCGGCGCCGCCGGGGTCGAAGTACTGAATGAAGGGTTCGGCAATCTCGGCGGCCTGGATGGATGGACCCAGCTCAACGCCAGTACGCCACCCGGCACGGGCTGGTTCCAGGGCAACCCGGGCATCTTCGGCGCCCAGTCCGGCGCCGCCGATGCCTACGCGGCCGCCAACTACCTCGGCGCCGCCAACGGCAGCGGCAGCGTCGACAACTGGCTGATCACCCCCGTCCTCGACCTGACCGGCACCACGGTACTGAGCTTCTTCACCCGCCACGATACGGAATCGAACTTCAACGACCTGCTCGAAGTCCGTTTTTCGTCCGGTTCCGGCAGCGATCCGTCCGGTTTCTCCACCCTGCTCGGCAGCGTCGGGCGCGCCACCGCCTATCCGGACGACTGGACCGCGTTCACCGCCAGCATCGGCACCGAGGGCGCCGGCCGCTTCGCGTTCCGCTATGTCGGCCAGGCCGATACCTTGAACTATGTGGGCCTGGACACGGTCTCGGTGGTAACGGCTGTCCCCGAACCGGCTGCCTGGATGATGCTGGCCATGGGCCTGGGCGGCTTCGGGCTGCTGCGCCGCGCATCGCGTCAATGAGAGGAACCATCATGTCCAAGCAAAAAATGCTCACTGCCAGCGCCATGGCGGCGCTGTGCGCCCTCGCCGCGTTCTCGATGCAGGCCAAGGCGGCCGGCCAGGAAGGCATGGTCGTCGTGCGCGACCCCGTCACCAGCCAGGTACGCGCACCCACGCCCGATGAACTCCGGGCACTGCGCGCCAAGGCGCCGGCGCCGGCAGCGCTCGGCGCCGGCGCGGCGCAGGGACCGGCCGCGCTCAGCGCCCGTAATGGCGCGCGCGGCGTGCGCCTGGGCGAGAAGTCCATGGTCTACGAAGTCGTCGCGCGCGGCGCCGACGGCACGTTGTCCAGCCAGTGCGTGCAGGGCGAAGCGGCCGCCGCCGATGCCCTCGGCCGTCCCGCCAACACCGAACACAAGGAGCACAGCCATGATGTCCGCTGAAATGCCGTCCGCCGGGCTACAGCCGGCCGAATCGGGGGCTGCCCAATCGCAGCCTGCCGCGCCGTCGCGCCTGCAGCGCACCGCTGCCGCCGCCCGGACGATGGCGGCCGCGGCCGCCCTGGCTTGCGCCGTCGCCGGCGCCGCGGGCAGCGCACAGGCCGCCGCCACCATCGTGATCGTCAACCAGAACGCCACCGGCGTCGGCTTCAACGACCCGACCCCGGCCGCGCCGGTCGGCGGCAACCCCGGCACCACGCTCGGCCAGCAGCGCCTGTATGCCTTCCAGCGCGCCGCCGATATCTGGGGCGCCACGCTGACCAGCAACGTGCCGATCCGCATCGGCGCCTCGTTCGTGCCGCTGTCGTGCACCGCCACCAGCGCCACGCTGGGTTCGGCCGGCGCCAACGAAATCTGGTCCGATTTCCCCAACGCGCCGCGCGCCAACACCTGGTATCCGAGCGCCCTGGCCAGCAAGCTGGCCGGCGAGGACGTCGCCACGCCGGGCGAGCCGCACATCGTGGCGCGCTTCAATTCGCGTGTCGGCCTGTTTTCCGACTGCCTGCCGGGTTCCGGCTTCTACCTGGGCCTGGACCGCAATTTCGGCACCCAGATCGACCTGGTGACCGTGCTGCTGCACGAGTTCGCGCACGGCTTCGGCTTCCAGACCTTCACCGACGACGAGACCGGCGCCGAGATCCTGAACATCCCCTCGATCTGGGATTACTACCTGCTCAACAACCGCAACAACCGCCTGTGGGTGGAGATGACGCCGGCCGAACGCGCGGCATCGGCCACGACCTGGCGCGGCCTGTCGTGGAACGGCCCGATCGTCACCGCCGCCGTGCCGCAGGTGCTCGACCCTGCCTCGAACCTGGCGATTTCCGGCAGCGCCGCCGGCAGCGCGACCGGCAACTACCAGGTCGGGGATGCCGCCTTCGGCCCGCCGCTCGGCCAGCCGGCGGTCAGCGGCCAGCTGATGCCGGTGGTCGACCAGGCCAACGGCACCGGCCTGGCCTGCGAACCGTTGAGCAACCTGAATGCGCTGGCGGTGCGCGGCAACGTCGCACTGGTCGACCGCGGCACCTGCCCCTTCGTCGACAAGGCGCGCAACGTGCAGGCGGCCGGCGCGATCGGCATGGTGGTGGCCGACAACCAGCCGGGCGACGTCAGCGACCTCGGCGGCGCCGATCCGACCATCGCCATCCCGGCCGTGCGCATCACGCAAGCCGATGGCGTCACCCTCAAGGCGTCCCTGCAGCGGCGCTCGCGCACCCAGTCGGGCGTGCTCGCCAGCCTGGGGGTCAATCCGAACCGCCTGGCCGGCACCGACAGTGCGGGGCGGATCCTGCTGTACACGCCCAGCACCCTGTCGCCGGGTTCGAGCGTCTCGCACTACACCACCGAGGCCAAGCCGAACCAGCTGATGGAACCGGCGATCAACGTCGACCTGACGCACGAGGTGACGCCGCCGCGCGACCTGACCTTCCCGCTGCTGCGCGATATCGGCTGGTAAGCCGCGGTCCGGCAGTCCGGCAGTCCGGCAGTCCGGCAGTCCATCGTTCTGCCGGCGCGGCGGGGTGACGCTCAGGTAGTCCGCCCGAGCGGCGCTCCCGCGGTCCAGGGCGCGCCGGCGAGGTCGCGCCGCCGAAGCGCATGACGAAAAAAAGCCGGCACCACGAGGTGCCGGCTTCGATGTTGCGACCGCGTCCGCTCGCTCGCGTCACGCCCGCATCGCACCCGTACGATGAAAAGCGGGCGGACGCCGCGGACGGCTGCGCGCCGATTACAGCTGGTTGATCGACGGCTGCGTGACCGCGTCCTGGTTCGGCTGGGTCGCTTCGTAGTTCTTCACGCCGGTCAGGATTTCCTGCTTGGCGGCTTCCGGGCCTTCCCAGCCCTCGACCTTGACCCACTTGCCTTTTTCCAGGTCCTTGTAGTGCTCGAAGAAGTGCTGGATCTGGCGCAGGGTCAGTTCCGGGACGTCTTCCACCTTTTGCAGGTTGCTGTACAGCGGCAACAGTTTCTCGACCGGCACCGCCAGGATCTTCGAGTCGCCGCCGGCTTCGTCGGTCATCTTGAGCACGCCCAGCACGCGGCAGCGCACCACCACGCCCGGGATCAGGGCGAACGGGGTGATCACCAGCACGTCGCACGGGTCGCCGTCGTCGGCCACGGTGTTCGGGATGTAGCCGTAGTTGCACGGGTAGTGCATGGCGGTGCCCATGAAGCGGTCGACGAAGATCGCGCCGGATTCCTTGTCCACTTCATACTTGACCGGGTCGGCGTTCATCGGGATTTCGATGACGACGTTGAAGTCGTTCGGCACATCGCGGCCGGCGTTGACGTTATTCAGGCTCATGGGTGTCCTTGGTTGCTGGAGAAACAATAAAGGGAGCCATTATAGCGAATCGTCCCGGGCTTGTGCGGCGCACAAGCCCTCATCAACGACGGAAACAGCCGAGGAAAACGAACGTTCTACAACAAGGTCGCCAGGGCGCACTGGCGGTAATGGCGCGCGGCTTCCTCGTGCTGGCCCAGCGCTTCGTGCAGTTGCGCCAGCTTCAGGTGCGCCTCGCGCACCATGACGCCGTCGCCGGCGTCCGACAGCGCCTGCTCGAGGTAGCGCTGGCCCTTGCCCCACAGTTTCTGGCGCAGGCACAGCGAACCCAGGGTCAGCGCCAGCTGGGCATCGTCCGGATGCTCGCGCAGCCAGGCTTCGCAGTGTTCGATCTGGGCCAGCAGCGCCGCCGAGCCTTCCGGAGCGGCGGCGTCGCGGTAGGCGCGCACCACGCGCTCGTCCCAGCCGGCGCGCAGGGCGTCCTCGGCCACCGCGCGCGCTTCGTCGTGCAGGCCGTGCGCATTCAAGGCGGCCACCGCGCGCGCGGCGATGGCCGGCTGCACGCGATCCGCCGCCGGCACCGCCGCCCATTCGCGGCGCAGCGCATCGGCGTCCTGCGCGCCTTCGGCCAGCAGGTCTTCGTAGGCCAGCTCGCGCAGGCGCTTCGACAGCGCCGGGTGCAAGGCATTGCGCTTGTCGAGCGTGCGCACCAGGCGCAGCACTTCCGGCCAGTTGCGCGCCTGCTGGTTGGCCTTCATCGCCCACTGCAGCGCGTGGATGTGGCGCTGGCCGCTGGCGTTGAGCTCGGCCACCGCTTCCAGCGCGCCTTCCGGCTTGTGCTCGTCGACCGCCAGTTCGGTGACCGTCATCAGGCGCGCGGTCTTGAGGCCGGCGTCGTGGGCGATGCCGGCCAGCCAGGCGTCGCGCCGCGCCGGCTCGCGCATGCGGTGCGCGGCGCGCGCGCCGACCAGGGCTGCCAGGCCGGCATTCTCGGGCAGCTCGGCGGCGCGCATGGCGGCCTTTTCGGCGTGGCCGAAGCGGCCCTCGAACAAGGCCTTGAGGGCCTCGCGCAGGCCGCGGTTGGCTTCGCGCTCGCGCTTGCGCTGCCGGTACTCGGCCACGCGCTCGGGCATGCCGAGGGTAGCGCGCAATGCGCGCACCAGGCCGTACAGCACCAGGAACAGCAGCGCCGCCAGCACCACGAACAGGTTGAGCGACATGTCGATCCGGTGCGGCGGATAGAAGAACACCACGTTGCCGGGATTGAAGCGGGCGGTCACGGCGATGCCGATCGCCGCCGCCATCAGGGCCACCAGCCAGAGAAGTAGACGCATGGCTTATTGGCTCTTCGATTTGTAGTTGCGCACGGCGTTCAGGCTTTCCGACAGGTCGGGCACGTCGATCGACACGTTGTTGGCCTGCACCTGGCGCAGCAGCGCCTGCGCCACCTGGGTCGAGCGCGCGCGCGTGTCGAAGTACTTGACCAGCATTTCCTGGGCATTGCCGAGGTCGTCGCGGAAGGTGCCTTCGTTGCGCGACAACAGCGCCAGGCGCGCGTTCAGCAGGCGCAACTTGAGGTTCTCGCGCACGAAATACGATTCGCTCGGCGACAGCATCAGCGCCTCCGGCGTGTCGACGGTGCGCACCCGCACCAGCTGGCGCATGTCGTCCCACATCTCGTGGCTCCAGTTGCGCAAGGTCTCGGCCATGCGCCGGCCCAGCCCCGGCTCCTCGGCGGCCGGCGAACCTGCGGCCGGCGACCCGGCGGCCGGCGACCCGGCGCCGGCAGGCCGTGCCGGCGCCGCAACCGCGCCGCGGGCGCCGCCGTTCACGCGGCTGGGCGCGCTCGGCTGGGCCGGCTTCTCGTCGGACAGCAGCGGCAAGCCGTCGATCTGCGCGATCACGTTGTCCAGGCGCAGCGCGATGCCGGCCTGGTCCACCGACGGCAGCGCCTTGAGCTTCTCGATGTCGCGCGCGATGGCGCGGCGGATGGTGATGAATTGCGGCTTGTCGGAGCGCGACAGCGAGCGGTCGGCATTCTGCAGCGCGATCAGGGCGCCCTGCACGTTGCCGGCCAGCTGCAGCTGCTGGCTGGCGGTGGACAGCACCTGCTCGATCTCGGTCAACGCCCATTCGTCGCGGTTCTTGGAGACGTCCTGGTACATCTGCTGCAGCGCCGCCTGCTGGTTCTGCGACTCGGCCGCGCGGCTTTCCAGCACCCCGACCTTGACTTCCAGTTCCTTGGCGCTTTCCTGGGTGTCGCGCACCAGCTGCGCGGTCTCGGCGTTGGACGCATTGTCCTTCTGCAGCGTGCGCGCGACTTCCTCGCGCAGCTTGCCGAAGCGGTTGTGGGTCGACCAGGTCTGCACCGCCAGCAGCAGCGCCAGCGCCAGGATGGCGACATTCTGCGGCTTGCCCAGCAAGGCCCCCAGGCTTGAACCCTCGGGCACGCGCGGCTCGCCCAGCGGCGGCGGCGCGAAGGACGGGGACGCGCCCGCCGCGGCGGCGGACGTGGCGGCGGAAGGCGTGGAAGCGGCGGGCGCGGCGTGGCTATCCGGCGGCACGGACGCGCCGCCCGCGCCCGGCTGGTCTGGCTGGTTGGGCAATTCGTTCATGCCCGTGATTGTAACGCGGCAAGCAAACGCTCGTCGCCGGAACCGGTCAGCGTGATTTCCGTGAAACCCAGCGCCCGTGCGGTCTGCGCGATCCTGGCATGCGGCACGATCAGGCGTTGCTGTTGCAGTTTTGCCACATTTTCCGCACCTTCCAGGCTGCGCACCAGCGCATCCAGTCCGCGCAAGGCTTCCGAGCTGGTGACAATCCAGTCGTTCGGGCGCACCAGCAGGTCGGCCAGCGCAGCGGCCAGGGCGGCGTCCAGCGCAGGCACGGCGCGCCGGTAGGCGACCAGGGTGTCGACCGCGCAGCCGGCCGCGCGCAGGGCGTCGGGCAGCAGCTCGCGGCCGCCGTCGCCGCGCACCACCAGCGCGCGGCGGCCGGCGATGGCATCCAGGTCGAGCGCCTGCAGCAGGTGCTCGGAATCGCTGTGGGCCGGATCGCGCGGACGGTAGATGCGCGCGCAGGCGTCGTCGACGCCGTACTGCGCCAGCGCCAGGCGGCTGCCCTCGCCCACCACGGCGATCGCCGTGTCCGCGGGCCAGCGCGGAATATGGGCGAAGGCGGCGTCGACCGCGTTGGGCGAGACGAAGGCGACCAGTGCGTACTCGTGCAGGCCGGCCAGCACGCACCGCAAGCCGTCCTGGTCGTCGACCGGCGCGATGTCCAGCAGCGGCAGCAGCACGGGACGCCGCCCCAGCGCCGTCACCGCCCGCGCCAGCGGTTCGGCCTGGCGGCGCGGGCGGGTGATGACGACCGGTACATCGTGCCGGTCACGCGCTTCAGACGCCGAATTCGGCGCCGCAACGGCAGACGCGGTCCCATCCGCACCGGCGGCGCCGGGATACGCACCCGCAAGCGCTGCGGCATCGGAATGGCCGCCCGCGGCCGCCGCGGCGGCGCCCATGGCCGCAGGCGGCGTCACGGCCGCGCCGGGCGCCGCGCCTGCGTCCTGCTCAGGCATCGCCGGCGGCGGCATCGCGCTTGCACTCGGCCAGGATCGCGGCCGCGTCCTGCTGCGCCAGCAGTTGCGCCGCCTGCTCGCCCACCGCTTCCGGCAGCGCCGCCGGGCCGGATGCCTCGGCGAAGGCACTGCGGCGGCCGTCCGGCGTGGCGACCATGGCGCGCAGGTGCAGCGTGTCGCCGTCGATGACGGCGTGCGCCGCCAGCGGGATCTGGCAGCTGGCGCCGAACACCTTGGAGACCTTGCGCTCGGCCGTGACCGCGCGCGCGGTGGCTTCGTGGTTCAGCGGCGCCAGCAGCGCGGTCAGGTCGGCGCCGTCGCTGCGCGCGCCGCCCACGATCTCGATCGCCATCGCGCCCTGGCCGGCGGCCGGCAGGCTGATCTCCGGTTCCAGGTAGGCGCGGATGCGGCGCTCCAGGCCGAGGCGCTTGAGGCCGGCGGCGGCCAGGATGATGGCGGCGTAGTCGCCGCGGTCGAGCTTGCCCAGGCGCGTGTCGAGGTTGCCGCGCAGCGGCTTGATCACCAGCTGCGGGTAGCGCGCCGCGATCAAGGATTGGCGGCGCAGGCTGCTGGTGCCGACCACGCTGCCAGGCGGCAGGCCGGCCAGGCTGTCGTAGTCGTTGCAGACGAAGGCATCGCGCGGGTCCTCGCGCTCGAGCACGGCGGCCAGCTCGAAGCCCTGCGGCAGTTCCATCGGCACGTCCTTGAGCGAGTGCACGGCCAGGTCGGCGCGCCCTTCCGCCATCGCCACCTCCAGCTCCTTGACGAACAGGCCCTTGCCGCCGACCTTGGACAGGGTCTTGTCCAGGATCTGGTCGCCACGCGTCGTCATGCCGAGGATGTCGATCTGACACTGCGGATATAATGCCGCGAGCCGGTCGCGCACGTGCGTGGCCTGCCACATGGCCAGCCTGCTCTCGCGCGATGCGATAATGAGTTTCGCGGGGATGCGCTGGGTCGTATCGGTAGAGTTCAAAACGGATTCTTTCACTGTCGTTGTGCCGCCGCCGTGCCGTACCGGCCGGCCCGGCAAGGCATGCTTGGAACCACAAATTCTAGCACGCGCCCCCTGTACCGACAGCCGGCCGCCATGCCTGTCGACGAGTCCGGCGCCCTGCCTGCCGCCATGCCTTCCCACCAATCCAACCCGTGGTCGATAATGGACAAACCTGCACCAGACATGAATGCACCAAGCACCATCGATGCATCGAGCACCATCGCCGCCGGCGCCGACAAGGACGCGCCGCTGAAGGAAGACATCCGCCTGCTGGGCCGCCTGCTGGGCGACGTGCTGCGCGCCCAGGAGGGCGAGGCGGTGTTCGACGTGGTCGAGACCGTGCGCCAGACCGCGGTGCGCTTCCGCCGCGAGGACGACCAGCAGGCCGGCGCCGAGCTCACCACGCTGCTGAAGAAACTCACGCGCGAACAGACCATCTCGGTGGTGCGCGCGTTTTCCTATTTCTCGCACCTGGCCAACATCGCCGAGGACCAGCACCACATCCGCCGCCGCCGCGCCCACCTGCTGGCCGGCTCGAAGCCGCAGCCGTCCTCGGTGGCCTACGCATTGGAGCGCCTGAAAGGGGCCGGCATCGGGCGCGACGCCATCGAGGCCTTCTTGCAGGATGCGCTGGTGTCGCCGGTGCTGACCGCGCATCCGACCGAGGTGCAGCGCAAGAGCATCCTGGACGCCGAGCACGACATCGCGCGCCTGCTGGCCGAACGCGACCTGCCGCTCACGCCGAAGGAACGCGCGCGCAACCTGCAGCTGCTGCAGGCGCGCATCGCCACGCTGTGGCAGACGCGCATGCTGCGCTACGAAAAGCTGACCGTGGCCGACGAGATCGAGAACGCCCTGTCCTACTACCGCATCACCTTCCTGCGCGAACTGCCGGCGGTGTACGACGACATCGAGGAAGAACTCGCGGCGCATTTCCCCAGCCCGGACGACCACCCGGCCGCCGAGGTCGCGGACGACGACGGCGTCGACAGCATCGTCAACGCCCCGGCCCCGATCGACGCCAACTACATGCAGATGGGCAGCTGGATCGGCGGCGACCGCGACGGCAACCCCAACGTCAACGCCGCCACCATGCAGCGCGCGCTGGTGCGCCAGGCCACCACCATCTTCGATTTCTACCTCGACGAGGTGCACGCGCTGGGCGCCGAACTGTCGCCCTCGACGCTGCTGGTGCCGGCCAGCCCGGCGCTGCAGGCGCTGGCCGATGCCTCGCCCGACCACTCGCCGCACCGCAGCGACGAGCCGTACCGGCGCGCCCTGATCGGCATCTATGCGCGCCTGGCCTCGAGCGCGCGCGAGCTGGGCGCCACCAACATCCTGCGCAAGGAAGTCGGCCACGCCGATCCGTACAACGACCCGGCCGAATTCGTGGCCGAGCTGACGACCGTGGACGCATCGCTGGCGGCCAACCACGGCGCCATCCTGGCGCGCCCGCGCCTGCACGGCCTGCTGCGCGCGGCGCGCGTGTTCGGCTTCCACCTGGCCACGCTCGACATGCGCCAGAGCTCGGACGTGCACGAGCGCATCCTCGGCGACCTGTTCGCGCGCGCCGGCGTGCAGGCCGACTACGCCAAGCTGGAAGAAGCCGGCAAGGTGCAGCTGCTGCTGGCCGAGCTGGCCCAGCCGCGCCTGCTGTACTCGCCCTACGAAAGCTACGACGAGACCACCGAGTCCGAGCTGCAGGTGCTGCGCACGGCGCGCGAAGTACGCGCCCGCTACGGCGCGCGCGCGATCCGCAACTACATCATCTCGCACACCGAGACCGTGTCCGACCTGCTCGAAGTCTTCCTGCTGCAAAAGGAAGCCGGCCTGCTGCATCCGGGCCAGGGCCGCGCCGACGTGATGGTGATCCCGCTGTTCGAGACCATCCCCGACCTGCAGCGCGCGTCGACCATCATGGCCGAGTGGATGGCGCTGCCGCTGGTGAACGAGATCATCGCCAACCAGGGCCGCCTGCAGGAAGTCATGCTCGGCTATTCTGACTCGAACAAGGACGGCGGCTTCCTGACTTCGAACTGGGAGCTGTACCAGGCCGAGCTGAAACTGGTGCAAGTGTTCGCCGACGCGAATGTGAAACTGCGCCTGTTCCACGGCCGCGGCGGCACCGTCGGCCGCGGCGGCGGCCCCAGCTACGACGCCATCCTGGCGCAGCCACCGGGCACGGTCAACGGCCAGGTGCGCCTGACCGAACAGGGCGAGATCATCTCCTCGAAATTCAGCAACCCGGAGATCGGCCGGCGCAACCTGGAACTCCTGCTGGCGGCCACGCTGGAAGCCGGCCTGATGCCGCACGGCGAAGACCGCGCGCAGGTCGAGCGCCTGGGCTGCTTCGAGGCGGCGATGGCCGAGCTGTCGCAGCGCGCCTACCAAGCCTACCGCGACCTGGTGTACGAGACCCCGGGCTTCACCGACTACTTCTTCGCCGCCACGCCGATCGCCGAGATCGCCGAGCTGAACCTCGGTTCGCGCCCGGCCTCGCGCAAGTCGACGCGGCGCATCGAAGACCTGCGCGCGATCCCGTGGAGCTTTTCGTGGGGCCAGTGCCGCCTGCTGCTGCCGGGCTGGTTCGGCTTCGGCGCCGCGGTGTCCGGCTGGATCGCCGACGGCGCCGACGACGCCGACCGGGAAGGCCGCCGCGCCCTGCTGGGCGAGATGGCGCGCCACTGGCCGTTCTTCATGACGCTGCTGTCCAACATGGACATGGTGCTGGCCAAGAGCGACCTGGCGATCGCCTCGCGCTACGCCGAACTGGTGCCGGACGCGCTGCTCCGCGAGCGCATCTTCAAGCGCATCGCCGACGAGTACCACGCCACGCTGCGCTGCCTGGAACTGGTCACCGGCAACGGCGAGCGCCTGGCCGGCAACCCGCTGCTGGCGCGCTCGATCCAGAACCGCTTCGCCTACCTGGACCCGCTCAACCACCTGCAGGTGGAACTGATCCAGCGCCACCGCGCGCTGTCGAAGGAACCGGACCAGGTCGACGAGCGCGTGCACCGGGGGATCCACCTGTCGATCAACGGCGTGGCGGCGGGCTTGCGCAATACGGGTTGATGGGTGCGGCTTAAATGATGGCCAGGTACTTATCGTCGTCCCCGCGAAGGCGGGGACCCATGCTGCGCTTGCGAAGTCGGCGCACCCGAACCATGCGCAGGCTGAGCAAATGTGACGAATTTGCTTGCCTCGCATGGGTCCCCGCCTTCGCGGGGACGACGCATTGGCGCTCGCTCCTTCGGCGAAGCGCTTGTGCCCGATACCCCTTCATTCTCAGCGCCTGACCGACACCCCGAACGCCACCCCCAGGTCCGCCGTCCTGCGGTTCAGTCCGTGCACCAGCGACGCATCCAGCTGGCAGTCCTTCGACAGCTTGAACATGAACCCGCCGTCGACCGCGGCCTGGGTGCCGCCGTGCTGCGCCCCGGCGATCTGCGGCGCCGCCAGCTCGACGTAGCCCTGCAGGCGCTCGTCGATGGCGCGGCTCACGGACAAGGCCAGGAAGCCGTAGCGGTAGCGCGCCCCGCGCTCGTCGTTCTCGGTGGCGAGGCCGGGCATCAGCTGCAGGTTGACGCCGCCGGCCAGGTCCCAGCTCATCGGTACATAAGCGGCGGGACGGGCGCCGCGGCCGCGCAGCTGGCGGCTGCCGCTGGGCAGGTCGACTTCGCCCAGCAGCGCCAGCGCCGGGCGCGCGCCCTGCTGCTCGGCCAGCTTCCACTTGAAGCCGAGCGCGGTATCGGCGTAGCCGACCGTGGTGCTGCGCTCGCCGGTGGCCGGGTCGACGTCGTGGATGACGTCGCGGCCGTCGGTTTCCAGGCGCAGCTCGAGCTCCTCGCCCACGCCGATGCGCAGCAGGGCCGGCGTCGACAATGCACGCTCGTGCCGCGTATCGTCGCGCTGGCGCTCCCACTGCACGCCGGCTTCGAGCTGTACGCGGCCGCGCCCGACCGTGTCGCTGGAGGCGCCGAAGCCGGGACGGTCGGGACTGATGTCGTCATCGCCGGATGCTTGCGCGAACGCGGGCTGCGCCAGGCCGCCGGCCAGCGCCAATGCCAGGCCGATGCGCAGCGCCACGGACAACGACGCCTGGTGAGGAAAAACGGAACGTGGAAAAGCCATCACATGCTCTGAAGTAAGAAAAACGCCAGTATCCTCCGGCCGGCTGCGCGGCGCCAACGCGGGAAGCGCGAGCGTTACCTAAACGCAACTGACCAGTCGACCGATACGGCAACGCATAAAAAAAGCGCCGCCTCGCGGCAGCGCTTTCACCGATCCGGGCGCCTGCGCGCTCGCGGAACGCGGCGGGATCAGTGCGTATTCGCCTGGTCCAGGCTCTGGCCATCGTCCTTTTCGATCGCCTTGCGGATCTTGGCCACTTCCGACGCCGTCGCCGCCGGCGCGTGGTTGCCCCAGCTGTTGCGCACGAAGGTCACCAGCTGCGCGGTCTCGTCGTCCGACAGGCGCCATGCGAAGCCCGGCATGCCCAGCTCCGACGGACGCTCCCTGGTCGACGGCAGGCGGCTGCCGCGCAGGATCAGGCGGATCAGCGAACTCGGATCGTCGGCCAGTACGGTCGAGTTGCCCGGCAGCGCCGGGAAGGTGATTGCGTTCGACTTTCCGTCGGTGCGGTGGCAGGCGGCGCAGTTGTCGATGTACAGCTGGGCGCCGCGGTTGGCTTCCTGGCCGGCCTTGAGCGCCTTGGCGGTGTCCTCGCTGGCCGCGTAGGTCGCCTTGCCGCCGCCGTGCGCCGGCAGCGACTTCAGGTAGGACGCGATCGCATGCAGGTCGGCATCGGTCATGTTCTGCGTGCTGTGCGCCACCACGTCGTTCATCGGACCGCCAACCACAGCGTTGCTGCGGTTGCGGCCGGTCTTCAGGGTGTCGACGATGTCCTGCTCGTTCCAGGTGCCCAGGCCGCCGGCCTGGTCGCCGCGCAGGTTGACCGCGCGCCAGCCGTCGATCAGGGCGCCGCCCGCCAGGTAGTCCTTGCCGCCGTTGCCGGCTTCGTCCAGCGCCAGTTCCTGCATGGTGGAAGCGCGCGGGGTGTGGCAGGTGCCGCAGTGGCCCGCGCCCTGCACCAGGTAGGCGCCGCGCGCCAGCGCTTCGCTCTGGTACTTCGAGACCTGGAAAGTGCCCACGTCGGTCGGCGCGAAGCGCTTGCGCCAGATCGCCACCGGCCAGCGGATCGACAGCGGCCAGGTGATGTCGTTCTTGCGATTCGCCTGGTTGACCGGCTGTACCCCCTGCATGAAGTAGGCGTACAGGGCGCGCATGTCCTGGTCGCTCAGCTTGCTGTACGACGGATACGGCATGGCCGGATACAGCGTGACGCCGTCGGCGCGGATACCGTGACGGATCGCGCGGTCGAAGTCGTTCAGGCTGTAGTTGCCGATGCCGGTGGCCTTGTCCGGCGTGATATTGCTGCTGTACATGTTACCGATCGGCGACTGCACCGGACGGCCGCCGGCGAAGGGCTTGCCGCCCGGCGCCGTGTGGCAGGCGATGCAATCGGAAGCGACCGCGACGTAGCGGCCGGCTTCCACCAGCGCGGCCTGGTCGGCAGCGGCGCCGGCCGGCGTTGCGGGAATCGCGCGGGTCTCGGTCGGGGTCAAGGCATAGGCCAGCGCACCGGCGAACACGACCACGCCGATGCCGACGACGGCGGTAAGGGCTTTTTTCGTTGTACTCATCGTCATGCCGTCCTTATGCCTGCACCAGCGGGCCGGGGTTGCTCAGGTATTGCTCGCGGATCGCCTTGGCGCACCAGTAGGCCAGGCCGCCGACCAGGCCGGTCGGGTTGTAGCCGTTGTTCTGCGGGAAGGCGTTGGCGCCGGGCGCGAACACGTTCGACACGTCCCACGACTGCAGGTACTTGTTCAGGGCCGAGGTCTTCGGGTCCTTGCCCATGATGGCGCCGCCGCAGGTGTGGGTCGACTGGTACTGGGTCACGTCGTAGTGCTGGCCATCCTTCTTGGCATCGCCCTTCATCGCCAGCGGATTCAAGACCTTGCACATTTCCTGGGCCTTGCCGACCAGGAACTGCGACGCCTTGATCTCGTTGTCGTGCCAGTCGAAGGTCATGCGCAGCAGCGGGCGGCCGAAGGCATCCTTGTAGGTCGGGTCCAGGCTCAGGTAGGCATCGTCGTAGGACATGCACGAACCCTGCACTTCGTAGTAGAACTGGTGGCGGAACACTTCCTTGACGCTCTTCTTCCAGGCGCTGCCCCAGTTGGGGACGCCCGGCGGGGTCGGGATGCCGCGCACCGGACCGGCGCCCGGCTGGCGCGCCCAGACGATGCCGCCGCCGACGAAGCCGCTCTTGGTCGGGTCGTTCTGCTTGCCGTTCAAGTCGTCGAAGGTGGCGCCGGCGCCGCCGATGCCGATGAACGGATTGGCCTGCACGGTCTCGTCGAAGTACATGACGACGCGGTTCAGGTTCTGGTACGAGTAGTTCTTGCCGATGGTGCCGGTCTTGGTGACCGGGTCGTACGGCGTGCCGATGCCGGACACCAGCATCAGGTGCACGTTGTACAGCGAGAACGCGCACAGCAGCACCAGGTCGGCCGGCTGCTCGGTCTCGCGGCCTTGCGCATCCAGGTAGGTCACGCCGGTGGCGGTCTTCTTGTCGTCGGCCAGGTTGACCTTCAGCACCTGCGCGTGGGTGCGCATCTCGAAGTTCTTGCGGCCGCGCACGACCGGCCAGACGTTGGCGTTCGGGCTGGCCTTCGAGTAGTTCAGGCAGCCGTAGTCCGAGCAGAAGCCGCAGGCATTGCACGGGCCCATCTGGCAGCCGTACGGGTTGATGTAGGCGCGCGAGGCGTTCGAGGCCGGGATCGGGTAGGCGTGATAGCCCATTTCCTTGGCGGCTTTATAGAACCATTCGGAACCGAGGTAGTTCGGGTTCGGCGGCAGCGGGTACTCGCGCTTGCGCGAGCCTTCGAACGGGTTGCCGCCCTCCTGGACCTGGCCGTTGATGACGCCGGCCTTGCCCGAGGTGCCGCACACGTACTCGAAGTGGTCCAGGCTCGGCTCCAGTTCGTCGTAGGTGATCGGGAAGTCCTGGATGCTCATGTTTTCCGGCAAGAGCTTCTTGCCGAAACGCTGTTCCATGTTGGAGCGCAGCAAGAAGTCTTCCGGCAGCGGGCGGAAGTGCGCGCCCGACCAGTGGCTGCCGGCGCCGCCGACGCCGGTGCCCGGCTTGAACGAACCCATCTGGCGGTACGGCACCGCGGTGTCGTTCACGCCGTGGCGGATGGTGACGGTTTCCTGGGCCAGCGCCTGCAGGTAGCGGCGGTGCACCGAGCCTTCCAGCTCGTCGACCACGCGCGGATAGGCGAAGTCGGGCTGGGTGTCGCGGTCCGGACCGCGTTCCAGGCAGACCACGTTCAGGCCGTGGTCGGTGAGTTCCTTCGCCAGGATCGCGCCGGTCCAGCCGGCGCCGACGATCACGGCGTCTACTTTGGTTTTTACGATTGCCATGCTTATCCTCTGTTGCCTGCCAAGTCCACCGGGGGGATCGGATATGCCCGGTCGCGCACCTCGACCCAGTCGAGGTAATCCGCGCGCATGCCCGGATAGCCGATCATCTTCCACGAACCCATGCCCTTGTTGCCGCCGTGGCCGGGGTCGGCGAAGTAGCCGTTGCGGGTCTCGGCCAGCAGGTTGGCGAAGAAAATCTTGCCGGAGATATCGGGGAACTTCAGCTTGTTGCCTTCGGCTTCCTTCAGCATGGCTTCCTGCTGGCCCTTGTCGAGATCGGCGAACTTCTTGCCATTGAACTGCTGGGCGCAATGGTTGTCGAAGTTCTTCATGCCGACGCGCAGGATGTCGCACAGCGGCAGCTTGCCCTGGTAGCCGAACTCCGGCGGCGCATCCAGCCACGGGCCCGACATGTACCAGATGCTGCCGTGGGCGTACGGCGTCTTCATGTGGCGGTCGATGAATTCCGGCACGCCCAGCTCGATCGCGCCCGGACCGTGTTCGTCGTGCGGGATCAGGCGATCGACGGCGGCATTCAGGAAACGCCATTCGTCGGCATTGAAGAAGGTCGGCGTGTACGGGTTCGGCTTGCCCTCGGGCGCCGCGGTGGCGGCGGCACCGGCGGTTTGCAGACCGCCGTGCAGGGCGCCGGCGGCGCCGACACCCATCGGCACGAACACCAGGCTCTTGATCAGGCGCCGGCGGGATGGAGATTGTTTATCGTCAGACATGTCGCTCTCTTAAACGAAGACACGGTTGCCGCAGGGAAATTCTCGGCAAAAGGGAGGATTGTAATATGCGCGCCGGGTGGATCGGGCTGAAAATACATTTCAACAACAATTTACTTTGGGACAAATACAACACAACCGGCTGAAATAAGTGACTATCCCTATTGACAGAAGATCACCAAATCTCACGAAGCGAGACAAAAAAAAAGACGCCAGGCCATGGATTGACCTGGAGTCTACGTGCAAGCGCGCACCTGGCGGCGCGCGTTATCCTCGCCGCATAATTCCTTATTGGTTGTGCAGGAAGGTCTTCAGCTTGTCCGAACGCGACGGCTGGCGCAGCTTGCTCATCGCCTTGGCTTCGATCTGGCGGATGCGCTCGCGCGTCACGTCGAACTGCTTGCCGACTTCTTCCAGCGTGTGGTCGTTGCTCATCTCGACGCCGTAGCGCATGCGCAGCACCTTGGCTTCGCGCGGGGTCAGCGAATCCAGCACTTCCTTGATGACGTTGCGCATCGAGGCGTGCATGGCCGCATCCAGTGGGGCCAGCGTGGCATTGTCCTCGATGAAGTCGCCCAGCTGCGAATCGCCGTCCTCGCCCATCGGCGTTTCCATCGAAATCGGTTCCTTGGCGATCTTCATGATCTCGCGCACCTTCGATTCCGGCATCTCCATCTTGGCCGCCAGCGTCGCCATGTCCGGCTCGCTGCCGGTTTCCTGCATGATCTGGCGCGAGATGCGGTTCATCTTGTTGATGGTCTCGATCATGTGCACCGGCACGCGGATGGTGCGCGCCATGTCGGCGATCGAACGCGTGATCGCCTGGCGGATCCACCAGGTCGCATAGGTCGAGAATTTATAACCGCGGCGGTACTCGAACTTGTCGACGGCCTTCAGCAGGCCGATGTTGCCTTCCTGGATCAGGTCGAGGAATTGCAGGCCGCGGTTGATGTATTTCTTGGCGATCGAAATCACCAGGCGCAGGTTGGCCACCGTCATTTCGCGCTTGGCGGTGCGGGCGCGCTTTTCGCCGGCCGCCATCTGCTTGTTGATCTTGCGCAGGTCGGCCAGCGGCAGCGCCACGCGCGCCTGCAGGTCGATCATGCGCTGCTGCAGCTCCATGATGGCCGGGGCGTTACGGCTGAGGACCGCGCTGTACGGATACGCGCAGTCGACTTCGCGCTGCACCCATTCCAGGTCGGTCTCGTTGCCCGGGAATACCTTGATGAAGTGGGCGCGCGGCATACCGCAGCGGTTGACGCAGATGTCCAGCACGGCGCGTTCGATGGCGCGCACCTCGTCCATCTGGCTGCGCAGCGTGTCGCACAGCTTTTCCACGACCTTGGCGGTGAAGCGGATGCCCAGCAACTCGTTCGAGATGACGGCCTGCGCCATCATGTACTGGGCCGAGCCGTAGCCCTGGTTCTTGAAGGCTTGCCCCATCTTGTCGAACTGCTTTTCGATCAGCGCGAACTTGTCCAGCGCGCTCTTGCGCAGCGCGGCCAACTGCTCGGCCGAGTAGCCGGCGGCGGCGCTGCCGCCCGCTCCGCCCTCTTCGCCGTCGTCGTCCTCGACGTCGTCTTCCTCGTCCTCGTCGGATGCGGCGGCCGGCGCCGGCGTGGTCGCCGCCGCGTTTTCCTCGAGGTCGACGAAGCCGTCCACCACGTCGTCGATCTTCAGCTCGTCGCTGGCGATCTTGTGCGACAGCGCGATGATTTCCGAGATCGTCACCGGGCAGGCCGAGATCGCCTGTACCATGTCCTTCAGGCCCTCTTCGATGCGCTTGGCGATGGCGATCTCGCCCTCGCGCGTCAGCAGCGACACCGCGCCCATCTCGCGCATGTACATGCGCACCGGGTCGGTGGTGCGGCCGAAGTCGGAATCGACCGTCGACAGCGCGGTGGCGGCGGCGGCTTCGACCTCGTCCTCGCTGGTCGGGGTGACCACGGCGTCCGACAGCAGCATCATTTCCGCTTCCGGCGCACGCTCGTAGACGGCGATGCCCATGTCGTTGAAGGTCGCGATGATGCCTTCGATCGCTTCCGGATCGATGATGTTTTCCGGCAGCTGGTCGTTGATTTCCGCGTGGGTCAGGTAGCCGCGCTCCTTGCCCATGTTGATCAGGTTCTTGAACTGGGTGCGGCGCTTTTCCAGTTCCTCGCCCGAGAAGCCTTCCTCGCCGCCCAGCACGTTGGCGGCGCCCTTGGCCTTGCGCTCGCGCAGCTTCGACGCCGCTTTCAGTTCGGCGCGCTCGACCGCGTTCAGCGCCGCGATCTCGTCGTTTTCCGGCATGAATTCGCTCGGCTTGCGGCCGCGGCGCCCCGGCACCTTCACGCCCGGCAGGGTGTAGCCGGAGGTGTCGATCGCGGCCAGCGCGGCGGCGTCGGTGGTGGTGCTGACGCTACCGGTCGGGGTGGCCGGCGCGGCGGCTGCCTGGGTCGGCTCGATGCGGCGTGCGGTGCGGGTGCGGACCACGCGCGCGGCCGGCTGCTCCGGCTCGGCGGGCGCGGCAACCGGCGCCACCGGCGCCGACGCTTCCTGGGGCGCGGCGTCGGCAGTGGCGGCCTTGAGCGCGGCCAGCTTGGAGACGCGCTTGCGCACGATCACCGGCGGCGCGGCGGGCGCGCTCGGCACCGGAATCGGATCGGCGTCGTCGGCGGACACGGCGGCGACCGCGGCCGGCTGGCCGGCAACCGGGGCGGCGCCGATGGCGTCCGCTGCGGTGCCGGTGCCTGCGGCGCCCGCGGCCGCCACATTGCCTGCGGCCGGCACATCGGCAGCTGCCGGTGCGGCGGCTGCCGTTTCCACGGCTTCCACGGCTGCGGCAGCCGGCGTGGCGGTTGCTTCCGGCGCGGCCTCGACGCCGGCGGCAGCGGTTTCCGGCGCGGACACCTGGAGCGCGACGGCCTCGGCCGCCTCGGCGCCCGCCGCCACGGCCTGGTCGAACTGTTCCGGACGCAGCTGCCCGGCTTGTTGCGCAGCCGCCTGCGCCGCTTCCTCGGCCTGGACCGCCTTCAGCGAAGCCAGGCGGGAACGCGTCTTGACCACCGTCACCTTGGCCGCTGCTTCCGTTTCGAGGAAGTAAGAGGTCGCGGTTTTCGGCACCGACAGCTGTGCCGTGCTTTTCGCCGGCGCCTTCTTCGCTGTCAGTGTCAATGTCTTGGCGGTGTTTTTCATGTAACTCTCTCCAGTCGAGGCGAGCTGCGCGCCTGCGAAGTCAATAATCCACCTGGCCCGCGCTGCGGACCTCGGGAAGGGATAACGGGATTGCCCTAGCTAAGGGCGGATAGGCCGGATATCAAGCACTGCGTGGCGCGCCCCTCGCCGCGCGTCGACTGCGGGGGCGCGCGACAGCGGCTGCGCCGGGCGCACGGAGGCGGCGGAAGTGGAACGGCATCGGGTTGAAATCGCGGTCATGCATGTCAGAACGAAAAAAAGCCCGTCATACAACGGGCTTGCAATCTATTTTTCCAGGGGAGAAATAGAGGAGACAGGCGTATTATGCAAGAAGGAGAGAATTAGCGATAATTTCAATATCCGATAATGGATATAAACGTTTCGCATACTACCTTTGCACCCGCCTCGCTCCCGGCCAGTTTGCGCCGGCACTGGCCGGCACAAGGAAAGGGGCGGATCATACACGAATTCCCATCCCCGTGCCCGCCGTCGACGACGAAAATTGCGGTTTTTGCACGAGCGCGACCGGCGGTTATCCGGCACCGGGCGCATGCCGGCCCGGCCCGCTGCCGCCGGGCGTGCCGCAAGCCGGCGACCGGCGCAACGGCCCGGTGTTCCCGTAAAAAATGCGACGCACAGCAACTATTCAAGCCTGCTCTTGCCGCTCCGTCATGCTATTCTTCCGCTTCTCGCTCTTACCATGAAGTCAATGAAACCAATTAGTCCTGTCGCCGAGTTCCCCGAGGCCACCGAAAACAAGGTCCCCGGCATCGAGTCCGCCACCGCTTCCAGCACTGCGCCGGCCAGCGCCGATTCCGCCGCCCCGGCCGCGGAAGCGGATGCCGAAACGGGCGTCGCAGCGGCCACCGGGCCGGCCGGCGATTCCACTGGCGAACCGGCCGGCGCAGCGGCCACCGCCTCGACCGGCGAACCGGCTGCCGGCGCCACCACCGAAGCGGCAAGCGAACCGGCCGATGACGCCGGCGCCGGCCCCGACGCAGCATCCGCCGCTGCACCCGCCGCCAAAGGCGCCGACGCGCAATCGCCGCGCGCCCTGCTCAAGCAGATGCAGCAGGAATTCAAGGCGTTCCGCGAATGCCTGCCGCTGGCGATCGGCATCGACAAGCAGGTGCTGGCACGCATGCCCGGCCTGAACCGCAAGTCCATGCGCGTCGCACTCGGCATCCACACCGGTTCGATGCGCTACCTGCGCGCCATGGAGAAGGCGACCGTGCGCTACGACCTGGACGGCAATCCGGGCGCCGAAGTCACCGCCACCCACCGCCAGCACGCCAAGGAACTGCTGCAGGAACGCTTCAAGAAGGAAGCCGACCGCAAGAAGGCCGAACGCGAGGCGGCGGCCCAGGAAGAAGCCGAGCGCAAGCACCAGGAAAAGCTGCAGCAGCTGGCTTCCAAGTTCGCACGCCGTTGAACGCGCCGTCAAGCATGACCGCGAGCGCCGCGCCGCGCCGGCCGCATGGCCGCTGACCGTATGGCCGCTGACCGCACGTCCGATGACCGCATGAGCGCCGGCGCCCGCCAGGCGCCGGCGCAGGCCCGTGCGCCGGCGCCCGACGATGCGCTGCCGCCCTACGAGGGCATCGACCTGGCCGACGTGCGCCTGGTGCGTTCCGGCGACGATGCCGCGGCGGCCCTGGCTGCGCTGCTGGAGGCCGACGCGATCGGCTTCGACACCGAATCCAAGCCGACCTTCCGCAAGGGCGAAGTCTCGACCGGGCCGCACCTGGTGCAGCTCGCGACCGACCGCCATGCCTACCTGTTCCAGATCGCGAACGTTGCGCTGGCGGCCGGCGAACCGGCGGCCGGCATCGCCGTGCTGCGCGCGGTGCTCGAATCCCCCGCCATCCTCAAGGTCGGCTTCGGCCTGGGCGACGACCTGCGCCGCCTGCGCGCCAAGCTCGGCATCGACGCGCGCAACGTGCTCGACCTGGCCAACGCCCTGCGCCGCGGCGAGCGCAACGCCTGGGGCGCCAAGACCGCGGTGGCGCGCTTCTTCGGACGGCGCCTGCAGAAATCGCGCAAGATCACCACCACCAACTGGTCGCTGCCGCGCCTGAGCGACAAGCAGATCCAGTACGCCGCCGACGATGCCCATGTCGCCCTGCGTGTCTACCGCCACTGGCGCGCGCTGCCGCCGGACGCGCTGCCGGCAACAGCGCCGGACAAGGCGCCCGGTGCCGGCGCCGGACGCGCACGCAGGAAACCGGACCCGTTGCCGGACTGAACCCGCGGCGCCCGCCAGCCGGAACCGGCCGCGCCGGCCGGCACCTGGCCGGCCGCACCTGGCCGGCCGCACCTCGCCGGCCGCACCTCGCCGGCCGCACCTCGCCGGCCACACCTATAATGCAGGCATGAATCGTCTGCGCCTGCCCACGTTCCTGTTATTCGTGTCGTTCCTGCCTGCGCTGCAGGCCTGCTCGTCCTCCGCCGACGGCCCGGTCGACGGCGCCAAGGCTTTCCAGAAATGCGCGTCCTGCCACCAGGTCGGCCCCAACGCGCGCGGCGGCTTCGGTCCGCAGTTGAACGGCCTGTTCGGCCGGCGCGCCGGATCGAGCGCGGATTTCATCTATTCCGACGCGATGAAGCGCTCCGGCATCGTCTGGGACGAGCGCTCGCTGGCCGCCTTTTTGCGCGATCCGTCGAAGGTGGTGCCGGGCACCCGCATGCGCTTCTGGGGGATCGGCGACGAGCGCGAGCTCGCCGCGCTGCTGGCGCATCTGCGCGGCTTCCAGCAAGCCGGCGACGGCGCCGACGATGGCGCCGATGCGCGCCGGCCTGCCATCCGCCTCCCGAAATAGTGCGAAGTCATCCATGGATGGGGTTATGATCTGGCCTGACGCCCGAGTCAGGTCCGAACCAACCCGTTCATCGACAGGAGCCGCATGCGAGGCAGTCTCGATATCCCGGTCGTGCTGCTCGGCTGGGCGCTGCTGGCGCCGGCGGCGGCGCAGCAGCGCGTCGTGCCGGACACCATGGCCCAGCGCCTGCTGGCGTGCACCGGCTGCCACGGCGCCCCTGCGACCGTGGCCGCGAACACGCAGCCGGCCGGGGAGCGGCGCTACTTCCCGCGCATCGCCGGCAAGCCGGCCGGCTACCTGTACAACCAGCTGCTGAACTTCCGCGCCGAGCGCCGCCGCTATCCGCTGATGACGCACATGGTGGCGCCGCTGTCGGACGATTACCTGCGCGAGATCGCCGCCCATTTCGCCGGCCAGCATCCGCCGGCGCCGCCTCCCGGGCGGCCGGATTCATCGGCCGCCGAACTGGAACGCGGGCGGCGCCTGGTGGCGCAGGGCGACGCCGCCCTGAAGGTGCCGGCCTGCATCGCCTGCCACGGCGAACGCCTGACCGGCGCCCTGCCCGCGATTCCCGGCCTGGCCGGGCTGCCGCGCGACTACATCAACGCCCAGTTCGGCGCCTGGCGCAACGGCGACCGCCACGCCCTGGCGCCGGACTGCATGGCCGTCATCGCCGCACGCCTGTCGCCGGCGGACATCGCCGCCGTCTCGGCCTGGCTGGCCAGCCAGCCGCAGCCGTCCGATGTGCGCCCGGCGCCGCAGCCGGATCGGCCGCTGCCGCTGGCCTGCGGCAGCGCGCCCGAGGCGCGGCCGCGAACCGCCGTGGCGCGTCCATGAGACCCACCGGCATGAGACCCACCGGCATGACGCCCACGAACGCCGGCGGCGCGGCGCGGCGCCGCCATCCGCTCGCGGCGGCTGCCGCCGGCACGGCGGCGATCCTGGTGCTGGCCGCCTGCGCCTGGATCGTGCTGGCCTGGCCGCGCGCCGATTTCGTGCCGTCACGCTCGCCGCAGGCCTGGGCGCCAAGCGCGGACAACGTCGCGCGCGGCGCCTACCTGGCGCGCGCCGGCGGCTGCCTGGCCTGCCATACCGCGCGCGGCGGCGCGGCCTATGCCGGCGGGCGCGCCATCGACACGCCGTTCGGACGCCTGTACGGCCCCAACCTGACGCCCGACCCGCACACCGGCATCGGCGCCTGGAGCGCGGACGATTTCTGGCATGCGCTGCACGACGGCGTGGCGCCCGGCGGCCGCCTGCTGTACCCGGCGTTCCCGTACACCCACTACACCAGGGTGACGCGCGACGACGCCGACGCCCTGTTCGCCTGGCTGCGCAGCCTGGCGCCGGTACGCCGGCCCAACCGCGCGCACGAACTGCGCTTCCCCTACGACAGCCGGCTGGCGCTGGCCGGCTGGCGCCTGCTGTACTTCCGTCCCGGCGTGCAGGCAGCGCGCACCGACAGGCCGGCCGCCTGGAACCGCGGCGCCTACCTGGTCGAAGGGCTGGGCCACTGCGGCGCCTGCCATGCGGGACGCAACGCGCTCGGCGCCGCCGGCGCGAACTTGTGGGGCGGACCGATGGCGGGCAGCGGCTGGTACGCACCCGCGCTCGCCGGACATGGCGCCACCGGCGCCGCGCCGGGCGCTGCCGGCGAGCTGGTGCAGCTGCTGCGCAGCGGCGTCTCGGCGCATGGCGCGGTCTCGGGGCCGATGGCGGAAGTGGTCGGCGACAGCCTGCAATACCTGAGCGCAGCGGACCTGCACGCCATGGCGGCCTACCTGCGGACGGTGCCGGCTGCGCCGGCAGCGCCCATGCCGGCGCCGACGCGGGCGCCGTCCGATGCGGTATCGCAGGCGGGCGCGCGCCTGTACGACCGGCACTGCGCCGCCTGCCACGGCGGCGACGGCCGCGGCGCCACGGATACGAACGGCGCCCCGGCCTACCCGCCGCTGGCCGGCAACCGCACGCTGGCGGCGGCGCCCCCGGTCAACGCGATCCGCGCCGTGCTGCACGGCGGCTTCCCGCCGGCCACCGCCGGCAACCCGCGGCCCTACGGCATGCCGCCGTTCGGCCCGGTGCTGGACGATGCCGAGGTGGCGGCGGTGCTCAGCTACGCGCGCGCCAGCTGGGGCAACGCGGCGGCGCCGGTGACGGCGGCAGAGGTCGACCGCCAGCGGCCGGTGCCGCTGGACTGAATCACACCATATCCGCGAAGCCGATGCGGTCGGTGGTGGCCGCGCGCGCATCCTCGACGCCGACCTTGTGCGCCGCCAGCAGCAGCTCCAGGCTGGCGTTCATCGTGTGGCAGCCGGGATCGATGCCGGCGTTCATGCGCGCGCGGATGGCGCCCAGGTCGCCCTCCTCGATCATCTCCAGCACGGCCGGGCCGGTGGTCAGGCACTCGGTCGCCAGGTGGTAGCGGTTGCCCTGCTTGGAGGGCAGCAGCGCCTGGCACAGCACGCCGCGCAGCGCATGCGCCAGCGCCTGGCCGCCGGCATCGGAATTGCCCAGAAGGCGCAGCATCTTCTGCAATCCCAGCTCGGTCGAGCGCGCGTGCAGCGTGGCCAGCACCAGCGGGCCGGACTCGGCCAGCGCCAGCGCTTCCTGGGCGGTCTCGGCGTCGCGGATCTCGCCGATCACGATCACGTCCGGGCGCTCGCGCAGGGCGTCCAGCGCGCCCAGGTAATAGCTTTCGACGTCGCCGTCGACGCCCACCTCGCGCTGGGTGATGATGCAGTTGCGCTGCGGGATCAGGGTCTCGACCGGGTCTTCGATGGTGATGATGTGGCCCGAGCGGCGCTTGTTGATTTCGTCCAGCATCGAGGCGATGGTGGTCGACTTGCCCTGGCAGGTGTCGCCGATGATCAAGACCAGCCCGCTGGTCAGGCGCGCGAAGTCCTGTTCGTCCTCGTGCAGGCCGAGCTGGGCCAGCGCCAGCGGCTCCTTGGGAAAACGGCGGATCACGCAGCCGAGGCGTTTTTTCGCCTGGAAGCTGAAGCAGTTGGCGCGGATGCGCGCGGTGTGCAGGTCGATCGAGCGGTCGAAGGCGCGCTCGGCGATGCGCGCGGCCCAGTTCGGTTCGATGACGTCGAAGAATTCTTCCAGCTCTTCGCGCGTGATCGGCGAATCGGTGACCGCCACCAGGCCCTTCGGCTGGCGCAGCATGAGCGGACTGTTCTGGTGGATGATCACATCGGAAAACACCAGCTTCGAATTCAGCAGGTGCAGGATCTGCTCGACCAGGGTGCCGAACACCGGGTGGTCTTCGTTTTCGATGTACGACAGGGTGGGAATCTGCGAGGACTGGTGGTATTCCATCGGATCGACGATCTGCAAGCGCCAACGGGCGATGCCGAATTATAAATTCAGCACCCGCCTAAAATTCCATCTGGAAATTTATTTTTCATTGGCCGAGCCGCTTCGCCCGTGCACGCCCCGGCGCGGCGGCGCAGCGCTGTGGCGGATGCGCAACTCGGCACCGGCTTTTCGGCCGTCAGCGCTGCAGCGACTGCGCGATGCGGTCGCCGAACAGCGCCAGCGTCACCCCGGCGATCATCACCGCCGCGCCGGCCAGGCGGATCGCCGACACCTTGCGCATGGCCACGTTGACCAGGCCGAAATGGTCGATCGCCATCGAGGTCAGCAGCTGGCCGGCGATCACCATCACCACCAGGTTCAGCAGGCCGATGCGCGGCACCAGCATCACGGTGCAGAAGATGAAGGCGGCCCCCAGGAAGCCGCCGGAGAATTTCCACAGCGGCTGGCCGGGCAGCGCCGCCAGCGCATCCGGCAGGCCGCCGCGCGCGAAGGCGGCCAAGCCCAACGCCAGCGAACCGCACAGGAAGGACACCAGCGCCGCCACCACCGAATTGGCGCCCACCGCCGCCGCCATCTGGCTGTTGATGGCGGCCTGGAACGAGACCGCGATACCCGCGCAGAACGCGATGACAAACAAGACGAGATTCATGCCGCACTGCCGGCCCGCGCCGACGCTCACCAAAAAAGTGCGGGATTGTACCAAAACGGGGCGACGCCACGGCGTTGCAGCGTGCATCCCGTCCTCAGCGATCGACGGAACCGGGCAGCTATATCGTGCCGGTCGATCCGGCGCAAACCCGTGCGCCGTCCACGCATGCATGCGGTGTCGTCATCCTCATGCCATCTCGCGGTGTCATCCGCCGCCGGCCGGGCGCGTGGACGGCGTCATCGTCGCCGCTACGCGACGTGTGCGGTACGGCCGCCTCGCCGGCCGCGCCCACCCTGCGCGGTCAGCGCGCGCGCAGCGACGCGATCTGCGCCCGTAGTTGCTGGTTCTCGGCGGCCAGGCTGTCGCGCGCGGTGGTGGCGCCCACCAGTTCCATCTGCGCCGCCAGGCGCGCATCCGACAGCGCGGAAGTCGCCGTGACGTTGCGCTCGACCTGGGCGCGCAGGTCGGCCAGCTGCGCATCCTTGCCTTCGATCGCCAGCTGGTCCTTGGCCTTGCCGACCAGCGCTTCCATGGCGACCTGGCGCGCGTTGTTCAACTCGGCCGTCAGGCGCTCGATGGTTTCCCCGCGCTCGCTGACGACGGCCAGCGCCGCGTCGCGCGCGTCGCCGACTTCGGCCACCTGCGCCAGCAGGCCGTCGCGCTCGCCTTCCAGGCGCTCGGTGTCGTCCAGCAGCGCCGCCATGTCGGCTTCCGACTGGGCCAGGGCATCGCGCGTGCCGGCGCCGGAGGCGTCGGCGAACTGGCGCGCCCAGTCGGCCAGGCCGGCCAGCAGCGCTTCCGGCAGCTCGGCCGGCGGCGGCGCGGCCGGCACCGCGCGGCTGGCGCGCCAGGCGGCCAGGTGGCGGAAGATGGCGGCCGTCGAGCCGGCGCCGAGGATGGCGCGCACGGCATCGGCGTCGACGGTGCGGCCCTCGTCCTGCAGGCGGGTGGCGGCCGCGGCCACGTCGTCGAAGCCGACGTCCTGGCCGGCCGCCGGGTGTTCGGTGGGAGTGTGATCGTTTTCCATGCCCGCATGATACTCGACCTGGCGCGCGCCCGGCACCGCGTGCGCGCCGCTTCATGCTCCATCCATGCACCCTGGGCCGGCGCGGCTGCAGTTCGTCGCAAAACGCCGTCGCCGCGGCGCGCGTTTGCCTACGATGGGCGCATCACCCACTAGCAACCGAACCGGAGACCGCCATGACCGACCCTCGTTCCCCTGCCCGCCTGCGCCGCAGCCTCGTCCTCGCCTTCGCACTCGGCGGCGCGTTCGCCGCGGGCGGCTGCGACGTCTCCTTCGCCGGCGCCATGCCGTCCGGACAGGTGCAGGGCAGCGGCGGCATCCGCCAGGAGGCGCGCCCGGTCGGCCGCTTCGACGGCGTGGCGCTGTCGCTGCCGGGCAAGGTCGAGGTCAGGAACGGCAGCGCCGAGAGCCTGTCGATCGAGACCGAGGCCAACCTGCTGCCGCTGATCGAGACGGTGGTGGAGGACGGCACGCTGCACATCCGCGCCAGGAAGGGCACGGCGATCCGCACCCGGCACCTGAAGATAGCGGTAAGCACGCGCGCGCTGGCGCGCCTGTCGGTGGGCGGCTCGGGCAGCATCGATGCCGACCAGGTGCGCGGCGAACGCATGCAGCTCGACGTCGGCGGCTCAGGCGCGATTGCTGTCGGCAAGATCGATGGCGCCAGGCTGGGCGTCAGCCTGGGAGGCAGCGGCGACGTCAAGGCCGGCGCCGGCAGCGTGCGCAGCCTGGCGCTGTCGTTCGGCGGGTCCGGCAACGTCGACCTGGGGCGCGTGCGCGTCGAAACCGCCGACGTCAACATGGCCGGCTCGGGCGACGCCGCGCTGTGGGTGCGCGACAGCCTGGACATCAACGCGGTCGGGTCCGGCGACGTGGCCTATTACGGCGATCCGCGCATCGACAAGACCAGCATCGGCTCGGGCAGCCTGCGCCGCCTGGGCAGCGCGCCGCACTGAGCCGCGCCCGACGCTTCAGTTGCCAGCGTTTTAATGGCCGGCGTTTTAATGGCCGGCGTGCGCCGCCGGCCTGGCCGAATACGCCAGCGGCCGCACCGGCACCGACAGCGCGACGTTCTCGCGCTTGCCGTCGGCACCGGCCACGACCAGCGTCAGCGGCACCTGCTCGCCTTCCTTCATCTGGCGCTTCAGGTCGAGCAGCATGATGTGGTAGCCGCCGGAAGCCAGGTCGACCGGCTGGCCGGCCGGCAGTTCGACCGCGTCGACCGCGTGCATGCGCATCGACTGGCCCTGCATCTCCATCTGGTGGATCTCGACGCGGCCGGCGGCAGGGGAGCTGGCGCCGACCAGGCGCGCCGGCTTGGCCGAGCGCAGCTGCATGAAGGCGCCGGTGGCCTTCTGGGCCGGCACGGTGGCGCGGATCCAGGGGTCGGTCACGCCGACCTGGGCGGCGGCCTGCAGCGACAGCAGGCCGGCAGCGGCGGCAAGTAGAAGACGTTTGATCATGGGACGTACCTGTCGGTTGATGATGATGGAGGGTCAGCGCGGCGCCAGCAGGGTCTCGCGCTCCACCTGCACAGTTTCCTCGCCGTCGGTGATCCACACCTGGCCGTCCTGGATCGTGCACTGCAGCTGCATGTTGCGCTTGGCCATGCGCTCCAGCGCGGCGCAGGTCTCGGCGGCGATGTTGACGATGCTGACGTTGCGGGCGCGGTCGATCTGTTTCGCGATGCCCTTGAACCAGATGCTGCTGGTGGCGCTGTAGCTGTACACGATCACGCGTTCGGCACGGCCGCTGGCCTTCATCAGGCGGCGCTCCTCGGGCTGGCCGACCTCGATCCACAGGTCGATGGCGCCGGTGAGGTCCTTCAGCCACAAGGCCGGCTCCTCGACGTCGAACAGGTCCTTGCCGAACGCCAGCGCCGGGTCGGCGTGCAGGGCAAAAGCGAGCAGGCGGATCATCACGCGCTCGTCGGTTTCGGAAGGGTGGCGCGCGATCGTGAGCGCGTGCTCCTGGTAATAGTTGCGGTCCATGTCCGCAATGTTCAGGTCTGCCTTGTAAATCGTTGCTTTCAGGGCCATCGGTGGATCGGTTCTCTCGGTTCGGTTCTGGGTTCAGCTGAACACGACGGTCTTGTCGCCGTTCAGCAGGATGCGGTGTTCCACGAACCACTTGACCGCGCGCGCCAGCACGACGCTTTCGACGTCGCGCCCGATCGCCGTCAATTCCTCGACGTTCAGGGAATGGTCGACGCGCTCGACGTCCTGCTCGATGATCGGGCCTTCGTCCAGGTCGCCGGTGACGAAGTGGGCGGTGGCGCCGATCAGCTTCACGCCGCGCCGGTGCGCCTGGGCATACGGGCGCGCGCCCTTGAAGCTGGGCAGGAAGGAATGGTGGATGTTGATCGCCCTGCCCTTCAATGCCCCGCACAGTCCCGGCGACAGGATCTGCATGTAGCGCGCCAGCACGACCAGGTCGATGCGGTGGGTGTCGAGCAGTTCGACGATGCGCGCCTCCTGGGCGAGCTTGGCCGATTCGCCGGCACCCGCCTCGAGCGGCAAGTGGTGGAACGGGATATTGTAACTGGCCGCGAGCTGGTAGAACTCCATGTGGTTGGAAACGATGGCCGGAATCTCCACCGGCAGCAGGCCGCTGCGGTAGCGGAACAACAGGTCGTTGAGGCAGTGGCCGATCTTCGACACCATGATCATCACGCGCGGCTTGCGCGCGGCGTCGTGCAGCTGGCCGCTGGCGCCGAGCTGGGCGCACAGCGCGTCGAAGCCGGCGCGCAGCGTGGCGTCGGACACGCCGGCTTCCTCCAGCGCGAAGTGGATGCGCATGAAGAACAGCTTCGATTCCGGGTCGCCGAACTGGGCCGAGTCGATGATGTTGCAGCCGTGCTCGGCCAGGAAGCCGGACACGCGCAGCACGATGCCGCGCTGGTCCAGGCAGGACAGCGTCAGGATGTATTCGGGATAGGTCATGAACATGGTCGGTTGACAAGGGCCGATCATTGTCGCACGACGTTGGCAATGGAGAGAATTCGGGGTCAGAGCACAATTCTGGCGATCGCCAGAATTGTGCTCTGACCCCGAATTGCGCTCTGACCCCGGCTTGCGGTTTCTCAAGGCTTGATCGTATGCGCCGCGGGTGGCCAAGCCGCCGGAACTATCGTTCCCCTCGCCTCTCTAAACGCACGAGCGCATCCATGGCGCTCGGGTTGGACATTCACCGACAGGCACAAGGAGATCGATATGGCGACAAGCAAGGACGGCGGCAAGAGCGCTGCGGGCTCGAGCGGTAGCGAGCAGAAAAGCCAGCCTGCCAAGCGCGGTTTCGCTGCGATGGACCAGAACCAGCAGCGCCAAATCGCCAGCAAGGGCGGCCAGGCCGCCCACCAGAAAGGAACGGCGCACGAATTCGATTCCGAGGAAGCGCGTCGCGCGGGCCAGAAAGGCGGGGAAGTGGTGAGCCGCAACCGCGCCCACATGGCCGACATCGGCCGCAAGGGCGGGGAAAGCCGGCAATCGGCCAACCGCGCCGCGGCGGCCGCCAAGCCCGGCAACCGCCAGGGCGGCAAGGAGGAGTGACAGGCCGCGGATGCGCAGTTGCGCGTGCGTCTTCGTGCGCGTGTTTCTTCATCCTGGCCGACCATCCGCCGCGCCGCTCGCGCCTGGGCGCGGACTTCCCTTGCGGGCGCCGCCGCTGTGCTACAGTGCGCAGCCTATGGCTTCCCTCACCCATCCCCATCTCGCTTACCTGCAAGCCTATCCCGCCCACACGCTGGCGCAGGTGCAGCGCCTGATCGACGAAGGCAGCCTGGCCGATCACCTGCGCCGGCGCTACCCGAACGCCCACGGCATCCGTACCGACAAGGCCTTGTACGACTACGTGCAGGATCTCAAGGGCGATTACCTGCGCAATGCCGCGCCGCTGGCCAAGGTCGGCTACGACAGCAAGATCGGCATCGTCCAGCAGGCGCTCGGCCTGCACACCGCGATCTCGCGCGTGCAGGGCGGCCGCCTCAAGGCCAAGCACGAAATCCGCATCGGCAGCGTGTTCCGCGACGCCCCGCCCGAATTCCTGCGCATGATCGCCGTGCACGAACTGGCGCACCTGAAGGAAAAGGACCACGACAAGGCCTTTTATAAATTGTGCTGCTGGATGGAGCCGGAATACCACCAGTTCGAGTTCGACCTGCGCCTGTACCTGACCTTGCTGGACGGCGGCGGCACGCGCCTGTGGGGGTGACACGCTTGCCGCCGTGTGCGCGGCGCGCGTCCAGGAAACATGCTATATTGCACGCCGTTGCCGATACGCAACAATTTTTAAAAGCAATAAACGATATTAGTTAAACACTATCGACTTTGACGATAGCCGGATTTACATTGATGAGCCATGCGCGCTCGTGCGCCTGGCCTGCCATGCCCCCGTAGGCCGGCAGTGCCGTCCCGAACCGGTCGTCCGCCCCTCCGCCGCGGCGCACCGGCCGGTCTACCGAGAAAAGACAGATGCAGCTTCCATCCCGCGATTCACGCTTGCCTGCGCGCCTGCGCGCGTCTCCGTGCGCGCGCTCGTTCGTACGCTCGCTGGCGCGCCTGTGCACGCCCGCGCTGGCCTTCCTGTTCGCCGCCGGCGCGGCAAGCGGCGCGCGCGCGGACAGCCAGGGCGCCTGGCCGACCGTATCGGTATCCGGCTTCGGCACCGTGGACGCGGTGCATTCGAGCGAACGCGAGGCGGACTACACCTCGTCCGTGCTCAAGCGCAGCGGCGCCGGCGTCACCCGTTCCTGGAGCGCCGACGTCGACACCCGGCTCGGACTGCAGCTCGACGTGGCGATGAACAAGCAGTGGTCGGCGGTGCTGCAATTGGTCAGCGAACAGCACATCGACGGCAGCTACCGGCCCAAGGTCGAGTGGGCCAACCTCAAGTACCAGGTCACGCCCGAGCTGTCGCTGCGCCTCGGCCGCATCGCGGTGCCGATGTTCCTGGCCGCGGAGTACCGCAAGGTCGGCTACGCCTATCCCTGGGTGCGCCCGCCGGTCGAGAACTACAGCCTGAACCCGTTCACCAGCAGCGACGGCGTGGACGCCAACTACCGCTGGAGCGCCGGCCCGGTGCGCAACGTGTCGCAGGTGTTCTACGGCCGCAGCACGCGCGCCACGGTGCCGCCGATCGTCGGCGACGACCTGGTCGGCCTGGCCAATACCAGCGACTGGGGCGCGCTCACCGTGCGCGGCAGCCTGATCACCGGCGTCGCCACCACCTCGGTCAGCCCGGAACTGTTCGACGCCCTGGGCGCCTTCGGCGAGTCCGGCGCCGCCCTCACCCGCGCCTACGGCCTGGACCACTCGCGCGTGACGATCACCAGCCTCGGCATCAACTACGACCCCGGCCGGTGGTTCCTGACCAGCGAAGCCAGCCAGATCCGCAGCCGCTCGCTGCTGGCCGCCAGCCGCACCCTGTACGCCAGCGCCGGCTGGCGCTTCGGCGCCTTGACGCCCTACGCGACCTGGTCGCGGGTCAGCTCGCCGGACCCGGAGATGGCGCCGAAGCTGCCGCTGGCCGGCCTGCCGCCGGCCTACGCGGCCTATGCCGGACAACTCAATTGGGCGCTGCGCCAGGTGCTGAGCGGCGTGCCGGACCAGCATTCGGCGAGCGCCGGCCTGCGCTGGGACTGGCACCCCAACAGCGCGCTCAAGCTGCAATACGACCGCATCACGCCGCACGAGGGCTCGCGCGGCACCATGATCAACCAGACGCCCGCGTACCAGTCCGGACGCACCTCGCATGTCGCCAGCGTCGCCATCGACTTCGTGTACTAGCATGGGCATTCTCGATCGAGCGCGGCGCCTGGCCGCGGTAATCCTAGTGGCGGCCGGCGCGGGCGGCGCGGGTGCGGCGCTGGCCGCCGGCTTCGGCTTCGGCGCCGGGGCAGGACCGGGAGCAGGCGCCGGCGGCGCCGAACTGGTGGTGATCGTCTCGGCCAGGAGTCCGGTGACGGCCCTGCGCCCGGACCAGGTGGCGGCGATCTTCCTGGGCCAGAGCGCGCGCTTTCCCGACGGCGTGGAAGCGGTGCCGCTCGACCAGCCGCTGGGCGCGCCGCTGCGCGACCAGTTCTACGAGCGCGTGGCCAACAAGACCCCGTCGCTGCTGAAGGCCTACTGGTCGAAGATGGTATTCACCGGGCGCGGCCAGCCGCCGGCCGAGGCGCTCGACAGCGCCACCGTGCGCCGCCGCGTGGCCGAGAATCCCGACACGGTCGGCTACATCGAGCGCGGCGCGCTCGACGCCAGCGTGCGCGCCGTGCTGGTGGTGCGATGACGGCGCCGTCGACCGCGCAGACGCTGGCGCCGCCGGCCGGGCAGCCGCTCGGACAGCCGCCCGCGCAGCCGCCCGCCTCGGAACGCGCGGCGCGCCGCGCGCGCCGCCTGCGCGGCGCCCTCGAGACCTATATCTCGCTGCCGCTGTTCGCGCTGCTGCCGCTGGTGGCGATCTGGATCGCCACCTTCCACTTCATCGACGTCGAGCGCAACGCCGCGCTCGGCGCGGCGCGCGACGCCACCCGCGAACAGGTCGACACCTACGAAGCGCAGATGGCGCGCAACCTGACCGCGATCGACCAGACCCTGAAGGTGATCAAGTACGCGGTCGAGATGAACGGCGCGACCGGCGCGCTGCCGGTGCTGCGCCGCCAGGGCTTGCTGCCGCCGGGCCTGGTGATCGTGGTCAGCGTCACCGACCGCGACGGCAAGGTGGTGGCCAGCAACCCGGCCATGCCGGCGCTGGACGTGTCGGGCCAATCGTTCTTCGCCACCCACCGCGACCTGGAAGACGGCAGCGCCGCCGGCGCGCCGCAGGTCAGCCACACGCTGTCCGACTCGGCCAGGGCGGAGCCGCACCTGCACTTCTCGCGCCGCATCAACGATGCCGACGGCCATTTCGCCGGCATCGCGATGGTCGAGGTCGACCCCGCCTATTTCACCAGTTCCTACGAACACTCGCGCGAGGGCGAGCGCGGCCTGCTTGCGCTGGTCGGCAACGACGGCGTGGCGCGCGCGCTGCGCGTGGGCGACAAGGTCAGCTGGGGCCAGCACATCGCCATCGACGGCCTGCCCGGCGACGCCGCCGAGCCGCGCCTGATCATTCCCGACGGCGTGCCGCGCTACGCCGGCATGCGCCGCCTGCACGGCTTTCCGCTGGCGGTGGTGGTCGGCCTGGCGCACGGCGAGCAGATGGCGCAGTATCAGCAGCACCGCGGCACCTACCTGGCGGCGGCGCTCGGCGCCAGCCTGCTGCTGGTGGCCGTGGTCGGCCTGGTCAGCGCCTGGTCGTGGCAGCTGGCCAAGGCGCGCCGGCGCGAGCGCCACGCGCAGGAAACCTACGCGGCCGCCTCGGAAGCCAGCCTGGATGCCATCTTCGTGCTGCGCAACGTGCTGGCCACCGACGGCGCCGTGGCCGACTTCATGGTCGAGGAAACCAACAGCCGCGCCGGCCAGCTCACCGGCATTGCCAAGGACGCCATGCGCGGCCGCCTGATGGGAGAAATGCTGCCCTTCTACCGCGGCAACGGCATGTTCGAGGAACTGGCGCGCGTGGCGCAGGACGGCGGCGTGGCCGAGACCGAATGGCAGGCGGCGGCGCAGCCGGCATCCGGACGCTGGCTGCAGCGCCAGGTGGTGCGGGTCGAGGGCGGCGTGGTGGTGACCATCCGCGACATCACCGAGCGCAAGCTGACCGAGGAACGCATCCGCCACATGGCCCACCACGACGAGCTGACGGGCCTGCCCAACCGCAGCCTGATCCGCGACCGCCTGGAGCAGGCGGTGAAGCACGCCCAGCGCCACGGCAACTGCCTGGCGCTGGCCTTCGTCGACCTGGACGGCTTCAAGCTGGTCAACGACGGCCTCGGCCACAATGCCGGCGACGAATTGCTGAAGGTGGTGGGCGGGCGCATGCAGGCCTGCCTGCGCCGCAACGACACGCTCGGGCGCCTGGGCGGCGACGAGTTCGTGATCCTGCTGCAGGACGTGGCCGACGATCCGCTGGCGCTGGCGCCTGTGCTGGAAAAGATCCGGCAAGCGGTGGGCGAGCCGGTCATGATCGCCGGGCAGGCCGTGCAGGTCGGCTGCAGCATGGGCGTGGTGATGTACCCGCGCGACGGCGACGACCCCAAGACGCTGATGATGAACGCGGACGCGGCGATGTACCGCGCCAAGGACCTGGGCAAGCACAACTTCCAGTTCTACACGCGCGAGATGAACGCCAGCGTCGAGGAAAAGCTGGTGCTGCTGGAAGGCTTGCGCAAGGCGCTGGAAGCGACGCTCGACGCCGATGCGCCGGCGCACGCCGGCCGCTTCCACCTGGTGTACCAGCCCAAGGTCGACCTGCGCACCGGCCGCATGTTCGGGGTCGAGGCGCTGATCCGCTGGCGCCATCCGGAACACGGCCTGGTGCCGCCGCCGCGCTTCATCGGGCTGGCCGAGGAATCGGGCCTGATCGTCGCCATCGGCGAATGGGTGGTGCGCAGCGCCTGCCGCCAGGCCCAGGCCTGGCGCGCCGCCGGCCTCGAGGGACTGACGGTGTCGGTCAACGTGTCGGCCCGCCAATTCGAGGAAAAGCGCCTGGTCGAGCGCGTCGCCAATGCCCTGCGCGAGTCCGGCCTGCCGCCCAGCGCGCTGGAGCTGGAAGTCACCGAAAGCCTCCTGATGCGCGACCTCAACCAGGCGGTCGAGCGCATGCGCGAACTCAAGGCGATGGGCGTGTCGCTGTCGATCGACGACTTCGGCACCGGCTATTCGAGCCTGTCGGCGCTGAAGTCGTTCCCGATCAGCACCCTCAAGATCGACAAGTCGTTCGTGCGCGACCTGGCCGACAGCACCGACGACCAGGCCATCGCGCTGGCCGTGATCTCGCTCGGGCACCGCCTCAACCTGCGCGTGATCGCCGAAGGCGTGGAGACCGAGCAGCAGCGCGACTTCCTGCTGGCGCACGAGTGCGACGAGATGCAGGGCTACCTGTTCAGCGCCCCGGTGGATGCCGAACGCATCGGCGAGATGCTGGCGCAGCAGGCGCGCCGCGACCGCATGCGTCTGGCGGGCTGAGGCATGGGCATGGGCATCGACACCCGCGCCGCGCCGGGCCGGAGATCCATGCGCCTGCTGGTCGGCAGCGACGCGAAACAGCACCGCATGCTGCAGTACCTGGCCGGCACCGCCCTGCTGTACGCGACCTTCCTCGGCCTGCTGTACGACGAACAGGTCTTCATCCTGGGCGGCACGCTGCACGGCCTGGCCGTCTACACGCTGTCCGGCCTGGCCCTGTTCTACCTGCTGATCCGGGCCAGTGGCCGGCTCGGCCTGTCGTTCCATACGCTGGCCGCGCTGCAGGGCGTATTCGGCATCACCTGCAACATGTGGTCGTATTCGATCACCGGGCCGCTGCGCGGCGCCACCCTGATGGGCCTGATGGTGGTGGTGGTGTTCTGCACCTTCGCGCTGCGCCCGCGCCAGACCATGCTGCTGACCTTCGCCGGCCTGCTCGGCATGGGCGGCACCATGTGGTGGCAGGAAGCGCACGACCCGCTCCGTTTCCCGCCGGGGGTGGAAGCGGTGACCTTCATCATGATGGCGGCCTGCTCGCTGTCGGTCACCATCCTCACCGGCGAGATGACGCGCCTGCGCGCGCGCCTGAAGGCCAAGCAGGAGCGCCTGGAACAGGCCCTGGAACGCATCCGCACCATGGCCACCACCGACGAGCTGACCGCCCTGCCCAACCGGCGCCACATGAACGAGATGCTGGCGCACGAGGAAGGGCGCGCGCCGCGCGCGCTGCCCACCTGCGTGGCCCTGATCGACATCGATTTCTTCAAGGGGATCAACGACCGCCACGGCCACGCGGCCGGCGACGCCGTGCTGCGCGGCTTCGCGCGCGCGGCGCGCGCCATGCTGCGCGAGGGCGACCTGCTGGCGCGCTGGGGCGGCGAGGAATTTCTGCTGATGCTGCCCGACACCGCCGTCGCCGATGCCGGCGCACTGCTGGACGCGATGCGCGCGCGCGTGGCGGCGCTGGCGCTGCCGGGCATCGAGCTGGAGCGGCGCGTCAGCTTCTCGGCCGGCCTGTGCGCGCGCCACGCCATGGAATCCTTCAACGATGCCATCAACCGCGCCGACAAGGCGCTGTACGCGGCCAAGTCGGGCGGGCGCGACCGCGTGGCCGTGGCCTGACGGCGCCTAGGGCGCGCCGCGCAGGCTGCGGATCAGCGCGTCCGGATCGGCATCGCGCAGCAGCAGCGCGGCGTGGGCCGGGCGCACGAAGCCTTCCTGCACCATGTGCTCGACCAGCGCCACCAGGCGGTCCCAGAAGCCGTTCACGTTGTACAGGCCGATCGGCTTGGCGTGGATGCCGAGCTGGGCCCAGGTGACCATCTCGAACAACTCTTCCAGCGTGCCCATGCCGCCCGGCATGGCGATGAAGCCGTCGGCCAGGTCCGACATCATGGCCTTGCGCTCGTGCATGTCCTTGACCACGAACAGCCGCGTCAGGCCGGTGTGGCCGACTTCGCGCTCGACCAGCGCGCGCGGGATGACGCCGGTGGCCTCGCCGCCCAGGCGCAGCACCTCGTCGGCGATCACGCCCATCAGGCCGACCTTGCCGCCGCCGTAGACCAGGGAGATGTTGTGGTCGACCAGGGCGCGCGCCAGGGCGCGCGCGGCGTCGGCATGGCGGGGATCGGCGCCGGTCGCGGCGCCGCAGTAGACGGCGATGGATTTCATGGGGAGTCTTTCGGTTCGGAGGGCGGCGCGTCCGGCGCTTCCTGGGGCAGCTTGCTCAGGTAATCCTCGGACAGCCGCTGGAACAGGGCGTGGGTCTCGCCGCGCAGGTAGGGCCCGACCATCGACAGCACCTGGTAGCAGCCGCGCGCCAGGGCGTCGGCGATGGCCTGCTGCTCGCTGTACTTGCGCGGGTTGCGCACGTATTCGTAGGACAGCCAGTAGGTCGCCACCACCACCATGTTGGTGGCCATGGCGCCGATCTGGGCGTCGCCGGCCTCGAGCGAGCCTTCGCTGCGCAGGTCTTCGCACAGCTGGCGCGCCACCTTGATCTTGTGCGCCAGGATCGCCTTGAAGCGCAGCTCCAGCGTGCGGTTGCGTGACAGCAGGTCGTTCAGGTCGCGGTAGAAGAAGCGGTAGCGCCAGATCAGCTCGAACATGTGGTGCAGGTAGAACCAGACGTCCTGCATGTTCGAGCGGCGCCCGGCCGGCACCGTCAGGATGCGCTCGATCTCGGCTTCGAAGCCGACGAAGATCGAGTTGACGATGTCGTCCTTGTTGCGGAAATGGTAGTACAGGTTGCCCGGCGAGATGTTCATCTCCTCGGCGATCACGGTGGTCGTGATGTTCGGCTCGCCGAACTCGTTGAACAGCCGCAGCGACAGCTCGAGGATGCGTTCGCGGGTTCGGCGTGGGGCTTTCTGTTGCATGGAAGACGGCTCGATTGGATTCATCCTCAAGGATAACATCGACGGCAGCGGGCGGCCACAGCGGGCGGCCCGCCGCGGCACGGCTCAGGCGGGCGATCCGCGCCGCGACGCCGTCGCGCACGGCGTGGACGACGCCGCCAGTTCGCGCAGCACCTCGGCCAGCACGCGCGCATCGCTGCCCAGCGCCACGTGGCCGACGCCGCCGAATTCGATGTTGCGCGCGCCCGCCAGTACGCTCGATGCCTGCGGCGCCACCATGTTGTCATGGTGGGTCCAGATCGAGGTGATGCGGGCGCGCGTCGCGGGCGTTTCGGATGCGGCCAGCGCGCGCAGCCAGGCACTGGCGTCGGCTTCGTGCGCGCCTTCCGCGCGGCGGCGCTCGCGCCGGCCGTTCCAACGCATTTGCGCCGCGTTGCGCCCCGGGCCGAATCGCGCCAGCGCGCTGCCGTGGTGCGGCGTGCCGAGCGTGACCAGGCGCGCCAGCCTGGCGGCGCCGTGGGCGCGCATCCAGGCGCGCGCCACCAGGCCGCCCATGCTGTGGGCGACGATCGCGACCTGCGGCGCACCGGTGGCGGCGCACAGCGCAGCCACGGCCTGCTCCACGCGCGCCGCGTAGCCGTCGATGTCGCCGTCGAGCGGCTCCAGGTCGATGCTGGCGTGGCTGATGCGCGCCGCGTCCAGCAGCGGCAGCAGGCGCGACCAGTAACCGCTGTTGCCGCCGTAGCCGTGCAACAGCAGCACGGGCACGGCCCTGCTGTCCGGGTACAGCGCGGTGCGCGGCAGGCCGCGCGGCATGCGCCAGGACGTGGTCAGCATGCTGGCATGAAATTCCCCGGCCAGCAGGCGCAAGCGCGCCGCCGCGCCGAGCCGGAACGCCTCCGGCGTGGCGCTGGCGAACCACGCGGACAGGATGAAATTGTTCAGGTTGACCAGCAGGCGCGCCATCAGCACGGCGCCCGCCCCGGCCAGCAGCGCCTGCCACGGCCCCGCCCCGCCCCAGCGCAGGAGGCCATACGCGATGCCCAGCGCCGCGGCGGCCTGGAGCAGCAGCAAGATGCGGGTCAGCAGGCGCACACTCATCGCAAGGCATCCATACGGCCACTCCTGTGAAATTCGGGGTCAGAGCACAATCATAGCGCCGGGATTGTGCTCTGACCCCGAATTGGTGTTGTGGACCGCCTATTGCCAAAAACCGGGCTCTGACCCCGGTTTGTGCGAAGTCAATCGTGGCGTTGGCGCTGCATCTGGCGGGCGATGCCGCGCAGGATGTTGACCTCCTCGGTTTCCAGGCCGGTGCGGGAAAACAGGCGCTTCAGGCGCGGCATCAGCTTTTTCGGGTTGTCGGCGTTCAGGAAGCCGATGTCGACCAGCGCCTGCTCCAGGTGCGCGTACATGCCGTCGATCTGCGCCAGGCTGGCGGCTTCGCCGTGGAAGCCGACACCGTGCTGGGTGCGGTGCTCGCCCTCGGCCGCCAGGCGGCATTCGTAGGCCAGCACCTGGGCCGCCTGCGACAGGTTCAGCGACGAATAATCCGGGTTGGCGGGAATGTTGATCAGGACGTTGCAGCCCTCGACGATGCCGTTCGGCAGGCCGACGCGCTCGTTGCCGAGGATCAGGGCCGGGCGCAGCGTTTCCTGCCCGGCGACGTGCGCAGAAAAGGCGCGCGGCGCCCATACCGGCGGCGAGAATTCGCGCAGGCGCGCCGACACCGCGGCGGAAAAGTTGCAGCCTTCCAGCGCCGCGCCGATGCTGTCCACGATGCGCGCGCCGGCCAGCACGTCGGTGGCGCCGCTGGCGAAGGCGACCGCCTCGGCATCGTTCAACGGATCGGCGCAGCGCGGCGTCACCAGCACCAGGTCGTGGAATCCCATGGTCTTCATGGCGCGCGCCACGGCGCCGACGTTGCCGGCACGGCTGGTCTCGACCAGCACGAAGCGCAGGCGTTGGAAAAGAGATGTGTCGGTTTCGGTCGGGTTCATTTAAAATAGCGCTATCGCGCGGTGACGAAGCGTTGGGTTGTGGGCCGGAAGGCTTGCGATTCTAACGGTTTCGGCACCGCTTTGCTCTTTGTCATTCTCATTGCTCGCCACGTCGTTCGCTGCGCCTTCGCGCGGTGGATGCCGGCATTTTTTCCGGAAGCCCTATGCACCCCATGCTCAATACGGCCATCAAGGCCGCCCGCCGCGCCGCGCACGCCATCCAGCGCGCCTCCTTCGACCTCGACCGCATCACCGTCAGCGAAAAGGGCCACAACGACTTCGTCACCGACGTCGACCAAGCGTCCGAACAGGCGATCGTGGAAACCCTGCTCAAGGCCTATCCGGACCACGCCATCCTGGCCGAGGAATCGGGCGCATCGAGCAACCTGAACGACGAGAGCGAGTACGTCTGGATCATCGATCCGATCGACGGCACCACCAACTTCCTGCACGGCTACCCCAACTACTGCATCTCGATCGCGCTGCGCCAGCGCGGCGTGACCACCCAGGCCGTCATCTACGACCCGGTGCGCAACGATTTGTTCACCGCCACGAAGGGCGCCGGCGCCTACCTGAACGAAAAGCGCATCCGCGTGCGCAATCCGGACCGCATCAACAAGGCCCTGATCGGCGCCGGCCATGGCCCCGATCCGCGCGCGCTGGCCGAATACCTGCGCATGTACGAAGTCGTGGCGGCGCGCTGCCAGGGCGTGCGTTCGAGCGGCTCGGCGGCGCTGGAACTGGCCAACGTGGCCGCCGGCCGCGTCGACGGCTTCTTCGAGAAGGGTCTCAAGACCTGGGACATCGCCGCCGGCGCGCTGCTGGTGACCGAAGCCGGCGGCATCGTCGGCCAGTTCGACGGCGAAGCCGGCTACCTGGACAGCGGCAACGTGGTCGCCGCCGGCCCCAAGGTCTTCGCCGGCATGGTCAACCTGCTGCAACCCTTCGCCTGAGCATGCAGCCCGAGTACGCACGTTGCGGCTTTCGCGTAGAATAGACGGCGTGTAAGTTCGGATCGTTCCAGATCGACGCGCAACGGACCGCCTGCCCACGAGGCCGGCGGTTCCACCGTTCGCAGACTCGGTCGCCGAATGTTCCAGGGCCGGCAAGCGCCGGCCTGCAGTGTCGCTTGCGGCGCCCCATCCCAGCGCCGCGCCTCCCGCTTCCACCGGTCTCGCCGCAATCGGCGCCGGCTGCGCTATAATTTCCCTAGCGAAACTTTTGAATCTGATCCGCGCAGCCCCGCGTTCGTGCGATGGCTGCGTCTGGGCGCACCGGCTCCAGTACCGGTGGCCCTGTGTTGTGTAATCCGATCGGCTGGACTGGCGCCCATGCGGGCGACGCGCCGATCCCCCACCGGAAAACTATGTCATTTACTACTCTCGGTCTGACCGACGCCATCGTGCGCGCCGTTACTGAAGCGGGCTACACCGCCCCGACCCCGATCCAGGCCCAGGCCATCCCGGCCGTGCTCGGCGGCGGCGACCTGCTGGCCGGCGCCCAGACCGGCACCGGCAAGACCGCCGGCTTCACCCTGCCGATGCTGCACCGCCTGTCCACCGACAAGCAGGGTGCGGCCTTGACCAACAAGACCTCGAAACGCCCGATCCGCGCGCTGGTGCTGGCTCCGACCCGCGAACTGGCGGCCCAGGTCGAGGAAAACATCCGCACCTACGCCAAGTACACCAACCTGAACTCGGCCGTGATCTTCGGCGGCGTCGGCATCCATCCGCAGATCAAGCTGCTGGCCAACGGCATCGACATCCTGGTGGCCACCCCGGGCCGCCTGCTCGACCACGTCGGCCAGGGCACCGTCAAGCTCGACAAGGTCGAGATCCTGGTGCTGGACGAAGCCGACCGCATGCTCGACATGGGCTTCATCCACGACATCAAGAAGGTGCTGGCGGTGCTGCCGCCGAAGCGCCAGAACCTGCTGTTCTCGGCCACCTTCTCGGACGAGATCAAGGCCCTGGCCGACCGCCTGCTGGACAACCCGGCCCTGATCGAGGTGGCGCGCCGCAACTCGACCGTGGAAGTCATCACCCAGACCATCCACCCGGTCGACCGCGACAAGAAGCATCCGATGCTGTCGCACCTGATCAAGACCAACGACTGGCACCAGGTACTGGTGTTCACCCGCACCAAGCACGGCGCGAACAAACTGGTCGAGCAGCTGGGCCGCGACGGCATCTCGGCGATGGCGATCCACGGCAACAAGAGCCAGTCGGCGCGCACCAAGGCGCTGGCCGAGTTCAAGGACGGCAGCTTGCAGGTGCTGGTGGCGACCGACATCGCCGCGCGCGGCATCGACATCGACCAGCTGCCGCACGTGGTCAACTACGACCTGCCGAACGTGCCGGAAGACTACGTGCACCGCATCGGCCGTACCGGCCGCGCCGGCGCCACCGGCGAAGCGGTGTCGCTGGTGTGCGTCGACGAGCACCAGATGCTGAAAGACATCGAGAAGCTGATCAAGCAGACCCTGCCGCGCGAGGTGATCCCGGGCTTCGAGCCGGACCCGACCGCCAAGGCGCAGCCGATCCAGCTGCGCAGCGGCGCGCCGGGCCACGGCAACCGCGGCGGCGGCGGCCGCTCGGGCGGCGGCAACCGCGCGCCGGGCAACGGCGGCGGCCATGCCAACCACGGCGGCGCCAAGCCGCGCAGCCCCGGCGTCGCAGCCGGCGGCGGACGCGGCGGCCAACCGGGCGCGCGCGGCAATGGCGGCGCCAATGGCGGCGGCAACGGCGGCCGTCCGCAACAACGCGGCCCGCGTACGTCGTCGGCGCGCTCGGGCAGCGGCGAACGCTGATTCACGGGCGCCGGCGGGCGTCCGCCGGCCGGCGCGGCAGTATGTCGACCGCCGCGCCGGCCGACGCCTGCCGGCAGCGCTGCGTCCGGCGGCGCCACGAGGATTTCGTCACGGCATAGGGCCGGGACCATGCCGGCGCTGCGGCGCCGGACCTGGTCCCGGCCTTTTTCATGCGCCTTGCCACAAGAATATAATTGCGTACTCAAGTACTTTACAAGGAACCGGCAGCATCCTATACTCGGGTAACCAAGCATCCATCAACCAACTGGAGCGGTCATGGCCACCGATACCCTCACCACCGAATTCTGCCTGCGCCTGTCGCGCGCCTGGGCCACGCTGTCGCGCCGCCTGGACAGCGCCCTCGGCAGCCACCACGGTATCAGCTTCGCCGACTACCAGCTGCTGCTGCACCTGCAGCGCGCGCCGGGCCAGCGCCTGCGCCGCGTCGACCTGGCCGACAAGCTCGGCCTGACCGCGTCCGGTGTGACGCGCTCGCTGCTGCCGCTGGAAAAGATCGGCCTGGTCACGCGCCAGAGCGATCCGCGCGACGCCCGCGTCGGCTACGCCTCGATCACCCCGGCCGGCGACGAGATGGCGACCAATGCCACCGTGGTGGTCGACAACGTCAGCCGCAATGCCCTCGGCGGTCCCGGTCGGCCGCAGCTGGAAACGACTTCGACGCTGCTGGCGCAACTGGGCGGCGTCCAGTAGGCAGGCACGGACCGCAACAAGGCAACAAGGCAACAAGGCAACAAGGCAGTCTCCACTACACGGTAATAACTACAAGGAGCAACTCATGTCGTCCACAGCGCGTGCCGCCCTGCTGCGCGACCCCAACTTCGCCTGGCTGATGAGCGGCGGCGTCATTTCCGCGCTGGGCGACCAGTTCACCCTGATCGCCCTGCCCTGGCTGGTGCTGAAGCTGACCGGCGACCCGCTGGCGCTGGGCCTGGTGATCACCCTGATGGGCATTCCGCGCGCATTGCTGATCCTGTTCGGCGGCGCCCTGGTCGACCGTTATTCCCCCAAGCGCGTGCTGATGCTGACCAAGCACGCCAATGCCCTGCTGCTGGGCCTGCTGGCGGCGCTGGTGCTGGCCGGGCGCGCCACGCTGCCGCTGGTAACGCTGCTGGCGCTGGGCCTGAGCCTGGCCTCGGCGTTCAGTATCCCGGCCGGGACCTCGATGCTGCCGCACGCGGTGGCGCCGCAGCACCTGCAGGCCGCCAACGGCATGATGATGGCGATACGCCAGGTGACCATGCTGCTCGGACCGCTGCTGGCGGGACTGCTGTTCGTGCTGGCCGGCGACGGCAAAGCGGGCGTGGAGGATGCGCGCGGGCTGGGGCTGGCCTTCGGCATCGATTGCTTCAGCTTCGTGCTATCGGCGTGGACGCTGTCCAGGGTCCGGCCGTTGCCGCTCGCTGCCGGCGAGGAAACACCGTCCGCTGCCGGCGGCGGGACGGCGCCGGCCGAGCCGCTGCTGCGCGCGGTCGGCGCCGGCGTGGCGGCGGTATGGCGCGACCTGCTGCTGCGCACCGCTTTCCTGTACTGGGGGCTGTGCGCGTGCGTGGTCGGCAGCGTGATGCAGGTGGCCCTGCCGCTGCTGGCCAGCAACCGCCTGCACGGCGCCTCGGCGCTGGCGCTGCTGGCCGGCGCCCACGGGGCCGGCACCCTGGCCGGCATGGCCGTCAGCGGCGCGGCCGGCAAGCGCCGCATCGGCAAGCTCGGCACGACGCTGCTGCTGCTCGACGGCGCCACCGGGCTGCTGCTGCCGCTGCTGGGCATGGCGGCCACGCTCTGGCAAGGGGCCGCCGTCCTGCTGGCGATCGGCATGCTGGGCGGCTTCGCCACCGTGGCCGTGTTCACCTGGCTGCAGCAGCGCGCGCCGCGCGCCATGCTGGGCCGCGTGATGGGCATCTTCATGTTCGTGATCATGGGCCTGACCCCGCTGGGCGCGGCAGTGGCCGGCTGGCTGGCGACGCGGGTGACGCTGGACGCATTGTTCGCCGGCGCCGGACTGTTCCTGGCCGGCGCCGCGCTGCTGGCCTGGCTGCTGACGCCGATGCGTTCGCTGTCTGACGCGTCCGCATCCGGCACGCCCGCCGCCGGTATGCCCGCCGCCGGTATGCCTGCGGACGGAACGCCGGCGCCATGACGCGACAGGTGCCGGCGCACCACAGGCGTGTGCCAGCGCATCCCGCGCCGGAATCGTTTAGCATGTCGGGCTGTCAACCAAACGAAAGTCACCCGCATGCCGAAATTCGCCGCCAACCTGAGCCTGCTGTTCAACGAGCTCGGTTTCCTCGACCGCTTCGCCGCGGCGCGATCGGCCGACTTCGACGCGGTCGAGTTCCTGTTCCCGTACGCGTTCGAAGCGGAGCAGATCACCGGACGCCTGCAGCGCTACGGACAGGAACTGGTGCTGTTCAATTTTCCGTCCGGCGACTGGACCGCCGGCGAGCGCGGCTTCGCCTGCGATCCGCGCCGCATCGGCGAGTTCCAGGACAGTGTCGAGATCGCTCTCGAATATGCGCTCGAACTGGGCGTCAAGCAATTGCACTGCCTGTCCGGCAAGCAGCATCCCGCGGTCGCGCCCGAACGCGCCCACGCCACCTTCGTCGACAACCTGCGCTTTGCCTGCGCGGCGCTGGCGCCGCACGGCATCCGCGTGCTGGTCGAACCGATCAACGACCGCGACGTGCCCGGCTATTTCCTGACGCGCAGCGCGCAGGCGGCGCAAGTGATCGCCGACGCCGCGGTCGATAACCTGTTCCTGCAATACGACATCTATCACATGCAGCGCATGGAGGGCGACCTGGCCCACAACCTGCGCGAATTGCTGCCGTTGATCAAGCATATCCAGCTGGCCGACGTGCCCGGCCGGCATGAACCGGGCACGGGTGAAATCAATTTTCCCTACCTGTTCCGCACGCTCGACGAACTCGGCTACGACGGCTGGATCGGCTGCGAATACAACCCGCGCGGTGCCACGCTGGACAGCCTGGGCTGGCGCGATGCCATCGCGGCGCACACGGCGGCCAGCGCGGCCTGACACAAGGCGACGGTTTGGATTGTTGTGCGGATACCCATGGGCGTCGCATCCACGCCCGCAAATCCACGTCGCGCCCCGCAACATTTTCGATAATTGACCCCAGGCAATAACTCGATATCCATGAGCTGAAAGAATGGGCTGTTCCGGCACGGCCTTTTGCCGTCCAGAAAGGACCCATGGACTTCCGCCGCCTGTCTGCCCGCCTGCCCTTCCTGCTTGCCCTGCTGTCCCTGGCCGCCGCCCTGCTCGGCGGCTGCGCCACGTCCCCCAACGCCGGACCCATCAGCTTTGCCGAAGTGCGCCAGTTCGCCGACGCCTCGGCGCGCCTGGGCGGCTACGGCGAACTGTCGCGCCGCTACCGCGACACCTACGAGCGCGAGCAGCCCTACCTGTCGCCGGCCGCCGACCGCATCGCCAGGGAAAACGATGCGCGCCGGCGCGCCGTGTACGACGACTTCGTCAGTATCCAGAAAAGCGTGGTGCTGTACATGCAGACGCTGAGCGTGCTGGCCGGCGACGGCCGCTACGACCTGTCCGACCGCATCGACGACCTCGGCAACGGCCTCAAGGCGAATACCGAATCCGGCTTGCAACAGCGCCACATCGCCGCCTACACCGGCCTGACGCGCCTGCTGACGCGGGTGATCGCCTCCGGTTACCAGAACTGCAGCGTGGCGACCATGGTGCGCGACGGGGATGCCGACGTGCAAGTGCTGCTGGAGGCGATGAGCGCGCTCACCCGGCTGTACGCCAAGACCAACGAGAATGAAAAGAAGACGGTGCTCGGCATCTTCGACGTCGAGATCCCGTTTTCGACCAGGAACCAGGACCGCATGCTGGTGACCCTGGCCAAGGTGCACTACCTGAGCAAGTCGACCGAATACAAGCTGGTCGACAAGCGCTACGACCTGGCGCTGCAGGGCCTGGCCAAGGTGGCGCTTGGCCACCAGAAGATGCGCGAGAACCTGAACAACCTGTCCGGCGACGAGGTGCGCAAGCTGCTGCTCGGTTATGGCCGCGACCTGCGCAACCTCCGTGACGCACTGTCCGATTGAAGCTCAAGGAGAACACCATGGCAAGCACATCGAACGACGCGCGGGAAGACGGCGGCGCGGCTGCAACGACGGACGGCGTGCAGCAGCCTTCGTCCACGCCGGCGCCTGGGGAAGCCACGCCGGCCTCGGGCGGCGCATTGCCGACACCGGCGCCGGCATCCCCCGCCGACGCCTTGTCGACGGCGAAACAGGTCGAGGAACTGGCCGACCGCCTGTCCGCCTGCGCCGACAGCATCCACGCGCGCGTGATGCAGGACATCCGGCGCCACGCCGGCGGCGAGGTGCCGGAATCGGAGCAGGCGGCGGCGCGCGCCCTGCTCGATGCCGAGATCGAGCTGCGCCAGCGCGCCAACCGCCTGTATGCCGATGCGGCGGCCTGCATCGTGTCTGCGCTCGGCCAGCCGCAGCAAAAGCTGGTGCAGCTGACCGCGGACGCGGCCGCCAGGATCACGCAGATCACCCGCATCGGCGACGGCATCACCCTGGTGGCGCGCCTGCTCGGGCTGGCCGCGGCCGCCGCCACCGGCCAGGTGGCGCCGATCCTGGTGGCGCTCGAGCGCCTCAAGGCCCAGCTCGATGTGGTCAGCGCGCACGCCGCGCCGACTGCACCGGCCGCCTGAGCGTGCCGCCGGCGCCGGTCAGGCCATGTGCTGGCCGCCGTTGATGGCGAGATTGGCGCCGGTGACGAAGCCGGCCTCGTCCGACACCAGGTACGCCACCAGGCCGGCCACCTCGTCCGGCTCGCCCAGCCGGCCGAGCGGAATTTGCGGCAGGATCTTGCCGTTCAAGACCTCGGGCGGCGCCGCTTCCACCATCCTGGTGCGCAGGTAGCCGGGCGACACCGTGTTGACCGTGATCCCGTGGCGCGCCATTTCCAGCGCCAGCGCCTTGGTAAAACCATGCATGCCGGCCTTGGCCGCCGCATAATTGACCTGGCCAAAGGCGCCCTGCTGGCCATTGACCGACGAAATATTCACGATGCGGCCCCAGCGCTGGGCCATCATCGGCTCGATCGCCTGCTTGCTCATGTTGAATACACTGTCGAGATCGGCGCGCAGCACGGCATGCCAGTCCGCCTGTTCCATCTTGCGCAAGCTGCGGTCGCGCGTGATGCCGGCATTGTTGACCAGCACGTCGAGTCCGCCCATCTCGGCCTGCAGCTTCTGCATCATCCATTCGCAATCCACGTAATCGGCGACATCGACCTTGTAGGCAGCGAAGCGGTAACCTTCGTCGCGCTGGGCCGCCAGCCAGGCCTCGGGTGTGGGATTGCCGGGCGAATAGGTGGCCGCCACCCGAAAACCCTGCCGGTGCAGGCGGCGGCAGATCGCCGTCCCCAGGCCGCCCATTCCTCCGGTCACCAAAGCCACTTTGTCGTCTCGCATGGTCGATTGTCCTGTCGTGGTTGTAGCGGCGCCGATGCGCCGCATGAGCCATCGAGTCTAGGACGGCAAACGAGGTCGACCTTGATCAAGCTCAAATGTAGATGAGCTCGCCAAGCAGTTTTGCGGAGACGCCGCAAGAGCGCGCCTCCGTAGATGGTATAGACGATGTCCGGCGCGTCGCTGCGCCGCGACCGCGGGATCAGTGGATGATGTCGGGCACTGTGGAAGGGTCGAAATCGGCCCAGTCGCCGTCGACGATGTTGCCCTGGGCGCGCTCGATGTGGTGGGCGCCGAGCCGCCGCAGGAGGTCGACCGCCTGCTGCTGGATGGCCTGATCGTCGAACGCCACCGCGATCAGCATGCCGGCCGGCCGGTTCTCGACCGGCGCGCGCCCGCCCTCTTCCTTCTCGCCGGGGTCCTTCATCTTCGAAAAGCTGAACAGGGAACCGACATGGGCGCCGACCAGGCCCCCGACCACCGCCCCGATCGGCCCGGTCAGCGGCGCGGTGGCGGCGCCGGCCACCGCGCCCACGGCGGCGCCGGCGCTGGCGCCCTGCACCACGCCTTCCGGCGACTCCTTGGCGCCCGGCGAATGCAGGTGGTCGCCGCCGATCGGCGTCATGTCGTGCTGGCCCGGCTGGCTCAGATAAAAGGCGCTGATGCGTTCGTTCGGAAAACCGGCGGCGACCAGTTCCCGGCGCGCCCGGTCGACCTCGTCCTGGAGCTGGAAATGGCCTGCGATGATGATGGACATGGACTTCCTCCGCTACGAAGGTGGTGCCGCGACGATGCTGCGCGGCGGGTACATACAGCATGCGCCAGGGAACTCGGCAGCTCTGTACGCGAACGCACGCAGTCCATGCCCGTCGGCACCGCTATTGCCATTGTCCATAGACCGCATGCGGCGCCGCCGGTTCCGCATCCGCCAGCGGCGGCGCCATCCAGTCGCGCGGATCGACCCGGAAATAGGCCAGGAATTCCGAATACAGATCACCGTGGCGCTGCGCCAGCGCGTGCGGTTGCTCGAAGAAGGTTTCGGTGGCGACTGCGAAGAACTCGGCCGGATCGGTGGCGCCGTAGGGATCCAGCACACCCTGGTAGCCCCACCAGGCTTCGCGCCGCAGCAGCGCGAAATCGCGTCCCAGGGTGGCCGACCAGGTGCGATAGCGTTCCGGGTCGCCCAGGAAAGGCGCGCCATTGGTGCTGCCGGATTCGCTGTCGAGCTGGTGGGCGAACTCGTGCAGCACCACGTTGTGGCCGCCGCCGAGCTCGTTGCCGGCGCGCCGTACGTGTTCCCAGGACAGGATGACGCGGCCGTCGCCCCACGATTCGCCCAGCAGGTCCTGGCGCGTTTCGGTGACCACGCCGGCGGCGTCGACCTGGTTGCGCGGCACCAGGAAGGCGCCCGGATACACCAGGACCGAATACAGGCCAGGATACACCTTGCTCGGACGCCCCAGCAGCAACAGGCAGGCCTGGGCCGCGATGATCACGCGCATGTCCTCGGTAACTTCCAGGCCGCCACACCCGACGAAGGTCTTCTGGTGCAGGAACTGCTTGACCAGGCGCTGCAATTCCTCGCGGCGTGCGGCCGGCATGCCGCGGTATTGCGCGATATTGCGTTCGACGATCGCCAGTTGCGCTGCGCTCAGGGGCTGCGCCAGCGCACGCCGCAGACGCCAGCGCGGCGCCAGCCAGGCCAGCAACAGCACCATGGCAAGGCAAGTACAGATCAGCGCTTCCATGCGGCACTCCCGGCAGTCGACCGTGCTGTCGGACTCACGCCTCTGCCTTGGCGGCAGGCGCGTCCGGTGCTGCGAAGTGCGCTTCGACCGCATCCGCATTGCCGATCAGCGTGCCGCCAACAAAAACTTGCGGCCAGGTCATCTGTCCCGACACGGCGCGCAGGACGCTGGCGGTAATCTTGTGGTCCTGCGATATATCGGTGAAGACGATGCCCCTCGCCTTGAGCACGGCCTTGGCACGCGCGCAATGCGGGCAGCCGGGCTTCGAGAACACCACCACCGGTTCCGGCGGCGTGGCTTGCGGATTGATATGGCGCAGCATGGTATCGGCATCGGACACTTCGAACGGATCGCCTTCCTTGTCCGGTTCGATGAATATCCGGTCGATGATGCCATCCTTGACCAGCATCGAGTAGCGCCAGGAGCGCTGGCCGAAACCGAGCGCGCGCTTGTCGACCAACAAGCCCATGCCGGCCGTGAAATCGCCGTTACCGTCCGGGATCATGGTGATGTTTTCCGCCTCCTGGCCGCCCTTCCACTCGTTCATGACGAAGGCGTCGTTGACCGAAATGCAGATGATGTCGTCCACGCCGTTGCGGCGCAGCAGCGGCGCCAGTTCGTTATAACGCGGCAGGTGCGAGGTGGAGCAGGTCGGCGTATAGGCGCCGGGCAAAGCGAACACCACCACCTTCTTGCCCTTGAACAGCTCGTCGCTGGTGATGTCGCGCCACTGGTTATCTGGACGCGCCTTGAATGTGACTTGAGGAACAGGTTTTCCTATCAATGATTCTGCGTTCGGCAACATCGTTTTCCCTCCATGGACAAGCGGCCCGTGCGCCGCACGGGCCACATATCGGCGCCATTGATAGTTTTTCAACGCCATTATGAAGATACGGCGCCCGAAAAGACAACGCCACCCGGTGATGGCGGGTGGCGTCGCGTACCGGCCACAGTGCGGCCGTATAACGGATTACTTGGCAGGCTGGCCGGGGGCCGGGCCGAACAGGGCGGCAACCAGCGGATCGCGGGCGACCGGGCTGCGGTTCACGCGGATCGCATAGTGGGTGTCGTCGGCCAGGATATGGAAGTGGCGGCCGGTGCCGGCCATGCTCTGCTCGCGCAGGCCCGGGCGTTCCTTGCGCGGCGCGGCGCCTTCACGCTTCGGCTGGCAGATGGCGCCCAAGAATGCCTTGACGCGGTCCGGGTCCGGCGAGATGCGGTACACGGCCTTGCCGAGGTAGGTGGCGGTGCCTTCGATATAGCGCGCCAGTTCGATCACGCCGGCTTCGCGCAGGTCGCGGATGTACTTACGGGCGCCCGACGGCGAGAATTTGAGGAACCAGGCGATTTCGTCGGCCAGCATTTCGTGGGTCTGCAGCTCGCCAATCAGCTTCTGCATGTTTTCGATACGGCGCTGGGTGGCCGAGGTCGAGCGCACACGTTCGATCGGCGCCAGGGAAATGGGAGCGCGTTCGGTCGGCTGCGGCGGGACACGTTCGATCAGTGCGGAATTGCTGGAAGTGTGCACTGCGTTGAGGTCGCCTTGCACCGCATTGTGGTGAGTCGCTGCATGCATATTGGTTACTCCGTAAAAATGGACAGTATTCTGGTGAGGCCTGGAGCGCCGTCTGTCCTATGACCTTCTGACAACACGACGGTTCCACTTAACTGGTCACAAGATTGCCTGTGTCATCATTCACGGTCTGTGCGCCATCCAACATTTCTAAAAATTTCTAAAAATCATAGAAAAATGCGCAATGCATGCTTTTAGAGATCACTTATGTCGTTTTTGATGCGCCATGGGTTGACTGAGACGTTTTTTCGAAAACTTTGAAAATTCATTTTGATACGTATCAATTGAACCTAATGTAGAGACGATCCTGAGAAAACTTTCAGCCTTTACCGATTCCATAAAGCAAAATTTCAAATATCAATCCAACAATTTCGCTACAAACTCGGGTCAAAATCAGACAATTGCGTGCATCAAGTAACACTCAGAAACAACCATCTGGTTAAACTACCATCGATTTCGTTGTAAAATTTCCACACAAGCCGACTTTAGGTGCGCTAGCGCACGGACCAATTGTGTAGACGACTTGTAAGCTTGACATCAACATCACTGCAAGGCATGCGATGTCCAGTACCTTTACAACTTATGGGAGTTACCTGTGAATAATATGAAGAAGATCGCCCTGGCTGCCGCCCTCCTCTGCTCGGCTGGCGCTACGCTGGCTCAAGAGGTCGTCAATCCGTCGTGGTACATTGCGCCGACCGTTGTCGGTATCAAGACCGATGCGGATTTCGGCGTCGACGACAAAGACTGGGGCGGCGGGTTGAAATTTGGTAAGCCAGTGCATCCGCTGTGGGATATCCAGATCGGCGCTACCCACGCTCGTGCCAGCGACGGTCCGTACGACTACCGCCAGACCCTGGTCGGTGTCGACGCCCTGCTGATGCTGTCGCGCCAGAACTTCCGTCCGTTCCTGCTGCTGGGTGTCGGCGGCGAACGTGATCACGTCAGCAACCCGATCCGCAAAGTGTCCGGCTGGTCGCCGTACGCTACTGCCGGCGTCGGTTTCCAGGTTGGCCTGAACGACCGCTGGTCGCTGCAAGCCGACGTGCGCGCCGTGAAGAGCAACCTGCGCGACGACGACCAGTACGGCTTCTCGAAAGCCCTGACGAAGTACGCTTCGGTCAGCGCCATCTACGCCTTCAACCCGCCGCCGCAGCCGGCCCCGGCCATGACCCCGATGCCGGAACCGATGGCACAGGCACCGGCGCCGGAACCGGCACCGGCACCGGTCGCTCCGCCGCCGCCGCCGGCACGTTTCGAGAAGGTCAGCATGTCGGCCACCGAACTGTTCGCCTTCGACAGCGCGACCCTGAACCAGCCGCAGCCTAAGCTGGACGAGATCGCCGCCGCCCTGCAGGCCGACGCTTCGATCACCGACGTCGACATCAACGGCTACACCGACCGCCTCGGTTCGGACAAGTACAACCAGAAGCTGTCGGAGCGCCGCGCCAACGCCGTGCGTGACTACCTGGTCAGCCATGGCATCGACGCCAGCCGCCTGAAAGCCTACGGCAAGGGCAAGTCCAACCCGGTCGCCACCGATTGCAACCAGAAGAAGCGCTCGGACCTGATCGCTTGCCTGGCACCGAACCGTCGCGTCGAAGTCGAGCAGATCACCATCGAACGCCGCGTGCAGTAATCGCGGCAGGTAGGCAGGAACTGCCCCTCGCGGCAGTCCCTGCCGGGCGATGCCGGCAACGGCATCGATCGAATGGGCGTTGGCCCGTAAACGCGCCTCCGGGCGCGTTTGTTTTTTTGGAGGAAGCGTAATGGCAGTCAGTAACTGGTTACCGTTTTCGCGCCAGGTCGTCCATGTCATGCGCTGCGCCGTGATGGAATGGCTCGACCACCGCGCGGCCAGCAAGGGCGCGGCGCTGGCATTTTATTCGCTGTTTTCGCTGGCGCCGATCCTGGTGCTGGTGATCGCCATCGCCGGTTTTTTCTATGGTCACGAAGCGGCTCAAGGGCAATTGATCGACGAATTGCGCGGCCTGGTAGGGCCGCAAGGCGCGGAGACCATCCAGGCCATCCTGGCCGGGGCGCGCAACAAGGAAAGCGGCAGGTTCGCGACCATCGTCGCTTCGGTCCTGCTGATCGTGGGTGCGACCAGCGCCTTTTCGGAACTCAAGGATAGCCTGGATGAAATCTGGGGCATGCCGGCGCCCAAGGATGCCAGCTGGTGGGACACGGTGCGCACGCGCCTGCTGTCGTTCGGCCTGATCCTGACCCTCGGCTTGTTGCTGATGACTTCGCTGGTGGTATCGGCCGCCCTCGCCGTGGTGGAAAAATACCTGGGCGGCATGTGGCATTCGGCCTCGGTCATCCTCGGCTGGGTCGCCTATGTGTTCAGCTTCCTGGTGATTTCGGTGCTGTTCGGCGCCATCTACAAGCTGCTGCCGCGCATCAAGCTTTCCTGGCATGACGTGACCATCGGCGCCTTCGGCACCGCCATCATGTTTTTCCTTGGGAAGTTCGCGATCGGCCTGTACATCGGCAACAGCGGCACCACCAACAGCTTCGGCGCGGCCGGCTCGCTGATCGCCCTGCTACTGTGGGTGTACTATTCGGCGCAGATTTTCTTCCTGGGCGCCGAGTTTGCGCGCCAGTACGCGCTGCAACTGGGCAGCCTGCGCAAGAAGGATGTGCCGGGCGCCAAGGGGTCGAATTCCGGTACCCAGGCAAATCCATCGCCGGCGCATTGAATACCGCCTGCGGGCGCGACGCCGGGCTGTCCGATGGGCAGCCCGGCATCCACTTGGCCAGGCCGCCTGGCCACACGCCCCAGCGATAGCGAAGCCGCCCTGGTCTGCAGAGACAGGCGTCCGGGTCTTATTCCCCGAGCAGTTCGGCAATCACTTCCATGCCCTCGACGCGCTCGGCCACCACCTTGATCACCACCACCACCGGCACCCCCAGCAGCAAGCCCCACATCCCCCACAGCCAGCCCCAGAACAGCAGGCTGACGAACACCGCGGCCGGATTCATCTTGGCGATCTTGCCGGTCATCCAGGTGGTGACCACCATGCCCACCAGGGTCGCGGTGGCCAGCGACACCGCCGACACCAGGATCACCATGCGCAGCGATTCGAACTGCAGGAAGGCGACCAGGCCGGTGGCGGAAGTGATCAGCAAGGGACCGAAATACGGCATCACGTGCGCCACGCCGGCGAAAATGGCCCAGGCACCGGCATTTTCCAGGCCGATCATGCGCAGCGCTACCCACATCAGCAGCGCCAGCAAGACATTCGTGACGAGCAGCATGAACATGTAATTCTGGATCGAGGTATTGATGTCTTCCAGGATGTGGACGGTCACCTTTTTTTTCGTCAGCGACGGTCCGGTCAACTTGACCAGCTTGCGCTTGAAGGTGTCGCCCGCCAGCAGCAGGAAGAACACCAGGAATACCACCATGGTTGCCTGCGACACGAAGCTGGCCAGGCCGACCGAGCCGGCCAGCAGCCAGTCCATGATGCGGAAATTGCTGGAACCGGGCGTGGCCGCCTGGGCCGCGGCGGCGGCCGAGCGCCGCTGCGCCGCGCGGCGCGCATCGGCGCCGGCATTCGCGGCCGCCTGCTCGATCTCTGCGGCGGCGGCCTGCATCTGCTGGATGGTCGAGGGTTGGCCATCCGACGCCCGGGTGATCAGGCGCGTGACCTTGTGGGTCAGCGCCGGCAATTCGTCGACGATATTGAAGAATTCGCCCTGCACGCGCTGCACGGTCAGCGCCATGCCGGCCAGGATCAGGCCGGTCACCAGCGTGGCGCCGACGATGCGTTTGATGTGCCAGCGCTCGAGCCAGCGCACGACCGGGCTCAGGGTATAGGCGATGAAAATGCCGAGTAACAGCGGCACGAAGAAATTCTTGGCCCATTGCAGGCCGAACACGAAAGCGACGGTAGCGATGACGCCGAGCGACAGGCCGCGCGCATTCACATGCATCGGCAGGCGCAGGCTGCCATGCTGGGCGCCGAGCTCCTCGCCGGTGGGCACCCCCGCGGCCGACACCAGGCCGGCGTCATGCGCCGCTGCCCCTGGATCCGCGCCGGAGGCAATGGGAACCGCGGAATCTGGCGCCGCGGCGGAAGCCGGGCCGGGTTTGGCGAGCTGCATAGTCTTACCTGAAAAGGGTCCGAACCAAAAGGTACGGGCCGCCATGCCGGGGAATCCGGCGGCGGCTGCCGATGCAGTGTACCGGCAAAGGCCGGCAACCGGCGCGTAAATGTGCAGTCGTCCACATGGCGCCGCGTTGCCGCTGCGTTCGCAGTGCGCGGCAGTGCGGCGCGCTGCGTACGTCGTTACGACGAGCCCAGCTTACTTGACGCGGACGTCGTTCTTAACCGAGGTCACGCCCTTCACGCCGCGTGCGACGTCGGCAGCGCGCTTGGCATCATCCGGCTGGGCCACGAAGCCCGACAGCTGCACGTCGCCCTTGTAGGTCTCGACATTGATCTCGCTGGATTTCAGGCTCGGCTCGTTGAAGATCGCAGCCTTGACCTTGGCGGTCACGACGGCGTCGTCGACGTACTCGCCGGTGCTTTCGCGCGACGGGGTCGACGAGCAGCCGACGATGGTGAAGGCGACGGTAGCGGTGAAGATGGCGGTGGCGACGCGTTTGCTGATGTTCATGGTGTGCTCCTTGTTGTACATGGTGGTGGTTGAGCTCGGAAAGAGTCTGGCGCGGGGAGCGCCTGCTGGTGCCCGATCTTGTATCGATCGATGCGTCATGGACGTTTTACGCTGCTGTACAGACAAACTCTGTTCGCTGGCGTACATAGGCAAATAGATAATGAAAAATGGGTTTCGAGCTTCCTCTAAATCAGTGCGTCATCGCACAGACCTCAAGTGGTGCGCGCCCTAACCTGTCCATACATCTTTGCCAGGAGAACAAGTCATGAAAGCATCTCACACCCTTGCCGCCGTGCTCGCGGCCGGTGCGCTCCTCGGTGGCTGCGCCAGTAATTCGTCCCAGCCCTACTATGGCAGCAACGACGGCTACCGCAGCGGCTACGACAACACCGCTTCCGCCGGCTACGGCACGATCGAATCGATCCAGGTGACCAACGGCGAAGGCCGCACCAGCGGCGCCGGCGCCATCGTCGGCGGCCTCGTGGGCGCACTAGCGGGCAACCAGGTCGGCAGCGGCGGCGGACGTACGGCAGCCACCGTGGCCGGCGGCGTCGCCGGCGCCGCCATCGGCAACCGGGTCGAATCGAACCGCAACGCAGCGGAAGGCCAGCAAATGTATTCGGTCAATGTACGCCTCGATAATGGCGAATACCGCAGCGTGACCCAGGACAGTGTGTATGACCTGCGCGTGGGCAACCGCGTGCGCATCGTCGACGGCCGCGTCTACCGCTATTGAGCGCAGGCACGGGAGCGTGGATCGTCCACGCCCTGTGCCGTGGCGGGAACGCTTAGCGACGCATCACCGAAGCAGCCGGCCCAGCGCCGGCTTTTTTCATCGGCGCATGGCGGCGGATACCGGCTTGGCCGATGCCCTGCAAAAAAAGACGGCGCCCAATCCAGGATTGCGACGCCGCTCAAGCCCCACCATATTCGTTGAAGCGCGGTGCCGGTACAAAGACGCATCGGCCACGCTCCATGTCATGTTAACCTCAGTAGGCCACTTGCTGCGCACGTTTGCGCTGCACGTACCATGTGGCCACGCCCGCGAGCGTGGCGACAGCCAGCGCCGGCTTGACCAGGCGGCGCCTGCGGATGAAGCTCAGCGCCGGCAAGACGTAGGGCGCCAGCGACGTGATGCTGGCGCCGGTCGGCTTGAGCAGCATGTCGGCGCGCGCACGCAATGCCCAGGTTGCATGGTCGAGCGCCGAATGCAGCATGACCTCGGGCTTCGCGTCGTGCTTGATCTGGGCGCGCGCATGCGCTGCGCCTGCCCGGTAGAACTCGCCGTCGCGCAGCAATGCGCGCTTGCGCTCGGCGTGCGACATGCCATCGTGATCCTTCTTGTCCATATGTTCTCCTCGTTGAGCCTCGCGCGATGGCAAGCAGGATGCCTTACATCAGCGTTTCACGATCGTTGCGCAATTCCTTCATGGTTTCAGGGAAAGCCAGCTTGCCCTGCTTGAGCATCGAAAGTCCCTTGCCCACCAGGATCGCGGTAATGACGGCAAACACCAGAAACATCACCAGCAGGATCTTCCAGCCCATTTCGTCCCAGGCCAGCGCCACGATGGTCGCGGTGCCGTAGGCCAGGGCGAACCAGGTCGCCAGCACCGCCGTGGCGAAGATGGCGATCAGTTCGATCACATGGTTGCGCACTTCCGACAGTTCGAGTGCCGCGAGTTCCACACGCGACACCACGAGGCCGAACAGGTTCTTCGCCAGGCCGGTGATCCCACCGATGAGGCCGGGGCTATGCACGACGGTATCTTGTTTTTCCATGGCTGCCCCCGACCGCTCTTATTTACGGCCTACGATGACACCCAGCAGCAAACCGACGCCGGCAGCCACGGCGACGGTACGCCACGGGTTATCCTTCACATAGACATCGGCCGTGTGCGCCAGTTCCTTGCCCTTGACGACAGCTTGATCCTGGTATTTGCCGGCGCTGCCCAGGGCGGCGTCCAGCAGGTCCATGCCGCGCTCGCGCAGCTCGTCGGCCTTGTTGCCGGTCAGGGAAGCGGCCGCGTTCAGCAGCGACTGGGCATTCTTGACCAGCGACTTGACGTCATCCTGGGTGTCGTCCAGGTTGTCCTTGGCGGAATAGGCGTTGGCTTTGGCGCGCAGGTTGTTCAGCATGATGTACTCCTGTTGTAGTTGGTAATGGTGAGGATGGTGGATAAATGGCGCTGCGGTTCAGACCAGGAAGTCGCGCATGTCGTCGGCATGCTCTTCTTCGGTGGCCAGGATCTCGATCAGCATGTGCTTGGTGGTCGGATCCTTGTCGCCGATCGCCTCGATCATCTGGCGATACGATTCGATGGCAACACGTTCGGCGATCAGGTCGGCGCGGATCATGGCTTGCGGATCTTCCGAATCGTCGTATTCGGCATGGCTGCGCTGGGTCAGCGTGGCCGGGTTGAAGTTCGGCGAACCGTTCAGCTGCACGATGCGTTCCGCAATACGGTCGGCGTGTTCCTGCTCTTCCTGCGCGTGTTCGAGGAATTCCGCCTTCAAGTCGCCCATGTTGGGGCCGCTCACGGTGTAGTAATGGCGCTTGTAGCGCAGCACGCACAGCAGTTCGGTGGCCAGCGCGGCGTTCAGCATGGCGACCACGGCTTCGCGGTCGGCGGCGTAGCCGTCGGTGACGGCGCCGTCTTCCAGGTTGGCGGCAGCCTGGCGGATGGCGTTGATGTCGAAACCGCTCGAGAGTTCTTTGGCGTTCTGTTCCATGGTAATGCTTCCTCTAGTAAAAATCTGAATCAATATGGGGGTGCGATCAGCGCTGCGCGGCGCGCGGCGGGATCGTCGCGCCCTCGTTCGACAGCACGATCTCGACGCGGCGGTTGAGCTGGCGGTTGCTTGCCGTATCGTTCGACGCCACCGGATAGTCCTTGCCGTAGCCGCGCATGGCCACGTGGTCGCGCGGCACGCCCAGGCCGATCAGGGCTTGCGCCACCGAACCGGCGCGGCGCTCCGACAGGTCCTGGTTGTGGGCGGCGCTGCCGGTGCTGTCGGTAAATCCTTCGACCAGCACGGTACGTTGCGGGTTCTGGGTCATGACGTCGGCCAGCTTGCGCACGCTCGCCATGCCGTTGGCGGTGAGTTCGGCGCGGTCGGTGGCGAACAGCACGTCGCCGATGGTCACTACCATGCCGCGTTCGGTCTTTTGCGCATGCAGCTCGACCAGCAGCGCTTCCAGGCGCGCCGAACGTTCGGCCAGCTGGGCGGCCTGCTGCTGCGCGGCCTGGGCCTGCACCTGGGCATTGGCAGCTTGTGCCTGGGCATCGGCGGCCTGTGCCTGGGCGGTGGCGATCTGCGCCTGGGCGGCGGCGGCTTCGCGCTTGGCGCGGTCGGCCTCGGCGGTACGCGCTTCCAGCTGCACGCGGTCGCGTTCGCGGCTGGCGTTGGCGATATCGGATTCGGCCGACTTGGCCTTCGCCACTTCCTGCGCCGTGGCGATGCGCTGCTTGGCGACGTAGGCCAGGCGATCGATGGTGTCCAGGCTCTCGCGCTTGGCGGCGGCCTGGTTGGCGCGGTCGAGCGCGTCGCTGGCCTGGCGGAATTCCTGCGGCGCGTACGACGACACCTGGGCATTGTTGTTGGCGGCGACGAAGTCGGCGCGTGCCTCGTCCAGCGTCGGCGTGGTGGTCGGCACCGAGCTGCAGGCGGCCAGGAACACGCCGCTGCCGATCAGCATCGAGGTCATTTTCAATAAACGCGCTTTCATCTTGGTCCTTTCGTGCGCACCTGTACGGCGCGATTCTTGTTATGCGACATGCCGGCAATGGCATTGCCATTCGCGGCGCCTGCTTTACGGATGCTTACTGGCCGGAATTGGCGCGGTCGACTTCCTGGCGCAGCACGCGCAGGTCGGCGTTGAGCGCGTCGGCGGCGGCGGTGGCCTTGGCCGATGCGGCCTTGCTCTGGGCCAGCTTGGCGTCGGCCTGGGCCTGCACCGCCAGCTCGCGCGCCGTCTTGTAATCCTTGGCGGCGAGCGCCTGGTTGGCGCGCATCATCTTGTCGCGCGCCGCATTGATTTCCTGGGGCGCCAGTTCCGGCGCGCCGGCCGACACCGCGTTCTCGACGGCATTGTGCGACACCGCGACGGCGGCGGTCGCCGGGGTCTTTTCCGAGCTGGCGCAGGCGCTCAGCGACAGCACCGCAGCGGCGGCGGCGACGCGTACCAGCAGGTTGATCGATCGTTGATTCATTCTGTTCTCCCGTTCAAGCAATCCGATAGGAATGTGTTAGTAACGTTATAACCCTCTCGCAACCTGCGTTCGGTTCGGTGGCGCACATTGACGGTGGACTGGCCGGTTGCGGGCATCCTCACGGTGCGCCACCGCACATTGACGACACCCCCTTTACGTTAATCTTCGTTCAACCCCAGCTACCAACAGAGGACTGTCATGACAGACAAACAGCCCCATCGGCGCACGCCCATGTCGCGTCCGCTAAAAATCACCCTCAGCATCGCCGGCGTGCTGGTGGCGATTCCCTTCATCGCCATCATCATCCTGCTCACCTTCGACTGGAACCGCGCCAAGCCCTGGCTCAATGCCAAGGTGAGCGAAGCCATCGACCGGCCGTTCGCCATCGCCGGCAACCTGGCGGTGCACTGGGAGCGCCCGGCCGCCAGCATTCCGCCGGCCCAACGCACCTGGCGCGACCACATCCCATGGCCGCATCTGGTTGCGGACGACGTCCACGTCGGCAACCCGGCCGGCCTGCCGCAGCAGGACATGGCCAGCGTACACCAGTTCTCGTTCTCGCTCGATCCGTTCGCCCTGCTCGGCCACCGCATCCATATTCCCGTGCTGCGCTTCGACGGTCCGCGCGTGGACTTGCTGCGTACCGATGCGACCCACTACAACTGGGTGTTCAAGCACGAGGAAAAGGAATCGAAGTGGAAGCTCGACCTGGAGCGCCTGGTGCTGGCGCAGGGCGTGGTGCACGTGCAGGATGCGGTCACCAAGGCCGACGTCACCGCCAACGTCAACACGCTGGCCAACGACCCGACCTACGGCATCGCCTTCACGCTGGACGGCAAGTACAACGGTGCGCCGGTGGATGGCGGCGGCAAGCTGGGCAAGGTGCTGTCGCTGACCGACCAGGACACGCCCTTCCCGGTCCAGGCCGACGTGCGTTCGGGTCCGAACCGCATCGCCCTGGAAGGCACCGTGACGCGTCCGGCCAAGCTGGCGGCGATCGACCTGCGCCTGAAGCTGGCGGCTGCCAGCATGGCGCGCCTGTACGCCTTCACCGGCGTGCTGCTGCCGGAAACCCCGGCGTTCTCGACCGAAGGCCACCTGACCGGTTCGCTCGGCGACGACAGCCGCTGGGTGTATGACGACTTCAAGGGCAAGGTGGGCGAGTCCGACATCGCCGGGCGCCTGGAGTTCCAGACCGGCAAGCCGCGCAACAAGCTGACCGGCAATGTGAAGTCGCGCCAGCTGCGCTTTGCCGACCTGGGCCCGGTGGTCGGCGCCGATTCCAACGCCAGCAAGAAGGCGCGCGGCGTGGCGGCGGTGCAGCCGGCCGGCAAGGCTTTGCCGGTGGAAAAGTTCAACACCGACAAATGGAAGACGCTCGATGCCGACGTGCGCTATGCGGCCGACCGCATCGTCAAGGACAAGAACCTGCTGAACAAGCTGTCGACCCACCTGATCATGAAGAACGGCGTACTGACGCTCGACCCGCTCAACTTCGGCCTGGCCGGCGGCACCGTCAATTCCACCATCAAGCTCGATGGCAGCGCCGGCGGCACCGCGCCGATCAAGGCCACCGCCGACGTCACCGCGCGCCAGATCAAGGTCAAGCAATTGTTCCCGCAAGTCGAAAAGATCCAGCAAGCCACTGCCGGCGACATCTACGGCCAGGCCAAATTGACCGCCACCGGCGATTCGGTGGGCGCCATGATGGCCAACGCCAACGGCGAGGTGAAGGGCCTGGTCAGCCAGGGCGTGGTCAGCAAGCTGTTGCTCGAGGAAGCCGGCCTGAACGTGGGCAACGTCATCATCACCAAGCTGTTCGGCGACAAGCCGGTGCAGTTGAATTGCCTGGCGGCCGACCTGGGCGTGAAGGATGGCGTGGCGCACACCCGCACCTTCGTGCTCGATACCGAGGAAGCCATCGTCGACATCAACGGTTCGGTCAACATGGCCAACGAACAGATGGACCTGCGCATCAAGCCGGAAACCAAGGGCTTGCGCCTGTTCACCCTGCGCACCCCGTTCTTCGTGCGCGGCACCTTCAAGAAGCCGGACCTGTCGCTCGACAAGAAGGTGCTGGCCCTGAAGGGCGGCGCAGCGGCGGTGCTTGCCACCGTGGCGGCGCCGGTAGCGGCATTGATCCCGCTGATCAATACCGGTCCGGGCCAGGACAGCCCGTGCAATGCGCTGCTGGCCCAGGCGCATGCCAAACCGCAGGCGCCGCCGCCGGGCAAGAGCGCCAAGCGATGAGCGCGGGTGCAAACGATTGAAGATATCGTCTTGCCAATGTTATTTGTCGTACAGAGCGCCATGACGGGAACGGGTAATCTGCACTCATCGTGGCGCTGGTCGTGAGACCGCCCATCCCGAAAAACAAACTGAATCCAGAAAAGGATACCAAAATGAAACGATTCGCTACCACCGCCACCATCTGCGCTTTCCTGGCCCTGGGCTCGCTCACCGGCTGCGCCTCCGATGGCGGCAAGCACGAAACCGTCGGCCAGTACGTCGATGACGCCGGCGTCACCGCCAACGTGAAAGCCGCCATCCTGGCGGATTCGCGTCTGAAGTCGAGCGAGATCAATGTCGAGACCTACCAGGGCACCGTCCAGCTGAGCGGCTTCGTCGGCCAGGCCGGCGACGTGGCGACCGCCGCTTCGGTGGCACGCGGCGTCAAGGGCGTGAAATCGGTCAAGAACGACCTGCGCCTGAAGTAATCGCGCAACCGTTCCGCTATAAGTAAAAACAGGCAATCCCCATCAATAAGGAGTTGATCATGAAAACCATTAAGCAAATCATCGTGACCGCATCGCTGGCAACCGTGGCCCTGGGCCTGACCGGCTGCGCCGGCATGTCGCAGCAGGACAAGAACACTGCCATCGGCGCCGGCGCCGGTGCAGTGGTCGGCGGTGTCCTGACCGGTGGCAGCGCCGTCGGTACCGTGGGTGGCGCAGCCGTGGGCGGCGTGATCGGCAACCAGGTCAAGCAGACCCACTAAGCCCTCCGGCCTCGTGAAAACGCCCCGCTCGTGCGGGGCGTTTTTTTTGTGGAAGCCTGTAGGGGACGACAGGCGGGCGCCCTGGCTCGAGGTGCATCAAACCATGGCGGAAACGAGCGTGGCCGCACCCGCTTCGCGCACGATCTCGTAGCAGGTGCAGGATGCAGCAGCCAAGCCTTCGGGATCGAGGATCTCGATGTTGCCGCGGCTGTAGTTGATCAGGCCCTGCTGCTGCAGCGCGCTGGCGGCCTTGGTCACGCCGACGCGGCGCACGCCCAGCGCATGGGCGAGGAATTCGTGGGTCAGGTGGAACTTGTCGGATTGCAGGCGGTCGCGCGTGACCAGCAGCGAACGCGCCAGGCGCGCCTCCAGGACGTGGTAGCGGCTGCAGACCGCGATCTGGATCGCCTGCGCCAGCAGGGTATCGGTATAGCGGTAGAGCACGTGCTGCAGTCCCGGACTGCGGGCGAACTCGGCGCGCAGGTGATCGGCATCGATGCGGCTGGCGATGCCGGCGCGCTGCACCACGGCGCGCACCTGCATGGTGTCGTGGCCGAGCGCCACGGTGGCGCCCAGCATGCCTTCGCGGCCGACCTGGCCGACCTCGAGCGTCATGCGCCCCTCGGCCACCGCCATCAGCGAGACCAGGCAATCGTGCGGAAAATAGATGTGCCGGATCGGGTCGCCCGGCTCGCACAGCACGGCGCCGATCTCCACCTGCACCTGGTCGAGCGCCTGCGCCATGCCGGCCAGCTCCTCGGATGGGAGCGCGGCAAGCAGCAGGTTGGCACTGTGCTCGACGGCCATCGGCGGAGCGGGAGAATTCATCGGAGCCTCACGGTTGACTTCATGGTTCCGGACCGCCGTCCATGCGGCGCCGCGCGCCATCGCCATGCGTTGCGCGCCTGCCCGATCGCGGCGTCCGGATACATCTGCAAACATCCTGGAACCAGCGTACCGGCTGCGCCCAGCCAAGTATGTACGGTGACGCACGGAACATGGTGTTGTTGACAAGGACATCGATGGCAATCACAGCCACTGACTCGCTCGATTTTTTCTTTTTTACAATGTGTGCCAGCGCACGGAATGGATGAGCAAGTCAACCGACAATAAAGTTGTGCCGCGGAAACAGCGGTTAACTTTTCCACAAGGATTCACATGAACAGCCTGGCATGGATCGGCATCATTCTCTGGGGCGTCGTGGTCACCGGATTCGGGCTGTTGAGCACTGCCGCCATGCCGCATGCCGAAAGCGGCAGCATGGCGGCGCAAGACGTGGTGCTCCTGATCGGCGGCGGCATCCTGACTTGCCTGATCGGCCTCACCGGCCTGATGGGCTACATGGGCTGGATCCCGGGCTTGCGAAAAGAACAAAAAAATATCGCCTAATGTACGGCATCGTACGGAGCGGGGCCGGCGGCGGATGGATACTAGCTCTACGGCAAACGCAAGGCCGGTTCAAACCAACGAGGACACTATCATGCTCTACACCATCGCCGTCATTCTCATCATCCTGTGGCTGCTTGGCCTGGTCACCTCCTATACCATCGGTGGCTTCATCCACATCCTGCTGGTCGTTGCCGTCATCATGATCCTGGTGCGCCTGATCAGTGGCCGAGGCATCTAGTCTGCCTGACCGTATCCGCACACCCCGCAAGTCCCAGGCGATCCGTTTCGGTGTCGCGCCCCTCTAACCGGTGGCGTGACACCGAAACGGATATTTTTTTTCTTTTTGCAAGGAGACCATCATGCACAAGACATTCATCCAATCGACGCTGTGCGCGACCGTCCTGGCCCTCGCGGCCAGCGGCTGCGCCGACATGAACGCCACCCAGCGCGGCACCGCCACCGGCGCCGGCGTCGGCGCCGGCCTGGGCGCGATTTTGGGGGCGGCCACGGGCGGTGGCGGCGGCGGGCGGACCGCGCGCGGCGCGGTGCTGGGCGCCGCCGCGGGCGCGGTGGCCGGCAACGTCTGGTCCAGGCACATGGAACAGCAGCGCCAGGCGATGGAGCAAGCCACCCGCGGCACCGGCGTGCAGGTCTCGCAGACCGCCGACAACCGCCTCAAGCTCGAGATCCCGAGCGATATCTCGTTCGATACCGGGCGCGCCGACGTCAAGCCGAACTTCCGCCCGATCCTGGACCGCTTCGCCGGCACCCTGAACGAGAACCCGGCCACCTTCGTCACCATCGTCGGCCATACCGACAGCACCGGCGGCGACCAGATCAACCAGCCGCTGTCGCTCGACCGCGCCGCCAGCGCGCGCGACTACCTGGCCGGCCGCGGCATCAACCCGAACCGGATCACCGTCGAAGGCCGCGCCGCGCGCGAACCGATCGCTTCCAACAACGATGCCGCCGGCCGCGCGCGCAACCGCCGCGTGGAAATCTACGTCAACGAACCGCAGCGCCAGGGCTGACCGGTAGACGCAGCGTTTGCCCGTCCACGCGTACCGTACCGCCGGATTCTCCGGCTGTCCCGGTGCATGTCGAACACGTGGACGGCGAAGCCGCCTCGTCGGCCACGTCTCCCCCTGCCCGAAATGGAGCTGGAGTCACTGCAGGACAGGACCGCCATTTAACATTTCTGTGAGAATCTCCTGCAATTCTTGCACTAAAGTATCAATTTCATCAGCAGATTTCGCCGCATTCCCGTGCTCATGCGTAGCTGGCGCGGCGCACCGGCAGCATTACGGGCAGGGATACCATTTCCTTCACGCGAATGCAAACCAGCCATTTGTCGCGCTCGACTTCGGCTTTTCGGTGAAAACACTATGCAGCCCTGCCATTCCGGCATGGTTCATGCCGCTCCCCATAAAAGTGCATGGTGTCATTACCTGTATGTATACCCGTTGTAATATTCACACAAAATCTCACACCGATTTGACTTTTTCTTATCAGAAATGGTCTGATGCCGGCCTCGGCCTGTCTTGACGGCCGGGTACCACAGCAAGGCCCACGCCGTTCGTCCAGAAGACGGCCGGGGTCGCATCAATAAATCGGAGAGATTTTGACTAAGCAATTCGCAGTTAAGCGCAGCGTCCTCGCTGTCGCCCTCACCCTGGCATCGCCCGCCCTCGTCTTCGCACAGGCCGAACAGCCGGTACAAAAAGTCTATGTGACCGGCTCCAACATCAAGCGCGCCGACAAGGAAGATTCGTCGCCGATTTCGGTCCTGAACGCCAAGGAAATCGCCGCCACCGGCGCCAACACCGTGGCCGAGCTGCTGCACAATATCCCGGCCTTCGGTTCGGGTACCTCGAACGACATCCAGAACGACAACGGCTTCTCGAAGGGCGTGTCGACCGCCTCGCTGCGTGGCCTGGGTACCTCCTCGACCCTGGTACTGCTGAACGGCCGCCGCATCGCCGCCTCGGCCTACGCCGACCCGAACAACGGCAAGTCCTCGGTCTACGACCTGAACAACATCCCGGTCTCGGCCATCGCCCGCGTCGAAGTGTTCAAGGACGGCGCTTCGGCCGTGTACGGTTCCGACGCGATCGCCGGCGTGGTCAACTTCATCACCAAGGACGACTACCAGGGCGCCGAGATCTCGGCCTCGACCTCGGCCAACGACGACAACGAATTCAAGCGCAACAGCGTCAGCGGCATCATCGGCTTCGGCGACCTGGAGAAGGACCGCTACAACGGCTTCATCAGCATCGACCTGGCCAAGCGCGGCCACACCGGCATCAAGGACGTCAAGGACATTGAGCAGGGCCCGCTGTCGGCCATCAACTACCGCCTGAGCGACTACGGCAGCTACGCTTCCGGCAACCCGTTCGTGTTCCGCGAGCTGAACGCCGGCCGCGCCAACTTCTCGACCAGCGCCGCCAACGGCCAGTACGTGCGCAACAGCACCGCCGGCTGCCAGGGCAACGTGATCACCGGCGGCCCGCAGTACGGCATCGGCCTGACCACCAGCTCGATGCTGACCGGCCGCCAGTTCTGCAACTTCGACATCTGGAACTACTACGAAGCGCAGAGCAAGGGCACCGACATCAACCTGCTGTCGAAGTTCACCGCCAAGCTGGGCGACAACGTCACCTCGTTCACCGAACTCGGCTTCTCGCGCATCGAACGCGAATACGTCGGTCTGCCGAAGACCCTGTCGTCGACCTCGGCCACCACCGTGTTCCGCGTCGGCGGCCTGCCGACCACCTACCAGCTGCTGCTGCCGTCGGGCCACCCGGACAACCCGTTCCCGGGCTACCGCGCAGCACCGGTATTGCGCATGGTCAACAGCGACGGCGGCGCCGAGAACACCAACAAGTCGTACCGCTTCCTGACCGGCCTGCGCGGCACCGCCGGCGCCTTCGACTGGGAAACCGGTTTCCTGTACAACCGCACCGAGCGCGACGACCTGGGCCACGGCTACCTGTACCGTCCGGTCATCGACCTGATCGCCAGCCAGAACCGCACCCTGGCCGCCACCATCGCCGATCCGAACGCCGTGCGCGACGTCGACAACACCGGCTACTCGCAAGTCATGCAGCTCGATGCCAAGGCCTCGACCACCGTCGGCAAGCTGGCCGGCGGCGACATCGGCCTGGCCTTCGGCGGCGAAGTGCGCCAGGAAAAGATCGGCCTGACCTCGGATCCGGAACTGGCCGCGGGCAACATCATCGGCCTGTCGAACTCGGTGCTGGACGGCCGCCGCGTCGTGAAATCGGCCTTCGTCGAACTGCGCACGCCGTTCACCAAGACCTTCGAGATGGACTTCGCCGGCCGCTACGACAAGTACCCGAACGCCAAGAGCTTCGTGCCGAAGGTCGGCGCCAAGTGGGAAGCGACCGACAAGATCACCTTCCGCGGCACCTATGCCGAAGGCTTCCGCGCACCGGCCCTGTCGCAGGTGTCGCCGGGCGGCGTGCAGTCGTTCAACAACGGCTTCGTCGACCCGATCCGCTGCCCGGACGGCCGCAATCCGGTTTCCGGCGCGGACTCGCTCGACTGCTCGCGCAGCGTCTCGTCGATCTCGACCCCGAACGCCAACCTGAAGAACGAAACCTCGAAGAGCTATTCGTTCGGCACCATCATCAACCCGACCCGCAACCTCGACATCCTGATCGACTACTACAAGATTCGCAAGGAAAACGAGACCGCCCTGCTGTCGGCCAGCTATGTGGCGCAGCACCCGGAACTGTATCCGGGCCTGGCGATCCGCGACAGCAACAACCTGGTCGGCACGAACGGCGCCGTGATCCCGAACTCGGGCCAGCTGCTGGCGATCAACCGCACCTTCGTCAACCAGGGCAGCACCGAGACCTCGGGCATCGACTTCGAAGTCGCGCACCGCCTGAACCTGGGCGAGATGGGCCGCCTGTCGACCCGCCTGAACTACACCTACGCGCTGACCTACAAGCGCGCCGAGCGTCCGGGCGAAGTCGAGCACAACCTGGTCGGCACCAACGGCGGCATTTCGGACTGGGCGACCTCGGTCGGCGACATCCCGCGCCACCGCTTCAACCTGATCTCGACCTGGAGCCGCGACGTGCACACGGTTAGCCTGTCGGCCGACTACGTGTCGTCGGTCTCGCTGCTGCGCCGCTACGACAATACCCGCACCTACCCGGTCCCGTTCTGCTACTACGGCAACCCGGCCAACACGCCGTCGGACGTCACCAAGGGCGGCCTGCCGGGCTACCTGGGCGTGAGCCCGAACTGCGAAGTGGATGAATGGCTGACCTTCGGCGCCGCCTATTCGTACACCGGCTTCAAGAACTGGACCCTGTCGGCCAACATCAAGAATCTGTTCGACACCAAGGCGCCGTACGATCCGCGCGAAACCAACCTGGGCTTCAACAGCCAGTTGCACAACGGCATGGGCCGCTACTTCCGCCTGAGCGCGTCGTACAAGTTCAAGTAATCCCCGCCTGAACTGCCGGCCTTGGCCGGACCGAGCCGCCCCGCGCAAGCCGGGCGGCTTTTTTCATGGCCGTGCGCGCCGGCGGCGAGAAAAGCTTGACGCTCAACGCGTTTGCCGGATGCCATGTACCATGCGTCCATTCGCGACGAGCGCATCATTATCGAGGAGAACGACATGAAACATCCCCTGGCGCTTCTGGCCATGCTCGCCTGCGGCGGCGCGGCCACCCTGCCCGCGCTGGCCCAGGACCTCAAACCGGGCCTGTGGGAAATGTCCAGCACCATCAGCTCGGCCGATCCGCAGGTGCAATCGGCGCTGGCCGCCGTCCAGCAGCACCTGGCCAGCATGTCGCCCGAACAGCGCGGCGGCCTGGAACGGATGATGCGGCAGAACGGCGTGCAGGCCGACCTGGGCCAGAACGGCAACCTGCGCACCAGGGTGTGCATGACACGCGAAATGATCGAGCGCAAGGAGTTTCCGGTGCAGCAAGGCGACTGCCGCCAGACCTACACCCGCCTGGCCGCCGACAAGGGCCGCATCGCCTTCACCTGCAGCAAGCCGCGCATCAGCGGCGCCGGCGAGATCACCATGGCGAGCGACACCAGCTACCAGGCCCACGTGCACGTCGACAGCCAGGAGAGCGGCAAGCAGTCGCTGGACACCGACGTCAGCGGCCGCTGGCTGGCCGCCGACTGCGGCAGCCTCCGCCCGGCGCCGTTGCCGAAGACGAAATAAGACGGTCCCGGTATTCGGGGTTAGATTCGGGGTCAGAGCACTTTCGGGCACCAGCCATGCCGCCGTGTGCAGCAATTGCACGGTAGACCATCGAAATGTCTTCGAGGCTATTGCCAGAAATTGTGCTCTGACCCCGAATTGTCGCGTTGCCGGCCCCGAAGGGTCGCTGTCGTCCGGCGCTGCCCCGCTGTCGCGCTGTCCCATCCTTCATCCTGCTCAGTACGTTGCCGTACAGTCCGGTCCAGGCGGCCCGGATAGACTCGGTCTTTGAGCAATCTTCCGGCTTTCCCGTTTTCTATTGATGCTTGCCATACTCGAATATATCGATCCGCACAGCGACCGTATCGACCTGCTGGTCGATACGGTCGACAAGCTGCGTCCCCGCAATCCGCGCGACTATGCCTATGCCGGCGAACAGGTGCGCACGCTGTGCCAACTGCTGAAGGGCAATCCCGAGCAAGCCTGGGCGCTGCGCAGCTACCTGACCACGCTGCTGCAGACGCGCCGTCACACCAGCCTGTATTCCGACGTCGGCATCCTGTCCAACGACGGCTTCTTCACCGAACTCAGGCGGCGCATCGCCTACCGCATCCTGCCGCCGGCGCTGGATGAGCTGTACCTGTCCGACACGCTCGACCGCGTGCTGTGCCGCGAAGACGATTACCGGTGGCTGCGCATGGTGCCCAACGGCGACTGGCTCGACCTGTTCGACGTGATCGCCGCCGCCAGGCCGCCGCAAGCGGATCTGCAAGACCACGCCACCGACCGCGCGCGCCAGGTGACGCTGACCGGCGTGCTGGACGCGATCCGCACGCTGTCGTGCCGCGTGTGCGCGCAAGGCCTGGAACCGCGCCTGATCCACGCCCACATGGAAATCGAGGAAGTCGATTCGCCGTTCCTGATGCAGAACATCGAGGCCAACCGCTACCTCGACGAATACGCGCGCCTGATGGCCGGCGAGATCGCGCAGATGGAAGATGCGCGCCATTTGCTGGTGATGCTCGACCAGTGCGAGGACGTGGTGCTCAAGATCCGCCGCGGCGCCCTGTCCTCGGGCACCACGGTGGCGCTGACCTACCTGCTGGTGGCGATCACGCAAAGCATCGACCGCTTGCGCAAGCTGCTGTTCCTGGTCGACGTCAGCGGCAACCTGCCGGCTGCGCCGACGCTCGACCTGCATGCGCTGGCGCGCGAAGCGGCGCTGCTGCCCAAGGCGACCGCGCAGCAGAACGCGGCGCTGGCGCAGGCGGCCGTCACGGCATCCGATGAACCGGCCTCGATGCGGCGCATCGCCGCGGTGTCGCTGGCGCACGAGCTGGCCGAAGCCCACAACACCAAGTACCAGATACGCGGCCTGATGCGCGACAACGTCGACCTGCTGGCGCGCAATGTCACCGAAAACGCCAGCCGCACCGGCGAGCACTATATCGCCGAGCGGCGCGCGGACCTGCGCGGCATGCTCGGCTCGTCGGCCGGCGCCGGCCTGGTCATCGGCTGCATGGCGATCATCAAGATCCTGATCTCCTACATGCACAAGGCGCCGCTGATCGAGGCGCTGCTGTACAGCGTCAACTACGCCTTCGGCTTCATGCTGGTGCATGTGCTGCACTTCACCATCGCCACCAAGCAGCCGGCCATGACCGCGGCGCGCATCGCCGCCGCGCTGCACAGCAGCCAGCAGGGCGGACGGCGGCAAGTCGACGTCGACAGCATGGCGACCCTTGTGAACAAGGTCTTCCGTACCCAGATCGTGGCTGTGCTCGGCAACCTGGCGACCGTGATTCCGATGGCCTATCTGCTGGCGCTCGGTTACTGGTATTTGTTCGGCCAGCACCTGGTGACGCCGGAAAAGGCGCACCACCTGATCGCCGACAGCCATCCCTGGCACTCGCTGGCGCTGCTGCACGCCGCGATCGCCGCGGTCTGGCTGTTCGTGTCGGGCCTGGTATCCGGCTACTACGACAACAAGGCGCTGTACACGCGCATGGCGCTGCGGGTGCAGCAGCTGCGCTGGCTGCGCCGCCTGCTGGGGCAGGAACGCCTGCAGCGCTTCGGGCGCTATCTGGAACACAACCTGGGCGGCTTGATGGGCAATGCAGTGTTCGGCATCCTGATGGGCGTGACCGGCACGGTCGGCTACCTGCTGGGCCTGCCGCTCGACGTACGCCACGTGACGTTTTCGTCGGCCAACCTGGCGATCGGCTTCGTCGGCCTGGACCAGCGCATCGACCTGGAGACGCTCGGCTATACGGTGCTGGGCATCGCCCTGATCGGCCTGGTCAACCTGACGGTCAGCTTCAGCCTGGCGCTGTGGGTGGCGCTGCGCGCACGCAAGGTGCGCTTCCGCCACGGCATCCGCCTGCTGCGCGCACTGGGCGCGCGCCTGCGCAGCGCGCCGCTGGATTTCTTCGTCGGCCCACGGGATGCGGATGACGCCCTGCCCGAGCCGGCCAACCCGAGAGGATACAAATAACCATGCCGTTCCCCGACTTCCCGCGTTCCGGCGTCGCTGCCGCCCACCCGCGCAGGCAAGCGCGCTTGCCTGCACCCCCGCGCGCCTCGCTGGCGGCGCTGGCCATGCTGTGCGCGCTCGCCGCCTGCAAGTCCTTGCCGGAAGTCGACCCGGGGACGCCGGCCAAGGCCGCGCCCACCATCGAGACCCCGCGCGGGCAGCTGCCGCCGAAGCAGGCCTCGGCCCTGGTGGCCAGGCGCTGGGCCAACGCCAGCACCGACCTGAAGTCGCTGGCGGCGCTGGAAGAACAGGCCACCGGCATCCCGCTGATCGCCGGCAACCGCGTGTCGCTGCTGTTCGACGGCCCCGCCACCATGCGCGAGATGATGGCGGCGGCGCGCGCCGCCACCAGTTCGATCAACCTGGAAACCTATATCTTCGACCAGGATCCGGTCGGCATCGAGTTCGCCGACCTCTTGATCGAGAAGCAGCGCCAGGGCGTGCAGGTTAACCTGATGGTCGACGCGGTCGGCGCGCTGGCCACGCCGGGCGCCTTTTTCCAGCGCATGCGCGACGCCGGCATCCGCGTGGTGGTGTTCAATCCGGTCAACCCGGCCAAGGCCAAGGGCAACTGGGACCTCAACAACCGCGACCACCGCAAGCTGATGGTGGTCGACGGCCGCATCGCCTTTACCGGCGGCATCAACATCAGCAGCACCTACGCCAACAGCTCGCTGTTCCGCTCCAAGCACAAGCAGGCCAAGGTGGCGGAAGACGAGGTCGGCTGGCGCGACACCCACATCAAGATCGAAGGCCCGGCGGTGGCCGCGCTGCAGTACTCGTTCGTGGAACTGTGGACGCGCCAGGAAGGCGGCGAACTCAACAAGGCCGACTACTTCCCCGCGCTGGCGCCGGCGGGCGACAAGCTGATGCGGGTGCTGTCGACCGAGCCGGCGTCCGACTACGCCATCTACAAATCGCTGCTGGTGGCGATCGGCGAATCGAAGAAGTCGATCCACATCACCGCCGCCTACTTCGTGCCGGACCAGCAGACCGTCGATGCCCTGGTGGCGGCGGCCCAGCGCGGCGTGGACGTCAAGCTGGTGCTGCCGGGCGTGTCCGACCACGGCATGATCCGCTATGCCGGCCAGGCGTTCTACGACAAGCTGCTCAAGGGCGGCGTCAAGATCCACGAACTACAGATCGCGGTGCTGCATGCCAAGACCGCAGTGATCGACGGCGCCTGGTCGACCATCGGCTCGGCCAACATCGACCGCCGCAGCTTCATCCACAACTACGAGCTGAACGTGGTGGTGGTCGACCCGGCCTTCGGGCGCGACATGGAAAGCGCCTTCAACGAGGATTTGAAGGATTCCAGGGAGGTGACGCTGGAACAGTGGCGCCACCGGCCGTGGGGCGACCGCATCCGTGAATGGGCGTCGAGCCTGGCGGGATACTGGATTTGAGCGTCAAATCCCGGCCGCCAGCATACCGTCCACCGCCTCGGACCAGATGTTCCCGCTGCGCAGGAATTTTTCCGTGTTCAGCAGCTGGAACTTGCCGTGCACCGTGTCCCAGCCATAGCGGTCGACCTCGATGCGCTGGTTCTCGATGCGGAGTACGTTGAACGAATTGACCTCGCCGCGCCCGCGCGTCGAGGTCGCGGTGCCGGCCTGCACCACCAGCGCCGCGTATTCGCTGATCTTGTAGCGTGCCGAGGTGTTGGCCGCGTGGCTGACGTGCATGTGGCCCGCCATCAGCAGGTCGACGCCGACTTCCGAGAACGCCTGCATCGCCATGCCGGCGCGGTCGACCAGGTCGTCGTCTTCCGATCCCGGCGGCAGGTCGAACGGGTGGTGGGTCACCACCACGCGCGTGATCTTCGGGTCCAGCCCGGCCAGCGTGGTACGGATCTTTTCCACCTGCTCCTTGTTCAGGCGCCCATCCTTGACGGTCAGCGAGCGCGCCGTGTTCACGCCCAGCACCGCGATCTCGTCGTCGATATACACCGGATCGAGGTCGTCGGTGATGTAGCGCTTGTAGCGTTCCAGCGGCAGCACGAAGCGGCGGAACACGTTGTACAGCGAGATGTCGTGGTTCCCCGGCACCACGATCTGCGGTCCCGGCAGGGTGTCGAGCCAGGCGCGCGCCTCCTCGAACTGTTCGCTCTTGGCGCGCTGGGTCAGGTCGCCCGAGACCACCACCACGTCCGGCGCGAGTTCGTGGATCAGGTTGCGCAAGGGGTCCAGCAGCGCCGGATCGACGCGGCCGAAATGCAGGTCTGAGAGGTGGACGAGTGTTCGCATGATGTTTCCGTTTCCATTGTTGTGGTGATAGGGTCGGCGCGGCGTCAGGGCGCGCCGCGGCGCGGCACCATGACTTCCAGCGCGCCGGGACGGCTGCGGTAGCGCAGCGGCGGCGCCATGATCGTCACCTCGCCGTCGGTCGCCACGTGCAGGCGCGCGCGGTGCGTGTCGATCTCGAAGGCGGCGGCATGCAGCACGTCGACATCGCGCGATCCGCCCAGGCGGCCGCGCAGCGCATCCAGCGCCAGGCGCAGCAGGCCGAGCCGGGTCGGGCGCTGCGCCACGTACAGGCTCAGCAGGCCGGCGTCGAGGCGCTCGCGCGCCCCGATCGCCAGGCCTTGCATCGTGTAGGCATTATTACCGATGAACACGAATGGGGAGCGCCGCGCAAGGCGCGCGCCGTCCACCTCCAGGCGCATCGACAGGAACGGGTAGCGGCGCAGCGCCGCCAGCGTGGCCCACAGCGCCGCCGGCCACTTGCCGCGCCCCAGGCGGCGCTGCTGCTTTTCGCGGTCGCGCACGATGTCCGGATACAGTCCCAGGCTGGAATTGTTGAGGAACACGCGGCCGTTGACCTCGCCCACGTCGACACGCGCCGGCTCGCCCGTGGCCAGGGTGCGGATCGCGCCTTCCAGGTCGAGCGGGATGCCGAGGTCCTTGGCGAAATGATTCAGGGTACCCAGCGGCAGCACGCCGAAGCGGATGCCGGACGGCGTATCGTCGGCCAGCAGCTGCGAGGCGACCGCATTGATGCTGCCGTCGCCGCCGCCGGCCACCACCAGGCGCGCCCCGTCCTGGCAGGCGCGCCGCGCCGCCGCCACCAGCTCGGCGCCGCCGGCCGCCATGGTCACCTCGGCGTCGAGCCCGGCCGCCTGCAGCAGGGCGCGCAACTCCACCGCGCCCGCCTCGTCGTGGCCGCTGCCGGCGCCGGCGTTGACGATCACGCTGACCGGCTTGCATCCCGGCGCGCAATGGGGACTGGCCGCGAAATTCATGGCGCGCTCCTTTCGCCATGGCGCGGGCGGCTCCAGGACGGCTTGCCGCGCGCCAGGCGCCGGCGGTGCAGCGCCGATACCGCCGTGATGCACACCGCCAGCCAGGCGCAGCTCTCGAGCGTGGCGGCCAGCACGTCGGACAGGTAGTGCGCGCCCAAGACCATGCGCGACAGCGCCACCAGCGCCACCATGCCCGCCGCCGCCACCGCCACCCGCCGTCGCCACGAGGTGGCGCCGCGCAGCAGGTAGCAGGCCAGCAGGCCGTAGAACACGGTGGCGGCCGCCGTGTGCCCGCTCGGGAAGCTGTAGGTCGCCAGGCTTACCAGCGGCTCGTCGAAGCTGGGACGGGCGCGCTGGAACACGTTCTTCAGCGCCACGTTGAGCAGCATGCCGCCCGGTACCGCGATCAGGCAGACGATCAGCCAGTAACGGGCGCGGCGGCGCCACAGCCACAGCGCCAGCAGCGCCCCCATGATGCCGGAGCCGACGATGCCGTTCCAGTGCGTGATGAAGAACATGACCCTTGTAAAGCCGGGCGTGGCGCGCATGTGGAACCAGTGCGCCAGCTGCACGTCGAGCACGGTGATGGTATCGCCATCGACGACATCTTCGGCGAGTTCGCCGAAGGCCAGCGCCGCGAACAGGATCAGGGCCAGGCCGACGGTGAGATAGAGGCCGAATTCGCCCTCGGGCGAGAGCCGCGCCGCGACGAAACGGCGCCAGCGGGCCGGCAACGGGTCGGGTTCAAGAGTGCGTTCATCAACGTTTTCACTGGCTTGCGGCGGCTTGTCCATCGATTTTTTTCGTGACCTTGTCAAAAAACAACAATTTCTATGCAGACTGGTTTTTTATACAGTACCTGTTTTTTTATACAGTACTTATGATATTCTTTAAGCACTCGACCAACACTACTCGAAAAGGGATCGTCATGACCACTCTGAACAGCTCCTTCGGCTTGCAACACGTTCCAACCGCTTTCATGATGCGCTTCGGCCGCCGCGAAATGCTGGTAACGCGCGACTTCCGCAAGCGCTTCTACGCGGTCAATCCGATCATCGAGTGCGATACCGGCGTCGAGCCGGGCCATGTCGAAGTGTTGCTGCTGCGCCGCTGGCTGCTGATCCTGTCGAAAGCCCATTGATCCTTTTTCACGATCCATAAAGCGCATAAGGATCATCGTTTATATTCGTTTTCTTTCGTTGGGCAGGCCCCTACCCTATGGGTTCCTGCCCCGGACGCACGATCCGGGCTTCGCCCCTGTCCGAAAGAAAACGATGTCCAAGAAAAAAATCGCTTCCGCCCTCGCTGCCCTACTCCTGTTGGCCCAACCGGCCGCCTTCGCCGCCGACATCACCCTGCTCAACGTCTCCTACGACCCGACCCGCGAGCTGTACCAGGATTTCAACCAGGCCTTCGCACGCCAGTGGAAAGCCAAGACCGGCGATAACGTCACCGTCAAGCAATCGCACGGCGGCTCCGGCAAGCAGGCGCGTTCGGTGATCGACGGCCTGTCGGCCGACGTGGTCACGCTGGCGCTGGCCTACGACATCGACGCCATCGCCGAGCGCGGCCTGATCGCCCGTAACTGGCAGCAGCGCCTGGCCGACCGCAGCACGCCGTACGCATCGACCATCGTGTTCCTGGTACGCAAGGGCAACCCGAAGCAGATCCGCGACTGGGCCGACCTGGTCAAGCCGGGCGTGTCCGTGATCACGCCGAACCCGAAGACTTCCGGCGGCGCACGCTGGAACCACCTGGCGGCCTGGGGCTATGCGCTGCGCCAGCCGGGCGGCACCGAAGCCTCGGCGCGCGACTACCTCGCCAAGCTGTACAAGAACGTGCCGGTGCTCGATTCCGGCGCGCGCGGCGCCACCACCACCTTCGTCGAGCGCGGTATCGGCGACGTGCTGATCGCCTGGGAAAACGAAGCCCTGCTGGCAGTGAAGGAACTCGGCCCGGACAAGTTCGAAGTGGTGGCGCCGTCGGTCAGCATCCTGGCCGAGCCGCCGGTATCGGTGGTGGACAAGGTGGTCGACAAGCGCGGCACCCGCGCCGTGGCCGAAGCCTACCTGCAATACCTGTACAGCGCCGAAGGCCAGAAGATCGCCGCCAAGCATTACTACCGCCCGGTGGTGCAGCCTTACGCCAAGCAATACGCCGCGCAGTTCCCGGCGGTCAAGCTGTTCACCATCGACGAGGTGGCCGGCGGCTGGACCAAGGCGCAGAAGGCGCACTTCGCGGACGGCGGCCTGTTCGATCAAATCTATCAGCCAGGCAAGAAATAATCCTTTTTGTCTCTCCCGAAACGTCCGGCCTCATCGGCCAGGCGTTTTTTTTCGTTCTTGAAAAACATACTGTTTACACCATATTGTAAAAAATGACTTGAAATCCGGGATCGGGATACGATTGTCTTATTCATCAGCCTGACGTCCCGGATGTGCTCACGCATGCCGCGACGCCAGTCGTACGCCAATCCAATGCGAAGGAGCAAGTCATGGCAGTGCAATTACGCAAGATCGATGAACAAGTGATGGTCATTACCGGCGCCACCAGCGGCATCGGCCTGACCACGGCGCGCATGGCCGCCGAGCAGGGCGCCAGGCTGGTGCTCGCCGCCCGCGGCGCGGACGCCCTCGACCAGCTGGCGAGCGAACTGCGCCGCCAGGGCACGCAAGTGGTCACCGTGACCGCCGACGTCGGCGACCCCAAGGACGTGGAGCGCATCGGCAAGGAAGCGATGGAACGCTTAGGCCGCATCGATACCTGGGTCAACAATGCCGGCATCTCCATCTTCGGCCGCTACGAAGACACCCCGGTGGAAGACATGCAGCGCCTGTTCCAGACCAACTACTGGGGCGTGGTGCACGGCTCGCTGGAAGCGGTCAAGCACATGAAGCTGCACGGCGGCGGCGCCATCGTCAACCTCGGCAGCGAATTGTCGGAACGCTCGGTGCCGCTGCAGGGCATGTATTCGGCTTCCAAGCACGCGGTGAAAGCCTTCACCGAATCGCTGCGCATGGAACTGGAAAAGGACAAGGCGCCGATCTCGGTCACGCTGATCAAGCCGGCCGCGATCGATACCATGTTCACCGTGCACGCCAAGAACTACATGGACAAGGAACCGGCCCTGCCGGCGCCGATCTACGCGCCGGAACTGGTGGCCAAGACCATCCTGTACGCCGCCCAGCACCAGAAGCGCGACATCTTCGTCGGCGGCGCCGCCAAGGCGGCCTCGGCGGCCGGCTTCGCCATGCCGCGCATCCTCGACAAGTTCATGGAAAAGTCGATGTTCGAGCAGCAGCAATCGCCGATCCCGGCTACGCCCGACCGCAGCGACGCCCTGTACGCGCCGGATGCGCAGAGCGAACTGCGCCAGCGCCACGGCGTGCCGCAGAAGGTGATCGAGAACTGTGCCTACACCGAGGCGGCAATGCGTTCGCACAAGATCGTGCCGGCCCTGATCGGCGTGGGCGCCCTGTTCGCGGTCTGGAAACTGGCGCGCCGCCCGTCCCTGCGCAACGCCTTCTGATAAAGGAACAAGCATGTCCATCAAGCTCAAGAAACTCGACGAACAAGTGGTCGTGATCACCGGTGCCACCAGCGGCATCGGCCTGGCGACGGCCCGCATGGCGGCCGAAAAAGGCGCGAAACTGGTGCTGGCGGCGCGCGACGGCGATGCCCTCGATACCCTGGCGCACGAGATGCGCCAGCGCGGCGTGGAAGCGGTAACGGTGGCCGCCGACGTCGGCGAACAGGCCGACGTCAAGCGCATCGGCGACAAGGCGATCGAACGCTTCGGCCGTGTCGACACCTGGATCAACAATGCCGGTTCCAGCGTGTACGGCACCAACGAGCAGGTGGCGCTGGAAGACATGCAGCGCGTGATGCAGACCAATCTCTGGGGCGTGGTGCAGGGTTCGCTGGAAGCGGTGAAGCTGCTCAGGGCGCACGGCGGCGGCGCCATCATCAACCTCGGCAGCGAAGTGTCGGACCGCTCGGTGCCGCTGCAGGGCACCTACGCAGCGTCCAAGCACGCGATCAAGGCATTCACCGAATCGCTGCGCATGGAGCTGGAAAAGGACGAGGCGCCGATTTCGCTCACGCTGATCAAGCCGGCCGCGATCGCCACGCCCTTCCCCAGGCACGCCAAGAACTACATGGACAAGGAGCCGACGCTGCCGCAGCCGATCTATGCGCCGGAGCTGGCTGCAGAGACCATCCTGTACGCCGCGGAGCATCCGCAGCGCGACCTGTTCGTGGGCGGGCAAGCCAAGTTCATGTCGATCGTCTCGCAATTGCTGCCGCGCTCCACCGACCGCCTGATGCGCGCCGTCTTCTTCGGCGCACAAAAAGCCGACCAGCCTACATCGCCGGCACGGCGCGACGCCCTGCACAGCCCGGACGCGCGCCACGCACTGCGCCAGCGCGCCAGCATTGCGCACCGGGTGGTCGAGCACAGCGCCTACCTCACCGCCGTCAAGAATCCGGCGGCCACCAAGACCGTGCTGGCGGGCGGCGTGCTGCTGGCAGCGTGGGCGCTGACGCGGCGTCCGCAGCGCTCATGACTCCAGTGGTTACCGCGCATTCGTAGGGTGGCCGGGTTTCCCGTCCACGCGTTCAAATAACGCATGCATCCGTTGAACGCGTGGACGGCGGAGCCGCCTTGCCGGCCGCGCCCACCCTACAATTGACACGCAGCCAGCAATGAGAAACAAAAAGCCGGGCAGCGCAAGCTGTCCGGCTTTTGTCGTTCGTTGCGGCACCGACGGCGCCGCTTGCGCATTCTTACTTGCCCGGTGCCGGTCCGCGCGGCGGTTGGCTGCCGAGGAAATCGACGTCCTCATCGGTCAGCGGCAGGTCGGGAATCGATTCGATGCGGTCGGTGTCGATATCGGCGCCATCGCGCGCCAGGATGTCGCGGCCGGCCGCGGCGCGCTCGCCGGTGCCGCCGAAATCGCTGTCGCCTTCAAAAGACGGATCGCCCAGGTCGGCGCCGGCGCTGTCGTGGGCATAGCCTGCCTCGTTGTCCGAGGTGGTGCCGGTATCCAGGTGCAGCACCTGGTCGTCGTCCAGGTTGGCCGCGAAGCCCGGGCCGCCGACGACATCGCTGCCGCTGTCGGAAATGTCGCTCGGGCCGAGGGCATCGACGCCATGGCCTTTGCCGAGGCTACGGTCGGGTGCTTCCGGGAAGTTGTCCGGATCAAGTGTACTCGTGCCAGTCATAAAATCTCCAATCGATACTGTGAATAAGCTGCATAACGTGGTGACAGGCTACCCGGTTTTGCGTTTTCGCGTCGCCACGCTAAGGGTGCTCAAAACGAATGGCGCATGCCGACGTTGACGGCCGAACTGCCGCCGGCGCGGGTGCCGCTGAGCAGCAGGCCCGCGCTGCTGGTGGTGACCGTATGCGACAACGCCGCATAGAAATCGGTCTTGCGCGACACCACGTAGCTGGCGCCGACGGCGACCTGGTTGGCGTCGCGGTTGGCCAGGTCGCGGTCGTTCTTGTGGACCATCGAGGCCAGGAAGGTGGTCGAGCGCGTCATCGGCACCGCCACGCCCACCAGCGTGTCGCGGCTGTCGGTAGACGAGGTGCCGGCCATGCCTGCGCCGTACGGATTGTCGGGGTTGTACAGCGGCGAGTTGCCCCAGCCGCGGTTGGCCGCGTAGGCCGCGTACGCCGTGCCCCAGCGCGTGTGCAGGTTGGCGGCGAGGATCGAGTTCTTGGCGTCCATGTTGCTGTCGGCGAAATAGTTCAGCCGGGTCTGGGCGACGTGGCGATTCTGGTGCGCGGCGCGCAGCGACAGCATGCCGAAGTCGGCGCCGACCGTCATGCCCCAGGCGCGGTTGGCCAGACCGTTGCCACCCGGCGAATCGACGGTCCAGGAACCGCCGGTCGAAATGTTGTCCATCTGCGTGCTGTAGTAGCGTACGCTGTCGCTGGCGAGCTTGCCGTTGGCGTCGACCAGCTCGCGGCCCTTGGCCGCCGCGACGCCATGCGCGGGGTCGGCCACGTCGGCGCGCGCGACATATTCGAAATCGTACTGGCTGCCCAGGATGAAAGGCGCCGATGCGCTGCCCGCATTCTGGCCGCCGAGGTGGTCGGCGGTCCGGTGCGGCGGCGCCTGCCGGCTGCCCGGCCCCTGGCGCACCGCGCCGTACTGGCCGGCGTCGTGCTGTTCGGGAATGCCGGTGAAGACCGCGATGTCGTGACTGCCTGCGGGCGCAGCAGCAGGCAGGTGCCTGGCCGCCGGCATGGCGGCGGTGTCGTCGCCTGTGCAATCGGCACAGGCCGATGCCGGCCCGGCGACAGCCGTTTCCTGCTGTGCGCACGCCAGCGTGGCCCAGCTCCCCAACACGATACTTGCAACGATCAGCTTGTTCATGGCGCAATCCTCTCTACGCCTCTACGTTACCTTCACTATAACGGACCCTTCTGTCCAATATCGTACGGACAAGCTACCCGATCGTCCCGTGTTTTTGTCGGCCCATTCCGACACGCATCGATTGCAACGCATGGACCGCACTTGTTTCTGGATTTTCGACGGGGAATCGCATAGAGTCTCGATGTACCTAAACTACAGGATAATGAGAATGAAGAGACAGCTTGGACGTACCCTGACTACAATGCTGCTTGCGGCCTGCGCCGCCCTGCCCGCCCTGTCGATTGCAGCCGCCTCCAGCGTGCCTGCGACGCCGACCGTGCCGATGGCCCATGTCGACTGGTCGCGCAATGCCAACATCTACGAAGTCAACATCCGTCAGTTCACGAAGGAAGGCAGCTTCAACGCCTTCGCCAAGCATCTGCCACGCTTGAAGAAGATGGGCGTCGATATCCTGTGGCTGATGCCGGTGCAGCCGATCGGCGTGAAGAACCGCAAGGGCACGCTGGGCAGCTATTACGCGGTGCGCGACTATACCGCCGTGAACCCGGAGTTCGGCACCATGGACGACCTGCGCAGCCTGGTGAAGCAGGCGCATGCCCTGGGCATGCACGTGATCATCGACTTGGTCGCCAACCACACCGCGTTCGACAATCCCTGGACCGTCAAGCACAAGGACTGGTACCTGAAGAACGACAAGGGCGAGATCTACCCGGTCACGTATACCGATGGCGCCGAACCGGAATACTGGACCGACGTCACCGGCCTGGACTGGAACAACAAGGCGCTGTGGCAGGGCATGACGGACGCGATGCTGTTCTGGGTGCGCGAAGCCGACATCGACGGCTTCCGCTGCGACGTCGCCGGCAAGGTGCCGACCCCGTTCTGGAACGGGGCGCGCGCCGCGCTCGACCGCGTGAAGCCGGTGTTCATGCTGGCCGAGGCCGACAAGCCGGAGCTGCACGAACACGCGTTCGACATGACCTACGGATGGGACACCAAGGACCTGTTCAAGGACATCGCCAAGGGCAAGGCCGATGCACGCACGCTCAAGGCCTTTCTCGCCAATCCGCCCAAGGCATTCCCGCCGGGCGCCTACCGCATGCGCTTCACCAGCAACCACGACGAGAATTCCTGGGCCGGCAGCGACGTCGAACTGTACGGCCCGGCCTTCAAGGCGATGGCGGTGCTGGCGGCGACGCTGCCCGGCATGCCGCTGGTCTACGGCGGCCAGGAATCCGTGCTCGACAAGCGCATCCAGTTCTTCGAAAAGGACCCGGTCGACTGGAAGAACTATGCCCTCGCCCCCTTCTATACCGACCTGCTGGCCCTCAAGCACGCCAACCCGGCGCTGTGGAACGGCCAGTACGGCGGCGACGCGCAGGTGCTGGACACCGGCAACGACAAGGTGTTCGCCTTCCGCCGCGAGCGCGACGGCAACACGGTGCAGGTGACGGTGAACCTGTCGAACGCGGCGCAGGCGTACGCGCCGGCGGGCGCCGGCGCGCGCCAGCAGGCGCAGCAGAGCCTGGCGCCGTGGGATTACCGCATCGACGTCACGGAGTCCAAGCGCAGCGTGCGGCGTTGAGGCGTGATGCGCGGTACGTAGGATGGACGTTACGCATTGCCCCTAACGCCGCAACGCCGTGAACCCGGCCGGCTCCCACTCGCGCAGCGCCAGCAGCAGCCCGCTGCCGCGCCGCTTGGGCAGCGGCGACGCCAGGCTTTCCTGGTGCAGTTCGGCAAAGCGCGCTCGCACCTGCCGCAGCTCCGCCTGCATGCGCGCCAGTGCGCTTTCGGTCAGCATGGCGTGGGTGAAGGCGAGCGATTCCTCGGGCCGGTCGAAGCGGCTGTCGAGGAAATCGTCGAGTCCCTGGGTGCGGAAGAAGCGGCGGATCGGTCCGTCCGGCAGCCAGTCGAAGTCGCGCGCCACGTTCAGGCGGATGCGGTTGCCGGGCATCAGCGCGATCAGGTGCAGGCGGTCCAGGTGCAGCAGCTTGTGCAGGCACTCGGCTTCGCCCAGGCGGTACACGCCCAGCATGTCCTGCAGCGTCCAGTGGTTGAGCGCGCACACCGCGACCAGCAGCAGTTTGATGTCGGACACCAGTTCCTTTTCCTGCGCCGCGCTCAAGGTGCGCAGCCGCGTTTCCGTCGCCGCCGCCTCCTGCGCCAGTTCGGCCAGCGTGAAGCCGAGCAGGTTGCCGATCTCGACCAGGCGATCGAGGCCCAGCGTTTCCGAGGTCAGCAGGCGCTTGACGCTGGCTTCCGACAGCGACAGCGCGACCGCGACGTCGCGGTAGGTCTTGCCCTGCTGCTTGAGCTGGCGCTTGACGGTGGCGAGGAGCTGGGTGACTTCGGACATGGACCTTCGATGGCGGCGCGCTAGACCAGCGGATGGCCGTGGCGCTCGAGCTGCGCCAGCACGCGATCGCGCTCGATGAACGAACGGTGCTTGCCGAGCAGCGAGCGTTTCAGGAACGGAAAGCCGGCGTCGAGCAGTTCGATCGGCCGCACCAGGGTCGGGTCGACCACGTCCCGGGCGTCGCCGAACCAGAATGCGCCGACGTCCATCGAACGCGCGGCGACCCGCGCCAACCGGGTTTCCTGCAGCGAGATGACGACACCGGAATCGCTGAAGGCGGTAAACGGGAAGAACACGGTCGCCAGTTTCGCCATGCGCATGCGGTCGACGCCCTTGAGCAGGAAGGCATACGACTGGATGTGGTTGGTCACCTGGCTCGACGCGGTGAAGCCGGTCAGGTCCCAGGACGACTGTGCCAGCAGCTCGCGCAGGTCTGCGAAGGGGCCGTACACCGAATCGTTCATGACGAACACGTCGGCGCCCGGCGACACGCGGCTGATCCGGCTCAGCGCAAGCGCATAGGCGGAAAAATCGTAGCCCGGCACGTCCTTCCAGAACAGCGCGTCGCAGTAGCCGGCCAGCCTGGCCGGCAGCAGTTCCGGGCTCGGGCTGGCGCACACTACCAGCAGCGGCATGCCGATATCGCGCAGGCGCGACAGGGTGAATTCGTGCACGCCGCTCAGCACGCCGTCGGGGCAGTACATGAAGTAGACGGCCCATCGGTCGCGCGGTGCGAGCGGCTTGATTTCGTGCCAGCGCGGCTTGCGCTGGGCGTGGCGGAAGAACTTCTCGATGTGTTGGCGATGCTGCCAGCGCGGTACCGGGGACGGAACGAATGTCCAGTTTCGCGACAAGCCGGGGATGCTGCCAGGAGCGGTTGGATAAGACATTGAGATGTTCCAATAACTATTTATTACGCAACCATACTACAAACAATTGTTGTAGTAAAAAGTTATGTGGTCGTCCAATCACGCCCGGCGCGGTGCGCAGACCTGGGCAGTGCCGGAGCCAAGATTTTGAACAATTCCATACTACAATAAGGGTTGGCTTAACAGCACTGCACAGCAGCCGATGTTTCCCATCACTTACTACGAACAGCACGCCGCCCGCCTGGCCGAACAATACGAGTCGCTCGCCTTCGAGGAAGTCCACGCGAATCTCGTCGACCTGCTGCCGGCGCCGGGCGCCACCGTGCTCGACGTCGGCGCCGGTTCCGGGCGCGATGCCGCCTGGTTCGCCGCACAAGGCTACGATGTGGTGGCCGTCGAACCATCAGACGCCATGCTTGCCCAGGCGCGGTCACGCCATCCTTCGAGCCGGATCCGGTGGCTTTCGGACGACCTGCCCGACCTCGCCAACGTCCGACGCCTCGGCCTGCGCTTCGACTTCATCCTGCTGTCCGCAGTCTGGATGCACGTCCCGCCGGCGGCGCGCCAGCGTGCGCTGCGCAAGCTGGCCACGCTGCTGGCGCCGCAAGGCCGGATCGCGATCAGCCTGCGGCTCGGCACGCCCGACGACGAACGCGCCATGCACCCGGTCTCGCTGCCGGAACTGGCGAGTCTTGCCCGGCAATTCGGCCTGCGCACCGTCCACGTCAGCGACAGCCGGGACCGGCTGGGACGGACCGAGGTGTGGTGGACCAACGTCGTGCTGGGGCTGCCCGACGACGGCCTCGGCGCCCTGCCCTTGCTGCGCCACCTGATCCTGGTAGACGAAAAGTCGTCGACCTACAAGATCGCGCTGCTGCGGGTGCTGGCCCGCATCGCCGATAGCGCGGCGGGCCTGGCGCGCCACGAGGCGGAGTCGGTGGTCGTCCCCCTGGGCCTGGTCGCGCTGTTCTGGCTGCGCATGTTCAAGCCGCTCATCGAACACAGCCTGCCGCAGATGCCGGCCGGCCGCCCGGCCTTCGTCACCGACAATTTCACCTCGCTGTTTGCCGTGACGGCGGTCGAACTGCGGATCGGCTCCGTATTCCGCGACCGGACGGCGAAGCACCTGCACCAGAGTCTGTCCGAGATCGCGCAGGTGATCCGCAACATGCCCGCCAACTATCTGCGCTGGCCCGCCAGCGACAAGCCGATCTTCGAGGTCACGCGGCGGCGCCAGATCCCGACGCCGTCGCCGCTGCAGATCGACGACATCTTCCTGTGGAGCCTGGGCGACTTCCGCATCCCGCTCGACATCTGGCAGGCGCTGACGCACTACAACGTGTGGATCGAACCCGTGCTGGTGGCGGAATGGGTCAGGCTGATCGACGCCTATTGCAACGACGGACGGCCCGACATCCGCACCCTCGCCCATGTACTGCTGGCGTGGGTGGACCCGGCGCGCGACACCGGTTTCGCCCGGGCCGCCGTCGAGCGCCTGCGCGCTGCCGGCAAGCCGGTGTATTGCGTGTGGACCGGTGCGCGCCTGCGCGACGAGTATGACGTGGACCATTGCTTTCCGTTCGCCGCCTGGCCGTGCGGGGACGCGTGGAACCTGATGCCGGCTGCACGGCAGGTGAACAATCAGAAATCGAACCGGCTGGTGACGCAGGCGGCGCTGGAGCGTGCCGGCGATGCCATCGGCGCATGGTGGCAGGATGCCTTCCTGAGCCAGGGCGATGGGCAGCGCCGCCAGTTCTTCCTGGAAGCGTCGCAGACCTTGCCGCTGCTGGTGGCCGATCCGGGAACGGAGGATGTCATCGATGCGATGAAGGTGCATCGCATCAGGCTGGAAAAGGATCAGGGGTTGCGGGCTTGGGAACCGGGCGGTGTCGTCAAGCGGAGTCGGGCTGTGGTCGACAGCCCGGTATGAGTTGATTACCGCAGATTATGCGGCGATTGCGAGTGCTAATCGCCGCCTGGCCGACTATGCCGCTACCCTACCCGAACGCTAAGGCGAACGTCGAGCAGTGCCATAGCCGGAGACACCGCATCATGTGAGTGATGCTGGAATTGGCATGTAAGGAAAACAAAAAAAGCCCTTGATTTACAAGGGCTTATCGATAAATTCTGGCGGAAGCGGTGAGATTCGAACTCACGAACGGGTTCCCCCGTCGGCAGTTTTCAAGTCTACAGACTTATCAATTAAGAATCAATAACTTGGATCGTTTTCGTTTCCGTAAGTAGTTGGATTTCGCCATTATTTTTGCCCGGAAGCGCTTGATTTGATGGGGTGGTTGCGGAGACGATTTTGGCTCAGTATCCGATGATCTGGACCGACCATTCTTGCTCGACACCGGCGCCCGTCTCCTTGTCCCGCTCGATCCCGTGGAACAGCATCATGTCGACGCGCATGACGGTGAGCTGCGCATGCTCGAGCGGCGGGATGATCGGGCGCATGTGCTCGTCGTCCTGCTCGATCAGGATCGCGGTGACGACGGCGCCGGTGGCGCCCACGCGGAGCTCGCCCTCGTAGCCTGGATCGTCGGTGATTTCGTTGGCGGGCCGGCGCGCGCCGCCCGTGCGAAGGCGCTTAACTATGCTGTACATTCATCCAGTATAGCAGCCTGTCCGGGCGCAAATCCTGCGCCCTGTCCTCGCGTACGATGGCGCCCATGACACCCCGCACCGACCTCATCACCGCCAGCAGGGTCGACCTGGCCCTGATCCTCCTGCCGGCAATCACCTGGCTGCAGGCGTCCTGCATGTTGGCTGCCAGCGGCGTGCCGGTGGAAGTAGCGGCGCGGGTGATGGCCCTGCCACTGGAACGGCGCATGATCGACGCTCTGCGATTCAGAACAATCGCCCCATAGTCGCAGCGAACTCATAAGGGTCACGAGCGTTCTTCTTTAAATTGCATTTCCGGCAGGCGATGACTAGATTGCGAACCTCATGCTTACCGCCTTTCGCCAACGGAGCGTAGTGATCCACGTGGTACAGCTTTGGGCATTTAATGCCACACCAGTAACAAACTTTTCGGGCGGTCTGCTGCCAAGCGCAAATCATGGCAGTTGGATCGCCGCCCAGCTCCCGCTGTCGTCGACGCGCCTTATATGCTTTCTTGGTGGCGCGCACCTTCTCTTTATTCCTGGCGACCCAGGCTTTGGCAGTAGCCAATCGTTGCTCGGAAGTTCGATCTTGGTAACCACGCTTCCGCTCTCGAATTTTTGATCGATTGACGATAGCATAATTTGCGTCATATACCTTTTTTGCAACTGACATAGAAATCTCAGCAAAGCAGTCAACGCAACTTCCACTTTTCGTGTACCGCATGCCGCTATGGCCGCGCAGACACGATGTGCCTTTGTACTTGAGCGCCCCACTTTGGATTGCAAATTGCCGGGCCGCATGCGCTTCGCGACGAGGCCTCGCCTTCTCGGCTCGCTCTTCGATCCTACGTTCCATAGCGTGCTTAATTTCGGCCATGGAGCGCCTAAATCGCATTACGGATAAACTCTCGATCGGCTTTTCCCTGTACCGCTTGAGGCAAGAGAGCCGGCTGCACTCTACGCATTTCCCGCCGTTCGTGAATCGGTTAGCAAGATGTCCATGGGCGCAGGGCCGCCCTGTAAAATACTGGCTCTCCCCTTGCCTCTCCGCCTGACGTCGCACCTCATTCGCCGCCCGCGAAAATGCTGATTTATCGGCATAATCAGGATCACGGCGAGCCCTGCGCTCCCTCTTCTTGGTAGCGGCATTCGGGTCTGAGTCGCGCCGGACCTTCTGCTTCCGGCGCTCTTCCTCGATATTCACGTGATATCTCGCAAGCTGTCTCAGCCTCGCACACTCACAACAACTTCCGTTGACCTCCAGACGTTCCGATAAATGCCCATTTTTGCATGGACTACCTGTGAAGTATCGCTTCAAGCCTTGCGTGCGAGCTGCGGCTCGGGAAACTATTTCCATCGATCATTTGTGAATGGCCAATAAGTCAGAAGTTTACGCCTTTTTACTATTGGGCGTCCGCTGCGGCTTTCACGGCGTCGTAGGCGACGATGCAGGCTTGCAGGCCAGTGATGGCGCCGTCCCGGGTCTGCCGCAGCCATTCAAGATCTGCTGCAGCTCGTCCGTCGAGATCAACTCGGACCGGGCCTCCCGGATCCACGCCGGCAGCGGCGGCACCTTCACCTTGCTCGGCCGCAGCAGCCGGACAGGCGCTGGCGACGGCGACTGACATCCGGCGACGGCCAGCAGCAAGATCAGACTGCAGAGCAGTCGAACGTTCTTTTTCATGGGACAGCTCCGATTGAAGTTTGGCCAGGTGCGCCAGGGCGTCGTCGAGCGCGACCTGGGCGGCGCGCACGAGCGCGTTGACGCGGTCCAGCTCGGCCTTTGCCTGGGCGTCGCGTTGGCGGTCGATCGCGTCGCGGCGCGACCCTTCCATGGCGATGCCGGCGCCGATCAGGTGCGCGCGGTATGCCAGCGCGCCGGCGGCGACCGCGGCGCACAGCGCCAATATGGCGGCCCAGCGCGACACGCCCAGGCGCGCCAGTATGGCGGCGATCACGGCAGCCCCTTCAGGCACACGTCGCGCTCCGCGGCGCGGCGCTTCGTCAGCCCGGGCAGGCGCACCAGCACGCCAGCGATGCGCGCGTTGTCCCAGCGCGGCAACTGGTTGCAGGCCGCCGTCAGGATCAGCGCGTCGGCCTTGGCGTCGCGGTAGGTGGTCGCGCTGTACTGCTGCAGGTAGCGCGCGGCCGTCGAGTTCTTGGTGTCGCAGGCGATGGTCGGCCCCATGTTGAACACGGCGTCACCGAACGCCGCCAGCACCGGCTCGGGCAGGCCGGGCGCACATCGGTCGACCGCGCTGATCGCGGCGCCCATGTCGTTCGTCAGCCATTTGCTGCACTGCTCAAGCGAATACACCACGCCGGCCTGGACGTCCTTGCCGGTATGGCCGTAGCACGCGGTGAGCACGCCCGGCGGATCGCGGTACGCGACCTGGCGCAGGCCTTCGGCCGGCACGGCGAGTGCGGTGGCCAGCGCCGCGGCGAGCGCCAGGCGGCCGGCACGCTTCGGGGCTTGATCAGCCATGCGCCACCTCCTTCGCCGCCGCCGGGCGCGCGCGGCGCGCGGCGCGCACGACGTTTGCCACCACCACGACCAGGCCGACCCACTTGTAGACGTTGGCCGGCAGGTACGGCGCCAAGCTCGGCAGGTAGTCGCTCACGCCCTGCAGGATCTGGTCGGTGTACGGGAACGCGACCAGCAGCATGGCATTCAGCCACACGCCGGCGGACTGCCGCCAGGCCTTGATTCGATCTTTCATGGATTGCACCTTGTTTTCGAAGGGATTGATCATTTGTTCACCGTGGTAACGACGGCCTGCCACAGCGCCATCAGGACCCAGCCCAGGCCGGCCATCACCGTGGCGCCGGCGGCCTTGGTCAGCGCCTCGCGCACCAGCTTGTTGCGCAGCTCACGCCATTCGATGACGGACTCGTGGTAGCGGCGGTGACCCTCGACGTCGTTGGCGGGGAAGCCGGACAACAGTCGGTTGGTCGAGGCGTCCAGCTTCGTCACCTTGCCGTCGAGGATGTCGGCGCGCGCCATCAGCTCCAGCTGGCCATCGCGCAGCTCGGCCAGTACCTGCACCAGGGCGGGGCCGCCGAGGCGCGCGGCCTCCTCTTTCCATTGTGGGTTCATCTATTCGGGCTCCTTCGGGGCGGGCGTAAAAAAACCCGCATCAGCGGGCCGGGTGGTGTTGGTGTCGCGGTAGTCCGCGGGAAGCTGGGAGCGCGCTCGCTCCGATTCGTACGCGCTTCGGCAGTGGTCGACCTGCCAGAAGAACACCCGGTCGATGGTCGGCCGCAGCCAGGCGTACGGGCGGACAGCGCGCAGGCGCCAGCAGCGCGCCGACATGGTCTCGTCGGCGTAGCCGCCGCACGCAGCATTGACCAGCTGGTCGACCGCAACGGCGATCTGGAAGGCGCGGCTCATTCCGGCCACATCAACTCGGGCAGCATGGCCAGCAACTCGTCGACCGTCGGGCGCGGCATCTTCCCGACCTCGACGTCGGCCATCAGCTGGTAGCAGCGCGCCCACACGGCGTCGCGCCACTCGACGCAGGCCTGGCCCTCGGCCTTGAACCGCGGCACGGTCGAGGTGGCGTACGTGCAGGCCGACAGGATGCCGTCGTAGCGGCGCTCCTTCGGCTTCGCGTCGAGCATGGCCTGGACGGCGGCGGTGTAGTCCAGCACCTCGGGCGGCGCGGCCGGTGCCGGCGGGGCCAGCTCGACGCCGTCGCGCGCTTCGTTGGCGCGGTAGGTGCACCAGTTGAGGGCCACGGCCGGTTCAACCGGGATCATGCGGTCGGCGTGTTCTTCCGGTGGCTCTTGAATAAAGCAGCCGTCGAGCGATCCGTCAGGCAGGTAGGTGACGTAGGTTTCCATAATCAACCGATCTTTTTGAAAATCAATTCGCTATAAACTTCGACCATTCCGTTATTAAGCGCTTGCCCGCCGCTGGCATTTGCAGATAAGGCCAGACCCAAAGCGAATTGAGTGCTTGCGGATAGAGTGAATCGCCCTTTGAAAAAAGATTTTAGCGAAGCACCAGAACCGTTATTTGTTTCGCTTGATCCAATTGCAGGGAACGAGCCCCCACTGGTAACGTTTCGTAAGAAAGAACGGAAATTTACCGACCCGGTGTACACGGTTGCCCAACCTTCAAAATCGTAAGTGCCGGCCGGGATAGTCACGATATATGAACCTAACGATGCTCCTGAAAGGCTATTGACAAGCACCGTGTTGAGCGCGCGGTTTTGGTTGTTGGTGTAGGTTCCCGCATTCGTTCCGCTGGCGGCTTGCTCCTGCACCTGGATCATGGGGGCAATGAGGTCACCAGCGGCACCCTTGTCGCCGTTTCGTGAGCACATCATCAGGACCGATTCTCCGGCCGCGATTGCTGCTCCTTGTTGGCTTACAAAAGTTACGCTCAAGGTAAGTCGGCTGTATGCAGCATCTTCTGCATAATCGTTGACACGGTACGAAACCCTGCGGCTTGGATCGCCTAATACGACAAAAGTGATGTACCCCCGCCGTGGAGTTGACCACCCCGTAGAAAATAGCTCAGTCAGCACATATGCCAAGTTACCGTTACGAGAATCCAACGAATTGAAATACAGAATGCTAACGGAATTTTGCGCTCCCGGAATTGAAAAGCGGCCAACACCATCTTTTACTGTATTCGGGTCACCCCACCCGACGAGAGGAATAGCATATGCTCCGCCTGCTGCGATCGAATTCAGGTTTGCAGTGGTGGCATTGATCTGAGCCACCATGGCTTTTTGTGCCAAAACGAATGCTGCCGCTTTCGCGTTGAACTGCTGCGGGGTGTCGCTGGCGGGGTCCGGCGCCGCCGGCAAATTATCGATCATACAAGTCCCTTCCATTCAATATGCGCGGTTTTGCCGCTGTTCGTGACCGGCACGCTCCACTGCGCCAGGAATCCGTAGGAGTAGGTCATCGAATAATCCTCGGCGCCGATGATCATCATCTCGACGTCGGTGTACTGCCGCAGCAGGCGGTAGACCTCGGATTCGAAGCCGGCCTGGATATAGATCTCGAAGTTCAGTGTCTTGGCGTTGTCGCGCCGGACCATGGTGACGTTGCCGAAGGTGTCCGTACTGGGCGAGGAGTAGCTCAGCACGCCGCCCGTAAAGTCCCATGCGGTCTGGCCGATCGTGCGCGACTTGCCCAAGATGCAACAGCCGATGCCCGCCGTGCCGCCAGCGCTCTCCACCGTGATGGTCAGGTTCGACCCGATGTATGGCGGGATGCCGTCGAATATCACGTCGCCCTCGCGGATCGGCTCCTCGTAGAACCAGTCGTACCAGGTCAACACGTCGTGCCGCTGCAGGTTCTTCGTCTGGCTGTAACCGCTGTCTGCCTGCGACAGCGTGGCGCGCGCGCCCGACACGTTCAGCAGGCCCACCGTGTTGACCAGTTCGCCAGGCCTGATCACCACGGTAACCGCCTCGGGCGCGCTGGTCTGGCTGTTCACTGCCTTATCGAACATCAGCCACCGGTTGGTGGCGCCCAGCGGCGTCCAGGCCGTGTCGTCGGTCACGGCGCGGCCGGTGTTGTTGGCGATGAGCGACTGGTACGTCTTGAAGGTGGCCGGGTCGTACACCGTGGCGCCCTTGCCGTACGTCGCCGAGCCGCTGTAGGGCGGCTCGTTGATCGGCACGCTCGAGGACACCAGGCCCGGCCCGGCGCCGACGGCATCGCCGGCGACCGGTACCGGCCGGATCAATCGAAAATCTGCTGATCCCATTCTTTAATTCGCCTCCGTGGTGGTGACCATCTTGTTGCCGCCGCGCGTGACGCGCTCGAGCGTGTCGGCCATGCGCTTGGTGTCGCGCCGGGCCTGCTTGATGTCTTCGCTCTGCTGCGCGATCGTGGCCTGCTGCGTCGCCACGGTCGCCGTCAGCCGGTCGACCGCGGCAGCCAGCGCCTCCGCGTTGCCGGCCGGGCTGGCCAGCGCCGCGAACAGCGCGCGGTTGTCCGCTGCCGGGATGATCCGCTCTCCCTTGTGGACCATGGCGGGCATGTCCTCTGGGATGTAGTTCGTCCCGATCGCGAACGGGTGCAGCGCCTTGTACTCGGCTGACTGCTTGATCGAGTCGCGGATGGTGTCGATCGGCGCGCCGGTGCCGACGTAGTACTGCAGTCCCTCGGCATCGGCCGGCCGGCCCAGGAGCTCCTGGTACAGCTGCCGCACGCGCGCCTCGGTGGATCCAGCAATGCTCGCCTGGATGTCCGCGATCGACACGCCGCCCAAGGCCTGGTTCTGCCAGTACGTCATGCCGCCGGCGTCCGCCGCGCGCCCCAGACTGGTCTGGTACGCGCTACTGATCGCCGAGGTGGCGGCCACCAGCGGATTCGCCTTGGCACCTTCCAGCGCCAGCTTGAAGCCGTCCATTGCCTGGGCGATGGTCAAGCCGGTGCTGTCGATACCCTTGAGGATGGCGATCTGCCGCTCCTGCGCCTCCAGCATCTCGTTCAAGCTGTCCAGCTGCTGCTGGTCGACCGACAGCGAATCGTCGGCCAGGCCGCCCAGCTCGGCCAGGTCGTTCTTCGTCGTCAGCAGATCCTTCATGTAATCCGCGTACGTGCTGAACTGGCTCGCCGAATCCTTCGACAGGACGCTGAGCGCCTTCTTGAGGCTGTCGGCATCTGGCAGCGCGCCGGTTGCCTTGGCCGTGGCCAGCGCCGCCTGGATCTGCGCCTGGGCATCCTTGCGGTTGACCTCGTCGCTACCGGGCGGGTCGATGCTATCCAACGTCGACTTGATCGCATCGGCCAGCGCCTTTTCCTGCTGGATCCGCTTCGTCAGCTCGTCGGTGGTGCGCTTCGTTACTTCCTTCAGCACCGACAAGGCGTTGTCCAGGTTGCCCAGCACATACGTCATGCCGTCCTTCTCGGCGTTGAGTGCGGCAATCCGGTCGTACAGGGCGCGGTTGCTCTCGTCCAGGGCGGCGCGCTCCTTCTCATTCAGCTGGACCGATGTCATGGTCAGCTGGTCGAGCTTGTCCTGCAGGCCCTTGCGCTCGTCCAGCACCTCCTTCTGCGCATCCTTCTGCTCCTGCAGCGCATCCTTGTTGGCGTCGGCGATCGTTTTCAGCGCCGGAGCTACCGTCATCAGGGTGGTGTACGCCTGGGCGCCCGCCTCGGTGGTGGTGTCCAGGCCGACCACGAAGTCGCGGAACGTCTTCATGGCATCCTCGCCCGCCGCTGACAGGCCGTACTGCGCCAGGATCGGGGCGATGCGCTTTTGCAGCGAAGCAGCCTGCTCCTCGGCGCTGAAGAAGTTCTCCAGGAAGTACTGCCCCTGGCTGGTGAACTTGTCCAGGCCACCGGCCATTTGCACCAGGCGGTCGCGCGCCGCGATCGACGACATGCCGACCAAGTCGAAGGTCTTGTCGAACGAGGCGAACACCACGTCGACGGCCTGGTATTCGCTGGCGATGCGCGCCAGCGTTTCCAGGTAGCCCTCGCCCACCGCCTGGAACTGGTCCAGACCGCCCACGGCAAACTGCGCCATGTCGTCGCCCAGCTTCGAGAACACTGATTCCAGGGCTTTCTGGATCTCGTCCGCGCTCAGCCCTTTCAAGCTGACTTGGCCGATGTCGATCACGAAGCTGTTCAGCTTGGCGGTGAAGTTGTCGCCGGACACGCCCAGCACGGCGCCCGCTGCCTTGATACTGTCGGCCATGGACGTGATGATGGCCGTGAACTGCTGGTTGGCCGCATCGTCCAGCGGGTTCGACTGGGTGCTGGTCTTGTCCTTGCGGAACCAACCACCCGACGTCGTGATGTCGGCGTACTGGAAGGCCTTGGCGCCGTCGGCCAGGATGCTCTGCAGGCTGGCCGCGTTCAGACTGAAACCGGAATCGGACACGCTCTGCTTGCCGCCGAACACCGATGTGTACAGCTTCTGCACCGCCGGGATCTTGCTGGCGATGACGCCGACCAGGGCGCCGACGAACGGCGCGCCCAGCATCAGGCCGATCTCGGCGCCGGTGGCGACCATGTCGGCCTTGGCCAGGGTGGTCGAGCCGGCGCCAGCCTTCAGGTTCACGCTCGGGTTGGCGATGTCGGTGCTGCGCACCAGCTGGCTGGCGAAGCTGGCCACGCTGCTTTCGATGTTGCGCAGCGACGCCAGCATGCTGCTGCTGATCGCCAGACCCTGGTAGGTGTTCTTCTCGACCAAGTCGAGCGACTTCTTGATCGACTCCGATTTCGCGTCGCTGTCGCCCAGCACCGAGCCGGTGCCCTGCGACTTCTGGCGGTCGGCTGCGGTGGAGTTGGCGCCGCCCACACCACCGATCGCCACGCCCAGGCCGGCAACCACTGCCGCCATCGCGGCCATGCGGCCGAACGCGGTGTACGGGTCGCCCTGGCCTTGGCTGAGCACCGCACTGATCGCTTTCGGCACCAGCTCGGCCGTCGTCATCGCCAGCTCGGCAGCGTGGAACACCTGCGACACCGCCATCAGGCTCTGATAGCCGCGGCTGTGCTCGCCGAAGAACCCGGCGGCGGCGCTGGCCAGGTTGCCGTAGCCGGCCATCTGGTTTTGCGTATTCCGCTTGTTGATCTTGTCGAGGTCGTCCAGATATTGCTCCTGGGTGATCGTCTTGTTCTTGAAAGCCACCTCAGCCTCGGCGCGCGCCTTGTCGTTCCTGGCCTGCTCGACGCCGTACGACTGCATCGCCTTGATCAGCTTGCCCATGGAGTCCGCAGCACCGCCGATAGCGCCCTTCAGCGATTTGCCGAACGCGTCCGCCTTCGTCGGATCCAGATACTTGTCCACCTCCTTTGCCGCCTTGCTGCCGGCTTCCGCATTTGCGCCGTCGACGAGCAAACCGGACAACGTCTTACGGCGTGCAATCTCCTCGTCCAGGTTGCTCAGCCTGATCTCGAACAGCGCGCGCGACTGGTCGTCAAGTTCCCACTTGACCAGGCCATCGCGCAGGTAATCCGCGTCGCTTTTCAGCTGGGCCGTGTTCAGGTCGACTTGCGCCTGCTTCGCCAGCTCGATCTGCTCCGGGGTCTTGCCGATTTCGGCGTTGTGCTCCTTCTGCTTTTCGATCTGGTCATCCAGCGCCTTGATGCTGGTAACGCCGGCGCCGAGGGTTGCCGTGTAGGCGTCGTGGTACAGCTTTTCCGTGCGAAGGCGCGCTTCTTCCTCGTCGGTGAGGGTGTCGTACTGAAATTTCCGACGGGCCGCCCGCTGCTTGCCGAGCAGGTCGTTGATCGCCTTGTTCGTCTTTTCCTGCTCGGCCTCGGTCGAGTTGTGGTGCGCACGAAGCGCGGCGATCTCCTGGTCGTACATGGCAATTTCGATGCCGGCCAGGAGGTCCAGGTTGTTCTTCCGGTTTTCGTAGAACTCCGCATCGCTCTGCTCGCCAGCACGGTGACGCATGTCGTCGAGCTTCATCAGGTACTCAGTTTCCTGCTTCGCCTCGGCAGCCTCCCGCTGGATGCGCGCGAGGTTGTCCTGCATGCGAGTGTTGTCGGCCTGATCGACTTTCGGCTTGCGCTCGCGCGGTTCGCTGTCGCGGAAGTTTGGCGTGCCCTGGTACACCTCCTTTGCCAGCTTCGCCTGCGCAGCCTGCTGCACCTCGATGCTCTTGCCAGCGTTGGCGATCAGCAGCGCCTGCGAACGGGCAGCGTAATCCTGGTCGACCTTCAGGCGCTCGTCGGCGTCCTTCTTCTGCTTGGCCTGGCGCGCCGCCATACGCTCGTTGGCGGCGCGCTCGAACCGGTCGAAATTCCCGCTCAGCTCGGCCTGGTGCGCCACGTAATCGGCGTTTTCCTGCGCCAGCGCCGCCTGCCGCACCGACTCGATGCGGCGCACACGCTCGACGGCGCCTTTCTCGGCCATGCCGTTGCCGCTGTCGCTGACCGCCTTGGACTGGGCGTCCGCGTCGGCGTTGATAGCCTTGCGCGCGTCCAGGTGGCGCGCGAAGGTATCGAGCTTCTGGAACGTCGTGTAGGCGTTGCCGACGGTGTTGGCGATGCCAACGAATATGCTGGTCAGCTCGCGCCCCCAATCCGCCAGCTGGCCGTTCTTGGCCAGCTCACTGATCTCGCCATTCGTGTCCTTGAGCCCGTCGATCAGCGCCATCACGGCAATCGTCAGCGTTTCGCTGAACACCTCACCGAAGGTGGTTTTCAGGTCCTCGGTGTAGCGCTTCATCGAGGTGATCTGCTTGCTGGCCGTGTCCATCGCGGCCTCGTAGGTGCCGGCGATGTCGGTACCGCGTTCCAGCACCGCGTTCAGGCGCGCCTGCACGCGCTCGTTCTCGGTCAGCTCCAACGTGCTCTTGCCGAGCGAGGCGGCCATCTGCGCGTAGGCCGCCTGCAGATTGACGTTGATGCCGATGTTGCGCAGGATCAGCACGTTGCCGCGCGCCACGCCGTTCACCAGGCGCTCGAAGGCTTCGGACGAATTGATGTTGCCGATGACGGCCGCGTCCTGGGCAATGCGCGCCAGTGCCGACGCGTTGGACAGGTCAATGTGCGCCTGCACCAGCTTGATAACCGAGTTGCGCGACTCGGTCATGGTGATGCCCTGCTTCGCCACGCCTTCCGACGCGGCGTCCATCTGCGTTTTCGTGTAGCCAGCCGTCCGCCCAACCACGCCCATCACCACGTCGAGCGTCTCGTAGCGCGCCGCCATCATGGTGGCGTCCTTGACGTACTCGCCCACCTTCAGCGCGGCGTAGGCGCCGGCCAGCAGCTGGATGCCGCCGGCCAGCAATGTAGTGGCGTTCTTCTCTTCTTCCTTGGCCTTCGCGGCGGCCTTCATTGCGTCCTCGTGCGCCTTCACCGCGGCGATCGCCTGCCGCGTCTGCTCGGTGACGCCGGCCTGCGCCGCCTGGTAGGCCATCAGCTGGGACCGGGTCATGCCGATCGTGTCAGCCTGCTGCTTGAAGCGGTCGATCAGCTGGGTCTGGGTCAGCGTCAGCTGGCTGGTGGCGCCGCCCATTGCGGTCGCCTGCGCCGCGGCCTGCGCCATCAGCTTCTGGGTCTTGGCGATCTCGTCTTCCAGCGCCTGGAACGCCTTGATCGCGGCCGGCTCGACGCTGTTGCCCATTTCCTTGCGCAGCAGCGCCAGGTCCGCCTGCAGCGCGCGCAGCTTGGCGCCGAGCGGGTCGTACTGCGCCAGGATGCGCTGGGTGTCGGCGGACATGGCGACGGTGCCGTCCTGCACCGCCTTCATGGACGCGGCAACGCCCTGCATGTTGAGAATCTGCAGGCGCTGGGTCTCGGCCAGCGTGCGGCCGGTGTTGACGGCCGCCGCCTGCGCGCTGGTGGCGGCTTGGGTGGCCGTCGTCACATCGTTCAGGGTGGATGCTTCCGCCATCGACGCGGCGACCATGTCGCGGATGCGCGCCGTGGCCTGGGCTTCGGAGGCCGCCAACTGGTCGGTGAAACCGGCCTGCGCCGCCTTCATCTGGTTCAGACGCCCCATCAGCGTCTCGACCTCGCCGCCCACGCCGTTGAGCGTGGCCTTGTACTGGGTCAGCTGCTGGCTGGTCATGCCGAAGGTGGCGATCTCCTCCTGCAGCTGCGCCACCAGGCGCGCGCCGGCCTGGGTGGCCTGGCCGTGCGACTCGGTGACGCCGACCATCGAGTTGATCATGGCCTTGGCGCCGGCGTCGACCGTGCGCACGCCATCGGCCATGCCGGTCTTGAGTTCGCTGGTCTCGGCGGCCAGGTTGATGACCAGGCCGCCGACGGTTACTGCACCTGATGGCATAGCGGATTCCCTAAAAAAAATCCGCCGAAGCGGATCGATTACTTGCCCGCCTTGCGACGCTGCTCTTCCTGCCGCGCTGCAGCGGCCTCATGCCACACGTCGAGCGCCGCGCGCTCCATCACCTGGACGTCGGCCATCACCTCGAAGCGGCGCTTGCGCTTGCGCGACACGCCGACCTTGTCCATGTGCATGAACAGCACCGCATGGTTCAGGCCACTGCGGTGCGATTCCATGCCGCCGGTCCACTGCCACTGGGTGGCCATGGACGTGAACACGGACACCGACTGGGCGTTCTCGGCGTAGATCTCGAAGTCTTCCGCCTCGTCGTCTTCGCCGGCCCACTTCGCCTGCTCGGGCACGGCGATGCCCAGCACCGCCAGGTCGTCGTCCACGCCGGGGCCATCTGGCTTGCCGCCGCGCGCCCAGAACGCGGCGGCTTCCTTCAGTTTTTTGCGCGGGCGCCGGTGGTGATCTCGGCCATGGCCGTGTTGATGGCGCGCAGGATGCTCACGCCGTGCGCGCTGCGCGCCGCGGCCAGCAGGTTGTCGCGGTTGAACTCGATCGGCGTCTTGCTCTCGTCGGCGACGCCCTTCCAGCCGACCATGGTCTTGAGTATGCTGTCGACCGCGCGCTCTTTCCAGGCGCTGGCCGGCTCGTTCTCGTCGAAGTTTTCCGGGTTGGTCTGCTTGGCCTCGGCGGCCAGCGCATCGCGAGCGTCGTCGTTGAGCAGCTTGAAGATACCGGTGAATTCGAACTTGTTGATCTTGCCGTTGTCGGCGGCGATTTCGACCTTGACCGGCCAGTTGATGGTTTTGTCTTCGGTGTTGGTGATGACGATGAACATGGTGTTTTCCTTTTCGCGGGAGGATGTGGTTGTGCCCGTGCCCGCCGCCGCGCCCGCGATAGGCGACGGCGGCTGGTCGGTGCTCGGTATGCCGGCGCGGGGCCGGGTATTACATGAAGGTGAGCGTGAGCTCGTCGTTGCCGGCGTTCGGCACCAGCACCAGGCTGGCCTGGATCATGGCGATGCCGTCTTTGTCGCTGTAGTTCGGCTGGGTGATCTGCGCGCGCGGCGCGTCGACCTTGACCTTGTTGCCGGCGACGGTGCCGTGGGTGATCGACAGCGAGCCGGTGGCGGCGTTGCGCGCCGCGGTCCACCAGTCCTTCGCCGCCACCGTGGTGGCCTCGAAGGTGATCGAGCCGGCCGGCTTGCGGTCGGTGATCAAAACCTGCTCGCTGCCGCCTACCAGGGAGCGGAATACCACCGAGTTGGCGATGTCGATCGACAGGTCGGACAGCACCAGGCCGGCGAAGCCCTGCAGGGTCAGGCCGGTGGTGTTGACGTTGTTAACGATCAGCGGCAGCTGGTAGGCGGTGAACACGACGCCGGTCGGCGCTGCCGCGTCGACTACCGGCGAATACAGGCCCTGGAACGAGAACTTCAACATCGGGATGTTCTGCGCCGAGTAAGTCAGCGACACGCTGCCGCGCGAGCCGGTCATCTTGTGCAGGACGCCATCCTGGTTGAAGTAGTTCGTGATCGACTCGAAGCCGCCCGACACCGGCGCGTAGATGACGCTGTTGCCGGCCGAGATGGTCTCGGACAGGCCGCAGGCGCGCAGCAGCGGGCCGAACGCCGGCGCGGTACCGGCGGTGCCGGAGCCGGCCAGCTCGACCTCGATTTCCAGCTTGCCGTAGACCGAGCCGGCCAGGTTTTCCGAGTTGCCCATATACGGGCGAATCAGGTCACGCGAGACCAGATTGGTTTCCATCGGCGTGACGTTGATGCTGTGGCACAGGACGGCGTTGGCGGCGCCGGTGGGCACCGGGTCGGTGCCGTAGGTGGTTTCGATCTTCGACAGGATCGTGCGTTTGCGGGTCAGCTGGGGCATGTGTTACTCCGTCGCGTTGGTCGGTTCGGCCGGCTGTTCCGGCGAAAAAAAACCCGCAGCAGCGGGCTTCTCGGTTTGCTCCTCGGCTTCGTCCGGGGGCGTGGTGCGCGCCACCAGGGTGCGCTTGCCAGTCTTGGGGTCGAGCGTGTAGCTGCCGCCCAGGCCTTCGTGTTCGTCGTTCACGCGATACCTTCCATGGTTCGGTACTTCAGGTTGTAGGTGACCTGGGTGATGCCGCAGGCCGGATTTTCTTCGTCGATGCCGCGGCTGATCGGCCCGACCGCCAGGTCGATGACCGCGCCACCCAACGTGCGATCGGCGTACAGCGCCGCGTGCGCCGCCGCGCGCGTTGGCTCGGGCGCCATCTTCGGGACGTCGCCGTCGGCGCCGATCAGCAGCAGCACGGTCAGGTTCCAGTAGACGAAGCCCATGCCCACCACCGGATCCGGGTATTCGTCGCCGCAGTCGAGCAGGATGCACGGATGGTCTTCGAAGCTGTACAGCGCGGCCGTGTCGTCGCGCACGCGCAAGCCGGCCGCCGTGAGCGCCACCGCAATCGCGGCGAGGATCTGCTGGGTTTTCGTCATGGCTCTCGGTAATGGATGGTGAAGCTCATGTGGTTGAACCAGACGCCGACACCAGGCTGGCCAGCGTCCGGGTCATCCAAGTCGATGTCGCTCTCGTAGAAGCAGTCGTCGATCGGCACGCCGGCGACGGTGATCTTGCGCTTGCGGTCCAGCGCCTTGCGCACCTGGGCGACGATCAGCACCGCCTCGGCGCGGGATTCGGCCCAGGTCGACACCTGGAACGAGGCGCGCATCAGGCCTGGGTTTTTCACCGCGCCGCGCGCGCCGGCGCCGCCCATCTGCTGGAACGTCACCGCCGGGAACACCGGCGGGTCGTCCAGCACCTCCGGGTAGATGCGATCGCCCACCAGCGCGGTCAGCCCGGGCGCCGCCTGCAGCAGTGCCAGTACAGCGGCGTGCGCGCTCATCCTGCGACCTCGGGCAGCTTGTCGCCGACGGCCTGGATCACGATGTCCAGCGCCTCCTGCGCCTTCGCCTCAATGGCCGGCTGCATGAACGGGTGGGCCGGCGTGTTGTTCGTCGACGCCGCGCGCGTGGCCTTCAAGCTGACCTTGCTGCCGCGTAGCGCCTGGCCGGCCTTGCGGTTGATGTGGCCCTTCTCGACCCACAGCGCGTAGAATGCGGCCTTCGTGCCGAACTTCTTCGTCTGCGCCGCCGTCAGGTCTCCGGCCACCACGCTGAACACCACGCGGGTGGGCGTGCCGCGGCGCGGCGTCACACGGATCGACGCCTTCAGCGCGCCGGTGATCTCGTCCGGGCCGTCGGCGGTGTTGAAGTTGGCGCGCGCCTGCGCCCGCACCACGTTCGCGCCCTTGCGCAAACTGGCGCGCAGCACGTTCTTCACCAGCCGATCGCTCAAGCCATTCATGCGCCCACGCAGATCGGCCAGGCCTTGCACCTGCAGTTCAGCCATTCGCCGGTCCTTTCTTGCACATCAGGATGAGCCAGTTTCGGTCGTGCTCGAGCACGGCCTGGATGTCGTAGGTGAAGCCGCCGTGCAGCACGCGCATGCTCGGCAGCACGCCGGCGCGGCGCCGGATCCCGATCTCGGTCTGAACCGTGTTCTGGGTGCCGCCGGCCGCGACGTACTGTCGGCCGGTGATGTCCCGGACCCACGCCCACATCTTGCCGTCGCCGCCCAGGACGTTGGCCCAGGAGCGCGCCGGCGCGTTCAAACCATCACGCGTGCCGCTCCTGGCCTGCAGTGTCACGCGCTTGTCGAGTGCAAAAGCTTGCGTCATCCGCCGTACACCCTCAAACCGTCGAGTAACCGGCCGATGAAATTGGACCGGACCGTTTCCTTGAATTCCTTCGTGACTGGATCCCACTGCTCGGCCAGGCGCGCCAGGATGTACAGCCGGGCGCCCGGTGGAGTGGTCGTGGCATCCGGCCCGTAGCCGGCGGTGTAGTCGACGTCAACCACGTGCACGCGCGGCGCCGTGGCCGGCCAGGCCCGGCCGCTGGCCGGGATAACGTAGCCGGGCTCGGTGATCTTGTCGGCGTAGTAGTCGACCGGTGCCAGCGTCTGCGGCTGGCCGGCGGCGTCGATGAACTTGACGCTCTCGACACTGAAGGTCGGCGTGCTCAGGCAGATCGCATCCGAAAACTGGTCGAGCGTCACGCGCATCGGCCGGTTGACGAATTTGCGACCGGTGGTGTGTTCGGCCTCCACCGTGATGCCGGCGATCCAGATCGCCAGTTGCGCGTCGAACGCGGTGTCGTCCTGCTCGATGCGCAGCACGTCCTTGGCGTCGGATAGGGCGACCGCCAGCACTGCCGGCGGGGCGATTTCTCGTGTGGTCATCGGGCGCTTCCTTGGATTGCGGGTGGCCGGGCACCGGTCTGCTGCGGTCCGGATGCTTCCGGCGCGCGGGCATATGTTGTAGCCGGCACGCCGGGGGCCTGGCCCGCGGTCGCCTGCAGCACTTCGTTCGGCACGGTCGGAAGTTGGGAGGCGTCGATCATCAGTTGTCTACCCGGTTGAAATAAATCGTGCGGTCGAACTGCTCGCTGTTGGCGCAAGTCACGCGGAAAGTGCAGAAGTTCGAAGCGTTGGGGGCCGTATCGAATCCGCCCAGCTTGACCACGATCTTCGTACCCTGGATGGTCGGACCTTCCAGCACCGCCACGCCAGCGACCACGCACTGGACGGATGCCGCCGTCGTCGCACTGTCGGTCAAGTCGTTCGTGACGTCGGCCACGTAGTAGCGCTTATCCTCCGGGTCCTTGTCGATGTACCACTTTCCATCTTTCGCGTATGGGGCGGATGCCATTAAAACCTCACTATTCTAGTGCCGCCGGCAAAGGCGACTACTCGCGCGCCACCTTCAAAAACGACGATTCGTGCCATGGGCACTTTTGTTACGTCGACGCTCCCCGCCGGCGGCTGAGTCGCTGGTGCCGTCGTAAGCGGCGCAGTAAGCGGGGCCGAACGGTTCCCGGCGGCATCGTAGGAGCGGACGCGCGCCGTGTAGTTGGTTGCCGGCGACAGGCCTGACGGGTCAGCTACGCGAGCGGCTCCAACATCGACCCAGGACGGCACCCCTGTGTCACAGCTGAATTCATAGCCGGCGACGGCTACGTTGTCAGCCGCTTCAGGCCAGGCCGCATGCGCTCCAGACGACGTGATCGACGTCAGGGTGATTGCACCTGACATGGTCGGCGCCGCCGTGTCGAGGGCGGCATTGGTGGTGAGCGGCGCGGTGAGCGCGCTCGACCGATTGCCAGCAGCGTCGTATGCCCGCACCCGCGCGGTGTACGCGGTACTAGCGGACTTGCCTGAGATGTCCAGGCTCAGGACACTTCCGACATCGACCCAGGCCGGCGTGCCAGTATCGCAGCTGAACTCGTACCCGGCGACGCCAGTATCGTCAGATGCCGCCGGCCAGGCCGCGTGCGCGCCGCCAGCCGTAATCGCTGAAATTACAAGCGAGCCGGAAAGCGTCGGCGCGGTCGTGTCAGTCGGCACCGGCGTAGACGCTTGAGTGCTGGTCGAGCGCGGCCCGCCGACTGCCGTCATGCCGACAGCGGAAAATCCTGTCATCTGTCATGCCTCCTGTGGCACTTATCAATACATCAGCGCAGCTCAGCAATTCCCGTGTAGCATGTCGCCACTTCATTTCGAGAGTGCAGCATGAATTGGCTTTGGAACTACCTCAATAGCAATTTCAGCAGACATACCTGGGTCGCCGACGGCGTCGATCGGCGCCGATGTTCGAACTGCGGTCGAGTTGAGGAGTACGACGAAATCGCCAGCGTCTACGGTTCCGTCTGGGACACGATCAACGAAGGAGCGCCGGGCCGCTGCCGCCTGCTCCAGAGAGGGTAGTCGCCAGCCCTACCGCACTGGCAGCCGCCGGAGCCCCGTGGCGCAATACTGCGCAATAAGGCCGTATCCCAAGTCGTTGCAGTGGATGGTTTCCGCCATGTAAGGCGACATCACCGCACTCATCGTCGGCCCTGTATAGGTGAAGACCCCCCGCGCGCGCACGTCCACCAGACCCTTGCAGCCCATGGCGCGCCAGTTCGCGCGTAAGTAGTCGTCATACGCCTGCAGCTGCGCGTTGCCGTCTGGAATGCTCCAAGCCTCAATGCCGAACCGCGGCAGCGTTGTCATCATCACGATGACCCAGTCTGGATGTGCAGCCAGGCGCTCCTTCACGTACGACGCCATATCGGCGGCAGCGGCCAAGCCGGTCTTTGCAGACCCGTTGTTGCAGACAGTGTTCGTTCCCTCCCACGCCAGCAGAATGTTCTTTTTGCCGGCGACGTACGCTCCGTCGGCGTACTGCGAGCCGCGGCCGCGCATCTGATTGATGGTCTGGCCGCTGACGCCGATATTCGTAACCGAAACCGCGCCACTCAGAGGCGGCAGCGCCGCCATCTGAGAAGGCGTGGATTTAGCCTGGCTCGACGCTTGAAATCCAGCCACCAACGAGTTGCCGTCGAAGACGACATTCACGCCGGCGCCGGAGTACCGCTGGAACGCGGAACTGGACAATACCGGGCCGATCATGAGATTCCCATGGTGGTAACGTTCTGCGCGGCGGCATTGGCGCCGGAGACATCCACTTGGAAGTAGACGGCCCCAGTTGTCTGCCCGCTCCAGGTGTAGAGCGACGCGAAACTCGTAGGCGCGCCAGCGCGCGCGATCTCCGCGACGAAAGAGGACCCGGCGCGGCGCAGACGAAGGATGTCTCCCACCTGCGCAGTCACGCCGCTATTCACACGCCCACCAGCATCGCCATTGGTGATGACGTTGTACTTGTTGTCCGACTGTGTATCGATGTAGACCGCCATCAAAGTGCCAGAGTACGGCACCTTCGTCGACCCGCTCGTTACGCTGATGAGCATCCCGATGTCGGATGCCAGCGCATTGACACCGAAGGCCACTGACCCATCAGTGCCGGCCGGCAGCACTTTCGACACGCCTCCAGCGCCATTCAGCCAGTTCCCGGCGCGGCCCTGATAGGTGTACGGCCCAGCGCCATTCTCGGTCACGTTATTCAGCGAATTCAGGCGCGCATACGTAGTCGAGGCGATGGCATTCGAGTCGTTGCCATTTCCATCTAGACGCCACAAGGCGATCAACCCGCCTTCAGTGCTCGACACGGCGACGGCTGATGGCGTGAACGCCGCGCTACGCTTGATACCCGAGTAGATCGCGACTTCATCGATTTCCCCGCTCCAGTTGAAGCCGGTGTTGCCGCCGAAAGCGCGCACGCCGAACGGCGCTGAAGTCGAGATCGTTCCGCGTGTCGTGTTCGAACCTGCCAGCGCTCCGTCGATGTACAACGTGCTACCGGTGCCCTGCGGATCGATGTTCAACGAGAAGTGGTGGTACGCGCCGTCGTTCACGGTCACGTTGGAGTTGATCACGATATCCGGCGTGCCGCCAGAGTCGCCGCCATAGTGCGCTGTCGCCTTGCCGGTGTCGGTAGTGCCGACCCACAGGCCGTACGAGCAGCCCAAGGCCGCCTGGACTGCGGCGGTGGTGGTCTTGGCCCAGAACTCGACGGTAACCGGGCCGGACGCCGGCAGCAGATTGGCTGCCAACCCGTAACCGCCACTCAAGCTGCTCCCGAATTTGCCCGAGGCGTTGAACGTGGCATTCGTCAGGCTCAACGGATTCCCGGATCCGGACCCGGTCTGCGAATTTGCCACGCTGGCAGTGTACGTGATGCTGCTCGGGTTGGTCAGGCCGCCGTTATTCGTGACGCTAATCGTTTTCGCGCCAGCAGCATTGGCCGCGTAAGTCACCGTGGCGCTCGGATTGGCGGTCGTCAGGCTCACAGTTGCAGGCGAGAACGAGCCGCCGGCGCCGCCATCGTTTGGCGTCACAACTATCGTACCGGTGATCGCGCTGCCAACTGGGCTGACGCCGATGGTAAACGCGCTGGAAGCCTGCGACACGGCCCCGCTGGTCGGCCCCGTCAGGGTGATGGCAGATGCCGGCACCGGGATGGGGGCAGCGTTGACAGCTTGCGACACCGAATACCAGGAATCGGCACCGTCGCAGAAAAATTGGATCTGGTTGACGATCCCATTGCGATTATCGTAACCGATCGAACCACCCCACTCTTTAAAACCGGAGAAGGCCGGAGCATTCACGCCGTCAGCAACGAGGCGCAGGTACGCCAGCGCGCCACGCACTGCACCGGCGGCCGGCGTAAAAGTCAATGCGCTGGAAACGGCAGTCTGCGGCATGTAGCTGCTGCCGACGCGGCTCAATGGGATGGTTTGCGCGAACGCGATGTCGTAGACGCCAACCAGAGCGTTGACCTCTTCCGCTACCAGTACGCACTGCACGGCCTTGGCGCCAGCGCCGAAGTTGACCTTGACGCCCGGGCCGGACGAACCGTTCAGCACCGTGTCGCGGGAGAAGGTCGTCGGGGTCAGGATGGTGCAAAGGGACAGTTCCCAGTCAGTACCGGATTCGTCCTCAATGCGCAGCGCGACCTGCTTGCCGTTCGGGATGTCGGATAGCGGCCGGGCGCGCGCCGCAGCTGCGCTGGCCACCGTCGCATTTCCGGTACCGATCGCAGCCGCGGTCGTCGAGGTCTTGATGCAGTTGTAGGTCATGCGGGTCGCGCTTTCTTTTTCGGATGTTCAGTGAGCCGCGCTACTGCAGCTCGATGGGTTTCAGGTGCCCGTGCCGCTCGACGAGCAGCTTGGTGAAGCCGCGCTCGCGCAGCAGGGTCAGCGCCTGGGTGTGGATCTGGCGGTCGACCTTGGCGACGGTACCGTCGATGTGCGCGCCATGCAGGTGCGCCACCTCGTCGGTGACGTGGTCGACGGACATGATGCCGAGGTAAGGCAGGCGCTGTTCGTAGCCGTCTGGCCGGTCGTACACGCGGATCACCGATGTCTTGGTGGTCATCACCAGGTACAGCGGGCGATCCGGCGCGCCGGCCGGCTCTGGGATGCTGGGTTGCGCCCGGCGCCGGCCCCAGGCCAGCACCACGACGAGCCAGGCAGCTATGCGGGCGCGCATGGCTTACTTGGCCTTCGACTGCTTGGCCTTCGGGTCGGTGGCGACCGTCGGGGTCTGCTCGATCGCCGCGGACTCACTGTCCGAGGCTGCCGGCGCCGGCGACGCGGAGCCAACCTCTTTGGCCAGTCCGGCACCGACGAAGGCAGCCGCCAGGTCTTGGGCGCCAGCCGTCCCGGTCAGGTCGTATTCCCGGTCGGCCTCGTACGACATGACGCGAATGCCGTCGACCGAGCCGGGCGCAGTGCTCAGCATGATGATCTTCATGCTTTACACCGTCGGCGCGTTGGCCGGGTGGCCCAGGATGACGTGGGCCGCGCAATCGAGCGTCGGCGAAGTGCCGGTGACGGTCTTCAGTGCAGCGCGGATGTAACGCTTGCAGCCGATGTACGACACCTGCGACACCTGGTTGGCCGCTACGATGACCGGCTCGACGCCGCGCAGGTCCTTGTCGACCACAGCGACGAAGTTGGCGTTGTCGTCGCTCTCCTGCACTTCGAAAGTGAACGCTGGGGAAGCGGTGCCACCGATGGCGCCGTTCGAAAAGATGACCGACGCGGCATTGAAGCCCGAGAGGTCGACGCTCGTGCCGTTGGCAGCGGCGCTGCGGGTGGCCGGCACCAGGGACTGGACCGGCTTGATATTGGATTTCAGGTCGCGCATGGGCGGCTCCTTGTATAGTGGTTGCGGAAACCCCCGGCGCGTGGCCGGGGATCATTCGGCATCAGGCCGCGATCTTCAGTTTCTTGCCAGCCTCGGCCTGGCGCACGCCGCCGCCCACGCGCTTGCGGGCGCGGAACACGACCAGGCCATCGTCCGCTTCGGTCACGTAGTCGGCCGAGAACGAGATCGCCACGCGGTCAGCGATGACGTACAGCTTCTTCCAGTCGGCGAACACGATCGGGCAGGAGTTGGCCGCGATGTTCGGCATGTCGGCCATTTCGACGTACGAGGCGCCATTGATGGTGTTCGGAGCGCCGTTGGCGATGCCGGGCATCCACAGGTACTGGCCGTTGCCGTCCTTCAGGCGGCGGATTTCGCCCAGGGTGAGGCGGTTCAGGCCGAAGACTGCGTTGCGTGCATAGGCAGTTTTCAGGCCGTAGAACAGTTTCAGGACACTGTCGCCGGTGATTTTGTCTGCGACACCGCCGTTGATGGCCTCGACGCCAGCATTGACCAAGATGCCCTCCATCTGGCCGACGCCGGTGCCGCTGATCGACTCGATGCCTTCCTTGAGGGCGAACTGGTCAGCAGCATCTTCGCGCAGCTCGGCGAACAGGTCGTAGTCGGAGTCTTCCAGCATCTGCTGGGACACTTCGATGCGCGCGAACATCTCGGGCGCCTGGAATTCCAGCATGCCGTACGCCGGATCGCCAGTGTTGCCGCGACGCTGCGTTTCACCCACGCGGGTAGCGGAGCCATTGCCGACCTTTTTGCGCATCTTCAGGCTTGGGCCGCCGATGGTGCGAACCGTTGCGAGCGAACGGATCGGGGTCATTTCGATCACGTCTTTCATGATGTCGGCCTGCAGGTCCGGCGGCGCCAGCAGGTAGCCGCCGCTGGTATCGTCGCCTTTCACTAGGGCGTTCGAGCGATCGCGAATCAGTTTCATGTCGTCCGCATTGCGATTCTCGGGCGACTTGCGCATGACGCGATCGTAGGCGTCCAGGTATTCGCGAACTGCCTTGGCCTGCTCCCCGCCGGCGCCGCCCAGGCCGGCGCGGTTGGCGATCTTCTCGATGGCGTCGAGCTGGTCCTGCATGGCCTTGTTCTGCTTTTCGATCAGCACCAATTTCTGGCTGCCGTCTTCGTGCTTGTCGAGTGCGGCGTTGATCTTGTCGAGCTTCGCTTCCAAGTCGGAGCTGTGCTTTTTCAGGTTCGCGTCGTTCGTTTTCTTGAACTCGGTGAACGCTTCCATTACTTCAGTTGCGGCGTCTTTGTCTGCCATGGTCATTCCTTGATGGTGGAGGTGAGGTTTTTGATGTGCTGCGCGATCCGCGATGCGGTAGCGCGCTTTTCATCCGCAGGGTCCCCACCATCGCGGAGGGGGTTTTCTGGCGGCTCCGGGGAATCGTCACGATTCACCCGCGGCATCGCGGCTGCGATGCGCTTTGCTTGCGCATTCGAGAGCCCTTCTCCGTCACGGAGGAAGGCTTCGAACTCGCGAATTTCTGGCCCGCTGGCCGACGCCAGCAGGTTTCGCGGGGTGTTCTTGAAGTAGTTCAGCATCGCCGAGGCGGCAGCCTTTTTCTTCTTGGCCGGAACGACGACGTCAGCGAAGCCGGCATCGACCGCTGCCTGGCCGAGCAACCACGTTTCGGCGTTGACCCAGGCTTCCAGGTCTGCGCGCTTTGCGCCGGTGCGCGCCTCGTAGATGTTGATCAGCCCGGCCTGCAGCTGGTCGAGCACGTCGGCTTCCTTGCGCAGCGCATCGGCATCGCCCCACATGCCCGACCAGGGCTTGTGGATCATCAGGTTCGCGCCTTCGCTGATGCGGATTTCGTCGCCGGCCATCGCGATCACGCTGGCGATCGATGCCGCGACACTGTCGATGTGGACGATGATGTGGGCGGCGTGCCGCGCGAACGCCTGGTAGATTGCCAGGCCTTCGAACACCAGGCCGCCACCGCTGTTGATGCGCACGTGGATGGTGTCGACGTCCAGCTCGGCGATCTGGTTCGAGACCGATTCGCCAGTGATGCCCTCGTCATACCAGCCGTAGCCGATGTCGCCGTAGATACGCACCTCGGCCTCGTTGTCGGCGAGCTGCGCGTTGATGCGCACATGGCCTGGCTTGAGCGCCATGCGATTGACGTAACGCACCGACCCGGCATCCTCCGGATCTTCCTGGGCCAGTTTCGACAGGACGTTATCGAGGCCGTCGCGCGCCTCGCGCAGCAGGCGCTCGTTTTCTGCGGACAGCACTCGTCCTGCAGCCTTGCGCTGCATATTCATTTTGGGCATGCGGTGTTACTCCTGGGGAGCGGGTATTGCAGGCTCGGCGGGCTTGGGCTCGCCAACAATGTTTGCGGGGACGCGCAGTTGGTCACTGGCGGGGTCGTCATCAGGGTTCAGGTCGAGCAATTCGCGGCCTTCGTTCGGATACATCACGCCGCCGTTCACGTACCCGAGGATCACATCCTTGGTGTCTTTCGCGGACCCTCGCAGCAGTCCTTCTTCCGTGAAGTTGAAATACAGACCGGCGTCGATCTCCTCGTCCGTCAAGAGATTGATCATCGCCGACTGCTCAAACGCCTCCCACCTCGGCGACAGACAATCCTCACGATGCGCGCGGTTCATTTCCTCGGCGCTGGCGAAGGTGGCGGTCTTGTCCGAAAAACCAACCTTGATGGGCAACACACCCATGAACGAGCAGATTTGCTCAACCTGGGTCTTGCGGGTCTCGTTCGACTGCGCGTCGACGCTGCTCATGGATGTATTCAGGAACTTGGCACCGCGATCCAAGATCATCGGTTTGCCGACGTTTTGCAGGCCAGCGAATTGCTTTCCGATCCACGCCGCCAGGTCGTCGTACTGCTTTTTGTCGAGCTTGTCCTCGATCGCGTAAACGCCCGTGTTTTGAATGCCGTTCTTGTGCAGGCGCGCCGCCGACTCCTCGGTAGCCATCGCCAGGCCGATTGCCTCGCGCGCCAGCTTCACGACATCCAAGCCATGAAACCCGTCGATGGTCGGGCCGCGAAGATGCCAAATTTGATCCCTAGTGAGCGTCCTGGTGGTTCCGTCGAGCCCGGCCACGTCGTACGTGATACGGAGGTTCTCGTCCTGCCGTGGTGTTACACGCCCAGGAGGAAGCGGAATTAGTTCAAAGATTTTCCCGCTGATGCCACGATTCTTGAACACGTAGGCGTTGCCGCAAAGCTCGATGTGCCACGCCAGCATCTGGCGGAACTCGAAGCTGGTCTGCCAGTCGTTGGGCTTCAGCGAAAGCAGTCGGTACAGAGAGTGCCCCGTCGCGGGCACACGCCGACGGCCGCTCTTCTGCATCAGCTTGAATGGCACTTGGGCGTAGCCATTTCCGATAACGCGGCAGCAGGCGAATACAGTTGCCACCTGCAGCGCGGTGCGCCAGTTGACCACCTTGCCGGTCGCGGATTCAAGGGCGCCAATCCACTCTTGCCAAAATGGCTCCGTGAACGCCTGGTTTCGGCGCCCCCTTTGGACAAAAAACGACATCAGTCTTCATCCTTCTTGGCTGGCTCGCGGCGTGCGGAGAACACACCACCAACCATCAGCAGCAGCCCGGCAACAATGAGGCCTGCAGCGGGATGCAGCAGACCAGCACCGCAGGACAGCGCCCCGGCGCCGCTGACGATGAGGGCGTCGGGAATCGTCTTGATCAGTTTTTCCATCAGGATTCCCAGAATGATGTGGTTTCTTCTTGGCCGCTGATCGCGCGGGCAATGCCCATAATCGAGGCCACGCCGCCGTCGATCTTCTGCTCCGGCTTTTCCTTGCGCGGGTAAATGTTGTCCTTGGCGTCGAGCTTTGCCACGATGTTGGACATCATCCAGGTCAGCATTGGATTTCCGTCGTGGTGCACGCGACCGGCTTTGATCGCGCTTTCCAACTCCTTCATCGGCAGCGACAGGTTCTTGACAGTCTGTCCCAGCTCCACTGCGGTGATGCCGTTCTTCGTCAGGCACTGCTCCAGCTGGGCGGCACGGTACGGGTCGAACACCACCTCGTCCGGCCCATACTCGGCCACCAGGGCGAGCATGTCTTCCTCGATCAGGTCGAAGTCGATCTCGGCGCCATCGTGCTGCTGCAGAAATCCCTCAATCACCCACTTGCGGTAGGCGTTCGCGTTTTTCTCAGCGTTCTCGATCGCGGCTTCCGGCAGGTAGTAGTCGCCGAACAGGTAAAAGTGCTGCTTGCCGTCAATCACTCGCACAAACACCAACATCAGCACACACACGTCTGAGCGGCTGGCTAGGTCCAGCGTCAGGTAGCAGCGCTCGCCCTTGAATTGCTCGCGGCGCAGCTTGAGGTCTGCGCACTTCGCCCACTCGAGCATGTTCAGCCAGGCCGATTTTGCCGAGCACCAGATGTTCAGGTGCTTCGTCTTGAATCGAGTCTGCTTGGACGCGCTCTGCGTTGCGAGCCGCTGCTGCGCCAGCAGAAAGTCTTCGTCGACCGAAATGCCGTAGTTTGGATTTGCCTTGCGCAGTACGGCCGGGCTGGTCCAGTCGTCGCCGTCATCAATCGTGTAGATCAGCGCGAACAGCTCTGGATCGTCCAGCACGCCCTCGAGCACTTTCTTGGCGTCCTGCTCCTGGTCATAGCACGGCCCGGCGATGTTGAAGCCGGCCGTTGTGATCATGAGCAGCAGCGGCTGCTCGCGCGCGCCCATGCCGGTCTCCATCGTGTCGACCAGCTCGGATGTGTCGTGTTCGTGGTATTCGTCCACGATCGCGCACGAGGGCGAGGCGCCGTCGCCGGGCTTGCCGATAACCGGTTCGAAGCGCGAGCCGTCGGCCGGCGCCAGCAATGCCTTAGCCCAGATCTCGGCGCCGAGCGCCTCTTGCAATTCCGGCGTGCGCTCGAGCATCTGCTTGGCCGGCCGGAAGACCTCCCAGGCCTGCGCCTCGGTCGTCGCGCCCGAGTAGACCTCGGCACCGAACTCGCCATCTACCGAGAACATGTACAGGCCGATGCCGGAGCCGATGATCGACTTGCCGTTTTTCCTCGGCACCGCGAAGTACGCCTTGCGGTAGCGGCGCCGATCGTTCTTTTTGATCTTCCATCCGAACAGCGCGCAGAACGCGAAGCACTGCCAGGGCTCCAGCGTGATCGTCTCGCGCTTTCGAGCCCACTTCCCTTTGGTGTGAGGCATCAGCGACAGGAACGTGCAGACCTTGTTGGCCGCATCCTCGTCGAAGTAATACGGGAATGCCTTTCGCCGGCTGGCCTTCAGTTCGTCCAGGTGCTTCTTGCATGCCAGCTTGACCCACTTGCATGCGACGATCTTGCCCTTGACGACTGCCTGCGCGTACTCCAGTGCCGTGCCGACGAAATCGGCCGCCATGGTTAGTGTGCCTTTTTCGGAGCACCCATCAGGGCGGCAAACGGGTTGGTCGGAGTTTCCTTCTTGACCGAGACGCGCGACCGATCCGCCGGCGTCATGCCGAGCACCGCCAGAGCAGTGCGAATCTGCGCGACCTGGGCCGAGGTCACCTCGCTGTCGGGCTGCGCGCGGAACTGCGCGATTAAACGAGCCGCAAGCTCAACCGCCATCCGGTCAGTAGCCTGCAGGACCGAAGCCGGCAGCGCGTCGACGATTTCATTCCAGACTTCTTTCTGCTTGATCTTGAAGTACTTCGGCGGCGTCCGGTCGAAGGCGCCGGCTTCGAAGTCATCGCGGCGCCGCGCCGGATCCTTGTCGAAAGCACCCCTCGCCTCCAGCACCGCCGAAGGGGTTCGGGGTTTGGGCATACTGTCGAATCCTGAAATTCTGAATTGCGGAAATAAAAAAAGAGCTGCATAGCCGGTCTAGGGGCGAAAAGGCCCTAAGATTCAACCCCGCCCCACCCCTCTGCCGATGCCTCTCAACGTCGCCATGCGCGGTGCCATGCCGCGATCATCGCCTCATCCGGGTGTCTCGTCGTCGGATTCGGCGGCGCGCTCAAAACGCTGCCAATGGCCTTTAAAAGCTATCAGCCCAGGGGTGCGCGACGGGCATCGAAATGACTCATCCAGCAGCGCTTTCGGACCGGGTTTTTTCCTTGTGACAGGCGGTGCAGGCGGCCTGCAGGTTCGATTCGTCATCGATCTGCACTTCCGTCCAGCCTATCTCACGGGCTTTTGCCTTGTTCACCTTGTGGTCGACCTCGCGCGCCACGTAGCGGCAACCGGGACCTTTGATCTGGCATAGGCCGGCGGCGGCGCTCAGGACGCGCTTGCGTAGCTGCTGCCAGGCGTAGCCATATCCGCGCTCGGTGCTGCTCTTGTCGCTATGGGACCGAACCCAGCCGACGGCCAGCTGCGCGTGCTTCGCGCAGTAACCGGGCGCATCAATCAGCTTGCCGCATCCAGCCTTCCGGCAGATGGTTTTTGGACGTGCCGCCATTAGTGACTCCAAACAAAATGTTTATGACGACACGAGGTACGAAGAAGATCAATGCTTCAATAACTGCCTTTGGATTGCGCCCATCAATTGATATGCAGTCTGGCTTCGCACGTGGTCGTATTGCTCCTGCGAAAGAAAATACTGAGCGAAACCAGTTTCATCGGGGAATATGATCGCTTCATTCGTAGCACGAAACACGAAAATAGTTTCGCCGAGCGTTGAGTCGCGATTCAATTTCACAATTTCGAATCTTCCAGACAGCCCACTTTCGCCAATGGTATGCCCATAAAAACATGCGAATTCTTGGTGGTGGGCCTGAACTCGAAATTTAGACCCTTGCACAACAGGCCTGCCAATTGAAATACCTTCAGGACTTGCTTGCTTCGGAGCTTCCATCGCCAAAATCAGCTCAATAAACCAATTCGCAATAGAATCGATGCTGCTCGCTTGAGCGGCCAGCCTTTTTATTGCTACGCTCTCATGTGTATTCATTTTCCTCTCCATCATGCGGGATTGGAAAGTTACCACATCGACAGCTTTTCACACAGAATACCGCAGTAAATTTACTTTAAAGCAATTTAGCATCGACATAAATTCCGTAATCGACGATGGCGTCGATCCAGCGGCCGGCGAGCGGCGCCGAGATGCGCGCCACGATGCAGGCGGCGGCCAGCGCAGGGCGGACCCACCAAGCGATCCGGGTGCGCAGGCTCAGTGTCATTGTGGCCATCAGTGCAGACCCCGGCGCTCGCTCGCCTCGCTCACGTCCGAGTAGCTGGATGCCAACGTCGACGTGCCGCGAAACAGATTGACCAGCTTGCCGCGCACGCGTTCGGGAACGCTGCACACCAGCTCGATGAAGGGCATGCCGCTGGTGCCGTAGCCTTTGGCCTGCAAGGCGGCGTGCGCTGTCTCGCATTCGGCCAGGCGCTCGGCAATCTGGTTCAGGCGCGCGACGTCGGCAGCCTGCACCGTGTTTGCCTGCGGACCCAGGACAGCGCGGAGGATCTCGGCGCGGTACATGCGTGCGTTGTTGTTCATGCCACTTCCTTGATGATGGCCGGGATGCGGCCGAGGCGTTCTTGCAGCAGTTCGCCGGGCAGCAGCTGCGGCCGGACGCGCGAGACGGTCGGGCGGCCAGTGAGGTCGCGCACCAGGACGTCAAGCTCAGCAGGCCGGCGCACGGTGATGCCGTCCACCTCTACGTTCAGCAGCGGCGGGATGCGCATCGTGCACCTCAAATAAAAAGCCGCCGGCGCATTGCTGCGACAGGCGGCGAAGCGTCCCCGCTGTAGCGGGAACGAGGAGACAACCGAAAATACTTATAGCTTTTCTTTGAAAAAAGCTATATTTAAGCTATAATACTACTCATGAACTCGATCAACTGGACCCCGAAAGCAGCCAAGCAACTCCGCAAACTGGACAAGCAGGCACAAAGCCCGATCCGCGATGCGGTGACCAAGCTGGCGACGATGCCGAACTGCCAGAATGTCAAAGCCCTGACGAACCACTCAAGCGGCTACAGACTCAGGATCGGCAACTACAGGGTGTTGTTTGATTGGGACGGGGAAATCAAGATCGTCGAAATCAACGAGGTAAGCAAACGAGATGAACGCACCTACTAACATTCAGATCATCAACGGGCCGGATGGGAAACCGGCCTTTGTCGTCATCCCTTACGAGGAGTATCGAAAAACGCAAACTGCCGGCACCATTCCACACGAGGTTGTGAGCGCCACGGTAGACGGTGCCACGCCAGTGCGCGCATGGCGCGAATACCTGCGCCTGACCCAGGCAGAGGTTGCGCAGCGCCTCGGCATTGCTCAGCCGTCCTATGCGAAGCAGGAGGCTAGTGACGTATTGCGCCGCTCGTCCATCGAAAAGATTGCAGGCGCGCTGGGCATCACAGTCGAGCAGCTCGACTTCTGATCCATTGCGCGCACCACACAGAGCCCTCGGCCATCATCCGCACACGTGGAACGTGGTTGTCAGGCTTAGGCTTTGTGTGGTCACCGGTTACGCCGGTGAAGCGCCGAGGATCGCATAAGGCATGCGTGCTTTATCCCAGCAGGAGGGTTGGTGTGCAGCGGGGGCGGGCCGCTGCTCCTCGGAAGCCTCATTCCCTCGGCGCACGCGCCCCAGAGCTATCTGCAAAGTGGGCCGTAAACGAGAAAGCCCGCCGGGGTGGCGGGCCTTTCTTGCAGACGAGCGCCGGCTTTACTGCGGGCTGGACACTCGACTGCCTCGGGTGATGTTGGCGCCGAAGCGCGCATTACATTTTGCCGAGGGAATGTGGAAGACTGAAGTTTACGCCGCTTTTTCAGGCGGCGCAATACTGTTGAGTGGTCAACGCTTACTTGCGGCGCTGTACCCGTCAATCAGGCGCCCAATCACATCGCCATCAGCCACATCTTCGGCAGCGAAGACCACCCACTCTCGGCCTGGCGAGCGCAAAGAGGCACGCCTGTACATCACATCGCGGATCGGTCGGCTGATCGGCGCGGCATCAACCATGCTGCCGCTTGACTCCCGAGCAGGAGCATTGATAGAAGGAGCGTCCGAGTCAACTTCCAGCCGCCGCCCATCCCATGGGCCGCCAATGAATAGGTGCACTGCCTTTTTGCCGGCCATTACGATCTTCCTTTCTTGCGCTTAAGGTATGGGCGCGGGCTGCCATATTTTGGCACACTCTGATGTGCCGAAAAATAAACACCCCGCTCCGGCTCAAGAGGTGCAAGCAGCCCAGCCGGGCATAGGTCGGGATGGTCGCGGCGGGCGAAGATGAACGTGGAACCTACGATCAAGTTCGCGGCGCTGTAAGCCCCGCCGTCAATAAATACTGTGATGCTAGTTTGATCGTCACCGTCAGCCATGTCCAGGCCGACAAATGCAGGCATGTCGAGCGAGACGATATCGCCAACTGGTACCCACTCGCCGCCGCTTTTAATTGAAAGAGTTCCCGCAGCCGCTTTCATAGTCAGGCTGCCCTGAGCATCTCGGGTGCGACCTTGCGCATCTTGGCGCCCGCCCGCGCGCCATGCGCCTGGTGCAGCCCTTCCAGCTCGGCCACCATGTCGGCGATGCGCTCGCGCTCGAGCTGGCCGCCCTGGATCGGCTCGCGGCCCGGCGTGGCGGCGCAGTGCGTGCAGGCACGGCCGGCGGCGATGCGAGTGCCGTTGCAGGCCGTGCATTCGCCGCCCAGCCAGTGAGCCAGCGACACCAGTGCGATTTTCTTGTAGATGCCGTGGGCAGCGGCGACGTCCCATTCGTGCTTGATTTTGATCCAGGCGCGGTCCTTGCCCTTCTGTGTAACGACCTTGATCCAGGCGCGCAGCAGCACGGCCAGATTGGCATTGCCGGATTCGAAGGTCTTGCGAGGCACGCCGTCGGCGTACTTGGCGCGCGCCAGCAGCGAGCCGAACACATCGCTCGAACCACCATTCATGTCCGCCAGCGCGGCAGCGGCCAGCGCCTCCGTCTGGCCGTGCAATGCATCGTCTTGCAGGCTCGAAGCGGTCAACGATTGCAGGTATTTCTCGACGAACAAGGACATGAATTTTTTCCTCTTGGTAAGTACGAGCAGCTTAGCAGAGAGGTTTCGATTTATTGCCCTGCACGAAGTTTTCCAAATTGCAATGTGTTGCAAATTTGCGGTATATTATCAAACTTGAAACTTCACCTTTAAAGTAAATTGATATATATGAAAAATTTCCTTCGGCTTTCTGCCATCACTGCTATAACTGGTATTTTTATATTTCTCGCATATGGATTGGGCGCAACTTTGTACTTTAAAGGTGTTGCCTCTTCTGACACTGCAGGCTGGATTCAAGCAGCTGGAGCCACCTTGGGTATCATTATTGCTATCTGGGTGCCATACAAACAACAAATCGATTCGACAAAATCACTAGAAAACGAGAGGAAAGACTCGACACGTCGTCTTTGTTTGGCATTTCGAGATGAACTAAGCATGCTAAAGGAGCGGTTTGACAATCCAAACGTCCAATTGCTATTGAAAACACACAGTCTTCAATATTTTGATAGAGAACTGCCGATACCTAAACATCGCTTCCCAATCTTTCACTCCATGGTTGGCCGACTGACCGGAATAGATGATGAGCGTATTCGACGACTAATTGTGCACGCATATGATGCAGCAAATGCATTAATTGATGCCGCCGCCCTCAACAATCGATACTTGAACGAATTTAAAGAAATGGAGAGACTCCGCTCTATAAAATACTCTAATTACACGGAAAGCGAGATGGATCATAAAAGGAATTTACTTATAGATATTTGTAAGCAGATGCGATTTAGGTGTGAACTTACAATAAATAAAGTCAATGAAGTATTGCCGCTGCTAGATGCCGCAATAAATGACACTGGCACCTAAAATTCTTCTACACCCCAGCCGCCACCCTCCTTCTTCGGCTTCACGCGCACCGCGACGAAGCGCACCGGGTAGAGGTCGGCGGCGATCTTGATCTTGGCGCGCGCGTCGTCCTGCCAGAACCCTTTCACCTCGTGCATCTCCAGCGCACCATCGACCAGCATCACCGCGAAGTCGGGAGTGTAGAACGTGTTGTCCGCCAGGCGGAATTTCATCCCTTCGAACTTGAACCAGGCCACCTCGCCGGCGTGCTGCCGCGCGGCCAGTGTCGCTGCGTAGGCGACCTCGGTCTTGTTCATGGCGCCGACCTTAAGCCGGCCCAGCGCCTGGAGCGCGCGTTGCTGCCTCATCCACCCGCCTCCAGCACCTCGATCATGGCATCGACGATTGCGCGGCGCGCCGCCTCGTCACCACCGCCGGCTGCGATCCGGTCGCGCATGATGGCCATCAGGCCTACGGCGCCGGCGGTGGCGCGGTAAGGGCGCTGCGCGATGCGCTGCAGGTATTCGACCATCAGCGGACCGCATGCGCACCAGGCGCCGGTCCAGTCTGGTATGCGACCCTCATGAAGTCCCCAGCGCTGAGCGTCTGGCGGCAGGCCGCGCAGTTCGAAGCCTGCATGAGAGATGCTCGTCCAGCCCAGCAGTTCGGCCAAGCGACGGTTCGTGTCGAGTGGGCTCATTGGCGCGCCTCGACCGATGCAGCCACGGCGACCGCCAGGCGGTGAAGGCGAGCGTTGAACCAGCGACGCACACAGTAGGACCGCGCCACGCTGATCACGGTGTAGATCGCACCCATGGCCAGGTTGGCGCCGGGAGTGATGTGGAAGCCGAACAGCGGGAAGATCAGCATGTTGGCGCAGTAGTTGATGGCAAAGCCGATGATGACGTTGATGATCGCCTCGATGAGGCTGCCGAGCCGGGTCTGGGTCATTGGTCGAGCCCCGTGAAGGTGATGGTGTAGTGGGTCGGGTTGCGGTCGCCATACCGGTCGAGGATGCTGGCGGCGCCGGCGTTCAGGCCAGGGTAGAACGGCACCGAGCGCGGCGGCCGGTCATCCGTGAACTTCCCCTGGATCATGGCATCGCGTAGCACGACGAGCGAGGCGATCGCCTTCGTGACGTGCGACAGGCCGGAGTCCGGATCGATGTCCTCCCCCTCCCACCAGGCCATCAGGTGGCGCATGGTGCCGTCGTAGTAGACCGAGCCACGCACGCCGACGGCGCGGTAGTTGTGGCGGCCGTACTTGGCGGCGCCTTCCAGCATCGCTACGCCCACCTCGGCCATCACCGTCGCCGGCACGGTGGACATCGGCGCCTTGCGCACGCCGACCATGTCTTTCGGGTTGGTCGGCTTGACGCCGGCGGTGGCCAGCGGCGCGAACGTCAGTATTTCGGGAGTGTCTTCCATGTCATCCTTTCGTTTCAGATTGTGCTGCGTTGTCGGTTTGCGCCGGCGCGCCCTGCTTCGCTACCCAGGCTTCTCTCTCGGCTATGTTCCTGGCGCGGGCGTAGCGCACGCATGCCCGGGTCTTCCAGGACAGGAACGGGTTGATCAGCTGCTCGCGGGTGCCGTCGTAGCCCATGCAGCGGCCGGCGCCGACGCGGGCGTGTTCCGGGTATTCCTTCATCTTGAAGTGCTGGCACAGGGCGCAGATATCGGTTTTCTCCGTCATGCGGCGCGCCCCAGGTCACGGAGCATCTGCTGCAGCCCCTCGGGCCGGCCGGCACGGCGCGGCGTCTCGGGCGGCTGCTCGGGCGCTGGCGCGGCCGGCGGCGGCACAACGATCTGCGCCAGGCGCGGCGGCACAGGCGGCTTGCCGCCGTTGTCGATCGCGGCGCGGATGCGCGCCTCGAAAGTGGCGCGCTGCTCGCCGGGGATCGACCTGACGCCGACCTCCAGTCCTTTCGCCTCCATGGTCATCTCGCTCAGCCACCAGCTGCCGCCGGCGGCCGGCTTCGACTGCTGCTCTGGCACGGTCCAGTCGCACGCGTAGCGCTCAGTCGGCCCGAAGAAGGTTGCAGCCTGCAGGATGAAGCGCGGCTCGACACGGGTCGCCTCGACATAGGCGGCGTAGGCGCGCGTTCCGGCCAGCATCTCGTCGGCAGTCGCGCCGTTTTTGATTCGGGTCGCCCAGGCCTTGTGCGCCGCCCTCTTGCTGTCGCCAGGTCGTGTCGGGTATGCCTGCCACACCTCGTCGAAGGCGGGCGGGTAGTCGTTGCGCTTCATCTTGGCCGGCGCCGCGGCGGCGCGCAGCGCGTCGAGCTCGTCCAGCAGCTCATTGATCGTCGCCGACTTCATCAGGACCGTCTCGGACTTGGTGGCGCGCTCACGCAGGGGCGAATAGTCACGCATGGCTGCCCTCCTTCTGGCGCTGCGCCAACTGCCACTTCGCCAGCTCGCCGGCCACCCACTGCACGCCCTTGGGCGTGAACTTGGACGTGCTGTATGCATGACCGTTCGCCTGCGCAGTACCGGCGCGCACCTGGAATCGGCCGGCTTCGATGTGCTGCGCGTGCGCCGTCCATTCGCCGCCCAGCACGTACATGACCTTCTCTTCCTTGAGGAACTGGCGAAATTCCGGCTCCTTCACTTTCAGCAGCTTCGCTACCTGGCGGAAGGTCATCAGGCCGGTGGACTCCACGTAGCGGCCGACGAACTCGACCGCCGGCGCGGCGGCGGCCACCTGCGCAGCCAGCTCCTCGCGCTCGCGCTCCGATTCCATCGCCATCTCGAGGATCTGCATGCGGGACAGCTCGACCGGCGCCGGCGTGCGCGCCTCCAGTTCCTGCCAGCGGTCGACCAGGCGCGCAGTGAACTCGGGCGACAACTGCGCCACGATCACGTACGAGTCGCGCTTGCCAACCCGGTATTGCCGGATGGTTTTCGGGCCGGGGCCGTCGTTCGGGACTTCCTCAGATTGAGGGAGTGCGATGGCGCGGCGCTGCGCAAGGCTCTCGATGGTCCGCAGCACGTTGTCGTGACGCTTCTCCACCAGGTCGGCGATCTCGCGGCTCGACATCGTGACGTCGGCGCCGGCGGTCGCCTGAGGGTTCAGTATGCTTCCCATGTCGTTTCCTTCCTATCTGTTGGCGCCGCGTCAGGCGGCATCCTTGCGGATCTCGCGCATCACGCTCGTGCTGTTGATGCGGTGGCGCACACGGTGCACGACGGCATCCGCAGCGCGGTCGATGTCGATGGATCGGGAGTTCTCCAGCTGGGCGTCGTGGCAGTCGAGCGCCTCGTTCACCGACTGGAGTTCGGGGCCGGTGAACACGAACCGATCTTCGTTGCGCACGGCACGCTTGCCGACCGCCAGCATCGCGTCGCGGGCTGCGATCGTGACGCGGCGGAACTCATCGCCGATGCCCATCTCGCACATGACGTTGGCCATGTTGATCGCGCCGACGATCCGGTTCCACTGCTCGCGCGAGCCGCGCCCCTGCGCCATGTCGACCATGGCCAGGTGGTTGAGCGTCTGCGTCTGGCGCAGTTGGTCGACGTGAGTACTGCCCATCCCGCCGAACATGCCGAGTGGGTTGGTACATTTGCCCTTTGGCTGGTACTTCTTGTTGCGTGGCTTTTTCATGCTGCCTCCCGCTCCGGCTGCGCCTGGTCCATGGCCTCGAAGTCGAACAGCGTCGGCATGCCGACCTCGCGCTCCATCGCGCGGCAGTAGTGCACCTGGTCAGCGAAGTAGGCCGGGTTCAGTTCCGAGCCGGCGCCGCGTCGCCCCAACTTCATGGCGCGCACCGGCACCGTGCCCAGGCCGCAGAACGGGTCGTAGACCACATCGCCCGGATTGCTGTAGCGCTGGATCAGGCGGTCCACGATGTCGATCTGGAACGGGCACACGTGGTTCTCGACCGCGCGCGCCGTCTGCTCGCCGTTCAGGGTGCGCATGCGCGCAATGTCGTGCCACACCATCGGATCGGCACTGCCCGGCGCCAGGCTCATGAAGGTGGCAGGCAACGTCTTGTTCGCCAGCATGGCCTCGCCCACCGCCACGTGGAATTCATAGTCGTAGACGTTGGACAGCGACAGGTCGGTGAACATCTTCGCCAGCTTGGCAGGACCGTAGCTGGCCAGCTCCTGCGCGCGTAGCAGCCGGTCGCCGCTCGATCGCCAGAATGCGTGCGCATCGACCTGCCAGCGCGCCACGCTGTAGCCGGTACCGGGGATCGGCGGCAGCCGGCGATCGAAGTCGACGGACGTGCCATCGTCCGCCTGGCACAGCGGCTTGGCCTTGGTTACCGGCTCATCGGCGTAGCCGCGGGTGCGGTCGGTCTGCGGCTTGTGGAACAGCAGGATGTACTCGGGCGAGCCGACGCCCATTTTCGTACCGTCCTTGCAGACCTCGGAATAGCCCAGGCGGTAGGTCTGGTTGTTCTCGCGCACCACGTCGGTGACCACCGTGATCATGCCTAGGTAGTCGAAGCCGTGCTTCATGCCGTGGAACAGCGCCTCGGCGTGGAATGGGCTGACGGTCGGCACGCCGGCGCCGGTAACGTTGCCGAAGTTGATCCGGTCCTTGACGTGGCAGGCGTAGATGCGGCCCGGCTGCAGGATCCGGCGCAGCTGCGGCGTCAGGAAATCCATCTGGGCCCAGAAATGGCCGTTGTCTTGCGTGTGGCCAAAGTCGTTGTAACTCGGGTGTATTCGTAGTGGTTGGCAAACGGGATGCTGGTCACGATCAGGCCGACCGAGTTGTCCGGCTGCTGCAACGCCTCCAACACGCAATCGTTGTTCGCCACGGTGAAGCGCTCGCCGGCGACCACGTGTCGCTCGACACCGATCGTGCGCGCCAGCGAATCCTGCATCGACAGCTGGTCCAGGCCGTAGGCCCGGATGATCTCGCCCATCTTCTCCTGCATCTCGTCGTGCCGGCGCCACTTCTCCTGCAGCTCGGCCAGCACTGCGCGCTCGACCTCGGTGTGAATGATGTCGATGCGCACCGGGCGCGTCTGCTGGAAGCGCTGCACGCGGTGGATGGCCTGGATGAAGTCGTTGAACTTGAATCCGATGCCGACGAAGATTTCGCGGTGGCAGTGCACCTGGAAGTTGCAGCCGGATCCGGCGATGATCGGCTTCGTCGACAGCAGCTTGAACTTGCCGTCGCTGAAATCGGCGATGCGCTGCTCGCGTTGGTCCAGGTCCTGCGTACCCCACACGCTGACCGCATCCGGCAGCGCCGCCTGGATGGCATGCCGCTCGTCCTCGAGGTCGTGCCAGAGCACGAAATGGTCATCCGGGTCCGCCGCGACGATCTCGACCATCTTGGCGACGCGCGCGTCCATGCTCTGCCGCTTCTCGCCGGCGGCGGCCGACAGGCCCATGGCGACGTTCGGGATCAAGAGACCCTGGCCGTTCTTTTCGGCGCCGGCCGCCTCGTAATCGCTGGGCACCTCATGGTAGTGCACCTCGAGCGGCGGCAGGTCGTAGCCGGCGTCCGAATGTCCCAGGTCGCTCGGGCGGCGGATGAAGCAGGCCCAGCTGGCGACCCACAGCCAGAACTCCTGCTCCTTGTGCGGGTACAGCGTCAGATTGCCGGCCTTCTCGCTGTCGCGCTGGAAGAAGCGCGTCAAAGCCTGGCCGGTGTCCATCACACCCAAGAACCCCGCGTAGTGGATCAGCTCCTTGAAGCGGTTCGGGCTCGGCGTGGCCGTGAACACGAACTTGAATTCGACCTGGTCGAACATTGGCAAGAATTCCTGGTAGGTCTTGCTGCCGTAGCTGCGCAGCACGCTCGCCTCGTCCAGCGACGCGGCACCGAAGCGGGTGACGTCGACCTTGCCCTCGCGCACGCTCTCGTAGTTCGTCATGTAGACGGTGTCGATACCGTCGACCTCGGCGTCCGAGCGGATGAATTTCAGGTCGATGGCGTAGTCGCCGGTGAAGCGCTTCTGCACCTCGCGGACGAACTCCTGGCGCACACCCAGCGGAAGGACGATCAGGCGCAGGCACGGCCGGTGGATGCCGATCTGGCGCATCACCTCCAGGTTCGTGCTGGTCTTGTGCAGGCCGAACGAGGCGAACACGGCACGCTGGCCGCCCTGCAGGGCCCAGCGCACGATGTCTCGAGTGTGCGGCTTGAGACCAGGGTTGATCTGCTCCAGCGGCACGTCGAAGCCCTTGGCCGACGCCAGTTTGATTTTCGCTCGGAGGAAATCGTTGTAATCGTTCAGGATGTTGCTCGACATGGTTACTCCACTGTGATCTGTTCAGGACCTGCGGTTTCGCTCGCCGCGGTCAGGTTGTTCTTGAGCTCGGCCATGCATTCGGCCAGCAGTTCGCGCTCGGCGCCGTACCGCGCCTGGAACGTCGCCTTCCGGCCGTGCAGGCTGATCCGGCCGCGCGGGTCGGTGTCGTCCTGCTGGTGGTGCGGGCCGCATAGCGGCAGGACCAGGAAGTGCGCGCCGGGCTTCGTGCGGCCGTCAATGTGGTGGATGCTCACGACCACGTTCTCCCAGCCGTCCTTGCGGCAGGCGATGCAACCCAGCTTCGCGATCGCATCCATGAAGCGCGCTTCGTCGGCGGTTGGCGGGCGACCCTTCATGCCGCGCGACTTCATCGGCTTGAGCAGCTTCACCGGCTTAGGATCGCGCGCCTGGACCGCGGCGACGCGCAGCAGGCCGGCGCCGGCCGCCGGGGTCTTGCTGCTGGCGCGCGAGAATCCGACCTGGCGCATGGGGGTGCGGCGCGCGAGCTGGCTGCCCTGCTTGAGCGGCTTGCCGGGCTTGAGTGTCGAATTCCTGATCACGGCGCCACCCGTTTGAACTCGATCACCCAGCAGAATGGATTCTTGTTCCAACTGCCAACGCCGTTTATCGATTCCCACAGTGTGGCGTAGGTCAGCACTGGTTCGGTGCAGTCGCCCATGCGCTTGGCGAGGTCGAGGATTGCTTCCACGGTGCCAAGGCCGTCGCAGGCGGCAATACCCTCGGCCACCGCATCCGCCTCGCTGATGTCCTGCAACCGCTCGACGCGCACGCTGGTGATCTCCAGCAGGATGCGGCTGGCCCAGCGGGGCATGTGGATGCTGGGCTTCCACGGTGCCGCGATCGTGTTTCCTTCGCCGTCCGTCCATTCGCCGCCAGGCGTGTCCGTGGCGCGGTAGATCACGTCGTAGTTTTCGGGATCATCATCTGGCGGGCCGCCATCGGGATCAACTACCGATAACGCAAACGCCTCACGAATCCACAGGCGGTCCCCGGGCTGGCCGTAGGGACAGATAGCGACATTGGTGCCGAGCGGCGCGCCGTGCAGGCGATTGAACATCTCCACCGTTTGCGTCACGAGCTTGTGGACGATCTTCCATCCGCCGCACCAGGCCGCGTCGTACTCAACTGGCAGCTTTACGGCGCGCCGCGTTTGGGTTTTCGTACCGTCGAGCAGCGCGCGTACCATCGGCGCGCTCATCAGGATTGGGCGCTCTTTCATGCAACCTCCACCGGCCACTTGCCAGAC